>NZ_BOON01000001.1 GCF_016863255.1 Planosporangium mesophilum
ACCCGGCCGCGTAGGGCTCACCAACCGGCAAGGAGGCGATCCTGCGTGTGCCTGGCTTCCATAGCAATGCGAACAACCGGTCGAGGCGCATCCCGGCTGGGCCGGTAGCACTCGTCGGGACCATCGGGCCGGGCCGAGGCATCCGGCCGCTCCGAGTCGTCGTCAGGCTGCGCTGGGGCATCGGGCTGTGCCGGGGCATCGGACTGTGCTGGGGCATCGGGCTGTGCCGATCGGCAGGCGCCCGATTCAGGCCCTACCGAACGGGACCCCGCCGACTCGGACCCCGCCGATCGGGACCCATCGGAATCGGGACGGCTGTCGGTCGCATCGCCGGGCTCCGGGCGCCGCGGGACCGGCCTCTCCGAACCGGCCCCGCGCCCGTATTCCGCCTATCGGACGCCCGTACGCGAGATTCTTTCCGCGTCAGAAAGGCGCCGTCAGCGGTTGCGCATCCGATACGTCTCGGACGCCGCCTCGATGCGCCGCCGGTTGCGACTGCCGGGCTCAACCGACCGCTTGACCCGCCGGTAGAGGTAGAGCCCACCCCCCACCACGAGGGCGCCCGCGATCAGGTAGAACACCAGGCCGAACAGCGCCTTGAGCAACCAGATGGCCAGCGTGCCGAGCGCCACCAGGGCCACCACCGGCAGGACGAGCCAAGCCAGCAAGCGTGCCGTGTTCATAGGTCCTCCTCCGCCACCGAACTCCAGAGTGACGCGCGGGCGCAAGCGCCGCCATCCGGGAAGACCCCGAAATCGCCAAACACATCAACTAACGTCGATTAGGATGCGTACATGCAACAGCGCGATCGGTGACGCTCCTGACCGAGGGAGGGTACATGCGCACACCCAAGGCGTTCGGCACCATGACTCTCACCATGGCTCTCACCCTGGCTGCCACCCTCGCCCCGGTCCCCGCCACCGCAGCCCCCAGCACCGCAGCGCCCAGTACCGCAGCCCCCAGCACAGCAGCCCCCAGCACAGCAGCGCCCAGCACAGCAGCGCCCGCCACAGCACAACCCACCCGGCTGTCCCAGGGTGATCCCTATGCCGGCTGCACCATCGGCGCTACTCCGACCTCGGTGCTCTACCCCGGCGCCGAGGTCGAGCCCTCGATCGCCGTCAACCGCCGGCGCCCCGCGCAGGTCGTCGCGGCCTGGCAGCAGGACCGGTGGAGCGACGGCGGTGCCCACGGCCTCGCGGGCGCGTACTCCAGCGACGGTGGGCGGTCGTTCCGCCGCTTCACCTGGCCGGTCTCGCGCTGCGCGCCGGGTGGGCTGCACTACGAGCGAGCCTCCGATCCGTGGATCAGCATCGGTCCGGACGGAACCGTGTACGGCAGCGCCCTCAGCTTCGACGGCAGCAGTCCGCGCAACGCGGTCGTCGCCGTCACGTCGTACGACGGTGGGCGGACGTGGCGCAACACCACCGAGGTCATCAGGGACACCGAGATCGCGTACTTCAACGACAAGAACTCGGTGACCGCCGACCCGGTCCGCGCCGGCTCGGCGTACCAGGTGTGGGACCGGTTCACGACCAGTCCCGACGGCACCCGGTTCGTCAACGGGCCGACGTACCTGTCGGTCACCCGGGACTTCGGCCGTACCTGGAGCGCACCGCGGGTCATCGTGGAGATGGCGCCGTACCAGCAGACGATCGGCAACGTCATCGTGGGCGATCCGCGTACCGGCGTGCTGTACGACTTCTATACGTCCATTCAGTACACCGACGAGACCGCAAGCAACGTGGTGTTCAGCCGGTTCGAGGTCGTACGCTCCGCCGACGCCGGCCGCACCTGGAGTCGGCCGGCCGTGGTCGCCCGCGACACCGGCGTGCTCGACACCGACCCCAACACCGGCGCGGCGCTGCGCACCGGCGCCGGCCTGCCGTCGCCCGCGATCGACCCCGCGACCGGTGAGCTGTACGTGGCCTATGAGGGATCGGACTTCACCGGCGGCGCGTACAACCAGATTCAGCTCGTCCACAGTGGAGACGGCGGTCGCACCTGGAGTACGCCGGTCCGGGTCAACCGCGACACCGGTACCCCCGCTTTCACGCCCACCGTCGCGGTCACCGACTCCGGCGACGTCGGGGTCACCTACTACGACCTGCGTACCCTCAAGCCGGGGAACACCGCGACGCTGCCCACCGGTACCTGGCTGACGGTCTCCCCGCGCGGCGGAGCCCGCTTCGGCGATGAACGACAGATCGCACCCGTCTTCGACGGCCTCCGGGCACCGGTCGCGGGCGGTTACTTCCTCGGCGACTACCAGGGGCTCGCGGCCGACGACGACACGTTCCGGGCCGTGTTCGTGACGACCAACGACGGCGGCAACGACAACCGCACGGATGTACGGTACGGGCGGTTCGCCTCGTTTGACAGGTCCGAGCTCGACCGATCCGAATCCGACAGATCGGAGTTCGACAGATCCGAGTCCGGCGGCCCTGACGAGCGCGCCGGGAGCGCACCGTCACCGCGGTCGAGCACCCCCGCCGCCAGCGGCGGCGTTCATCCGCTCCGACCCCGCCGCTGACGCGGGTACCCGGGTCTGCGGTACCAGGGTCTGCGGTACCCGAGTCTGCGGTACCAGGGTCTGCGGTACCCGGGCCTCATGCCTCCTGCTCGGTGGGGCGGATCAGCATCTCGTTGATCGCCACGTGCCGCGGCCGGGTGACGATGTAGGTGATCGCGTCGGCGATGTCACCTGCCTGCAGCCGCTCCATCCCGACGTACCGCTCGCTCAGCAGGTCCTGGATCTCCGGGCGGTTGTGGCCGAAGAGCTCGGTCTCGACCGCGCCGGGCTCGACCAGCGACACCCGTACGTGCCGGCCGGTGACCTCCTGACGCAGTGACTCGCTGAACGCGCCGACCGCATGCTTGGTCGCGTTGTAGACCCCGAATCCCCGGCGTGCCCGCCGCCCGGCGACCGAGCTGACGTTGACCATGTCGGCGACCCGCCGCGGCCCGTCCTCGGCGGCGCTCAGCAGGTGCGGCAGGGCCGCGTGGGCGCAGTACAGCAGGCCGAGCAGGTTGACCTGCACCATGCGCTCCCACTCCCGTACCGGCGCGTCGACCACCGGCCCGAGCAGCATCACGCCGGCGTTGTTGACCAGCGTGTCCAGCCGGCCGAACTCGGCCACCGTCCGCTTCACGGCCTCGCGGGCCTGCTCTTCCTCGGTGACGTCGACGGTGAGCGTGAGCACCGAGCCGCCGCCTTCACGGATCTTGGAGGCGAGGGCCTCCAGCCGCTCCGCCCGGCGGGCCGCGAGCGCGACCGTGGCGCCCTGCTCGGCCAGCGCGAGCGCGGCGCCCTCCCCGATCCCGCTCGACGCGCCGGTGACCAGCGCTACTGTGCCGTCCAGTCGCTCTGGCATGGGTCCTCCCCGAGGCCGAATGATGATCAGTTCCCAGCCTATCGCCGGCAGGCGCAGGTCAGCTCGGCTGGGCGTCACGGCGGGACCAGCAGCCGGTCGGCCTCTGGGGGGTCGATCGACACACGTTTGCTGAAGTCCCCGCCAGGGAACGCTGCGGGACCATGAGACTGCCACGGTCGCGCGGCCCGGTGTCGCAAGAACTGACGGATGCGCTGCGACGCGAACCACACCCGCTGCCCGACGGGCTGGCCGCGGCCCTGGCCGACGACGGCGCCGTGTACGACGACGACCTGCAGTTGACGCTGTTCATCTGCTACGAACTGCACTACCGGGGCTGGGACGGGGTCGACGAGCGCTGGGAGTGGAACCCCTCGCTGCTGGCGCTGCGCGCCGCCGTGGAGGAGCGCTTCGAACGCGACCTCCGTGCGGTCGTCGGCCCGGTCCCGCCGGTGCCACCGGACGCCGTACCGCGCGCGCTGGTCGAGCTCACCTCGGCCGACGACGGGCCGTCCCTGGCGAAGTACCTGTACCGCCACGCCACGATGGACCAGTTCCGCGAATTCGTCACGCACCGCTCGGTCTACCACCTCAAGGAGGCCGACCCGCACACCTGGGCGATTCCCCGGCTGGACGGCGGCCCGAAGGCGGCGCTGGTGGAGATCCAGATCGACGAGTACGGCGGCGGCCGGCCCGACCGGATGCACGCTGAGCTGTTCCGTACCACCATGCGGGAGCTCGGCCTGGACACCGGCTACGGCGCCTATGTGGACGTGGTACCGGCGATCACGCTCGCGACCAACAACGTGATGTCGCTGTTCGGCCTGCACCGGCGTCACCGCGGCGCGCTGCTGGGCCACCTCGCCGCGTTCGAGATGACCTCGTCGCTGCCCAACCGCCGGTACGGCAATGGCCTGCGGCGGCTCGGCGGAAACGCGACGGCCACCCGGTTCTACGACGAGCACGTCGAGGCCGACGCCGTACACGAGCAGATCGCCGCACGCGACATGTGCGGCGCCTTCTGCCTGGCCCACCCCGAGCGGATACCGGACGTCCTGTTCGGGGCGGCCAGCGCCCTGGCGCTCGACCGGCTCTTCGCCGGCCACCTGCTCGCGTGCTGGGAGCGGGCCGACAGTTCGCTGCGGGTGGACGCGTACGCCTGACTGCTGTGTACGCCTGACTACTCAGGACCCCGCGCGACTGCTCGGCGCCCGGAACCCGATGACCTTGTGCGTACCGTCGCAGAACGGTTTGATCGCCGACTTGCCGCAGCGGCACAGCGCAACCGTCGCCCTCCCCGGCTCGATCGTCTCCCCGTCCTGGGTGACGAGGGTGAAGTTGCCACGTAGCAGGAGCGGGCCGTCCTCGCACGGGGTGACGACCGCGCCGGTCGGGTCGGGGGAGCTCATGCCGCAGGTGTGCCCGCTGCGGCGGCGCAGCAAACCGTCAAGGCCACGATGCCGTCAGAACGCGATGCCGTCAGCTCGTCCATAGCGTTTTCGCGGGCGGTCTCCGGCAGGCGGGGGTCGTTTCGCGGACTCCTCGGCGAGACATCCCGCCCGTACGTATTGCACGCTTGTCATGACGCCCGGACCGGCACGACCCGAGGAGGAAGCGTGCTCCAGGTGTTGCCGCACATGGCGCGCGAGGCGCCGCCGGAGTACGTCGCGTTCGTGGCCCGGCATCTGACTCCGCTGCGCCACGACGCCGCCCGTGTCGTGGGCGACGAACGCGACGCCGACCTGCTCTACCCGGATGTGTTGACGGACGTGGCGGCGAGGTGGGGCCGGCTGGAGCTGTCCCGTACCCTCCTGCGCCGGCCGGGCGCCGCCGACGAGTACCTTCAACAGGCCTTCCAACGCCGCTCCGAGCGGTGGCGCTCGGCGGTGGAGTTCGAACCACTGGTCGAGATCTGGGTGTCGACGAGCGACGTCATCGACTGGCCGAACGCGCCGGCCTCACCTGAGACGCCTGCGGACCCGACGGTACCCCCGGCCAGGTCGAACGCGGCGACCCGACTGGCGCCGTACCTGCGTCCGAAGGCCCGCATCGAGGTCGGCCCGGTGGCCGAGGCGGCGGTGGCGTGGTGGCACGCGTACGAGGCGCATCGGCACCGGGTACACATCGCGTGGCTGGTCGTCGGCGTCGTGCTTCTGCTGTTCGCGCTGCGGTACTCGCTGGGGGTGGGCGCCTGGGGAGAGTGATCGCGTCGGAGATCGATCCCGTAGCGGTGTCCAAGCCCAGCGCCGTCGGTCACTGGGGCGCTATCAACCGTTCCGCCTCCTTCACCACCGCGGCGGGATCAATACTCAGCCGGTGCAGCATTCGCACCGCATCGTCATCGGCGTCGGCCAGTGCGCTCACGAATAGACGCGCGGTACCGGCGGAGACGTCCTCCTGGCCCTGAGGAGAAGCGTTCCGAGTCGCCTCCGCCGCCTGCGCCGCAGCCACTGTCCACTTCGGATGCTTCGGATTCGTCCTCCAGGCCCGGTGACGCTGCTTCGGGGCCGCGTCACCGAAGGAGGACAGCGTCGCGAGATGACGCCCGACGGAGAACGACGTGACACCACGTGCGGCCAGGATCGCCCCCGCACTACCAAGCGCGCCCACCGTCTCCGGCTCCCAAGGCCCAGCCGTCACCAATTCTTCGTGGAGCACCAAGGTAGCCAGCACAAGGTGAGCCGTCGTGACGCGTGAGTTGCCCAGCCGAACGGCCTGCCGGATCGCCTCCATCTCCATGACGTACAGGACGGGATCCGCGTCAGCAAGGCGACTTGCTCCGGCGGTCAGTATGCGCGCCAACAGACGCGAGGGGCGGGTCGCGTTCCGAGCCGGAACAACTCCGAAGGTCTGCAGGCTTTCGACTACGGGCAACCGGGGTTGGTCCTCGGCCGACACGTTCTCGTCCGCACGAGTCGCCGTCCGAACCATCGACGGATCAACCCGGCATCGGCTCAACAGGGCGTGGGCGCGGTTGCCCGGGTCGGCAAGGATGGCGTCGAACAGGTAGCGCCTACCGGCCCAGTATCCGCCGTCATTCCCCGCCGCCACCAGCGCCCGCCGCAAGGCCTGCCGGGCATCCGGGCTCCAGGTAGTCGCCACCGGGCCTTCCCCGTGAGGCACTCCGAAGACCTGCCAGTACGCCTCGCGTAGGCCGCCGTCCACCTCCAGATCGCAATCTGAGACGGTGTCGGCAGTCACTGGTGGCGGGGAAGGCTCCGGTTGCTGTCCAGTCCTGCCGAGACCTCTGCGTAGATCCCGCATCCTCGACCCCAGCGCCATCCTCAGCCCTCCCGACCGTAAGGCCAAGGCGACAAGGAGATGGTCCGTACCCACACTCCGCGGGTGGCGTCGATCGACCAGTCGGCAGGCGCCGGTCAGCGCCCACTGGGTCGTGGCGCCTACCCGACCGAACACCTCACCTGGCGGAACCGGCATGGTCACCCGCGCGAACGAACCATTCCTTTGCCACAGTAGACATTCTCACCGCCGCAGCCCTGTGGTGGTGTCCTTACCCTTTGAGGACGGAAGAGCAGCCTTGCGGCCAGAACGGCCACGACATCCGTGACTCAGGTCAGCCGTCTGACAACGGACGGTAAGCCAGTCGTTCGGCTTCGACGAGCAACGCCGCGACATCCCGGTCCGACATGGATTCCTGCCGGACCACCTCCCAGAACGTCATGATACGGATGAAGGTACGTGTGTCCACATCGATACCGTCAAGGTTGACCCCCTCGCCGAGAGCCGCGCGAATCTCTGCCTCCGCGTCGATCTGCCGGAACTTCTCAACGGGGTACGGCTCCCGCAGGGCGGCGACGAAACGGCCGATGTCGCGCACGTCGTGGCCGGCCGCGAAACGCTGATGAACAGCCAGCACAAAGGCGGCATCCATCACCGCCGAGCCCCGCTCCGGGTCGGGATCGTCACGGAGTCTGGTCATCTCCTCCTGGTTGTCGCGCACCATCGCGAGAAGCCACTGGGCCATGACCTAGGTGGGCGACGGTGCGCTCCGCCGGTCGCGACGTCGCCAACGCATCTGATGGACTCCCTCAATGCCGGCGGGTTCCGGGCGGCGCCTCGCCTTCCGCCTCTACCAGCAGGTCGACGATCTCCGCTGCCGACAGCCGCAGATCAGCCGCGAGGTCGAATGTCACCGCACCTATCACCACCGGCCTCCTCGAACGGGAGGCCGTCGGCGGCGTATGGCTCGCCCAACGCTCGCCACAAATGAGGCCGGCACGGGTGTTCCCGCTCGTTCTCACCCTCCCACGTCGCGAGCGCCCGCTTCTTGCTCTCCTCGGTCGGCGTGAGGAAATGCCAGTACCCCAGCATCGCCGAGTGCGCCTCCTCATGGGTGTACGTCGTCTCCCCACCTCGCGGGCCGAGGCTCTCCACGGTGACATCGGTCGGGGTGAACCGGGTGCAGCCTGAATTGCCCTCCCACTCCCCGAAACTCGACCGGCCCGATCGGACATCCTCCACGCGGGCCAGAACATCGAGAGAGTCCGGCGCGTAGGTCTGAATGTCCGATGCCAGCCACGAGCCGATGCCCCGGAAATGCGGGTTACTCGTCGGGGGCAAGATGAAGCCGTCTTCATCCCGAAAGAACTCGATCGGCTCGCTCACCTAGCCACTCCCCCACTCGCGGCCCGACTCCCAGTGTTTGCCCTGCCTGTTGTAGAAGCCTTCGATGTTCAGACCGTTACCGGCCCAGGCCCATTTGTCTGGATCCAATTTGCGAGCCTATCCCCGGCCGAGGGCGTCTGGTCAGTACAGCCGCGGCTCACCACAAATGAGGTCGGCACGGGTGCTCCCGCTCGTTCCCGCCCTCCCAGCTCGCCAGCGCCCGATTCTTCTTCTCCCCGGTCGGCGTCAGGAACTGCCAGTACTGGAGCATTACCGAGTGCGCCTCGTCAGGGGTGTACGTCGTCGACCCACCCTCCGGGCTGAGGCTCTCCACTGTGACACCGAAGGGCGTGAACCGGGTATAGCACGAGTTCCCCTCCCACTCGTCAAGAGCAGACCGACCGAACCGGACGTCCTCCACGCACGACAACACGTCGAGACAGTCCGGCGCATACGCCTGGATGTCCGACGTCAACCACGAGCCGAGGTCCCGATAGTGAGCATCGCGACTCCTGGAGAGGACAAACCCACGCTCGTGCCGGTAAAAGTCGATCAGATCAGTCATCAAAATCCTTCATCAGCGGCCACCCCGAGCTCCAGTGGCTGGGGACCGGCAACAGCCTTGAGGTCGAGGGTTTCCATAACACGCAACGCAGCCGGCATCAGAGACAACCGTTGACCGGATGCCCGGTTGATTCCCCGCTGCCGGCCCGACCGATGCCCCGGCCGGCAGCGGTCGCGGTACGGGCCCGATGAGAGTCCACCGCTTCGGCGTCACCGTCCGCATCGCAGGTCATCTGCCGGCCAAGGCCGCGTTGACAGCGTCCCGTACCACCCGCAGTTCTACTCCGGACAGCCGGAAGATCGAATAGAGGTCATCGTCCGGCGCCTCGAGGACCGCGGCGATGAGATGATCGGTACCGACATGGGCGTGGCCCACTCGGGAAGTGATGGCCTTCGCCCGGTCCCGTGCCCGGACCGCGTCGACGGTCCAGGGAGGCCCGCGGCGCCCGGTACGCGGGCTCTCCGGTGCGAGATCGCGGCCGCTGTCGCCCGCCAGATCGGCCGCCTCGACCGCGAGGTCCCGGTACGCCACCCGGTTGCGCAGGATCCTTACGGCTTCGTTGTGCGGTGCAAGGTCCGCCCGAAGGGTGGCACCGCGTACCGCAAGCTGATCCTCCAGTGAGGACACCGCGAGCACCAGATGCGCGGGCGTGACGCACTGATGGCCGAGCCGGACCGCTTGCCGGTTCGCCTCGGCGTCCAGCGCGTGCAGGATGGGCCCCGCATCGGTGCGTCTGACTATGTGCGCACGCACTACGGCGGCAATGACCCGTACCGGCCACGAAGCGCCGCTGACGAGTCCGACGGCTCGCAGCAGATCCAGGGTCGGCGTCCACGGCCGAACATAGGTGCGCAGGGCTCCATCCTGTCTCAACCGCCGGACCAGCTCGCGCGCGTCGACCCCGCCTCGATCCATCAGCTCCCGGGCACGGCTGCCTTCGATGCCGAGCAGCGCGACCAGCAGACGCGCGACGTTGACGTACGCCACCCCTTCAGCATGGGCGTCGGCAACCGCCAGCCGCACGGCGGCCCGTACCGCGCCGCTCCACTCCGGCATCGGGCGCGACCCCTGGTCGGAATCCTTCCCACCGCGCGCGCCCCAGGATTGCCAGGCGGCTTCGTGCAGCGCCGCCGCCGCGCCCAGATCCACCTCGTGCGAGGCGGCGACGCCCGGATCGAGGTCCGGGCTGGCCCAGCCGCCGTCGTGGGGCCGATCACCGTCCGCGCGCCGTAGCGCACGGACAGCCTCGGCGACGCTCGGTTGGGAACGCGCCAGGCGATCGAGGCATTCGCGGAGCACCACATCCGTTCCCACGGTCTGGGCGCCCGTTTTGGCCGCAGTGCGGTAACAGGCGGCGAGCGTGCCCGTCACCCCGCTACCGATGGAGGGGACCCAGACCATCACCATGCTCGCCTCGATCATCTCTTCCCGCGCCGGCCCACGATGACTCGTTGACCCATCTCGAGGACGTAACCGGCAACCTTTAGCACGGGTGCTGCCCATGATGGTTTGTCCGAGCCCAGTCCCGTCGCCAGGTTATCGAGCGTCTCACCGAGTTTGCCCCCCGGCTCCACACCGCCCTGGGCGCTCACCAGATCCGGTCTGATCTTGTCAATAGCGTTGAGCCGGCCGTGACGGCCTCTTTCAGGAGCTGCGTGCCGGGGCGAGTAGTCGCCTTCGTCCGCGCGGTGGGTACCTTCGTAGCCCGGGTCGTCCGTGCGGTGCGCGCCGGTGTAGCTCTTGCCGCAGTTGTGGACCAGTACCGACGTGTTCGCCGCGACGACGTAGTACGTGTGGTCACCGTCGACGGTCAGGTTGTAGACGCGCTGGTCGTGAGCGGTCCACCGGTTGACGGCCGTGACCTGGACGTACGTCCCCGCCGACGTCCGCAGCAGCGAGCCGACCCGCAGCTCGGTGGCGTCGACCCACCTGTCCAGATCCTCGACCCAGAACGGGTGGTGGTCGGTCGCCACGATGACCCCGGTCCCGTCACCACCGGTTCCATCGGTGTCGACGGTGACCTCGACCAGGTTCTTGTCGCCCTGCCCGACGATGGTGTCCACGACCGGGCGGGCCTCGCTCTCACCCGTCGACGGGTCGGTGGCCAGCACCTGGTCGCCGATCTCCACCTGATCGATCGGCTTCTGGCTGCCATCTGCCATCAGCACCGCCGTGCCCGGGGCGAAGCTGTTGCTCTCCAGGCAGCCCTCGCCGGCCCTGGCTGCGCTCGCGCCGCCGGACCGGCCCGCTCCGCTGAGCAGGCCCCCGCTCAGCTTGCCGCTGACCATGCTGCCGAGTTCGGCGCGCGCGGCGGAGACGCCCTCGCTGATCGCGGCCCTGGCACCGCCGCTCAGGGCCCGTACGCCGGCGCCGAGGGCCTGGCCCCCGATCGAGCCCAGCCCACCGGTCAAGCCGCCGATCGCGCCCTGGGTAACGGCGTTGCCGAGCATCTCCTTCCAGCCGTGACCGCCCTCGACCATGTCGTGGACGATCGAGCCGACCGCGCCCGCGAGCGCGCCACAGGCGACCGCGCCGACGCCGGTCCAGCCGATCAGGGCGCCGCAGCCGAGGCCGACGATGGCCCCCGCGGCGAACCCCGCGATGGTCGCCGCGTGGGTCTCCACGAAGTCCCCGACGGCGCTGGCGGCCTTGGAGAGGGTGTCCAGCAGCGGGCCGGCGGCCTCGACCGCCTTGTTGTAGAGGTTCTGTACCGACTTGTAGCCGTCGTTGACGACGTCGCGGACGGTGGACACCACCGCGGCGGGCAGGTGCGCGGCCGCGGAGACCACCGTCTTGAGCCCGGTGTACAGCGGCTTGACGGCGGCCGCCAGCGCAGGCAGCGGGCTGTGCTTGATGGCGTACGAGACCGCCTGCTTGGCCTGCGCGGTGATCTGTTTTGCCTTGGCCACCGCCGCGGCCCGGACCTGCTCGGCCTTGTCCTTGGCCCAGTTGGTGAAGCCCTTGTCCCGGATCTGTTGCACCTGGTTGGAGACCCAGTGGACGGCGGTGCTGATGGCGCTGGCGGCCTTGTCGATCAGCCACCGGGCGCCGTCCAGCAGGGCGTTCCCGGCCGCCTTGAGGCCGGACCAGACCGCCGAGGCGCCCGCCACGATGGCGTTGCCGACGGCCTTGGCGCCGGAGACGATCGCGTTGCCGACCTTCTTGAGCCACTTGGGCCAGTGCCCGTCCGGGTCGCTGGCGTCCAGCGGGTCGCCACCGGCGTACGTGTACCGGTTGGCCAGGATGGACTCCCCGCCGGTGTAGTCGACCGAGTCCCGCGAGACGAAGGTGGCGGAGCCGGGGTCGTACCACCGGGCGCCCATGTCGACCTGGCCGGTGCCCGGATCGGTCCAGTCGCCCTGGAAACCGATCCGGCCGGTGTCGCCGCTGCGCGCGGTGACCTGGCCGAACGGGTCGTACGTGGTCGACTCGGCCGGCGTGGTCGGGCTCGCGTCGGCCGGGTCGAGGGCGGCCACGACGTCGCCGTGCTGGTCGGCCAGGGTCAGCCTCTTCGTCTTGCCCGTCGAGACGGCCAGCAGGTCGTCGGCCGGTCCACGGGCATACGTCTCGGTGCCGTCGGAGACCGGGTTGTCGGTGGCGTCGGCGTAGCTGAACGGGGTCCCGTTCCGGCTGGCGACCCGGTCCAGGCCGTCGTAGGTGTAGTTCTGCCCGGCACCGGAGACCAGCCGGTCGAACGCGTCGAACGAGTACCGCTCGGTCAGCCCCGAGCTGGTCCGCGACGCGAGAGTGCCCCGGGCCGTGTACGCGTAGGTGTAGTCGCCGTCGGAGAGCAGGCGGTTGCGCTCGTCGTACCGGGCGGTCTTCGGGCCAGCCTGCACCCGGTTGCCGGAGTCGTCCCAGCCGTACGCCGTGCTGCCGCCCGGCCCGGTCCAGGAGGTGAGCCGGCCCGCGAAGTCGTAGCCGTAGGTGTTGTCACCCGCTCCGGCGACGCCGGCCGTCGTCTTGCGCGTCAGATGGTTGCCGAGGTCGTAGCCGTACCCGACGGACGCGACCGTCTGTCCGGCGGCGTTGCGCAGGGTGTCCGAGGCGACCCGTCCCAGGTTGTCGTACTCGTACGTGCGCACCCGGCCGGCGCCGTAGTCGACGGTCTTGAACTGGCCGGCCGCGTCGTACCCGACGGTCTGCTTGGTGCTGGTGAGCGCGTCGGTCAGCGTCGCCAACCGCCCCCTGCTGTACGTGTAGCTGGTCGTGCCGGCGGCGTCGGCCCGGGAGGTGAGCCGGCCGTCCTGGTCGTAGGAGAAGGTGCCCGACCCGGCCGGTCCGGCGGCGGTGAGCAGCGCGCCACGGTCGTTGTAGGCGTACGTGTTCGTACCGCTCGGCGTGCTGACCTTCGTCAGCCGGCCGGCCAGGTCGTAACCCAGGCTCCGCGCGGCGGTCGCCGACTCGGCGCCGCTGCCGGTCTCGCCGGTCAACCGGCCGGCCGCGTCGTACGCGCGCTGCCGGGTGACACCGCCGGGCGCGGCGAGGGTGACCGCCTGCCCGGCCGCGTCGTACCCGACCGTCCAGGTCCGGTCCGCGGCGTTCGGCTGCGGCGCCGTCGACGGTTCGATCACGGATTCGGGCAGGCCGAGGCTGTTGACCCCGAAGATGGTCGAGTTGCCGCGGCCGTCGCTGTAGCGGGTGCGGTTACCGGCCGCGTCGTAGCCGAACGTCGTGGTGATCGACCTGCCGTCGCTGACCGGCTCCACCTGCTTGACGAGCTGGTTCGCCGCGTCGTAGGTGTAGCTGGTGGTGTGGTTCAGCGGATCGGTCGACGAGGCCAGGTTGCCGACCGGGTCATAGCCGTAGCGCTGGCTGCGCAGCACGGTGCCGTCGGGCGCGAGATCCGATTCGCTGGAGACGCGGCCGAAACCGTCGTGGGAGGTGACGGACGCCCGCCCGAGCGCGTCCACGGTGCGCACGTTGCGGCCGGCGAAGTCGTAGCCCATTTCGGTGCTGACTCCGGCCGGGTCGGTGGCCTTGATCAGCTCTCCGACCGCGTCGTACACGTTGACGGTGGTCTCACCGCCGGGCGTCACCATGCTGGTCAGGTTGTTGGCGTCGTCGTAGCCGAACTTCGTGGTGAAGGTGTCGGCGACGGGCTTGCGCTCCACCTGGGTGAGGGTCACCTTGCGGTCGAGGTCGTCGTAGGTCGTCTCGACCCGCGCGCCGGTCGGGTCGGTGACCGACAGGAGTTCGCCGGTGCGGGTGTACGTGTACCGCCACACCGCCCGCTCGTCGTTGGTGGTGCCCGGCTCGTCCCGGCTCACCATCCGGTTGAGCCGGTCGTACCCGTAGCGGGTGCTGTTGCCCAGCGGGTCGACGGTCTCGACCAGGTTACCGAGCCCGTCGTAGCTGGACCTGGTGACCGGGATGACCGGGCTGCCGCCTGGCGGGGTGTACGTGGGCTCAGTCACGGTCACCGGGCGGCCGAGCTTGTCGTACCCGGTGCGGGTGACGTTGCCCAGCTCGTCCTTGCTCGCGACCGCCTCGTCGAAGGCGTTGTAGCCGGTCACCTGGGTCGGCCGCACCGTCTGCGGCGCCCCGCCGCCGCTCTCCGCCGCGACCGGCGGCCCGATCGCCGTGACCAGGCGCCCCGCCTCGTCGTAGCTGAAGGTCGACGTGTACGCCGCCGGGTCGGCACCGGTCGCCGTGCCCCGCGCGTCGGTGGTGGAGGTGAGCAGCCCCCGCTGGTCGTACGCGTACGAGGTGACCTGGCTGGTGCCGTCGCCGAGCACCGTCCGGGTCCTGACCAGTCCGTCGTCGCCGTAGGCGTAGCTGACGACCTCGCTGCCGCCCGCGTCGAAGCCGGGAACGTTGGAGGACTTGCCCGTCGTGGTGGATTTGGTGACGTTCCCGTTGAGGTCGTACTCGAAGCTGGTGGTGCGCGCCAGGCCGCCGGGATCGGTGACGGTGGACACGACCTCCCCGTTCCTGCCGACCGCCTGCGAGGTGGTGAGCTTGCCGTTTCCGGCCACCTGCTTGATCCGGTTACCCGCCCCGTCGTAGGTGTCCGTTTCGATGACGTAGTCACGGGTCGTGCCGTCCGGGTTGTGCAACTTCTTCAGGACCGAGCTCTTGAGCAGGTCGTCGTCGTAGTACTGGTACTCGATCCGGCGGCCCATGGCGTCGGTGTCGCTGGCCAGACGCCCGGCGTAGTCGTACGAGTAGGAGTGCAGCACCAGGTAGTCGGCGCCGGGGGTCGGGTCGCCCGAGCCCTTCGGATCCCCGTTCCACGAACGCAGCCGGATCTCGGCGACGGAGTTGCGCGCGGTGTACGCGTAGTCGTACCGGTTCTCGTTGGCGTCCACGATGGACGTCTTGTTGCCGAACAGGTCGTACTCGTACGTCGTCTCCTGACCTTCGGCGTCGACCACCCGGCGCTGGTGCCCGTGGCTGTCGTACTCCATCGTCGTGGTCCTGGTCGGGTCGCCGCCGAGCAGATCGCTCACGTCGACCTGGACCAGGTTGCCGTCTTCGTCGTAGGTGTTGGTGACTCTGCGCTGGTGGCGTACTCCGGTGACGGCGTCGGTGGTCGCCGGTTCGGTGACGGTCTTCAGCCGGGACGCGTAGTCGTACGTGAAGGTGGTCACCACACCGGCCGGGAAGCTGTCGGAGCTCTCCTTCTTGGAGATACTGCGCCCCAGCTCGTCGTACGTACTCTCGACGACGAGGCCGGTCGGCTTCGTCACCCGGCCCAGATCGCCGTTGGAGTAATAGGCGTAGCTGGTGACCCGGTTGCGGGCGTCGGTGGTGGTGAGCGGCAGGCCGGCCGGCGTGAGGCCACCGTTGATGCCCGACGCGTTCGCGCCGTTGGTGTACGTGTGCCTGATGAAGCTGCCGTCCGGGTTGGTCTGGGTGTCGAGCTTGCCGGTCGGCGTGTAGGTGTAGCGGGTCCGGTAGGTGTTGTCGGTGGCGCTGGCCGAACGCCCGTCCCGCTGCTCGGTCGGCAGCTGGTTACGCGGGTCGAACGGGTTGGCCGACGCGGCCGGGTAGGTCCAGTACGTGGTGTAGCACTCGTTGCTGCTGGCGTCGCGGCAGGTCTTGCGCGACGTCACGTTGCCGCGATCGTCGAAGGTCTGCGTCACCTGGTCGCCGTTCTCGTTGGTGACGACGTCCTGGAAGCCCTGCTCGTTGTAGGAGAAGCTGCGGATCGCCATCCCGTTCAAGGGGTGGTTGACGAAGACCGGACCGCCCGAGTCTCCCGGGATCACCGTGCAGAACGAGGGGTCGTTGGGGTCGGGCTTGCTGCACGTCGGCGTCGGTGATGGTGACGGGGTCGGCGACGGGGTCGAGCCGGGGCGGTCCTCGTCCCGGATCTCCAGCCCCAGCGGGGTACCCGAGCGCAGCATCCGCCCGGCGATCGCGTCGTACTCGTACAGGTTGGGCCGGTTGGCCGGGTCGAGCACCTGCACGCTGCGGCGCAGGTCGCTGTCGCCGCCGTACACCGCCGGCGCGCCGATCTTCCAGGTGCCGCCGTTGCGGTCGGTGTAGCGCTGGACCCGGTCCAGGTTTCCGTCGTACGACACCTCGGCGGCCACCCGGCCGCTGGGCAGCGTCACCTTGGTCATCTCGTCGGCGGCGGCCGTACCCAGCCGGTAGTGCGCGCTCGCCGCCACCGGCCCGAGCGGGTGCGAGTACACCGCGACCTCGTCGATGACGCCGTTGAAGTACCGCTGGGCGGTGCTGCCCCAGTTCGGCCAGGAGGCGGGCGTGCTGGCGTACGCCGCGCCGATCTGGTTGAACGTCAGCAGGGAGCTGTCGACCGTGCCGCCGGTCACCTCGCCGGACCTGGCCCCGTCGACGTACAGCGTCTGGGTCGAGCCGGTCACCGACAACACGACGTGGTGCCACTTCCCGTCGTTGACCGGTCCGGAGGACACCACCGGTGCGATGGCTCCGGTGGCGAACTGGCCGCGTACCTTGCCGTCGGTGCCGACGTACAGGATCGGCACGCCGGTGGTGGACGCTTTGCCCAGCGCGGCGTCCTGGTAACCCAGCAGCGGCCCACCGGTGCTGGTCAGCGGCGTCTTGAACCACAGCTCGACGGCCGCGTCGCGGCTCTTCTTCAGCAGGCCCTTCGGTAGCTCCAGATAGGACGAACTGCCGTTGAACGTCGCCGCGGTGTTGCCCGCACCGGCGAGCGCGCCGGCCGCGCCGAGCGTGACGTTCTTGTAGGTGCCGGCGTCCTTGCCGAGGTTGACCGCGACGTCGCTACCGGCGCCCGTCCCCTGCGACTCGCCCAGCCGCCAGTACGACTCGGGCTTGGAGTCGGTCACCGCGCTGCGGTAGTGCGAACCGGCGGTGTAGTCGTACTTCGTGCAGGCGCTGTCCGGCGCGCAGACCTTCGTGAGCAGGTCACCGGTGTACATGTACGTCCAGGCCAGCGGCGCGCCGCCGACCGGGTCGGTGGTGATGCTGCCGATGTGCCCGCCCGACCAGTTGAACGTCAGCGACCGGCCGGCGGTGTTGGTCTGGCTGTTGGAGACCTGCGCCTTGGCCAGCTTGCCGGTGGCGGAGTCGTAGCTGTACACCACCGACCGGCCGTCCGCGTCGGTGACCTTCATCAGCCGGCCGGAGGCGGAGAACTGGTACGTGGTCGCCGACTTGTCGAGCAGCTTCCAGTACGAGCCGTCGAACGTCAGGGAGGCGACCCGCCCCGGCGGGGCGGCGTAGCTGCCGTCGGGGTTGCGGCCGAACCGCACCTGCTGCCCGTCCTGGTAGGTGATCACGACGTTTCCGGACCCGTCGTCATCGGCGAGCAGCCGCATGTCGTACCGGCTCGTCCAGCCCGCGCCGAAGGCGGCGTCGCGGCGCGGATCGAGGCTGTTGTAGGTGCGCACCAGCGACAGGTCGGGTCCGGCCGTGGTGGGCGCGGCGTCGACCGCCGCGGTGCTGAAGTTGCCGACCTGGGGGTCGAACTCCTTGTCCTTGGTTCCGTAGGGCGCCGCCGCGATCCGGGAGGTGATCTCGGGCTGCGGTACCGCGGCGATCAGCGCCGAGTACGGCGAGGGCACCTCGTTGCCGGTGTCCTTGGCGAAGACCCGCCACAGGTAGGTCTTGGACCAGGCCAGCCGGCCGGCCGGGACCGTCCACGCCTGACTGGCGAGGTACCCCGAGTTGGTGCAGCCGACCGGGTTGCCGCCCGCATCGCGGTCGCAGACCTCGTACTTGAACTGCAGGCTCGATCCGGGCGGCGCGTCGATGTCGAGCGCGCGCGCCCACAATTGCGGGGTCAGGGTCGGCGTCTGGTACCCGTTCGGCGGGTACAGCTCCTGCACCACCGGCGGGATGTCGAAGACCTGAAGCACGATCCGGCCCGGCGGCACCTGGTGGTCGGTGAAGACCGCGCCGCCGGTGCGCACCATGGTGAAGTCGATGAAGTACCTGCCCGGCGGCATCGCCGAGATCGTGGCGTCGAACGTGACCTTGCCACCGCGCGGCACCGAGGCGGTCAGGTTCGCGGCGCGCTGCTGGCCCGCCGGCTCGCCCTTGTCCACGTTGTACGCGCGGTAGGCGAGGTAGTAGTCGCTCGGGGCCCAGGCGTCGGCGCTCAGGTTCGTCACCGTGACCTTGACCTTGCCGGCCTGGTTCTGCAGCACCGGCGGGTCGGGTACCGGGTTGGGGATCTCGTAGCTCGCGTTGTACGGGCTGTGCGTGACGAACAGCGAGGGGGCGTTGGCGGTGCGGCTGCCGGCGAACGTCTTCCACGCCAGCGCGTCGGTGGTGGAGGCGCGCAGCGACAGGCCGTAGTTGGCCTGGGTGCCGTCGACCCAGCGCTGCACCAGCGAGGCGCCGGCCCCGCCCAGGTCGAACAGCTCGCCCGCGGCCGGACACGACGACCGGGACTGCCCCTGCGCGATGTAGCCGTGCGCGAACGACCGCTCGGCCAGGGCGCCCCCGACCCCCGGGCCAGGGTAGGAGTACCCCGTGCCGGGCGTCCACGCCGCGGTCACCGGATGGACGCTGACCGGTCGCGCCCGGCAGCTCGGCCCGTCGTAGTTCACGACCTGTAGCTGCGCGCCGAAGATGGTGTGGTTGCGCAGCCGGTTGACCAGACCGTCGAACTTCAGGTACGAGGCCGCCGGCACCCCACCGACATTGCCGACCATCAGGTCGGACGGGTTCGCGATCGAGCTGCTGCCGTGTACGAGCATGCTGCCGTCGGGGGTACTCGAGTCGACCGGCGGGCCGACGGTCGGGTCCAGCATCACCGGGTACACCCGGGCCGGGTCGCGCAGCCAGGCGGAGTCCAGGGTCACCTGGAGCGCCGGCCGGCCGCCCTCGGTCACGAGCTGGTACGTCACGCCCGTCGACGTGGCCGGGCCCGCCTCCGCCGTCCCTGAGTCCATGAGGTACCCGGCCGGGATCGCCGCCCGCTGCCGGCCTGACGCGTCGGTCAGCACGACCTGGCCGCCGGCCACCTTCGCCGACAGGCCGGAGAGGTGGAGCGGGAACCGGTACGAGTGCGGGGCCTGCGGCGAGCGCAGGACCAGTGTCTCCTTCACCTGGCCCGGGCCAGCCTGCAGCCGCAGGTCCACCTGGTCGAGCACGTTCGGGTACGTCACGGTGTCACCGTCCGCCCGCCCGCCGGCGGATGCGGCGCCATCGAGCCCGAACCCGACGGCCTGGCCGGACCCGACGCCGACCCGTGCGAGCTCCGTGGCGTCGGCGCTGGCCGCCAGCCGCACCTCGGACCCGCCGTCGCCGCTGTGCCAGCCGCCTCCGGGCAGCGGCGACAGCGCGGAGTCGACGGGCTTCCAGCTACCGTCGGGCTGCCTGACGTTGAGCGGCGTGGCGGAGAACTGAGTGGTCCGGGTGCCGTCCGGGTTGTCGTACGTGCGCTCGTAGACGCCTCGCGCGGCCACGTCCTCCCGGGATGCCGCCTGGTCGAATCCGTGTGGCTGGTTTCCGGTCGTCTTCGCCACCGTCGCCGTATTGTGTGCGGCTGCCGGCGTGTCGTTCAGCTTGTGTGGCGGGTACTGGCCCCGCAGCGACACGGGCACGGTCCGGTTGCCCGGGGAGCCGGTCAGGTGCCCCTGGCCGGCGGCCGAACCCCAGCGCTGGGCCGGAGCCGGCGTCGCGCGGTGCCGGGGAGTGGAAGTACCGCCGGCCGGCATGGCACGCATGCCGTCACCGGACGAGCTCGCCAGCAGCACCGCCGCGAGCGCGAAGGCGGTCCAGCGCACAGTCCATGGTGGACGCGTCCACTTGGGAGGACGCAGGAACGAAGGGACGTCTAGCCTGTTCATGGATCTCCCCAGTACCACAGCGAACATGCCTGTACGTTGCGTGGCAAACGTTGTGCGGCCGGCCCGCGCGGCAGACCTCGCGCCGTCAGCCTTGTACGGCAGGACGTGCGCGGCAGCCGTCGTCCGGCTCCGGTCCCCGGTCCGGCCGTCGCCGTCACCACGGCGATGACCGGACCGGGAGCCCGGCACACGGGCGGCTCAGGCCGGCGGCTTGGGCATCGACCGGCCGTTGAAGAACGGCGTCCGACTGGTCGCCGACGGGGCCGTCCCCGCCGCCGCCGCGGCCGGAGCGGACAGCTTGCGTTCGTAGACGCGGGTGGTGTCGTTGGTGTTGCGGAACACGATGTACCAGGTTTCCCCGCTCGCGTTGGTCACCGGCGCGACCGTCGGATCGGTGGCTGCCGGATCGGAGAACGTCGGATCGGACGGGTTGAGCGCCCGCCCCCACGTCCCCCACTCGCTGGTGTCCTGCCCGGTCTCCCACAACACGTAGATCTCGTTGTCGGTACCTCGGGCCACCACCGCCGTGCGGCCCAGTACCGGGTCCAGGATCGCCACCGGCGCGCCCGCCGCGGTGAACGCACCCGTCGACTGCCAGGACGCCGGCCACGCCCCGCCGTTGTCCTGGATCATCGTCGCGATCGAGCCGTCTGCGGCCCGAACGAACAGCCGCAGCCGGTACCCCGGATACACCACCACCGACGGCGCGCCCGTCGACCCGGACGCGCCCAGGTTCAACCAGTCCGACAGCGACCCCGACACCTCGTAGCCCGCGGTACGCAGCATCCCCGAGGTGTCCCGCGCGAACAACTGCAGCCCCGTCTGGCTCGGCGCGACCGCCGGCGCCCCGGCAACCCGCAGGCTGCCCACAGCGGCCCAGATGCCGTACCCGCCGTTGACGGCGGTCTGCTGGTTGGCGAACAGCACACCGTCACCGTCCACGGCGAACAGCACGATCCGGCCGTCCGGCAGGGTTCCGCTGGTGACGTCCGACGTCACCCAGCCACCGGCGTCCTTCCAACCCGCCCACGACGGGATGCTCGGATCCTGCTGAGTCACCGTCCCCACGTCACCGTCGGTCTTGTGTCCGGCCACCTGCAACCGGCCGTCCGGCTGCTGGGTCAACGCCGGCGGACCCGTGTACGCGTCCGCGGCCGGCGACAGCGTCGACCAGGCCGTGAACGCCGTCGAGTCGGGATCGCCCTGCGCGTACCGCAGCCGCCCGAGGTTGTCCACATAGGAGTACTCGACCATCCCCACCCGGGCGCCGTTCGTCGGCGCCAACTGCATCACCGACGACCGTGAGTACCGCTGGACCGGTATCGACTGCCACCGGGAGAACGCGTGCGCCGGCCCCGACCAGGCGCTGTTCTGGAACGTCGCCTGCAACACGTCGGAGCGCGATCCGGTCGAGAACACGTCCACGCGGCCGGCTCCCATCGACGCCACCGCCGGGGCGGAGTTCAGCGTGCCACCGATGCTCGACCCCGGCTGCCACGCACCGTTGTTGTGCGAGACGTGCCAGAGCGCGTTGTCGGTGCCCCGCGCGACGACGTCGAAGCGGCCGGCGGCCCACGACGTCACCGACGGCGCCGAGTTGACCGATCCGCCCAGGCTGCTCATGTTGTACCAGGCGCCGGCGGTGTCCATCCAAGAGTGCCACACCGCGTTGTCCGTACCGCGCACGAAGACGTCGTAGTGGTTGGTTGACCACGAGCCGACCGACACCGCCGAGGCGACCGTGGTCGAGGCGGGCAGCAGCTTCCACGGTTGCCAGGAGCCGCTCACGAGATAGCTGTGGTACAGCCGGCCGTCGGTGTAGCTGGCGAAGACATCGGCACAGTTGACGTTACACACCGCGACCACCGGCGCGGTGGTCACCTTCCCAGGGGTCAGTTGCGCCATGGTGGACCAGCCGGACGAGCCGAGCGTGGTGTGCCACACCGTGCCGTCGGCCTTGCTCCGCGCGACGACCTCCATGTGACCGGCACCCCACGATGCCACCGACGGCGCGGTGTCGATGGCCACCGAGCCGGGCAGCTTGGCCCACGGCTGCCAGGCACCGCCGCTGATCCAGGTGTGCCAGAGCATGTCGTCGGTACCGCGGGCGAACACGTCGAATTGATCCGGCCCGAGCGAGCCCACCGCGGGCGTCGAGGCCAACTGCCCGCCCAGGTCCTCCCAGCCCGACCACCGCCCGTCGCGGAACGCCCGGTGGTGCAGCGCCCGGTCCGCACCCACCGTGAACAGGTCCAGACGCCCCGGCGCCACCGACTTGACCACAACCTCGGGACCGTCGTTCGGGTCCACCGCCAGCGGAGCGGCCTGAGCCGGACCCACCGGCACCACCAACGCCACCAGCGCGACCAGGACGGCGACCGCCCCCATGCCCGCCAACACCCGCCTCGGGCGGGCTAACCGCGGGCGCCGCCCACGAGACTTCCCTGCACTAAACATAGATTCTCCCCAGTAATGCGCATGTCCTCGGACCGCGCGCCGCCCGAATCCCGTTGTGACCACGGCAAGCCAGGCCGTGGGCACCGGGCCCGGATTGGTTGTACGAACTGGTTGCACGAGCCGCCACGGAGTCTCGACGCGGCGACGCTCTCCGGAGCGAAGGGCGTCAGTCGATCCGCGTGGCAGGCGTCCCCGGCGCCGAGCGGCGGCGGGGACGGGGGACGGCAGCCTGAAGCGAGGGAGGAAGGCGAACGCCGCACGTCCGCGTGTCCAAATTGGACGATCTGCCGTGACATTCGCCGGGTGGAACGGCGTTCATCATGTTCATGGATCTCCCCAGTGCAACAGCGACCATGACTGCCGTGGCACGACCATGACAGCGATGATCGATGTGGTCAAGGCTCCAGCACAAAAGCCGATAAGCCTAAATTGGGAAGACGGGTGTCAATTACTGAAGACGGCGTCAATTGCCAATGACACGACGCCGAACAGCACAACGCACACGGTGTCCACAATGTACCGTGAAGAAATGTACCGCGAAGAGCGGCGGTATCGTCAGGCCGGCCCGACGGCGGTCACCCGTACCACCGCCGCACCGGCCTCGTCCGACGCCGCCAGGTCGACCTCGGCGCTGATCCCCCAGTCGTGATCCTCCGCCGGGTCGTCGAAGATCTGGCGTACCACCCAGCGGTCCCGCTGCTGGTCGATCATCAGCAGCGCCGGGCCGCGGGCCGCAGGGCCGGTGCCGAGGTCGTCGTACTCGTCGAAGTACGGCTCCAGCGCCGCCTCCCACTCGGAGGCATCCCAGCCGTCCCCGGCGTCCAGCTCGCCGAGGAGATCGTAACGGCGCAGCGCGGCCAGTTCGACCCGGCGGAACAGCGCGTTGCGGACCAGTACCCGGAACGCCCGGACGTTGCGGGTGACCGCCGGTGGCTCGGTCGCCGCCGCCACCGCTGACGGGTCGTCGGTCGGATTACGCAGCCGTTCCCACTCGTCGATGAGGCTGGAGTCGACCTGCCGGACCAGCTCGCCGAGCCACTCTTCCAGGTCGACGAGCTCCTCGGTCTTGGCGTCCCCGGGCACGGTCTGGCGCAGCGCCTTGTAGGCGTCGGCGAGGTAGCGCAGGACGAGCCCCTCCGAGCGGGACAGCCCGTAGAAGCTGACGTACTCGGTGAAGGTCATCGCCCGCTCGTACATGTCCCGGACCACCGTCTTGGGCGCCAGCTCGTGGTCGGCGACCCAGGGGTGGCCCTGCCGGTACATCTCGTACGCGGCGTCGAGCAGCTCCGCCAGCGGCTTGGGGTGGGTGACCTCCTCGAGCAGCTCCAGGCGCTGCTCGTACTCGATACCCTCGGCCTTCATCGCCGCGACCGCCTCGCCGCGCGCCTTGTGCTGCTGGGCCGACAGGATCTGGCGCGGACTCTCCAGTGTGGACTCGATGACCGACAGCACGTCCAGGGCGTATGTCGGTGACTCCCGGTCGAGCAGTTCGATGGCGGCCAGGGCGAGCGGCGACAGCGGCTGGTTGAGCGCGAAGTCGATCTGCAGGTCCTCGGTCAGCCGCACCTCGCCGTCGACCGACTCGACCACTCCGGCGGCGAGCAGCGCCCGGTAGATGGCGATGGCGCGCCGGATGTGGCGGCGCTGGGCCGGCCGGTCCTCGTGGTTGTCCTCGAGCAGGTGCCGCATGGCGCTGAACGCGCCGCCACCGCCCGTATTGCCCCGGCCGATGACGTTGAGCAGCATCGCGTGGCTGACGGCAAAGCTGGACTTGAGCGGCTCGGGCTTGGCCTCGATGAGGCGCTCGAAGGTGGGCTTGCCCCAGCCGATCGTGCCCTCGGGCGGCTTCTTGCGTACCACCTTGCGGCGCTTCTTCGGGTCGTCGCCGGCCTTCGCGAGGGCCTTCTCGTTCTCGATGACGTGCTCGGGGGCCTGCGCGACGACGTACCCCATCGTGTCGAACCCGGCCCGCCCGGCCCGGCCGGCGATCTGGTGGAACTCGCGGGCCTGGAGCAGTCGCGTCCTCGTACCGTCGTATTTGGACAGACCGGTGAACATGACGGTGCGGATCGGCACGTTGATGCCGACGCCGAGGGTGTCGGTGCCACAGATGACCTTCAGCAGCCCGGCCTGGGCCAGGGTCTCCACCAGGCGCCGGTACTTGGGCAGCATGCCGGCGTGGTGGACGCCGATGCCGTGGCGGACCAGCCGCGACAGCGTCTTGCCGAAGCCGGAGCTGAAGCGGAAGTTCCCGATCGCGGCGGCGATCGCGTCCTTCTCGGCACGGGTACAGACGTTCACGCTCATCAGCGCCTGCGCCCGCTCCAGCGCGGCGGCCTGCGTGAAGTGCACGACGTACACCGGGGCCTGGTGGGTGGTGAGCAGCTCCTCGAGCGTCTCGTGCAGCGGCGTGGTGACGTACGAGAACATCAGCGGTACCGGGCGCTCGGCGTCCGCGACGACGGCGGTGGACCGGCCGGTGCGCCGGGCCAGGTCGTCCTTGAAGAAGCTGACATCGCCGAGCGTGGCCGACATCAGGATGAACTGCGCCCGGGGCAGCTCGATCAGCGGTACCTGCCACGCCCAGCCCCGCTCGGGGTCGGCGTAGAAGTGGAACTCGTCCATGACGACCTGGCCGACGTCGGCCTCGGCGCCGTCGCGCAGCGCGATGTTGGCCAGGATCTCCGCGGTACAGCAGATGATCGGTGCGTCCTCGTTGACGCTGGCGTCACCGGTCAGCATGCCGACGTTCTTCGCGCCGAACATGTCGATCAGGGCGAAGAACTTCTCCGACACCAGCGCCTTGATCGGGGCGGTGTAGAAGGTGGTCCGGTCGTCTGCCAGGGCGGCGAAGTGCGCACCGGCCGCCACCAGGCTCTTCCCCGACCCGGTCGGGGTGTTGAGGATGACGTTGGCCCCCGAAACGATCTCGATGAGCGCTTCTTCCTGGTGGGGGTACAGGTCCAGGCCCTGCTCCTTGGCCCAGCCGGCGAAGGCTTCGAAGACGGCGTCGGGGTCGGCGGTACGCGGTAGCTGGTCAATGAGCGTCATGGCCGATCAATCGTGCCACGAACGCGCTCCGATTTGCGATCTTGGGCAGTGAGCCCATCAGAATCCGCGCAGTTTCGGCGAAACTGTCGGAATCGTGGGGCGAGGGCGGGCGGCCGTCAGGATCTTGACACGAGCGCCGGCGAGCGGGTGAAGATCAGGTCGAAGACGTCGCGACCGGCCCGTACCCCCCGCTCCTCGAACTTGGTCAGCGGCCGGTAGGACGGTCGCGGAGCGTACCCGCGGTGGGCGTTGGTCAGCCCCGGGTCGGCGGTCAGCGTCTCCAGCATGGCCTCCGCGTAGTCGGCCGAGTCGGTGGCGCAGTGCAGCGTGCCACCGGGCACCAGCCGCGAGCGCAGCAGCTCGACGTGGCGGGGCTGGATCAGGCGCCGCTTGTGGTGGCGGGCCTTCGGCCACGGGTCGGGGAAGAAGACGTGGATGGCGGCGAGGCTGTCCGGCGCGAGCTGGTGGCCGAGGAGGTCGAGCGCGTCACCGAAGGCGACCCGAACATTGGCCAGTCCCCGCTCCTCGACGAGGGCGAGCAGGTTGGCGACGCCGGGCGTGTGTACGTCGACGGCGAGGTAGTCGCGGTCCGGGTCGGCGGCCGCCATGTCGGCCGTGGCGTCCCCCATCCCGGAGCCGATCTCCAGTACCAGCGGGGCGCGGCGCCCGAAGAGCACAGCGAGGTCGAGCGGTTCACCGGTGACCGGCACCCCGTACAGCGGCCAGAGGCGGTCCAGGGCGGCACGGTGCCGCTCCCCCATCCGGCCGCGTCGGGGGTGGAACGTACGAATGTGCGGTAAGTGCCTGATCGACGCCACAATGAGATGAGGGTACCGGCCGCGCCGCCGCCCATTCGCGCAGGCCTGTTTGTGCAGGCCTCTGCTTTGTGCAGACTCTGCGCGGACGGCCGGCGCCCGTCGACCGGATACGTGGACGTCGATAGATTCGTGATGCGCCACTGTTGCACGGACGCCGCTTCTCGGAGGTACTGCGCATGGCCCTGCAGGAAACCGCCCCCACAGAAGAGCCGATCGCATTCCCGTTCCCGCCGCCGTCGTCGCTGTACGAACCGTCGCCGGAGTACGCCGAACTGCGCGACCGCCGGCCGGTAACCCAGGTCACGCTGCCCGACGGCAAGACTGCCTGGCTGGTGACCGGGCATGCCGAGGCCCGCCAGGTGATGATCGACCCGCGGTTCAGCCGCAAGGCGGCGAGCGGCCCGGACACGCCGAAGCTGGGGCTCGCCGCTGCGGACGACTCGATCCTCGGCATGGATCCACCCGAGCACACCCGGCTGCGCAGGCTGGTCGCGAGCGCGTTCACCGCGCGGCGCGTCGAGGAGCTGCGCCCGCGGGTGGCGAAGCTGGTCGACGAACTGCTCGACAGGGTCGAGACCCTCCCCCGCCCCGTCGACCTGGTCGAGAACTTCTCCCTCCCGCTGCCGGTCCAGGTGATCTGTGAGCTGCTCGGCGTCCCGGCCACCGACCGGCACGTCTTCCATGCCTGGTCGGACGCGGTGATGAACGACTGGAGGGCCGACCCCGCGAAGTCGAAGGAGGCGATCGAGGAGCTCTCGCGGTACTTCGCCCGGCTCATCGCCGCCAAGCGGGCCGAGCCGGCCGACGACCTGATGACGGCGCTGATCGCCGCCCGCGACCGCGACGACAAGCTCTCCGAGCACGAGCTGGTCCAGCTCGGCCTCGGCCTGCTCATCGCCGGCCACGAGACCACCGCCAACCAGATCAACATGTTCCTGCTGACCCTGCTGCGGTACCCCGACGAGCTGGCCCGGCTGCGCACCACTCCCGACGACATCCCGCGCGCCGTGGAGGAGCTGATGCGCTTCGTACAGCTCGGGCAGGGCGGCGGGGGCCTCCTTCGGGTCACGCTCGAGGAGGTCGAGCTGGGTGGCGTACGGCTGCCCGCCGGGGCCGCCGTGCTCCCGGCCCTGCTGGCTGCCAACCGCGATCCGCGCGCGTTCGATCAGCCCGACCGGCTCGACCTGTCACGCGCGGACAACCCGCATCTGGGCTTCGGCGCGGGCGTACACCACTGTCTCGGTGCCCAGCTCGCCCGGATGGAGCTACAGGAGGCGCTGCGCGGCCTGCTGCGCCGGCTGCCCGGCGTGCGGGTCACCGTGCCCGACTCCGAGCTGAGGTTCAAGTCGGGCATGACCCTGCGCAGCCTCGAAGCGCTGCCGGTCACCTGGTGAGGGAGGCGCAATGTGGCGGGTACGCGTCGACGGCGCCTGTATCGGCTCGGGTAGCTGCGTGGGAGTCGCGCCGGGCCACTTCGCGCTCGGCTCCGACAACCGGTCCCGCCCGCTCTCCGACGAGATCGAGCCGGACGAGGCGATCCTCGACGCGGTCGCCTCGTGCCCGGTGGAGGCGATCACCATCGAGGACGCCGACACCGGCGAGCCCGTGGAGCCCTGAGGGCCGCGCCCTTCCCAGGATCGGCGAGCGGCGAAGGGTCGCCGGGAGGGTCCGACCCATCGATACCAGTGATAGCGTCCCTGCCCTGACCGGGAGCCTCGTGCCGCTCCCGCGACGGGAGGGAGCACACAGTGAGGAGACGTGGCAGGACGGCCGCGGGTACCGCGCTGCTGGTCGCCGTGGCGGCGGGCGGGGCGACGGTCGCGGTCCTGGGTGCGCCGCCCCGGAACGCGTCCGCGGCCGGGAAGTCGACGCTCACCGCCTGGCTGGCGCAGGCGCGCAAGTGCCATCAGGGACCGGCCGACCGGCAGCTGAGCGTCGACGGATTCGACATCACCGCGGCCTCGACCGGACTGGTCCGGGCCCGCCTCGACCCGATCGGCGATCGCGGGCGTGACGACGACTGGGACATCGCCGTCTTCGACAAGACCACCGGCCGGGTGGTCGCCGCCTCCGCCGGGTTCCGCAGTTACGAGGTGGCCGACGGGTTCGTCAAGGCCGGCGACAAGCTGCGGGTACAGGGCTGCCGGTTCACCGGCGACGCCCGTACCGTCAACGTGTCGGTCACGTTCGTCGCGCAGCCCGCGACGGCCAGCGAGAAGACCCAGCTCGTCGCGGTCGAAACCCCGGCGCGCGCCGACAAGACCAAGCTCGCCGGCCACGACTTCGACCTCACCGAAGCCGCCACGGACACGACCGTCGACGTGGTGCTGCACGGCGCGGCCGACGCGCAGCGGCTGCGCGACGCGGGCTTCAAGTACACCGTGAAGATCGACGACCTCGCCGGGTACATCGCCCGGGCGCAGGACGCCGACCGGCGCTACGCCGCCTCGGCCACGCGGTCGGACCTGCCCAGTGGGCGTACCGCGTACCGGCGGCTTGCCGACTACGACTACGAGATGAAGGACCTCGCCCGCCGGCACCCGGACCTGGTCAAGCCGGTCACGCTGTCCCAGCGGTCGCTCGAGGGCCGCGACATCGACGGTATCGAGATCACGCCGAACGCGGCGAACACCGCCGACGGCAAGCCGATCTTCCTGAACCTGGGCGTACACCACGCCCGGGAGTGGCCGTCCGGCGAGAGCGCCATGGAGTGGGCGCACGACCTGGTCAACGGCTTCGGGCGGGACCAGCGCACGACCCGGCTGGTCTCGGCTACCCGCAACATCGTGGTCCCGATCGTCAACCCCGACGGGTTCTCGGTGTCACGCGAGGCGACCGAGCGGGGCGACGCCGCTGCGCTTGACTACGAGTACAAGCGCAAGAACTGCAGCCCGGCCGACGCGCCCACGCCGGACCTGCGCTCGGGGCTGTGCCCGCTCAACCCGGCCGGCGCGGCCCGGGGTACCGACCTGAACCGCAACTACGGCGGCTTCTGGGGCGGTCCGGGCGCCAGCACCAGCTGGAACAGCCAGACCTACCGCGGCCCGGCCCCGTTCTCCGAGCCGGAGGTGCGGGCGGTCCGGGAGTTCATCGCCGGCCGGCAGGTGACCAACCTGATCACCAACCACACGTACTCCAACCTCGTGCTGCGCCCGCCGGGCGTACTGGCCACCGGCGACCCGATCGACGAGCCGCTGATGTACCGGCTGGGCGAGGAGATGGCCGACAAGAACGGGTACGACAACATCCGCAGTTGGCAGCTCTACGACACCACCGGCACGACCGAGGACTGGTCGTACTGGGTGACCGGCGGCCTCGGGTACACGTTCGAGATCGGCAACGTCGAGTTCCACCCGCCGTTCGAGGTGGGCGTGGTCGCCGAGTACCTGGGCCGGGCGCCCGCCGCCGGGGCCGGCAAGGGCGGCAACCGGGAGGCGTACTTCGCGATGCTGGAGTCGACCGCCAACGCCGCCCACCACTCGACCATCACCGGTCGCGCGCCGGCCGGCTGGACGCTGCGGGTCCACAAGGAGTTCCAGACGCCGACCTCACCGGTGATCGCGCCGGACGGGACGACCGGGCCGGCCCAGGTCTACTCCGACGTGCTCGACAGCACGTTCACGGCGCCGGCGGGCCCGTTCGCCTGGCACCTCAACCCGTCGACCCGGCCGTACGTGGCCGGCCGGTACGGTCGCCTCCCGAGCGCCCCGCCGCAGGGCACGCAGCCGCTGGCCAACCCGGCGGGAGTGCCGGCGGAGAACACCGGCTCCCCGTTCGAAGGCGCCCACGAGGAGGTCCCGTTCACCGTGGCGGGGCCGCCGACCGCCGACAACGGCGAGGCGCACGTACGCATCGAGTGGAGCAACCCGAACACCGACTGGGATCTGTACGTGGTGGACGCCCGGGGCCGCGTCGTCACCCAGTCCGCCCAGGGTGGCACCAACGTGGAGGACGCGGTCATGATCGACCCGGTACCCGGCACATACCGCGCGATCATCGTCAACTACGCGCAGGTACCGAACCAGCCGGTCGACGACTGGACCTCGCCCGGGGTGAGCTTCAAGGGGCCGAGGCCCCCGGTGGCCGGCGTGACCGAGGCGTGGACGCTCACCTGTGAGCGGCCCGGCGGCTCGATCGCGGCGGTCCGTCAGGTGATCGTCAAACGTGGCGAGAGCATCGACGTGGGCGACGTCTGCCGCCACCGCAAGCGCTGACCGACCCCGCTCATGATCCTGAGGGATTTTCCGTGCTGGAACGTGGAAAATCCCTCAGGATCACGGGGAAGGGGTGTTCAGGGGTGGCTGGGAGCGGCGAAGACGGCGGTGTTCACCGGGCCGCGACCGGCGTACACCCGGTTGCGGCCAGCCTGCTTCGCCACGTGGAGCGCCTGGTCGGCGGCGTGGATCAGGGCCTGTGGGGTGTCCCCGTCACGGGACATCATGGCCAGGCCGATGGAGACCGTCGCCCGCACCGGCGCGCCGTCCCCGAGTACGATCCGGTCCTCGCTGACAACGGTCCGCAGCCGCTCGGTGAGCAGCGCGGCGTCACGGAGCCCCGTACTCGGCATCAGCACCATGAAGCGGTCCGCGCCCTCGCGCGCCACCACGTCGCCGGGGCGCACGCCACGGTGCAGCCGGATCGCCACCTCGGCGAGCAGAATGTCGCCGGACACGCTGCCGTACATCTCGTTGACGAGGGTGAAGTTGTCGACGTCGACCAGCGCGAACGCCACGTCCGTGCGGTTGGACCGGGCGCGGGCACACTCGCCGCGGAACACCTCGTCCAGGAACCGCCGGCTGTAGGTGCCGGTCAGTCCATCGTGGATGGCCAGCTTCTCGTGGACCTCCGTCAGCCCGCGCAGCCGGAGGACCATGAGGACGAACAGCGCCGCGGCCACCGCCGCAATCTCCGGTACGCCGAGGCCGAGCCTGGCGCCCAGCACGTACCGCGCCAGCAGCAGGGCGAGCGGCAGCAGGCCGGCGGCGACGAGGACCGTGAGCCGGCCCCGGCTGACGCCGCGCACCACCACGGCGGCGCGCCGATCGAGCAGGTACATGGACGGATGCAGCGCGGCGGCGCCCATCAGCAGGTACGCCAGCAGCCAGGTCCACTCCATCCAGGTGTCGTCGTTGCCGTACAGCTTCTTCGAGGTCAGCAGCGCGTACACCATGTCGGCGAGCAGGGTCGTGAGCAGGCTGGCAAGCAGCAGCCCGAAGGAGCGCGTACGGGCACCGACGCCCACCGTCAACCGCGTCGCGACGGCGAGCAGCAGGACGTCCATCACCGGGAACGCCACCGACACGGCCTTCTCCTGAATGGAGACGTGCGCGGTGGTCAACGGGCTGATGACGTAGAGCCACCAGAGCAGGCCGACCGCGAGCGACAGCATCGACGCGTCGATCAGCGCCGGGGTGTTCGAGCCGGGCGTACGCCGGCGTACGAACATCACCAGGGCACCCCCGAGGAGCGGGTACGCGAGCAGGTACAGCGCCTCGGCCGGGCCGGGGTACACGTCGACGTGGAACACGTTGCGCTGCACCGTGCCGATCACGTCGCCGAGCAGGTTCGCGCCCTCCCCCGCCGCCAGCAGCAGCCACGGCAGCCGGCGGGCCGGCCGGTGGATGAGGACGCCGGCGAGGATGCCGCCGGTGGCCAGCACCGGGAACACCAGGGCGACCAGGTCCATCACCGCGGCGGGCGGAGTGAACAGCGAGAGCAGGTAGTACCCGAGGATGGCGACCACCCCGGCGACCAGGAGCCGAAACCACCACTTCGGATGCTGGGTCGCGGGGGAAGCCTGAGAAGTCACGCGGAGATATCCTGCCCGCCACCGCCGTTCGGGCTGACATGCGATCGGTCGGCTTTTCCGCCCGACCAGGGGACAGCGCTACATATTGATCATGTGCCCGCCGAGCAGGTCACCGTACGTGGCCCGGGGAATCAATGCTGTCGAGTCGGGACGGTCGCGCTGCCTCATGAGCGCGACCGTCCCGGTCCGCCCGGCCGGGTCCGATCAGGCCCGGTCCGGTGAAACTCAGCGCGCGGTGGCGGAGCCCTTGATCCAGTCCGCCCAGCTCAGCGTCCAGTCGCCGAGCCCGTCGGTCAACGGCAGCGGGAGGCCGGTGTTGCGCACATCCACCACGTCGCCGGGGCCGAAGTTCTCCATGAACCAGATGGCGTTCTCGGTGTTGATGTTGATGCAGCCGTGCGAGGCGTCGCTGTTGCCCTGCTGTCCCACGCTCCACGGCGCGGCGTGGACGTACTCGCCCTCATAGGAGATGTGGGTGGTGTACTCCACCATCGAGTCGTACGCCTCCGCGCCGCCGAGCCCGAAGCTGGACGACGTCATCCGGGTCACCTGCTCGTTGCCGAGCACCACGTGCGGGCCGCTACGGGTACGCAGGTCGATGGCTCCGATCTGCTCGTGCCGTCCCATCGCGACGGGAATCTTGCGGACCATCTTGCCGTCGATGAACGTCTCCATCTGGAACGTCTTGTCGTCGGCGATCGCGATCTTCGATGGCCCGACGGTGAACGCGCCGGAGGTGTCCTTCCCCCCGTACAGGCCGTCGCCGAGGTGCCGACCGTACACATTGGTCTTGATGCTCACCTTCGTACCGGGCTTCCAGTACTCCGGCGGCCGCCAGTGCACCTCGCGGTCGCTGATCCAGCGCCAGGCCCCGGTGACCCGGGGTTCGGTGGTGACCTGGAGGGCGTTCTCGGCCTCCGCCCGGTTGGTGACGGGCTCGTCGAAGCTCACCACGACGGGCTGGCCCACGCCGTACGTCTTGCGCTCCTCCAGGAGCATGTTGTTGTTGGCCCGCAGCACCGGGGTCGCCAGCTTGGCCGGTTTCACGGTGGTGAACGGGTTGGTCTGGGTCAGGCGCTGCCCGCCGGAGCCGGTGCCGGCCACCGTGATTGTGTAGTGACTGTCGAACGCGAGCGGTTGGGTGCTGTGCCATCTGCGCTTGCCATTGTCGAACTCGCCCGGGACCTGCTTGTTCTCCGCGTCGGTCAACGTGACCGTGTCGAGGACCGCGGACACGGCGGTCACCGTCACCGCGTCGGCGACGGAGACCTGCGTGGCGTTCGTACCCGGCCAGACCGAGAGGGCGGGCTTCGCGTTCTGTCCTTTCCCCGCACCGTTGAGCGACTCGTTACCCACGGACTTCGCGTCCGCGCCGCCCGACCGGGTGCAGGCGGTGGTGAGCGTCAAGCTGAGCGTGAGTACCGCGAGACCGATGGCGCGCGTAGCCGGACCGTGCCCGACCACACCTCCGGAATGACGCGGCTCACAAGGTGATCCTGTCATTCTTTCCTCCCCCATCCGTCCTCCCCCATGTGGGGCGGACCGGATGCCTCCCCGGTATTTCGTGCCACATGCGGCAGGGCGGGGCATGTACAGCCAACTGTCGGTTTCCTTCGGTGGCCCGCTCAGGGGAGCGTGAAGGCAACGGGAACGATCGGGTTTCCTGGTTCTGAAAAAACCGGTGGTGACATCGGTTCCAACGGGCCCGATTCGGTTAGCTGACACCAACGACGCCGGAAGCGCCCCGCGACCGACGACGCGAAGGAGCTGGTGTACGTGATGACCATCGGCGCCGTTGCCGCCGCCGAACTCATCGGACTACTGGTGGGCTGGCTCTTCTACAAGATCACGTCCCGTTGGTTCCCGCCCCTGCACGCGATCCTGCGCGAGATCGAGGAGATGAGCCGGGAGTCTCATCCGCTCAGGTACCCGCTCGACCTGCGCCTCCGCGACCTGCTCGGCATCCGGTGAATCGGGGCGGTCTGTCGGACCGGCGCGCGATGCTGCGGGCAGGTACCGGGAGAGGGCGTCGCCGCGACCCGGCGCGGTGGTGTGGACGCGAGACCGTGTCGGCGGCCGGGTTACCGGCGTCCTGAACGAGTCAGACGCGGATCGCCCGCCCGCTGACGGGGGGCAGCGGGCGGGCGACCACGTTCGGTAACGCCTGTTCAGTTGATGCTCAGGCGCGTGTTGCTCAAGCGCGTGATGCTCAGGCGCGACGGGCGTCGGCGACGAGACCCTCGCGCAGCACACCCATGGCGTGCGCGAGCAGCCGCGACACGTGCATCTGCGAGATGCCGAGCTGCGCCGCGATCTGCGACTGGGTCATGTTGCCGAAGAACCGCATCACGATGATCCGCTGCTCGCGCTGCGGCAGCCGGGCGATCAGCGGCCGCAGGGCCTCACGGTTCTCCACGTTCTCCATGTCCGGGTCGACGTCGCCGAGCATGTCGGCCAGCTCCGTACCGGACTCGTCGCCGGCGACCGGCGCGTGCAGGGACAGCGCCCGGTAGGCGTGGCCCGACTCCATGGCCTCGATGATGTCGTCCTCACCGACGCCGAGGTGCTCGGCCAGCTCGGCCACGGTCGGCGAGTGGCCGAGCTGCTGGGCCAGGGCACCGCTCGCCTTGCCGATGTCCAGCCGCAGCTCCTGCAGCCGGCGCGGCACCCGGACGTTCCAGCCCTTGTCCCGGAAGTGGCGCTTGAGCTCGCCGAGGATCATCGGAATCGCGTAGCTGGTGAACGCGGCGCCACGGGAGTGGTCGTAACCGTCCACCGACTTGACCAGGGCCAGGCAGGCCACCTGCACCAGGTCGTCGAGCGGCTCACCGCGGTTGCGGAAGCGGCGGGCCAGGTGCTCGGCCAGCGGCATGTACGCCTCGATCAGCCGCTGCCGCACGCGGGGGCGGTCCGGGCTGTCCGCCGGAAGGTCTGCCAGCGCCGCGATCAGGGCCTTGGCCGCAGCGTCGGCCGCTTTGGCGGCACGCGAGGGGCTGGCAGCCGGAGCCTCGGCCTTGGTGGCGGGGGCGTCGACCTCGATCGTCGTGATGAAGTCGTCGACGTGGGCAGTGTCGACGAGAGCAGTGTCGACACGGGCGTCCTCGATGCGGGCACTACGGGTCGTGGAGGCAGTCATCAGCGTCATCCTTCTTGTGCCAGGTCGCGGCGGGCGCTTGATGCCTGTGAGACACGCATGCGGGAAGCACGCGTAGGCAGCACCCGACCAGGGAGCTAACGTCGCTCGACACCCGTTGCTTGAGTGCCGGCGCAAGATGGTTTCGCTGGTGACGACCGCCGCTTCTTGACGATGTGCACCGAACATCTCTGCCGCATCCACCATTCGGTGGATGCGATGTCGTCAGATTAGCCGAAGCGGAGGCGAAGTCAAAGTCCCGTGACCGACGCAACTTCCCCGAGGTGGACGCAGCGGCCCCATGATCGGGACAACGTGCCGAAGGCGGTGCGTGCCATGGGTACGGAGCTTAGGAGAGCTCCGTACCCGAGTCCGGGAGGTCGGCGGCCGGCCGCTATGCCGCCATGCCTGCGGGGTTGGTGGTGACGGGCCGGTCGGGCGAACTGTCCGACGACGGGTACAGCCGCCCCAGCGCGAAGATCAGGCCGGCCTGGACGATCGCTCCGAGGTAGCCGCCGATCTCATGCAGCATCGTCACCGGGTGGTCGCCCATGCCCATCCGGCTGGTCACGGTCAGGCACACGGCCAGCACGACCGCGATCGGGGTGTACGCGCGGGCCAGCCGCGGCCGGAAGGCGGCCAGCAGGAAGGCGGCGGCCACCGCCGCCGCGAACGCGCCGGCCTCGTGGTCGGCGTGCTGGTCCGTGCTGACACCCAGAACGACCGAGGTGATCGCGAACAACTGCATCGCGGCGATCGCGGCGATCGCGGTCTGCAGCACGCGCGTCAGCGCCTGGCGACCGGCGCCGGCCGCACGGCGGCCCGTGGACCGGGTCCTCGCCCGGTCGACCGCGAGACCCGCCTGCTCGGCCGCGACCGCAGCCATGATCGTCTCGGTGAGATCCGGTACCCGGGCCGGCTGGACCCGTACCAGCCGGGTCACCCGCTCGGCCCGGCTCAGCCAGTCGGCGCAGGCCGGGCAGGTCTCGACGTGCCAACCCAGTCGGTCGGCCGGCATGCCGAGCGGTTCGCCGTCGAGGCGTGCGGACAAGGCCAGGCGCGCCTGGTCACAGCTGATGGCGGGGTGGGCTGTCATGACCGGGTAGTCGCGCCCTCGGCCGGAAAAGTTCCCGCCAAGGATGCTGACCGGGGCCTACGCCACGTACAGTCGGTCGTCGTGAGCGTTGAGCCGGAGGCCGGGACCGGAGTACCCTCCGACCCCGCGACGCGGTTCCTGCTGGCCGCCCGCGACGGGGATCAGGCGGCGGCCGGTGACTTCGTACGGGCGACCCAGGCTGAGGTCTGGCGGTTCGTCGCCGCGCTGGTCGACCGGGACGCCGCCGACGACCTGACCCAGGACACCTACCTGCGCGCGTTCCGGGCACTGCCCGACTTCGCGGGGCGCTCCAGCGCCCGTACCTGGCTGTTGGGCATCGCCCGGCGGGCCTGCGCCGACCACATCCGTTCGCTGACCCGGCTGCGGCGGCTCGGCGACCGGTTGGCCGCCGAGCCGCGCCCGACCCACGTCCCCGACCAGGCCGGCCTGCTCGTCGCCGACGACCTGCTGCGGTCGCTGCCCGACGACCGGCGCAGCGCGTTCGTGCTCACCCAGGTGCTCGGCCTGTCGTACCAGGAGACCGCCGAGATCGAACAGGTGCCGGTGGGCACGATCCGGTCGCGGGTCGCCCGCGCCCGCGCCCACCTGGTCGAGGCGGTCCAGGCCGCCCGCGCCGGCTGAGCCGGCTCGCCGTTCGTTTCGGGCGAAGTCACGGTCGGCGAGGTCCTTGGCGCGCAGCAGGTGGCGCGCGGGCGGAACGGTGGACCCCATGGCGGCAGGTTATCGCCTCAGTGCCGGGCCGGTACCGACCGCCGGCCGGCGCCGAGCAGCAGCGCGGTGGCCTCCTCGTCCGACAGCGGCGGGCCCAGCAGGTAGCCCTGGCCCCGTTCGCAGCCCAGCGCCAGCAGCGCCGCCCGCTGCTCGGCCGTCTCGATGCCCTCGGCCACCACGGCGAGCCCGATCGAGTCGGCGATCGCCAGGATGGCGCGGACGATGCCGAGGTCGGTGTCCTTGGCGGTCATGCCGTCGACGAACAGTCGGTCGATCTTGAGCGTGCCGACCGGGAGCCGCTTGAGGTGGCTGAGGTTCGAGTACGAGATGCCGAAGTCGTCCAGGGCGAAGTTCACCCCGGCCCCCCGCAGCGTCGTGGCGAACTCGGTCACGTCGGTACGGATGGAGCTGTGCTCGGTGATCTCCAGGCAGATGTCGCCCGGGCTCACCCCCGCGTCCTTGATGACCCCGAGCGTGTGGACCGCGACGCCCGGCTGCTGCAGCTGGGTCGCGGACAGGTTGACGTTCATGCCGAGCCGGCTGCGGCCGGGCAGCCGCTGCCACACAGCGAGCTGCCGGCAGGCCTGTGCCAGTACCCAGTCGCCGATTCCGATGATCGCGCCGGTCTCCTCGGCCAGCGGGATGAAATCGTCCGGCGGGACGACGCCACGGACCGGGTGGTGCCAGCGCAGCAGCGCCTCGAAGCCGAGGATCTCCGACGTCGCGAGGTTGACGATCGGCTGGTACCTGAGCCGAAGCTGGTCGCGCTCGACGGCGTGGCTGAGCTCCGAGCGCAGCGCCAGGCGGTCCAGCGACCGGTGCGAGGCCGCCTCGTCGAAGACCTCGACCAGGCCGGGTCCCCTGTTCTTGGCCGTGTACATCGCCGCGTCGGCGTCGCGCAGCATCGCACCGGCGGTGGTACGGCCACGGACACCGAGGACGCCACCGACGCTGGCCGAGATCTGGACCCGCTCGCCGCGCAGCGGAAACGGCGCCTCCAGGACCCGTACGATCCGCCGGCCGACCTCGTTGACCTCGTCGAGGTCGGCGGCGGAGTCCAGGATGACCACGAACTCGTCCCCGCCGAAGCGGGCCAGCACGTCGCTGCCGCGGACGCAGCCGCGCAGCCGGTCGGCGACCTGCCACAGCAGCTCGTCGCCGGCGTCGTGGCCGAGCCGGTCGTTGACCTCCTTGAACTTGTCCAGATCGCAGAAGAGCAGCCCGACCGGGTGCGGGTCGGTACCGGAGAGCGCCTGCTCCAGGTGCTCCCCCGCCAGCGAACGGTTGGCCAGCCCGGTCAGCGAGTCGTGGGTGGCCTGATGGCGCAGCGACGCCTCGCTGTCGCGCAGGGCGCGGTACAGCTCGGCGTTGGTCATCGCCGCGGCCAGGTGGTTGGCGAAGATCCTCGCGGTCTCGACCGCCTCACCCTGGAACGGGCGGCGGCGGTCACGGTACGCGTACAGCAGGGCGGCCGGGGCACCGTCGCGCATCACCGGCGCGCACAGCAGCGCCCGGGCATCACCGTCGCCGTCGCCGGGATCGATGCCGCGGTACGCCTCGCCGCGCGTTGCCGCCGACCATCCCGGAAGCTCGCTGACCGGGCGGGACCAGCGACTGCGCCGGTGGGGCGCCGTCGGCGCGGACGACCCGAGCCGGGCCCGGCCGCCATCGACCGTCACCACCCGCGCGCTGTCCGCTCCGAGCAGCCGCGCCAGCATGGTGGCCGCCTGGGCGAGCAGTTGGGGAAGCTCGAGGTAACCGCTGAGCTGATGCCCGTACGTGGCCAGCCGCTCCGCCGCGACGCTGCGCTCGCGGGCGTCCACCGCGAGCCGCAGCCGGTCGGCCACGGACGCGAGCAGGTGCAGCTCGGTCGGCCCCAGCAGGGCGGCGCTGCGGCTGAACAGGAACAGCATCTGGTCGTCGGCGTCCGGACCGCCGGTGAGCGGCACCCACACCCCGGAGCGCAGCCGCAGCTCCGCCAGGTCGGCAGGAATGTCCACATCGGTCAGATCGGGCTCGGCGCGGGCCACCGCCCGACCGCCGGCCACCGCTTCGGCCGCGGCACCGCCCAGTACCCAGCCCGTGTCGAGGATCGGGTGGGTCTCGGCCAGGCCGCAGCAGCCGGTCAGGACCAGCCGGTCGCCCACCACCCGGGCCATCCCGGCCACGTCGGCGCCGAACACCTGGGACAGGACGATCAGGGTCTGCTCGACCAGTTGCTCCGGAGTGGACGGTTGACCGAGGACGGTCAACACCCGGACTATGCGGGCGTTGTGCCGGTACGCGTCACTCACCGCCGCGGTCGCGGCGACCAGTTGCGTCCTCAGCTGTGCGACCTCGTCGGTCACCTCGCCGCCGGCCACCGCGTTCCTCACAGCGCCAGGGCGGTGAGGGTGGCGTTGTGGTACCCGGAGACGCCGGTCGTGCGGGCGAACTCGCCGTACGTGTAGAAACCGAACGTGGCCACCGGGCCGGCCGCCTTCTGCAGCCGTACCGCCTCCTCGGCGCCGCGCTCGCGCAGGATGTCCATCCGCGCCGCGCAGCTGAAGGTGAGCAGGACCGTGGCGTCGGCGCCGTCGAGCGCGTCCGCGATCAGTGGCTCGGAGATGTCGAGCAGGTCGTCCGGGCCGGCGGTCATGATCTGGACCGCGCTGTACGGGGGCAGCGGCGTGAAGGTACGGATGAGCCCGTCCTCGTCGATGAAGGCGCCGCGGATGAGCTGGCTGCCGTCCGGCTCGATCAGCCCGAAGGCGTGCGCCGAGTGGTAGCCCTGGGACCACGCCGTGGGCAGCTCCTGCATCGGGTCGTCGTACCGGAAGTTCTGCTCGTACACCGCGCGCGCCGGACGACCGCCGATCTCGTGGACGACCGGGCCGTCCACGTTCGTGACCAGCAGCGGCAGCCCGTGTGCCTGCCAGCCGTGGCCGGACACGACCCGCAGCGGGCGGGGCGAGTCGATCCACACGCCGACCGCGCCGTCACCGAGCACGCGACCGTCGTGGAAGACCAGCGTCTCGCTGAGGTCCCGGTCGGCGGCAGCGGCGCCGCCCACCACCGGTACGGCCGCGCCGGTGACCTGGTACACGCCGTTGAGCAGGCCCTGCGGGTCGCCGGCCAGGCCGTCGGAGAAGACCATCAGGGCCGCGTGGCGATCGCGTTCGGGGCCCGCCGCGGCCAGACAGGACCGGGCCAGTTCCCGGCCGGCCTCGAACGCGTTGGCGCGCAGCCCGCTCACCGACGCCACTCCGAAGCGGTACCGGCCGGAGCCCAGGACCAGCACGGACACGCCCTGCCCGGGCGGGATCAGCGTACCGGCGGAGAACTGGCCGCTGCTGCTGGCGCCCACCAGCGGGGCGTCCCCGGTGACCTGACGGACGGCGGCGAGCAGCACCGGCAGGTCGTGGCTCGCGGTCGCGAAGACCACGACGAGCGCCGGTTCACCGCCGGCCAGCCCGCTCAGCGCCGATTCGGCCGCCTGCCGACCGGCCATGGTCGAGTCGGCGAGAACGCTCGCGCCGATCCCCACCCGGAAAACAGTCACGCCGCACTCTATCGACAGGTCCGGCGCGATTCTGAGTGGAACCCGCATCGGGCTCCGTAAGATTCACGCCGTCGCCGGTCAGGCGACCCCGGCGAGCACCTCGGCGGCGGCCAGTCCGTTGGCGCGGCTCGCGCCGAAGGTGGCCAGGTGAACCCGGCCGGGGCGGACGGCCGGTACGCCCATCTCCACCACGATCGCGTCGGGGCGGGCGGCGAGCAGCGTCCGCAGCGCCCCCGCCATCCACGGGTGGCGGTGCGCGTCGCGGACGACCAGGACCAGCGGCCGGCCGGTGGCCGGCGCCAGGGCGACCTCACTCAGGCCGGCGCCGCTCGGGCCAGCGACGTCGAGCTCGGCGGCGGACACCCGTACCGCGGTCGTGCCCGGCAGCAGCCCGCCCAGCGGCTCGGCCACCCCCCACGGCGTGTCGGGGCCGATCGCCAGGTTGCCCGGCGCCACGAACTCGACCACGTGCGGCGCGGCGACCAGAGGCAACGCGGCCAGCGGCAGCGGTCCTCCCGTACCGTCGGCGCTGAGCCGCAGCGCCCGGCGGGCGGCGACCAGCCCGAGCGGCGCCGCGTGCCCGTTCAGGCCGTCGCCGTCACCGGTGCCATGGCCGTTGAGCTCCGCCGGCACCCCGCTCGCCGTCCGGGATGCGCATTCGGCCGCCCAGCGGCCCAGCCGCCCCACCCGCTCGGCCGCCTCGGCCAGCCGCTCCTCGGTGAGCAGACCGGCCGACACCGCGTCGACGATCGCGTCGCGCAGCGCGGCGGCCGTCTCCTCGTCGGCGGTCTCGCCGCCCACGCAGACGGCGTCCGCCCCGGCGGCGAGCGCGCGCACCGCGGCGCCGGTCAACCCGTACGGCTCGGCGACGGCGGCCATCTCGATCCCGTCGGTGACGATCAGGCCGTCGAAGCCCAGGTCGCCACGGAGCACCTCGGTCAGCAGCCGGCGGCTCAGCGTGGCGGGTAACTCCGGGTCGACGGCGGGTACGAACAGATGCGCGCTCATGATCGCCCGTACACCCGCCTCGATGGCGGCCCGGAACGGCACCAGTTCGCAGGCGTACAGCTCGTCGCGGGTCGCCCCGATGGTCGGCGCGGCGTGGTGGGAGTCGACGTTGGTGTTGCCGTGACCGGGAAAGTGCTTGGCGCAGGCAGCCACCCCGGCGGACTGCAGGCCGCGTACCCAGGCCGCGGTGTGCCGTGCCACCAGGCCGGCGTCGGAGCCGAACGAGCGCACCCCGATGACCGGGTTGTCGGCGTCGGAGTTCACGTCGGCGTCCGGCGCGTAGTTGAGCGTGACACCGACTGCCGCCAGCTCGTACCCGAGGTCGCGCGCCACCGCCTCGGTCAGCTCGGGGTCGTCGACCGCGCCGAGGGCCAGGTTCCCCGGCCGCGAGCTGCCGGTGCGCGACTCCAGCCGGGTGACGTCGCCGGCCTCCTCGTCGACGGCGACGATCGCGTACGGGTTCTCCGCGCGCAGCGCCTCGGTCAGCGCCGCGACCTGGGCCGGATCGACGATGTTGCGGCCGAAGAGCGCCACCCCGCCGAGCCCGCCGGCCAGCCGCCGACGCACCCAGTCGGGCGGGGTGGTACCGACGAAGCCCGGCTGCAGCACGGCGTCCGCGAGCCGCAGCAGGTGGTCACTGCGCTGACCGGCCATGGACGGTAACCCCCGAAGTCCCCGTGGGAGCGCTTGCAAGCGCTCCGCGTTCCTAGGAATGCTCAGTCAGGAATGCTCACATCGAGGACTCGAACAGTCAATAAACTTTCCAGTTACTTGTACGTTATGTCCGACGCTGTGTACAGGCAGTGCGTGCCGTCCGGTCCGGAGCCGGCCTTGGGCGGCTCGGCACCCGTGTTGTTGCCGGTGTACCGCTGGCAGATCACGAGTTTGCGGTCGGGATCGCCGTAGATCGTGATCTGCGACAGCCGCGCGGTGTCGCCGTAGTTGCTGTTGATGCCGACGAGCGCACTCCGGCCGGCCTGCGCGATCACGTTCCGCACCACGACGTCGCGCCGGCCCTGGTAGTTGCTCTTGCAGTTGCCGCAGGAGCGGTACAGCTTGCCGAAGTCGTCGACGAAGAAGTTCGTGATGACGTACGCACCGGGGCCGTTGTGCTGGAAGACCTTGTCGGACGCCTTGCGGGCACCGCCGCCGGTCACGGTCATGACCGAGCCCGCCGGCGCGGATCCTTCGAGGGTGGCCGCGTCCTCCCCGACGTCCTCCCACCAGACGTTCTGGAGCGTGCAGGTGCCCTTGCAGTGCACGCCGTCTGCGCCGGGCGCACCGATGATCACGTTCTTCAGGGTGGCACCGTCGGCGAGGGTGAAGACCGGCTTCTGACTCTCACTCGACGTACCGTCACCGAGGCCGACCGGGACGTACCGCTTCAGGCCGCCGTCGAACGTGCCACTGACGGTCCGGGTGGCGGTGACGTTCTCCTGGCCGGTCGGGGTCGGGAAGGTGACCGGGGCGGCGGCGCTCACCGCGGCCGACGCCGGCGGCGCGGTGAGCGCCGGCGCGACAAGTACCTGGATGACCAGCGCCGGAATGACCAGCGCCCTCCTCGCGGATCGTCTCATCGGCGTCCTCCTGACTGGACGGGCCCTGTCCGGACCAACTCCGTCCGGACGAACTCTGTCCGGACCAACTCTGTCCGGACGAACCCTGTCCGGACGAGCAGTGCATCGGGTCAGGAGAAAGTACACCGAAAGCTATATCGATAGTTGTGATTGTCCGCTGACCGGAACTTCAGCGACCACGGGCCGCCACGAGCACCGGCTCCTGCCGGTGGGCGTTGAGCAGGTCCAGCGCCTCGGCCTCCGCTTCGACCGCGGGGATGTCGGCGACGAACGACGGCGAGTGCCGGCAGCCGGTACCGCCGGTGCGTGCCGGGTAGATGTCGCGGGTGCAGTCGAGGCCACACTCCGGACAGTGGATCGTCCACGAGATCAGCGCCCGGTGCCGCCCGCGCTCCGGCAACGCTCCGTTGATCATGTTGCCGATCCAGAACAACCCGACGGTACGGGTACCGACCGCCGCGGCCAGGTGCAGCGGACCGGTGTCGTTGGAGATGAGCAGCGCCGAGTCGGCCAGCAGCCCGGCCAGGCCCGAGATGGTCAGCGCGTCGACGAGCGGGCGGGCGGGGTAACGCATCCGGCCGCACACCTCGTCGACCGTCTCCCGTTCGGACCCGACGCCGGTGACCAGCACCTCGACGCCGGCGGCCGCGAGCGCGTCACCGACGGCGGCGAACCGCTCCGCCGGCCAGCGCCGCCGGGCGTCGCTCGCGCCGGGGTGCAGCACGGCGCGCGGGCGGGTCGGGGATCCGACCAGCGCACGGGCCTGTGCCCGGTCGTCGTCGGTCAGTTCGAACACCGGGCTGTGGGTCACCGGCGGGGCGCCGACCAGGCCCACCACCTCGAGCATCCGGAAGACCTCCGGCTGGTAGTACACGTACGGGATCCACCGGTCCAGCGGCGCGGCGTCCACCGCCCGCAACCCCGCCGTCACGCGCGCGCCGAGGGCGCTGACCAGCGGGTTGCTGTACTTGCCGCCGCCGTGCATCTGAAGCGCGATGTCGAACTCCTCCCCCATCGCCCAGCGGCGGAAGGCGTCGAGCTCACCCGGGGCGCTGTCGCCGTCGCGGACCCCGGACACGGCCGGCACGACCGCCACGTAGTCGATCGGCCCGGGCCGCCCGGACAGGATGCGGGCATGCCACGGCGCCCCCAACAGGGTCAACTCGGCGCGGGGATAGGCGGCCCTCAACGAGTACAGCGCAGGCAGCGTGAACAGGTAGTCGCCCAGCGCATTGGCCCGCAGCACTGCGATCTTGCGAACGGCACGGACGGGGTTGGCGACGGGGACGGGGAGGATGGGATTGAAACCGGTCGAGGCTGGCACGGCGCCTGCGCTACCCCGGCTCCGGGCTTCGTAACCGGCCGCGCTCTCTTTTGCTCACCGCCGAAAGGTCGGATCGTTTCGCACCCTTTCAACCGGGTAGCCCGTAGTCATGAGCCTGGACGTGTTTCTCGACCACGTTTTTACGTACCACGGGACGGAGCGCCTGTCCCGTGACGAGATCCACCGGGCAGCCGTCATCGCGGAGCTGCCACCCGACCAGCTCGCCGTCGTCGACGGCCTCCCCGAGGGCGAGTACGCGCAGGACGAGGCGGCCGAAGCCCTGCACCAGGTGACCGAGCTGTTTACCCCCGGTGAGGCCGGCGGCTAGGGCTCAGTCGAATGAACCTGGAGACGGTTCGGTCTCAGCCTTGAGGATGGAAGACGACACGCAGGCATCCGTCGGTCTTGTGCTTGAACAGGTCGTAGCCGCGCGGGCCCTCGTCCAGCGGCATCCGGTGCGTGGTCAGGTACCCGGTCGGAATGTCACCGCGCGCCATCCGGTCCAGCGCGACCGGAAGGTACCGCTGGGAGTGCTGCTGCCCCGACCGCAGCGTCAGGCCCTTGTGCATGACCGCACCGAGCGGGAACCCGTCCACCGCCCCGGCGAAGACGCCGACCATCGCGACCGTACCGCCCTTGCGGCAGGCCAGGATCGCCTCGCGTACCGCCCCCGACCGGTCGGACCGTAGCCGCATCAGGTGCCTGGCCCGGTCGTACACGCCCGTGAGGCCGTCGGAGTCGGCCCCCATCCCGACCGCCTCGATGCATGCGTCCGGCCCGCGGCCGGCGGTCAGCTCGCGCAGTGCGCCCTGCACGTCGGTGGTCCGGTAGTCCAGAGTGTGCGCCCCGGCATTGTCGCGGGCGGCGGCGAGCCGGTCCGGGTACCGGTCGATGACGACGACCCGCTCCGCGCCGAGCAGCAGGGCAGAGCGGGCCGCCAGCTGCCCCACGGCACCGGCTCCCCACACCGCGACCACGTCACCGTCGGAGATGTCGCACATCTCCGCGGCCATCCAGCCGGTCGGCACCGCGTCCGAGGCGTAGACGACCGCGTCGTCGTCGAGGCCCAGCGGTACCCGGTACGCGCCATGGTCGGCGAAGGGCACCCGCACGTACTCGGCGTGGCTGCCGGCGAACCCGCCGGTCAGGTGCGAGGAGCCGAAGACGCCGGCCGGCGACTGCCCCCACAACCGTTCGGACAGCTCGGCGTTCGGGTTGGTGTTGTCGCACAGCGACCACCGGCCGGTGTCGCAGTACCAGCAACCGCCGCAGCCGATGGTCGACCCGACGACGACCCGCTCGCCGGTCCGGAGCGTACGGACGCCGGGGCCGAGCTCCACCACCTCGCCCACGAACTCGTGGCCGAGGATGTCACCTTCGCGCATCGCGGGCACGTACCCGCCGATGAGGTGCAGGTCCGATCCGCACACGCTGCTGGCCGTGACCCTCACGATGGCGTCGCCGGCGTTCTCGATGCGGGGGTCGGGCACGGTCCGCACGGCGACCTTGTTGACGCCCTCCCAGCACAGCGCCTTCACGCCGGTCCCCCCGTCGCGGGCCACGGCATCGGCGACGGCTCCGGGTCGGGACGCGGCGTCAGACGCGCCGAGCCGGCGTCGTCGGGCGCGGGCAGCCGGTCGTAAGCGTCCCGCCCGCTGCTGCGACCCTCGGCCGTGATGGCCTCACCGGCCTCGATGATCTGCTTGACCCGCCGCAGCGCGTCCGACAGCAGCCGGCCGACCCGGTCGCCGCTGAGCGGGCCGACCGCCGTCGCGCCCGACGGCGTGAACGTCACGTAGAGCCGCACCTCGGTACCGCGGTCACCGGGCGCCGGGGTGAACTCGACCCGGCCCTCGTGCGGCACCGGCGCGCCGTCCGCCCGCCAGGCGAGGAGCCGCTGCGGCTCGTCGGCCAGCAGCTCGACGATGAAGTCGACCTCGGAGCTGCCGGGCCCCTCCACCACCCAGCGGGAGCGCTGGTCGTCGATCTCGTCGACGCGGACCACGCGCCCCAGCGATCGGCCGAGGTTGGGCAGGTCCCGCCAGAACGCGTACACCTCGGCGGGCGGCCGGTAGATCGTGACGGCGCCCAGGTACGAGCGGCGGCCGCCGTCCGCGGCAACCCGTACGGACCGGACGGCCAGATAGCCGACGGCGCCGACGGCCGCCCCCAGCGCCACCCGGCCCCAGAATCGAGCATTCACGCCGCCCACCACCTTTCGCTCGCTCCACCCGTCCCAGCCGCCTACCCAACACCGACCGGCCTAACCTGTGGTCCCTTGTGGCTCGACGGTCCCCGGCGAAAGCCACGCCAGAGCGGCGGCGACCAGCGTCTCCACCCCGGTGGACAGCGTCGGTTCCAGTACCGGTGCGAACTTCGGGGAGTGATTGGAGGGGATGTCGCGGTCGACCCGCCCCACCTGCTCCGCCCGCGCGTACGCCTGCGGGTCGGACCCACCCACGAACCAGAACACCGACGGGAACCCGCCCCGGGCCCCGTACATGCCGAAGTCCTCACTGCCCATCATCAGCGGGGCCTTCACCACCCGCTCCGAGCCGAAGTGCGCGACGAACGCCTCGCTGACCCGTAGCGTGGCCGCCTCGTCGTTGACCACCGGGTCGAACCCGTTCACAGCCTCGATCTCCGGCGGCTTCGGTGCCCCGGCCGCGGCGGCCTCGCCGTTGACGATCCGCTCGATCGCGGCCAGCACCCGCTCGCGTACCCGCGGCTCGAAGGTACGGACGCTGACCCTCAGTTCCGCGTCCTCGGGGATGATGTTCTCCTTCGTACCGGCCTGGAGCGCACCGACGGTGACGACCGCGGTCTCGGTGGCGGGAAGCTCACGGGAGACGATCGTCTGCAGCCGCAGTACGGTCGCGGCCGCCATCACCACCGCGTCTACTGTGGACTCCGGTCGGGCGCCATGCCCGCCCCGGCCGAAGAGGCGTACCCGCAGCGAGTCGCTCGCCGCCATCATCATCCCCGGACGCGACAGCACCCGCCCGGCCGGCGCCGGCCCGACGTGCTGGCCCAGCGCTACCGTGGGCCGCCCGAACCGCTCGAACAGCCCGTCGTCGATCATCGCCTCGGCGCCGGCGCCGGTCTCCTCCGCCGGCTGCAGTACCAGCAGCACGGTTCCCGTCCAGCGGTCCCTGCCGTGGGCCAGCAGCGCGCCCGCCCCGACCAGCCAGGCGCAGTGCATGTCGTGCCCGCAGGCGTGCATCACCCCCGGCCGGGTGGAGGCGTACGGCAGCCCGGTGCGCTCGGTGACCGGCAGCGCGTCCATGTCGGCCCGCAACATGACCGTCGGGCCCTCGCCGTTGCGCAGCACGCCCACCACGCCGGTGCGCCCCACCCCGCCGGTCACCTCGTACCCGAGGTCGCGCAGGTGGTGGCCCAACTCGGTCGCGGTGCGGTGCTCGTCGAACGACAGCTCGGGATGCCGGTGGAGGTCCTGGTACAGCTCGGTCAGGTCCGGCAGCAGCCCTGCCAGCGGCGAGAACATAAATCCTGCGTACCACAGCCGGGCGGCGGGCGCAGATCAGTCCCTTGACCAGGACGATCACCGCTCCGGATAGGGTCGTCGCGTGGCAGCCCACATGACGCCCGAGGAGTTCCGCCGGTACGGGCACGAGATGGTCGACTGGATCGCCCGGTACTGGGAGAACCTGGAGAACCTGCCGGTCACCCCGGACGTGCGGCCCGGCGAGGTCGCGGCGCGCCTGCCCGAACAGGCGCCGGAGACCGGCGAGGACTTCACCGCCGTTCTCGCCGACCTCGACCGGGTGATCACGCCCGGGATGGCCCACTGGCAGCACCCGGCGTTCTTCGGGTACTTCCCGGCCAACACCTCCGGCCCGTCGGTGCTCGGTGACCTGGTCTCCGCCGGGCTGGGCGTCCAGGGCATGCTCTGGTCGACCGGCCCGGCCGCCACCGAGGTGGAGACGGTCGTGCTGGACTGGCTGGCCGACCTGCTCGACCTGCCGAAGCGCTTCCGGTCGACGAGCAGCGGCGGCGGGGTCATCCAGGACTCGGCGTCCTCGGCGGCGCTGGTCGCGACCCTGGCCGCGCTGCACCGTGCCGGCGGCGGGGCCTGGCGCACCGAGGGCGTCCGCAGGGAGTACACCGTCTACACCTCCACCCAGGCGCACTCCTCGATCGAGAAGGCAGCCCGCATCGCCGGCATCGGCGATCGGAATGTGCGCCTGGTCGAGGTGGACGAGGCGTACGCGATGCGGCCGGACGCCCTGCGCGCGGCCCTCGACGCCGACCGGGCGGAAGGCAGAATCCCGGCCCTGGTGGTCGCCACGATCGGCACCACGTCGACCACGGCCGTCGACCCGCTGCCCGAGATCGGGGAGATCTGCCGTGAGTACGGCGTCTGGCTGCACATCGACGCCGCGTACGCCGGGGCGGCCGCGGTCTGCCCCGAACTGCGCTGGTCCCACGCCGGCCTCGAGTACGCCGACTCGTACTGCTTCGACCCGCACAAGTGGCTGCTGACCGGCTTCGACTGCGACGCGTTCTGGGTCGCCGACCGCGCCGAACTGGTGCAAGCCTTGACCGTACTGCCGGAGTACCTGCGCAACGCCGCCACCGAGTCCGGTGAGGTGATCGACTACCGGGACTGGCAGGTGCCGCTGGGCCGGCGGTTCCGCGCCCTGAAGCTGTGGTTCGTACTGCGCTGGTACGGCGCCGAGGGGCTACGCGAGCACATCCGCTCCGGCGTGGCGACCGCGCAGCGCTTCGCCGAGTGGGTACGCGCGGACGAGCGCTTCGAGATCGCCGCGCCGCACCCGTTCTCGCTGGTGTGTTTCCGCCTGCGGGACAGTAACGCTTCGGACGACAGTGGCGCTTCGGACGACAGTGACGCCGCCAACGACAGTGACGCCGCCAACGAGGAGCTGTTGCGCCGGGTGAACGCGACCGGACAGGCCTTCCTGACCCATACCAGGGTTGGCGGCCGGTACGTGCTGCGCCTCGCCGTGGGCGCACCCTCCACCCAGGAGCGCCACGCGGCGGGTGCCTGGAAGCTGATCCAGGCGGCCGCCGATGACCTGGACGCCGGCTAGGCCTGATCCAGTCCCCACGCCCGGCGCAGCCGCCGGTCGGCCGACGAGAACACGGCGTCGGCCAGCACCCCGATCACGAAAATCACGATCATCGTACTGATGACGCCGGCCGCGTCGTTCTGCTCGCGCAGGCCCTGGAGGCGTACGCCGAGCGCCGGCCGCTGCGCGATGATCACCAGCAGCTCACCGGCCAGCAGGGAGCGCCACGCGAACGCCCAGCCCTGCTTGAGACCGGACACGATCGCCGGCAGCGAGGCCGGGGCCACCACGTACCGGTACAGGCTCAGGCCCCGGGCGCCGAAGTTGCGCCCGGCGCGCAGCAGCAGCGGCGGCACGTAGTCGACCCCGGAGATCACCCCGTTCGCGATCGACGGGGCGGCGCCGAGGACCACCACGAACAGGATCGCGTTCTCGCTGATCTGGAACAGCAGGATCGCCAGCGGGAACCAGGCGATCGACGGCATGGTCTGCAGCGCCGTGATGGCCGACCCCAGCGCGGCGCGCAGCGGCCTGACCCGGGCCACCGCCACCCCGAGGACCAAGCCGATCGCGGCGGCCAGGACGAACCCGACCAGCCCCCGGCGCAGCGTGGTAGCGATCGCGCGCCAGAAGTCAGCGGTCGTCACGGCCCGGGCGAGGTCGGCGAACACCTCCTGCGGCGCGGGCAGCACCCACGGCTCGCGCCAGCCCGACCAGTACACGACCTGCCAGACGCCGAGCACGAACGCAAGCGCCAGCAGCTTGGGCCAGGCCGAGGCCCAGACCTTGGCGAGCCTCGACTCACCGCTCGCCGTCGCCGCGAGGTCGAGCGCGTCGAGCCCCGCGATGGTCCGGTCGGCTCCCACCTCAACTGCTCTGCCCGTATCAACTGCCATGGCGGCGCACCTCCTCCCGCAGCCGGTCGGTGACCTGCGCCGCGATGGCCGCGATCTCGGGCGAGTCGATACGCCGGGGCCTCGGCACGTCCACCCGCCAGTCGGCGACGACCCGGCCGGGCCGGCTGGACAGCAGCACGATGCGGTCGCCCAGGCGGGCCGCCTCGCGCACATTGTGGGTGACGAACAGAACGGTCAGCCCCCGTTGCTGCCAGATCCGTTCGATCTCGTCGTGCAGGATGTCGCGCGTCATGGCGTCCAGCGCGCCGAACGGCTCGTCCATCAGCAGGACCGGCGTATCAAGCGCGAGGGTACGGGCCATCGCCACCCGCTGACGCATGCCGCCGGAGAGCTGGTGCGGCCGGCGCCGGCCGAACTCGTCGAGATGGACCGTACGCAACAGCTCGGCCACCCGCTCGGCCCGCTCGGCGCGCGACACCTTGCGCAGCCGCATCGGCAGGCCCACGTTGCCCGCGACGGTCAGCCACGGGAACAGCGCCGGCTCCTGGAACATCAGGCCGGGACGGGCGCCGCCGGCGACCTCGATCGTCCCGGCGGTGGGCCGGTCGAGGTCGGCGACCAGGGAGAGCAGCGTGCTCTTGCCGCAGCCGGAGGCACCGACGAGGCAGACGAACTCACCGGGTGCGACGTCGAGCGAGACGTTGTCGAGCGCGTGCACGGCGGCCGGCCCGCGACCGTACACCTTGGACACGCCGGACAGCCGCACCGCCGTCCGGTCGGTGGGCTGTTCGGCGACGCCGCCGGCCGGCAGTACCGAGGTCATGCCCTCACCTCCTGTTCGCCTCTCGCCTTGAGCACCGCGTTGAGCGGCCCGAGGTCGTAGATCCCGGTGAGGTCCACCGGTTGGAGCAGGCCGACCTCCTCGGCGTGTTTGGCACCGTCCCGCAGCGACGGAGCGATCGGGTCGTTGAGGAACGTCAGCGTCTTCCACGCGTCGGCGGTCTGGGCGGGGTCGGGCGCCTTGCCGGACAGCTCACCGAGCGCGGCGTTGACGACCTGCTGCGCCTCGGCCGGGTTGGCGTTGATGAAGTCGTTCGCGTCGACCTGGCCGGCGATGAGGTTCTTGACGACGTCCGGGTGGGCCTTGAGGAACTTCGTGCTGACGAGCAGGTTGGTGACGACGAACCGGCCACCCGGCCACAGGTCACGCTCGTCCACCAGGACCTTGCCGCCGGCCTTCACCAGCCGGGACGCGTACGGCTCGGGTACCCAGGCGCCGTCGATGGCCCCGGTGCCGAACGCCGTCACCGTGTCGGGGTTGGCCTGCGGCAGGATCGCGACGTCGCCGCCGCCCTCCTTGGTGGTGTTGAGCCCGTGCTGCTTGAGCCAGTACCGCAGCGCCACGTCCTGGGTGTTGCCGAGCTGAGGCGACGCGATCTTCTTGCCCTTGAGCTGCTCGGGCGTGGTGATCCCGGGCTTGACGACGAAGGCCGCTCCGCCGGACGCGGCGCCGGCGACCACCCTGACGGCCTGACCCTTGGACTTCTGCCAGGCGTTCACGGTCGGGTTGGGGCCGATGTACGTGGCGTCTACGGCACCGCTGAAGAGCGCCTCGACGGCCTCCGGACCGGCGTTGAACGTCTTGGTGTCGAGCTTGACCTTGCCGCCGAGCCGCTCGGCGAAGAAGTTCTTCTTGACGCCGACGACCGCGGTGGCGTGGGTCAGGTTCGGGAAGTACCCGAGGCGCAGCGTGACCGGCCCGCTCGGCGCGGCGCTGCCGGATTTGCCGCCACACGCCGCGAGGCCCGCCAGGGCCACGGCGACTGCGATCACGCCGGCCAGGTTGCGCATCCTCAATCTGGTCATCCCGATCCCCATAATCCCGACTGTATTAATAGGGATACTGGGTGAGAGCAGCACACGCTGTCAACGACATTCATTCTTTAGCGATCTGGAACACCCTTTTCGGTTGCCTCGCACCGGCCGGGTGGCGGATTCACCCCAGCTCTGACGGCACACCTACACCGTCAGAGCTGGGGACCAAGAACGCATCCTGCGGCGGGACCAGGCCCGCCCCGGACAGTACCGGCGCGCAGACCGGGCCGGCGCAGACCGGCGCCGGTCACACCCAGGCGCTGGGGTCGGCCGCGAGTTCGCGTACCCGATCCGGGAGGTCACCGCTCGCGACGTCCGCGATCGTGACCGACTCGAGGATCAGCCGCTCGCTGGCACGCAGTGCGATCCACACGTCCTGCAACGCCTCGGCGGCGCCCTTGTAGTCGACGTGCTCCGGCCGCTGGCCACGCACGTTGGCAAGCGGCCCGTCGATGACCCGGATGATCTCGGCCAGCGAGATCTCACCGGCCGGCCGGGCCAGCCGGTACCCGCCCTCGGGCCCGCGCTGGGCGGTCACCACGCCACCGCGGCGCAGTTGCAGCAGGATGCTCTCCAGGAACTTCGGCGGGATCTGCTGCGCCTGCGCGAGGCGTTCGGCGGTCACCGGGCGGTCACCGCCGTCCGGACCGCTCGCCGCCGCGGCGAGCTCCGCCACCGCACGTAGCGCGTAATCAACCCGGGCCGACAGTCGCATGGTCAAATTATGGCCGGTCAGCGACCGACCGGACGCAGCAGCCCCTCCTGTACCACGGTCGCCACCTGGCTGCCATCCACAGTGAACATCCGGCCGCTGGCCAGACCCCGTCCGCCGGACGCCGACGGGCTCCAGCAGTCGTAGAGGAACCACTCGTCCGCGCGGACCGGCCGGTGCAGCCAGAGCGCGTGGTCCAGGCTCGCGCCCTGGAACCCGCCGGGCCCCCACACGGCACCGTGCATCGACAGTACGGAGTCCAGCAGCGTCAGGTCGGACGCGTACGTGAGCGCGCAGGCGTGCAGCAGCGGGTCGTCGGGCAGCTTGCCGTCGAAGCGCATCCAGACCCGCTGGTGCGCCTCGGAGGGGCGGTCGCCGGGGGGTAGCCACCCGGGCTCGCTCACGTACCGCACGTCGATCGGGCGCGGGATGAGCTGCCACATGCCCAGCCGCTCCGGGTACTTGGCCAGCCGGTCAGCCATCGTCGGCACCTGGTCGGGGCCCGGCACGTCGAGCGGCGCCCGCCCCTGGTGCTCGAGGCCGTCCTCGTCGACGTGGAACGAGGCCGACATGAAGAAGATGGGCTTGTCGTGCTGGAGGGCCACCGACCGGCGTACCGAGAACGAACGCCCGTCGCGGACGTCCTCCACCGAGTACACGATCGGCACGGTCGGGTCGCCCGGCCGCACGAAGTACCCGTGCAGTGAGTGCACCCGGCGCTCCGGGTCGACGGTACGGCCGGCGGCGACGAGCGCCTGGCCGGCCACCTGGCCGCCGAAGACCCGCTGGAGCCCGATCTTCGGGCTGGTGCCCTCGAACGTGGTGTCGGTCAGCTTGCGCAGATCCAGCAGTTCGAGGAGTTCGTCGACCGCCTGCTGGCCCGTGACGAGTTCGCTCACTCGGAGTCCGCCAGGTCGCCGAGGCGGTGCACGCGAAGCGTGTTCGTGGAGCCGGGGGTACCGGGCGGGCTGCCGGCGACGATCACCACGTGGTCTCCCTTGTACGCGAAGTCCATCTCGAGCAGCGCCTGGTCGACCTGGCGGAACATGTCGTCGGTGTGCTGGACGAACGGCGACAGGTGTGTCTGCACCCCCCACGACAGCGTGAGCTGGTTGCGCACCGTCGGCTCCGGCGTGAACGCCAGCAGCGGCAGGTAGCAGTGCAGCCGGGCCAGCCGCCGCACGGTGTCGCCGGTGACCGTGAACGCGACCATCGCCTTGGCGCCGATCGACGACGCGATCCTCGCCGCCGCCGCCGTCAGGGCGCCTCCGGTGGTACGCGGATCATGCTGCAGCCGGGGCACCTCCCGGATGCCCTCCTCGGTGGTGGCGATGATCCGGGCCATCGTCGACACGGTCAGCACCGGGTACCGACCGACGCTGGTCTCACCGGACAGCATGAGCGCGTCCGCGCCGTCGAGCACCGCGTTGGCGACGTCCGACGCCTCCGCCCGGGTGGGCCGCGAGTTCTCGATCATGGAGTCGAGCATCTGGGTCGCCACGATGACCGGCTTGGCCTCCTCGCGGCACAGCTGGACCGCGCGCTTCTGCACCAGCGGCACCCGCTCCAGCGGCAGCTCCACGCCCAGGTCGCCACGGGCCACCATGATGCCGTCGAACGCGGCGACGATCGCCTCGAGCTGCGCCACCGCCTCCGGCTTCTCGATCTTGGCGAGCACCGGCCGGCGGACGCCGACCTCGTCCATGATCTCGTGTACCAGCTTGATGTCGTCGGGCGAGCGCACGAACGACAGCGCGACCAGGTCGACGCCCAGCTTGAGCGCGAAGCGCAGGTCGCGGATGTCCTTCTCGGACAGCGCCGGTACGCTCACCGCCACGTTGGGCAGCGAGACGCCCTTGTGGTTGGAGACCTGGCCGCCCTCGATCACGAGGACCCGGATGTCGGTGCCCTCCACGGCGATGACCTCGACGGCCACCTTGCCGTCGTCGATCAGCAGCCGGTCACCGATCTTCACCTCGGCGGGCAGCTTGCGGTAGGTGCAGGAGACGCGGTCGTGGGTACCCTCCAAGTCCTCGGACGTGATCACCACGGTCTCGCCGGTGCGCCACTCGACCGCACCTTCCTTGAACGTGCCCAGCCGGATCTTCGGGCCCTGCAGGTCGGCGAGGATCCCGACCGCCCGGCCGCTGGCCTCGGCGGCCTCGCGTACCAGGTGGTAGACCTTCTCGTGGTCACCGTGGGTGCCGTGGCTGAAGTTGAGCCGCGCCACGTCCATGCCGGCGTCCACGAGACCGCGCAGGCGTTCAGGACTGGAGGTGGCGGGGCCGATCGTACAAACGATCTTCGCGCGACGTGTCACAAGATGAGGCTAACTGTTGCCGGGCGGTAGGGGGTCATTGACCCAGGAGTTCGACCGGATGTCGGATTCCGTTGCACCACCGGCCGACATTTCACGAAAGGGCACCGGCATCACTCGGGAGAACGGGTACGACGCGGCCCGCCGTCGGATCCGGCGCGCCTACCGCCGTCAGGTCGCCAGGGTCGGGGGTACCTGGCACGCGCTGGTGACCATGGCCGGCCCCGACGGAACGCACCTGCCGGCCGTCGATGACCGCGCCGACCAGGTCGTACCCGCCGCGAGCATCAACAAGCTGGCGATCGCCTGCGCTGTCCTGGACAAGATCGATCGCGGGGTGCTGCGCCTGGACCAGCGGGTCGAGCTGAGGCCGGAGGACGTCCTGGACGGCGACGGCATCTACCACCGGCAGCCGGTGTGGGGTGACCGGCTCACCCTCGCCAACGTGCTGGCGGCGATGCTGATGCTGTCGGACAACACCGCTGTGCGCCTGTGCGGCCTCGTCTGTACCGGCGTCGAGGTCAACGAGTACCTCTCGACCAGGGGCTTCACGCACACCCGGGTGGAGCCCCTGCCGGACGACCCGCGCCGCATGTTCCTCGGAACCACCACCCCGCACGAGACGCACGCGCTGCTGAGCGGACTCGTCGGCGGCGCCATGATTCCGGATGGCATGGTCCCTGGTGGCATCGTCCCGGGCGGCACGGTCCCGGGCGGCATCGCCCCTGGTGGCATCGTCCCGGGTGGCATGGTCTCGCCGGCGTCGACCCGGTTCCTGCTCGACGTCCTGCGGGGCTACACCGACGGGGTGCGCCGCACCATGTCGTCGACCGAGCGACTGCGCACGGTCAGCAAGTACGGCGCCCTCGACGACGGCCGGCACGAGGCGGGGGTCATGTTCGACGCCGACGGCACGGCCCGGGTCATCTTCTGCCTGTTCAGCGAGCTGCCCGGGCACGGCCACAACTACGGCGCCACCCACCCGCTGGTCGAGGCGCACGCCCGGCTGGGCCGGTGCATGTTCGACCAGCTGCCGACCTGATCACTTCCGACTGGGAATCCACTCCCGACAGGAACGGCTCCAGGTCACGTCATCGCCTCGCTTCATCGTACGCATGTACTAATTCTAGGGAACGCCCCCGACATTCCGGCGAGTCTCGCGAATCACTTGAACCCTCAACCAAATGACGTGTACCTTGTAGTTGAGAGTTCAATAAGATTGGGGACGACCATGGAGCGGATGCCCGCCCTCTACCTCGGCCACGGCGCTCCACCACTGGTGGACGACCCGACCTGGACCCGCGAGCTGGCGGCCTGGGCCGGCCGGCTGCCCCGTCCGACCGCCATCCTGATCGTCTCCGCGCACTGGGAGTCCGCCCCGCTGACCATCGGCGCCACCGCGACCGGCGTGCCCCTGGTCTACGACTTCGGCGGCTTCCCGGAGCGGTACTACCGCGCGCAGTACCGGTCCCCCGGCGCGCCCGAGCTGGCCGCGAAGGTCAAGGCCCTGGTGGCCGACACCGAACCGGTGGCCGAGCAGCCCGACCGGGGCCTCGACCACGGGGCGTACGTGCCGCTCACCGTCATGTACCCGGACGCCGACATCCCGGTACTCCAGATCTCCATGCCGACGCTGGACCCGCAGCGGCTCCTGGACCTGGGTCGGCGACTGGCGCCCCTGCGCGACGAGGGCGTACTCATCGTCGGCAGCGGGTTCCTCACCCACGGCCTGCCGTTCCTGCGGGACTGGCGGGTCGACGCCACCCCGCCGGGCTGGTCGGCGGAGTTCGACGCGTGGGCCGGCGAGGTACTCGCCCGCGGCGCGGTCGACGAGCTGATCGATTTCCGTAACCGGGCGCCGGGCATGCCGTACGCGCACCCGACGATCGAGCACTTCGCGCCGATGTTCGTCACGCTCGGCGCGGGCGACGACCCGGAGGCCCCGCCGCAGCAGGAGATCGACGGCTTCTGGCTCGGCCTGGCCAAGCGCTCCATCCAGGTCGCCTAGTGACCTGAATCGTGATCGTGGACACCTGGCGGCGGGCGCCAGGTGTCCACGATCACGAAGAGAACGGTCAGGCGACGGTGAGCGGCGCCGACGCCGGGCTCACGGGGGCAGGCAGGTCGCCCTCGCCACCCAGGTACCGGTGGATCGCCGCGGCCGCGGACCGCCCCTCGGCGATCGCCCACACGATCAGCGACGCGCCCTTGTGCATGTCACCGGCGACGAAGACGCCCGGGGTGGCCGTCTGCCAGTCCGGCCCGCAGTCGATCGCGCCCCGCCGGTTGCGGGCCAGCCCGAGCTGGTCCAGCAGCGGGCCTTCCTCGGTACCTTCGAAGCCGATCGCCAGCAGAACCAGGTCCGCGGGCAGGTTGCGCTCGGTACCCGGCACCTCGGTCACGACCCGGCGGCCGTCGACCTTGGTCACCGTGACCTCGCTGACCCGGATCGCCTCGAGCCGCTCGGTGCCGACGAACTCGTGCACGGCCACCGCGAAGAGGCGGTCGCCGCCCTCCTCGTGGGCCGGGTAGTTGCGCAGCACCCACGGCCAGGTCGGCCACGGGTCGCGCTCCGCGTCCCGGGAGCCCGGCGGCTCCGGGTAGATGTCGAGCTGGGTCACGCTGGCCGCGCCCTGCCGGTGCGCCACGCCCAGGCAGTCGGCGGCGGTGTCGCCGCCGCCGATGATGATGACGTGCTTACCGGCCGCGTCGATCGACGGCCGGCGCTGCGGACCCGCGGCAGCGTCCCCCGGTGTCGCCGGCAAGCCGGCGACAAACCGGTTCGACTCGACCAGGTGCTCCATCGCGAGGTGTACCCCCGGCAGCGCCCGGCCCGGCGTCTCCGGGGTGTCCCGGCCCTGCAGCGCGCCGCAGGCCAGCAGTACCGCGTCGTGCCGCTCGCGCAGCTCGGCCACGGTCAGGTCCACGCCGACGTTCACGCCGGTCACGAACCGCACACCCTCGGCGCTCAGCTGCTCCAGGCGCCGGTCGATGTGCTCCTTCTCCAGCTTGAAGTCGGGGATGCCGTACCGCAGCAGGCCACCGACGCGGTCGTCGCGCTCGTACACGGTGACGGCGTGCCCGGCCCGGGCCAGCTGCTGGGCGGCGGCGAGCCCGGCCGGTCCGGAGCCGACCACCGCCACGCTGCGCCCGGTCGGGGCCGGGCAGGCCTGCGGCCGCACGTACCCGCGGTCGAACGCCCGGTTGGCGATCTCGACCTCGACCTGCTTGATGGTCACCGGGTCGTCGGCGATGCCGAGCACGCAGGCGGCCTCGCACGGCGCCGGGCACAGCCGCCCGGTGAACTCCGGGAAGTTGTTCGTGGCGTGCAGCGACTCGCTCGCGAACTGCCAGGAGTCGGTACGGACCAGGTCGTTCCAGTCCGGGATCCGGTTGCCCAGCGGACAGCCCTCGTGGCAGAACGGGATGCCGCAGTCCATGCACCGGGTCGCCTGCTCGCGGACCAACCCGTCGGGCGCGGACGGGTACACCTCACGCCAGTCCATGATCCGCACCGGTACGGGCCGGCGGGCCGGCAGCTCGCGCCCGTGGCGCAGGAAACCGTTCGGGTCAGGCACGGGATACCTCCGTCTTGTCTTCAGGCGTGGGCGACGGCCCCGCGGACCTGGACCCGGTCGCGGCCGACATCACCGCCTCGTCGACATCACGGCCGGCGGCCTCGGCGGCCTTGATCACTTCCATCACCCGCTTGTAGTCGCGGGGCACCACCGCGGTGAACTCGGCGACGGCCGAGTCCCACCGCTCCAGGAGCCCGGCGGCCACCGGCGAGCCGGTCTCCTCGGCGTGCCGGGCGACGAGCGACCGCAGCAGGTCCGGGTCACCCACCGGATCCAGGTCCACCAGCTCCGGGTTGACCCGGGCCGGGTCGAGGTTCCACACGTACGCGACGCCGCCGGACATGCCGGCCGCGAAGTTGCGTCCGGTACCGCCGAGCACGACGACCGTACCCCCGGTCATGTACTCGCAGCCGTGGTCACCGACGCCCTCGACGACCGCCGCGGCCCCGGAGTTGCGGACCGCGAACCGCTCCCCCACCCGGCCTCGCAGGAAGACCTCACCGCGGGTGGCCCCGTACAGGATCGTGTTGCCGCCGATGATTTGATCTTCGGCTCCGCCGAGCGGCGATCCAGGCGCCACGAACGGCGCGGACTCGTCCGGCCGCACGATCAGCCGGCCGCCGGACAGGCCCTTGCCGATGTAGTCGTTGGCGTCGCCGAGCAGCCGCAGCGTCACCCCGCTCGGCACGAACGCGCCGAACGACTGCCCGGCCGTGCCGCGCAGGGTCACGTCGATCGTGTCGGCGGGCAGGCCAGCACCGCCGAACCGGCGGGTCACCTCGCCGCCCAGCATCGCGCCGACGCTGCGGTTGCGGTTGCTCACCGCCATCTCGATCTTCACCGCGGTGGCGTCGTTCAACGCGGAGCCCGCGGCGGCGATCAGCTTGTTGTCGAGCGCCTCCTCGAGCTTGTGGTCCTGCTTGACGCTCTGGCGCCGGGACGCGTCCGCCGGCAGGTCGGGCACGTACAGCACCGGCTCCAGGTCGAGCCCGTACGCCTTCCAGTGCTCCACGGCCGACCTGGTGTCGAGCAGCTCGACATGCCCGATCGCCTCGTCGAGGGTGCGGAACCCGAGCTCGGCCAGGTACCCGCGAACCTCCTCGGCGAGGAACAGGAAGAAGTTCTCCACGAACTCGGGCTTGCCGGTGTACCGCTTGCGCAGCTCAGGGTTCTGGGTGGCGATGCCGACCGGGCAGGTGTCGAGGTGGCAGACGCGCATCATCACGCAGCCGGAGACGATCAGCGGGGCGGTGGCGAAGCCGAACTCCTCCGCACCCAGCAGCGCCGCGACGACGACGTCCCGGCCGGTCTTGAGCTGCCCGTCGACCTGGACGGTCACCCGGTCGCGCAGGCCCTGCAGCAGCAGCGTCTGCTGGGTCTCGGCCAGGCCCAGCTCCCAGGGCGTACCCGCGTGCTTGAGCGAGTTGAGCGGGGACGCGCCGGTGCCGCCGTCGTGGCCGGAGATCAGGATGACGTCGGCCTTCGTCTTCGCCACGCCGGAGGCGACCGTACCCACACCGACCTCGGAGACCAGCTTGACATGGATCCGCGCGCTCGGGTTGACGTTCTTCAGGTCGTAGACGAGCTGCGCCAGGTCCTCGATCGAGTAGATGTCGTGGTGCGGCGGCGGCGAGATCAGGCCGACACCCGGGGTGGCGTACCGGGTCTTGGCGATCCACGGCCACACCTTGTTGCCCGGAAGCTGGCCGCCCTCGCCGGGCTTCGCACCCTGCGCCATCTTGATCTGGAGGTCGTCGGCGTTGACCAGGTACTCGGTGGTCACGCCGAAGCGGCCACTGGCCACCTGCTTGACCGCCGAGCGCCGGGCCGGGTCGTAGAGCCGCTCGACGTCCTCACCGCCCTCGCCGGTGTTGGACTTGCCGCCGAGGCGGTTCATCGCGATCGCGAGGTCGGTGTGCGCCTCGGCGGAGATCGAGCCGTAGCTCATCGCGCCGGTGGCGAACCGCTTGACGATCTCGCTGGCCGGCTCGACCTCCTCGATCGGTACGGCCGGGCGCTCGCCGAACTTGAACTCGAACAGGCCGCGCAGGGACGCCGCCTGCGCCGCCAGTCCGTCGACCTTCGACGTGTACTTCTTGAACACGTCGAACTGCCGGGACCGGGTGGCGTGCTGGAGAAGGAAGACCGTCTCCGGGTTGAACAGGTGCAGCTCACCCTCGCGGCGCCACTGGTACTCCCCGCCGACCTCCAGCCGGCGGTGCGAGCGCTCGGCGGGGTTGGCCGGGTACGCCTTGGCGTGCCGCGCGACCACCTCGGCGTTGATCTCCTCCAGGCCGATGCCGCCGATCTTGCTGCTGGTACCGGTGAAGTACCGCTCGACCAGGTCGGGAGCGAGCCCGACCGCCTCGAAGACCTGGGCACCGCAGTACGACGAGACCGTCGAGATGCCCATCTTCGACATGATCTTCAAGACGCCCTTGTTGAGGCCCTTGACGTAGTTCTTGATGGCCTTCGCGGAGCCGATGCCCGGCAGCGCGTCGGTGGCGATCAGGTCCTCGACGCTCTCGAACGCCAGGTACGGGTTGACCGCGGCCGCGCCGTACCCGATCAGCACGGCGACGTGGTGCACCTCGCGGCAGTCGCCGGACTCGACGACCAGCGCGACCTGGGTACGGGTCTGCTCACGTACCAGGTGCTGGTGGACCGCGGCGGTGAGCAGCAGCGACGGGATCGGCGCAAGGTCGGCGGTGGAGTCGCGGTCGCTCAGGACCAGTACCCGTACCCCGTCCTCGATCGCCTCGGAGACCCCGCGCATGATCTCGACCAGGCGGACCTTGAGGCCGGCGGCGCCCTCGCGGACCGGGTACAGCCCGGAGACGCGGACCGCCTTGAAGCCCGGCATGTCGCCGTCTTCGTCGATCGACAGGATCTTGGCCAGCTCGTCGTTGTCGATCACCGGACCCGGCAGCACGATCTGCCGGCAGCTCGCCGGGTTCGGGTCGAGCAGGTTGCCCTCCGGACCGATGGTCTGGTTGAGGCTGGTGACCAGCTCCTCCCGGATCGCGTCCAGTGGCGGGTTGGTGACCTGCGCGAAGAGCTGGGTGAAGTAGTCGTAGAGCAGCCGGGGACGGGTCGACAGCGGCGCGACCGGGGTGTCGGTGCCCATCGAGCCCAGCGGCTCGGCGCCGGCGCGGGCCATCGGCCCGATGAGGATCTTCAGCTCCTCCTCGGTGTAGCCGAAGGTCTGCTGGCGGCGCTGTACCGACTCGTGGGTGTACACGACGTGCTCGCGCGCGGGCAGCGCGTCGAGGTGCATCAGCCCGGCGTGCAGCCAGTCGTCGTACGGCTGCTGCGTGGCGAGCTCCGCCTTGATCTCGTCGTCTTCGACGATCCGGCCCGCGGCCGTGTCGACCAGGAACATCCGGCCCGGCTGCAGCCGGCCCTTGGCCACGACCGTGGCCGGGTCGAGTTCGAGCACGCCCGCCTCGCTGGCGAGCACGACCAGGCCGTCGGAGGTGTGCCACCAGCGCCCCGGCCGCAGGCCGTTGCGGTCGAGGACGGCGCCGATGACCGTACCGTCGGTGAAGGCGACCGCCGCCGGCCCGTCCCACGGCTCCATGAGGCTCGCGTGGAACTGGTAGAACGCGCGCCGCGCCGGGTCCATCGCGGGGTCGTTCTCCCACGCCTCCGGGATCATCATCAGGACGGCGTGCGGCAGGCTGCGCCCGGCGAGGTGCAGCAGTTCGAGGACCTCGTCGAAGTTGGCCGAGTCGGAGGCGCCCGGCGTGCAAATCGGGAACAGGCGCCGGATGTTGCCGGGCAGGTCCGGGCTGGCCAGCAGCGCCTCCCGGGCGGCCATCCAGTTGCGGTTGCCCCGGATCGTGTTGATCTCGCCGTTGTGGGCGATGATCCGGTACGGGTGCGCCAGCGGCCACGACGGGAACGTGTTGGTGGAGAAGCGGCTGTGCACGAGCGCGATCGCGCTGTCCACGCGCGGGTCGGACAGCTCCGGGTACAGCCGGGGCAGCTGGTCGGGGGCGAGCATCCCCTTCCAGGTCATGGTGCGGCTGGACAGCGACGGGAAGTACAGGTCGATGCCGCGCTCGCGGGTCTCCCGCTCGGCCTGCCGGCGCACGCAGAACGCGACGCGGTCGAGCTCGAGGCCGGACAGGGCCTCGCCGGCCGACCCCTGCGGGGTGTCGACCAGCCGGTCGGCCGCGAGGAAGACCTGCATGATGCGGGGCATCGCGTCGCAGGCGCTGGCCCCGAGGTCGCTCGCGTCGACGGGTACGTCCCGCCAGCCGAGCACGCGGGCGCCCTCGACCAGGGCGTACTTGGCGAAGACTGCCATGGCCCGCTCGGCGTCAGCCTGGTCGGTGGGCAGGAACGCCAGGCCGGTGGCGTATCCGCCGGCTGGCGGAAGCTCCACTCCGGCCACGGCGCGACAGAACGCGTCCGGTACCTGGATCATGATGCCGGCGCCGTCGCCGGTGTTCTGCTCCGCGCCGCGGGCACCGCGGTGATCCATCCGGCAGAGTGCGTTCAGCCCGAGTTCGACGACCTCATGGGAGCGCCGACCGGCCACATCCGCCACGAACGCCACACCACAGGCATCGTGCTCGTAGGCGGGGTCGTAGAGACCTTGGGCCTGTGGCAGCGTTCCCTTGGGCGGCGCGGTGGGGGTGTGTGACGATGCCATCGGGCCTCCTCACGTCGTCAAGACAGCGGAAAGGGACGACGTCGGCCCAGGTAGTCGCGTTGAGTGTACGCGAAACCGACCCTCCAACGAGAAGGTCGACCTGATCACAATCGGGCTGACCGTGACGGGAAGGCCTCGTGTTGCGAGACCGTGCCTGCCCCGACGTGGACAAACACCATTGTGACGCGCACTCTCAAAACCTTCACATGCACCTAAGCCGTGCAACGCCTCACATTTGACACCGTTGTCGGGCGTTGACGAGCGGAAATGTGCTCCACCATACGGACACCCATCCCAGAGTTTGGGTGATGCTCGCAGGGGTAGTGAAGTTACTCCACAGTAACTCATATCGCGGCGCCGATGCAGCCGCCGTCTCGACCGCCCCCTGCCCGCAGCCGGCGCACCCCGCCGCGTGGGCGTCCCCAGCCGCGCGAGCCACCGCCGGCCGCGCGAGCGACCCGATGGAGGCAGCCACATGACCCTGCGCATCGCGAACGGCACCGCCTGGGCCGACGTCCTGGACCGGGCCATCACCACAACCCCCGAGGCCTTCGCCTACGGCCGGTTGCGCAACCTGATCTCCGGACAGTGGACCGACACCGGTACCCGGGCCGCGCTGACCACGCCGGTCGACGGCACCGTGCTCACCTCCGTCGGACGCATCGACGCACCCACGGCCCTCGCCGCCGTGCGCAGCGCCGCCGCCGAACACGCGACCTGGGCCGCCACCCCCCTCGCCGAGCGCAAGGCGATGGTCGTCGCCGCCCTCGACGCGCTCACCGAGCACCGCAGCCTGCTCGCGCTGCTGCTGGTCTGGGAGATCGGCAAGCCCTGGCGGCTGGCCTGCGCCGACGTCGACCGGGCGCTGGACGGCGTGCGCTGGTACGTCGACCAGATCGACCGCCAGGTGGCGGGCCGGGAGCCGCTCACCGGCCCGGTGTCCAACATCGCCTCCTGGAACTACCCGATGAGCGTGCTGGTCCACGCCGAGCTGGTACAGCTGCTCGCCGGCAACGCCGTCATCGCGAAGACCCCGACGCAGGGCGGAGCCGTCTGCCTCACCGTCGCGCACGCCCTGATGCGCCGGGCCGGCCTGCCCGCCACCCTGCTGTCGGGCAGCGGTGAGGAGCTGTCGGAGGTACTGGTACGGGCGTCCGAGATCGGCGCGGTCGCCTTCGTCGGCGGCCGGTCCAACGGCGGCAAGGTCGCGGCGGCGCTGCTCGACACGGACAAGCGACACATGATCGAGCAGGAGGGGCTCAACGCCTGGGGCATCTGGGACTTCTCCCAGTGGGACCTGCTCGCCGGGCACCTGAAGAAGGGCTTCGAGTACGCGAAGCAGCGCTGCACCGCGTACCCGCGCTTCGTCGTGCAGCGGAACCTGGTCGACCAGTTCCTGGAGATGTACCTGCCGGTGGTCCGCTCGGTGCGCTTCGGCCACCCGCTCGCGGTCGAATCGGCCGACGACGCCCTGCCCGCGCTCGACTTCGGGCCGCTGATCAGCGCGGCCAAGGCCGAGGAGCTGCGGCGCAAGGTGGACGAGGCGATCCGCCACGGCGCCGTGCCGCTGTACCGGGGCAAGCTGGACGACGGCGCGTTCCTGCCCGACCAGGACACGTCCGCGTACGTGGCGCCGACCGTCCTGCTCGCACCGCCCGGCCGGTCCCGGCTGATGCACGCCGAGCCGTTCGGGCCGGTGGACACGATCACCGTGGTCGACACCACCGACGAGCTGCTGTCGGCGATGAACGCCTCCAACGGCGCGCTGGTGGCGAGCCTGGCCTGCGACGACGAGGAGCTGGCGGCCAAGCTCGCGGTCGACCTCCAGGCGTTCAAGGTGGGGATCAACAAGCCGCGCTCGCGCGGTGACCGCGAGGAGCCGTTCGGCGGGCGCGGCGCGTCCTGGAAGGGCTGCTTCGTCGGCGGCGACCTGCTGGTGGAGGCCGTGACGGTCGGCGAGCCGGACGAGCGCCTCCACGGCAACTTCCCCGACTCCAGCCGGTACCCGCAGACCTGAGCAGGGTGGCTCGGCGTGGCCCGGCGCGGTTGTCCCCTCGCCGGGCCACTACTGCTTGGCCGCGCTTTGCTCTGCTGGCATCCAGGCAACACATGTAGCAGCCCTACACATGATGCCTATCCGGAAGCAGAGCAAAGCGCGCGCACGTCAATACCCGGCCGGCAACGTTAGGCACTGCCGGCGGGTACCCGTAGACTCGCTACACGTGAAGGCCGATGCGCTGCGCGGACACCTGGACGCCCTCCTCCTCGCCGTACTGGAGGACTGCCCCCGCCACGGGTACGCGATCATCGAGGCGCTGCAGGTACGCAGCGGCGGGGTGCTGTCCCTGCCGACCGGCACCGTCTACCCTGCCCTGCGCCGACTCGAGCGCGCCGGGTACGTGGAGAGCACCTGGAGCACCGTCGCCGGGCGGGAGCGGCGCACGTACCAGCTCACCGCGGACGGCCGGAAGACGCTGGCCGCCGAGCGCTCGACCTGGGCGGAGTTCATCACGACGATCGGCGCGTTCCTGTCACCCCAGCCGGGGCACTGACGCCCCTCCGCTCGACCGCACGCAACGCACGCCCGAGCGGCCGATGGCGAACAGGATCAGCGGCACCAGCACCGCACCCACCATCAGCGGCGGCCAGTCCGCCGCCACCGGCCACATCCGCACACTCCACGCGTAGATCACGAAGCCGGTCAGGGCCTCGATCGCGATGAAGACCAACACGCCCACGCCCATGAGCCGGGTCAGCAGCACGGCGGCGGGCACCCGCGCGGCCGGTAGGTACCGGCTCCCCCAGCCGTACCCGAGCAGGGTCAGCAGGGCCATGATCGCCGCGGTCACCTGCAGGATGTCCAGTGTGTACGACACCAGCAGGTAACCCGAGCCGGGAGCGGGGCCGGACCGCGTCCAGGGGCTGCCGGTCCACATGAACCGGGACAGCAGCAGCATCGTCGGCATGACGACCGCCACCAGCAGCGCCGTCCGCCGGCCCTGTGCCGCGGCCAACTCCGCCTGATAGTCGGCGGCCACCTGCCGGTACCCGCCGAAGTCGGCGAGCGCGCGGGCGGTCGCTTCAGGCGCGGGGAGGCCGGCGACGGCGTACGCCTCCGCGGCGTCGATCAGACCATCCCTGGCCTCGGCGAGCAGATCCTCCTTGGCGCGACGTGGTCCGATCAACCGGCGGGACAGGCCGGTCAGGTACTCCTCGATGAGGTGCCCGTCCACCGCGGGCAGCCGGGAAGCTGTTGCGGACACGGATCAAGGGTCGCACAGTTCGTCACCCGATGGTTCACCGATACCGCTGCGCGACCCGTGCACTCGCGACCTGTACCAGCGCCTGGGCGCGGGCGAACTCGGCCGGTGTGAACGCCGGTTCGGCCCGGCGCGCCACCAGCGCCCCGCCGGCCGGATCGGCCAGCACCATGGCGGTCGCGGTCAGGCCGGGCCGGCTGTCCGGGCCGCCCCGGGTCACCTCGCAACCGCCCAGCAGCGCGCTGAGCGCGGACTCCAGCAGGGTCGGGTCGGCCAGCACGGTCGCGGCCAGCCCCAGGGCCCGGGTCGGCTCGTCCACCAGTACCCGGGCGTCGGCGCGGCAGACCCACGGGTCCCGGCCCCGGCCACGCCGGATCGCCTCGCCAAGCTCGTCGGCGCTCAACCGCTGCGGAGCGTCGACGAGGAACTCGTCAACCACTCCCGCCTCGGTCGCGTGTACCTGTACCGACAGGATGTTGACCGACTTCAGAGCCAGGCTCGCGGCCAGCACCGCGAGATAGCCCGGCCGGTCGTCCACGGTCGCCCGGACCCGCCACAGCGTCATCGTTTCCTCCCACACCTGCTCCGGTAGGACTGGCGCCGGGGCCTCGCGGCCACGGCGCCGGGTGCCGTACCCCGCCTAGGCCACGGCCCCCTGCACGTCGGCCAGGCGCTCGCCGAGCACCATCGCGACCGTCTCGACCAACTGGGCCAGCCGGTCCACCTCGCCCCGGTGGAACGGCGGCGGGTACATGCCGGGCTCGCCGCCGCCGTCGGCCCCCGTCCGGGCCACCGCGAGCACCAGACCACCCCGCTGGAACGGCGCCACCGCCAGATGGTCGCCCTCGGGGGTACTCATCGCGCGCGGGCGCAGCGGCGCCACGTCCGGGATGCGGGGCACGGCCGGCGCGCCCAGGCTCGCGCGCAGCACGCTGGGGGCCAGCCGGCCGGCACCCGCCCAATCCCGGGGTACGGACAGCACCGCCGCCCAGTTCGCGGCGCACACCCCAGGCGCAGCGTCCACGAGCGTGGCGAGCCCGTACCCCGGATTGGCGGCGACCTGTCCGACGACCGCGACCTCGCGAGCGGACGGATCCGACAGCTCGGTCGCCCGCCACACGCCGTCGAGGCGTACGCCGGGGATCGCTGCCAGGCCGGTCAGCACCCGATCGACGGGTGCGGCCGCGGGCCAGACCACCGTGAAGTCGTCGACCGCCCGTCCGGCCACCCGCTCGAGCACCACGACATGGACGATGTCGGCGCCGACGATGCCCAGCGTCCGCGCCACCTGTCCCAGTGAGCCTGGCCGGTCCGGCAGGCTCACCCGTAGTCGAAGCAACACTCGTCCTCCGCTCCGTCGATCGACGACTGGATTCAAGAGTGCTGGACGTCGGTTTCCGGCCTGTTGCGTCGCGGTATCGACAGAGGGAAACCCGCCAGCGGTGAGGAAGGCCACTTCCCGGAAGCGGAGTCGGTAAACCGGTGACTCAGGTGAGCCGGCGCAGCAGGGTGGTGACCCGGTCGGCGTCGAACTCCGCCGGGTCGTACCGGCGCCCGATCCAGTCCCACATCGCCAGGTGGCGCGGGTGGCACGGGTCGTCCAGGGCGGCGATGAACTCGGCGTACCCCTCCGGGCCGCCGACGTCCTCCGGCGGGCAGGCCCGCTCCCCCGCCACGCACACCGGGTAGCGCACCCGCGGGTCGGCCGCCAGGACCTCCTCGACCAGGACCTCGTGCTCCCACCAGTCGCCGAAGTCGTAGACGTAGCGCAGCCGGGTGCCCGGCCCGGCCACGTCGTCGAGGCGGTAGTCCAGCTCATCGAGGACCGGCAGGTCGCCGTCGGGGTCCGGCTCCCCGTACTGCTCGCCGTCGACGTCGAAGGAGTGCAGGTGACAGTCCTGCCACCCCATGGCGAACTGGATCACCCGGTGCACCCGGTCGAGGGTGTAGCCCGTCGGCACCAGGAGCTGACGCCAGACGGGGGGCGTCACGTCATCGAGCGTCACGCGCAGTTGGAAGACTCGCCGGGTCATCGTGCCGCCCATTGTTGACCGAGGGGTACGCCTGACGCACGCTGGGGGGTGTGATCTGCCGTGCCTGCCGGGAACAGCGCCACTCCGAGTGCCGGGGTGGCTCGTGGTGTGACTGCCAGCACCGTCCGCCCGAGCCGAAACCGCCGGTCACCGGCCCGGCCGGGGAGTGACGTGCACCGGATCTTCCCTGAGCCCGATCCGACCCCGCTCGACGATCCGGCCCTGATCGACCTGTACGCGCCCGACCGGTCCCAGAACTCGCTGCGGGTCAACTTCGTCACCAGCCTCGACGGTGCCGTCACCCTGGAGGGGTACTCCGAGGGCCTGTCCGGCCCGGCCGACAAGCGCGTCTTCGCCCTGTTGCGGATGCTCTGCGACGCGCTGATCGTGGCCGCCGGCACGCTGCGGCACGAGGGGTACGGGCCGGTCATGCTGGACGAGCGGGCACGGGCCTGGCGACGCCAGCACGGGCTCGCCGAGTACGTCCCGCTGGTGGCGGTCTCCCGCACCCTCGAACTCGGCCCGGCGCTCCGGGCGCTGACCGCGGCGCCGACCCGGCCGTACGTGATCACCTGCGGCACCTCGCCGCCCTCGGTACGCGCGGCGCTGGCCGAGGTGGCGGACGTGATCGTCTGCGGCGACGACGACGTCGACCTGGCCGCGGCCCGCGCCGAGCTGCACGAGCGCGGGCTGGCGCACCTGCTGTCCGAGGGCGGCCCGCTGCTGCTCGGCGGGCTCACCGCCGCCGACCTGGTCGACGACTTCTGCCTGACCATGGCCCCGCTGCTCGCCGGGGCCGGCGCCGGCCGGATCACCGCCGGGCCGCCGAGCCCTCGCCCGCACCGGCTCGGGCTGCGCCACGTCCTGGCCGACGAGGACATGCTGCTGCTGCGGTACGCGCGCTGACAGCGCCAGCGCGGGGACATCTCGGCGCGCTGACGCCCCGGGCAGAAGATCGAAAAAGCCGGGTACCTTGGACAGCCCACCCCTCATGTGCATTTTGACCGGATTCAATACCGTGACCTGTCGCCGAGATGGGCGTGGTGTACGAACACGCGTGCCATCGGTGGGGCAGGATGCCAGAGGTACCGCAGGAGGGGGTCGGTGTGAGTGAACGTACGGAGCTGAACCACCCGGTGGGTCGGGTGCTGGGCACCGCCGACGCCACCCCGCTGACGTTCTGGGTCGCCGTGGCGGCGGACGCGTACCTGCAACTCGACGACGTGGTCGTCACGGGTCGCGAGCTGCCCGACGGCACGACCGTCACGATCGCCGGGGTGGTGACGGCCGTACGGGCCCGCCACGAGGGCGCCCAGTTCGACTCCGACGTGTTCGCCATCGCCGAAGGCACGCTCCCGGCCCAAGTCCAGGAGGCGGCCGAGGTCACCACGACGCGGGTGCTGCCCGAGGTGTACGTGCCGCCGTCGCCCGGCGCGGTCGTGCACCGGGCCGAGGGCGAGGCCCGGGACAGCGCGCTGTACTTCGACCGGATGCAGCGCAAGGTCCCGATGGGCTTCGGCCGCGACGGCGCGCCGGTGTACCTCAACGCCGACTTCCTCGACGGCAGCCGCGGCGCGCACGTGTCGATCTCCGGCATCTCCGGCGTCGCGACCAAGACCAGCTTCGCGACGTTCCTGCTGTACTCGGTGTTCCGCTGCGGCGCGCTCGGCGGCGCCGGCGAGTCCGCCAACTCCCGCGCGCTGATCTTCAACGTCAAGGGCGAGGACCTGCTCTTCCTCGACCACCCCAACACGCGGCTGGACGAGGACACGATCGACGCGTACAACAAGCTCGGCCTGACCGCCGGGCCGTTCCCGGATGTACGGGTCTACGCCCCGCCCCGGGCCGGCGACTCCTCCGGCACACCGGACGTGAGCAGCCGCCACGCCGGGGTGGACAGCTTCTACTGGACCCTCGCCGAGTTCTGCGAGAACCGGCTGCTGCCGTTCGTGTTCGCCGACGCCGACGACGAGCGGCAGCAGTACACGATGGTCGTGCACGCGGTGACCGCCCACCTGGCCCGGGTGGCGCAGCCCGCCGACAGCGGGGTGGTGATCGACGGTACCCGCATCGGTGGTTACGCCGAGCTGGTCGACTACCTCGTCAACCAGCTCAACGACGACGCCACCCGGGGAACGTGGGCCGGCAGCGCGGTCGGCCTCGGTACCGTCAACGCGTTCGCGCGGCGGCTGATCGGCAGCAAGAAGGACCTGGCCCGGCTGATCCGCGGCGACCTCGCCGTGCGCCGCCCGCACCAGATCAACACCGCCGAGAGCGCCCAGGTGACCGTGGTCGACCTGCACAACCTGCCGGACCGGGCGCAGCGGTTCGTGGTCGGTGTGACGCTGAAGAGCGAGTTCGAGCGCAAGGAGAAGGCGGGTACCGCCAAGCCGCTGCTGTTCGTGGTGCTCGACGAGCTCAACAAGTACGCGCCGCGGGAGGGGTCGAGCCCGATCAAGGAGATCCTGCTCGACATCGCCGAGCGTGGCCGCTCGCTGGGCGTGGTGCTCATCGGCGCCCAGCAGACCGCGAGCGAGGTGGAGCGGCGGATCGTGTCCAACTCGGCGATCCGGGTGGTCGGCCGGCTCGACCCGGCCGAGGCGTCCCGGCCCGAGTACGGGTTCCTGCCGCCCGCGCAGCGCCAGCGGGCGCTGCTCGCCAAGCCGGGCACGATGTTCGTCGGGCAGCCGGAGATCCCGGTACCGCTCTGCGTGGAGTTCCCGTTCCCGTCCTGGGCGACCCGCCCGTCCGAGGCGGGTTCGCCGCCGAACGCCACGCTCCGCTCGATCGTGCAGGCCAGCGACCCGTTCGTGGTGGTCGGCGCGTCGGCCAACGGCCTCGAAGACGACGACATCCCGTTCTAGAGGAGTGGACCGGTGAAGATCCTGCACACCTCGGACTGGCACGTCGGGAAGGTCCTCAAGGGGCAGTCCCGCCTCGACGACCAGATCAAGGCGCTCAACGGTGTGGTGCAGGCCGCGAAGGCCGAGCGGCCCGACCTGGTGATCGTCGCCGGCGACCTGTACGACACCGCCACCCCGACCGCCGACGCCACCCGCGTCGTGGTCCGGGCGCTGTCCGCACTGCGCGAGACCGGTGCCGACGTGGTCGCCATCGGCGGCAACCACGACAACGGGCCGACCCTCGACGCGCTGCGCGTCTGGGCCGAGGCGGCCGGCGTCGCGCTGCGCGGGGCGGTCAAGACGCCCGCCGACCACCTGATCACCGGGCGTACCCGCGACGGCGAGGAGTGGCGGCTGGTCGCGCTGCCGTTCCTGTCCCAGCGGTACGCGGTGCGCGCCGGCGAACTGTTCGACCTGACCGCCGCCGAGGCGACCCAGACCTACGCCGATCACGTGGCCCGGCTGATCACCCGGCTGTGCGAGGGGTTCGGCGCCGACACGGTCAACCTGATCACCACCCACCTCACGGTCGTCGGCGGGACGATGGGCGGCGGCGAGCGCGAGGCCCACACGATCATGGGGTACGCCGTACCCTCGACCGTCTTCCCGGCCAGCGCGCATTACGTCGCCCTGGGCCACCTGCACCGCGCCCAGCAGGTACCCGGCCCGGCGCCGGTGCGCTACAGCGGCAGCCCGCTCGCGATCGACTTCGGCGAGGAGGAGAACGCCTCGTCGGTGTCGATCGTCGAGGTGACCGCGACGACCGCCGCGAAGGTCCGCGAGGTACCGATCACCGGTCCGGTCCCGCTGTACACGGTGCGCGGAACGCTGGAGCACCTGTCCACCCTGGCTGAGTCGTCTAAAAACATCGGGGACGCGTGGCTTCGGGTGTACGTGGCCGAGGCGCCCCGCGCCGGGCTGCGCGAGGAGGTACAGGAGTTGCTGCCGCGCGCCCTCGAGGTGCGCATCGACCCCCGGATGCTGCCCGACGCCGACGCGAACCGGTCCCGGGTACAGCGCTCCGGCCGCTCTCCCGGCGAACTCTTCGCCGACTACCTGTCCCAGAAGGGCCACGTGGACGAGGCCACCGTGGCGCTGTTCCACCGCCTGCACGGGGAGGTGAGCCATTCATGAGGCCACTTCGACTGGACCTCGCCGGGTTCACCGTCTTCCGCGACCACACCACCGTCGACTTCACCGACGCCGACTTCTTCGCGCTGGTCGGCCCGACGGGCTCGGGCAAGTCCACCATCCTCGACGCGATCTGCTTCGCGCTCTACGGCACGGTGCCCCGCTGGGGCGACCGGCGCGCCATCGCCAACGCCCTCGCCCCGTCCTGCACCGAGGCGCGGGTACGGCTGGTCTTCGAGTCCGCCGGCGCCCGGTACGTGCTGACCCGGGTGGTCCGCCGCGACACCAAGGGCAGCGTCGCCACCAAGAACGCCGCGATGGAACTGCTGCCGGCCGGCTTCGACCTGTCCCGCTTCGACACCGGTCTGTCGCCTGAGGACCTGGGCGACGTGGTCGCCGGTTCGCCGGCCGAAATAGAGGAGGCAGTACAGGAGATCATCGGACTGCCGTACGAGCAGTTCACCAAGTGCGTCATCCTGCCGCAGGGCGACTTCGCCGCGTTCCTGCACGCCAAGCCGGCCGAGCGGCAGAAGATCCTGGTCAACCTGCTCGGCCTGGACGTGTACGGGCAGATCCGTGAGCGCGCGAACGGCGTGGCGTCCGAGGCCGAGGCGCAGATGAAGGCGTGTGACGGCCTGCTGGCCGGGCTCACCGACGCCGACGACGCCGCCCTGGCCGCCGCCCGTTCCCGGGTCGACCTCCTGCGTACCCTCGCCTCCGAGGTGGACGCCGTGGTGCCCGAACTGGACCGGGCGCGCCGCGACGTCCAGACCGCGCGGGAGCGGCTCACCGGGCTGGACGCCGAGATCACCAAGCTGTCGGCGGTACGCATGCCGGCCGGGGTGGCCTCCATCGCCGACGACGCGACGGCGGCGCGCACCGCGGTGGCCGCGGCGCTGGCGGCGGTAACCGCGGCCGAGGAGCGCGAGGAGAAGCTGCGCGGCGAGCTGACCGCCGCCGGGGACGAGGCCGCGCTGCGGCGCCTGCTGGACGCGCACGGCGAACGGGCCCGCCTGTCCGGCGAGGCCGACCGGCTGGCCGGCGCGGTCGCTACCGCGCAGTCCGGGCACGACGCGGCGATGAGCGCACTGGAGGAGGCGCACGCCGCCGCCGCGCGGGCGAAAACCGTCCTGGAGGAGGCGCGCGAGGCCTACCAGGCCGCGCGCACCACCGACGCCGCCGCCGCGCTCCGTCCGCACCTGCGAGCCGGTGACGCGTGCCCGGTCTGCGAGCAGACCGTCGTCACCGTCCCGCCGCTGTCCCGGGCCTCGGCAGTCGAGGCGGCGAAGGCCGCCGGGGAGAAGGCGCGCAAGGCCTCCGACGCCGCCGAAGAGGTGGTCAAGAAGCGGGACGCCGCCGCCCGCGACCTCGACCGGGCCCTCGCCGCCGCCCGCGCCCAGGCCGAGCAGGTCGCGGTGCGCCTGGCCGAGCTGGACGGCCGCCTCGCCTACGCGCCGGAACCGGCCGCGATCGAGCGCGAACTGGCCGGCATCGCCGCGGCCGCCCGCCGGCTGGAGGAGGCCGCCGCCGCCGTGCGCGCGGCCCGCGAGGAGCACCGGGTCGCGGTCACCGCCGCCGGCAGGGCCGAGGAGAAGGTACGCGCGGCGTGGCGCGACTTCGACCGGGTACGCGACGACCTGGCCCGGCTGGGGCCGCCGCCGGCCGACCGCGACGACCTCGGCCGGGCCTGGACCGCGCTGGCCGACTGGATCGCCGCCGAACTGCTGCGCCGGCGGGAGGCGCGGGAGGCCGCCGCCGCGTCGGTGGCCGAGGCGGACCGGGCCACGGCCGGCGTGCACGACCGGCTGACGGCACTGTTCGCCGCGGCCGGTGCCGGTACCCCCACCGACGACCCGGCCCGGGCGGCCGCGATCGCCGTCGAGCGGGCCGAGGCGGCGCTGCGGCGGGTCGAGGAGCGGCGCGCCGACGCGGCCCGGCTGCGCGAGAAGCGCGCCGGCCACGAGCGCGAGGTCCAGGTCGCCAAGACGCTCGCCAGACACCTGCAGTCCAACAACTTCGAGCGCTGGCTGCTGGAGGAGGCGCTCGACTCGCTGGTCGCCGGCGCCTCGCGGATCCTGCGGGAGCTGTCGAGCGGCCAGTACGACCTCGGCCACGAGAAGGGCGAGTTCTTCGTCCTCGACCACCACGACGCCGGGCTGCGCCGGGCGGTCCGGACGCTCAGCGGCGGCGAGACGTTCCAGGCCTCGCTGGCCCTGGCCCTCGCGCTGTCCGAGCAGCTCGCCGGCTTGTCCACGGCCGCGGCGAGCCTGGAGTCGATCGTGCTCGACGAGGGCTTCGGGACGCTCGACGCGACGACGCTCGACACCGTCACCGCGACCCTGGAGAACCTGGCCGCGCGCGGCGACCGCATGGTCGGCGTGGTCACCCACGTCACCGCGCTCGCCGAGCGGATCCCGGTCCGCTTCGAGGTACGCAAGGACGCCCGTACCGCGCACGTCGAAAGGGTCGGCCTGTGAGACTCCACGTCGACGGCTGGGACCCCGGCTACGGCACGTCGTTCGACGGCAGCGGCGAGGGCCCGGCCTCCCAGAGCTCCGCCGAGACCGTCACCGACATCGAACTGCCGGAGTCGGACTGGCGTCCGATCCCGCGCCGCGACGACCTGCGCGGCCCGTCGACCGTCCTGCTCGTCGACGGCGTACGGCGCATCGACGCCGGCGTCTGGGTCACCGGGGACGACGGCGTGCCGCACCGGGGGCTGGCCGCCTCGTACGCGGCCGGGGTGGTCCGCTGCGACCTGGAGCGCGGCGTTGCCGACGTGGCCGGCGCTCTGGTCAAGCGGGGGCTGTTCACCTCCAGCCCGACCGCGAACGACGTCCTGGTCGGCCGGGTCCGGTACACCGCGCACCAGATGGGCCGCGACGACCAGGCCACCCTCACCGGCGGCGTGCAGGCCCAGCTCGCCGCGCTGGAGGCCGACGTCTCCGGCGCGGCACGGGTCGACAACGACCTGCTCGTGGTCGACGGCCCGCTGAAGAACCGCCAGCACCTGCCGCGCGCGATCGGGTACGTCAAGACCCACCGGGTCGAGTACCTGCCGGCGTCGCTGACCGCCGTCGTCACCGCGCTCAAGGCGCAGGAGCGCACCCCTGTCTTCCACGTCGGCACCAACTGGCAGCGGTACGCCTGGTACCTGCGGCTGCCCACCACGTCGAGCGCCCCCTGGGCCGGCGTCGTCCGCATCGAGTGCGCAGCCGAGCTGGACAAGGCGGAGGCGGTGGCGCTCGCCGACCTGTCCGTCGTGACGCTGCCCCGGTTCGCCTCGTCCTCGTACAAGGACCCGCGCGCGCCGCAGAACCTCGTACCGATCGCCGGTCTCGAACGGCGGCTGCGCTCGATGCTCGGCGACGGCCGGCTGCTCTACCGCACGCTGGTCCTCGCCGCGCGTACGGTCATCGGGTGACCGCCGTCCTGCCGGTGCGGCTTCTCACCCTTCCCGAGCATTACGACCTGGCCGGGACGCTGTCCGGGCTCGCGGTGATCCGCAACGACCCGACGGTACGCGTCACCGCGCGCGAGGCCTGGTGGGTGACCCGGACCCCGGACGGGCCCGGGACGCTGCAGCTCGTCCGCGCGGGCGGGACGCTGGCCGCGCGGGCGTACGGCGCCGGCGCGGACTGGCTGCTGGAGCAGGCCGACGCGATCGCCGGCCTGCGTGACGACCTGGACGGCTTCGCCGCCGTGGCCGGACGCCACGAACTCGTCCGCCAGTTGGCGCGCCGGCACCGGGGTCTGCGGATGCCCACCAGCGGCCTGGTCTTTCACCACCTCGTACCGGCGATCCTGGGTCAGAAGGTCACCTACCAGGAGGCGTTCCGGTCGTACCGGGCGCTGCTGCGCCACTTCGGCGAGCCGGCCCCCGGCATGCCGGACATGACCCTCCCACCTGAACCGGCGTCGATAGCGGGTACTCCCTACTATCTTTTCCACCCCTTCGGGGTCGAACAGCGCCGGGCCGACACGCTGCGCCGGGCCGCCGACCGGGCCGCCGCGCTGGAGCGGGCCACCGACGCCGCCGACGCCGTCCGCCGGCTGGTGTCGCTGTCCGGGATCGGCCCCTGGACGGCGGCCGAAGTGGTACGGGCCTCGCACGGTGACCCCGACGCGGTCAGCGTCGGCGACTACCACCTCCCCAACTTCGTGGCCTGGGCGCTCGCCGGTGAGCCGCGCGCCGACGACCGGCGGATGCTGGAGTTGCTGGAGCCGTTCTCCGGCCACCGGGGGCGGGTCTGCCGGCTCATCCTGGCGGCCGGCATCACGGCGCCGAAGTACGGGCCGCGGTCGCCGATCCGGTCCTTCGCCCGCTACTGAGTACAGTTCAGCGGTGACAACGCACGACGGGATCGACCCCGCCCGGCTCGACATCTGCCTCGCGGTCCTCGCCGAACTGGACGACCTGCCGCCCGACCACCCCGACGTCCAGCGGGTACGGCGCGCGACGGCCCGCCTGTACAAGGGCGTCAAGCAGCGCCGGCGTCAGGAGCGGCGGGCGGCGGTCACCGCGCACGACACGGCGGTGACCGAGGCGACCGCCACCGGCGCGCGCGGCCGGCTGGACGACGAGACCCAGGGCATCCCGCTCGCCGTCACCACGGACGCGGCCACCGTCGGCCACCTGCGCCGCGCCCGCTCCTGCTACACCTGCAAGGCGCGCTACACCGAGGTGGACGCGTTCTACCACCAGCTCTGCCCGCCCTGCGCCGAGTTCAACCGGGGCCGGCGCGACGCCCGTACCGACCTGACCGGCCGCCGTGCCCTGCTCACCGGCGGGCGCGCGAAGATCGGCATGTACATCGCGCTGCGGCTGCTCCGCGACGGCGCGCACACGACGATCACGACCCGGTTCCCGAACGACGCGGTCCGGCGGTTCGCCGGCATGCCGGACAGCGCGGACTGGCTGCACCGGCTGAAGATCGTCGGCATCGACCTGCGCGACCCCGCCCAGGTGATCGCCCTGGCCGACTCGGTCGGCGCGGACGGCCCGCTGGACATCCTGATCAACAACGCCGCGCAGACCGTCCGGCGCAGCCCCGGCGCGTACTCCCAGCTCGTCGCCGCGGAGTCGGCGCCGCTGCCGGCCGGTCCGCTGCCCGAGATGATCACCTTCGGCCACGTGGCAAACGGCGCCAGCCGGGTCGCCGAGCTGACGGGTCCGGCGATCGCTCCGCACGCGGTGACCGCCCTTGCCCTGACCAGCCGGTCCGCCAGCCCGGACCGGATCGCCGCGGGAGGCGCGATCGACGCCGGAGGCCTCGTACCGGACCTGGCGGCGGACAACAGCTGGAGCCAGCGGGTGCACGAGATCGACCCGATCGAGCTGCTCGAGGTGCAGCTCTGCAACGAGACGGCGCCGTTCATCCTGGTCAGCCGGCTGCGTCCGGTGCTCGCCGGCTCGCCCGCGCGGCGCAAGTACATCGTGAACGTGTCCGCGATGGAGGGGAAGTTCAGCCGCGGGTACAAGGGGGCCGGCCACCCGCACACGAACATGGCCAAGGCCGCGCTGAACATGCTGACCCGTACCAGCGCGCAGGACATGTTCAGTGACGGCATCCTGATGACCAGCGTGGACACCGGCTGGATCACCGACGAACGGCCGCACCCGACCAAGATGCGGATGGCCGACGCCGGGTTCCACGCGCCGCTCGACCTCGTCGACGGCGCCGCCCGGGTCTACGACCCGATCGTCCGGGGCGAGCTGGGCGAGGACCTCTACGGGTGCTTCCTGAAGGACTACCAGCGCACCGCCTGGTGAACACCCCCTAGCCTTACCCGCCAGTAACGTGGCACGGTGATCTTCATGACGACCACTGAGTCGGCGGCCACCGGATCGGGGGCGCCCCCGGCCGCGATCCCCGGTCCGGCCGGGAGCCGGTTGCTGGGGATGGCGTCGGCCCTGCGCCGCGACCTGCTCGGCACGATGCTGGACGGGTTCCACCGCTACGGCGACCTGGTCACGTACCGGATCGGCCCGCGCTGGGAGCGGCTGGGGCCGCCGGCCGTGGCGGTGCACCACCCCGACGGGGTACGGCAGGTGCTCACCAACCCGCAGGTCTTCGGCCGGCGTACCGCCGGGTTCGAGGTGCTCACCGAGATGCTCGGCGCGGGTCTGCTCACCAGCGACGGCGATCTGTGGAAGCGCCAGCGCCGGACGCTGCAGCCGCTGTTCACCCCGCGCCGCGTCACCGGGTACACCGACCTGATGACCGCCGAGGCGGAGCGCGTCGCCCGGCACCGGCCCGGCGCCGTCGACCTGCACCAACTCATGCAGGTGTACACGCTGCGGGTGGTCGGCCGGGCACTCTTCGGCGACGAGGTCGACGACGTGGTACCCGATCTCCAGCGCCTGGTGCCGTTGGCGAGCGACCTGAGCCTGGCCCGTAGCATGCAGATCCTCCGGCTGCCGCTGGACTACCCGACGCCCCGCAACCGCCGCTTCCGGCGGGTGAGCGCGGAGATGTACGCGATCGTCGACCGGATCCTGGCTCGTCGTGCCGGTGTCGTCGACGGTTCCGGAGCCGGTGACGACATGCTGAGTCGCCTGCGCGCCGCCCGCGACCCCGAGACCGGGCAGCCGCTGTCCGCCCAGGAGATCCGCGACCAGGTCCTGGTCTTCCTCCTGGCCGGTCACGAGACGACCGCCGGGGCGCTGACGTTCACCCTGCACCTGCTCGGCCGGCACCCGGAGATCCAGGAGCGGGTGGCCACCGGTGACCCCGACCTCGTCCGGGCCACCGTGCTGGAGGGCATGCGGCTGTACCCACCCGCCCACACCACCGAGCGGCGCGCCTCCGTCGACACCGAGATCGCCGGCCACCGCATCGTCCGGGGCACCCCCGTCCTGGTCTCGCCCTGGGTCACCCACCGGCACCCGGGCTGCTGGCCCGACCCGGAGCGGTTCGACCCGGAGCGGTTCCTCGGTGAGCACGACCGGCCCCGGTACGCGTACTTCCCGTTCGGCGGCGGCCCGCGTAGCTGCATCGGCGAGCACTTCGCGATGCTGGAGGCGACGGTGCTGCTGGGTACCCTGCTGGCCCGGTACCGCGTCGAGTCCCTCGACGCGCGGATGCGACTGGAGCCGCTGATCACCCTGCGCCCCGCCGAGCCGGTACGGGCCGTGCTGCACGCCCGGCAGGCGGCTGGCCGATCGACGTGAACGGAGGACCGGTGATGCCCGAGTGCTGCCAGGTGTCGACCACGATCGACTCCCCCGAGTCGGCCGCCGAACTGGCGCGGACCGCCGTCGAGGCGCGGGTGGCCGCGTGCGGCCAGGTGATCGGCCCCATCGACAGCGTGTACCGCTGGGAGGGCAGGGTCGACAGCGCGCGGGAGTGGCTGGTGCTGTTCAAGACGACGGCCGAGCGGGCCGACGCGCTCGTCGAGCACATCCGGGGCCTGCACCCGTACGACGTACCGGAGGTCATCACCACGCCGGTAACGGGTGGGAATCCCGCGTACCTGGCCTGGATCGGCGAGGAGACCCGGCCGAGGTAACCCGCGAGCCGAACCTGAAGCGGACTTGATCCGTCGGGGTGACCGCGATGCGCGGTCACCCCGATCGCCCGGCGGCTACCAGGCGCGGATCTCGCGCTCGTACCGGCCGTAGCCCCAGCCGTCGAAGTCGTCGGTGAACCGGCCCTGCGCCACCACGCTTCCGGCGGCGTCGTAGGCGCGTACCGTCGCCCCCTCGGTCCGGGCCAGCTTCAGACGTCCGGCGCCCTGGTTCAGCACGGTCGAGCCGATCACCGCGCCGCCGCTGACGATCTCCGCGCGTACCGCCGCCGGAGGGGCGACGATCTGGAGGTCGTCGGTCTGCCGGTCGAAGGACGGCAGGCGCATCGCGATCACGCTGTGGTCCGGGTCGCCGATGACGCCCGATCCGGTGGGGTGGTCGCGGACGACGGGCTCCTCGCCGTGGCCGGCGCCGACCAGGAACGTCGTGTACGGGCCGCCCCCGTCCGGGGTCTGCGCCATGACCGTGGCGATCGTCCCGATGCCGGTCTGGTCGCCGTTCGGGTCGTGTACGGGCAGGTCGTCGCTCCACAGCACGACGTACCGGACACCCGGAGAGGTCACGCGCAGCGACTTCGCCGCCTCCTGGGCCGCCACCGGGGCTGGCCTGCCCGCGCGCGGGGTCGGGTCGAACGTGACCGGGGTGCGGTTGATGGACGGGGTCACGTCCGCCTCGTACAGGAGCGCGCCGTCCCGGTTGAATCGCACCCGAAGCCCGGCCGGGATGTTCGGGCCCCGTACGAGGTAGCCGGAGCCGGCCGGCTCCGGGGTCCAGGTGCGCCGGACCGAACCGTCGGCGAGGTAGTGCGGATCGCCGGACACCTCGACCTGGGAGCCCACCGGCCCCAGGACCAGGACGGACCGGCCGGCGCCGTCGTCGGTGAGCAACTCGTTCCACAGGATCGGCCCGCGGAGCTCATCGCTTTCCCACAGTTGCAGTCGGGACGCCGGCGCGCCGGCCGGACCGGACAGCTTCGACAGCACCGGGTGCGCGCCGGTCACCACGACCAGCGCGACGCGGAAACCGCCCGGCACGTCGCCGGCGAACAGTACCCGTACCCGCGCGGGATTCCAGGGCACCTCGGGCTTCCTCCCGTCCGCCGTCGGTACCTCCCGGGCCGCCTTGTCCTTGAGCTCGGCGAGGAAGCTCTCGTCGGGTGCCAGGGATCCCCGGGTCGACGAGTTCAGCAGCTCCGCCACCAGCGCCGGCGGCGAGGCGACCCGGTCCGGTCCGGTCCGCTGCCCGGGCATCCCCGCTGCGAGCAGGCCGACCGCCACGGCCAGGGCGACCGCCGCCGGCGCCAGCCGCGCCACCCGTCGGCGGCGCCGGCCGCCGCGTACCGCCCGCTCGGTCACCTCGTAGAGCTTCGCCTCCTCGGCGATCTCGCCCAGCGCGTGCTTCAACGCGTTCATGACCCCACCTCCGTCCGCTCCCACCTCAGGTCCGCGAGTTCGGGTGCGAGCACCCGGAGCCGTTTCAGGGCGTGGTTCGTCTGGCTCTTCACCGTGCCGACGGAGCAGCCCAGGACATCGGCGGCGGCCGCCTCCGAGAGATCCTCGAAGTACCGCAGCACGATCACCGCACGCTGCCGCCGGGTCAGTTTGGCCAGCGCCTGCTCCAGCACCATCCGCAGCAGTACGCTGCCGCTCTCGTCATGAGCACTGCGCCTGTCGGGCACCCGCTCCATGGGCCACTCGACGAGGCGCCGACGCCGCCAGACGGAGATGTGCTCGTGGTAGATGATCTTTTTGACGTACGCCTCCGGATCGCCGGCCGCCGCCACCCGCCGCCAGCGCGCCGCCACCTTGACCAACGCCGACTGCAACAGGTCCTCGGCCTGCGTGTGATCACCGGTCAGCAGGTAGGCCACCCGCGAGAGTCTCGCCAGCCGCGCCCGCACGAACTCGCGAAATCCCTCGTACTCGTCCACGTGCGCTCCTCCATGACGAAACCGCTCTGCCATCTACACGCGGGCCGCCGCCCAGGAGGTTGGAACTCGACGGAAGGCCACCATCGATGTGGCCGACAGTGGAAGACTGCCCGCATGGAACTGCCGGTGCTGCCCCCGATCGAACCGATGCTGGCGACCTCCGTGCCGGAGATCCCGACCGGCGAGGCGATGACGTACGAGCCGAAGTGGGACGGGTTCCGCTGCATCGTGTTCCGTGACGGCGACGAGATCGAGCTCGCCAGCCGTGGCGGCAAGACCATGACCCGGTACTTCCCGGAGGTCGTCGAGCAGGTACGGGCCCAGTTCCCGCCGCGCTGCGTCGTCGACGGCGAGATCGTGGTGATCCGCCACGACCCCGGCTCGATCCCCAAGCTGGACTTCGAAATGCTCGGGCAGCGCATCCACCCCGCCGCGTCGCGCGTCAACCTGCTGGCGGCGGACACACCGGCGTCGTTCATCGCGTTCGACCTGCTGGCGGTGGACGACGAGGCACTCATGGAGTCCGGGTACGCCGAGCGCCGCGCCCGGCTGGAAGAACTCCTTGCGGAGGTCAAGCCGCCGGTACACGTGACGGCCGTGACCAAGGACCTGGCCGTCGCCCGCGAGTGGTTCGACGTCCTGGAGGGGGCCGGGCTCGACGGCCTCGTCGCCAAGCCCGCCGACATCCCGTACGTGCCGGGCAAGCGGCTGATGTACAAGATCAAACACGCCCGTACCGCGGACGTGGTGGTCGCCGGGTTCCGCTGGCACAAGGACGGCCCGATCATCGGGTCGATCCTGCTGGGCCTGTACGACGACAACGGCGTCCTGCACCACGTCGGCGTGAGCGCCTCGTTCAGCAAGGCCCGCCGCGCGGAGCTGGTCGAGGAGCTGGAGCCCTACCGGATCCCTGCCGGAGAGCACCCGTGGGCCGCCTGGACCTCCGCCGAGGCGCACGCCAACGGCGGCCAGCGGATGCCGGGCGCGCCGAGCCGCTGGTCGGGCAAGAAGGACCTCGGGTGGGAGCCGCTGCGACCCGACCTGGTCATGGAGGTGGGCTACGACGCGATGGAGGGTGACCGGTTCCGCCACACCGCCCAGTTCAAGCGCTGGCGGCCCGACCGGGATCCGCGTTCCTGCACGTACGAACAGCTCGAACGCCCGGTCCGGGTGGACGTGACCGAGGTTCTCGCCGGAAAGGTGTGATCCGGGTGTGACCCGGGCCGACGTAGGCTCGAGGACCGTCACGTGTCCCGGAAGGGGGTCAGCGGTGATCAGACGCGTCGCACTCGCCGTACTCGTCGTCCTGGTGCTCGCCGTGGCCGGCTGCGTCGGTCCGGCCCCCCGCTGGAGTGCGCCGAAGCCGGGCGGCCCGGCCGCTCCCGCCGCGGCGACCGTCAACTGGCGGCCCTGCCCGGACACCGCCCGGACGGCCCTGGGCCGAACCCCGGACAACGTCACGTACGAGTGCGGCAAGCTCAACGTGCCGCAGGACTGGGCGAACCCCAACGGCGGCAAGCAGTTCGGCATCGCGCTGATGCGGGCCCGCGCCACCCACCAGACGAACCGGATCGGTTCCCTGGTGGTCAACCCCGGCGGCCCCGGCGGCTCCGGGGTGGATCTCGCCGCGTACCTGTCCGTGGGCCTGCCCGCCGACGTCACCCAGCGCTTCGACATCGTGGGCTTCGACCCCCGCGGCGTCGGAGCATCCGACCGGGTGAAGTGCTTCTCCGACGCCGACCTCGACGCGTCCTTCGGCGCGGACCCCGATCCGGTCGCGCAGGCCGACTTCGACAAGGCCGTCGCGCTGTCCCGCAAGATGGCACAGAGCTGCGGTACCAGGTACGGCGACACCCTGCCCCTGTTCTCCACCGAGCAGGCGGCGCGCGACATGGACGCGATCCGCGCGGCGCTGGGCGAGCCGAAGCTGACCTACCTCGGGTACTCGTACGGCACGCTGCTCGGCGCGGTGTACGCGCAGCTCTTCCCGACCCACGTCCGGGCGCTGGTGCTCGACGGCGCCATCGACCCGACGCTGGACTCGGTGGCGTCGGCCGAGGGGCAGGCGAAGGGCTTCGAACGCGCCTTCGACAACTTCTCCGCCTGGTGCCGGAGCAACGCGTCCAAGTGCCCGATCGCCCCGGATGCCCGCGCCACCGTGACGTCGGCGATGGACTCGGCGCGGCGTACCCCGGTGACCGGGTCGGGCGGCCGGGCGGCGACGGCCGGGTGGATCCAGACGGCGGTGGTGGCGTCGCTGTACAGCCAGGAGCAGTGGCCTCAGCTCGCCACCGCCCTGGACAACCTGCGCAAGGGCAACGCGACCGGGATCTTCCGGCTGGCCGACTCGTACGCCGAACGCGACGCCCGCGGGCGGTACTCGAACCTGTTCGACGCGAACGCGGCCGTCAACTGCGCCGACGACGCGAACACCCCGGCGGTGGACAAGCTCCGGACGCTGCAGAGCGAGTGGCGGCAGAAGTACCCGCTGTTCGGCCCCTCCAGCGCGTTGAACCTGCTCTGCGCCCAGTGGCCGGGCAAGCGCGACCCGTACCCGGCCGGCGCCGCCAAGGGCGCGCCACCGATCCTGGTCGTCGGCACCACCGGCGACCCGGCCACGCCGTACGAGCAGACGCCCAAGCTGGCGGAGACGCTCGGCAGCGGGGTGGTGCTGACGTGGCAGGGCGAGGGGCACACCGCATACCCGCAGACCCGCTGCATCAGCAGCGCGGTGAACCGGTACCTGACCGATCTGACCGTACCGGCGAAGGGCACCTCCTGCCCGGCGTCATGATCGTCACAACGTGCCGGGAGCCGTGGTCTCAGACCGGTCTGAGACCACGGCTCCCCCATCGGAGATGGTGGCGGCTACTTCGAGCGCCAGGAGAACGGGCCGGGGAGGTCGACGTTCTGCCGGCGGGTGCGCGAGTTCCACGACCAGCGGCCGATCTTGGCGGTCCACGACGAGAGGCCCTTGCGGCCGAGGTTGAGGCGGATCGGGCCGAACTTAACGATCTTGCGGAAGTGGAGTGGCATCAGAGGTCCTTTCCGATATCGACACTCCTGAAGATACCCAGGGCCGCAACATTCCATTCAGGACATTGCAGCCAGGTCCTGTGACAGCGGGCCGACTCCGTCGGCGAAGCGATCGTCCGCCGGCGCTTGCGGTCCTGTGGCTTACGCCTTGCGCCATAAGTTACCGGCCGGTAACCTCTGACGGGCGACCTGTTCGACCAGGTCAGGAGAGGTACACCGGCACGTTTCACGGCTGGCCACCACTGTCCGGCCAGCCGGTGCAGCCGATCGAGAAAGCGGTGGCGCACCGGTGACCGGCCACGCCACCAGATCCGATCCGCCAAGAAGGAGCCTGCTGTGCCCACGCTCGACCGCCAGAACGACGTGTTCCTCCTCGACCTCGGTGACGGCGAGAACCGCTTCCACCCGGACTGGCTCGCCTCCGTGAACGCGGCGCTGGACGAGGTGGAGCAGGCGTCCGGGCCGCGCGCCCTGGTGACCTGCGCGACCGGGAAGTTCTTCTCCAACGGCCTGGACCTGGAGTGGCTGGGCACCCACGGCGAGCAGCGCCACGAGTACGTGACCACGGTCCACGAACTGTTCGCGCGGGTGCTGACGCTGCCGCTGATCACCGTTGCCGCGCTGCAGGGACACACCTTTGCCGCCGGGGCGATGTTGTCGCTGGCCCACGACTTCCGTGTGATGCGCGCCGACCGCGGTTTCTGGTGCCTGCCCGAGGCCGACATCCACATCCCGTTCACCCGGGGCATGTCCGCGTTGATCCAGGCCCGGCTGACCCCGCAGACCGCGCACGAGGCCATGACCACCGCCCACCGCTACGGGGGTCAGGACGCCCTCGCCGCGGCGATCGTCGACCGCGCGGTGGACGAGGACGCGGTACGACGGACCGCCGTGGAGATCGCCGAGTCCCAGGCTGCCAAGGCCGGCGATACGCTCGCCACGATCAAGACCCGCCTGTACGCGTCCGTCCTGGACACGTTGCGGGACACGGACAACCCGCTCGGCTGAGGTCCACGAAGATCAGAGCCGGGGTCGTTGCTGCGGGTTCGTCGATCTAAACAGCGTCATTCCTGGTCAGATCCCGGTCCCGACTCGGCTGCACCCGCTTCGGCTCCCCCGGCATCTTCGGATAGTCCGGCGGGTATGGCATGTCCGTGCCGCCGTCGCGCTCGTACCACTCCAGCAGCGGCGTGATGTCGTGCGCCACGTCGTCGAGCCCCGCGTACGGGTCGTTGCCGGCGGCCAGCCGAGCCGGCACGGTGCGCAGGTCGAAGTCGTCGGGCTCCACGTCGGGCAGTTCGTCCCAGGTGACCGGGGTGGAGACGGTGGCGCGGGCGTTGGCCCGCAGCGAGTACGCGCACGCGATCGTACGGTCGCGGGCCATCTGGTTGAAGTCGACGAACACCTTCTCCCCCCGCTCCTCCTTCCACCACGCCGTCGTCACCAGGTCGGGGCGGCGCCGCTCCACCTCGCGCGCCAGCGCGATCGCGGCGTGCCGCACCTCGATGAAACTCCACTGAGGACGGATCCGGACGTAGACGTGCACGCCCCGGCCGCCGGAGGTCTTCGGGTACCCGGTCCAGCCCCGCTCGGCGAGGACCTCGCGGAGCGTGCCGGCCGCCGCGACGGCGTCAGTGAAGTCGGTGCCCGGCTGCGGGTCGAGGTCGATCCGCAGCTCGTCGGGGCGGTCGACGTCGGCGCGGCGCACCGGCCACGGATGGAACACGACGGTGTTCATCTGCGCGGCCCACACCACGTGGGCGAGGTCGGTCGGGCACAGCTCGTCGGCGCTGCGCCCGCTCGGAAATGTGATCTTGGTGGTCTCCACCCACGGGGGTACGCCCCGGGTCGGTACCCGCTTCTGGAAGAACATCTCGCCGCCGATGCCGTCGGGGAAGCGCTGCAGCGTGGTCGGCCGGTCCCGCAGCGACCGCACGATCGCATCACCCGCGGCGAGGTAGTACTCGACGACGTCCCGCTTGGTGAACCCCCGCTCCGGGAAGCACACCCGGTCCGGACTGCTGACCCGGACCGTCCGGCCCGCCACCTCGAGTTGCAGCACTTCTGCCATGAGCCGCACCCTACGCGTTCCCGCCGGGCCCAGACGCCGACGCGGCAGTTACCGGTCCGGTAACTGCCGCGTCGCATCCCGGCCAAGGGACGTCTGATGGAGTCAGCGACGACCCAACGGTACCGGCGAAGGCCGCCGACGCCGCGCAGGACGCGCCATGATCATCGCACCCGCGCCGCCGGCCACCAGCAGCACGCCGACCGCGGCCAGGGACTCGCTCGCCGAACCGGTCACAGGCAGGGCACCGACCGGAGTACCGGTGATCGGGGTCCCGGTGCCGCCACCCGAGCCGCCCGGGGTGTCGGGAGGAGTCTCGCTACCGCTGCCGCCGCCCGGGGTGTCGGGGGGAGTCGGGGTCTCCGGAGGAGTCTCGCCACCGCTGCCGCCGCCCGGGCCGCCGTAGTCACCGCCCGGCGGGGTGTCGCCGCCGTTACCGCCGCCCGCACCACCACCGGGGGTGTCGACGACGCACGTGTCGCCACCCGTACCGCCGCCCGTGCCGCCGCCGTAGCCACCGCCGGCCGGGGCACCGTAGCCGCTGCCCGCCGCCCCGGCGCCGCCGCCGGACCCGGCGACCGACTGGCCGAGGATCGCGACGCTGTTGTCGCAGATGTTCACCGGGGCCTGCACGGTGGTGTCGACCTGGTTGCCGCCGAGAAGGCCATCGCCTCCGAACAGGCCGGATCCCTGCCCGACCGTGGAGAGCGTCGTGTCCAGTGAGCGCAGCGCGCCGTCGGGCAGCGGGTCGCCCGGAGCGGCGTGTGCCGCGGCTGCGGGTAGCAGCCCGGCACAGCCGATCGCGCCGGCCGCCATCGCTTTGACCAGTACCTTCATGTCTCAACTCCCAGGCCGCGCCGTCCAGCGGCGCCCGATACCGGATGTCTGAAAAGCTTCCGCACTATATGCACGTTTCGCGGAAAAATAGCCGAAAGGCCGGCGTGTTCAGTCCGACACGCGACCCGACTCACCCACTCCGGTGACTTCGGGAATCCTCCGAGCGCCCGCGTCAGTTAGACCACACCGCCCCGCACCGGCGCCGTTTCGCCGCCTTCTGGTGTTGGATCGAGTCATGGAGCACGAAACGCGACAGCCCGAAGTACGCAAGACCGACGAGGAATGGCGGGCGATCCTGTCTCCGGCCGAGTTCCACGTGCTGCGCCAGGCCGGTACCGAGGCGCCCTGGACCGGTGAGTACGTGTCCACCAAGGCCAAGGGCGTGTACCGGTGCCGCGCCTGCGCAGCCGAACTGTTCGCCAGCGACACCAAGTTCGAATCGCACTGTGGCTGGCCCAGCTACTGGAGCCCGCTGGCCGAGGACCGGGTACGCCTCATCGAGGACAAGTCGCTCGGGATGCAGCGCATCGAGGTGCGCTGCGCCGCGTGCGACTCCCACCTGGGCCATGTGTTCGAGGGCGAGGGCTACCCGACCCCGACCGACCTGCGGTACTGCATCAACAGCGTCAGCCTGCGCCTGGAGCCGGCCGAGTAGTTTGAGCGGGTGACTCTCCGGACCGCCCGCTTCGCCGAGCTCGACGCCGCCACGCTGTACGCCCTGCTGCGACTGCGGATCGACGTGTTCGTGGTCGAGCAGAAGTGCCCGTACCCGGAACTGGACGGCCGGGACCTCGAGCCCGACACGATTCACCTGTGGCTCGACCACGACGGTGAGCCGGCCTCGTACCTGCGGATCCTGGTCGACCACGACGCGGCGCGCATCGGCCGGGTCTGCACCGCGCCCACCCACCGCGGCGAGGGTCTGGCGACGCGCATGATGGCGGCGGCGCTCGACCTGATCGGCGACCGACCGTGCGTACTGGACGCCCAGTCGTACCTGGTCGGCTTCTACGCCGGGTTCGGCTTCCAGGTCAGCGGGGCGGAGTTCGTGGAGGACGGCATCCCGCACGTACCGATGCGCCGCTAACCGCGCCGTCCGCGGACGGCGCGGTCAGCGGCGGGGCGGCGCCGTCGACGGCGAGTTACGGCAGGGCGGCCACGATGTCGCCGACGGACCGGCGGCGACCGGTGTAGAACGGCACCTCCAGCCGGACGTGCCGGCGGGCGCCGGAGGCGCGCAGATCGCGCATCAGGTCGACGATCCGGTGCAGGTCGTCGGCCTCGAAGGCGAGCATCCACTCGTAGTCGCCGAGCGCGAACGAGGCGACCGTGTTGGCCCGCACGTCCGGGTACCCGCGCGCCTGCCGGCCGTGCTCGGCCAGCAGGTCCCGGCGCTCCTCGTCCGGAAGCAGGTACCACTCGTACGAGCGCACGAACGGGTACACGCAGACGTATTTGCGGGGGTGCTCGTCGGCCAGGAACGCCGGCAGGTGGCTCTTGTTGAACTCCGCCGGGCGGTGCAGCGCCATCTGCGACCACACCGGCTCCAGGTGCCGCCCGAGCGCGGTGCGCCGCAGCATCCCGTACGCCTCCTGGAGCGCGTCGGCGCTGGACGAGTGCCACCACACCATCACGTCGGCGTCGGCACGCAGACCGGACACGTCGTACGTGCCCCGCACCACCACGTCCTTGTCTGCCAGCTGGCCGAACAGACCGTCGACCTCGGCGGCGACCTCACTGCGCGGGGCCGGGCCGAGGGGGTCGGTCACCCGGAACACCGACCACATCGTGTACCGGATCGTGGCGTTCAGTTCGCGGATGCGGGCAGCGTTGGTCTGGGACTCGGTCATGACTTCAATCCTTCCAGAACCCGGTCGGCGGCCGTCTGACCGGACCGGACGCAGGCGGGGATGCCGACCCCGTCGTAGGCGGCGCCGGCGAGGGCGACCGTCGCAGGCAGGACCGACCGCGCGGCGGCCACCCGGTCGAGATGGCCCGGGGCGTACTGCGGCAGCGCGCCGCCCCAGCGCTGGACGCGGGCCTCGATCGGCTCCGGCAACGGCCGCCCCAGCAGCGCACCCAGGTCGGCGCGGGCCAGCCCGATCAGTCCGTCATCGTCGCGCTGGAGGACCCGCTCGTCGCCGTAGCGTCCCAGCGAGGTCCGGACCAGCGTGACCCCCGGGCGGCCCAGGTGGGCCCACTTGCGGTCGAAGAAGGTGGCCGCCTTGATGGCGTACCCCTCGGACGCCGGCACCAGCAGGCCGGACAGCTGCGGCAGCTCGAACTCGGGCAGCGCGAGGGTGACCAGCGCGACGCTCGCATAGTCCAGCACCCCGACGCGGGCACCTGCGCCGGATTCGATCTCACCCAGCAGCCGGGCGGCGGGCGCCGCCGGGGTGGCGAGGATCACCGCGTCCGCGTCGATCGTCTCCGGCTCGCGGGTGGAGCCGACGGTGACCCGCCAGCCGGTACCGGCGGGTGTGATCGCGCGGACCGGCAGGCCGAGGCGGATGTCGGCGCCGTCCAGCCGGTCCACCACACGCGCGACCAGCCGCCCCACTCCCCCGAGGATGGTGCCGAAGATCGGGCCACTGTTCGCCGGGCGGTCCGCCAGCGCCGCCCGTACCGCGCCGGTCAGGGTGTGCTCGCGCCGGCAGGTCGCGGCCAGGCCGGGCATGGTGGTGGCGAGCGAGAGTCCGTCGGCGCGGCCGGCGTACACCCCGCCGAGCATCGGGTCGACGAGCCGGTCGGCCACCTCGTCGCCGAAGCGGGCACGTACCAGCGCGCCGACGGCCACGTCCTCGTCCGGACCCAGCAGCGGCCGGCCCGCGTCGCGGTCGCGGTCCGCCACGGCGGCGACGCCGTCGAGCGCGGCCGGATCCCCGGGTACGCCCATCAGCGTGCCCGCAGGCATCGGCCGCAGCCGTCCGCCCACGGCGAGCGCGGCCCTGCCGATCGCCGGGTACACCACCTCGTCAGCCAGGCCCACCGCGCCGGCCAGCTCGACCGCGGCGCTCGGCCGGCCGGCCGGGTCCCGCAGCGCGAACGCCTCGGCTCCGAGATCCACCGGCCCGCCGGCCAGCTCGACGGTGTGGAGCTTCCCGCCCAGCCGGCCGGACTGCTCCACGAGCACCACCTCGGCGCCCTGCTCCACCAGCCGGTACGCGGCGGCCAGCCCGCTGATGCCGCCACCGACGACCACGATGCGCATGTACCTATCGAATCGCGCGGGCCTGTGATCTTCACGCCCGGGGTGCCCGTAAGGTGACCGAGGTGACCATGACCACAAACCCCGTCGCCGTGATCACCGGCGCCGCCCAGGGCATCGGCCGGCGTACCGCCGAACTGCTCGCCGCCTCCGGGTACGACCTCGCGCTGCTCGACCGGTCGCTGGTGACCGGCTTCGACGCCCTCACCGTCATGGGCGACGTATCCGACGACGGCGACGTCCGTGCGTTCGCGCGCGTCGTCCAGGCCCGGTACGGACGGGTGGACGTCCTGGTCAACAACGCCGGCATCTCCTGCATCGGCCCGGCCGAGGAGACCCCGGCCGATCTGTGGCGGCAGGTCCTGGAGGTCAACCTGACCGGCCCGTTCCTGCTCTCGCAGGCGTTCGGCCGGCAGATGCTGGCGCAGGGCTCCGGTTCGATCGTGAACATCGCCTCGGTGGCCGGCCTGCGCGGGATCGGCGACCGGGCGGCGTACAACGCCAGCAAGCACGGCCTGATCGGGCTCACCCGCACCCTGGCGGTGGAGTGGGGCGGGCGTGGTGTGCGGGTCAACGCGGTCTGCCCGGGCTGGGTGAAGACCGAGATGGACTCCGCCGACCAGGCGTCGGGCGGGTACGTCGACACCGACATCACCGAGCACACCCCGGCCGGGCGGTTCGCCAGCCCCGAGGACATCGCGCAGGCGGTGGCGTTCCTGGCCGATCCGGCGCGCAGCGGGTACGTCAACGGCGCGGCCCTGTCGGTCGACGGCGGCTGGGCCGCCGACGGCTCCTGGCCCTCGCTACGCCTCGACGCCCGCGGGCGCTGATCTTTCCCGGGGGAACCCGCCGCTAGCGCGCGGACAGCTCGTGGACCAGTTCGACCACGCGGGTCAGTGCGCCGGGGTCGGTCTCCGGCAGCACCCCGTGGCCGAGGTTGAACACGTGACCCGGCGCCGCCCGGCCCTCGTCCAGCACCCGGCGGACCTCAGCCTCGACCACGTCCGGCGGCGCGAACAGCGTGCACGGGTCGAGGTTGCCCTGTACCGCCTTGTCCGGTCCGATGCGCCGGGTGGCGACGTCGAGCGGGGTACGCCAGTCGACGCCCACCACGTCGGCGCCGGCCTCGCCCATCGCCCCGAGCAGTTCGGCGGTACCGACGCCGAAGTGGATCCGCGGCACCTCGCGGACGCCCTCCAGGACGCTCGTCGAGTGCGGCAGGACGTACCGGCGGTAGTCGCGTTCCGAGAGCGCACCGGCCCACGAGTCGAACAGCTGGACCGCGGCCACGCCAGCGTCGACCTGTACCCGCAGGAACGTCCGGGTGATGTCGGCGAGCCGGGCGCAGAGCGCGTGCCAGATGTCCGGAGCCCCGTACATGAGCGCCTTGGTCCGGGCGTGGGTGCGCGACGGTCCACCCTCGACGAGGTAGCTGGCCAGGGTGAACGGCGCCCCGGCGAACCCGATGAGCGGCGTCGTGCCCAGCTCGCGCTTGAGCAGCCCGATCGCCTCCGCGACGTAGTCGACCTGCTCGGGTGCGAGCTTCGGGATCGCCTCGACGTCGGTCAGGGCGGCCACCGGGTTGGCGACCACCGGTCCGGTACCGGGCACGATGTCCAGGTCCACGCCGGCGGCGGCGAGGGGTACGACGATGTCGCTGAACAGGATCGCGGCGTCCACCCCGTGCCGGCGTACCGGTTGGAGCGTGATCTCGCAGACGAGGTCGGGGCGCCGGCACGACTCCAGCATGCCGATGCCGGACCGCACCTCCCGGTACTCGGGTAGCGAGCGCCCGGCCTGGCGCATGAACCAGACCGGCGTGTACGGCACGGGTTGGCGACGGCAGGCGCGCAGGAACGGCGAGTCGGCGATGGCGGGGTTCGGCGAAGATGGGCTCATCGCACGCAATCGTGCCATGTACGGAGCACGGCGCCGCCGGGGACGCGTCTACACAACGGTCAGCACGGGATCAGGAGCCCTCAGTAACCGAAAAATAGGGACATCAGCGACGGCCGGTGACGCAAGCGGCGCGGATGTTCGGCGCGGCGCCGCCGTTGGAGGGCTCAACCAGGCCTACGCTTCGGTCATGGCGCCCTCGACCGTCCCCCCGGAGGCGTTCACCCGCGCCGTCGCCCGCCTGCGAGGCGGGCAGCACCGACCCGAGATCACCCTCGAGGAGGTGTCCGCGCCGCAGCGGCTCGCGCCGTTCGGGTACGCGATGAGCGGCACCGTGCGGCGCGACGGCGACGAGGTGGCGACCGGGCGGCTCATCCTGCTGTACGACCCCGCCGGCCACGAGGCGTGGGAGGGCACGATGCGACTCGTCACGTACGTGACGGCGGAGCTCGAGCCGGAACTCGCCACCGACCCGCTGCTACCCGGCGTCGGGTGGAGCTGGCTGGTGGACGCCCTGGAGGCCAACGGCGCCGCGTACACCACGCTAGCCGGCACGGTGACGCAGACCCTGTCCACCCGCTTCGGCGGTCTCACCGGACCGCCGAGCAGCGCCGACGTCGAGATCCGCGCGTCCTGGACCCCGCTCGACGAGGACCTGGCCGTCCATCTGGAGGGGTGGTGCGCGCTGCTCGCGTTGACGGCCGGGCTGCCGCCACCCGGAGTGACCGCGCTGCCCGAGCCCCGGCCGCCCGTTCCGGCGGCCCGGTCGTAGGCCCTCGGAGAAGCGGCTACCCCGACGCGCCGACCCGGCTGCACAAGAGCGCAACCTCGGCGCCGTACGGTAGGGCCGTGACCGACGAAGCCCCCCAACGCCGTCGGGAAGCGAATGGACCGGCGCAGGGCGGCGAAGCCGCGGCGACCTCCGAGTCGGTCCTGCTCACCGCTCCCCGTGACGGCACACCGCCCCCTGTCACCACACCGGACGAACTCGCCGACGTCGTCCGGCGATTCGCCGCGGGTACCGGTCCGGTCGCGGTCGACGCCGAACGCGCCTCGGGTTACCGGTACTCGCACCGGGCGTACCTGGTGCAGTTGCGGCGGGAGGGTGCCGGCACCGCTCTGATCGACCCGATCGAGCTGCCCGACCTGAGCGCGCTGGGCGAGGCGATCGCCGACGCGGAGTGGGTACTGCACGCGGCCAGCCAGGACCTGCCGTGCCTGGCCGAGGTGGGACTGCTGCCGCTGCGGCTGTTCGACACGGAACTGGCCGCCCGGCTGGCCGGCTTCGAGCGGGTCGGCCTGGCCGCGCTGACCGAGTCGCTGCTCGGGTACGCCCTGGAGAAGCACCACTCAGCCGCCGACTGGTCGACCCGACCGCTGCCCGAGTCCTGGCTGAGCTACGCGGCGCTCGACGTGGAGCTGCTGATCGGCCTGCGCGACGCCCTCGCGGCGGAGCTGGAGCGGCAGGGCAAGGCCGAGTGGGCGGCCGAGGAGTTCGCGTCGCTCGTCGCCGGCGCCGGGCAGCCGCCCCGGGTCCGCCCCGACCCGTGGCGGCGCACCTCGGGCATCCACCGGGTACGCGGGGCGCGGGCGCTGTCACGGGTACGCGCGCTCTGGTACGCCCGGGACGCGATCGCCGCCCGCCGGGACACCACGCCCGGCCGGGTACTGCCCGACGCCGCGATCGTGGCCGCTGCCGAGTCCGACCCCAAGGACGAGCGGGCCCTGGTGTCGCTGCCCGGCTTCGGCGGCCGCTCGGGGCGGCGGATGGCCGGTACCTGGCTCAACGCCCTCAGCGACGCCCGGACGCTGCGCGACGACCAGCTGCCGGTGACGGGGCCGGCGGAGGGGCCTCCCCCGCCGCACCGCTGGGCCGAGCGGGATCCCGACGCGGCGGCGCGGCTGGCCCGCTCCCGCGAGGTGGTCACCGGCCTCGCCACGACTCACCGACTCCCGCCGGAGAACCTGATCGCGCCGGACTCGGTCCGCCGGCTGGCCTGGTCGCCACCCGACCCGCTGGACGAGGACGCGGTACGCGAGGTGCTGGCCGGCTTCGGGGCGCGACGCTGGCAGATCGACCTGATCGCGCCCGGCCTGACCGAGGCGCTCCGCGGCCCGGCCGCGGCCTGATCCTCGGCTCGGTCGTCGATCGGTGTGGGTCGGACCACAAGAACGGGTCGCCGCCGATGACCTACTGGCGAGTAACATCGGCGGAAAAGGACCGCCCGCTAGGAGGCTCTCCGTGCCCCGTACCGTCCGCGACGTCGTCTTCGTCGACGGTGTGCGCACCCCTTTCGGCAAGGCCGGAGGGATGTATGCGAACACCCGCGCCGATGACCTCGTCATTCGCTGCATTCGTGAGCTGCTGCGGCGCAACCCGCAGCTGCCGCCAGAGCGCGTCGAGGAGGTCGCGATCGCCGCGACCACCCAGATCGGTGACCAGGGGCTGACGCTCGGCCGCGTCGCCGCCCTGCTGGCCGGTCTACCCAAGACCACTCCCGGCTACTCGATCGACCGCATGTGCGCCGGCGCGATGACCGCCGTCACCACGGTCTCCTCCAGCATCGCCATGGGCGCCCTCGACATCGCCATTGCCGGCGGCGTCGAGCACATGGGCCGCCACCCGATGGGCGAGGGCGTCGACCCCAACCCGCGCATCATCGCCGAGAAGCTCGTCGACCCGTCCGCGCTGGTCATGGGCTCCACCGCGGAGAACCTGCACGACCGGCTGCCGGAGATCACCAAGCAGCGCGTGGACGCGTTCGCGCTGGCCTCACAGCAGAAGACCGCGAAGGCGTACGCCAACGGCAAGCTCCAGCCCGACCTGGTACCCGTCGCCGTCCGCGACCCGGAGGCCGGCTGGGGCCTGGCGAGCGTCGACGAGGCGCCGCGCGAGACCAGCCTGGAGAAGCTGGCCACGCTCAAGACCCCGTTCCGCCCGCACGGCCGGGTCACCGCCGGTAACGCGGCCGGCCTCAACGACGGCGCCACCGCCGCGATCCTCGCCGCCGAGGACGTGGCCCGCGAGCTGGGCCTGCCGGTTGGCGCGCGGCTGGTCAGCTACGGCTTCGTCGGCGTCGAGCCGGAGATCATGGGGTACGGCCCGGTCCCGTCGACCGAGAAGGCCCTGAAGATCGCCGGTCTGACCATCGACGACATCGGCCTGTTCGAGCTGAACGAGGCGTTCGCGGTCCAGGTACTGGCGTTCTTGGACCACTTCGGCATCGCCGACGACGACCCGCGGGTCAACCCCTGGGGCGGCGCGATCGCGATCGGCCACCCGCTCGCGTCCTCCGGCATCCGCCTGATGACGCAGCTGTCGCGGCAGTTCGCCGAGCGCCCCGACGTGCGGTACGGCGTGACCGCCATGTGCATCGGCATCGGCATGGGCGGCACGGTCATCTGGGAGAACCCTGCCTGGGAGGGAAACAAGTGACGCAGCCGGTCATCAACGAGGTCGTCACCAAGGCGCTCGTACGCTTCACCACCATCCCGGGGCTGGACGGCGAGGCCGCGCTCATCACGCTCGACAACGGGCACGACCACACCAAGCCCAACACCCTCGGCCCGGGCGGCCTGGCCAGCCTGGACGCCGCGATCGACGCCGCGATCGAGCGCAACCCGCGCTTCATCGCCGTCACCGGCAAGCCGTACATCTTCTGCGTCGGCGCCGACATCACGGTCATCCCGCAGGCCCGCGGCCGCGAGGACGCGCTGGAGACCGGCCGGCTCGGCCACCGGGTGTTCAAGCGGCTCAAGGACTCCCAGATCCCGACGTTCGCGTTCGTCAACGGCGCGGCCATGGGCGGTGGCCTGGAGCTGGCGCTGCACTGCCACTACCGGACCCTGTCCACCGGCGCGGCAGCGCTCGCGCTGCCCGAGGTCTCGCTGGGCCTCGTGCCCGGCTGGGGCGGCACCCAGCTGCTGCCCAACCTGGTCGGCATCATCAACGCGGCGACGGTGATCCTGTCCAACCCGCTGATGATGAACAAGATGCTCAAGCCCAAGCAGGCGCGGGAGATGGGCATCGCCGACGAGCTGTTCGAGGCGGCCGACTTCCTGGAGCGGTCGCTGGAGTGGGCGGCGGGCGTGGTCCGCGGCGACATCGCCGTGGAGCGGCCGGAGATCGACCGGGACAGCTGGGACGGCGTGCTCGAGTTCGCGAAGGCGACGCTCGACGAGAAGCTGCACGGCGCGCACCCGGCCGCGTACAAGGCCCTCGAGCTGCTCGCCCTGGCCAAGGACGCGCCGTTCTCCACCGGCACCGCCGCCGAGGACGAGGCCCTGGCCGACCTGGTGTTCAGCGAGGAGCTGCGCAGCGGCCTGTACTCGTTCGACCTGGTGCAGCGGCGGGCCAAGCGGCCGGCCGGCGCGCCGGACAAGGGCCTGGCCCGCGACGTCAACAAGGTGGGCATCGTCGGCGCCGGCCTGATGGCCAGCCAGCTCGCCCTGCTGTTCGCCCGCCGCCTGGAGGTGCCGGTCGTGCTGACCGACCTCGACCAGGCCCGGGTCGACAAGGGCGTCGGGTACGTCCACGCCGAGGTCGACAAGCAGGTCGCCAAGGGCCGGATGGACACCGGCAAGGCCGCCAAGATCAAGGGCCTGGTCAGCGGTTCGGTCGACAAGGGCGCCTTCGCCGACGCGGACTTCGTCATCGAGGCCGTCTTCGAGGACCTGGGCGTCAAGAAGCAGGTCTGGGCCGAGCTCGAGAAGATCGTCAAGCCCGAGGCGGTCCTGGCGACCAACACCTCGTCGCTGTCGGTCACCGCGATGGCCGCCGACCTCGAGCACCCCGAGCGGGTGGTCGGCTTCCACTTCTTCAACCCGGTCGCGATGATGCCGCTGCTGGAGATCGTACGGGCGGAGAAGACCGACGACGCGGCGCTGGCCACCGCGTTCGCGGTCGGCAAGAAGCTGAAGAAGTCCTGCGTACTGGTCAAGGACGCGCCGGCGTTCGTGGTCAACCGGCTGCTCACCCGGTTCCTGGGTGAGGTCTTCGCGGCCGTCGACGCCGGTACCCCACTGGAGGTCGCCAACGCCGCGATCGACCCGCTCGGCCTACCGATGCGCCCGCTGGCGCTGCTGCAACTCGTCGGGCCGGCCGTGGCGCACCACGTCGCGGAGACCATGCACACCGCGTTCCCCGACCGGTACGGCGTCAGCGCCAACCTCGGCCGCATCGTCGAGGCGGGCAAGCCGGGCTTCCTCACCTCCGGCGGCGAGATCGACCCCGAGGTCGCCGCGCTGCTCCAGGTGGGCGACTCCCCACTGACCTCCGACGAACTGCGCAACCGTGCCCTGGAGGCGCTCGCACAGGAGATCCGCCTGATGCTCGACGAGGGCGTCGTGGCGGAGGCGCAGGACATCGACCTGTGCATGATCCTGGGCGCCGGCTGGCCGTTCCACCTGGGCGGCGTCACGCCGTACCTGGACCGGACCGGCGTATCGGAGAAGGTCACCGGCAAGCGGTTCCTGCCCAAGGGCGCGGCCAGTCTGCCCGCCTGACCCGCCCACCCACCTTCATGATCACGGCGCTGGGGCGCTCTCCTACATGATCTTGTGTAGGGGAGCGCCCCTCGTTCTACATCTGGTGCATGTCACACCCGACACGCCGGGAAAGGGACTGGCGCGTTCACGGCTGAACATCAGAATCGACGGATGCGCCTGCCACAGCTCCGTCGCGTCCGCTGGGCCGTACGGGCCACGCTCACCCTCGGCGTGGCCGCCTCCGTCGCCGCCAACATCCTGCACGCCCAGCCGAACCCGATCAGCCAGATCATCGCGGCCTGGCCGCCGCTGGCCCTGCTGCTGACCGTCGAGCTGATCTCGCGGGTACCGGTGCACCGCCGCTCCCTGGCCGCGGTACGCCTCGTGGCCACCTCGACGATCGCCGGCATCGCCGCCTGGGTGTCGTACTGGCACATGGTGGGCGTCGCGGCGCACTACGGCGAGACGGGCCCGTCGCCGTACCTGCTGCCGCTGTCGGTCGACGGCCTCGTGATCGTCGCGAGCGTGAGCCTGGTCGAGCTGGCGGGCCGGATCCGGGTGATGGAGACGGCCGGGGCCACCGGGGCCGCGGGGGCCGAAGCGGTGGCCGCTGAATCGGCGGCCACCGGCCCGGCCGTGGTGGGCGGTCCGGCCGCGATGGGCGGTCCGGCCGTGGTGGGCGGTCCGGCCGCGGTGGGCGGCCCGGCCGTGGTGGGCGGTCCGGCCGTCGATCCGGTCGCGGGCCCCGTACCGGACGGCGTCACCGTCGTGGCGAGGCCGACGTCAGCCGGAGCCCCGGTGGCGCCGTCGACCACGGACGACACCTCCACCAAAGCCCAGCCCAACCGGTCGTCGGCGCCCCGTACCAGCCAGTCGCGCGCCGCGAAGGCCGCCCCGGCGAAGGCGGCGCCACGCAAGCGGGCGGCGGCCACCCCGGCCGACGCCGTCCTGTCACCCGCCGAGCTGGCGGAGCGCGCGGCCCGTATGAAGATGGAACAACCTGGCATCACACAGGCCGCCATAGCTGCGGAGCTGGGCATCACCACCCAGCGCCTGCGCCAGATCAACCGCCAGGCCGTCGCCGCCTGAGCCGGCCCTCTCCCCCATGATCACCGAGAGTTTGGGGCGCTATGGCAGCCACAAGTCTCGGTGATCATGGGGGAGGGGCCGGGGATGCGGGGGGAGCCGGCGCCGGTACGGTCGCCGACCCGGTCAGCAGCGGCGTGGTGGCCGCGCCCGGCAGACGTACCGTCACCTCCAGCCCCCCGCCGTCGAGCGCGATCGCGGTGACGCTGCCCCCGTGCGCGTCGCACACCGCCCGTACGATCGACAGGCCCAGCCCCGAGCCGCGGGCCCCGGTACGTTCCCGGCCGCCGCGCCGGAACGGCTCGAACAGCCCCGGTACGTCGGCGGCCTCCACCTCGAAGCCCGTGTTGCCGACGACCAGCCACGCCTGGGTGGCGTCGGCCCAGGTACGTACCCATACCCGCCCGCCCAGGTGGTTGTAGCGCACCGCGTTCTCGATGAGGTTGCCGGCGAGCCGCTCCACCAGGCCGGGGTCGCCGACCACCGGCGCCGGGGCGAGGTCGGTCGTCACGTCGAGGCTGAGCCTGGACGCCTCCTGGCGTACCGACGACAGCGCCGCCGACGCCCCGGCCGACAGGTCGGCCGGCACCTTCCGCGCCAGCCGCCGGCCGGCCTGTGCCTCGGTACGGGCCAGCAGCAGCAGCGAGTCCACCAGCGCGTTCGCGCGGATGGAGGCGTCGCGCACGACGGTGGCCATCCGGCGCAGGTCGGCCACGTCGGCATCGGAGTCCGCGAGGGTCACGTCGATCTCGGTACGCATGACCGCGAGCGGGGTGCGCAGTTCGTGCGAGGCGTTGGCGACGAAGCGTTTCTGGCTCTCGAACGCGGTACCGATCCGGTCGAGCATGGCGTCGAACGTGGCGGCCAGTTCGGCCACCTCGTCGTCCGCGCCGTCGTAGCAGATCCGCTGGTCGAGCGTCTCCCCCGAGAGCCGTCGCGCCGCGGCGGTGACGCTGTGCAGCGGCCGCAGCGCGCGGCCGGCCACCAGGTACGCGCCGATCACACCGGCGGTGCCGATGGCGAGCAGCGCGCCCAGCCCCTTGAGCAGGAGGTCCCGCTCGGCCGCGTGCATCAGCTCGCTCTGCCAGGTACCGGCGTCGACGGTACGGCCGTCGGCGAGCTGCACCTGGGTACCGGCGCGGAGCTGATCGGAGGGGTGCAGCGCGGAGCTGACGACCGTCCACGACAGACCGACCAGCACGGCGCCCGCGCCGATGAGGAGGATTCCGTTGAGGAGGGTCAGCCGCAGCCGCAGCGTCGGCCGGGGACGGCGTGAGGTGCGTGCGTCGTAGAGGGTCATGGCCCCGTCTCCTCCACCCGGATCCGGTAGCCGGCGCCGACCACGGTGTCGATCAGCGCCGGCTCCCCCAGCTTCTTGCGCAGGGTCAGCATGGTCACCCGTACCGTCGTCGTGAACGGATCGGCGTTGGCGTCCCAGACCCGTTCCAGCAGCTCCTCACTCGACACCACGCCACCGTCGGCCTTGAGCAGCTCCTCGAGCACACCGAACTCCTTGCGGGTCAACTCGACCGGCCGGCCGCCCCGGGTCACCACGTGCCGGGCCTGGTCCAGCACGAGGTCGGCGACGGACAGCACCGGCGGGGTGGCCGGGGTGGCCCGCCGCCCGAGGGCCCGCACCCGGGCCACCAACTCGGTGAAGTCGAACGGCTTCGGCAGGTAGTCGTCGGCGCCCAACTGCAGCCCCTCGACCCGGTCGGCGACGCTGCCGCTGGCGGTCAGCATCAGTACCCGCGTCAGCGCCCCCGCCGAGACCAGGGCGGCACAGATCTCGTCCCCGTGCATCCCCGGCAGGTCCCGGTCGAGCACTACCACGTCGTACCTGGTGACAAACGCCATCTCGTGACCGTCCGATCCGTCGTAGGCGACGTCCACGGCCATGCCCTCCCGCCGCAGCCCGCGCGCGATCGCGTCGGCAAGGTTGGCCTCGTCCTCGACCACGAGTACCCGCACCCGGTCGTCTCCTCCCACGTCGCCCAGCACATCCTGCTGGACGTGAAGTCTGCGTGAGCCACGCTAGTGTGACCACCCCGGCGGGAGTCAGGAGGAGTACTCCCAGGCACGGAGAGTGTCTTTCCCACGCGGCAGGCGACGTGGGTACCGCTCGCCCAGCAATCGGCCCGGCCGACCCTAGAGCCTGGGCGCCACCCACGACCGCCACACGCGTACCGACCCATCGATCCCGCGGCAGGCGAAGTACTCCGGCTCGGCCAGGCACGAGCCGTACCGGCCGGGGGCCGAGCCGAGCGTCACGACCCGCAACCGGGCCAGGTCGAGCCGGGCGAACCAGGTACGGCCGGCCAGGGTCACCCCCAGCAGCGGCGCCGCCTGGCGGCGGAGGTCGGCGGTGAGGACCCGCCAGCCCGGGACGATGCCACGCTCCTGTCCGGTACGGACGTCGCGTACCGTCAGCCCGCCCGGCGCCGTCTCGTCCGCGGCGTTGCCCGCCCGCGCGTCGGCCAGCACCGCCCGGTCACCGCTGGTCGCCAGCAGCCTCAGCGAACTGCGCCAGCGCTGCGCACCGTCGCGCGGATCCAGGAAGACCGTCCGCAGCTGCCCGCGCAGGCACAGCATCGGCCCGCAGGCCGCGAGGTCCACATAGCCGGCGCTGCCGCGCAGGTCGGACGGGCCGACGTCGACGCGCACGTCCCACCGCCTGGTGAGGCCGGCGACGTCGTACGCGGTGATGTCGAGTACGGCCGGGCCGCCGCCGAACCGGATGGCCGGGCGCCGGAGCAGCAGCGCCTGGTTGCCGACGATCAGGAGGTCGGGCGCCGGTACGACGTCGCCGCCGAGGGCGGGCGCGTGGCCGCCGGGCGGGGCCGGCCGCGCCAGTTCGGGCAGCACGGTCTGCGCCGTGACCGCCCCGGTGAGCAGGTCGCGGACGACGACCGTACCGTCGCGCGCGACGAACACCACCCACCGCGAGCCGTCGCGGCCGCTGTCAAGGGAGATCCGGTCGACCTCCGGTACCTCGACCGACCAGGCGAGCGCGCCGGTGGCGACGTTGACGGCGTCCCAGTGCACGGGGGTCGCCGGCAAGCCGGTGCCGCAGCCGTACGTGAAGTGCGGCCGGGCCATCACGACCAGCGTGCCGCCGCTGACGAGCCACTCGGCCGTGCCCGGGCGCCGCCACACCTCGCGGCCGGACGCGGTGTCGACGGCGACGGTCGACACCGATCCGGGTGCGGTGCAGGGGTCCGGTACGAACAGGGTCCGGCCGCCGACCTGCCGGACCGTCTCGTACGACGCGGTGGCCGGCGACCCCACCTGCCACAGCCGCTTGCCGTCGCGCAGTCGGTGCGCGAGGACCCGGTTGGGCGCGTACGAGCCGTCGAACAGGTACAGCACGTCGTCGCCCATGTCAAAGTCCGTCGGGGTGAACGGCGTGGTCAGCACCGGGCGCAGCGGTATTAGGGCGGCATCGCCGGGCAGACCGGCCGCGACCAGTACCGCGACGAGGAGTAGGACGAGACGGGCCGGCACCCGTGGCCGGCCCTCGTCGTCAGCGGACGGCGCCGCGCCGGTCAGCTCACCCAGGTCGATAAGCGGCTCGGCGGCCTGTCCCATGCGGTCATTGTGCGGGAGGGACGCCCCGACGGCAGCGAGACGGCGCCGCGCTCAGTGACGGCCGCCGCGGCCGCCGTTCGCGGCCGCCCGGCCGTTCACGGCAGTCCGACCGTTGCCCGTGGTCCGGCCGTTCGCCGTGGTCCGCGCCGGGGGCTGGGTCGGGTCCTCCAGCCGGCTCACCCACTCCGTCACCTGACGGGAGATGTCCTGCGCGGTGAGGCCGAGGTCCGCGAGGATCTGGGCCCGCGTGCCGTGCGGGTGCCAGTCCTGCGGGATGCCGAGGTCGCGCAGCGGCACCCAGACGTCCGCGTCGCGCAGCGCCTTGGCGACCGCGTCACCGACGCCGCCGGTACGGACCCCGTCCTCCAGCGTCACCACGAGCCGGTGCTCGCGGGCGAGCCCGACCAGGTCGACCGGCACCGGGCGGACCCAGCGCGGGTCCACGACGGTCACGCCGTACCCCTGCTCGGCCAGCCGCGCGGCGACCTCGACGCCCAGGTGGGCGAACGAACCGACCGCGACCAGCAGGACGTCGCGCCGCTCGGCGCGGGCGAGCACGTCCACGCCGCCGACCCGGTCGATCGCCGGCAGGTCGGCGGCGACGCTGCCGGTCGGGAACCGCACGATCGTCGGGCCGTCCTCGATCGCCACCGCCTCGCGCAGCTCGACGCGCAGCGTCGCGGCGTCGCGCGGGGCGGCGATGCGCAGGCCCGGCACGGTACCGAAGACCGACATGTCCCAGATGCCGTAGTGGCTGGGGCCGTCCGGACCGGTGACGCCAGCCCGGTCGAGCACGATGGTGACCGGCAGCTTGTGCATGGCCACGTCGAGCAGTACCTGGTCGAAGGCCCGGTTGAGGAACGTCGCGTACACCGCGACGACCGGGTGCAGCCCGCCGATCGCCAGGCCGGCCGCGGAGGTGATCGCGTGCTGCTCGGCGATGCCGACGTCGTAGGCGCGCTCCGGGTACTTGCGCATGAGCTTGGCGATGCCGGTCGGCTCGGCCATGGCGGCGGTGATACCGACGACGTCCGGCCGCTCGTCGGCGATCGCGACGAGTTCCTCGGCGAAGACGTGGGTCCACTTCACCGAGGCCGGTGCCAGCAGCTTGCCGGTCTCCGGGTCGAACGCGCCGCCCGGGCCGTGCAGGCAGTCCGCCTCGTCCTCCTCGGCCGGGCGGAAGCCGTACCCCTTGCGGGTCACCGCGTGCACGATCACCGGCCCGCCGTACGCCCTGGCCCGGCGCAGCGCCGACTCCATCGCGGCCAGGTCGTGCCCGTCGACCGGGCCGACGTACTTGATGCCGAGGTCCTCGAACATCGCCTGCGGCGCGACGGCGTCCTTGAGCCCCTTCTTGAGCCCGTGCAGCACCTCGTAGAGCGGGCCGCCCACCACCGGGGTGTGGCCGAGCGCATCCTTGATCAGGTCGAGGACCTTCTCGTACCCGGGGCTCAGGCGCAGCGTCGACAGGTGGTCGGCCAGGCCCCCGATCGTCGGCGCGTACGAGCGGCCGTTGTCGTTGACGACGATGACCAGGGGGTTCCTGGAGGTGGCGATGTTGTTGAGGGCTTCCCAGCACATCCCGCCGGTCAGCGCGCCGTCGCCGACGACCGCCACGACGTGGCGCTTCTCGCCGCGCAGCGCGTACGCCTTGGCCACGCCGTCGGCGTAGGACAGCGCCGTGGAGGCGTGCGAGTTCTCGATCAGGTCGTGCTCGCTCTCGGCCCGGCTGGGGTAGCCCGACAGGCCGCCGCGCTGGCGCAGCAGGTCGAACCCGTCCTGGCGGCCGGTGACGATCTTGTGCACGTACGCCTGGTGCCCGGTGTCGAACAGGATCCGGTCCTTGGGCGACTCGAACACCCGGTGCAGCGCGAGGGTGAGCTCGACAACGCCGAGGTTCGGACCGAGGTGGCCGCCGGTACGCGAGACCTTGTCGACGAGGAAGTCCCGGATCTCGGCGGCGAGGACGGTCAGCTGCTCCTCGGTCAGCCCCCTCAGGTCCTGCGGATCACGGATGGAGCCGAGAAGACTGGTGGGGCCGTCAGCGGAAGCGCTCATGACGGGCCAGTCTAGCGGGGGCGCGCACGCCGTCATCGGGGGCGATCACTCGTTCACACATCCCTCACATGTGGCACGCAACGGACCGGTCCACCCCCGCGGCGGACCGGTCCGTCACTCCCGGTTATCGGGTTCAGCTCTTCACGGAGCCGGCCATCAGGCCGCCGATGAACCATCGTCCCAGCACGATGTATACGAACAGGGTTGGCAGCGACGCGATCAGGGCGCCCGCCATCGACGCAGCGTAGTCGGGCGACTGTGCGCCGGCGAGGGCATTGAGCGCGATGGTGATCGGACCGTTGCTCGTGTTCGACAGGAAGATCGCGAACAGGTAGTCGTTCCAGGCCGACGTGAACTGCCAGATGACCGTGACCACGAAGCCCGGTACGGAGATCGGCAGGATGATCGAGGAGAACGTGCGCAGCAGTCCCGCGCCGTCGACCCGGCCCGCCTCGATGAGCTCGACCGGCACGATGGTGGCGTAGTAGTTGCGGAAGATCAGCGTACAGATCGGGATGCCGTAGATGCAGTGCACGACGATCAGCGTCGGGATGCCCGGCGGCAGCCCGGCGGACTGGACGATCTGCCGCAACGGGATCATCACGGCCTGATACGGGATGAACATTCCGAACAGGATCAGCGTGAAGACGACGTCCGCGCCCGGGAAGCGCCACCGCGACAGCACGAACCCGTTCGCGGAGCCGAGGAGCGACGAGATCAGCGCAACCGGGATGGCCAGTTCGAAGGTACGCAGGAACGACGGCTGGAGCGCCGTCCACGCCTTGGTCCAGGACGCGAGTGTCCACTCGGTCGGGAGGCTCCACTGCCCGTTGACGCCGATCTCCCGGCCCGACTTGAAGCTGGTCACGATCAGCACGTAGGCCGGCATCAGGACGATGAGCAGGAACAGCAGGAGCAGGGCGTACTTCACGGCACGGCCGGCCGGCGACGGGCGGTTGAGGCCCCGGCGCTTGGGGCGGGGGCTGTCGACCCGGCCGGACGCGGTAGTCGGCGGCGGCGTGACGATGCTCGTGGACGTCATGAGCGGCGCTCCACCCGGTTGTTGTAGACGAGGTAAGGCACGATCACGACCGCCACGAGCAGCAGCAGGACGACCGAGATCGCCGCGGCCTTGGCGTAGTCGCTGGTCAGCAACGTCTGCCAGACGTACACGGCGGGAACCTCGGTGATCCACTGTGCCCCGGAGACGGACATGATCAGGTCGAACATCTTCATCGACATGTGCCCGAGGATGATCAGGACGGACAGCGCCGTCGGCGTGAGCTGAGGGAACAGCACATGCCGGTACATCTGGTAGGTGGTCGCGCCGTCGACCTGGGCCGCCTCGCGCAGCTCGGGCGGGATGCCGCGGAACCCCGCCAGGAACAGGGCCATCACGTACCCGGCGAGCTGCCAGATCGCGGGCACCGCCATCGCGGCCATGCCCCACTGCGGGTCGGTCCACCAGGGGTTCTCCAGGAAGCCCAGGTGCAGGTCGTGGAAGATCCGGTTGAGGCCGCCGGCCTGCTCGCCGGTGCCGGAGTTCATCAGCCACCGCCACACCACGCCGGAGGCGACGAACGAGACCGCCATCGGGAAGAGGTAGACGGCCCGGAAGACGCCCTCGCCGGGCAGGCCCCGCTCGAGGATCAGCGCCCAGATGAGGCCCATCACGAGCGCGCCCACCATGAACACCACGGTGAAGATGAGCAGGTTCTTCAGCGAGTGGGTGAACCGGCCGTTGATGTCGTTCACGAACAGGTCGACGTAGTTCTTCAGGCCGACGACGCTGCCGGACCTGATCGCCGTGTGCTGGTCGGTCAGCGAGAGCCGCGCCGTCCAGGCGATCAGCCCGTACACGAAGACGGCGAGCAGGATCAGCGACGGGGACAGCAGGAGCAGCCCGGGGCCCCAGCGCCGCACTCCGCCGGGCGCCGACCTCCTTCGCCTGCGCCGGCTGCCCGGCGCGGGGGGCAGTGTTGCCGAACTGGTCGTCACCTCAGAGAACCTCCGTGTTACCGCGGCCTGCCGCCGGTGGCGGCGGAGCCGGGCTTTCAAGCACCGGCTCCGCCGCGTCGGCGTGGATGGAGAACCCTGACGGGAACTACTTCTTCGTGTACTGCTTGGCGGCGGCGTCGAGCGCCTTCTGCAGCGCCGCCACGTCCTGGTCGCTGGAGAACTTGCCCTGCGCCGAGGCGACGGCGCCCTGCCAGCCCTGCGAGCAGGCGGAGCCGTGCGGGCACGACGGCACCGGCACGCCGCTCTTCCAGTCGGCGATCGCCGTCTGCTGGTACGCCGGGTAGTCCGCGGCGTTGGCGTCGGTACGGGCCGGGATCGAGCCCTTCTTGGTGTTGAACGCCTTCTGGCCGGCGGCGCTACCGAGGGTCTTCAGCCAGCACTTGGTGCCCTCGGCGTTCTTCGCACCCTTGGGCAGCACGAACGAGTCGGCCAGCCACTGGTACGCGTTGCCGTTGCCCGGGAACACCGCGTACCCGTAGTCCTTGAAGCCCTTGGTGTCGAGGTCCGCGGCCTCCCAGTCACCCATCAGCTGGAAGGCGGCCTTGCCGTCCATCAGCAGCTTCTCGGCGTCGGTCCAGTCGAAGGTGTCGCGGTCCTTGTTGGAGTAGCTCAGGAGCTTCTTGTAGTCGTTGAGGGCCTGGGTGACGTCAGCGCCGGTCCAGCTGGTCTTGCCGTTCCACAGCCCGGTGAACTTCTCCGCGCCCAGGTCGCTGATCAGGACCGCCTCGAAGAGCATCTGCTGGGTCCAGTCCTTGCCCACGGCCAGCGGGGTCTGCACGCCCTTGGCCTTCAGCGTGTCCAGGACGGTGAAGAACTCCGGCAGCGTCTTCGGCACCTCGTTGACGCCGGCGTTCGCCAGGACCGTCTTGTTGGTCCACAGCACGTTGGCCCGGTGGATGTTCGCCGGCACCGAGTAGATCTTGCCCTGGACCGTCAGGCTGTCGATCAGGCCCTTGGGGAAGGCGCTGTCGAGGCCCCACTCCTTGTACTGGGCGCTGAGGTCCTCGACCTGGCCGGCGTTGATGTAGTCGGTCAGCTCCGCACCCGCGTGCGCCTGGAACGTGTCCGGCGGCTGGGCCTGCTGGAGCCGCGACGCCAGCACCTGCTTGGCGTTGGAGCCCGCGCCACCGGAGACGGCGCCGTTCTGGAAGTTGTACTGCGAGCAGTCGGTCTTGAACTGGCTCACCAGCCCGTCGAGCCCGGCCTTCTCGCCGCCGTCGGCCCACCAGGTGAACACCTCGACGTCCTTGCTGGCCTGCCCGCCACCGCCGCTGCTGCCGCAGGCACTGGCCAGCAGCGCGACGGCGATCCCGGCGGCGGCGACCGCGGCTCGTTTCGAGAAGCGCATCGAACCTCCATCTGTCACGATGTCGTTTACCTCAGTTGTCGTCGCGACCGCTGTCGTGGAGTCGTCGGCCGTCGCACGAGGCCTCGCGTGACGACCACGACCGCCGACGGGTGCTCCGTGTCGAAGCACCGGATGTCCATGTCGCGTATCTCCCACGGCTGCCGTCAAGGCCCCGGGTTACGGCGAGCGGAGGTCCGCACGCCTCCTCCCCGGTGAGAAGACGGGCTGTCGGTTCTGGTCGGCAGCCTTCTATCCCTTGCGGCGTTCTGTCAATAACTGCACATGATCTCGTGATAAGGCCGCAACATTGGCGTGGATTGAGCGTTACCCAGGCCAAGAAAGGCGCAAATAGGGGCAGGTATAGGAAAGTCTTGACAGAACCCGGGGTTCGCTAAGACGATTCCGCCGTGACTGCGGAACGCGTCGATGCCGGCGCCCTGTGGGACCGGATCCTCGCCGGAAACGCGCGTCGGGTCGCGGAGATCCTGCGCGCGTACGGGCCACGCACGCGCTCCGAACTGGTCACTCTCACCGGCCTGTCCCGCCCGACCGTCACGGCCGGCCTCGCCGAGCTGACCGGCGCCGACCTGGTCACCGAGGAGCTCTCGTCGGCCGCCCGCCCGGCCGGTGGGCGGCCCGCCGCGGTGGTACGGCTGACCCGCGCGGCCGGCCTCGCCCTCGGCGTCGACGTCGGCCGCCGGCACGTACGGGTGGCCGTGGCCGACCTCGGTCACACCATCCTCACCGAGCGGGCCACCCGGCTGGACCGGGACGCCGACGACCACCCGTACGAGGTGCTCGACGTCGCCACCGCGCTGGTCGACCACGCGCTGGAGGCCACCTCGGCCACCCGCCGCGACGTCGTCGGGGTGGGCCTGGGCATCCCGGCACCGATCACCCGCCAGGGCCGCATCGGCTCCGCCGCCCTGCTGCCGGCCTGGGCCGAGCTGGCACCCGGCGAGGAGCTGGCGGCCCGGCTCGACCTGCAGGTACGGGTGGAGAACGACGCCAACCTGGGCGCGCTCGCGGAGTACCTGTGGGGCGCCGGCCGGGGCTGCGTCGACTTCGTCTACGTCAAGCTCGCCACCGGTATCGGGGCCGGCATCGTGCTCGACGGCCGGCTCTACCGGGGCGCCGCCGGTACCGCCGGCGAGCTGGGCCACGTCACCCTCGACGCCCGGGGCCCGCTCTGCCGCTGCGGCAACCGCGGCTGCCTGGAGCTGACCGCCGGCGGGCGGGCGCTGCTGGAGAACGCCCGCCTGACCCGGCCCGACCTGGCCGACCTCGGCGAACTGGTACGGCTCGCGGCCGACGGCGACCCCGGCTGCCGGCGGCTGCTCATCGACGCCGGCACCCAGCTCGGGTACGCGCTCGGCGGCCTGGTCAACCTGATCAACCCGGCCCGCATCGTGCTCGGCGGCGAGCTGCGCGGCGGGGCGCCGCTGATGCGGGAGCCGCTGCGGCGGGGGCTCGCCGACACCGCGATGGCCGCCCCGGTCCACGCCGTACAGGTCGTCTCGGCCCAGCTCGAACAGCGCGCCTCGGCGCTCGGCGGGGTCACGCTCGCCCTCGGCGTCGTGTCTGCTTCATGATCACCGAGAGTTGTGGGCGTCAGGGCACCCACAGCTCTCGGTGATCAGGGGGAGGTCGGCTCGAGGAGGCCCACGCACTCCACGTGCTGGGTCATCGGGAAGGCGTCGAACGCCCGTAGCGCGGTGAGCCGGTACGCCCGGTCGGCGAACGTCGCCACGTCCCGGGCGAACGCGGCCGGGTCGCAGGAGACGTACGCGATCGCGCGCGGCTTGCGGTCCGTCACCGACTCGACCACCTCCCGGCCGACCCCGGCGCGCGGCGGGTCGAGCACCACGAGGTCCACCGAGCGCCAGCGCGGGTTGGCGATCACCGCGGCGACGTCGCCCGGCGCGACGTGCACCTGCGGCAGGTCGGCCAGGTTCTTGCGGGCGGCGGTCACCCCACGCGGGTCGGACTCCACGATGGTCACCCGCCCCTTCGGGCCCAGTACGGGCGCCAGCGCCGCGGCGAAGAGGCCGGCTCCGCCGTACAGGTCCCAGGCCCGCTCCCCCGGCTGCGGCTTCAGGAAGCCCAGGACGGCCTCGGCCAGGGCATCCGGCGCGGCCGGGTGGACCTGCCAGAAGCCGGTCGCGTCGATCCTCCACTCGCGGCCGACCGCCCGTTCCCGGACGATGCGCGGCCCGGAGACCAGGCGCACCTGCCGGCCACCGCGCGGCCTGGTGAAGATCGTCAGGTCGCCGCCGGTGGTCGCCACCACCTCGACGCCTCCCCCGCGTACCGGCCAGGTCCGGTCGGTCACCGGCGCCTCCTGGATGCGTGGGTCGGCGATCAGGCAGCGGTCGATCGGGATGATGTCGTGCGAACGGTGCCGGCGGAAGCCCGGCCGGCCCGCGTCGTCCACCGCGTACTGCACCCGCGTCCGCCAGCCGAGCGGCCCATCGGGCAGCGGCTCCACCCGTACCCGCAGATCTTCGACCTCGAGCTCGGACAGCCCGCCGATCCGGGTCAGAAGCTCACGCACCACCGCGGCCTTGAGCTCGTGCTGAGCGTCCGGCGTGGCGTGCTGCCAGTCGCAGCCGCCGCAGCGGCCCGGCTTGGCGTACCTGCACGGCTCCTCGACCCGGTCCGGGGATGCCTCCAGCACCTCGACCGCGTCGGCGCGCAGGTATCCGCGCCGCCGCTCGGTGACCACGGCCCGGACCCGCTCACCGGGCAGGGCGTGCCGGACGAAGACCACCTGGCCCTCGGGCAACCGGGCGACGCAGTGCCCGCCCTGCGCGACCGGCCCGACCGTCAGCTCGAGGACGGTCCCGATGTCGATATCCATGGTCGTCACAACTTTCGGGAAACTGTGGTCATCCGGGGCCCCGAGGCGACGACTTCCCGGAAGTCGTGCCGTTCATGTCCCGACGAACTCGTCGTCCGGGCGGGGCGTCTCCTCGCTGCCCGGTCGCGGGCCGCGCTGCGGGGTACGCCACTGGCTCTGCGCCATCCGCTCGAGGTTCTTGCCCTCGGTGGAGCTGAGCTGCCACGGCACGCTGACGACCATCACACCGGGCTCGAACAGCAGCCGGGTCTTGATCCGCAGGGCGCTCTGGTTGTGCAGCAGGTTCTCCCACCAGCGGCCGACCACGTACTCCGGGATGAAGACGGTCACCACGTCGCGCGGCGACTCCCGGCGCATCGACTTCACGAAATCGATGATCGGATTGGTGATCTCCCGGTACGGGGAGTCCACGACCGTCAGCGGCACGCTCAGCTCGCGCCGCTCCCACTCCGCCTGGATCGCCCGGGTGTCGTTGTCGTCCACGTTGACCGTCACCGCGGTGAGCGAGTCGGGCCGGGTCGCCTGGGCGTACGCGAGCGCCCGCAGCGTCGGCTGGTGGACCTTGCTGACCAGGACCACGGCGTGGTTACGCGAGGGCAGGACCGGCTTGTCCTCCGACGGCTCCAGCTCGCGGGCCACCTGGTCGTAGTGCCGGCGGATGGCCAGCATCAGCAGGTAGATCACCGCCATCGCGGCGATCGAGATCCACGCGCCCTTGGTGAACTTGGTGACCAGCACGAGGACCAGCACGAACCCGGTCATGCACAGGCCGAAGACGTTGATGGCGCGGGAGCGGATCATGCGTCGGCGGGCCGCCGGGTCGCGCTCGACCCGCAGCAGCCGGTTCCAGTGCCGCACCATGCCGCTCTGCGAGAGCGTGAACGACACGAACACCCCGACGATGTACAGCTGGATCAGCCGCGTCGTCTCGGCGTGGAAGGCCAGGATCAGGACGATCGCGGAGGCGGCCAGGAACATGATTCCGTTGCTGAACGCCAGCCGGTCGCCCCGCGTGTGCAACTGCCGGGGCAGGTAGCGGTCCTGGGCCAGGATCGAGCCGAGCACCGGGAAGCCGTTGAAGGCCGTGTTGGCCGCGAGCACCAGGATCAGCGCGGTGGTGGCGATGACGAACCAGAAGCCGGGCGCGAAGTGGTCGAACACCGTTCCGGCGAGCTGGGCGGTCACCGTCTGCTGCACGTAGTCCACGGGCGCGGAGACGATCTGCAGGTCGGCCGCGGCGCAGCCGGGCTTGATCTTGTCGCACTCGACGAACTGGATGCCGGTGAGGCGCGACAGCGCGATGATGCCGACCAGCATGCCGATCGCGACCGTACCGAGCATCAGCAGCGTCGTCGCGGCGTTGCGGCTCTTGGGCGGCTTGAACGCGGGCACTCCGTTGGAGATCGCCTCCACGCCGGTCAGCGCGGCGCAGCCGGAGGAGAACGCGCGCACCAGCAGGAACACCATCGCGAAGCCGGCGACGGAGTGCTCGGCCTTCACGGTGATGCCGGCGCTCTCGGCCCGCACCGGATCGCCGAGCACGAAGTAGCGGAACAGTCCCCACACGACCATGCCGATGATCGCGATCATGAACGCGTACGTGGGGATGGCGAACGCGGTGCCCGCCTCGCGGACACCGCGCAGGTTCAGCGCGGTCAGCACCAGCACGGTCACCACCGCGACCAGGGGCGCGTGCTCGGCCACCCAGGGCACCGCCGACCCTAAGTTCTGCACCCCCGAGGAGACCGACACCGCCACGGTCAGCACGTAGTCCACCATCAGCGCGCTCGCCACGCCGAGGCCGTACTTCGGGCCCAGGTTCACGCCGGCGACCTCGTAGTCACCGCCCCCCGACGGGTAGGCGTGCACGTTCTGCCGGTAGCTGGCGACGACCGTGAGCATGACGACGACGACGCCGAGCGCGATCCACGGCGAGAAGATGAACGCCGATGCGCCCGCGACCGACAGGGTCAGCAGGATCTCGTCGGGCGCGTACGCCACCGACGACAGCGCGTCGGAGGCGAACACCGGAAGCGCGATCCGCTTCGGCAGCAGGGTGTGCTGCAACCGGTCGGACCGGAACGGCCGGCCGACGAGGAGCCGCTTCAGCAAGGAGGTGGAACTGGCCACGGCAGCAAGAGTAGCCACGCACGCGCATAGCAGGGCCGGGGTGGGTGATCTCCACCCCCTTCGGGTACGGGGTGTACCGTCCCGCATCGCCGGTGAGCGTGCCCATGCCATGCTCGCAGCACAACGCACCAGGGAGTCCGGAGGGCCAGCGTGCACATCGTGATCATGGGCTGCGGCCGCGTCGGTTCGACGCTGGCGCTGAGCCTGGAGGCCCGGGGGCATTCGGTGGCGGTCGTCGACCGCAACGGGGAGTCGTTCCGGCGGCTCGGGCCGGACTTCACCGGCCTGACCGTCACCGGGGAGGGCTTCGACCGCCAGGTGTTGAGCGCCGCGGGCATCGAGCGCGCCGACGGCTTCGCCGCCGTGTCCTCAGGCGACAACTCCAACATCATCTCAGCCCGGGTGGCCCGGGAGACCTTCGGCGTCCAGCGGGTCGTCGCCCGGATCTACGACCCGAAGCGCGCCGAGGTGTACGAGCGGCTCGGCATCCCCACCGTCGCGACGGTGCGCTGGACCGCCGACCGGATGCTGCGCCAACTCGTCCAGGACAGCGCCGCCGAACTGTGGCGCGACCCGACCAGCTCGGTCGTGATCGTGGAGGTACCGGTGCACACCGGGTGGGTCGGTCGGCCGCTGCGCGCCCTGGAGGAGGCCAGCGGCGCGCGGGTGGCGTACCTGATGCGCTTCGGGGTCGGCACCCTCCCGACGTCCTCCACCGTGATCCAGGACGGCGACCAGGTGTACATGCTGGTCACCGACGACATGGCGGCGGGCGTGACGAAGGTGACGGGCAGCGCGCCGGAAGGGGCACAGTCATGAAGGTCGCGATCGCCGGAGCCGGCAACGTCGGCCGCTCCATCGCGCAGGAGCTCATCGACAACGGCCACCAGGTCATGCTGATCGAGCGGGAGCCGGCGCGCCTGATGCCGTCGCGGGTACCCGCCGCCGAGTGGGTGCTCGCCGACGCCTGCGAGGTGTCCAGCCTCCAGCAGGCCGACCTGGCCAACTGCGATGTCGTGGTGGCGGCCACCGGCGACGACAAGGCCAACCTCGTCGTCTCGCTGCTGGCCAAGACCGAGTTCGCGGTGCCCCGGGTGGTGGCCCGGGTCAACCGCGCCGAGAACGAGTGGCTCTTCACCGAGCAGTGGGGCGTGGACGTCTCGGTGAGCAAGCCGCGCATGATGGCCGCCCTGGTCGAGGAGGCGGTGACGGTCGGCGACCTGGTCCGCATCATGACCTTCCGCCAGGGCGCGGCCAACCTCGTGGAGATCACCCTGCCGTCCACGGCGCCGTACGTGGGTCACCCGGTACGCGAGGTGCCGCTCCCCCGCGACTCGGCGCTGGTGGCGATCCTGCGCGGCAAGCGGGTCCTCGTGCCCAGCCAGGACGACCCGCTGGAGGCCGGCGACGAGCTGGTCTTCGTGTGCACCGCCGAGGCCGAGGACGAGGTACGGGCGGTGGTCCTCGGACCCGACACGGCCGCGCGCCACCGGTCCGGAGGCGCGTGACGAACCGTCAGTTCGCCGGCTCGGGCGTGGTGCGCATGACCCGGCGCACCGAGTACACCGTGAGCACCAGCAGCAGGGCGTACGGCGGGTAGCCCAGGACCAGCCGGGCGATGCCGAGGGCGTTGTCCCGGTTGGCCAGGTAGAGCGAGCTCAGCACGGTCACCTTGATGACGTAGACGGCGGCCCAGAGCACCGTGAGCCGGCCGAACAGGCGCAGCAGCCGGGGCTCGGTGCGCCACCGCTCGGAGCCGCCGGCGAAGGTGACCGACCACACCCAGCCGACCAGGGGTCGGCGCACCACGACCGACGCGATCAGCGCCGCCGCGTACCCGAGCGTGTACAGGATCGTGGGCAGGTGGAAGTCCTTGGCCTGCCCGGTCCTGGACGCGAGGAACGCGCCCAACCCGATGCCGAACAGCCCGTTGAGGGCGTGCCGGATCGGCTCCCGGCGCGACAACCGCCAGCCGGCGATCCCCAGCCCGATGAGGACCGAGATGATCAGCGCCGGCCGCAGCGCCCACACGATGTTGGTGACGACGAAGACCGCGACCGGGACGCTCGACTCCACCAGCCCCCGGACCCCGCCGAGCTGCTCGGCGATCTGCTCCGAGAACGACGGGACAGGCGCCTCCTCGTCCTCGCCGGTCCTCGTCTGCTCGACGCCGGGGTTCGTCATGGTCTGGGAGCTTCCAGTTCGTAGTACGGGTTGTAGATGACCTTCCGGTCGTCGCGGAACGCGATGCGCCCGCGAGCCGTGACCGACCGGCCGGGCTCGATCCCGGCGATGCGCCGGCGGCCCAGCCAGACCAACCGGATCAGGTCGCTGCCGTCGTACAGGTCGGCCTCCAGGGTCGGCAGGTTGGTCCGCGGCGTGTAGACCACGGTACGCAGCCGGCCGGTGATGGTGACCAGCTGTCCCCTGCGCACGTCACAGGCCGGGGTACAGCCCGACTCCGCGGCGTCCCGCTGCAGATCCTCGGCGTCCAGCTCTTCGGGGCTGGCGAACAGCCGGCGCATGAACCGCCGTACCGGTGAGGGCCGTTCCTCAATGGCCATGGCCTCGCTGTCACCCTCCTCGGTGGGCAACGTCCCCGCCCCCGCAATCATGACCCGGCGGGTCAAGCCCGGCCCCGGGGACGGGGGGACGGCTTGGACCGCCGCGGCGACGGGGCGGCCGGCCGAGCGCCTGCCGGCTCCACCCCGACCGGGTCCGCGGTCTCCAGAGACGCGTCGGCGGTGTCGTCGGCGTGCCGCCCCTGCTCGGCCATCTCGCGCGGCAGTCGCAGCGGCAGCGGCTCGCGGACCGGCATCGCCTCGTTGCCCCGGTCGACGACCAGCCCGTCCAGGCACTCGGCCAGCGGACCGGCCTGCTCGGGGTCGACGGCCGCCGCGCCTTGGTAGACACCGCGGACCATCCACCGCGGCCCGTCGACCCCGACGAACCGGATGTCGGTGAAGCCCTCCGGGGTACGCACGCGCGAGCGCAGCTCGACCCCGTACCGGCCGTCGACCTCCTCGGCGGCGACCCCGTCGTTGAACAGCTGCTTGCGGATCTCTTCGCGGACCTCGTCCCAGATGCCCTCGGAACGCGGAGCCGCGAACACCCCGAGCTGCAGCGCGCTCTCGCCGGCCACCAGGATGACCTGCTGGATCTGCCCCTCGGGGTCGGCCTGCACCCGCAGCTCGACGCCCGGTACCGCGGGGATCCACATGCTGCCCAGGTCGAGGCGCTCGACGCCGGCCGGCGCTTCGGTCACGTCGTACGGGCCGCTGGTGGGCGACTGCGACGCCTCGTCGACGGGTCGCGACCCGTCGTAGGCCCGCTCGGTGCCGGGCCGCCGGGTGCCTCGTGCGTCGTCCACCCGGTGGTGGCGACCACCGCCCCCGCGCCTCCGCGAGAAGATCACTGAACCTCTCCGTTCGTTCTCGACCAGTCTGGCTCGGCGCGTCCGGCGCCGCGCCGCGACCCGGACCGGTCGCCGACCAGCCCGGCGTGTCCACCGGTCGAACCGTGCCCCCCGACGCCCCGCCCGGACGGCGGTAGCTGGTCGACGACGTGGAAGTGTGCCCGTTCCACCTGCTGGACGACAAGTTGGGCGATGCGATCACCCCGGCTTATCTTCGCCGCCGTCCCCCGATCGTGGTTGACCAGGTTCACCAGGATCTCACCGCGGTACCCGGAGTCGACCGTGCCGGGTGCGTTCAACACGGTCACGCCCAGGCGGGTGGCCAGGCCGGAGCGGGGATGCACGAGCCCCACGTACCCCGGCGGCAGCGCGATCGCGATCCCCGTGCGCACCAGCGCCCGGCCTCCCGGAGGCAGCTCCACGTCCTCGGCCGCCACCAGATCCGCCCCGGCGTCGCCCGGGTGGGCGTACGTCGGCAGCGGCAGGTCCGGATCGAGCCGGCGCAGTGCCACCGGAATCGTCTTGTCTTCCATGCGCTACATCCTGCCGTGTGAACGTGCCGAACGGCGTCGTACTCTCGCACCGTGGCGGGACAAGCGACTGCACAGACAGGCAACGGCACGGCGAGGAGTCACGCCGAGCGGTTGTGGGTGCCGTGGTGGCTGTGGCTGCCCGCCCTCGCGTTCGCCGCCCTGCTCGCCGCCGAGGTGTACCTGGGCGCTCCGGGACTCAAGACCTGGATCCCGTACGCCGTCGTGCTGCCCGCCACGGCCGGCGCGCTGTGGGCGCTGGGGCGGCTGCGGGTCGCCGTGGAGGAGGGCGAGCTGCGCGTCGACGACGCCCGGCTGCCGGCACGGTTCGTGGGCGGGGTCACCGTGCTGGGCGCGGCGGAGAAGCGGATCCTGCTGGGCACCGCGGCGCACCCGTACGCGTTCGTCGTGCAGCGGCCGTGGATCAAGGGGGCGGTTCAGGTGCACCTGGACGACCCGGCCGACCCCACCCCGTACTGGGTGGTCAGCTCGCGGCGGCCGGCGGCGCTCGCGGCGACGCTGCTCGCGGCCCGCGCCGCCGGGGAGAGCGGCACGGCCCACGGCGACATCGCCGGGTCCTGACACGGCGGCGGTTACCTCCCCGCCTCGAGCTCGATCACCGTCGGACCGCGGCGACGCAGGTCGGCCTGGACGTCGGCGCCCAGCGACCGGGTCGCCCGCTGGTTGAGGTAGCCCGCGACGGCGGCGCCGGTCAGGAATGGGCCGAGCGTGGTCAGGTTGCGCCCGAGGCGCCGTAACAGCCGATCCCGTAACTCCTTGCGGGCGGCGGTACTGAGGGCGGCGGCAACGCCGCGGCCCTGGGTGAAGGGGTTGACCCCGCGACGGTTGGCCCACGCCTGCAGCAGGGCGACCGCCCGCTGGGGACCGTTTCCGGGCAGCGGCTTCCGGTACACCTCGTGCAGCTCGCCCAGGAGCTTGATCTCGACCGCGACGACCGCGACGGTCTCGGCGGCCAGCAACGCCGGCGCCGATAACAGGGTCGGCGTCGCGGCCCATTCGACGGCCGCCACGCCGCCGCTCGCCGCGCCGATACCGGCGGTCACCCGGGCCGCGTTGCGCACCAGGCGCTCGGCCAGGTCCTCACCGTCCAGGCCGTCGTGGTGCTCGCGCAGGGTGTCCAGGTCGCGGATCGGGAGGTGCGGTACCGCCTCGGTCACCGCGTCGACGACCCAGCGGACGGCGGTACGGGGGCGCAGCAGATCCTTCACGCCACGTTCGCGGATCTCCCGGAGCACCACCCGGCCGAGTAGCTTCGACCGCGTACCGCGGTCCAACTCCTCGTCGGTCAGGGCCGCGACGGCGCGGGAGAGATCAAGGGTGTCCGCCTGGACGGTGTCGTCGACGTTCAGCCTCTCGACAGCGTCCAGGCGGACGGTGTCCACGTCGTTGATGCGTACGGTGTCGGCGTTGTCGACGGGATCGATCGTGCTGACGTCATCAGCCGGGGGCGTATCCCCCGAACCGGGGCTGCCGGGACTGCCCGCCCCGGGCTCCTTCCCGTCGGACGGCTGATCACCCTTACGCATGCTGTCGCCCTCCCTCGCGCCCGCGACCAGCCTGGCCCGCGTCCACGGGATGCCCAGACCGGTCGCCGGATCGGTCGCCGCCTCCTGCCGCTCCTACCCAGAGCGACAGGAATCTATGCCGCCGGTGTCAGGAGCACTCGCGGCAGATCAACTCTCCGTTGCGCTCCGCCGCCAGCTGGCTGCGGTGGTGTACGAGAAAGCAGCGCGAGCAGCGGAACTCGTCCGCCTGCATCGGCAGCACCTTGACCGTCAGTTCCTCGTCGGCAAGGTCAGCTCCGGGCAACTCGAAGCTCTCCGCAACCTCGGCCTCGTCGACGTCGACGGTGGCCGACTGTGCGTCGACGCGTCGCGCCTTGAGCTCCTCCAGGCTGTCCTCGCCGAGGTCGACCTCGTCGCGACGCGGGGCGTCGTAGTCGGTGGCCATCGGATAGTCACACTCCCCAATATTGTGTCGCGCCGTGTGTAACGCCAGACGTCGTGGTTTTCGTACCCGCTCTGGAACACTTTCGCCGCGGCATCCGTCACGGATCCTGCCGACCGTGCCGGAAATGTATCTTGCGAGCGCGGAACCTTACCGCTCTCGTGCGTTGGTTGTACGCCTCCGCGCGGAAACTTGTTCCCATTGTGATTCAGGCGACACCAAGGTGGGGGTGCTGAGGTTGGTGGGACATCCGACGCGCCGGAGGGCACGACTGCTCGCGCGCGATGAGCGCGTACACGCTAACCTCGGCGGCGACCACCGGTCGCACGCCGCGCCGCGGTTCACCTTTTCGTTCCACGTCCGACCGAACTGCGACGGACGCCAGCCAGCGCTACGGGGAGCCGACAGATGACCATCGCGAGAATCCGGGCCCTCGCCGTCGTCGGCGCCCTCTTCCTCGCCGCGCTCGTGCTCGTGACGGTCAGCATCGTCAAGGACAAGCAGACCCAGACGCCGGGCTCCACCTGTGCCAAGGGCTCCGTACGCGTGGACAGCCACCTGGCCGACGCCGAAACCATCCAGCTCAACGTCTACAACGCGACCGACGAGGTCGGCCTGGCCAAGAAGGTCGCGCTGGAACTCAAGCAGCGGAAGTTCAAGGTCGACCCGGAGAAGGCCAGCAACGACCCGCTGGGTAAGCCGGTCGAGGGCGTGGCGGTGCTCCGGTACGGCCCGAAGATGGTCGGCGCCGCCTGGGTGGTGCGCTCGTACTTCCTCAACGAGGCGGTCGGCGAGTTCGACCCGAACCGTCAGGAGGAGACGATCGACGTGGTCCTGGGCCCGTCGTTCAAGAAGCTCGCCACCGAGACCGAGCAGAGGCTGTCGCTCGCCTCCGCCGGCCGCGCCGTACCGCCCAAGGGCACCTGCGACATCAACGAGGCGTGATCACCGCCCGGTTCATCGGGCGGTGATCACGGCCCGCCGGCGGCGTCGAACTCCACCAGCCGGTCGTGCAGCGCCCGGTGGATCCCCTTGGGAGCGGCCAGCACCATGTCGGGGCCGGGCCCGGCCCCGGCGAGTCCGGTGACCCCCAGACCGGCCTCCTCTGCCACGAGCCCGCCGGCCGCGTGGTCCCACACGTTGAGGCCCTTCTCGTAGACCGCGTCGAGCGCCCCCTCCGCCGCCAGGCAGAGGTCGATCGAGGCCGCACCCATGCGCCGGATGTCCCGGACGTACGGGATCAGCCGCGTGAGCACCTCGGCCTGATGGCGGCGGCGGGCCGCGTCGTACCCGAAGCCGGTACCCAGCAGCGCCTGCCCCAGGTCGGTGATGCCCGAGCCGGTCAGCCGGCGCCCGTCGCGGAACGCCCCGCCGCCCCGGGTGGCCGTCCACTCGTCGCCGGTGACGGGGTTGCGCACCACCCCCGCCACGACCACGCCGTCCACCTCGGCCGCGAGCGAAACCGCGTACACCGGGAGGCCGTACAGGTAGTTCACCGTGCCGTCGATCGGGTCGAGGATCCACCGCACCGGGCTGCCGGAGCCGTTGACCGAGCCGGACTCCTCGCCGACGACCGCGTCGTACGGGCGGCGCTCCCGCAACTGTGCGATGACGTACCGCTCCACCGCATGATCGGCGGCGGTCACGACGTCGGTTTCGGTGCTCTTGGTCCGCACACTCCGTACGCCCTCGGCCCGCATGGAGCGGGCCAACTCGGCGGCGGCGCGGACGGTGGCGACGGCCAGGTCGAGCAGCTGGGCCGGATCCGGCGGCTCGGAGGCTCCGGGTCCCATTCCCGTCGAGCGCGCCTCCGATGGCATCTCCATGGTTACCTCCTCGGGCCTGGGTACCATACTTCCAGGCCCGCCGGGCGACGTGATCGCAACAATCGAGCACCTCGCCCGCCCACGGCAGGTCGATCGCCAATATCGGCGTTACAATTCACGCTTGCCCCCCTGCGTCACGGATCGCCCCGGCCCGCGGCGTACGGGCTCCAAGACATCACAACCCGGCCACTCGTCAACGGCTTCGTCGCGCGCGAAGCTGGTTGGGGAGGCCACGCTCGCTCTCCGCCTCGGGAAGGTCGTCCGTGACAGCACCCCGCCAGACCGGCGCCGATGTACGTTCACTCGCCGATACGCTGATCGCGCGTGCTACCACCACCGGTGGTCATCTCACGTCGGCCGAACTAGCCCATGCCGTCGAGGCCGCGGACGTCACCCCCGCTCAGGCCAAGAAGCTCCTCCGGACGCTGGCCGAGTCGGGAGTGACCGTCGTGGTCGACGACTCCACCTCCGGGCGACGTCGCGTCGCCGCCGCCCGCTCCGCCACGCCGGCCTCCAAGGCCACCACCGCGAAGGCGGCACCCGCGCGTACCGCTCCGAAGCCCGAGAAGAAGGTCGCGGACGCGCCCGCCGAGTCGGCCACGGAGGCCACCGCGGCGACGGCGCCCAGGGCCGCCAAGAAGACCGTGGCGCGCAAGAGCACCGACGGGGACGTCGAGCCCGCCGCCAAGACCGCACGTAAGTCGACCGACACCCCGGCCAAGGCGACCAAGGCCACCCGGGGCAAGAAGGCAGACGCCGCCAAGGGTGGCGAGGAGCCCGAAGACGGCGAACTCGACGCCGAGGCGCTCGCCGCCGACATCGAGGACGTCGTCGAGGACGAGCCGACGCCGGAGCTGGCCCAGGCGGCCGCCGCGGACGCGGCGGACGACTTCGACTGGGACGACGACGAGTCCGAGGCCCTCAAGCAGGCCCGCCGCGACGCCGAGCTGACCGCCTCGGCCGACTCGGTCCGGGCGTACCTCAAGCAGATCGGCAAGGTCCCCCTGCTCAACGCCGAGCAGGAGGTGGACCTGGCCAAGCGGATCGAGGCCGGCCTGTACGCCGCCGAGCGGCTGCGCGCCGCCGAGGAGAACGGCGAGGACCTCGGGACCACGATGAGGCGCGACCTCCTGTGGATCTCGCGGGACGGCGAGCGGGCCAAGAACCATCTGCTCGAGGCGAACCTCCGGCTGGTCGTGTCGCTGGCCAAGCGGTACACCGGGCGTGGCATGGCCTTCCTGGACCTCATCCAGGAGGGCAACCTCGGCCTCATCCGCGCCGTCGAGAAGTTCGACTACACCAAGGGCTACAAGTTCTCCACGTACGCCACCTGGTGGATCCGCCAGGCCATCACCCGGGCCATGGCCGACCAGGCCCGCACCATCCGCATACCGGTGCACATGGTCGAAGTGATCAACAAGCTGGGTCGTATCCAGCGCGAGCTGCTGCAGGACCTCGGTCGCGAGCCCACCCCGGAAGAGCTCGCGAAGGAGATGGACATCACGCCCGAAAAGGTGCTTGAGATCCAGCAGTACGCGCGCGAGCCGATCTCCCTCGACCAGACGATCGGCGACGAGGGCGACAGCCAGCTCGGTGACTTCATCGAGGACTCCGAGGCGGTCGTGGCCGTCGACGCGGTCTCGTTCTCGCTCCTTCAGGACCAGCTCCAGCAGGTGCTGCAGACGCTGTCCGAGCGCGAGGCGGGGGTCGTACGGCTCCGCTTCGGCCTCACCGACGGCCAGCCGCGCACGCTCGACGAGATCGGCCAGGTCTACGGGGTCACCCGGGAGCGGATCCGCCAGATCGAGTCGAAGACCATGTCGAAGCTGCGTCACCCGTCACGCTCTCAGGTGCTTCGCGATTACTTGGACTGAGGTGCGGGTACGAAATCATCCGAACGGCTACGGAGGGGTGTGTTCCCGGTCACGGTTCGTCCAAGACCGAACCCACCCGTCCGGTGGACCGTCTTCTGATCGTTTCTATGGCACGCTATGAACACCTCACAGCGGGCGACGACGATCAGGCGGAGGTTCAACTGTGACCTTTGTCCCGTCACCGGGGCGGGAAGGCTCACCGCCTGGCCGATGTTGAACGATGTGTGAAACGGCAACGTATTGGATGCGTTCGTCGGTGACGACTAAAGGAGGATGGCGATGACCCCAACCCTCACGCCGCCGCCGGAGCTGGTGGCCCCCGCCACCGATGAACGGTGCGACCGCTGCAACGCCGCGGGCAAGCTGCGGATCCGGGTCTCCGAAGGCGGTGAACTCGTGTTCTGCGGACATCACGCGAACAAGTACGCCGAGCAGTTGGCGAAGATCGCGGTCGACGTGGCCGTCGCTCCGGAATTCTCCTGGCGCGGCACCGACCTGATGAACAACTGATCGGACGGATAACAACAACAGCAGGGCGTCCCCTTCGGGGGGCGCCCTGCGTCTTTTCCGGGGCCGGTCTAGCCCTCGCACCTGCGCCTCGTCCGCTCGCGCCCAAGATCCGCGCGGTTTCGACCAAACTGGGCGGATCTTGACGGGGGACGCTCGGTGGATCTTGACGGACGGAGCCCCGCTCAGAGGCTCTGGATCATCGCGATCCGCTCTTCGAGCTGCTCGATCGTCGCCTGGGCGCTCGGCGGCCCGCCGCAGCGCTTACGGAGCTCGGCGTGGATCTTCCCATGCGGCAGCCCGGTCCGGTGGTGGTGCGCCGCGACCAGCGCGTTGAGCTGGCGTCGCAGGACGATCCGCCGCTCCCCCGCAGTGGTCGGCCCGGCCGGGGCGCGGGGCGCCACGGCCTCGGCCACCGCGGTCGCCCGGCGGCGGCTCTCGGCCGCCACCTGGTCGGCCTGCCGCTTGGACAGCAGCATCGAGACCTGGTCCGGCGTGAGCAGGCCGGGAAGGCCCAGATACTCCTCCTCCTCGGCGGTACCCGCCCCGACCGGCGTACCGAACGACGCACCGTCGAAGATCACCTGGTCCAGCTCGGCGGTGGCGCTGAGCGCCTCGAACTGCTTCTCCAGTTCCCCGCTCGCCTGCTCGTTGCGCTGGGCCCGCTCCAGGAGCTCGTCGTCGAAGCCCTCGCGCCGCTTGGGCCCGCCCAGCACGTGGTCGCGCTGGACCTCCATCTCGCTGGCCAGCCCGAGCAGGTGCGGCACGCTCGGCAGGAACACCGTCGCCGTCTCGCCTGGCCGGCGGGCCCGAACGAACCGGCCGATGGCCTGGGCGAAGTACAGCGGCGTGGAGGCGCTCGTGGCGTACACCCCGACGGACAGGCGCGGAATGTCCACGCCCTCGGAGACCATCCGTACCGCGACCAGCCAGCGCTGCTCCGAGGCCGCGAACTCGGCGATCCTGCCGGAAGCGCCGGTGTCGTCGGAGAGGACCACCGCCGCCGGCTCGCCGGTGATCTGGTGGAGCATCTTCGCGTACGCCCGGGCGGACTGCTGGTCGCTGGCGATGACCAGTCCACCCGCGTCGGACATGCCACCCGCCCGCTTGACCCGCAGCCGGGCGTCGGCGGCCCGCAGGACCTGCGGCATCCAGTCGCCGCGAGGGTCCAGCGCCGTCCGCCAGGCCTGGGCGATCAGGTCCTGGGTCATCGGCTCGCCCAGGCGGGCCGCCAGCTCGTCGCCGGCCGAGGTGCGCCACCGGGTCTCCCCCGAGTACGCGAGGAAGATCACCGGGCGTACGACGCCGTCGGCGAGCGCGTCGGCGTACCCGTACACGGCGTCGGCGCGCGATCGTGGCAGCCCGTCCGGCCCCCGCTCGTACTCCACGAACGGGATCGGGTTGTCGTCGGAGCGGAACGGCGTACCGGTGAGCATCAACCGGCGTACGGCCGGCTCGAACGCGATCTTCACGCCGTCGCCCCAGGACCGCGAGTCACCCGCGTGGTGGATCTCGTCGAGGATCACCAGTGTCTTGCGGGTCATGGTGCGCCGCCGGTGGACGTCCGGCGCCATGCCGACCTGCGCATAGGTCAGCACCGCGCCGTGGAAGTCCGCGGAGGAGTGGATGTCGGCGTTGCGGAACATCGGGTCGAGCTGGATGCCGACCCGCCCGGCCGCGGAGGCCCACTGGAGCTTCAGGTGCTCGGTCGGCGCGACCACGGTCACCGCGTCGACGGTGCCGTCGGCCAGCAGTTCGGCGGCGATGCGCAGGGCGAAGGTGGTCTTGCCGGCGCCGGGCGTCGCGACCGCCATGAAGTCCTCGGTCGGGCGGCGCAGGTACGCGACGAGGGCCTTCCGCTGCCAGGCCCGCAGATTGGGGCTCGCCTCCGGTACTGGACGCGGCGGCATGCGCTCCCCTCCCTCGCGGCCGACAGGCCCCGGTTACCCGACATGAAGCAGCCCCCGGGCCGGGCAGGCCGTGAAGGCGAGCCGGGCCGCGAAGGCGTAGCAGAAGCGTAACCGCCACCGGGCCGAAGAAGGGCGAACCTCGCCCGCGCGCCGGCCGTCAACAGGCCGGCGGCGGGTGCGGCGACGTCACGGGGACGTCACGAAAGATCGCCGTTATTCGGGCACGACCTCGTCATAGATGCGCTTGCACTCGGGGCACACCGGGAACCGCTGTGGATCCCGTGACGGCACCCACAGTTTGCCGCAGAGCGCCCGTACCGGGGTGCCCTCCACCATCGCCTCCATGAGCTTGTCCTTCGGCACGTAGTGCGAGAACCGCTCGTGGTCGCCTTCGTCCAGGCGGTAGTCGACCTGTTCTTCGACGATGGTGTCGGTGTTGGACTCGGGACCAGTGGTCACCACACGCTCCCTCTCTGCCGGCGACGCCGACTGGCGCCGCCACGGTACGGACATCCCAGTCTGCCAGGCAGCGCAGCGGCGGGCGAGCAACGGGCCGGTCCCGGGCGGCACGTATGGTGACGAGGTGGACGAGTACTCGATCAAGACCAGCACCGAGGTGGCCGAAGCGGTCCGGACCGGGCGGCCGGTCGTGGCGCTGGAGAGCACGATCGTGTCCCACGGCCTGCCTCGGCCCGACAACCTGAAGGTCGCGCAGGAGATCGAGCAGACCGTACGCGACGCCGGTGCCGTACCTGCGACCATCGGCATGGTCGGCGGTCAGCTCATCGTCGGCCTGAACGAGCCGCAGCTCACCCACCTGGCTACCGCCGACGGGGTCGCCAAGCTGTCGGTCCGCGACCTGGCCGTCGCCGCCGCCAGCGGCGCGGACGGCGCCACCACGGTCGCCGCGACCGCCGCCGTCGCGGCGCGGGCGGGCATCCCGGTCTTCGCGACCGGCGGCCTGGGCGGCGTCCACCGGGCTGCGGCGGAGAGCTTCGACGAGTCGGCCGACCTGACCGCCCTCGCCTCCACGCCGGTCACCGTCGTCTGCGCCGGGGTGAAGTCGATCCTGGACGTCGGCGCGACGCTGGAGCGCCTGGAGACGCTCGGCGTACCGGTCGTCGGGTACGGCACCCGGCGGTTCCCCGGCTTCTACCTCAGCGACAGCGGGTACGACCTGGACTGGTCGGTCGGCTCCCCGGAGGACGTGGCGCGGATCATGCGGGCCCGCGCCGGGCACGGCGTGTCGGACGCCGGCCTGATCGTCGCCAACCCGCTCCCCGCCGACGAGCAGCTCGACCCACAGCTGCACGACCGGGTGCTCAGCGAAGGGCTGGCGGGCCTGGCCCGCGAGCAGATCACGGGCAAGTCGGTCACGCCGTACCTGCTGGCCCACTTCCACGCCGCGACCGAAGGCCGCAGCCTCGCCGTGAACGTACGGATCATCCTGCGCAACGCCGCGCTCGCCGCGGCGGTGGCGGTCGCGTACGCCCGGCCGTGACCACCGCGGCAGTCGTCGTCGGTGATCTCGCCACCGACGTGGTCGCCCGGTACGAGCTGCCCCTCGCGGCAGGCTCGGACACCCCCGCACACGTCCGCATCCTCGGCGGCGGCTCGGGCGCCAACACCGCGGCCTGGCTCGCGGCTTCGGGCGTACCGACGACCTTCGTCGGGGTGGTCGGCGCCGACGAGGCGGGCTCCACCCGGGTGGCCGAGCTGGCGGCGACAGGGGTACGCGCGTCGGTGCGCCGCGCCGCGGACACCGCCACCGGCAGCGTGGTGGTGCTCTCGCGCGGCGGGGACCGGACCATGCTGTCCGAGCGCGGCGCGAACCGCCTGCTGTCGCCGGCGGACGTGGACGCGGGGCTCGCCACCGGCGCCGGGCACCTGCACCTGTCGGGGTACACGCTGCTGGAGCCGCCGGCGCGCGACGCCGGCCGGTACGCCCTCGCCGCCGCCGCCCGCGCCGGCCTGACCACCAGCGTCGATCTCGCCGCCGCCGCGATCATGCGGCGGCTGGGTGCCGGGTCGTTCCTTGACTGGGTACGCGGTGCCGACCTGCTCCTGGCCAACGTCGACGAGGCGAGCGCCCTGGTCGGCGACGGTACGCCGGTGGAGTTGGCCGTCCGGCTCGCCGGCTGGGCGGGGCACGCCGTCGTGAAGTGCGGCGCCGCCGGTGCGGTGTGGGCGTCGGCCGGCGGAGAGATCACCGAGGTCGCCGCCGCGCCCGCGTCGGTGGTCGACCCGACCGGGGCCGGGGACGCGTTCGCCGCGGGGCTGCTGTCGGCGTGGCTGTCGGGCGGCTCGCCGGAGGAGGCGTTGCGCGCCGGTACCCGTACCGGCGCCGCGGCCGTCGGCCTGGTCGGCGGCCGCCCTGCTCCGCCGCGGCGGTGAGCCGCCCTACTCCTCGGCGTCGATGACGGTGGGCTCCCGGGTGGGACCGATCGAGGTCTGCGGCGGTTTCTCCGCCCGTGGGGCGGCGTGGTGCAACTTGTGGGAGAGGCGGTGCTGCTCCTTGGGCGGCCGGTCGTTGGCCAGCAGTACCGCGAGCCACGGCAGCAGGACCATCGCGGCCACGCACAGGATGAGCCACAGGGCCAGCAGCGGCGGCCGCACGGTCACCAGGATCGCGGCGAGGATCAGGGCGAGCGCCCGGATCGACATCATGATCAGGTACTTGATCTGCCGCGCGCGGAGCTGGTCGTCCTGGCTCACCTCGGCGTCGGTGATCACCACCGGACGCGGTGCCCGTCGTCTCACCTGGCCGCCCCTCTGCGCAGTGGTACCCACCGAGTCTTTCACCGACCCGGGGTGCCGGCCAGCCCTCTGCCCGCCATGATCACGGATGCTTTTCCGGGTCCGGACCCGGAAAAGCATCCGTGATCATGGCTGACGGCCGGGGGTGTTACCGAGGGTCGTCCGGGTGGGCCACCTCGACACGGGGGCCGGCCAGGGCGTCGCGGATCTCGCGCAGCAGCAGGACCTCCTCGCTCGGCGCCTTCGGCCGGGGCTCGTGGCCCTTGGCGCGACGCTCGGCGAGCTTGTTCATCGGCAGGACGATCAGGAAGTACACGGTGGCCGCGGTGAGCAGGAAGGTGATGGCGGTGTTGATGAAGGCGGCGTAGTCGAAGTCCACCTTGTTGATCGTGAACACTCCCTGCTTCATCGCCTTGCTGCCGCCGGTGACGACACGGATCAGCGGCTCGAGGAACGACTTGGTGAACTGGGTGACGAGACCGCCGAACGCCGCGCCGATCACGACGCCGACCGCGAGATCGACGACGTTGCCGCGCATGACGAAGTCTTTGAAACCGCGAAGCATGAACATCTCCAGATGACCCGGGGGGAGGGACCCGACCACCCTAAGGGAGGAGCACGGAGATCATCCGTTAGGTCCGACCGGACGGCGCGCTACGCACCCACCTGGGCCTCTAGGCCTTACCGGCCTTCGCCGCGGCCTTCATCTGCTGCTTGTACGACCGGACCTTGACCAGGCTGGCCTCGTCGACGATGTCAGCCACCGACCTCCAAGAGCCCTCGACTCCGTAGTCGCCGGCCGCCTCGCGCCAGCCCGAGGGCTGGACGCCGTACTGCTTACCGAGCAGCGCCACGAAGATCTGCGCCTTCTGCCTGCCGAAGCCGGGCAGGTCGGAGACGCGCTTGAGCAGTTCCTTGCCGTCCTTCGCCTCGGACCACAGCCGCGCGGCGTCCCCGTCGTACCGGTCCACCAGCAACCGGCACACCTGCTGGACCCGGCCGGCCATGGCCTTCGGGAAGCGGTGCAGGGCCGGGGTCTCGGCGAAGATCGCGGTGAGCGCCTCCGGGTCGTACCCGGCCAGCTCACGGGCGTCGAGCGGGTGGCCGAGGCGCTGCTGGAGCACGTACGGCGAGCTGAACGCCTTCTCCAGCGGTATCTGTTGGTCGAGAACCATGCCGATCAGGAGCGCGAGCGGGCTGCGCCCCAGCAGTTCGTTGGCGGCGGGATCGATGGGCAGCGAAAGCACGGACCATTTTCCCATGATCACCGAGAGTTCGGGGTGCTGTGACGCCCCGAACTCTCGGTGATCACGGGTAAGGGTGGCGGGTCAGCGGGCGTCGAAGAGCGCGCTGACCGACTCGCCCCAGTGGATGCGTCGCATCGCCTCGGCCAGCGCCGGCGCGACCGACAGCACCCGCAGCTTGGGCGAGCGGTGCAGCACCGGGACGGTGTTGGTGCAGACGATCTCCAGGACGTCGGGCTCGGCGCCGATCCGGTCCAGCGCCCCGTCGGCGAACAGGCCGTGGGTACACGCGACCCGGACCGAGCGCACGTTCTGCTTCCGGAGCAGGTCGAGCAGCTCGAGCACGGTCGTGCCGCGGGCGATCTCGTCGTCCAGGACGATCACGTCCCGGTCGGCGACGTCACCGATGATCGCGCTCATCTGCACCTTGTCGTCGGACAGGCGCTCCTTGGCGCCGGCCGCCACCGGTACCCCGAGCAGCCGGGCGAACCGGGCCGCCTCCTTGGCGTTGCCCAGGTCGGGCGAGACGACCACGGTGTTCGACAGGTCGTACTGGCGGAAGTGGGCGGCGAGCTCGCGCAGCGCGTGCAGGTGGTCGACCGGGACGCTGAAGAAGCCGTGTACCTGGGGCGAGTGCAGCGTCATCGCCAGCACCCGGGTCGCGCCGGCCGTCACCATCAGGTCGGCGACCAGCCGCGCCCCGATGGAGATGCGCGGGGCGTCCTTCTTGTCCGACCGGGCGTACGCGAAGTGCGGCATCACCACGGTCAGCCGGCCCGCCGAGGCGCCGCGGGCGGCGTCGAGCATCAACAGCAGCTCGACCAGGTTCTCCTGGACCGGAGGCACGAGCGGCTGGATCAGGAAGACGTCCCGTTCGCGGCAGTTGGCCTGCAGCTGCACTTCCAGGCAGTCGTTGGCGAACCGGCTGATCCGGGTCGGGTGAAGGGGCACCCCCAGCTGCCGGCAGATCTCCTCCGCCAGCTCAGGATGCGCACTACCACTGAATACCGCGATGTCCGACCGCACGAACACTCCCTCGTCGCTCCACATGCCCGCACAAAAGTACGTGAACGGCTGCGGAACGCCGAGTCGCGGTCCAGCGCAGGGACGGGCACGAGGCAGGATGGGACGGGTGACCGACGCCATCCTCTCCCCCGACGGAATCGCCCGGCTCCGCGAAGCCCTGACCACTGCCGGCTACACCTCGCTCGGCATCGCCGAACGGATCGGCCCGGCCGGTACGGTCGGGATGCAGCACAACGACCTGCGGGCCGCGCTGCGCTCGACCACCGGCGCCCCGGACCGGCTCGCCACCCTGATCCGGCTGTTCGTCTGCGGCCAGACCGAGCCTGAGCAGGCCGTGGCGGCCGCGCTGGCGCCGCTGCCGCTCGCCGACGCGATCGAGGCCGGCCTGGTCGAGCCGGTCGCCGGCGGGCTGCGGGCCGCCCTGGAGATCGAGGCGTACGGCGACCAGTGGATCGTCTCCGACGTCGACGCGGGGATGCGCCCCGGCCAGCCGCTGCCGCCCGACCACGTGCTCGGCGTGGGCGGCGCCTCGACCACCCTCGCCCAGTCGACGATCCGCCGGCCCGTGGGTACCGCGCTCGACCTGGGCACCGGCTGCGGCATCCAGGCCCTGCACCTGTCCACGCACGCGGCCCGGGTCACCGCGACCGACCTGTCCGAGCGCGCCCTGCGCTTCGCCGCAACCACGGCCGCCCTCAACCGCCTGGACTGGGAGCTGCTGCGCGGCGACCTGACCGACCCGGTGGCGGGCCGCCGGTTCGACCTGGTCGTGAGCAACCCACCGTTCGTCGTCGGCCCGGGTACGACCACGCACACGTACCGCGACTCGGGGCGGGCCGGCGACGCGGTCTGCGCCGAACTGGTGGCGGCCGCGCCCCGGCTGCTCAACGAGGGCGGGTACCTGCAGTTCCTGGCGAACTGGCTGCACGTCACCGGCGAGGACTGGGCCGACCGGGTCGCGGGCTGGGTCGCCGGTACCGGCCTGGACGCGTGGATCATCCAGCGGGAGGTGTCCGACCCGGTCGGGTACGTCAACCTGTGGCTGGCCGACGCGTCCGAGGACCCGGCAACCCAGCCCGCCCGGGCGGCGGCCTGGCTGGACTGGTTCGACGCCAACAAGATCGAGGCGGTCGGGCTCGGCCTGGTCACGCTGCGCGCCGGCGGCCACGACGACCCCGCGGTACGGGTGGAGGACCTGCGGCAGGCCGTGGACCAGCCGCTCGGCGCGCACGTGGAGCCGTGGTTCGACCGGCAGGACTGGCTGCGCCGCCAGTCCGCCGACTCGCTGCTGGGCGCCCGGCTGGTCGCGGCCGACGGGCTGCAACTGCGCCAGGAGGCGACGCGGGGACCCCAGGGATGGCAGGTCGACCGCCAGCTGCTGGCGCTCACCGAGGGCCTGCGCTGGGTGGAGCAGATCGACCCGCTCGTCCTCGCGCTGGTCAGCGCGTGCGACGGCACCCTGCCGCTGCGCGACCAGCTCGACGTACTGGCCGCCGCGCACCAGGCCGAGCCGGCGGTCCTCGCCGAGGCGGCCGTGCCGATCGTGGCGCACCTGGTGGAGCGCGGCCTGCTGCTGCCCTCGGAGGCGTGACGTGCGCGCGGTGGTACAGACGGTGAGCCGGGCCAGCGTCACCGTCGACGGCGAGGTGATCGGCGCGATCACCGACGGGCTGCTGATCCTGGTCGGCGTGACGCACTCGGACACGGCGGCCCAGGCCGAGACCCTCGCCCGCAAGGTGTACGAGCTGCGCATCCTCGACGACGAGAAGTCCGCCTCCGACGTCGGGGCGCCGCTGCTGGTGGTCAGCCAGTTCACGCTGTACGGCGACGCGCGCAAGGGCCGGCGGCCGAGCTGGACCGCCGCCGCCCCCGCGGAGACCGCGGAACCGCTGGTCAGCGCGTTCGTCGAGGACTTACAGGCCCGAGGCGCGAAGGTCTCGACCGGGCGGTTCCGCGCCCACATGCTGGTCGAGAGCGTCAACGTCGGGCCGCGGACCGTACTCCTGGAGGTGTGACCCCCACCACTCCTCATCTGTAACCGGCCCGTCGCCTCACCGGGGCTTAACGCCGGCTGAGTCAAGATTCCCCGCATGATGCGCCACTTTGTCAACGGGGAGGCGAGTAGCGTGGCCCAGCCGCTGATCGACCGGGTGTCCGCAGGCCCTGAGGGCCTCGACGCCACGGGATTGGACAGCGCGGACATCGACGCCGTGGAGGCGTCCGAGCAGGCTTCCGCCGACGAGCGGGGGGTCTCGGCCGATCTGGTCCGGGCCTACCTGAACGCGATCGGCCGGACCAAGCTGCTCACCGCCGCGCAGGAGGTCGAGCTCGCCAGGCGGGTCGAGGCCGGCCTGTACGCCGAGGAGAAGCTGACCGCCGGTGACGTCGACGACGCCGACCTGCGCAGCCTGCTCGCCGTCGTCGCCGCCGAGGGACGCGCCGCCAAGGACCACTTACTGGAGGCCAACCTGCGGCTGGTGGTGAGCATCGCCAAGCGGTACACCGGACGGGGCATGGCCTTCCTGGACCTCATCCAGGAGGGCAACCTCGGCCTCATCCGCGCCGTCGAGAAGTTCGACTACACCAAGGGCTACAAGTTCTCCACGTACGCCACCTGGTGGATCCGCCAGGCCATCAGCCGGGCCATGGCCGACCAGGCCCGCACCATCCGCATCCCGGTGCACATGGTCGAGCAGGTCAACCGGATGGTCCGGGCGCGCCGGGACCTCTCGGTGGAGCTGGGCCGGGAGCCGACGGTCTCCGAGATCGCCCGGCACCTGGGCGTCCAGGAGTTCCAGGTGATCGAGCTGATCTCGTACGACCGGGAGCCGGTGAGCCTGGACCAGGCGGTCGGTGAGGACGGCGAGAGTGCGCTCGGTGACTTCGTCGCGCGGGTCGACCCGCGCGAGGAGCCGGCCGACAGCGTCGCCGGCGGGATATTGCGCGACGAGGTGGAGATCGTGCTCGCCACGCTGTCCCAGCGGGAGCAGGCCGTGATCCGGCTGCGCTTCGGCCTGGACGACGGCCGCCAGCGCACCCTCGACGAGGTGGGCCGCGAGTTCGGCCTGTCCCGCGAGCGGATCCGGCAGATCGAGAAGGTGACGCTGCTCAAGCTGCGCGACCCGGACCGGGCCAAGCGACTGGAGGTCTACGCGAGCTAGGGCTTCCGTGATCACCGAGAGTTCGGGTCGCGATAGCGGCCACAACTCTCGGTGATCACGGGAAGCGGGGGGATCATCGGCGGCGCGGTCCGGTATCGGGCCGCGCCGCCGGCGTACCGATCTGCAGGTTGACGTGCAGCACCGACAGCCCGTCCGGCCGGGCCAGCACCGGGTTGAGCTCCAGCCGGTGCAGCTGCGGGTGCTCGTCGGCCATCCGGCCGACCCGGAGTACCAGGTCGGCGAGCGCATCGAGATCGACGGAGGCCGCGCCGCGGTACCCGGTCAGCAGCGGCGCCGCGCGCGGCGCCCGTACCAGCGTCGCGGCGTCCCGGTCGGTCAGCGGCACCGGCCGCCACGCCCGGTCACCGATCAGGTCGCTCGCGACGCCGCCGATGCCGAACCCGACGACGGGCCCGAAGGCGGGGTCCTCGGCGGCCTCCACGACACACGCCACCCCCGGCGCGACCATGTGCTGGACCGTGACCTCGACGCCGGTACCGAACAGCCGCTGCAGCTCGTCGTAGGCGCGCACGACGTCGTCGGCGTCGGCCAGGTCGAGCCGTACCGCGCCGAGGTCGATGCGGTGCCGCCACGGCGAGCGGGCGACCTTCATCGCCACCGGGAAGCCGACCTCGGCGGCGACGGCCGCGACCGCCTCGGCCGGCCCGGCGCACGCGCGGCTGGGCACCACCTCGATGCCGTAGCAGCCCAGCAGCTCGTCGGCCTCACCGAGGTCGCCGAGGGGTGAGACCGCCGAGGCGGCCAGCTCGGCGACGATCAGCCGGGCCGGGCCGGGGTCGACGTCCGGCAGCTCCGGCGCGGTACCGGTAGGTTCCCGGCGCCACGCCGCGTACGCCGCCGCGCGGCCCAGGGCGCGTACCGCCTCCTCGACGGCGGGGTAGTTGGGCACCGCGCCCGGCCCGCACTCCTGCGACGCCCACGCCGGGTCGTACGGGGACACCGCCAGGACCGGCTTGTCGCTGCCGGCCGCCTCGGCCTGGATGGCCTCGGCCAGGGCGCCGGTGGCGTCCCCCTCCTCTGCCAGCGCCGGAGCGTACGCGACGACGAGCGCGTCCACCCGCGGGTCGGCGAGCGCGCCGGAGACCGCGCTCCGGATCGTGGCGGTGTCGGCCATCGGGCCGACGTCGTGCGGGTACCCGGGGGCGAACTCCAGCGCGAACGCGGGCGCGGTGGCCTCCGCCAGGGCCCCGAGCGCGGCGGCGTTGGTGACGAGGCCGATGCGCCGGCCGGCCGGCAGCGGCTGGTCGGCCAGGAGCAGCCCGACGTCGAACAGCTCGGCGACGGTGTCGACCCGGATCACGCCGGAGTGGGCGAACAGCGCCGACACTCCCCTGGCATCCGGGCCGGGCGCGACCGCCTCCAGCGCCGGCGGCCGTACCGCGCTGGCGACCGCGACGACGGGCTTGTGCCGGGCCAGCTCACGGGCGATCCGGGCGAACTTGCGCGGGTTGCCGAACGTCTCGAGGTACAGCAGCACCACGTCGGTACCGGTGTCGTCGCGCCAGTACTGCAGCAGGTCGTTGCCGGAAACATCGGCCCGGTTGCCGGCGGACACGAAGCTGGACAGCCCGAGGCCGCGCCGGTCGGCCTCGGCCATCAGCGCGGTACCGAGGGCGGCCGACTGGCTGAAGAAGCCGACCCGGCCGGCGCGGGGCAGCCGGGGCGCCAGGGTGGCGTTGAGGCGTACCCCCGTGTTGGCGATGCCCAGGCAGTTGGGGCCGACCAGCCGCATGCCCTGCCCGCGTACCGTGCGCAGCAGCTGGGCCTGCGCCTCCGCGCCGTCCGGACCGGCCTCGGCGAAGCCGGCGGAGACCACGACGAGGCCGTGGACCCCGGCCGCCGCACAGTCGGCGACGACGTCCGGCACCCCCTCGGCCGGTACCGCGACGACCGCGAGGTCGATCCCGCCGGGCGCCCCGGTCAGTGACGGGTACGCGCGCAGCCCGTCCACGGTCGACGCGGTCGGATGTACCGGCACGATGTGCCCGGCGTACCCACCGGAGCGCAGGTGCCGCAGCAGCGCCGCGCCCACGCCGGCGCCACGCGACGACGCCCCGTACACGGCGACCGCCCGCGGGGAGAGCAGCCGGGCGATCGACGCCGCCTCCGCGCGCCGCTCGCGCTGCCACTGCACCGCGAGCGACTCGGGCGTCGGCGCGATCGGGAACGTCAGGTGCACCACGCCGTCGGCGTACTCACGCGCGACGGAGTACCCGGCGTCGGAGAAGACCCGCAGCATCGTGTTGTTGATCGGCAGCACCTCGGCCACGAACCGGCTGATGCCCTCCTCGCGCGCGGCGGCGGCCAGGTACTCCAGCAGGACCGAGCCCAGCCCGCGCCCCTGGTGGGCGTCCTCGACCACGAACGCCACCTCGGCGTCGGCCGCGCCCGCGCCGAGCCGGTCGTACCGGCCGATCGCGATCAACCTGTCGCCCAGCTCCACCACGAACGCCTCCCGGTCGTGGTGGTCGACGTTGACGAAGTACTCCAGTTCGCGGGGGGAGATCCGCGGGTACGGGGAGAAGTAGCGCAGGTACCGGGTGCGCTCGGAGAAGCGGGAGTGCAGCGCGACCACGGCCGGTCCGTCGTCGGGCCGCATCTGGCGGACCCGGGCGGTCGACCCGTCGGAGAGGATGATGTCCGCCGACCGGGTGCTCCTGTCTGGCATCGGTTCAGTCCCTCGGGTCGGCCGGGTCCAGCCCGAGCAGCGGGAACACCGCCTGGCGGGTCGCGAGGATGGTCCGGTCGATCGCGTCCGGCGTCTCGAACCCCGGCGACCAGGGCAGGTACGCCGGGTTGACCCCGTCGGTCATGGCGTCGGGGCAGCGGCGGCCCGGGCACCGGTCAGCGACGAGCGCCCGCCAGCTCGCCGGGGTGGGCAGCGCCGGGTCCAGCGCATCGCCGGTGACCACGGCCAGCAGGTGGGCCCAGGCCCGGGGTACGGCCTCGACCAACGCGTACCCGCCGCCGCCGGTCGCCACCCAGCGGCCGTCGCACAGCTCCTCGGCCAGGTCGCGGAGCGCGAGGTAGGTGGCCCGCTGCCCGTCGACGGTCAGGTGCAGGTCGGCCAGCGGGTCGAGCCGGTGCCCGTCCGCGCCGCACTGGGTGACCAGGATCTGCGGCCGGAAGCAGCGCAGGGCGCTGGGCACGACCGCGTGGAACGCCCGCAGCCAGCCGGCGTCGCTCGTACCCGGTGGGAGGGCGATGTTGACCGAGGTGCCCTCGGCGCCCGGCCCGCCGGTCTCGGCGGGGAATCCGGTGGCGTACGGAAACAGCGTGAGCGGCGTCTCGTGCAGGCTGATCGTCATGACCCGGGGATCGTTGTAGAAGATCTCCTGTACCCCGTCGCCGTGGTGCACGTCGACGTCGACGTACCCGACCCGCTCCGCGCCGAGATCGAGCAGGCGCGCGATCGCGACGGCCGGGTCGTTGTACACGCAGAAGCCGGAGGCGTGGTCGGGCATGGCGTGGTGCAGCCCGCCGGAGATGCTGACGGCCCGTCTGGTCTCCCCGCGCCACACCGCCTCGGCAGCAGCCAGGGTCGCGCCGGCGACCAGGGCACTCGCGTCGTGCATGTGCGGGAAGACCGGGTTGTCCGGGGTGTTGAGCCCGTGATGCGAAGCCCCGACCGTGGCGGTACGCACCGCGTCGAGGTACCCGGGCGTATGTACCCGCAGCAGGGCGGCGTCGTCCGCGGGCGCCGGCGCCTCGAGGCGTACCCCGGGGCGGTCGAGCACGCCCAGGTCGCGGGCGAGGGCCATGGTCAGCTCGACGCGTACCGGGTTGAGCGGGTGCTCACCCATGTCGTAGCCGAGCAGCGCCTCGTTCCAGACGACCGTCGTGTCGGTCACGCCTGCTCCTCCCCGGTCGCCACCGGCCGCGCCGGGTCGGTGATCCACTCACTCCACGAGCCCACGTACAGGGCCGGCCGGAATCCCGCGAGGGTCAGCGCCAGGACGGACTGGGCCGCGCTCACTCCGGACCCGCAGTATGCGGCCACCGGTTGATCTTCGCGTACGCCCAGGCCGGCGAAGCGTTCCCGCAGCTTCTCCGGCGGGTGCAGGCGGCCGGAGTCGTCAACGGTCCCGCCGGCCGGCGCGTTACGGGCGCCCGGTACGTGACCGGCGACCCGGTCGACCGGCTCGGTCTCGCCCCGGAAGCGGGCCGGTACCCGGGCGTCGAGCAGCACCCCGTCGGCGGCGACGGCCCGGGCGCCGGCGGCGTCGACGACCGGCATCGAGCCGGCCGTCACCGTGACGTCGCCGGGGGCCGGCGTCGGCTCCTCCGTCGTGGTGGGGCCGCCGGCCGCGACCCAGGCGGCGTACCCGCCGTCGAGCACCCGCACGTCGGTGAGGCCGGCCCAGCTCATGATCCACCAGGCGCGGGCGGCGGCTCCGGTCGGTGGGGCGCCGCCGGCGTCGTACACGACGACCGGATGTCCGGCGCGGACGCCGAGGCGGCGCAGCGCGCCCTGCAGCTTCTCCGGGGCCGGCAGCGGGTGGCGACCACCGCGGCCGGGCGGCCCGGCCAGCTCCGCGTCGAGGTCGAGGAAGGGGGCGCCGGGCAGGTGGCCGGTCTCATAGTCCGCGCGGCCACCGCCGGTGAGCGTCCAGCGCACGTCCAGTACGGTCGGCGGGTCGCTGCGGGCCAGCTCGCCGCGGAGCCCGGTGACGTCGACGAGGTGTTGCCGGTCGGTCATGAAGCCAGTCTGTCTTACCCAACAGGTAACATCGACAGACGGGAGGGCGCGTTTTGAACGAGCTGGTCGACACTACGGAGATGTACCTCCGCACCATCCTCGAACTCGAGGAGGAGGGCGTCGTGCCGCTGCGTGCCCGCATCGCGGAGCGGCTGCGCCAGAGCGGTCCGACGGTCAGTCAGACCGTGTCGCGGATGGAGCGCGACGGCCTGCTCAGCATCGAGGGCGACCGGCATCTGGTCCTCACGGACACCGGGCGCTCGTACGCCGTCGCGGTCATGCGCAAGCACCGCCTCGCCGAGCTGCTGCTGGTCAACGTCATCGGGATGCCCTATGAGGAGGCCCACGAGGAGGCCTGCCGCTGGGAGCACGTGATGAGCGACGCGGTCGAGCAGCGCGTCTACGAGCTGCTCGGACGCCCCACCCGCTCGCCGTACGGCAACCCGATCCCCGGGCTCACCGAGTTCGACGGCACCCCGGTGAGCGCGCCGGTCGGCGACAGCGAGCGCAACCTCGCCTTCCCGGGCCTGGCCGGGCCGGTGGTCGTCAGCCGGATCTGCGAGAGCGTGCAGACCGACTCGGACGTGCTGCGCCAGCTGCACGCGGCCGGCATCGACCCCGGCGCGCACGTGACCGTGGCGCAGGAGCGGGACGCGGTGCGTGTGGACCGGGGCGGCGAGGAGATCCGGCTGCCCCGCGAGGTGGCCTCGCGGGTCTTCGTCCTGGGCGCCTAGACGGCGCTCTCGTCGACCTTCTTCGCCAGCGCGGTCACCTTGGGTACGAGCGCGGCGGCGTCGGCGGCGGGTACCTCCGGTGCGCAGCGGTACCGCAGCACAAGGAGCCGGCCGTCACCGGTCAGCCAGCCGACCTCCACGCCCGGTCCGGCGCCCTGGCCGGCCGGCCTGAACACGGAGTATCCGGCCTTGCCCAGCCCGGCGACGGAGGTCGACCCCTTGGGCACGACGGTCGATCGAAACACGGCCGTGTCCACCTTGACCGAGGTCACCGCGAGGGTGACGTCCGGGAAGCTGCCACCCCTCGTCTGCAGCGCGCAGGTGACCGTGTCGCCGGCCGCGCTGGACGCGGCGAGGTCGAAGGACGTCCCGACGGTCTGCTCGACGACGTCGTACTCCACCATGTAGCAGGCGCCACCGGCGGCGGCCGCCGGCGCCCGCGACGGCGCCGTGGACGCGGCGAACCGCGCTTCGGCCCGCTCGTTGCCGCAGCCCGCGGCCGCGGCGAGCACCGCCAGCAGCGAAACCACGACGGGTGCGCCGGACCGGATTCCCGGCCATGGCATGGACATCGATATCTCCCCTCCGCCGAGGCACCACCGTACGGGTGGATCGGCGGTCGTGGAAGCGGTCGTCCCGTCACAATGACGGAAAGAAGCCTCAGACGGGCAGACCGGCCGTGATATAGCGGGCGATCTCCAGCGAACTGGTGGCCGCCGGTGACGGAGCGTTGAGAACGTGGACCTGTGCGCCGTGGCGCACGATCAGGAAGTCGTCGACCAGTCCCCCGTCCGGCGCGACGGCCTGCGCGCGGACACCGGCCGCCGCGGGCAGGAGATCGTCCTCGCAGATCTCCGGTACGAGCCGGGCCAGGCTGGCCGCGAACCGGCGCCTCGACAGCGACCGGGCCACCTCGCCCACCCCGTACCGCAGGTGTCGCCGGGCCAGCCGCCACAGCCCCGGGTACGCCACGGCGTCCAGCGCGTCGCGCAGGTCGAACGCCGACCACCGGTACCCCTCACGGGCCAGCGCCAGGACCGCGTTCGGCCCGGCGTGGACGCTGCCGTCGATCATCCGGGTCAGGTGTACCCCCAGGAACGGCAGGGCCGGGTCGGGTACCGGATAGATCAGGCCCTTCACCAGCTCCCGGCGTTCCGGGCGCAGCTCGTGGTACTCGCCCCGGAACGGCACGATCCGCGCCGGCACGTCGACCCCGGCCAGCCTCGCGATCCGGTCCGCGTGCAGGCCGGCGCAGTTGACCACCACGTCGGCCCGGATCTCCCCGGCGGTGGTGACCACGACGGTGTCGTGCAGCCCGACGACGCGCTCACCGGTACGCAGGTGCGCCCCCGCGTCGGCGAGCAACTTCGCGAGCCGGTCGCAGACGGCGCGGAAGTCCACGATCCCGGTGGAGGCGACGTGCATGGCCTCGACGCAGGCCAGGTGGGGCTCGTACTCGCGGGCCTCCTCGGCGGTGATCAGCCGGACCGGCAGGCCGTTGGCGAGGGCGCGCTCGTGCAGGGCGTGCAGCCGGGGCACCTCGTCGGCGCCAGTGGCCACGATCAGCTTGCCGCAGACCTCGACCGGGATCCCGTACTCCGTGCAGAAGCGCACCATCGACGCGCTGCCGTCCCGGCACAGCTTCGCCTTCAGGCTGCCCGGACGGTAATACACGCCGGCGTGGATCACCCCGGAGTTGTGGCCGGTCTGGTGCGCGCCGAAGCCGGGCTCCTTCTCGACCACGGTCACGGTCGCACCCGGCCGGTCGAGCACCAGCCGGTGCGCCACCGCCAGCCCGACGATGCCACCACCGATGACCACGTAACGCTTGCCGCTCACGGCTTCTCCCCGGTCAGGAACTCCTCCCAGGTCCGGCCGCCGCCCAGGTGGTCGGGGGCCAGGTGGCCGCCCTCACGGTAACCGCGCCACACCGCGCCGGGCAGCCGCACGGGGACCACCGGGCGGCGCATCCCCCGGCTGCGCAGGTAGGCGCGGGCGAGGTCGACGGTGTCGCGGACCTGGGGGCCGCCGAGGTCCGGGGCCCGCCCGAGGGCGGGACCGTCGGCGATCCGGATCAGGTGCGCGGCAGCCTCCGGCACGTCGATGGGCTGGAAGCTGGTGCCGGACGGCACCGGTACGACCGGCAGCCTCGCCGCCGCCCGCATCGACGTACGGATCAGCGGGTGGAACTGGGTGATGCGCTGGATCGTCCAGGGCGCCTCCGACCGCTCGACGAGCCGCTCCACCGCGAGTTTCTGGCGGTAGTAGCCCAGCGGTACCCGGTCGACCCCGACGATCGACACGTACACCAGGTGCGGGCGCCCGGCCCGGGCCGCGGCGAGCAGGCGTTCGGCCGCCTCGACGTCGGCCCCTCCGGTACGGGGATCGCTGGCGGCGTGGATCACGGCGGCGACCCCGTCCAGGGCGAAGTCCAGGCCGGAGCCGGTGGTCAGGTCGCCGGTGGCCCAGTCGAGATCGGGAGCGACGTCGGCGGGTCTGGGCCGCCGGCTGAGGACGCGTACCGGTCGGCCGGCGTCGCGCAGCCGGCGGACCACGACGGACCCGAGCGTGCCGGTGCCACCCGTGACGAGGATCGGTCCGTCGATGGTCATCGCGCCTCAGAATGCCCTACGCGCGTACGGTTTGTCAGCCCTGACCGAGGGCGGAGTGCTACGGCCGGCCGAGCGCGATCCGGGCCACGGCCCGCAGCGAGTCGGAGCCGGGTACGAAGTAGCCGTCGTGCTCGACCACGTTGCCGACCGGCAACGGCCGGGCCCCGAACGCCGCCTCGAACGGCAGGGTGCCGTGGCCGGCGCCGAACAGCCGGATCCCGGGTACGTCCCGGGTCCAGTCCGAGCGGGTACTGCCGGCCCACACCCGGGCGCGGGTCCGCAGCTCGGCGGCCCGCTCGACGCCCATCCCCGGGCTGCCGAGCGCGACGATGTCGCCGACCCGCCGCCCCAGCGACGGCGCCGCGAGGCCCGCGACGACCGAGCCGTAGCTGTGCCCCACCACCGTCACCGCGGCCGACGGGCGGTACACCCCCAGCCCGTCGACGAACCGGCTCAGCGCCGCCGCCCCGAGGCGGGCCCGCTCCTCGCGTACCGCCTCGCGCCCGATGCCGTCCGGCGGGTCGTAGCCCAGCCACGCGACCACCGCGACCCGGGCCGTGCCGTCCAGCGACCGCATCTGCTGGTAGAGCTGCCGCGCCTGCCAGGCCGGGGCCCTGCGCTCCCGGCCGGCGCAGCCGCGGTCGAAGTTGGCCAGCCGGTTGCTCAGGCCGGGTACGACGACGGCGATCCGGTCGGCGGTGGCGAGGTCACCGATCACCTCGGCGACGTGGCCGTTGCCCCGCCGGTCGTACTGGATCAGGTGACGCTCCGGCGACCAGGCCGAGCGGCGGGTGTTGACCTGAAAGCGCAGGTCCAACGGGACGCCGTCGAGGTTGCCGACGATCTCGGGGTACCGGTCGGCCAGGGCGCCCCGCCGGCCCGGGTCGAGGTGGGCGAAGAAGTGGGCGATCCGCTCGGGCGGTGCCCGCAGCGGGTCCGGCAACGGCTGGCCCGCGCTCCGGTCCGCGCGCCACGCGGCGAGGCCCGGCACGGTGCCGCCGGCGGCGGCCGCCGCCGGTTCGGCCGGCCCGAACACCCAGCCGCTGAAGCCGACGACCACGGCCAGGGCCGTGGTCGCCACCTCGCGGGTCAGCCGGAGCATCAGGCGCCGGGGATCGCCGGGCACTCGCATTCATCGCCTCCTGGAATCGGGCATTTCATGTCCGATTTACGCGGCCACCGCTACCAGGGTTCGAGATCGTCAGGCTCGAACGCGGGCTTCCGGGAAGCACCAAAGAGCGACGCACCTGCTCCCACCCTCGCGGAGGCACCAGCGGCCGGCGAGCGGGAGGTCGGTCGACACCCGCAGGAGGATATTCGACGTTTTCCGGATCATCCACACCGCTAGCGGCGGGATCGGGCACCCCCGGCCGACGCCGGCCGCGAGCGCGCCGGAGGCCGGCGGGCCGGCAGGTCCGGTTCGTCCTGCTCCTCGGCGTTCTGCTTCTCGTCGTCCTGCTCCTCGGCGTTCTGCTCCTCGTCGCCCTCGTATTCGTCGTCGTAGTCGTCGTAGTCGTCGTACTGGTCGTCGTGATCGGGGTCGTGATCGGGGTCGTCCGGGTCCGGGCGGCGATCGCGGGCGCCCCCCTCGACTGGATCACGGCGCTCCCGGTCGTCGTTGTCGCCATCCTCCGGTTGCCGGATGACCTTGCTATCGCGGATCTCACCGCGCCACGACCCGGTCGCCTCGCCGTTCATCGTGACGAACCGCCGGAAATGCTTGAGATCCAGGCGGGCACGACGGCCGCCCGCGCGCCAGAGGTTGCCGGTCTTCTCGAAGAAGCCCTGCGGGTAGTACTCCATGACCAGCAGTACCCGGGTCAGATCGTCCGCGAGGGGGTGGAAGGTGATCACCCCCTTGGTCGAGCCCTTGGCGCCCTCACTCGTCCAGACGATCCGGCGGTCGGGGATCTGCTCCTGGACGACGGCCTTCCACGTACGCCGGGACTTGAACACCTTGACCCGCCACGTGGTCTCGGTGTCGCTGGTCCGTTCGACCCCCTCGACACCCTTCATGAACTTCGCGAACTCCCCGTACTGGGTCCACTGGTTGAAGACCACGTCGACGGGCAGCCCGATGTCGATGTCCTCGCTGATGTGCGTCACCTTCGGCTTCCCGCCGCTCCGGCTACCACCCCGAAGGGCCGACGCCACCTTCTCCTTCAGGCCGGCCATCGCCGCGCCGACGCCGGCGCGCAGCGGGGACTTCCCTTCGGCTATCCCGCGCGCCCCGGTCAGCGCGGCCGCCAGGCCTCCGTTGTCGGCACTGTCGGTCAGCCGTTCGGTGAGGTCGTCGACCAGGTGGGTCGCTCGCGCGAGCGCGTACCTGCCGGCCTCCTGCCCGAGGCGCGCGATGGCCGGGTTGGCGCGCAGGGCCCGTCCGAGTTCGGACAGGCCGGTACCGGTCTCGCTCATGCCACCTCACCGCCTCGCTGCGCGCTGCGGCGGCGGCCCGGTTCGCGGCTTCGACCGGATTCCCGGCTGCGAGCCGGTTCGCGGCCCTCATCGGCGGGGCGCCGGGCCGGGGCGCGCCGCGCGGCCTTCGCCGGGCGTCCGGCCTTGCGGGGCGGCTCCGGCTCGTCCGGTTCGGCGTCGTCGAGGCGCGCGTCATCGTCACGGCCTTCGTCGTCACGGCCTTCGTCGTCACGGCCTTCGTCGTCACGGCCTTCGTCGTCGAGACCCGCGTCAGCACGCTCGTCGCGGCGGTCGTCGGCGGTCGCGCCGACTGCCGGGAGCAGCTGCGATGTGCGCTGCTGGAGCGAGTCGGCGAGGGCGTTCGTACGCGATTCGATGGTCGCGGTGACCGCGCGCCCGGCCGCCGCGAGCAGCGGACCACGCACCTGCCCCGTGATCTTGGCCAGTTCGGGCGAGGTCACGAGGCGCATGAGAGCGTCCCGGGTGTTGTCCATCCGCTTTCCGCTCAACCAGAGCGCCAGCCCGATCGCGGCTTTGCCCTTCTTCGTGCGGCCGAGCAGGTAACCACCCACAACCGCCGCGCCCAGCTTCACGCTGTCCTTCACTGTCCGTCTCCCTTCCTCAGCCCAGCCGTCACCAGCTCCACCGCCCTGCGGGTGCCTCCGATGGAGGCCGTATCTCGCCTCCGATGAAGTCGAAGGCGGGAATTGGTCCCACATACTCGAGGTCGTAGTCCTCGCCGAGCTCGGCCCGGACCTGCTCCAGCGCCTCGTCGAAGTCGCGGAGCCGCTCGGCCGCCACCAGAAAGGCGTGGCTCGAACGCGTCACGTCGTCAGAAAGCCGGACGCCGTACGACACCGCGAGAGGGCCGAGCCTGTCCACGATCCGGTCATTGATCTCGGCCCGGCGGGCATCCAACGCATGGCTGATCTCCTCACCGATCCCGATGCGGAGGTCCAGCGCCTGGCCGTTACCGCGGGCCCGGGCCACCAGGTCGCGCAGGCGCGGAGAGTCGGCGACGACGCGCCGGATCTCGGCCTCCTCGTCGGCGGACACCTCCACCCTGAGCTCGACCAGCCCGTCGAGCTCGTCGAGGCGGCCGGCCACGAACTCGGCGTCCGGGTCGAGGATCTCCTCCCGTACGGCGTCCTCGTCCGGTGCCACGGTGCCGAACCGGACCGGCAGGACCGGGCCGTCCCGCAGGAGCGCGGTGAGGACGTCGAGGTATGCGACCGCGTCGGTTTCGTGCAGCTCGGTGGCTGTCGCGTCGCTCACGACGGCCGCGACCTCGCCCGAGCGGACGAGCCGGACCGCGGCGGGCGGCTCACCCACGCCGGTCAGGTCGCGCGGATCGGGGTGCCCGGCGCGTACGAGGCCGTAGACCTGAACAGGCATCTACTCCTCCCCCCGTCCACCGCGCCGGCCGCCGGGCGCCCGCCGTCCCGAGGGTGCCCGCCGGTGATCGTCGTCGTCATCGCCGCCCAGGAAGGCGTCGGCGGCGTCGCTGAGCGTGTCCTTGATCCCGCTCAGCGCGCCGCGCGTCTTGTGCCGCGCGGCACCCTCGCTGACGCCGTTGGTGATCCCCTGTACGAGCCCCGGCAGGCCGGTGACCTGACCTTCGGGCTGCAGGTCCAGCCGGTTGACGGCTTCGGCGAATCGCAGGTACGTGTCGACGCTGGCGATGACGATGCGGGCGTCGATCGTCAGCAGTTCGATACCGACGAGGGAGACGCGCACGTACGCGTCGATGACGATGCCCTTGTCGAGGATGAGTTCGAGTACGTCGGCCAATCCGCTCGGTCGCGGGGCGCGCGTTACTCCTGAATACGAACTGATTGTTGCCACCTCTTTCGGTTCTCGGAGGTCAACCCTTCTCGGCCGGTGGTGACGGTTCGGTCACCACCAGCCGATCCAGATCGGTGTTGGACAACCGGATGTCGTCCGCGGAGATGTCGAAGATCTCGCGGAGCTCGGTGAAGCGTTGTTCGAGCGCGAGGAGGGCCTGACCCAGCCGTTCGACCTCGTCGTCGGTCAGCGAGCCGGCGTCCACCCGCCGCAGCGCCTGGCGTTCCAGTAGCTGGCGGACGATCTCCAGGAGGGCGATCACGAGCCGGCCGAGGCCGCGGCCGGCGTCCTCCGGGTCGATGTTGAACCGCAACGGGTTCTGCGGATTCCACAGCGTGGTCATCGGACCTCCGTGCGGTCGGCCGGTTCGTCGGCCGGTTCGTCGGCCGCCAGGCGGTCCACCGCCGCGAGCAGCAGCCGCGCGTCGAGGCGGATCAGATCGATGCCGGCGAGCCCGATGACGATGTCGCCGGTGACGACCGCGCCCTTGTCGATGACCCGGTCCAGCAGGTCCACCAGGTCGTTGGTGCCGACACCGTGGGCGGGCAGTGCGGGAGGTTCACTCATCTGCCGTCACCTCGAGGTCAGCGACGGTGAACGAGTACGGTGGCCACGGCCCGGTGACCCGCAGGACGAACCCGTCGGCCGCCAGCCGGTCCCCGCACCGGTCGAGCGCCGCCACGAAACGCGACTGCTCGTCACGGCGTACCAGGTAGGCGCGGTCGAGCAGGAGACCCTGCTGCCCCCGGCCAGGCACCGTGTCAGCGGCCAGCTCACCCAGCGCCGCCTCGGTCTGCGCGACGAGTTCGAGCGCCGCGCGGCGGCGCTGCTCCAGACGCTGGAAGTGCTGTCGGCGCCGCATCAGGTACGCGGTGCCGGACTCGGCGGTCGGGGTGTCATCCGGGTCGGCCTGGCCGGCGCCGCCCTCCCGGACCGTGACGCCCCACTCGTCGCAGCCCGCGACGTGGGTCAGGCCGGAACGCAGCGCGGCCGCGCGGGAGCCCAGAAACCGGTACGCGGCCTGCCGGTCCGTCACCACGGTCCCGATCCGGAACGGAAGCGTCGCGCCGGCCGACGCGGCGACGGCACGCACGACGAGGTCGTGGCGCTGCGCCAGGTCACCCACCAGCCGCGGGTCGGCGGACTCGTCAGTGACCGCCGCCAGGTCGGCCGTCGTCACCTCGCTGACGACGAGCCCGAGGCCGTCGGCGCTGAGCACCCCGACGGGTTCGTCACCGACCCCGCGCAACGCGTCGAGCGCGGCATCGCCCGGCACGGCGGCGTACACGTACAGGGCGCGCTCGGGGGTCATGACGGCTCCGCCTGACCGAGGCTGCGCTCCAGCGCTTCCAGGCGGGAGCGCAGTTCGCGGTTCTCAGCCTGGAGCTGGTCGCGCTCCCGGGCCGCCTTCGAACTCAGTGAGGGGTCGTTCATCCACCAGTCGATCCCCATCTCCTTGGCGGTGTCCACGGAGGCGACGAGGAGCCGTACCTTCAGGGTCAGCAGCTCGACGTTCACGACACCGACCACGATGTCGCCGACGATGACCACTCCCCGGTCGAGGACGCGTTCGAGGATGTCGGCCAGGGAGCCCGAGCTCTGGCCGCCGGCGCGGGCCGGCGTGACGGCGTACTTGCTTCGTGGCTCTGGACTCATGACGCGTCCGTGGCGTTCCGCGAGAAGCGACGCAGTCGCTCGTACGAGGTGATGTGCCCCTCGCTGTCGGCGTCGACGCGGTAGGTGGCCATCACGCTGCTGGTGGCGGGGATGCGCTCGAGCTCTGTGACGTCGACGAGGAACGACCATCCGTCGCCGTCCGGCCTCGCGCCGGTCATGGCCATGGGATCGAGCCCGGTGAACTCCGCGAACTCGCGCAGCGCGGTCCGTGCGATCTGGGCCAGCGTGGCGACGCGGGGCTTTGATTCGTTTCCGCCTATTTCTTGGGGATCGTGCCGTGGTGTCGCCATGCAGACTGATATTGCCTAAACGCGCAGTCGGCAATCATTAATACGATGTGTTCAATAGCATATTGACTTGTCCACTTAGTACTAATGGTGTATAGAGCGTACACACATCGCTACGGTTCGTGTATCCACAGTCGACAGATCGTGGTGTCGCGCATGACCCTGGCGCGGGCTCACGCAGTACTGCGAGGTGTCAGCGGGTCGTCTGGTTGATGGTGCGGACCCGGTCCATCGCCTCCTCGACCTGTCGGCCGAGTCGTTCGACAACCTGGCGTTGTTGTTCGGAGGCCTCGCGGACGCCGGTTGTGGTGTGGTCGATGGCCGCTATGCCGTCAGTCATGGCGGTGATGGCCGCCGACACGGTGACCATCTGCCCCTCCAACTCCGCGAGCATCGTCGTGATGTCCCCAGTGGACTGCGACGTGGTGGTGGCCAGCGCCTTCACCTCGCCGGCGACGACCGCGAACCCGCGACCCGCCTCGCCGGCGCGCGCGGCTTCGATCGTCGCGTTGAGCGCAAGGAGGTTGGTCTGGGTGGCGACGCCCGCGATCAACTCGGCGATGCCACCTATCCGGCGGAGGCTGGCGGTGAGGTCGGTGACGAGCTGGTCGGCCTGACGGGCCTCGTCGACCATTCGTTGGGTCGCCGCGTGAGCGGTCTCGACCCGGTCGTCGATGTCGAGCGTCGTGGTACGGGCGGCGTCCACCTGCCCGACCACCTCGGCTAGCCGATCGCTGACGAGCGTCGTGGTCTGCGTGATCGCGTGCTGCGCCTGCTCGCGCGTCTCCTGTTCGAGGCGCTGCCGCTCGCTGAAGGTGCGGGCGAGTTCCTCCTCGCGGGTGGCCTGTTCGGCCTGAAGCTGGGCGTCTTGCGCGGCCATCGCGTCGAGCATCTGGTCGATCGCGGCTGCCAGTGCCGGGATGTCGCCTTTGCCGGTCATGCCGACGCGCAGGCTCCGGTCGCCGGAGGCGATCACCGCCTCGGTCGTGCGCCGTAGCGGGCCCACCCGGGTCCGGATACCGCGGTTCACCAGCAACACGACGGCGATGATGAGGCCGACGGTGGCGATCCCCATCAATACGAAGATCTTCACGGCCGTGTCGTTGGCGACCTGGTGGATCGGCCGGTCCCGCAGCGACTCGATGACGACGGGAGAACCGTTGACCGTGGGGATCGCGGCGTCGACGGCGATCTGGTTGCCGCTCGTGGCTGTCGTGTGCACGGCGATGGTGCCGAGATTGCTGGCCAACGAGGACTGGGCCTTGCTGCCGGCACGGATACCGGCGACGTTCTTCAACGGCAGATTGACCTGCTTGCCCAGGAGGGCAAGGCCGTCGGCGCCGAGCGCTTTCAGAGCGACGAGGCTGCCGGCGGGCGGTCCGCTGCCGTCCGAGCGGTAGATGGGTGAACTGCAGAAGATGAACGGCGCCACCGAGGTGGAGACCACGCCACAGCGAGCGGTCCCGAGCGGCATATCGGTGCTGGCGAGCTTGGTCAGTACGGCCGGTGCGCCCAGGTCGGCCGGCGGCGGCGCGTACGCGTCACTGGTGGCGATTCCACCGGTATGGAGAGTGCCGTCGGGGCCGACACCGAACAGCGCGTCGATACCGAGGGTCTTGTGAAGCTGGTCGGCCGGCAGGTCGGAGCTGAAGCTCTCCCGGTCGGAGGCGGCGACCTCGTCGTAGGTGTTGTCCCACTCCGCGTTGACGACCGCGTAGTTGGTGAGTACCCGAGCCTGCCCCTCCAGCGCGATGCGCAGCCGGTCCGAATCCTGCGCCACCTGGCGCGCCTCGATACCGTCGAAGGCGCTCGTTGTGATCTGCCGAAGCACCAGAAAGCCAACGGTCAGCACCAGGGCCGAGGCCACAACCGCACGCAACCTGCGCAAGATCCAGTTCACGCCGGACAATCGGCCGGATGCCGCCGACTTCGACCAATTCCGGCGTGCTTGTGGAGAGAGTTGGGTAACAACGTGTGGCTGTCGCCCCGGACGGGCATGTGACTGACATGAAGACGACGTGGGCGCCCCACGAGGAGCACGGAGACTTGTCCACGGCCGAGCGCAAGGAACTGCCGGACAGCGCGTACGCCTTCCCGGGCAAGCGCAAGGAGCCGCTGACGGACGCCTCGCACGTACGCAACGCCCTGGCCCGCTTCGACCAGGTGCAGGACGTCACCGACGCGGAACGCGACCAGGCGTTCGCCAACATCAGGGCCGCGGCCGAGCACTACGGCGTCGACGTGGCCGAGGACGACTGGCGTCAGCTGGGCACGCGGTCGCACACGCGCAATCCCGCGCACTGACGAAGATCCACCGGAGACGAAAGGGGAGCCGGGCAACGCCCGGCTCCCCCGTCACCTATGAGGCTGTCAGCTGCAGCCGCTGGTCGAGCCGCAGCCCTCGCAGACGTAGCAGCTACCGGCCCGCCGCATCTTGGTACCGCAGGTGAAGCAGAGCGGCGCGTCGGCCGCCATGCCCTGGACCAGCTCCAGCAGCTCCGTCGAGGAGTGCGCCGCCTTGGCCGGAGCGACAGCGGCAGTCGGGGCCGGCGGCTCCTCCTTGACCGGAGCCGCCGCGGCCGGCTTCTCCACCGGCGCGGACGACGCCATCTCGGTCAGGTCGACCGGCGCCTCGCCGTTCTCCTCGCGCAGCTGGGCGGTCCGCTCCGCCGCCGTCAGGATGCCCAGCTCGGCACGCTTGTCGAACGGCAGGAAGTCCAGGGCGAGCCGGCGGAAGACGTAGTCGACCACCGACGAGGCCATGCGGATGTCCGGGTCGTCGGTCATACCGGCCGGCTCGAACCGCATGTTGGTGAACTTGCTGACGTAGGTCTCCAGCGGCACGCCGTACTGCAGGCCGATGGAGATGGCGACCGAGAAGGCGTCCATCACGCCGGCCAGGGTCGAGCCCTGCTTGGACATCTTGAGGAAGACCTCACCGAGGCCGTCGTCCGGGTAGGACGACGCGGTCAGGTAACCCTCGGCGCCGCCGACCGAGAACGACACCGTCTCGCTGGGCCGCTTCTTGGGCAGCCGCTTGCGCACCGGCCGGTACTCGATGACCTTCTGCGGCTCCGGAGTCACGACCGCGACCGCGGCCGGCTCCTCCTTCTTCGCCGGCTTGGCGTTGGAGAGCGGCTGGCCGACCTTGCAGTTGTCGCGGTAGATCGCCAGCGCCTTGAGGCCGAGCTTCCAGCCTTCGAAGTAGATCTTCTCGACCTCCTCGACGGTGGCCGACTCCGGCATGTTCACCGTCTTCGAGATCGCGCCGGAGATGAACGGCTGGATCGCCGCCATCATCCGCACGTGCCCCATCGGCGCGATCGCCCGCTCGCCCATGGCGCAGTCGAACACGCTGTAGTGCTCCGGCCGCAGGCCCGGCGCGTCGACGACGTGGCCGTGCTCCGAGATGTACTCGACGATCGCCTCGACCTGCTCCTCCTGGTAACCCAGGTTGCGCAGGGCCCGCGGCACGGTCTGGTTGACGATCTGCATCGAGCCGCCGCCGACCAGCTTCTTGTACTTGACCAGCGCCAGGTCCGGCTCCACCCCGGTGGTGTCGCAGTCCATCATCAGGCCGATGGTGCCGGTCGGGGCGAGCACGCTGGCCTGCGAGTTGCGCCAGCCGTTCTTCTCACCGACCGCGAGGCACTCCTGCCACTGCTTGGTCGACTCCTCGAGGATCGTGGCGTCGACCGTGCCGAGCGCACGGATCGCGTCGTTGGCGGCGGCGTGCTTGCGCATGACCCGCGCGTGCGGCTTGGCGTTGCGGGCGAACCCGTCGTACGCGCCGACGACGCCGGCCATCTCCGCCGAGCGGCGGTAGGCGGTGCCGTTCATCAGGCTGGTGATCGCGGCGGCCAGGGACCGGCCCGCGTCGGAGTCGTACGCCAGGCCGCTGGCCATGAGCAGCGCGCCCAGGTTCGCGTACCCGATGCCGAGCTGGCGGTAGGCGCGGGTGGTCTCGCCGATCTTCTCCGTCGGGAAGTCCGCGAAGCAGATCGAGATGTCCATCGCGGTGATGACGAACTCCACCGACTTGACGAACTTCTCGACCTCGAAGGAGCCGTCGGAGCGCAGGAACTTCATCAGGTTGAGGCTGGCCAGGTTGCAGGACGAGTTGTCCAGATGCAGGTACTCGCTGCACGGGTTGGACGCGGTGATCCGGCCGGTCTCCGGGCAGGTGTGCCAGTCGTTGATCGTGTCGTCGTACTGCAGGCCCGGGTCGGCGCACTCCCACGCCGCCTTTCCGATCGCCCGGAACAGCTCCTTGGCGTCGACGGTCTCGATCACCTCGCCGTCCAGGCGACCGCGCAGGTCGAAGCCGTCACCGTTCTCGACCGCGCGCATGAAGTCGTCGGAGACGCGCACCGAGTTGTTGGCGTTCTGGTACTGGACGCTGACGATGTCGTGGCCGCCCAGGTCCATGTCGAAGCCGGCGTCGCGGAGCGCGCGGATCTTGTCCTCCTCGCGCGCCTTCGTCTGGACGAACTCCTGGATGTCGGGGTGGTCGACGTCGAGGATGACCATCTTGGCCGCCCGCCGGGTGGCACCACCGGACTTGATGGTGCCGGCGCTGGCGTCGGCGCCCCGCATGAAGCTGACCGGGCCGGAGGCGGTGCCGCCGGACGACAGCAGCTCCTTCGAGGAGCGGATGCGCGACAGGTTCACGCCGGAGCCCGAACCGCCCTTGAAGATCAGACCCTCTTCCTTGTACCAGTCGAGGATCGAGTCCATGGAGTCGTCGACCGACAGGATGAAGCAGGCGCTGACCTGCTGCGGCGAGGCGGTACCGACGTTGAACCAGACCGGTGAGTTGAAGCTGAACACCTGGTGCAGCAGCATCCAGGTCAGCTCGAGCTCGAAGACGTTGGCATCCTCGCGGCTGGCGAAGTACCCGTGCTCCTCACCGGCGGCGCGGTACGTCTTGACCACCCGGTCGATGAGCTGCTTGAGGGACCACTCGCGCGCAGCCGTGCCCACGGCGCCGCGGAAGTACTTCGTGGTGACGATGTTCGCGGCGTTGACGCTCCAGAAGGTGGGGAACTCCACCCCCCGCTGCTCGAAGTTGATCGAGCCGTCCCGCCAGTTCGTCATCACGACGTCGCGACGCTCCCAGGTCACCTCGTCGTACGGGTGGACACCCTCGGTGGTCCACACCCGCTCGACCCGCAGTCCGCGGGCGGCGGTCGCCTTGCCGGCGCCGTTGGCGCGCGCACCGTTCCCCCCGCGCGCCTTACCCGACGACGTGCGTACTGCCTCTGTCATGCCTTCCCCCACCATCGTGTGAAATGGTCCCCTGCGACGACCCGTGTGCTGTCGTCGGTGTGGTCCTCGTACTGCCTGTCTTTCCTGACGTCTCGCCGTCCTGACCCGGGCGACCGGGTTGCGCGCCGCCGCGAACGGCGCACCGCGTCAGCCGCTCACGGCTCCCGCGACCTCGTGCCCGGCCTCCCGGTCCGCTTGCTTTCGGTCCGCCCGCTCCCGGTCCGCCCTCAGCACAGAGATCTCGCGCTCGAAGTCCCCCAGGCAGTCGAACGAGCGGTAAACGCTTGCGAACCGCAGGTACGCCACCTCGTCGAGCTCGCGCAACGGTCCGAGGATGGCCAGCCCCACGTCGTGGCTGGGCACCTCGGCGGCGCCCCGCGCCCGGACGGCCTCCTCGACCCGCTGGGCCAGCACGGCGAGCGCGTCGTCGTCGACGGGCCGGCCCTGGCACGCCTTGCGCACCCCGGTGATGATCTTCGAGCGGCTGAACGGCTCGGTGACCCCGCTGCGCTTGACCACCGCGAGGACTGCCTCTTCGACCGTCGTGAACCGGCGGCCGCACTCCGGGCAGGAGCGACGGCGGCGGATGAGCTGACCGTCCTCGGCCTCGCGCGAGTCGACGACCCGGGAGTCCGGGTGCCGACAGTACGGGCAGCGCATGGTCTTCGAGCCTCTCGTGGGCGATCGCGGGCACGCCGAACACAGCGACACCTACCCAACCGGGGGCGCCACTGTGCATAACCTGTGAATGAACTGTGGGTGGTCGACCCCAACCTGTGGACGACTTACACCCATGTAACTACTACATCTAGGGGTTGACGTTAGGCGCTGCGCCGATCGTTCGCAAGTTAACTCGCCCGATGCGTTCGGGGTGTCGCGCGTCTCGTTCGTGACGCCGGGTGTCTAACGCGCGGGGAGCGATTCGGTCGCTGGTGGCGTCCGCCGCACATACGCACTCGAACAGACGTACGATGGTGTATCAGAAGTGATCACCGGTGTCGACCTTCCCGGCCGCGACACGCCGCGCGGAATCGTACAGATGTTTGAAACTGTCGGGGCGTGGCGTTACGGTCGTCCGCACATCGATCACGCACTGCGGGCCCGGGCCCCCACCCGCTGCCCAGGATGCGACAAGGGAGGATGGACGTGGCCACCGACGACCCCGCGAGCGGGCGCCCGACCGAAGGCCGGGACCCTGGTCCCGAGCATGGCGTCACCCCTGACCACACGCCTCCCCCGCGCCGCGCGGGCGCGCACAAGCGTCCCGGACGGCGCGCCCGTTCCGGCCAGACCGGTGGCCAGCCGGAGATGCGCCCCGTGGCCGCGGTCGTCACCGCGTTCCCCGACCTGGTCGCGGACGACCTGACCCAGCGCCAGCGGCGGATCCTGGAGTTCATCCGGAGCGCGGTCGACCGCAACGGCTACCCGCCGAGCGTCCGCGAGATCGGCGAGGCGGTGGGGCTGGTCTCCCCGTCTAGCGTGGCCTACCAGCTCAAGGAGCTCGAACGGAAGGGCTACCTGCGCCGCGACCCCAACCGGCCGCGCGCGGTCGACGTGCGCCCGCCGAGCGAGTTCGCCGCCGACCAGGAGGAGGCCGCGCGCGCCGCCCGGCCGACCCCGGCGTACGTGCCCATGCTCGGCCGCATCGCGGCCGGCGGTCCGATCCTCGCCGAGCAGGCCGTGGAGGACGTCTTCCCACTCCCCCGCGAGCTCGTCGGTGAGGGCACCCTCTTCCTACTCCAGGTCAAGGGCGACTCCATGATCGACGCGGCCATCTGCGACGGCGACTGGGTCGCCGTGCGCCAGCAGCCGACGGCCGACAACGGCGAGATCGTCGCGGCGATGCTCGACGGCGAGGCGACCGTCAAGACGTACCGCAAGCGCGACGGGCACGTCTGGCTGATCCCGCACAACGAGGCCTTCGACCCGATCGCGGGCGACGACGCCACGATCCTGGGCCGGGTCGTCGCGGTGCTGCGCCGGATCTGACGACGACGAGAAAATCGGGGTGGCGGTGTGACCGCCACCCCGATGTCGTTTCTGGAGGCGCTCGGGTTAGTAACGCCCGTCGCCGTAGTCCGGGTGGTAGCCCGGCTGCGAGTACTGCTGCGGCCCGGTACGCCGGTCGAAGCCGGGCTGCTCGTAGCCGGCCTGCGGATGTGGGCGCCCGCCGTACACCCTGCCGCCATCAGCGGGACCTTGACCGGGATGAGGGCGCCGCCGCCCGCCCGCGCGGGGGTCGACCGGCGGCGGCGCCGGCGGCCCGACCACGACCCGGCCCTGCTGCCGTCTCGGGTCGGGGAAGGCGGGAGGCCCGGCGTCGGGGAAGGCCGGAGGAGCGTTCGGGGCCGGGGGCCGCGGGCCGCCGCCGCCCTTCTGCGGACCGCCGCCACCCTTACCCGGGGTCTCCGCCGGGCCCGCCTCGGCCGCCGCCGCGCGCCGCGCCTTGCGGGAGCGCCGGATGCCGATCACGCCGATCACGGCCAGCAGGAGGCCCAGGACACCGACCCCGGCCACGATGTAGACCAGGTCCGACAGCGAGAACTTCTGGAACCACGAGCGGGTGTCCGCCGGCTTGTCTGCCTGCGAGCCGGCCACCGGGACGGCTTCGGCCGGCGTGGACGCCGGCTTGTACCGCTGGATCTTGATCCCCGCCTGCCCGGAGGTGGTCAGGAACGACTTGCCGTCCGCGCTGTACGCGAGCGCCTCGCCGTTGGCCTCGCCCTGCCCGTCGGCACCGGTCAGGGTGGTCAGCCGGGGCTTGCCGGTCGTGAGCGCCTTGACCACATCGCCGTCTGGCACGTCCCACTCGTACGCGTCGGAGTAGGTGCGCAGCGCGATCCGCTTACGGTCGGGCGACCGGGCCGCACCCGTCACCAGGACCCGGCCGGTCACCGAGAGGAAGTTGGGGGTGTTGGTGCGCTTGGGCTGCCACGTGCCGACCTTCTTGAGCGGTACGCCCTGCCTGTTGTTCGCCTGCAGCGGCTCGGACGGCTGGTAGATCGCCGCGGTGCCGGACGACTCCTTGGTGACGATGACCGGCGTGTCGTCCGGGCCGAACAGCACGGCCCGGGCGTCGTGCGCGCCGTCCGGGTACGAGAGGCGGTGGATGACCGGGTTCCCGCCTCCGGGCGGCACCCGCCACAGCGCGATGGTGTCCCGCCGCTCGGCCTTGTTGCTGGTGTTGTCGCCGGTGTCGGCGACCCACAGCGCACCGTCCGAGGCGACCGCCAGGTCCTGCGGGTCGCGGGCCGGGTTGTTGCCGTAGGGCACCGAGCGGCTCAACTTGCACTTGCTGTCCAGGTAGAAGATCCGCATCCCGGCCTGCTGGTCGGGCACGCTGTTGACCGCCGCGTACCCGCCGTCGTCGAGCGCGACCAGCCCGGTCAGGCCGGTCAGCCGGCTGTCGGTCAGGGTGCACACGTTCTCGCCGCCCGCCCCGGTGGCGGCGGCCGTCGGGCTGGGCTCGGCGACGGCCGGGGTCACCAGTCCGAAAACGGCAACCCATACCCCTGCAGCCACCAGCCCGACGCGTCGCATCGCACTAGTCTGGCAGAGGGTTTCACCATTCGGGGTACGGCCCGCCCTCAACTACGCCACATGGCCAGCCACGGATCGGCCGATCAGCGCGTACGGGGCCAGCTCGGCCGCGAGGCCCTCGGCCACCCGGACATGCAGGACCGTACCGTCGCTGGTGTGCTCCGTCGAGAGGACCTCACCGGTGGAGTGCACGCGCGCCACCAGGTCGCCCCGGTCGTACGGTACGCAGGCGTGCACCTCGACGGCCGGCCACGGCAGCCGGTCCTCGACGGCGGTCTGGACGTCGGCCAGGCCGGCGCCGCTCCGCGCGGACACGAAGATGGCCTCCGGCCACTCCCGCTTGAGCCGCAGCAACGTCTCCTCGTCGGCCGCGTCGATCTTGTTGACCACGAGCAGCTCGGCCACCTTGTCGGCGCCGACGTCCGCCAGCACCTCGCGGACGGCCCGGACCTGCCCCTCCGGGTCGGGGTGGCTCGCGTCGACCACGTGCAGGACCAGGTCGGCCTCGGCCACCTCCTCCAGGGTGGAGCGGAAGGCCTCGACGAGCTGGTGCGGCAGGTGCCGGACGAACCCGACGGTGTCGGACAGCGTGTAGATCCGGCCGTCGGCCGCCCGGCTCCGACGCGTCGTGGTGTCCAGCGTGGCGAACAGGGCGTTCTCCACCAGCAGCCCGGCGCCGATCAGCCGGTTGATCAGGCTGGACTTGCCGGCGTTGGTGTAGCCGGCGATCGCGACGCTCGGTACCCGCCGCTCGCGGCGCCCGGCCCGCTTCGTCTCACGCACCGTGGCCATGCCCGCGATCTCACGCTTGAGCCGGGAGATGCGGGTACGGATGCGCCGGCGGTCGGTCTCCAGCTTGGTCTCACCGGGACCACGCAGACCCACGCCGCCGTTACCGCTGGCCGAACCACCGGCCTGCCGGCTCATCGCCTCACCCCAACCCCGCAGGCGGGGCAGCAGGTACTGCAGCTGGGCCAGCTCGACCTGGGCCTTGCCCTCCTTGCTCTTGGCATGCTGGGCGAAGATGTCCAGGATCAGGGCGGTCCGGTCGATGACCTTGACCTTGACCTTCTCCTCAAGATTGCGCAGCTGGGACGGCGAGAGCTCACCGTCGCAGATCACCGTGTCGGCGCCGGTGGCGACGACGACGTCGCGCAGGTCGGCGACCTTGCCCCGGCCGATGTAGGTGGCGGGGTCGGGCCGGTTACGGCGCTGGACCAGCCCGTCGAGCACCTCCGAACCGGCCGTCTCGGCCAGGGCCGCGAGCTCGGTGAGGCTGTTGTCGGCGTCCGCGGACGTACCGTCGGTCCAGACGCCCACCAGGACGACCCGCTCCAGCCGCAGCTGCCGGTACTCAACCTCGGTGATGTCGGACAGCTCGGTCGACAGACCGGCGACCCGGCGTAGCGCGTGGCGCTCCTCGAGCTCGAGCTCACCGGTTGTCGCGTCGTCGAACTCCGCGTCCTTGAACTTCTCGATCGACTCAAGGTCCAGATCGAGGTCGTACATAGATTTCACGTTTGGTTCTCGCATCGCTTCCGATCGTGTCATGTCGTTTCGGCCGTCGCACCCGCAATTACCGGGCCACCGCGGCGCCTACAGCCCCTGTACCCCATGAAACGAATATGAATACGGGTGGGGTGGAGGTTGCGACCTGGCCGGATGGCCTCAAAATAGAACGCCGTGACCGTTCGTCGTCTTCCCAGTGCCGGGTTCTCCATCACCATCCGGGTCGCCGTGACCGCGGACGCCTCCGCGATCGGCCGACTGACCACAACCGTCGGCGAAGCGGGCGCCGTCGTCACCGCCCTCGACGTGGTCGACTCCGACCACACCCACGTCATCGCCGACCTCACCTGCGACACCGCTGACGCCGTCCACGCCGACCAGGTCGTGGGCTCGCTGGAGGCGATGGACGGGGTCGAGGTCCGCAAGGTCTCCGACCGCACGTTCCTGCTGCACCTCGGTGGCAAGATCGAGGTGCATCCCAAGGTCGCCCTGCGTACCCGCGACGAGCTGTCGCGGGCGTACACGCCGGGCGTCGCCCGGGTCTGCCTGGCGATCGCCGAGAACCCCGAGGACGCCCGCCGCCTGACGATCAAGCGCAACACGGTGGCGGTGGTCACGGACGGCACGGCCGTCCTCGGGCTCGGCGACATCGGCCCGGCCGCCGCGCTGCCCGTCATGGAGGGCAAGGCGGCCCTGTTCAAACGGTTCGCCGGAGTCGACGCCTGGCCGGTCGTGCTGGACACCAAGGACACCGACGAGATCGTCAACATCGTGAAGGCGATCGCGCCCGCGTACGGCGGGATCAACCTGGAGGACATCGCCGCCCCGCGCTGCTTCGAAATCGAGGCGCGGCTGCGGGAGATGCTCGACATCCCGGTCTTCCACGACGACCAGCACGGCACCGCGATCTGCGTGCTCGCCGCGCTCACCAACGCGCTGCGGGTGGTCGGCAAGCGACTGGCCGACGTACGCGTGGTGGTCTCGGGCTCCGGCGCGGCGGGTACCGCGATCATGAAGCTGCTGCTCCGGCAGGGCGTCGGGGACCTGATCGCGACCGACCGGCCGGGAGCCCTGCACCGGGGCATGTCCGGGCTGAGCGAGTCGTGGCAGTGGCTGGTGGAGAACACCAACCGCGACAACTACGCCGGCGACCTGCGCGGCGCGATCCGGGGCGCCGACGTCTTCATCGGGGTGAGCGCGCCCAACCTGCTCACCGGCGACGACATCGCCACGATGGCGCCGGACTCGATCGTGTTCGCCCTGGCCAACCCCGACCCCGAGGTGGACCCGCGGGCGGCGCGCGAGCACGCGGCGATCGTGGCCACCGGCCGCTCCGACCAGCCCAACCAGATCAACAACGTACTGGCCTTCCCCGGCGTGTTCCGCGGGATGCTCGACGCGCAGGCGCGGGCGTACACCGACGACATGGGGCTCGCGGCGGCACGGGCCATCGCGGACACCGTCGGCGCGGACAAGCTCAACGCCAGCGTGATCGTGCCCAGCGTGTTCGACGCGCGGGTGGCGCCGGCGGTCGCCGCGGCGGTCCGCGCGGTGGCCAAGGGCGAGGAGCCGTTCACCGGCGACGGCTACCGGTCCGAGACGCCCGCCGACGGCCTGCGCGCCACCATCGACCACGCACCGGTCGTACCGGACCCGTCCGTCTCGTGACCTGAGCGGCTCGTCAAGATCCTCGCAGATGCGCCGAGACTGCTGCCATCCCTCGTGGATGGCAGCAGTCTCGGCCATACTGCGCCCGTTCCGGGCCGCGGAACAGCTAGGCGGCGGCCTCGCGGCTGTCCACGTCCGGCAACCGCACGTCGAGGGCGCCCGGGTCGACGGTGCCGGTCGCCACGATCACCGCCGGGCCCATCAGCCAGCACGCCTCCTCGTCGAGGACGATCGTGAGGCGCCCACCGGGCACGTCCACCGCGACCCGGCCGGTGGAAAGGCCCGCGTCCGCGAGGGCCACGGCGGCCACCGCGCAGGCGCCCGAGCCGCACGACAGCGTCTCCCCCGAGCCCCGCTCGTACACGCGCATGCGGACGTGCAGGTCGACCCCGGGCAGCGGGACGGCCGGCGCGGAGAACTCCACGTTGACGCCGGCCGGGAAGTCCGCGTCACTGAACTCCGGCGAGGTCGACAGGTCGAGAGCGGCCAGCGCCGGGATGTCGGCCACCCGGCAGACCAGGTGCGGGTTGCCGACGTCGACGGACTCACCGACGTAGCGGCGCGCCTCCACCCGGGCCACGCTCTGCCCGTACAGGCGGGGCTTCGACAGGCCCGTGGCGATCTCGTCGGGGCCGACCACCGTCCGCACGACGCCGGCCCGGGTCGCCACCGTCATCTCGCCGCCGGCGGCGAGACCGGCCTCCACCAGGTACCGCGTGTACACCCGTACGCCGTTGCCGCACATCTCGGCGTGCGTGCCGTCGGCGTTCCAGTAGTCCATGAACCACTCGGCCTCACCGGCGTACCGGGCCGCGTCGGGGTGCGCCTCGGCCCGGACCACCCGCAGCACGCCGTCGGCGCCGATGCCGCGACGCCGGTCACACAGCGCGGCGACCAGCCTCGGCGTGAGCGGCAGCCGCCCCTGGGGGTCCGGAAGAATGACGAAGTCGTTGCCGGTCCCGTGTCCCTTGGCGTAGTCCAACGCCGCGTCGTCGAGTAGCACGCCCGTCATCATGACACCGCGACGAATGCCGACGCCGCCTCGCGGGTCTTCCGCGCGAAATCCGGGTCGGCCGCGTCGAACCACCGGATGCGAGGGTCACGACGGAACCAGGACCGCTGGCGGCGTACGAAGCGGCGGGTGGCCCGTACCGTCTCGTCCCGGGCCGCCTCCTCCGGGCACGTACCGTCGAAAAAGCGCAGCACCTGGTGGTAGCCGAGGGCCCGGCCGGCGGTCAGCCCTTCGCGCAAGCCACGGGCCTCCAGCGCACGTACCTCGTCGACCAGGCCGGCGGCCCACATGTGGTCGACACGCACCGCGATCCGCTCGTCGAGCGGCTCCGAGGCCAGGTCCACGCCGAGCTGGCAGGAGTCGTAGTACGGTCGGGGCTGCTCCGGCAGCGCGGCGGTGAACCGCCCGCCGGTCAGCGAGATCACCTCCAGGGCGCGGACGATGCGCCGGCCGTTGGTCGGCAGGATCCGCTCGGCGGCGACCGGGTCGGCGACGGCGAGCCGGGCGTACAGCGGCGCCGGGCCGGAGGCGGCCAGCTCCGCCTCCAGCTCCGCGCGCAGCACCGGGTCGGTGCCGGGAAACTCGAACTCCTCCAGGACCGCCCGCACGTACAGCCCCGAGCCGCCGACCAGCAGCGGTACCCGGCCACGGGCCAGTACGTCGTCGATCGCCGCACGGGCCAGCTCCTGGTACACCGCGACGCTGGCCGGCTCGGTCACGTCCCAGATGTCCAGAACGTGGTGCGGTACGCCCTCCCGCTCGGCCGGCGTCAGCTTCGCGGTACCGATGTCCATGCCCCGGTACAGCTGCATGGAGTCCGCGTTGACGACCTCTCCGTCGAGGGCGTGCGCGAGCGCGAGGCTCAGGGCCGACTTGCCGGCGGCGGTCGGCCCGACGACCGCGATCACCGGCCCGCGCCGTGGCGTCACCGTCGTCCTCCCCCGACGCCGCCACCGGTTCTCCCACCACACAGGACGGGCGAATCGCGGTACCGTGACGACAACTCCCGTACCCGGGAAGCGATACCCACCGCCACCCGCCACTGTCGAGCCGGTCCGGCACCCCGCTTGGCGATTTCGGCGATACCGGGGGCGTAACCGGGGATTGGGAGCGGCGGCTCTGGGCAGACGGCGGCGACGAGGGGCACGCTGAAAACGGTATCGGGTGTCTTCACCTGATCCGTACCGGACCGGGCGGGAGCGAAGCGACACCAACCCGACAGCAAAAGTCACGGTTCGGCTGCGGCCGCTCGACGCGGACGGGGTCGGACCTGTGACAATGAGGCCCTGAACGAATGAACACGGCTGCGCGACGGCGGCGACATCGAGGGTTAGCCGAACCCACGGGCGCCGGGAAGACGAGGATGGGCACATGAGTGAGCGGTTCGAGCAGATCGGGAGGCTCGGTGTGTTCGAGCCTCATGCCGAGGCCGAGCTGAGCGAGGTGGCGGCATGAGCGACCCGACGGCCTTCGGTCGAGTCGACGCCGACGGCACGGTCTACCTCAAGACGGCGGCGGGCGAGCGCGTCGTCGGATCGTGGCAGGCCGGCACCCCCGAGGAGGGGCTCGCCCACTTCGCGCGGCGCTTCGCCGACCTGGCCACCGAGGTGGACCTCATCGAGGCCCGCCTGGGAAGTGGCACCGCCGACGCCACCCACTCGCTGAGCAGCATCCGCCGCCTGCGGTCCGGCCTGGACACCGCGCACGTCGTCGGTGACGTCGACGGCCTGGCGGCCCGCCTGGACAAGCTCGCCACGATCGCCGAGGAGAAGGCCGGCGCGGCGCGCGCGGCCCGCGACGCGGCCCGCGCCGAGGCGGTGGCCCGCAAGACCGCCCTGGTCGAGGAGGCCGAGAAGATCGGGGCCGAGGCGACCGGCTGGAAGACCGCCGGCGACCGGCTCAAGGAGATCCTCGACGAGTGGAAGACCATCCACGGCGTCGACAAGAAGACCGACGGCGAGCTGTGGAAGCGGTACGCGGCCGCCCGGGACGGGTTCACCCGCCGCCGCGGCGCGCACTTCGCCATCCTCGACGCGACCCGCAAGCAGGCCCAGACCCGCAAGGAAGAGCTGGTCGCCGAGGCCGAGGCGCTGTCGGACTCCACGGAGTGGAACGCCACCGCCGCGCGCCTCAAGGAGCTGATGGGCGAGTGGAAGACGGCGCCGCGCGCGTCGAAGGAGGCCGAGCAGCGGCTCTGGGAGAAGTTCCGGGCCGCCCAGGACGCCTTCTTCAGCCGCCGCAGCGAGGTCTTCTCCGCCCGTGACGCCGAGCAGCGCGGCCACCTGGAGCGTAAGCAGGAACTACTGGCGCAGGCCGAGGCGCTCGACGTCGACGCCGACCCGAGGGCCGCGCAGAACAAGCTGCGCGAGATCCAGGGCCAGTGGCACGACATCGGGCGGGTCCCCCGCGACGCGGCTACCGGCCTGGACCGGCGGCTACGGGTGGTCGAGGACCGGGTCAAGCACGCCATGGACGCCGCGTGGCGGCGCACCCCGCCGGAGGCGAGCCCGCTGCTGGCGCAGATGCGCGAGCAGGTGGCCGAAGCCGAGCAGCGGCTGGCCAAGGCGCAGGCGGCCGGCGACGCGCGGCGAATCAAGGAGGCACAGCAGGCGCTGGAGTCCAAGCGGAACTTCCTCGCGCTCGCGGAGCACAGCAGCTGACCGATACACGCTACGGTCGGAAACTGTGACAACCGCCGAACGCGTCGTTCCGTTCTCCACAGTCTTCAACTTCCGTGATCTCGGCGGCTACCGCGCTGGCGACGGCCGGGCGGTTCGCCTGCGGCGGTTGTACCGCTCGGACGCGCTGCACCGGCTGACGGAGGATGACTTCGAGGGGTTCGCCGCGCTCGGCGTCCGTACCGTGCTCGACCTCCGGCGCCCGGACGAGCTGGACGCGGACGGCCGGGTGGCGGAGTCGTTGGGGCTGGACTACCACCACGTCAACTTCCACGCCGACCCGTGGCCGGAGCACTCGCTCGGCCCGGACGACATGCCGCGCTACCTGGCGGACCGGTACGCGGAGATGGCCGAGGGCGGGCTGACCGGCCGGAACGGCGTCGGGGCGGCGCTGCGACTGATCGCCGCCTCCGCCTCGACGCCGCTGGTGTTCCACTGCGCGGCCGGCAAGGACCGTACCGGGGTGCTGGCCGCGCTGACCCTGAGCCTGCTCGGCGTCGGCGACGACGACATCGCGGACGACTACGCGCTCAGCCAGGAGTCCGAGCGGCGCTTCCGGGAGTGGCGGCGCGGCCGGGGCGTCGACGGCCGGGGCGTCGACGGGCGGGGCGTCGACGGCCGGGGCGTCGACGGGCGGGGCGTTGACGGCCGGGGCGTCGACGGCCGGCCCGAGGAGGAGGGGCACGCGCCGGCCTGGGTGCTCAACCCGTGCCCGCGGGAGGCGATGCACCTCTTCCTGGCCGAGCTGCGCGAACGGTACTGCTCGGTGGAGGCCTACGTACGGCGGGCCGGGGTCACCTCCGCCGAGGTGGAGACGCTGCGCGGGCACCTGCTCGACGAGTCGTGAGGCTCGGCGCCCGGTCGGGGCGCCGAACCCCACCGAGATCAGTCGCAGCCGCAGGCGGCAGGCGCGGTGCTCGCGGGCGCCGGTACGCCCACCGTCGGCAGCCCGAGTGAGACCCCGGGCGTACGCACGGCGTGGCCGGCCGCCCAGACGTCACCGGCCCGGGTGCGCCGGTGCGAGACCAGCGGACCGTCGGCGTTGAGGTGGTGCGGCGCGGCGTACGTGATCGTGGTGTGCACGATGTCGCCGGGCCGGATGCTGTCATTGCCGTGGCCGGGCCCGTCGTTCGCCGCCGGCGCGGCGCCGGGCCCGTCGTTCGCCGCTGGCGCGGCGCCGGGCCCGTCGTTCGCCGCTGGCGCGGCGAAG
>NZ_BOON01000002.1 GCF_016863255.1 Planosporangium mesophilum
GGCCGGGCCCGTCGTTCGCCGCCGGCGCGGCGCCGGGCCCGTCGTTCGCCGCTGGCGCGGCGCCGGGCCCGTCGTTCGCCGCTGGCGCGGCGAAGTGCACGAGCCGGCCGTCGCGGGCCCGTCCGGACATCCGGCCGGTCGCGCCGTCCTTACGCCCCTCGCCGGTGGCGACCAGCACCTCGACGGTCTGCCCGACGAGCTTGGAGTTCTCCGCCCAGGTGATCTCCTCCAGGCAGGCCACCAGCCGGTCGTACCGGTCCCGGACGACCTCCTTGGGCACCTGCTCGTCCATGGTCGCCGCGGGGGTGCCGGGGCGCTTGGAGTACTGGAACGTGAACGCGCTGGCGAACCGGGCGGCCCGGACCACGTCCAGGGTGCCCTGGAAGTCCTCCTCGGTCTCCCCCGGGAACCCGACGATGATGTCGGTGGTGATCGCCGCGTCGGGCATCGCCGCCCGGACCCGGTCGATGATGCCCAGGTACCGATCGGTGCGGTAGGACCGGCGCATCGCCTTCAGCACCCGGTCCGAGCCGGACTGCAGCGGCATGTGCAGTTGGTGGCAGACGTTGGGGGTCTCGGCCATCGCCGCGATCACGTCGTCGGTGAAGGCGGCCGGGTGCGGCGAGGTGAAGCGCACCCGCTCCAGGCCCTCGACGCTGCCGCAGGCGCGCAGCAGCTTGCCGAAGGCGAGCCGGTCGCCGAACTCCACGCCGTACGTGTTGACGTTCTGGCCGAGCAGGGTGACCTCCAGGACGCCCTCGGCCACCAGCGCCTCGACCTCGGCAAGGATCTCGCCGGGCCGGCGGTCCTTCTCCTTGCCGCGCAGCGCCGGGACGATGCAGAAGGTGCAGGTGTTGTTGCAGCCCACCGAGATCGACACCCAGCCCGCGTACGTGGACTCGCGGCGGGTCGGCAGCGTGGACGGGAACACCTCGAGCGCCTCGAGGATCTCCACCTCGGCGGCGGCGTTGTGCCGGGCCCGCTCCAGCAGCGTCGGCAGCGAGCCGATGTTGTGGGTACCGAACACCACGTCCACCCACGGCGCCCGCTTGACGATCTCGCCGCGGTCCTTCTGCGCCAGGCAGCCCCCGACGGCGATCTGCATGCCGGGGTGCGCCTTCTTCACCGGGTGCAGGTGGCCGAGGTTGCCGTACAGGCGGTTGTCGGCGTTCTCCCGTACCGCACAGGTGTTGAACACGACGACGTCGGGCTGCTCGTCGTCGACGACGGGCACGTACCCGGCGCTCTCGAGCAGCCCCGAGATGCGCTCCGAGTCGTGCGCGTTCATCTGGCAGCCGTAGGTCACGACCTTGAAGCTCTTGGGCACCCTCTTGGCATCCTTCCGATCGACCACCAAGGGTAATCCTCCGGGAGACCCTTCCCCGGCCGGGCCGCTGTCCGATCGGGTCGCTTGCCGGCCGGCACCGGCTGAAAGGCCGTTTTGTGCGCCTGATCTCGCCGTACGGCCGAGGCGACTGGCGCGGGCCTGGTACTCATTACGGTTGTCACGCGTACCCGCCCCGGCCGGGAGACGAACAATGTGCCGCAGTATCAAGACGCTCCGCCCGCCGTTCACCCCTGACGTGAGCCAGGCCGACATCGAGGCGGCGGCGCTCCAGTACGTCCGCAAGGTCTCGGGTTTCCGCAAGCCATCGGCCCGCAACACGGCGGCGTTCGAGGCGGCGGTCGCAGAGATCGCCAAGACAACCCGTACGCTGCTCAACGAACTTGACATACAGGGTGTTACCCGTATGTGACCTCAAGGCATGACGATCGACGAGACCAGTACGAAGGCGGGGTAGATGACGACGTCAACCGGTGGACCGCTGATCGCCATGGATCAGGTCAACAAGCACTTCGGCCCCCTGCACGTGCTCCGTGACGTGGATCTGAACGTCGACCGCGGCGAGGTGGTCGTGGTGATCGGCCCGTCCGGCTCGGGCAAGTCGACGCTGTGCCGCTCGATCAACCGCCTGGAGCCGATCGACTCCGGCGAGATCCGGTTCGACGGCACGCCGCTACCCGCCGAGGGCCGGGCGCTCGCCCGGCTGCGCAGCGAGGTCGGCATGGTGTTCCAGTCGTTCAACCTGTTCGCCCACAAGACCGTGCTCGAGAACGTGACGCTCGGCCCGGTCAAGGTCCGCAAGGAGAAGACGGCCGTCGTCCGCGAGCGGGCGATGGACCTGCTGGAGCGGGTGGGCATCGCCAACCAGGCCGACAAGCTACCGGCACAGCTCTCCGGCGGCCAGCAGCAGCGGGCCGCGATCGCCCGGGCGCTGGCGATGCAGCCGAAGGCGATGCTGTTCGACGAGCCGACCAGCGCACTGGACCCCGAGATGGTCGGCGAGGTGCTCGACGTCATGACAGGGCTGGCCGCCGACGGCATGACGATGATCGTGGTGACCCACGAGATGGGCTTCGCCCGGCACGCCGCCAACCGGGTCATCTTCATGGCCGATGGTCAGCTGGTGGAGCAGGCGCCCCCCGCGGAGTTCTTCGCCAACCCGCGCACCGAGCGCGCCCGGGACTTTCTCTCGAAGGTTTTGACCCACTGAAAGGACAACGAATGCGAGTTCAGCGTTTGGCGGCGGTCGCGGCGATCGCCACTCTGGGCTTCGGCCTCGCGGCGTGCGGCAAGTCCGGCACGCCGACGGCCACGCCCGGAAACGGCGCGAGCAGCGGCGCGGCCGGCACCGGCGACCAGTGCGTCTCCTCGGGCGCCAACCTCACCCCGGCGGGCAACGTGTCGCTCACCGGCAGCCCCACGTACGACAAGGTCAAGTCCGGCGGCAAGGTGGTCGTCGGGGTGAAGGCCGACCAGCCGAACCTCGGCTACAAGGACGCCAGCGGCAACCGCTGCGGCTTCGACATCGAGATCGCGCAGCTCGTCGCCGCCAAGCTCGGTGTCGCCAAGGACAAGATCGAGTACAAGGAGATCCCGTCCGCCAACCGCGAGACCGCGATCAAGGGCGGCGAGATCGACTACTACGTCGGTACCTACTCGATCACCGACAAGCGCAAGGCGGACGTCGCCTTCGCCGGCCCGTACTTCATCGCCGGTCAGGACCTGCTGGTGCGCAAGGACGACTCGTCCATCACCGGCCCGGACTCGCTGAAGGGCAAGAAGGTCTGCTCGGCCAGCGGCTCGACCCCGCTGCAGCGGGTACGTGACAAGAAGCTGACCGAGGACGCCAACATCTCGGAGTTCAAGACCTACTCGGAGTGCGTGTCGCAGCTGCTCGACAAGCGCGTTGACGCGGTGACCACCGACGACGCGATCCTCAAGGGCTACGCGGCGCAGAACCCGAGCAAGCTCAAGGTGGTCGGCAAGCCGTTCAGCGAGGAGAAGTACGGCATCGGCCTGGCCCACGACGACAAGGCGCTGCGCGACTTCGTCAACGACGCGCTGGCCGCCGCCGAGAAGGACGGGGTCTGGCAGAAGATCTACGACGGCACCCTGGGCAAGTCCGGCTCGTCGGCGACCGTGCCGCCGCTCGAGCGGTACTGATCGGTCGATGCGCACCCCGGTGGCCGCTGGCAGCGGCCACCGGGTTTCGCGTGACGTGAGGATCGCATGAACACCTTTCTGCACACGCTCACCGACAACGGTGAACTCTTCTGGCGTGGTTTCAAAACCACGATCGAGCTCTTCCTGATCTCCGCCATCGGCAGCCTGGTGCTGGGTACGCTGCTGGCGGCCGCCCGGGTCTCGCCGGTGCCGATCCTGCGGGCCGTCGGCATGACCTACGTCCAGGTCCTTCGCAACACCCCGCTGACGCTGATCTTCGCATTCCTGGTCTTCGCCGGCCCCAAGCTCGACATCGGCCTGGAGTACTTCCCCAGCGCCTGCGTCGCGCTGATCGCCTACACCTCGGCCTTCATCTGCGAGGTCGTGCGCGCCGGTGTCAACACGGTGTCACCCGGCCAGGCCGAGGCGGCCCGCGCGCTGGGCATGACCTTCCCCCAGGTGACGGGCCAGATCGTGTTGCCGCAGGCGTTCCGCTCGATCGTGCCGCCCCTGATGAGCGTGCTGATCGCGATGCTCAAGAACACGACGATCGCCGCCGGCTTCTCGGTGGTCGAGGCGGGCGCGATCCCGCAGTACATGTCCGAGCGGGGCGAGAACCAGTTCGCGACCCTGATCTGGATCGTCATCGGCTTCCTGCTGCTGATCGCCCCGCTGGTGACGCTGCAGCGCACGCTCGAGCGCAAGTGGGGGGTGGCGCGATGACCGACGTGCTGTACGACCTGCCGGGGCCCCGGGCGCGGGCCCGCAACCTCGTCATCGCCGTGCTGACGACCGTCGGCGTGGTGGCCGTCGCCGCCTACGTCGCCTACCGCCTGATCGCGACCGACCAGTTCAGCGAGCTGCGGCTGACGCAGTTCCAGTACACGGCGGTACAGCAGGAGCTGCTGAACGGGCTGCTCGCCACGCTGAAGGCCGCCGTCATCGCCACCGCGCTGGCGCTGGTCTTCGGGGCGGTCTTCGCGGCGGCACGGCTGAGCGACCACGCGCTGATCCGGGTACCGGCCACCTGGGTCGTCGAGCTGTTCCGGGCGATCCCGCTGCTGATCCTGATCTTCTTCTTCTACTACGTGCCGCTGCAGTACAAGCTGCACATCGACACGCTGTGGGCGCTGGTCCTCGGCCTCACCCTGTACAACGGCTCGGTGCTCGCCGAGATCTTCCGGGCCGGCATCCTCGCGGTACCCCGCGGCCAGTCCGAGGCGGCGTACGCCATCGGGCTGCGCAAGACCCAGGTGATGGTGTCGGTACTGCTGCCGCAGGCGGTACGGGCCATGCTCCCGGCGATCGTGAGCCAGCTGGTCGTGCTCCTGAAGGACACCGCGCTGGGCTTCATCATCACGTACCCGGAGCTGCTCTACGCCGCGAAGCAGATCGGTAGCCGGGGCTCCTTCGACTTCCCGTACGTGGTGTCGTACCTGATCGTTGCCGCGATCTACATCGGCATCTGCAGCGCGCTGTCGGCGTTCGCGTACTGGCTGCAGAAGCGGATGAGTCGCAGCCGGCGTACCGCTGCCCGGCCGGTCCCGATCGACCAGGCGGCCGCCGCCGAGGCCGGCGGTGTCGGCGGCGTCGGGGCCTAGCCGCTGCTTTTCACGATCCTGGAGCATCCTCCGTGCCGTGACACGGAAGATGCTCCAGGATCGTGGTGTTTCCGGGCGGGCTCAGCGGGCGATCTCGGTGACGCGGGACTCGCGTACCACCGTGACCCGGATCTGACCGGGGTAGGTCAGCTCCTCCTCGATCTGCTTGGCCACGTCCCGGGCCAGTACCGCGGCGCCGATGTCGTCCACGTCGTCCGGGCGCACCATCACCCTGATCTCACGCCCGGCCTGCATCGCGAAGACCTTCTCCACGCCGGCCTTGCCGCCGGCGATCTCCTCGATGCGCTCCAGGCGCTTCACGTACGCCTCGAGGCTCTCGCGTCGGGCGCCCGGCCGCCCGCCCGAGCAGGCGTCCGAGGCCTGGGTCAGGACCGCCTCGATGGTCTGTGGCAGTACCTCGTTGTGGTGCGCCTCGATCGCGTGCACCACGTCGTCGGACTCGCCGTACTTGCGGGCCAGGTCGGCGCCGATCAGCGCGTGGCTGCCCTCGACCTCGTGGGTCAGCGCCTTGCCGATGTCGTGCAGGAACGCGCACCGCTTGATCAGGGCCGGCTCCAGCCGGAGTTCGGAGGCCATGATGCCGGCGATGTGCGCGGTCTCGACCAGGTGCTTGAGCACGTTCTGGCCATAGCTGGTGCGGTAGCGCAGCCGCCCGAGCAGGGTCACCAGTTCCGGGTGAAGGTCGGTGATGCCGACCTCGACGAGCGCGTCCTCGGCGGCCCGCTGGCACAGCCGCTCGACCTCGTGCTTGGCGAGGTCGAACACCTCCTCGATGCGGTGCGGGTGGATCCGGCCATCGAGGACCAGCTTCTCCAGGGTCAACCGGCCGATCTCCCGGCGTACCGGGTCGAAGCACGACAGCAGCACGGCTTCGGGCGTGTCGTCGATGATCAGGTTCACCCCGGTCACCGACTCGAACGCGCGGATGTTGCGGCCCTCGCGGCCGATGATGCGGCCCTTCATCTCGTCACTCGGCAGGTGGAGCACGCTGACCACGCTCTCCGCCGTCTGCTCGCTCGCGACCCGCTGGATGGCGTCCACGACGATGTGGCGGGCCCGCTGCTCCGCCGTTGCCCGGGCGTCGTGCTCGATGTCGCGTACGAGCAGCGCTGCCTCGCGCTTCGCCTGCCCTTCGATGGACTCGACCAGTTCGGTCCTGGCGGCGTCGACGGTCAGTCCGGCGATGCGCTCCAGCTCGCGGCGCTGGTTCTCCTCGGCCTCGGTCAGGGCCGTCTCCCGCCTGACGAGCGCCGTCTCCCGGCCCGACAGCTCGGCTTCGGCGGTGGTGATCCGCCGGTCCCGCTCGGCAAGCCGCTCGGCCTCCTCCGCGAGCAGCCGCTCCCGCTCGTCGAGGCGCCGCTGGCGCCGCTCGGCGTCCTGCGTCTGCTCCTTGGCGGCGGCGGTGAGCTGGGCGATTTCGCGCTCGCCGGAGCGCCGCGCCGCGGCCCGCGCCTGCTCGGCGTCGTGCTCGGCCTGCCGGTGCGCCCGTTCCAGCACCGCCTCGGACTCCGCCCGGGCGGCGTCGATGATCCGCCGGGCCTCTGCCCGGGCGGCGCTCGCCTCGGCCTTCGCCGCCGCGGCCTCGGTACGGGCGGCGGCGGCCGCGGCCCGCGCATCTTCGACCGCGACGGTCGCCTCTTCCGCTGCGCTCCGCAGCGAGGCGAGGGAGTCCTCGTACCGGTCCTTCTCGGCCAGGTAGGCGGTATCGGTCTCGCCGCCCCCGGCCGCCGCCGGCCCGCCCGGCAGCCGCCGCATGACCCGCAGGCCGACGACGAGGACGATCACCAGGAGGACGGCTACGACCGCGATCACGGACACGAGCGCGATCTCTGCTACTGGCATGGCCCACCCCCTCCCCATCGGCGCCGAGCAGACCGGCGCGCCGTGTACCGGTTTCGGAGGTGCCCGGATCCGCGATGGGGTCGATGCAGGATGAGCCCCGGTTTCCGCCGACGACCACGAGCGGCGGCAGGAGCGCGGCAGGCGGCGCTACGGCCTCGTCGGAATTGCCGGAGCTATCGGCATCGATAACCGAACTGTTGCTGATCTGTAATGTGATCTATGTTGTGCGGTTTGTACCCGCGGTGGTTGGGCGCTCTCCTCCAGTAAGGCGAAGGCTAGGTCGTAGAGGGCGCTTCGGTCAAGGACTCATGATCAGTCTCGGAGCGGGACGTACGGTACGAGGCCGCCCCGACCACCAAGTGCCCTGCTCAGGCCCGGCAACCGGGACGTTCAGGCGCCGCGGCGGCGTCCATCATCGGCGATGAGGAGGTGTGGGCCTACTCGCCGGCCGGCTCGGCGGCCTCGGCAAGGGCGTCAGGGTCGAGGCCATCGGCGAACTCGGCCGTCTCCGCCTCGGCGGCGAGGGCGTCCTTGACCACCCGGATCGCGAGCCCTGCCGGATAGCCCTTGCGGGCCAGCATCCCGACCAGCCGCCGGAACGCCGCGTCCGGCGGGGCGCTCCGCTCGATCCGCATCCGTCGAGCCACCAGAGCCTTGGCGGTCTCCTCCTCGGTCTGCGGGTCGAGCTCGTCGAGGGCCTCGCCGACCGCGTCCGGGTCGACGCCCTTGCGGCGAAGCTCCCCGGCAAGGGCCCGCCGGGCCAATCCCTTGCCGTGGTGACGACTGGTCACCCAGGCCCGGGCGAACGCCTCGTCGTTGATGATGCCGACCTCGTCGTAGCGGTCGAGCACCGAGTCAACGATCTCGTCGTCGATGCCGCGCTTGCGCATCGCGGTGGCCAGCTCCGCGCGGGTACGCGGGCGGACGGCGAGCTGCCGCAGGCAGATCTCCCGCGCCAGCTCGGCCGGGTCGCGGTCGGGCTGGCCAGCCGGGGTGCCGCCCCGGCCGCGGGCGGACCCGGCGGCCGGGGCGTCCCGCTGAGACGGGTCAGCGGGACCCCTTCCGTGTCGATAGCGACGTCCTGCCACGATCAGATGAGACTCAGAAGTCCACCGTCGCGACGTCGACCGGGCCGCCGGCCGCGTCGCCCGCACCCGTGCCGACGCCGAGCTTCTCCAGGATCTTCTTCTCGATCTCGGCCGCGACGTCCGGGTTCTCCTTCAGGAAGTTACGGGCGTTCTCCTTGCCCTGCCCGAGCTGGTCGCCCTCGTACGTGTACCAGGCGCCGGACTTGCGGATGATGTTCTGCTCGACGCCGACGTCGATGAGCGATCCCTCGCGGGAGATGCCCTTGCCGTACATGATGTCGAACTCGGCCTGCTTGAACGGCGAGGCCACCTTGTTCTTCACGACCTTGACGCGGGTGCGGTTACCCACGACGTCGGTGCCGTCCTTGAGGCTCTCGATCCGGCGCACGTCCAGCCGCACCGAGGCGTAGAACTTCAGCGCCCGGCCACCGGTCGTGGTCTCCGGGCTGCCGAACATGACGCCGATCTTCTCACGCAGCTGGTTGATGAAGATCGCCGTGGTGCCGGAGTTGTTGAGCGCACCGGTGATCTTCCGCAGCGCCTGGCTCATCAGTCGGGCCTGCAGACCGACGTGGCTGTCGCCCATCTCGCCCTCGATCTCGGCGCGCGGCACCAGCGCAGCGACCGAGTCGATGACGATGATGTCCAGCGCGCCGGAGCGCACCAGCATGTCGGTGATCTCCAGGGCCTGCTCGCCGGTGTCGGGCTGGGAGACCAGCATCGCGTCGGTGTCGACGCCGAGCGCCTTGGCGTAGTCGGGGTCGAGCGCGTGCTCGGCGTCGATGAACGCCGCGATGCCGCCCTCGCGCTGCGCGCTGGCGATCGCGTGCAGTGCAACGGTGGTCTTACCGCTGGACTCCGGACCGTAGATCTCGATGACGCGGCCCCGCGGCAACCCGCCGATGCCCAGCGCCACGTCGAGGGCGATCGAGCCGGTGGGGATCACCTGCATCTGGGTGACCGGCCGCTCGCCCAGCCGCATCACCGAGCCCTTACCGAATTGCTTGTCGATCTGCGCGAGGGCGAGGCCCAGCGCCTTTTCACGGTCTGGCATGCCTGCCATGTTTGTCACCCCTGTATTGGCCGTCTTCGCGGATGTGGTGGGTCGCTTCGTCACGGGAGACACGCTAGGCCCTGGGTCCGACAAAAACGCGCCGGCAGGCCGTGGGTGTGGAAGCAGCACCCGTCCGTACCGCTGTGGACAATACCCGTACAAGTGTTCGAGACAAGGGTGACACTCCGCCCGTACTTTGATGATCTTGGTGATCATTCGGTCTTATACGGAGGAAAACGACTAAACCTTCAGCGGAGCTTGGGCGGAATCCGGTCGGGATAGGCGGCGACGACGGCCCGCCAGACCCGGTTGGTCGCCTCACCGGCCGCCAGCGCCTGCTCGATCGTCCGGCCGCCCAACTGCGAGAGGACCTGGTCGTGGGCGACGCTGTGCGCGTACCCGGGCCCGAAGACCTGCTCGAGACGCTCCCAGAAGTCGGTCAGCCGCACTCTCTGCTCCCTTCGGATATCGCCAGCGCCGGTACGGACCGCAGCGCCAGAGCGATCAGCGGCACCGTGGCGATCGCCGCCAGCAGGGTCAGGGTCGGATAGCCCGACCAGGACACGACAAGCCCGGACATCGCGCCGGCGAAGGCCCCGGACAGGCCCATCACCAGGTCGGACAGGCCCTGCACGGCCGGTCGGACCACGGTACCCACCGACTCCGAAAGTAACGTCGAACCCGCGATCATGGTGCCCGACCAGCCGACGCCGAGCAGCCCCAGCCCCAGCCCGAGGCGGGGCGTGTGATGTCCGGCCGTCCCGGCCACCGCACACGCCACGAGCAGGGTGGCGAGGCCGCCGAGGATCACCTGGCGCCGACCGAGCCGGTCGGTCAGCCAGCCCACCAGGGGCGACAGCGCGTACATGCCTCCGATGTGCAGGCTCAGCACGACGCCGACCACGCGGAGCACGTCGCCGTGCACGTAGCCGCCGATGTGCACCGGGGTCATCGACATCACGCCGACCATGACCAGGTGCCCGACCGCCACGGCCGAGACGCCGAGCCGCGCCGCCGGTACCGCCCGGACCGCGCGCGCCGCCTCCCGCAGCCCCGCCGCCGGCGCGGCGTCAGGGCCCGCCACCGGCCCGGCGTCGGGGCCCGCCGCCGACCCGGCCGGCACGGCGTCACGGCCCACCTCACGCGCCACGAGCAGCGGGTCCGGCCGCAGCGCGGCGGCGATCACGAGGGCGACGACCGTGAACGCGACGGCGCTGATCACGAACGGCCCGGTGTACGTGGGCAGGCCGGACCGGTGGGCGTACCGGTCGGCGAGCGGGGCGAGGTTCGGCCCGGCCACCGAGCCGAGGGTGGTGGCCCACACGATCAACGACAGGTGCCGCGCGCGCCGGTCGGGCCCGGAGAGGTCCGCGGCGGCATACCGGGCCTGCAGGTTGGCCGCGCTACCGCCGCCGAACAGGGCCATGCCGACGAACAGCAGCGCCACCGAGCCGATCGCGGCGGCCGTCACCACGACCAGGGCGCCGCAGACACCACAGGCGTACGCGAAGACCAGGCCAGGCCGGCGGCCCCGGCTGCGGATGAGCCGGGTCGCGGGCACCGCGAGCAGCGCGCCACCGACGACACTGGCACTCGCGGCCAGGCCGGACACCCCGGCGCCGCCCATCGCCGCGGCGAGCAGCGCACCGACCGCGATACCCATCGCCACCCCGCTGCCGCCCACGACCTGGGTCATGAACAGCAACGACAGCGTGCGCCGTTGGACCCTTGAGACGTCCAACGGACTCACAGACCCAACGACCGTCCGATGATCTCCTTCATGATCTCGGTGGTACCGCCGTAGATCGTCTGGACCCGGCTGTCCATCCACGCCTTGGCGATCGGGTACTCGCGCATGAAGCCGTACCCGCCGTGCAGCTGCACACCGCGGTCGGCGACCTTGTTCTGCAGCTCCGTGGTCCACCACTTGGCCTTGGCCGCGTCGGCCACGCTCAGCCGGCCGGCGTTGTGCTCCGCCACGCAGTGGTTGACGAACGTGCGCGCGATGGTCACCTCGGTGTCCAGTTCGGCCACGACGAACCGGTTGTGCTGGAACGTACCGATCGGACGGCCGAACGCCTGCCGCTCGCGTACGTACTCCAGCGTCATCGCCAGCATCCGCTCGGACGCCGCCACCGCCGCGACCGCGATGCTCAGGCGCTCGCGGGGCAGGTTGGCCATCAGGTGGTAGAAGCCGCTGTTCTCGGTGCCGAGGAGGTTGTCGGCCGGCACCCGGCAGTCGTCGAAGAACAGTTCGGCGGTGTCGTTGCCCTTCAACCCCACCTTGTCCAGCCGGCGGCCGCGGGTGAAGCCGGGCGTGCCGCGCTCGACCGCGATGAGGCTCACGCCGTGCGCGCCGCGCGCCGGGTCGGTCTTCGCGACGACGATGACCAGGTCGGCGTGCTCGCCGTTGGTGATGAAGGTCTTCTGGCCGTTGATCACGTACTCGTCGCCGTCGCGCACCGCCGTGGTACGCACGCCGGCGAGGTCGGAGCCGGCCCCCGGCTCGGTCATCGCGATCGCCGTGATCAGCTCACCCGAGCAGAAGCCGGGCAGCCAGCGCTTGCGCTGCTCCGGTGTGGTCAGTTCGGTGAGGTACGGCGCGACGACGTCGTTGTGCAGGCCGAACCCCAGGCCGGAGAGGCCGGCCGCGATGATCTCCTCGTCCAGCACCGCGTTGTACCGGAAGTCGCGCTGGCCGCCCCCGCCGTACTCGGTGTCGACGTCCATGCCGAGCAGCCCGGCGGCCCCGGCCTTGCGCCAGACCTCCCGGTCGACGATGCCGGCCTGCTCCCACTCGTCGTGGTACGGCGTCGCCTCGCGGGCCAGGAACTGCCGGCACAGGTTCCGGAACTCTTCGTGGTCGGCTTCGTACAGGTGCTGATCCATGCGTTCCCCTTCAACCGCGGGGAACTATCCATAGTGAACAGCCACCCGGCGTCGAGTCCTCCCCGAGTCATCGCGGGAATCGCATGTTACCGCCGGGAAGCCAACTGCTCCGCGACAACCCGCAGGTCGTCCACGAGCCCCCGGTACGCGGCGTCCCGGTCGTCGGCGCGCAGTACCGCCGACGGGTGGATCGTCGCGAGGACGAACGCATCGTCGTGCGCCTCCCCGGCGAAGTCCTCCGGGTGGTGGGCCGACTCCGGCCACGGCATCGGGATCCCCCGCTGCTTGGTCACCCGGAACGACGGGCCGAGCAGGCCCTTGGCCGCGACCGCGCCGAGGGCGACCACGGCGCGCGGGTGCAGCAGGCTGAACTCGGCCACCAGCCAGGGCCGGCAGGCCATGATCTCGGTCTGGTTGGGACTTTCGTGGATGCGCCGCTTGCCCGGCGCGGCCGGCTTGTGCTTGAAGTGCTTCACCGCGTTGGTCACATAGGTACCGGAGCGGTCCAGCCCGGCGTCGGCTACGGCCCGGTCGAGCAGCTTGCCGGCGGGCCCGACGAACGGCCGGCCCTGCCGGTCCTCGATGTCTCCGGGCTGCTCCCCCACCAGCACCGTCCCGGCGTCCGGTGGGCCCTCGCCGAAGACCGTCCGGGTCGCTTCCTTGTACAGGTCGCAGCCCCGGCAGCACTGCGCGGCCTCCCGCAGCTTGTCGAGATCGTCCGTCTCCGGCACGAACGGCGCGGCGGTCGGGACGGTGTCGGCCATGATTGCGCTGTACCCACGGGCCGCGACGGCTATGCCGATCGGGTACCCGGCGCTGGGCGTACCGCCCGTACGACCGCGTCCGCGAGCGGCTCGATCCCCTCCGGGTCGAGCGGGCTGACGGTGATCCGCAGCCCCGACGGCGCGTCGATGCGGAACAGCGAGCCGGGCGCCACCACGTACCCCTCGTCGCGCAGCCGGGCCACCGCGCCGGTCTCGTCGGCCACCGGTACCCAGACGTTGATGCCGGTCCGGCCGACCCCGTCGAGGCCACGGGCGTGCAGCGCGGCGAGCAGCGCCTCGCGCCTGGCCGTGTAGCTGGCGGCCGCGTCGTGCACCAGCGCCGGTACCGACGGATCCCGCCACAGGTCGAGCACCAGGCGCTGGAGCAGGGTCGACACCCAGCCGGCCCCGACCCGCATCCGCCCCTCCACCCGCGCGATGGTCGCCTCGTCACCGGCCACGACGGCGAGCCGCAGGTCCGGTCCGTACGGTTTGGACACCGAGCGGACGAAGGCCCACGAGTCGGTCGCCCCGGCGAGCGGGTTCAGCGGTACCGGGGACAGCTCGGCGGCGTGGTCGTCCTCCACCACCAGGACGTCCCGATGCCGCCGCAGCAGCGCGCGGAGCGCGGCGGCGCGGGTCCGGCCGATCGCCGCGCCCGTCGGGTTCTGCGCCCGGGCGGTGACGACGGCGGCGCGGACGCCGCCGGCCAGCGCCGCGGCGAGCCCCGCCTCGGCCGGGCCGTCGTCGTCCACCGGTACCGGTACCGCCATCAGCCCGAGCGCGGCGACCAGGTCGAGCAGGTTGGCCCAGCCCGGGTCCTCGACCGCGACCCGGTCCCCCGGCCGCAGGTGAGCGGCGAGGACCCGTTCGATGGCGTCGAGCGCTCCGCCGGTGAGGGTCAGCGCGGGGGCCTTGACCGGCGCGAGCCGCTCCCGGGCCGCCTCCAGCAGCTCCGGGAGCGGGCCGGAGCCCGCGTACCCGACCGGGTCGCCGTCGAGCCGGCCCAGGGCGGCGCGCAACGACGGCAGCAGGCGGCGGTCGGGGTCACCGGTGGACAGATCGAGCGCGCCGGACGGTACGGGCAGCCGGCGCGCCTGGCGCGGCAGCAGCAGCGCCGGCCGCGGGCGGACCCTGGTGCCGGCCCGGCCGGCGGTCTCCACCACGCCCCGGTCGCGCAGCATCCGGTACGCCGCGGCGACGGTGGCCGGGCTCACGCCGAGGGTCGTGGCGAGGCCGCGCACGGGTGGCAGCGCGGCGCCGGCGGCCAGCGCTCCGCTCCGTACGCCCGACTCGACACTGGCCGAGATCTCGACGGCCGTGCGACCGGTGACCTGATACTGTACTGGCACAGCTACAAGATTGTACTAGTACATAGGGATGTACGCAATGTACCTGAAGACCCCTCGGACGACCGCCCTGCGCGCCCGTGACCGCATCGCCTACGACGCCGACGTCGTACATCCGATCCTCGACGAGGCGCACGTCTGCCACCTCGGCTTCGTCGTCGACGGCGAGCCCCGCGTGCTGCCCACGCTGCACGTACGGATCGGTGACACGCTCTATGTGCACGGCTCGACCGGCAGCCGCCCGCTGCTGGCCGCCCGGGGCCCCGAGGGCCTGCCGGTCTGCGTCACGGTGACCCTGCTCGACGGGCTGGTGTACGCCCGCTCGCAGTTCGAGCATTCCGCGAACTACCGGTCGGTGGTGGCGCACGGCGCCGCGCGGCCGGTCACCGACGAGGCCGACAAGCTGCGGGTCCTCACCGCCCTCGTCGACAAGGTCGGCGCCGGCCGGGCCGCCGACAGCCGGCCGCCCACCGAGAAGGAACTGGCACAGACGGCGCTGCTGGCACTGCCGCTGCGCGAGGTGTCGGCGAAGGTACGCACCGGCGGCGTGATCGACGAGCCGGAGGACTACACCCTGCCGTACTGGGCGGGGGTCCTACCGCTGCGACTGACCCCCGGCGTGCCGCAACCGGACGCCGGCGTGACCGCACCGCTGCCGCCGTACCTGCGACCCGTCCGCTCGCCGTGGCTGGAGCCGGCCACCATGCCGGGCCGCCACGTCACGCTCGAACCGCTCGATCTGTCCCATGTGGACGGCCTGTTCGCCGCCACCGCCGACGACGAGCTGTGGAGCTGGCTGTCCCACCGCCGCCCCGCCGACCGCGACGGCATGGCCGCGATCGTCGGCGGCGCGCTGGAGGCGTGGCACGCCGGCACCCGGGTGCCGTGGGTCCAGCGGGACTCGACGACCGGCGAGGTCATCGGTACGACCTCGTTCTACGCCTTCGACCTGGTCAACCGGTCGGTGGCGATCGGACACACCTTCATCGGCCGGCCGTGGTGGCGCAGCGGCGTCAACACCGAGTCCAAGCTGCTGCTGCTGAGCCGGGCCTTCGACACCCTCGGGGCGGAGCGTGTCGAGTGGCACACCGACATCCGCAACGAGCGGTCGCAGCGGGCGATCGAACGGCTCGGCGCGTCCCGGGAGGGCATCCTGCGCCGGCACCGGCAGCGCCCGGACGGCTCGTGGCGCGACACGGCCCTGTACGCGATGACCGCCGACGACTGGCCGGCGGCGCGGGAGCGGCTGGCCAGTCGGCTGACCTGAGGTACCGGGCCTACCGCTCGCTGGCCAACTGCCGGTAGCAGCCGCCGTCGGTCTCGTCCCGGTCGTCGACCCGGGGACTGAGCGGGAACATCCGGGCAAGCCGGGGGAAACGCCGCGCCACCTCGGCGGTGTCCTCGAAGTCCCACCGCTCGCCGGCCGGCTCCGGGGAGAGCGAACTGTCGTGGCCGCGGGCCTCGAGCGCCTCCTCGAAGCCGTCCTCCTCGCCGGTCACCTGGGCGTACGCCCTCCTGGCGACGTAGTCGAGCGACTCCCACTCCGGCCACTCGTGCTCGGCCCAGCCGTCGGCGCCACGCCCGGCGAGGCGACGCACCTGCGGCACGTCGGCCAGCGCGTCGGGGTGCGCGACCACCCGCTCGAACGCGTCCCGGCCGAGACCGATCAACCAGGACTGAAAACCCCAGAAGCCGTCCTCGGAGCACATACCGTCACAGATCTGGTACGCGGCGCCCCACATCCGCCAACTGTCGGCCCACTGGTGCAGCCGCTCGAGCCACACCTGGAACGCCACGATCTCGTCCGATGGCAGCCGCGTGAGCTGTCCGGTGAGCCACTCCACCCGTTCCTCCGGATCGGCGGTGTGCCGCCACGACCGCTCGATGAGGTCCCAGAACGAGTCCATCTCCATGGCAGGGAACCTTGGCATACGGGCCGGACGGAGTATACGGCGGCCTGCTCAATGATTGTTTATTGATAACTTCGCCACGGTCGGCCGCGGTCCGGCGCGGTCCGGTCCGGTCTGTACGGTGCGGTACGCGGCTCGCCCGGCACCTGGGCCGGCCGGACGTGAGCCAACGCACGCGCCACGCCGGGAACGTACGAGGATGTCCCCAGTACCATCAAATGCACCCTCTGCTCGAATCTGAGCGCAGAGGCGATCTGGTAGCGACGTGTCAGTGCGATAACCCTCCACGATCACGTTTGAGTCCCCGGCGGCGCGCTGACCCGCTCCACGCCGCTGGGCGAATGCGCCACTGGTGAATAGCCGGGCGTACCCATGCCGACTCGGCCTCGAAGCCCTGCCGGCACGGGTACGCCCGCACCTGTTTCAGTGCTCGCCGAGCCGGCTGCCGTCCCGCGGTCGGACGGCGCCACCTCGACCGCCGGAAATCCGGGAGTACCCGCGCCGGTACCGCGTTGCTGTCGTACCCGCGAGGCACGATTGTGTCCATGACCGTGCTGGAGAGGTTCGGGACAGCCACCCGGGCCTGGTTCGAAACCGCCTTCGCCGCGCCGACGCCCGCCCAGGCCGGCGCGTGGGAGGCGATCTCGGCCGGCCGGCACGCCCTGGTCGTCGCGCCCACCGGCTCCGGCAAGACCCTGGCCGCGTTCCTGTGGTCGCTCGACCGGTTGGCCGCCGCCCCGCAGGCCGATCCGAGCCGCCGCTGCCGGGTGCTCTACGTCAGCCCGCTCAAGGCGCTCGCGGTCGACGTCGAGCGCAACCTGCGGACTCCGCTGGCCGGCATCCGCCAGGCCGCGTCGCGGCTGGGGCTCGACCCGCCCGACCTCACGGTCGGCATGCGTACCGGCGACACCCCCGCCGACGAGCGGCGCGCCTTCAGCAGGCGGCCCCCGGACATCCTGATCACCACCCCCGAGTCGCTGTTCCTGCTGCTCACCTCGGCCGCTCGGGACGCGCTGCGCGGGGTCGAGACGGTGATCATCGACGAGGTGCACGCCGTGTGCTCGACCAAGCGCGGCGCACACCTGGCGCTCTCGCTGGAGCGGCTCGACGCGCTGCTGGAGCGGCCGGCGCAGCGGATCGGGCTGTCCGCCACGGTCCGCCCGATCTCCGAGACCGCCCGTTTCCTCGGCGGCTCCGCCCCGGTGGAGATCGTCCAGCCCCGGACCGCGAAGGCGATCGAGGTGAGCGTCCAGGTCCCGGTCGAGGACATGACCCGCCTCGACGAGGTGGTCGACGACGCCGACCCCGACGGCCCCCGACGGGCGTCGATCTGGCCGGCGGTGGAGGAGCGCGTCTTCGACCTGATCCGGGCGCACCGCTCCACGATCGTGTTCACCAACTCGCGCCGGGGCGCGGAGCGGCTCTGTGCCCGCCTCAACGAACTGGCCGCCCAGCACGCCGGTTCAGCGCCACCTGGCGCCGCGGTGACGCAGCCGCCGGCTCCGCTGCCGGTGGGCCGGATGCCGGCGGAGGTCATGGCCCAGTCCGGCCTCGCCACCGGCGCGCCGCCGGTCATCGCCCGGGCCCACCACGGCAGCGTCTCCCGGGAGGAGCGCCGCCAGATCGAGGAGGCACTCAAGTCCGGCCAGTTGCCCGCCGTCGTGGCCACCTCCAGCCTCGAGCTGGGCATCGACATGGGCGCGGTGGATCTGGTGGTGCAGATCGAGTCGCCACCCAGCGTCGCCGCCGGCCTGCAGCGCATCGGCCGGGCCGGGCACCAGGTGGGCGCGGTGTCCCGGGGCGTGGTCTTCCCCAAGCACCGCGGCGACCTGGTCTCCTGCGCCGTGGTCGGGGAGCGGATGACCGAGGGCGCCATCGAGGAGCTGCGGTACCCGCGCAATCCGCTCGACGTGCTCGCCCAGCAGGTCGTCGCGATGGTCGCGATGGATCCGTGGTCGGTCGGCGAGCTGGCCGCGGTGGTGCGCCGCGCCGCGCCCTTCGCGGACCTGCCCGAGTCGGCCTACACCGGTGTGCTCGACATGCTCTCCGGGCGGTACCCGTCCACCGCCTTCGCCGAGCTGCGCCCCCGCCTGGTCTGGGACCGCACCACCGACCTGCTCACCGGCCGCCCCGGGGCGCAGCGGCTCGCGGTGACCAGCGGCGGCACCATCCCCGACCGGGGACTGTTCGGGGTGTTCCTGGCCGGGGCGGAGTCCGGCAAGCGCGTCGGCGAGCTCGACGAGGAGATGGTGTACGAGTCGCGCGTCGGCGACGTCTTCCTGCTCGGCTCGACCTCCTGGCGGATCGAGGACATCACGCCCGACCGGGTGCTGGTCTCGCCCGCGCCCGGAGCCGCTGCCCGGATGCCGTTCTGGAAGGGAGACTCGCCGGGCCGGCCGATCGAGCTGGGCCGGGCGATCGGCGCCCGACTTCGGGAGTTCACCCGATTGGGTGACGACGGCGCCCGGACGCGGCTGGCCGAGGGCGGGCTCGACGAGTGGGCCGCCGGCAACCTGCTGGCCTACCTGGCCGAGCAGCGGGAGGCGACCCGACACCTGCCCGACGACCGCACCGTGATCGTGGAGCGGTTCCGCGACGAGCTGGGCGACTGGCGGCTGGCCGTCCACTGCGTGCTGGGGGCTCGGGTCAACGCGCCGTGGGCGCTGGCCATCGGCCGGCGGCTGGTCGAGCGGTACGGCGTCGACGGGCAGGTGCTGCCCAGCGACGACGGCATCGTGGTGCGGCTGCCGGACATCGTCGACGAACCCCCCGGCGCCGACCTGGTGGCCTTCGACCCCGAGGAGATCGCGCAGATCGTCGAGGAGACGGTCGGCACGTCGGCGATGTTCGCGGCCCGGTTCCGTGAGTGCGCCGCCCGCGCGCTGCTACTGCCCCGCCGCGACCCGCGCCGCCGCCAGCCGCTGTGGCAGCAGCGGCAGCGCTCCGCGCAGCTGCTCGACGTCGCCCGCGAGTACGCGGACTTCCCGATCACCCTCGAAGCGGCGCGGGAGTGCCTGCAGGACGTCTTCGACGTGCCGGGTCTGGTCGAGGTGATGAGCCAGGTCGGCTCCCGCAAGGTCCGCATGGTCGAGGTGGAGACGCCGCGTCCGTCGCCGTTCGCGCGGTCGCTGCTGTTCGGGTACGTCGGGGCGTTCCTGTACGAGGGCGACGCCCCCCTGGCCGAGCGCCGGGCGGCCGCCCTCGCCTTGGACACCACCCTGCTCGGCGAGTTGCTGGGCCGGGTCGAGCTGCGCGACCTGCTCGACCCCGAGGTCGTCGTCGAGACCACCCGCCGGCTGCAGTGGCTGTCCGGCGAGCGGGTGCCTCGCGACGCCGAGGACACCGCGGAGCTACTGCGCCTGCTGGGCGACCTGTCGACCGCGGAGGCGCATCAGCGGGGCGCGCACGCCGAGTGGCTCACCGAACTGGAGACGGCGCGGCGCGCGATCCGGGTACGGATCGCCGGCGAGGAGCGCTGGCTGGCCGTCGAGGACGCCGGACGGGTACGCGACGCGCTCGGCGTCGCCCTGCCGGTCGGGCTGCCGCTGGCCTACCTCGAACCGGTGGCCGACCCGCTGGGTGACCTCGTCGCGCGGTACGCGCACACCCACGGCCCGTTCACCGCGGCGGCGTGCGCGTCGCGGTACGGGCTCGGCGTGTTCGTGGTGGAGCAGGCACTCAAACGCCTGGCGGCCGCCGGGCGCGTGGTCTCCGGCGAGTTCTCGCCGGCCGGGGCCGGCTCGGAATGGTGCGACGCCGAGGTGCTGCGCCTGCTGCGCCGGCGCTCGCTGGCGGCGCTGCGCCGCGAGATCGAGCCGGTGCCACCACGGGCGCTGGCCCGGTTCCTGCCGAGCTGGCAGCAGATCGGCGGCAACGGGCGGGGCGTCGACGCGGTCGCCGCCGCGATCGAGCAGTTGCAGGGCGTCGCGGTGCCGGCGTCGGCGCTGGAGCGGCTGGTGCTGCCGGCGCGGGTGCGCGACTACTCCCCCGCGTACCTCGACGAGCTGTGCGCGGCCGGCGAGGTCGTGTGGGCGGGCGCCGGGTCGATCCCGGGCGGCGACGGCTGGGTCAGCTTGGCGTTCGCCGACACCGCGCCGCTGCTGCTCGCCCCGCCCGACCCGGACGCCGCCACGTCGCCGCTGCACCAGGCGGTGCTCGACGCGCTGAGTGACGGTCAGGCGCTGTTCTTCCGGTCGCTGGCGGAACGCGTCGGCGGGTCGGACGAGGACCTGCTCGCCGCCGTGTGGGACCTGGTCTGGGCCGGGCAGCTCGGCAACGACACCCTCGCGCCGCTGCGGGCCCGATTGAGCAGCGGCGGGGCCCACCGGTCCCGCCCAACCGCGCCCCGCTCGCGGTACCGGCGGCCCGGCCGGCCGTCGCTGTCCTCGCTCGCCGTACTGCGCTCCGGGCCGCCGACCGCCGCCGGCCGGTGGTACCGGCTGCCCGAGCGGGACGCCGACCCCACCCGGCGCGCCGCCGCGACCGCCGACGCGCTGCTGGAACGGCACGGCGTGGTGACCCGCGGCGTGGTCGGCGCCGAAGGGGTGCCCGGCGGGTTCGCCGGCGTCTACCCGGTGCTCGCCGCCCTGGAGGAGCGCGGCGCGGCGCGGCGCGGGTACTTCGTGGAGGGGCTCGGGGCCGCGCAGTTCGCACTGCCCGGCGCGGTCGACCGGCTGCGGTCCACTGGAGACGGTGGCGACACAGCCGCGCTCGTCCTGGCCGCGACCGACCCGGCCAACCCGTACGGGGCCGCGCTGCCGTGGCCGGAGCGGGTGGTGGACGCCGGCGACGGCGAGAGCACCGGCCATCGGCCCGGGCGCAAGGCCGGCGCGCTGGCCGTCCTCGTCGACGGCGACCTCGCGCTCTACGTGGAGCGCGGCGGGCGTACCCTGCTGTCCTTCGTGGACAGTCCGGACTCACTGGCCGCGGCGGCGAAGGCACTGGCCGAGGCGGTCCACGCCGGGGCGCTCGGCGCGATGTCGGTGGAGCGGGCCGACGGCGAGGCGATCCACTCCTCCCCGCTGGCCGACGCCCTGGCCGCGGCCGGCTTCCGGGCCACCCCGCGCGGCCTGCGCCTGCGCCGCTAGGCCCCCTGCCCACGTCAGCGGAGCCAGACCTCCCCTCCGCCTCATAGGGTGGAGCAATGCGACTGGTTATCTTCACCGAGCCCCAGCAGGGGGCCTCATACGACGATCAGCTCCGGATCGCCCGCCACACCGAGGAGCTGGAGTTCGATGCCTTCTTCCGCTCCGACCACTACCTGGTGATGGGCGAGGGCGACGGGCTGCCCGGCCCGACAGACTCCTGGGTGACGCTCGGCGCGCTGGCGGTACAGACCTCACGGATCAAGCTGGGCACGCTGGTCACGTCGGCCACGTTCCGGTACCCCGGGCCGCTGGCCATCAGCGTCGCGCAGGTCGACCAGATGAGCGGCGGCCGGGTCGAGCTGGGCCTGGGCGCCGGCTGGTACGAGCCCGAGCACAAGGCGTACGGCATCCCGTTCCCGCCGGTCACCGAGCGCTTCGACCGGTTGGAGGAGCAGCTCGCCATCATCACCGGGCTGTGGACCACGCCGGTGGGCGAACGCTTCGACTTCCAGGGCGAGTACTACCAGATCGAGGACTCGCCGGCGCTACCGAAGCCGGTGCAGGACCCGGGGCCGCCGGTGATCATCGGGGGTCTGGGCGCCAAGCGGACCCCGGCGCTCGCGGCCCGGTACGCCCACGAGTTCAACGTGCCGTTCGCCTCGGTGGAGAAGACCGCGCAGATGTACGAGCGGGTCGCCCAGGCGTGCGAGCAGGAGGGGCGCGACCAGCTACCGATCTTCTCCGCCGCCCAGACCATCGCAGTCGGCCGTACCGACGCGGAGGCGCGCAAGCGGGCCGAGGCCATCGGACGGACCCCGCCGCTGCACGGCACGCCCGACCAGGTGGTCGACCAGATCGGGCGGTTCGCCGAGGTCGGCGCCGTCCGGATCTTCCTGCAGGTCCTCGACATGCACGACCTCGACCACCTCGACGTGATCGCCTCGGAGATCGGCCCGCAACTGGCCTGAACTCTTCGGCGGACGGAACGCGTGGCGGCCCTCACGGCACCGCCACGCGTCCACCGATCACGAGGTCAGCCCGGCGGCGCGGTGAGACCGGCGATGGCCGCGCTCGGGGGCTGGAAGTTTCTGACCGGCTGGCCCTTCAGCGCGTCCACCATCGTGTTCGCGACCGCCCGGTCGACCGCGGTGGACACGCCGCCGCCCACAGCGTCCATCGGGTTGTCCGGGTTGACGGCGGTGGCGGCGCCGGCGATCTGCGGGGTGAAGGCGGCGAAACTCTCGGTGCTCTCGCCGTCGGAGGTACCGGTCTTACCCGCGACGGGCCGGCCGAGGAGGCTGCCGATGGCGTCATCGGTACCGCCGTTGCACTTGCCGTAGAACGACTGCTGGCCCACCGGGCACCGGGCCGCGTCCGTGGCCGCCCGGGCGACGTCCTCACTGACCACGCGCTGGCACGACGGCGAACCCTGGGGCAGTGCCCGGCCGTCTCGGTCGGTGATCGACAGGACGGGCAGCGGCGGGCAGTACATGCCCTCGGCGGCCACCGTCGCGTACGCGTTGGCCACGTCCAGCGGGGTGGTCTGGGACACGCCGAGCGTGAACGCACCCCACTCGGACACCCGCGGACCGGCCAGGTCCGCGTCGAGCGAGGAGCGGAACTGGATGCCCAACTTCTTGGCCATCGCGACCACCTTGTCCGCCCCGACCTGCTCCTCCAGCCACACCCAGTACGTGTTGACCGAACGCCCGAACCCGTCCCACATCATGCGCGGCCCGTTCATCCACGCCGGGTTCGCGTTGGGCGGGCAGTAGCGGCCGCCGCAGACGGCGCCACCGCCACCGGGCCAGTGGGTCACCAGCGGGCTGGGCGCATTGAACAGGGTGGACAACGGTCTCCCGCCGTCGAGCGCCGTGAGCATCGTGAACATCTTGAACGTCGACCCGGCCTGGTAGCCGGCCAGGTTGTCGTCGCCCGCCACGAGCTGGTTGACCGTGTTCGGGTAGGGGGCGTTGTTCGGGTTCTGGGCGAGGCTGTAGTACCGGTTGATCGCCATCGCCAGCACCCGACCGGTGCCGGGCTGGACCATGGCCAGCGGTAGCGCGCGGGCGTTGCCGTACGGATACACCGCCAGCGACTCCCGCAAGGCGGTGGCCTGGATCTTGGGGTCCAACGATGAGACGATCCGGTACCCGCCCCGCTTGAGGTTGCGATCGCGCAGCGCCCTGGTCGCGCCGAACGCCTGCTGGGAGTTCCACCACTGGTGGAAGTAGTCGCAGAAGAAGCCCCAGTCGCCGTGCTCCGGCGCGACGCTGACGCACTTGTTGGGCGGCGGCGTACTCTGCCGGACCTCCAGCGGCTGCGACTTCGCCCGGTGGGCCTCCTCGTCGCTGATGAGCTTGTTCCTCGCCATCGAGTCCAGGACGTACGCGCGGCGCTCCAGCGCGGCCTTCCGGTTGCCGTTGATCGGGTTGTCGACCTCCGGTGACTGCACGAGCCCCGCGAGCATCGCCGCCTCGGGCAGCGTGAGTTGCGCCGCGGACTTGGAGAAGTACATCCGGCTGGCCGTCTCGATGCCGTAGGCGCCGGAGCCGAAGTACGCGATGTTCAGGTACCGGTTGAGAATCTCCTTCTTGGACAGTTTGCGCTCCAGTTGGAGGGCATACCGGATCTCCTGCACCTTGCGGTCCGGGCTCTCCACGGTGGCCAGCCGCCGCTGCTCGTCGGTCAGGGTCACATCGGTCTTCAGCACGTTGCGCACGTACTGCATGGTCAAGGTGGACGCGCCCTGGGTGACCCGGCCGCTGTCCCGGTTGGCGACCAGGGCCCGCACGACACCCTTCACGTCGACGCCACCGTGGTGGTAGAAGCGGCTGTCCTCGGCCGCGATGATCGCCTGCTGCATGACCGGTGCGATGTCCTGCAACTTCACCTCGGTGCGGTACTCCTCGTAGAACGCGGTGATCAGCGTCTTGCCGTCATTGGCGTACAGGTACGACGTCTGCGCCGGCGGCGGGGTGCGCAGGTTCTGCGGCAACTTGTCGTACGAGCTCATCGACGCCTGCAGCATCAGCCCGGCGCCCAGGGCGGCGGGCAGGGCCGCGCAGGCCAGCAACAGTCCGAACACCAGCGCCTGGAACAGCGCGGTGCTGACCTTGAAGATCCAGTACCCGAACACGAGCCGCCGCTACCGCCATCCGAGGTCCACTCGCCTTGGGGACCAAGACTGTCGGGCACCTCCCAGAGGATTCGGAGGGTGTTCCCAGGTTGGGTTCTTCCGGCGGCACCGGACCGGTTGGAGAAGGCACCGGCCCGACCTGCCCAGCGGATAGTCTCAGATCCATGCCGGGGTACGACTGGATCAGCTTCACCACCGACTACGGGCTGTCGGACGGGTTCGTGGCGGCCTGCCACGGTGTGATCGCCCGGATCACCCCGGCGGTACGGGTCATCGACGTGACCCATCAGATCCCGCCCGCCGACGTGGCCCGGGGTGCCGCCGTGCTCGCCCAGACCGTGCCGCACCTGCCGGCCGCCGTCCACGTCGCCGTGGTGGACCCCGGGGTGGGCACCGCGCGCCGGGGCGTCGCCGTCGAGGCGGCGCACGGGCTGCTCGTCGGCCCGGACAACGGCCTGCTGCCGCCGGCCGCGGACGCGCTCGGCGGCGTCCGGCGGGTGATGGTCCTGGACAACCCGGGGTGGTTCGCCGACGTCGTCTCCCCCACCTTCCACGGCCGCGACATCTTCGCGCCGGTCGCCGCGCGCCTGGCTGCCGGCGCCGACCCGGCCGGGGCGGGCAGCGAGGTCGACCCCGCCACCCTGGCACGCCTGCCGGAGCCGGTCGTCGCGGTCGGCGACGGCTGGTTGGAGGCCGAGGTGGCGATGGTCGACCGCTTCGGCAACGTGCAACTGGCGGCGCCCGGCGAGGCGCTCGAACGCCTCGGTGACCCGCTGCGCGTCGGCGGCATGGTGGCCCGGCGGGCCGGCACGTTCGGCGAGGCCGCGCCGGGGGCGCTGCTGGTGTACGTCGACTCCGCCGACCGGGTGGCGATCGCGATCAATGGTGGCCGCGCGGTGGTCGCGCTCGGTGTGACACCGGGTGACATCGTGCGCATCACCACGGCCTGACCGGAGCGTCGAGACCACCCGTACCGGGTGAGGGCGCCTCCCGAGACCGTCTGGCACGGTTCGACACGCGGGTGACCAGAACACGGGGGTCCAGACCCGGAGGGACCGTCATGACCGCTCACGCAACCGCTCAGGCAACCGCTCAGGACGTACGCGAACGTCGCGCCACACCGGCCGACCCGATGCCCGGCGCCGGCCCCGACTTCAGCTACCTGGACGAGGAGCTTCGCCAGATCCCACCCGAGCTCGGCCACGACGCGCTCGCCGTGCTGGACGGCCGCAGCTTCATGTACTCCGATCCGGTCGGCGACGTACCGGCGGGCTCGATCGGCGGCCTGGTCAGCGCCGACACCCGGCTGCTCGACAAGTGGCAGCTGACCGTCAACGGCCAGGCCCTGCTCAACCTGCGGTCCGGGGTCGTCGAGCACTACCACGCGGCGTTCTTCCTGACCAACCCGGACATGCCCGACCTGCCCACGAACACCATCGGCGTGCGGCGGCAGCGCGTCATGGGCGGCGGCATGCGCGAGCGGATCGAGATGCACAGCTTCGCCGACCACCCGGTCCGGCTGGAGGTCCGGGTGGCCATCGCCAGCGACTTCGCCGACCTGTTCGAGATCAAGGAGTACGTCCGGGACCGCACCGACCAGATCGCGCACGATCACGCGGCGGACGGCTCGCGGCTGTCCCTGGTGTACCGCAACGACAGCTTCATCGCGCGCACGGACGTGTTCGCGAACCCGTCGGCCACCCGGATCGAGGGCGACGACCTGGTGTGGGACGTGGAGCTGCCGGTGGGCGCGTCGTGGTCGTGCGACCTGGACATCCCGTTCTCCCAGGACTTCGACACCGGCGAGATCGCCCCGCCGCGCCACGACTTCACCACCTTCATCAGCCGGTCGGGCGACCCGGTCACCGAATGGCGGGAGCAGATGGCCCGCCTCGAGAGCGACTCCCACGCGATCGAGTCGATCTACGGCGTGACCAGGAAGGACCTGGCCGCCCTGCGCATCCCGACCCGGGCCGGCGACGAGAAGGCGATCCTGCCCGCCGCGGGGCTGCCGTGGTTCCTGACGCTGTTCGGGCGGGACACCATCATCACCGCGTACCAGACCCTCACCATCGGCCCGTCCCTGGCCAGGGGCACCCTGGTTGAGCTGGCCGCGTTCCAGGGCACCGAGTGCAACGACTTCAAGGACGAGGAGCCGGGCAAGATCCTGCACGAGGTGCGCACCGGCGAGCTGACCCAGCTGGGCCTGAGGCCGCACAACCCGTACTACGGCACCGCCGACGCCACCCCGCTGTGGCTGATCCTGCTGTCGGAGTACTGGCGGTGGACCGGCGACGACCGGCTGGTCGAATCGATGCGGGACAACGTGTCGGCCGCCCTGGACTGGATCGACCTGTACGGTGACCGCGACGGTGACGGGTACGTCGAGTACCAGACCCGCTCGCCGCAGGGGCTGGGCAACCAGTGCTGGCGCGACTCCTGGGACGGGGTGCTGTACTCCGACGGCAAGATGCCGCCGCTCCCGATCGCCACCTGCGAGATCCAGGGCTACGTCTACGACGCGAAGATGCGCGTCGCCGAGCTCGCCGACGGGCCGCTGGCCGACCCGACCCTCGCCCGGACGCTGCGCGACGAGGCCGAGCAGCTACGCGTCCGCTTCAACGAGGACTTCTGGATCGACCGGCGCGGCGGCTACTACGCACTCGGCCTCGACGGCGACAAGCGCCCCATCGACTCCATGACCTCGGACATGGGGCACCTGCTGTGGTCGGGCATCGTGCCCGACGACCGCGCCGGTACCCTCGTCCAGCAGCTCATGTCCGACCAGCTCTTCTCCGGCTGGGGCATCCGCACCATGGCCTCGTCGGACCCGGCGTACTTCCCGATCGGGTACCACCGCGGCACGGTCTGGCCGCACGACAACTCCATCATCGTGATGGGCATGACCCGGTACGGCTACCGCGACGACGCCAACCGCCTGTCGATGGCGCTGATCGACGCGGCGACCTTCTCGGACCACCGGCTGCCGGAGGCGTTCTCCGGGTACAACCGCGGCTACGGCAACTTCCCCATCCCGTACCCGACCGCGTGCAGCCCGCAGGCCTGGGCGACCGGTGCGCCGCTGCTGTTCCTGCGGTCGATGCTCTGTCTGGAACCCAGGGCGGGCGAGCTGACCATGTCTCCCGACCTGCCCGAGGAGGTCGGACGCGTCGCGTTCAAGGGGCTCAAGGCGTTCGGTACCCGGTGGGACATCGAGGCGATCGGGCGCAAGGGGTACGTGCGGCTGGCACGCTGAGATCCGGTGCGGCCGGCCCGTTGGCGCTCTACAGCGCCACCCGGCTCCGCTCGTGGATCAGGTTGGCCCGCAGCAGCAGTTCACGGTCGGTGAGGACCTGCTGCGGCGTGCCGACCCGGCTGACCGTGTGGTCCTCCGCGAACACCACACAGCGGTCGGCGATCACGTCCAGCGCGTCCAGGTCGTGGGTGGCCAGCACGATCGTCTTCCCGGCGGCGCTCAGGTCGGCGATCAGTTCGATGAGCCAGGCCTGGGTACGCGGGTCGAGGGCCGCCGTCGGCTCGTCGAACAGCAGCACCTCCGGGTTCATCACCAGCACCGACGCGATGGCGACCCGCTTCTTCTGCCCACCCGACAGCTGGAACGGCGCCCGCTCGGCGAGGTCGGCGATGCCGAGCATCGCGAGCACGTCGTCGACGCGGGCGGCCGTCTCGCCGGTCGGCAGGCCGAGTTGCAGGCAACCGAAGGCGATCTCCTCACGTACCGTCGGGGAGAAGACCTGGGCGTCGGAGTTCTGGAACACGAAGCCGACGCGGGACCGGAAGCCGGCCGAGAACTGCTCGTCCTCGAGGTTGTCCTCGGTGACCGGCTGGCCGAAGGCGGTGAAGGTACCGCCGTCGGGGAAGATCAGCCCGTCGAGGATCTTGAGTAGGGTCGACTTGCCGCAGCCGTTCGGGCCGAGCAGCGCCACCTTCTCGCCCTTGTGGACGTCCAGCGAGACGCCGTCCAGCGCCGGGAACCGGCCGAGGTAGGCGTACCGCAGGTCGCGGCAGGAGAAGACGAGGTCGTCAGCGCCCGGTTCGCTACCGTCCAACGAGGACATCTCCTCCGTAGATCGTCACCGCGGCGGCGAGCACGACGACCGCCGCGACGGCGTCCGCCGCGCGCAGCCGGAACGCGTGCAGCGTACGGGGGCTGCCCCGGTACCCGCGCGCCACCATCGCCAGATGGACCTCCTCGGAGAGGTGGCCGGCCCGTCCGAACAGCGCACCGGCCGAGGCCGCCACGAAGCCGCGCGCCGCCCGGTCGTTCCGGCGGGCGCGCACGGTACGCGCCTTGCGGGCCTCGTACATCTCCGTCACGACGCCGAGCAGCAGGAACACGTACCGGTAGGCCATCCCGATGATCAGGATGAAGATCCGGGGTACGCCCAGCGCGCGCAGCGCCGCGAGCAGCCTGGTCCAGGGCGTGGTCAGGGTCAGCAGGACGACCAGCGACACCGACGTGGCGACCCGGCTGATGACGAGCGCGGCGGAGGTCAGCCCCTGCGCGGTGAACCCCTGCGGCGCCCCGTGCCAGTGCCACAGCGGCAGTACGACCTCGCCCGGCGTCACGATCGAGAGCGTCGCGGGCAGCACGACGATGCCACTGAAGATCGGTATGAACAGCCACACCCGCTTGATGAAGAACGCCAGCGGCAGCCTCGACGCCGTCGCGAGCAGCAGCGTGAGGGCGTAGCAGGCGACCAGCGTGCCGACGTGGTGTACCAGGCCGACCGCGACCAGCAGGACGACCAGCGAGACCGCCTTGAGCCGGGGATCGAGCCGCTGGAGCAGCCCCGGCCGGCCGGCGATCTCCTCGCTGAACATCACCTGGCGCAGCAGGTCCGCGCCGCCGGTCAGGGTCTTCTCCACGAAGGAGCCCTTCCGGCGGATCCCCGCCGGGCCGCAGCGGCACAGGCCCGGCTCGCCACGCAGCAGCCAGTCGGGCGTGCGCGAGGCCTGGACGGTGCCGCCCACGCCGCCTCCCGTCTGCACGGCGGTGCTCACGCCGTCTCCGGCTCCGCGACGGGGTCGGTACCGCGGCGCCGGCGGGCCACCCGCTCGACCAGCGTCCCGACCCCGAAGATCACGGCGGCCACCACGGCGATGCCGATCACGGCGGAGAGGATGTAGGCGAGGTTGGCGTGCTGACCGTCGTGGAAGCCGTAGCCGCTGAGCAGGGTGTGGCTCCAGAATCCGTTGTACTCCGCCAGGCCGGCCGGTACCGCGTGCAGACCGAGCTGGCCCAGGTTGAGCTCGTGTGGGGCGCCCTCACCGAACGCCCCACCCGGGGCGAGCAGGCCGAGCGGGGTGAGCAGCACCATCACGGCGACGAAGCCCAGCGACACCCGCGCCGGGGTGAGTCGCCGGCCGCCGGCCGGGGCCGGCTCGCCGGCGGTCGCCGGGACGTCGCGGTGGGTCGCCGCCAGCCGGGCCGGGTCGGTACGGGCCAGGTAGGCGAGCACGCCTCCGGTGAGGATCGCCTCGGCGGCGCCGGCGATGGTCAGGTGCGGCAGCAGCATCGCCGGGATCGCCTGGGACAGTCCGTACGGCGAGTACAGCGGGGCGCCGGACGCGGTGTGGAACAGCTCGGGCTGGATGCCGAACTCGACCGCGGTGGCCAGGGCTGCGGCGTTGATGCCGACGTAGCCGCCGATCGCGGCCGCCGCGATCCGGCGCCTGGAGGTCAGCGGGGCGCGGCCGGCGATGAGCCGGTAGACCCCGTACCCGACGAACGGCATCAGGATCGCCAGGTTGACCGCGTTGGCGCCGAAGGCGAGCACCCCACCGTCGCCGAAGAGCAGCGCCTGGAACAGCAGGGCCACGGATACGGCGATGACCGCCGCCCACGGCCCCAACGCTATCGCGATGATCACCGCCCCGACGGCGTGCGCGGTGGTGCCGTCCGGGATCGGGATGTTGAACATCATGACGAGGAAGCTGAGGGCGGCGAGGACGGCGAGCGTCGGCACGTTACGGGTCTTGACCACCCGGGTGACGCGGTTGGTGGCGATCGCCCAGGCCGGTACCGCCACGACGTACGCGGCGGCGCAGGTCTGCGGGCTCAGATAACCATCTGGAATGTGCATCGAGCACTCCCCTCGCCGGCTGCGTTATCGCAGAGCCTACTTTGCTGCAAAGATTTTGCAATAAGCGAGTGAGCGAACTTACCGTGACTCGGCGGGGCTCGTGGGGAATGACATACAACGAAGCCGGTCGAGATCCGCACTCTCCTCCGCAGTCGCCCCGCGCCTGCCGCGTTATCCTCGCCGGACGCCCGATAACCGGACAGACGGAGACTGGTGTGACGAATCCGACCGTCGTCACGAAGCGGTCCAGGCGACTCGCCCCGCTCGATGGCCTACGACTGGTGGCGGCCCTGACAGTGGTCTTCTACCACTACATCGGACAGGGCACCCGAGCCTGGGGCGGGCACACCTCGTACCTGTTCCCCAACGCCCATCCGATCGTGTCGTACGGCTGGACCGGTGTGCAGCTCTTCTTCATCATCAGCGGCTTCGTCATCTGCATGAGCGGCTGGGGCCGCTCGCTGGGCGACTTCGTCGTGTCACGGGTGGTCCGGCTGTACCCGGCCTACATCGCCGGTGTCCTGATCACGGCCGCCGTGATCACCGCTCTGCCCCTGGTGACCGAGGTGCCGAAGCCCGGGCGGATCCTGGTCAACCTGACGATGCTGCAGGAGCCCCTCGGCGTACGCCACATCGACTCGGTCTACTGGACGCTCTGGGCCGAAATCCGGTTCTACCTGCTGTTCTCACTGGTCGTCTGGCGCGGCCTCACGTATCGACGGACCGTGCTCTTCTGCGTACTGGGTACCGTCGCCGCGGCCGTGGCCAGGGGCACGGACAACCCGGTGGTGCGGATGATGGTCCAGCCGGAGAACCTGAGCTTCTTCATCGGCGGCGTGACCATCTATCTGATGTACCGCTTCCGCCCCACCGCGCTGCTCTGGGCCGTCCTGGCGGGCTGCTACCTACTCGGGCACCTGCGGCTGAGCAACAAGCTGGCCGACATGACCGAGGCGACCGGCGCGCACGGGTCCCCGTGGGTGGTCGGCGGCCTTCTCCTCACCTTCTACCTGCTGATCCTCGGGGTGGCGTTCGGCGGATTCGCCTGGGCGAACTGGGGCTGGCTGACCACCGCGGGCGCGCTGACCTACCCCCTGTACCTGCTGCACGAGTACATCGGCTGGACCCTGATCAAGCGCTTCCAGCAGGCCCTGCCGCACGAGGTGCTCCTGCTCGCCGTGGTGACCGGGATGCTGGTCCTGTCCTGGCTGGTGCACCGGTTCGTCGAGCGGCCGCTGGCACCGCGGTTGAAGCGGTGGCTCACGGTCGTCCTGGCGTCGTTGCGCCGCGAGCCGGGTCAGGCGCCGGCGCTGGTGCCGCAGGCTGAGCCCGCGCCGGCCCCGCGGATCGTCCGCCAGCGGGCGCCGGTCGAGCGCCCTACAGACCCAGCTCCAGCTGAACGCTCTTCGACGTGAAGCCGTTGCGCTCGTAGAAGGCGATCGCCCGATCGTTGCTGGCGTACGCGGTCACCGACGCCCGCTTCGCGCGCCGGCCCCGCGCCCACTCGAAGAACTGGGCGACCAGCGCGTCGCCCACGCCGGTACCGCGGTACTCCGGTCGCACGTACATGCTCTCCAGCTCGGCGGTGCGCACCGGCCGTACCGTGGACTCCCGGTTGATCCGGCCCACCAGGCAGCCCGCGATCACCCCGTCGACCTCCGCCAGCCAGCAGCGGGTGGTCGGCCCGGTGAGCAGGCCGCCGAAGTACTCGTGGCCCTCGCGTCGCGGCCAGTCCAGGTCGGTGTACGGGTCCCGCTGCCCCGCGTCCTCGGCGAACAGTGCGGCTGACAGCTCCACGACGACGTCGAGGTCCCGCCTACCGGCGGTGCGGATCGTCACGCCCATGAGGACGATCGTAGAGTCGACAGCTGTGCCCGAGGGTGACACCGTCCGGAACACTGCCGAGCTCCTCGGTCGCGCGCTGACCGGGCAGTTGATCCAGCGCGGCGACTTCCGCGTACCCCGGCTGGCCGGCGCGGACGTCGGCGGCTGGACCGTGGTGGAGTCGGCCAGCCGGGGAAAGCACCTGCTGCTGCGGCTCGCCACGCCCGACGACGCGCGGTACACCCTGCACTCGCACCTGAGGATGGACGGCGCCTGGCGGGTGTACGCGCCCGGGGAGCGGTGGCGCGGCGGGCGACCGCACACGATCCGGGTCGTCCTGCACACGCCCGCCGGTGTCGCCGTCGGGTTCCACCTGCACGAACTGGCGCTGGTACCCACCGCCGAGGAGCACCGGCTGATCGGACACCTCGGCCCTGACCTGCTGGGCGACGACTGGGATCCGGGCGAGGCGGTACGCCGCCTGCGGGCCCGGCCGGATCGCGCGATCGCGGACGCGCTGCTCGACCAGCGGGTCCTGGCGGGCATCGGGAACCTGTACAAGGCGGAGACGCTGTTCCTGCGCGGCCTGTCCCCCTGGACGCCGGTCTCCTCCGTGTACGACCTGGAGGGCCTGGTCGAGCTGGCGCGGCGGCTGCTGACGGCGAACCTCGGACGCTGGGACCAGGCGACCACCGGCTCGCTGCGGCGGGGCGAGAAGCAGTGGGTGTTCGAGCGGGCCGGGTCACCGTGCCGGCGCTGCGGTACGACCATCCGCCGGTCGAACGCCGGCGACTACGAGCGGATCACGTACTGGTGCCCGAGCTGCCAGCCCGGTCCTGCGCCTCCGTCACCCGCTCCATGATCACGGAGAGAGCGTCGGTCCGGCCGTCCGCAGCTCCGACAGGCCGGCCGCGACGCCCCGCAGCAGATCGGTCGCCTCGCGCAGCCGGTTGACGGCGCCGTTGCCGGCGGCCGACCGGCCGTCCTCGGCTACGTAGCCGGCCGCCGCGGCGACGAGCTGCTCGTACGCGGTGACACCGTCGTCGAGCTGGCTCAGCAGCTCGGCGTGGGCGCGGGCGAGCGGCTCGTCGGATGTCAGCCGTACCGCCCGCTCGACGCCGGCCGTCCGCTCGGCCAGGTCCCGCAGCGCGCGCTCGGCGGCCACCGCCTCCGCGACCGCCGGCTCGGCCGGGCCACCCAGCCGGCCCGCCAGCGCGGACAGCGTCGCGGCCGCCCGGTCCAGCCGGTGCCAGGAGGAGAGGACCGAGGTGCCACGCAGCCGTACCCGGTCGCGCTGACGGCGCACCTCGTCGAGGACGCCGTCGCCGGCTGGCAGCCGGCGCACGAACGACTCCAGCCGCTGCCGGCTGCGCTCGGCCGCGAGCGCCGGGTCCGGCGGGGGCGGGGCGGGCAGCGCGGCGAACGCGCGGGCCTCGGTCCAGCGCAGGCCGGCCAGGGCGATCGAGCCGCCGGCCGCGGCGGCCCAGAGCGCGTCGGGCAGGCCGAGCCCGTGGTACGGCAGGAGTACGGCGGCCGCGCCGGTGAAGAGGCCGGCGCGGACCGTCCAGCCGCGTGCGGAGCGGCGCAGTCGGTGCAGCCGCTTGAAGTGCTTCGTCCGCGGATCCACCAGCTGCCTCCCTCGTCTTGCGCCGTCCCGCGTCCGCCGTCCCGCTCAGCCCGTCGAGGCGGCGTCGCCGGTCGGCTTGTCCTTGGCCATGTTGGCCCGGATCTCGTCCAGCCGGGCGACACCGGGGGTGTCCTTGGCCGCACCCGGCCCGACGGCCTGCTGGGGGGAGGGCCCGGCGAGCTGCTCGCCGGCCATGCTGGCGCGGATCTGATCCAGCCGGGACGCGCCCGCCATGTCCAGGCTCGACTTCTGCACCTCCAGCATGCGCCCCTCGACGGAGTTGGAGGCCAGCTCGGCGCGGCCCATCGCGTTGGCGTAGCGCCGCTCGATCTTCTCCCGTACCTCCTCGAGCGAGGGGGTGTTGCCGGGCGCGGCGAGCGAGCTCATCGACTCCAGCGAGCGGGCGACGGTCTCCTGCATCTTGGCCTGCTCGAGCTGGCTGAGCAGCCGGGTGCGCTCGGCGATCTTCTGCTGGAGGATCATCGAGTTGTTCTCGACCGCCTGGCGCGCCTGGGTGGCGGCGTTCAGCGCCTGGTCGTGGAGGGTCTTGAGGTCCTCCATCGACTGCTCGCCGGCGACCAGCTGGGTGGCGAACGTCTGCGCCGTGTTCTCGTAGCGCGTCGCCTCCTGCTCGTTGCCCTCGGCGCGCGCCTTGTCTGCCAGCACCAGCGCCTGGCGGGCCGAGCCCTGCAGCTTCTCCACCTCGGCCATCTGGCGGGACAGCTTCATCTCCAGCTGGCGCTGGTTGCCGATGACGGCAGCGGCCTGCTGGACGAGGGCCTGGTGCTGGCGCTGCGCATCCTCGATCGCCTGCTGGATCTGCACCTTCGGATCGGCGTACTCGTCGATCTTGGCGCCGAACAGCGCCATGAGGTATCGCCAGCCCTTAGCGAACGGATTCGCCATGTCTCAAGGTTCCTCTCTGCGGCTATGTCTCGCCGTGGTGGATCGCGGTCGGCCACGACCGCCGTGACCCGGGCGGTCGGATCGACCGTCCTGACGCGGCGCCGGCAATTCTCGTGTGAACGTGCCTCCATCGTCGCAGGTACGCGCCAGAGCGTCACGGGCCCTACCGCGGATCCGGCACGGATCTTGGAGACTTTCGCACCGATAGTGGTGCCAAACTCTCCAGGATTGCGGGGAAGACGGCTACGACGTGGGCGGCAGCCCGCCCACGTCGTAGCCGAGCGCCGTCCGGGACAGCCGCTCGACCTCGGCCAGGCCGGCCCGCATTCCCTCCAGGTCGCCGGTCAGCTCGGCGAGCCGGGTCGTGGTCAGCATCCCGCCGCCCGTGGTGGCGTGCAGCGCGAGCAGCTCTGCCACCCGGGTCACCAGGCCCTCCAGCCCGAGGGCTGCCGATTGCATCCGGGCCAGGAGCGTCTCCCGGGCGTCGGCGAGCCGGCGCGCCACCTCCAACTGGTCGGCGACGGCCCGCAGGGCCCGCTCCCGCTCCTCACGCAGCGGGCCGGCCGGCAGCCCGGGTAGCCCACGCTGGATCGCGGTGTGGTCGTGGCGCAGCCGCTCTCCAGGGATGGTGGCGATCGTCTGCTCGAGCAGCGTCACCTCGCCGGCGAACCGCCGCAGGTCGGCCAGCACCCCGGCCGCCTGGTCGTCGACGTCGCCGATCTGGCCGCGCAGCGTCTGGTCGCGCGGCGACTCCGTCTGCCGGCGCAGCGTGTCGACCGCCCGCTCGGCCCGGCGCAGCCACCGCTCGGCGTCGCTGCCCCGCGGCGGTACGGGCAGCCGGGGATCGGACTCGGACGCGGGCGACGGTCGTGTGCCGGAGTCGGTGAGCACGCCGAGCCCCACCCGCACCGCGTAGACCACGCCCGCGACGCCGAGCCCGACCGGTACGCCGACCAGCAGCCCGGCCGGGGCCAGCGCACCGGTGACGGCCGCGCCCAGCCCACCGAGCAGCCCCGCGGCGACGATGCCCCAGGGCTCGGTCAGATGTTGCCTCACAGCCATCCGTCGACCCGTCAGAAGTTGCTGATCACGTTGACGAGAACGCTGTCGATGCTGATCGGGTTGCGCGCGTCGTACGCCGCCGCCCGTGAGGACGACGAGATCCGCTTGAGCGTGTCCAGGTCGGCCTTGTCCCCGTACGCGATCGTGAAGACCCGGACCGAGTTCTCCAGGTTCGAGGCGTCGAGATCACGCAGCAGACCGTTCAGGTCGCTGTCCTTGTTGTACTCGTTCTTGCCGTCGGTGAGCAGCACTACCGCGTTGATGCGGTCCGGTGTGGCGGCGGAGAGCAGCTTCTGCTGCGCCGCGCGGGTCGTCGCGTACAGCGCGGTGCCGCCGTCCGCGGCCATGGAGTTGATCGTCTGCTTGAGCCGGCCCGAGTTGGCGGCGACCGGACCGATCGGCACCTGCTCGGTGTACGGGGTGCTCGCCCCGCGCACCTCGCTGGAGAAGGTCCACAGTCCGACCTCGTCGTCCGGGGCGAACAGGTCGACCGCCCGCAGCCCCGCCTGCTTGGCCACCTCGAGCTTCGACTTGCCGTTGGAGGTCAGGTCGCCCATGGAGCCGGACACGTCGAGGACGAGCAGCACCCGGGCCCGCTTGCGCTGGCTGTCCCAGGTCTGGAGGGCCTTGTCCAGCACCGCCGAGGCGGGCACGTCCAGCGCGTTCAGCTCCTGGCCGGGCAGCAGCCCGTTGGCCTGCGACAGGACGCTGCCCGGCTTGCCGTCGAAGCTACGGAACGCCGCGTCGGTGAAGCGCCGCTGCCGCTCGGGTGACTGCAGGTACTTCAGGAAGTCCTCGGCGGCGGCCTTCTGCTCGTCGCTGGCGGTGGCGAGCACCACGTACGGGTTGTCCGAGACGAGGGTGCCCTCCTTCGGGTAGACCGCGACGAGCGGTACCCGTGGCTTCTGTCCCTTGCCGGCGAGCTTGGGGTCGCCGGTGGGGTTGCCCTGGTTGTAGTCGTAGACCGACTTCTCCTCGACCGCCACCGCGCTGATGTAGTTCATCCCCTGGCCGCGCGCGTCGGCGGCGGCCAGGTTGCTCAGGAACGTCAGCGTCGTGTCGCCGTAGTGGACGACGCCCGCCTCCACCCCCTTGACGAAGTCCCCGACCTTGGGGTCGGCCAGGTCGGCCGCGGTGAGGTCGCTGGAGCGCCCGGTGGCGGCGAAGTAGGAGCCGACGGTCGCGTTGAGCCCCGAGGTGGAGTAGTGCGGGTTGGTCTTGCCCAGCCGGAAGCTGCCCCACTCGGGGTGGCCCACCGCGCCCCAGCCCTTCGGGTCGTTGGTGAGGCCCAGCACGTCCGACCAGCCGAGCGGCTTGCCCGGCCAGCCGAGCGCCTCGGCCATCGGCTTGGGCATCGCAAGTACCAGCGGGGTCTGCGCGATCGACGCCGGCTTGGCGTCGCCGACCAGGGTGGCACGGTCACCGCTGGCGGCGCGCTGGCGCAGCAGCGACACCCAGGACGAGGCGGCCGGGGTCCACACCTGCGGTGGGGGCCCGCCGTCCCGTGCCGGGTCCCAACCCGCCGCGAGGGCCTCCATCGCCGCACCGGAGGCCTTGCTGACGATCTTCACGTCGGCGCACCGGCCGCCGAACGTCCGGTCGCTGGAGTTGTAGCCGGTGGCCAGCTCGGTCAGCAGGGCGGACTTCTCACTGGAGGCGGCGACGGTGAGCGCGACGCAGTCGCCACGGCTCGCGCCCGCTCCGCCACCGCTCTTACCGCCCGGCTTGAGCACCAGGTAGATCCCGATGATCGCAGCCAGGCCGATCACGACGGCCATGACGAGCGGCAGCGGGCTGCGCCGCCGCGGCGAGGTCTCTAACACCACCAGTGTCGCCTCCGAAGGAGCCGACCGGTCCACACCGGCCGAAGGAACCCTCAGTGTGGCAGGTGGAGGCGAGGATGTGGATCGTCAGGCGGCACAGACAACGTCGCGGTCAGACGACTGCCGACCCGCGCGGGTGGCGCGCAGCGTGGTCTTGAGCGGACCGTCGTGGCTCACCGCCACAGAGACGCGGCCATCGGTGACCTTGGCCTTGGACGCACGGGCACGCGGCGCGGCAGCGCTCTCCGCGGCACGCTGGTCGACCGGCACGAGCACGCCCGCCATCTGCTCGGCGAGCGCCATGGTGTCGCTGACCTCGCGTAGCACCTCAGAGAGCTGGGCACCGAGCGCGTCGCAGATCGAGGAGAGCAGCTCGCTGGAGGCTTCCTTCTGACCGCGCTCGATCTCGGAGAGGTAGCCCAGACTGACGTTGGCCGCGGTCGAAACTTCCCGGAGGGTGCGCTGCTGGGACTGGCGCCGCGCCCGGAGCGCATCGCCAATCACCCGACGGAGCAGGACCATCGCACACCCCCCTATTCAGAACTCCCCGTGTACGGGGCGTACCCAGTCATGCAACGGTACCCGGTTTATGCTCCGACGACACCCTCCCTTGCCGACCCTCTCCCCCGAAAAGCGGACCCTCGTCGGCCGGGAGTACGACGGTTCAGCCGGTGCCGGCGAGCGTCTCCGCGAGCAGGTCCAGGGCGGCCGCCACGGCGCCGGCCCGGATCTCGGCGCGGTTGCCGTCGAGCGTCATGCCCCGCACCTCTCCCCCGGCCGGTCCCCGGCAGGCCAGGTAGATCGTGCCTACGGGCACGCCCGCCTGCGGCTCCGGTCCGGCCACGCCGGTGGTCGCCAGGCCCCAGTCGGCGCCGCAGGCCCGCCTCGCGCCGTCGGCCAGCGCCAGCGCCACGTCCGGGTCGACCGGGCCGCGCTCGTCGAGCAGGTCAGCGGGTACGCCCGCCAGCTCGCGCTTGAGGTCGGTCGCGTACACCACCAGCCCGCCACGGAACACCGTGCTCGCGCCCGCGATGTCCACGATCGTGGCCGACAGCAGGCCCCCGGTCAGGGACTCCGCCACCGCCAGGGTCTCCCGCCGCTCGAGCAGCAGCCGCAGTACCGGTCGCGCCAGCTCCGTCATCCCACTCCACTCACGTTGACGCCGCGCGCCGCAGCCGCAGCGCGCGGGCGACGTAGTCGATCCCGGTGATCACCGTAACCACGACCGCCAACCACATCACCCCTTGGCCCGCCTGCGCCGCCGGCCCGGACAGCGGCAGCAGGTACCAGGCGATGGCGAGGATCTGCAGTGCCGTCTTGACCTTGCCGCCGCGGCTCGCCGGGATCACGCCGTGGCGGATCACCCAGAACCGCAGGGCGGTCACCCCGAGCTCGCGGACCAGGATGATCGAGGTCGCCCACCAGCTCAGCTGGCCGTACGCCGAGAGCAGCACCAGCGCCGTGCCGGTGAGGGCCTTGTCCGCGATCGGGTCCGCGACCTTGCCGAACGAGGTCACCAGGTCCCAGGTACGCGCGATCCAGCCGTCGACGAAGTCGGTCAGCGACGCCACGCTGAACGTCACGCACGCGACGATCCGCCAGCCCGGCCGGGTCATCCCGGAGGTGACCGTGACCGCCAGGAAGACCGGTACCAGTGCCATCCGCAGAGCCGTCAGGGCGTTGGCGACGTTGAGCAGCGGTACCTGACGGGCCCGCGCCGATGACGGCTCGACCGTCACGGTCGACCCGCCGGCGACAACACCTTCTCGGGTACGGCCACGAGGTCGACGCCGCTGGCGGCGGTGACCCGGGCCGCGACCAGGTCGCCGGGGCGCAGGGTCGACAGCTCCAGCCCGCCGGCCACCAGCGTGGTCGAACCGTCGACCTCGGGCGCCTGGTGCGCCGCCCGGCCCTCCACGTCGTCTCCCTCGACGGTGTCCACCAGCACCTCCACGATCGAGTCCACCCGCTCGTCGGCCCGCTGCGCGCACACCTGCTCGACGAGGTCGGTGACCTTCTGGTACCGCCGCCGGATGGTGTCGGCGCGGACCTTGCCCGGCAGGCCGGCAGCCTCGGTGCCGTCCTCGTCGCTGTAGGCGAACACGCCGACGGCGTCCAGCCGCGCGGCCTCCAGGAAGCGCACCAGCTCCTCGACGTCGTCGCGGGTCTCGCCGGGGAAGCCCACGATGAAGTTGGACCGGGCACCGATCTCGGAGTCGAGTGCCCGGGCCGACGCGAGCAGGTCCAGGAACCGCTCGGTCGAGCCGAACCGGCGCATCCGGCGCAGGACCGGCTCGCTGGCGTGCTGGAACGACAGGTCGAAGTACGGCGCGACGCCGGGCGTGGTGGCGATGACCTCGACCAGGCCGGGGCGGGTCTCCGCCGGCTGGAGGTACGAGGCGCGTACCCGCACGATGCCGTCGACCGCGGCGAGCTGGGGCAGCAGCTTCTCCAGCAGCCTCGGGTCGCCCAGGTCCTTGCCGTACGAGGTGGAGTTCTCGCTGACCAGGACCAGCTCGCGGACGCCGGAGCCGGCCAGCCACTCCGCCTCGGCCAGGATCTCGTCGGGGGTACGGGAGACGAAGGCGCCACGGAAGCTCGGGATCGCGCAGAACGCGCAGCGGCGGTCGCAGCCGGAGGCGAGCTTGAGCGAGGCGACCGGTCCGCCGTCGAGGCGCCGGCGCAGGACCCCCCGCAGGTGCGCCGGGGTGTGCTCGTCGACGGCCAGGTGGCCGGGCACCACCACATCGGTACCGCGCCGCTCGACCGGGGTCAGCGGCAGCAGGGTACGCCGGTCGCGGGGCACGTGGGACTCGATCTTCTGCCCCTCGAGCACCTCCGACAGCCGGTCCGCGATGTCGGGGTAGTGGTCGAAGCCCAGCACGGCATCGGCCTCGGGGAGGCTGTCGGCCAGCTCCTTGCCGTACCGCTCGGCCATGCAGCCGGTCGCGACCACCTTGGCACCGGTGTCGGCGGCGGCCAGCAGGGTGTCGATCGAGTCCTGCTTGGCGGAGGCCACGAAGCCGCAGGTGTTGACGAGGACGACGTCGGCGTCGGCACCGTCGGTGCTCACCCGCCAGCCACCGGCGGCCAGCCGGGCGGCCAACTCCTCCGAGTCGACCTCGTTACGGGCGCAGCCCAGGGTGAGCAGGGCTACGCGACGGTCGCCGGTGGGAGTTTTCGACATGCTCCGAGGGTACCGAGGTCGCCACGCAACGCCCGCACCCGCTGTCTCCATGATCATGAAATTCTTCCGTGTCCGGGCACGGAGAAGTCTTCAGGAGTCCTCGCCGCGCAGGTTGGCCAGGATCTCCGCCAGCTCATCCGGCTTCACCAGGACGTCGCGGGCCTTCGAGCCCTCCGACGGGCCGACGACGCCCCGCGTCTCCATGAGGTCCATCAGCCGGCCCGCCTTGGCGAAGCCGACGCGCAGCTTGCGCTGGAGCATCGAGGTGGAGCCGAACTGCGAGGTCACCACCAGCTCGATCGCCTGGAGCAACACGTCGAGGTCGTCGCCGATCTCCTCGTCGACCTTCTTCTTCTCGCTCTCCGGCGCGGCGGTGACGTCCTCCCGGAACTCCGGCTCCCGCTGGTCCTTGCAGAACTTGACGACCGCGTTGATCTCCCGCTCGTCGACCCACGCGCCCTGCACCCGGATCGGCTTGGAGGCGCCCATCGGCAGATACAGCGCGTCGCCGCGGCCGATCAGCTTCTCCGCGCCGGGCTGGTCGAGGATGACCCGGGAGTCCGCGAGCGACGAAGTGGCGAACGCCAGCCGGGACGGCACGTTCGCCTTGATCAGGCCGGTGACCACGTCGACGCTGGGCCGCTGGGTCGCCAGGACCAGGTGGATGCCGGCGGCGCGGGCGAGCTGGGTGATGCGTACCACCGAGTCCTCGACGTCGCGCGGCGCCACCATCATCAGGTCCGCGAGCTCGTCGACGATCACGATCAGGTACGGGTACGGGCGGATCACGCGCTCGCTGCCGGGCGGGGCGGTGATCTTCCCGGCCCGTACCTTCTTGTTGTAGTCGTCGACGTGGCGCACGCCGGCCGCGGCGAGGTCGTCGTAGCGCATGTCCATCTCGCGTACGACCCAGTCGAGGGCGTCGGCGGCCTTCTTCGGGTTCGTCACGATCGGCGTGACCAGGTGCGGGATCCCCTCGTACGAGGTCATCTCGACCCGCTTCGGGTCGATCAGCAGCAGCCGCACCTCGTCCGGGGTGGCCCGGGTCAGCAGCGACACCAGCAGCGAGTTGAGGCAGGAGGACTTACCGGCACCGGTGGCGCCCGCGATGAGGATGTGCGGCATCTTGGCCAGGTTGGCCGTGACGTACCCGCCCTCGATGTCCTTGCCGAGGCCGACCACCAGCGGGTGGTGGTCGGAGGTCGCCTCGCGGGACCGCAGCACGTCGCCGAGCGTCACGTTCTCCCGGTCGAGGTTGGGGATCTCGACGCCGACCGCGCTCTTGCCGGGGATCGGGCTCATGATCCGCACGTCTGGCGACTTCACCGCGTACGCGATGTTCTTGGTCAGCTGGGTGATCCGCTCGACCTTCACGCCGTGGCCGACCTCGACCTCGTACCGCGTGACCGTCGGGCCGCGGGTGAAGCCGGTGACCGCCGCGTCCACGTTGAACTGCTCGAACACCCCCTGCAGGGAGTGGATCACCTCGTCGTTGGCCCGGGTACGGGCCTTCGGGGCGTCGCCCTTGGTGAGCAGGTTGGGCGGCGGCAGCTTGTAGTCGGCGTCGGTGAGCGCCAACTGCTCGGCCCGGGTGGGCGGCGGCGAGTGCTCCGGCGGCGGCTTGGGCTGCTTCTCCTTGGGCTTGTCGACCCGGTTCAGGGCGACCGTCTCGTACGCCGCGAGGCTGTCCCCGGTCTCCCGGCGTTCGGCGTCGTCGGTGAGCGCCGCGTCCAGCGCCGCCTCGGCGAGGACCGGGTCGTCGACCTTGCGGCGGCGCGACGGGCGGCGTCGGAGCCCGCCCCCGGCTGCCTCCTCGTCAGCGCTGACGTCCTCGTCGAGCACGTCCTCGGCCGGCGGTACGCCCATCGCCAGGTCCCGCAACTGCCGCAGCCGGTACGGGATCTGGTTGACCGGCGTCGCGGTGATCACGAGCAGGCCGAACACGCTCAGCATGATCAACAGCGGGACCGCCGCCCACGGGCTCACCGCGGCCGCGAGCAGCCCGCCGCTGGCGCTGCCGAGCAGGCCACCGGCCTTGTCCATCTGCGCCGGCGCGCTCGGCCGGCCGAACCCGAGGTGGAACAGGCCGGCGGAGCCGAGGAACAGCGCCGTCCAGCCGACGATGACCCGGCCCCGGCCGGTCTCCTCCTCGTCCGGCATCCGCATCAACCGGACCGCGCCCACGATCAGCAGGAACGGCAGCGCGAGCGAGATCGAGCCGAAGAGCGTACGGGTGACGCCCGACAGCCACTGCCCCACCGGGCCGCCGGAGTTCCCCCAGATCGCGATGCCCAGGACCAGCGCGAGCCCGATCATCGCCAGCCCGCCGCCGTCGCGGCGGTGCTCCGGATCCAACTCCTTGGCGGTGGCCGCCTGCCGGCCCAGCCCGCGCGCGACCCAGCCGAGCGCGTGCGCCAGGCCCATCCAGATGGCGACGAACGCCGAGGCGATCAGGCCGAGCCCGCTGGCGTAGAACTGGCGGCGGCGCACCGCGGCGGCGCGCTGGCGGGCCAGGGTCTCCCGCTGCCGCGCGGTCTTGCGGGCCTGCGCCGCGGTACCGCCCCGGGCCGCGGTGCCCCTGGTCGCGGCGCCCCTGGTCGCGGTGGTGGTCTTCTTCGGGGTGGCACGCTTGGACGCGCCGGCACGCGCGGGGGTACTCGCGCGGCGGTTCGTCTGAGGGGTACGGCTCGCCACGCTGTCACCGTAGCGGCGCCGGTCCATGGAGGACCGTAGGCGCGCCGTCGCCGGGTATGCGGGTCGTCACCCTCGCCCGGACCGCCACCGCCGGTACGCGAGCAGCCAGGAGCCGAGCACGACCACCGCGATCAGTGCGTGCAGCGCCTCGGTGAACCGCGCCGGGTAGAGCACGCCCTCGATGTACCGGTCGATGAAGCCCTTGCTCGACACCGCCTCCCCGGCCCGTACCCGGGCCCAGTTCTCGGCCCGGGTCAGCGGGCAGGTGAGCGGGACGGCGACGACGAGCAGGCCCCAGCCGGCCGCGACGAGATGCGGCCAGAACAGCTTCGGCCACCGGATCGCGGGCAGGCCGCCCAGCACCACGTACGCCACGAACGCGGCATGCGCGACGAGGATCGCGGTGACCAGCAGCCGGTAGGGCATACGCCCAGCGTAGGGCTCGCACCGTCGGCGAATCCATCGACAGATGGCGCCACGCCGGGGCCGGGCCGGGCGGATCCACCCGGCTCGGTGCATACTCCCCGGTGGGGAGGTGAACGGCGTTGGCGGTACCGGGAGCGCACTCCGAACGGCTGCGGCCACCGTTCACCGTGGACACTCTGTTCGCGCTGCCCGACAACGATCTGCGGTACGAGGTACTGGAGGGTGACCTGGTCGTGTCCGCCGCCGCAGAGCCACGGCGCAACCTGGCCGCCGACCGCCTGCGTACCCTCGTCGCGGCCGCACTGCCCCCGGACGTCGAGGTGATCCGCAACAGCGCGCTGCGGCTGCCCAACGGCGACGGCCCCATCCCGGACCTGCTCGTCACGACGGCCGATCCCGACGCCGCGCCGCGCGGCATCCCGGCGGGGCTGGTCCACACGGTCGTCGAGGTGGTGTCGCCGCCGTCGACCACCGCCGGTCGGGTCACCAAGAAGTGGCTGTACACCGCCGCCGGCATCCCGTGCTACTGGCGGGTGGAGCTGCGGCCCTGGTGGGAGCACCTGTGCCCGGTGCCGGCGATCGTGGTGCGGATGCTGGGCGAGGACGGCAACTGGCGTACCACGCTGCACCCGGCCGGTGAGCCGGCCGCGCTACCACTCATGGTCGGCCGCCGGGAGCTGCTGACCCTCACGCTGGACCCGGCCGCGCTGGTCGGACGCCGGTCCCGACCTCAATCCGACGGTCACCCGGAGCGGACCCCGGTCCCGGTCTCCACCGCACGGCGGCTGACGGTGTAGCTACGCCGTCAGCCGCCGTGCGACAGAAAAACCTCAGACCTCGACGACCGTCGGTACGATCATCGGCCGGCGGCGGTACTTTTCGTTGACCCAGCGCCCCACGGTGCGACGGACGATCTGCTGGAGCTGGTGCGGGTCGCTGATCCCGTCCTGCGCGGCCCGGTCGAGCGCCTCGGTGACGATGGGCAGCACCGCGTCGAAGACGGCCGGGTCCTCCGAGAAGCCCTTCGCGGACACCGTCGGGCCGCCCACGACCTTGCCGTTCACCGAGTCGACCACGACGGTCGCGGCGATGAAGCCGCCGTCGCCGAGGATCCGCCGCTCGGTCAGCAGCGACTCGCCGACGTCGCCGACCGCCAGGCCGTCGACGTACACGTACCGGGCCTTGATGTGGCCGGTGATGCTCACCTTGCCGTCGACGAGGTCGACCACGTCGCCGTCCTCGCACAGCACCACGCGGTCGGCGGGCACGCCGGACTCGATCGCCAGCCGGGCGTGGGCGCGCAGGTGCCGCCACTCCCCGTGTACGGGCATGAAGTTGCGCGGCTTGAGCACGTTGAGCAGGAGCAGCAGCTCACCGGCTGCGGAGTGGCCGGATACGTGCACCTTGGCGACGTCCTTGTGGATCACGGTCGCGCCGGCCCGGGACAGCTGGTTGATCACCCGGTACACCGCGGTCTCGTTGCCGGGGACCAGCGAGGAGGCCAGTACGATCGTGTCGCCGGACTCGATGGTGATGTGCCGGTGGTCGCCGGTCGACATCCGGCCGAGGGCGCTCATCGGCTCGCCCTGCGAACCGGTCGACATCAACACGATCTCGTCGTGCGGAAGGGCGGTCGCCTCGTCCAGCCCGACGATGAGGCCGGGCTCGATGCGCAGCAGACCGAGGTCGCGGGCGATGCCCATGTTGCGGACCATGGACCGGCCGATGAGCGCGACCTTCCGGCCGTGCGCGGCGGCGGCGTCGAAGATCTGCTGCACCCGGTGGACGTGGGAGGCGAACGACGCGACGATGATCCGCCCGCGGGCCTGGTCGAAGATCCGGTCGATCACCGGGCCGATCTCGCGCTCGGGCGTGACGAAGCCGGGGACCTCGGCGTTGGTCGAGTCCGACAGCAGCAGGTCGACGCCCTCGGCGCCGAGCCGGGCAAGGCCGGGCAGGTCGGTCAGGCGCCCGTCGAGCGGCAACTGGTCCATCTTGAAGTCACCGGTGTGCAGCACGGTGCCGGCCGGCGTGGTGATGGCGACCGCGAGCGCGTCCGGGATCGAGTGGTTGACCGCGAAGAACTCGAGGTCGAACGGGCCCAGCCGCTCCTTCTGCCCTTCACGCACGGTCAACGTGTACGGCTGGATACGCCGCTCGGCCAGCTTCGCCTCGACCAGCGCGAGCGTGAACTGCGAGCCGACGAGCGGGATGTCCTTCTTGTGCGCCAGCAGGTACGGCACGGCGCCGATGTGGTCCTCGTGGCCGTGGGTCAGCACGATCGCCTGGACGTCGCCGAGCCGGTCGAGGATCGACGAGAAGTCGGGCAGGATCAGGTCGACGCCGGGCTGGTCGACGTCGGGGAAGAGCACCCCGCAGTCGACGACCAGTAGCTTGCCGTCGTACTCGAAGAGGGTCATGTTGCGCCCGATCGCCCCGAGGCCGCCGAGCGGGGTGACGCGCAGCGCGCCCTTCGCCAGTGGCGGTGGTGGGGCCAGGTCCTGATGTGCCAGGGTCACTGGTCGACTCCCAGATTGTGCGTGGTCAGCGCGTGGGCCTCGATGGCGGCCGCGCGTACGGCATCGCCGAGCGTGAGACCGGCGGCGGCGCAGTCCTCCCGCAGGCGGGCGATCTCGGCTGGGCCCACCTCGCACAGCGGCGGGCGGACCGGCCCGGCCGGCAGGTCCTGCAGCATGAGCGCCGCCTTCGTGAGGATGACGCCCTGGGTACGGAAGAAGCCCTCGAACACCGGCAGCAGTTCGTGGTGCAGTTCCAGGGCTCGGGCGACCTCGCCCGCCTCGTACGCGGTGATCATCTCCTTGGTACGGCGACCGAAGAGGTGGGTCGGCACACCGACCACGCCGACCGCGCCCACCGCCAGCAGGGGCAGCGTCAGCTTGTCGTCGCCGGAGTAGACGGCCAGGTCGGTCCGCCTGGTCACCCAGGCGGTCTGCACGATGTCGCCCTTGGCGTCCTTGACGGCCACGATGCGCTCGTGCTCGGCCAGCCGCACCATCGTCTCGGTCTCGATCGGGACGCCGGTACGGCCCGGGATGTCGTACACCATGATCGGCAGGCCGCACTGGTCGGCAACCGTGGTGAAGTGGTAGATCAGGCCGCTCTGCGGCGGCTTGTTGTAGTACGGCGTGACCACGAGAGCGGCGTGCGCCCCCGCCTTCTCGGCCGCGCGGGCCAGCTCGACGGTGTGGCGGGTGTCGTTGGTACCGACGCCGGCGATGATCTGGGCCCGGTCTCCGACGGCCTCCAGGACGGCCCGCAGCAGCGCGTCCTTCTCCGCGTCGGTCGTCGTGGCCGACTCACCCGTCGTGCCGTTCACCACGAGACCGTCGTTGTCCTGCTCGTCGACGAGGTAGGTGGCCAGCCGCGCGGCTCCGTCGAGGTCGAGGGAGCCGTCGGGGTGGAACGGCGTCACCATGGCGGTGACGAGGCGGCCGAACGGCCGGCGCGGGTCGGGGGCACTCCGGGTCATAGCCCACAACCTAGCGTGCCACCGTCACCGTCGATCTTCGACCTAAAGATCCACACTTGGATCACGCCTCCCACGCGTATGGACTCGCCGCGATCTCCGTACCGTCGGCGAGCGCGGAGATGGTGAAGTCCCCGAACACGTTGGGCGCCACCCGCTGCAGCTCCCGCAGGCATGCCACCGCGACCTGCCGCATCTCCACGTCGGCGTGCTCGGTGGCGCGGACGGCGACGAAATGCCGCCAGGCCCGGTAGTTCCCGGTCACCACGAGGCGGGTTTCGATGGCGCCGGGAAGCAGCGCCCGCGCCGCCTGCCGGGCCTGCTTGCGTCGTAGGGTGGCTCCCTGCCCGTCGGCGAACTTCCGCTCCAACCCCTCCAGGATCTCATGGTAGGCGCGTACACCCGCCTCCGCCGCCGCCACGAACTTCTTGTGCAGGTCGGGATCGTCGGCGATGACGTCCGGCTCCACGATCTCGGCCTCGGGCTCGGCCACGTACCGGGGCGACAGCTCCGAGTACGACAGGTGCCGGTGCCGCACCAGCTGGTGGGCCAGGGCGCGGGAGACGCCCGTGAGGTAGAACGTGGCGACGCCGTGCTCGAACACCGACAGGTGGCCCACCTCGATGAGGTGCCGCAGGTACCCGGCGTTCGTGGCGGTCGCCGATACCGGCTTGGACCAGGACTGGTAGCAGGACCGGCCGGCGAACTCGGCGAGCGCCTGCCCGCCCTCGGCGTCCGTGGACCAGGGCACGTCGTCGGGCGCCTCGAAGTGTGTCCAGCCGACCATCCGCACCTGCGGCGACACGACCTCGGCCACGACTGTCTCCTTCCCGGGACGACTCAACCCAGGCTAGCCGCCGACCGGGTGGCGGCCACATGACGCCGCTCTGCCGCTTGACTGACGTCATGAATGACGTCATAGTGAAGCCATGGACCTCAGCCCGTACCTTGAAGCGCTCCGCCGCGATCTCGCGGCAGCCGCCGCGCCCGGCGGTCCCGACGTGACCCGCGCCGCCGAACTGCTCACCGGTTCGCTGGAGGCCTCGGCCCGGCTGTGTCTGCTCGAGGCGCTGTCCGACGCCACCGCGGAGATCACGACGCGACTGCATTCGGCCAGCGTCGAGGTGCGGCTGCGTGGCCGCGAGGCCGACCTCGTCGTCACGGACGTGCCGGAGTTCACCGCCCCGACCCCGCCACCACCGCCGGCGGGAGACGCGGCCGACCTGGCCCGGGTCACCCTCCGGCTGCCCGAGCACCTCAAGAGCCAGGTGGAGCGGGCCGCCAGCGTCGAGGGCATCTCGGTGAACGCCTGGCTGGTCCGCGCGATCGGCGGGGCGCTCTACTCCGGACCCGGGATGCCGCCGACGCCGCCCGGCCCGCCGCGGCCGCCCCGACCGGGTCGCGGCCGCCGCATCACCGGCTTCGCACAGTCCTGACCCCTGTCCCCGCCTGACCCCCTGTCCCCGCCAGCCCTTCGAGGAGATCACGATGTACGAGTTCGACTGCCCCGAGCCGGTCAGCCTGTCCCTGCGCATCGCCGGCGGGGACGCCGAGATCGTCGCCGAGGACCGTCGGGACGCGACGGTGGAGGTCGCGCCCTTCGACAGCAGCGACGCCTCCCGCGACGCCGCCGCCCGTACCCGGGTGGAGCTGCACGACGGCACCCTCGTGGTGGAGGCGCCGGAGGTGACCGGCTGGCTGTTCCGGCGCGGCCAACGGGTACGAGTGAGGGTGCGGCTGCCCCAGGACGGCGACCTCGCCGTCAAGGTCGCCTCCGCCGACGTACGGGCGGCCGGTCGTTACCGCTCCGCCAGCATCGTCAGCGCCTCCGGCGACCTGGCCGTCGAGCACGTCACCGGTGACGCGTCGGCCAACGCGGCGAGCGGCGACGTCCGGCTGGGCCGGGTCGACGGCCGGCTGCGGGTCAACGGCGCCTCCGGCGACATCGCGGTCGGGTACGTCGGCGTCGACGTCAACGCCAAGTCCGCCAGCGGCGACGTCGTGGTCAACCAGGCGGGCGGGTCGGTGCGGGCCACGACGGCCTCCGGTGACATCAGCGTGGGTACCGCGACGACCGGCACGGTACGGGTGAACTCCGCCTCCGGCGACGTCAGCATCGGGGTGGCGGCCGGCATCGGGGTGTGGCTCGACCTCACCTCGATCTCCGGCGACACCCGTACCGACCTCGCCATGCCCACCGGCCAGGGCGACCAGTCGGCGGCCGCGCTGAGCCTCGAGGTACGCACCGTCAGCGGCGACATCGACGTGCACCGCGTGGAGCTGCACGCCGCCGCGTGAGCGGACCTCCCATGACCGTGGGAGAGGGTGGACCTCAGACGTAGAGCCAGGTGAACGGGGCCCAGGGCAGGTTCCGCAGCACCGAGAAGACGAACCAGACGGCGAGGAACACCGCCAGCGTCGTCGGCGACAGCCGGAACGCCGGCAGCACCTCCCGCTTGGCCACCAGCTTGGCCGACCAGGCCACGTACATGTACACCAGGAACGGCACCGCGAACACGAACAGCGCGTGGTTGCGGGCGGCCTGCGGCAGGTTGCCGTGCAGCAGGTACCAGAACGCGCGGGTGCCGCCGCAGCCCGGACAGTCGAACCCGGTGGTGAGCTTGAGCAGGCAGGTCGGTGCGGAGTACGCGCCGGAGGTGGTGGGGTCGGAGATCATCACGTACCCCACCGCGCCGGCGAAACAGGTGGCGATGGCGGCCGGCGCGGCCCACGCCGGCGAACGCTCCACGACCCGGAGGACGAACCGGCTGAACCGGCTCGGCTCGGGCACCACGTAGGGCGGCGGGGCCGGGTATGTCACCGCTTGCTCACCGATCGGGGTCATCGCTACCTCGGGTATCTGGGAGTGCGGTCGATCGTTTTCACGGTACACCGGCGGCCTCCCCGACCGGGTCGGCCGGCATCGTGACCGCGGCCGGTCCGGCCGGCGTCACCGGCGCCCGCAGGGCCCCGGTCAGCGGCTCCGCGAAGTCACCGCCCTCCGGCGGCGCCACGCCCTCCAGCCCCAGCCATCCCGCCAGCCGGCGCAGCTCCGCGGCCAGCGCCTCGGCCACCTCACCCGGGGCGGGGTGACCGCGGCCGGCCCGGCCGGCAGGCGCCGGCTCGATCCAGGCGGCCGGCACCCGCAGGACGCCGGCCTGGCGGTCGGCCTTGAGGTCGAGCCGGGCGACGAGCCGGTCGCCGAGCAGGAACGGCAGCACGTAGTAGCCGTGGACCCGCTGGGCTGCCGGCACGTAGATCTCGATGCGGTAGCGGAAGCCGAACAGCCGCTCGGTCCGCGCCCGCTCCCACACCAGCGGGTCGAACGGGCTGACCAGCGTCGCCGCGGAGACCCGGCGGGGCATCCGGGCCTCGGGGTGCAGGTAGGCCGGCTGGCCCCAGCCCTCGACGGTGACCGGGATCAGCTCACCGGCCTCCACGAGGCCGGCGACGGCCGAACGGGTGGCCGCCGCCGGCAGCCGGAAGTAGTCGCGCAGGTCCCGCTCCACCGCGACACCCAGTGCCCGGGCGGCCACCCGAACCAGCTCACGGTGAGCCTCCGCCGGAGCCGGGGTGGGCGCCTCCAGCACGGCGCGGGGCAGCACCCGCTCCGGCACGTCGTAGACGCGGGCCCAGGAGCCGTTCCGGCGGGCCGCCAGCACCTCACCGCGCCAGAACAGCCACTCCAGCGCCGTTTTCACGTCCGTCCAGTTCCAGCCCCAGTGCTCGCGTCGGACCGGTACGTCGTCGGAGATCTCAGCGGCGGTCAGCGGTCCCTTGGCCCGTACCTCGTCGAGGACCCAGCGCACCAGGTCCGGCCGTTCGCGGTTGATCCGGGCGACGCCGCCCCACTCGTGGCCCCCCGCCATCCGCCAGCGCAGCATCGGGTGCAGGGTCACCGGCAGCAGCGAGGCCTCGTGCCCCCAGTACTCGAACAGCTCACGCGGCGCGCGGTAGGCCACGCGGTCGAGCAGGGTCGGCGAGTAGGGCCCGAGCCGGCTGTAGAGCGGCATGTAGTGGGCGCGCATCAGGACGTTGACGGAGTCCATCTGCAGCAGGCCGATGCGGCGCAGCACCCGGCGCAGGTGGCGCAGGTCCACCGCGCCGCCCGGCTGCCGGTCGGCGAAGCCCTGGGCGGCCAGCGCGATCCGGCGCGCCTGCGCCGCTGAGATCGATTCGACGGTCATCGGCGCCGAGGGTAGCGCGCGGGTGCGACGAAAATCGTCGGCCGCCCATCTCCCCGACCTCGGCTTCGTCCACGCCGGCGACGGCCTCCTGGTGCCCGCGCTCCGCTTCACGTTCCAACCCGCCTGACCTCGCGCGCCGATCCCTCCGTACGCTGTCCAACCGTGGCACTCGGGTACGTCCGTCCGGCGCGCCCGGACGAGGCCGGCGACATCGCGCGCATCCAGCTCAGCACCTGGCGGACCGCCTACCGGCGGCTGATCCCGCGGCAGGTGCTGGACGAACTGGACCCCGGCTGGCTCACCGAGCGGTGGCGCGAGGCGATCAGCGCGCCACCGTCCCCCCGCCACCGGGTGCTGATCGCGATAGAACAGGCCGAGAGCGGGAGCGAGGCGCCCGCGCACCCCGTCGGCTTCATCGCCACCGGTCCGGCGGACGAGGCGGCGCTGGCCCCCGGCGAGGAGCCGCTGCCGGCGGACGTGGCTGCCATCACCGACCTGCTCGTCGAGCCCCGCTGGGGCCGGCGTGGCCACGGCAGCCGGCTGCTGTCGGCGGGCGTGGACCTGTGGCGGGAGGACGGCTTCCGTACCGCGGTGGGCTGGGCGTACGAGCGCGACCCGGCCACCCGCGGCTTCCTCGCCTCGGCCGGTTGGGAGCCCGACGGCGCACGCCGGGCTCTCGACGTGGACGACCTGCTGGTACCCCAGTTGCGCCTGCACGTGGACCTGACGGCGGAGCCGCAGGCCGGCTAATCGAGCAGCGGGCCGAGGCCGACGGTCAGGCCCGGACGCTCGATCACCTTGCGCACCGCGAGCAGGACTCCGGGCATGAACGACTTGCGGTCGAAGGAGTCGTGGCGGATCGTCAGCGTCTCGCCCTCGGTACCCAGCAGCACCTCCTGGTGGGCGACCAGGCCGGTGGCGCGTACCGAGTGCACCCGTACGCCCTCGACCAGGCTGCCGCGGGCGCCGGACATCTCCTCCTTGGTCGCGTCCGGCATGGGCGGCATGCCGGCCCGCGCCTGGGCGATCATCTCGGCGGTGCGCACGGCCGTGCCGCTGGGCGCGTCGATCTTCTTCGGGTGGTGCATCTCGACGATCTCCGCCGACTCGAAGTACCGCGCCGCGCGGGCGGCGAAGTCCATCATGAGCACCGCGCCGATGGCGAAGTTCGGCGCCACGACGACCCCCAGGTCGGGCTTGTGCGCCAGCCACGTGCGGACCCGCGCGAGCCGCGACTCGCTGAAGCCGGAGGTACCGACGACCACGTTGATGCCCTGGTCGACGCACCAGTGGAGGTTGTCCATCACGACATCGGGCGTGGTGAAGTCGACCACCACGTCGGCGCCGGCGTCGGAGACGTTGAACAGCCAGTCACCGTCGTCCACCATCGCCACGAGTTCCATGTCCTCGGCGGCGTCGACCGCCTTGCAGACCTCGGTACCCATACGGCCCCGTGCACCGAGTACGCCGACTCGGATGGGCTCACGCTCGTCGTCCACGGTGCCCAACTTAATGCACGGTGCCGTCCGGGACCTATTCGACGATTCCGGAGAAGTCGTGATCGTCGAAGGGCCCGATCACCGCCAGCGACGCCGGGTTGACGAGCACGTCGGCGGCGACCGCGCGGACATCGTCCGGTGTCACCGCGTCGATGCGGGCGAGCAGGTCGTCCACCGAGAGCATGTCGCGGTAGAGCAGTTCGCCCTTGCCCAGCCGGCTCATCCGCGAACCGGTGTCCTCCAGGCCCAGGACCAGCGAGCCCTTGAGCATGCCCTTGCCGCGGGCGACCTCGGCGTCGGTGACGCCCTCGGCCGCCACCGTGGCCAGCTCGTCGCGGGTCAGCGCCAGTACCTCGTCGACCTTGCCCGGCGCGCAGCCGGCGTAGACGGCGAACAGCCCCGAGTCGGCGTACTGCGACGTGTACGAGTAGACCGAGTACGCGAGACCGCGGCGCTCCCGGATCTGTTGGAACAGCCGGCTGGACATGCCGCCGCCGAGCACGTTGTTGAGCGCGCCGAGCGCGAACCGCCGCTCGTCGTCGCGGGCCAGGCCGGCGCAGCCGAGCACGACGTGCGCCTGCTCGGTGTCCTTGCTCTGCACCTTCACGCGCCGCCCGGCGACCGGCACGATCGGGCCGCGGGGCCGCTTCGCCGCGGGTACGCCCGTGGAGTCGAAGTACCGGCTCCGTGCGAACGCGGCTGTGACCTGCTCCACCACCTCGGCGTGGTCGAGGCTGCCGGCTGCGGTGACGACGACCGTCGGCGCCGCATACCGGCTCCGGTAGAACGTGTGGATCTGGTCGCGGGTCAGCGCCGAGATCGTCTCGACCGTTCCCGAGATCCGCCGGCCCAGCGGCCCGTCGCCGTAGACCGCGTCGGCGAACAGGTCGTGCACCTCGTCGCCGGGCTCGTCGTCGACCATCGCGATCTCTTCGAGGATCACCCCCCGCTCGGTCTCGACGTCGGGCTCGGTCAGGACCGAGTCCGCGACGAGGTCACACATCACGTCGATGGCGAGCGGCAGGTCGGCGTCGAGCACCCGCGCGTAGTAGCAGGTGTACTCCTTGGCGGTGAACGCGTTGGTCTCGCCGCCGACGGCCTCGATCTCGGCGGAGATGTCCAGTGCGCTGCGCCGGTTGGTGCCCTTGAAGAGCAGGTGCTCCAGGAAGTGCGAGGCGCCGGAGAGCTCCGGGGTCTCGTCGCGGGAGCCGATGGAGACCCAGATCCCGAACGAGACGCTGCGCATCGCGGGGATGGCCTCGGTGAGTACGCGCAGACCGCTGGGCAGCACGGTACGTCGTACCGTGCCGCCCAGCGCGTCAGCCGAAGGGGTATGCGCCATATCGCCCGGGGTCAGCTGTGCCGCTGGCGCCGACGACGCGGCTCGCGGTCACCCTCGCCGGCCTCGCCCGACTGCTCACCGGCGGCAGCGTCCTCGCGCTCCGGGCGGTCGCCCCGCTCGCGGCCCGGGCCACGCTCGGCGCGCTCACCACGCTCGCGCGGACCCCGGTCGCCCCGGTCACGGCCGGCCGGACGCTCCGCGCCCTCACCACCGGCGGCGGCCGGCGCCTCCTCGCCCTCGGGGCGCACCTTGTCCAGGTAGATCTTGCCCCGCTGGTCGATGTCGGCGATCTGGACCTCGACCTTGTCGCCGACGTTGAGGAAGTCCTCGACCTTGTCCACCCGCTTGCCGTCGCCGACCTTGGAGATGTGCAGCAGGCCGTCGCGGCCGGGCAGCAGCGACACGAACGCGCCGAACGGCGCGGTCTTCACGACGGTACCGAGGAACCGGTCGCCCACCTTGGGCAGCGTCGGGTTGGCGATCGCGTTGATCCGCTCGACCGCGGCCTCGGCGGCCGGGCCGTTGGTCGCGCCGACGTAGATCGTGCCGTCGTCCTCGATGGTGATGTCGGCACCGGTCTCGTCCTGGATCGCGTTGATCATCTGCCCCTTCGGGCCGATGACCGCACCGATCTTGTCGACCGGGATCTTGATCGTGGTGACCCGCGGCGCGTACTCCGACATGCCGGCCGGCGAGGCGATCGCGGCGTCCATCACGTCGAGGATCGTGTGCCGGGCGTCGTGCGCCTGCTGAAGGGCACCGGCCAGCACGTCCGACGGGATGCCGTTGAGCTTGGTGTCCAACTGCAGCGCGGTGACGAACTCCCGGGTACCGGCGACCTTGAAGTCCATGTCGCCGTACGCGTCCTCGGCGCCCAGGATGTCGGTCAGGGTCACGTACTGGGTCTTGCCGTCGACCTCGTCGGAGATCAGACCCATCGCGACGCCGCCGACCTGTGCCTTCAGCGGCACACCGGCCGACAGCAGCGCCATGGACGAGGCGCAGACCGAGCCCATCGAGGTGGAGCCGTTGGAGCCGAGGGCCTCGGAGACCTGACGGATCGCGTACGGGAACTCCTCCCGCGAGGGCAGCACCGGGATGAGGGCGCGCTCGGCGAGCGCCCCGTGGCCGATCTCGCGCCGCTTCGGCGCACCGACCCGGCCGGTCTCACCGACCGAGTACGGCGGGAAGTTGTAGTTGTGCATGTAGCGCTTGGTCTTGGCCAGGCCCAGCGTGTCCAGGGTCTGCTCCAGGCGCAGCATGTTGAGGGTGGTCACGCCCAGGATCTGGGTCTCGCCCCGCTCGAAGATCGCGGAGCCGTGCACCCGGGGCAGGACCCCGATCTCGGCGGTCAGCACCCGCAGGTCGCGCGGGCCGCGGCCGTCGATGCGGACCTGGTCGCGCAGCACGCGGCTACGGACCTCCTGCTTGGTCAGCGCGCGCAGCGCTGCCCCGATCTCCTTCTCACGCCCCTCGAAGCGGGGCGCGAGGGCCTCGAGCGCCTTCTCCTTGACCCGGTCGAGGGCGTCCTCACGCGCGGCCTTGCCGGCGATCCGCAGGGCCTCGGCGACGTCGTCGCGCACCGCGTCGGCGACCGCCTGGAAGACGTCGTCCTGGTACTCCAGGAAGACCGGGAACTCGGCCGTCGGCTTGGCGGCCACGGCGGCCAACTCGTCCTGGGCCCGGCACAGCTCGCGGATCGCCGGCTTGGCGGCCTCGAGACCGCTCGCGACGACCTCCTCCGTGGGGGCCTGGGCACCGCCCGCGACGAGGTTGACGGTGTGCTCCGTCGCCTCGGCCTCGACCATCATGATCGCTACGTCACCGTCGGGCAGCGTGCGCCCGGCGACGACCATGTCGAAGGTGGCCCGCTCCAGCTCCTCGTTGGTCGGGAAGGCCACCCACTGCCCGTCGATGTGGGCCATCCGGGTCGCGCCGATCGGACCGCTGAACGGCAGGCCGGACAGCTTGGTCGACAGGGACGCGGCGTTGATCGCCACCACGTCGTACGGGTGCGACGGGTCGAGCGCGAGCACCGTCTCGACCACCTGGACCTCGTTGCGCAGCCCCTTGACGAAGCTCGGGCGCAGCGGACGGTCGATCAGGCGGCAGGTGAGGATCGCGTCCTCGCTGGGGCGCCCCTCGCGACGGAAGAACGAGCCGGGGATGCGGCCGGCGGCGTACATCCGCTCTTCGACGTCGACGGTCAGCGGGAAGAAGTCGAACTGTTCCTTCGGCTGCTTGCCGGCGGTCGTGGCGGACAGCACCACGGTGTCGCCGAGCTGAGCGGTCGCCGAGCCCGCCGCCTGACGCGCCAGCCGGCCGGTGGAGAAGACGATTTCGCGGGTGCCGAAGTTGCCGTTGTCTATGACGGCCCGGCTGGTCTGGTTTCCGAGGCTACTAGCTTCGGTCATGGTGAGTTTTCACTCCTCACGGGTCGTGGTACACCCGCACGGAGGCTGTCCCGCGGCCGGTCTTCGATCGAAGCTCTCGGGTGGGTTGAGCTCGTCCCCCGAAAGCCACTACCGAGGACCGGTGCGCCGACGCGCTCCTGCGGCTTTCGTACCAGTCTGACATTACGCGTGAGGGGAGCGACCTGTATGTCGACGGGTCGCTCCCCTCACGAAGTACTACCGACGCAGGCCGAGGCGCTCGATGAGCGCGCGGTACCGGCTGATGTCGGTCTTCTGCAGGTAGTTGAGCAGCCGACGGCGACGGCCGACCAGCAGCAGCAGGCCGCGCCGGCTGTGGTGGTCGTGCTTGTGCAGCTTCAGGTGCTCGGTGAGGTCCGAGATGCGCTTGGTGAGCATCGCGACCTGCACCTCGGGCGACCCGGTGTCACCCTCGGCGGTCGCGTGGTCCTTCATGATCTGCTGCTTCACAGCGGCTTCGAGCGCCATGATCTCCCTTACGGTCGGGCTGGAAACGTCCGCACCCACGGCGTCGTGCAGGCACGCGGACCCACGCCAGTCACCTGGCGCGGCCCCCAGCCTAACAAACCTAACTACGAGGAGCCGTGAGTGGGCGCGCCGTCACACCCGAGCGGCGTCCGGCGGAGCCACCGGAAGGGCCGCGCCACGGTCCGTCCGGGAGCGCGCCGAGCGCCACAGCGGCCACCCCGCCACGCCCGCGATGACGACCGAGCACAGATGCCCGACCGCGGCGACCTCGAACGTGGACAGCCCTGCGAACGCGTCCACGGCGAAGAGCGCGAAGCCGGCGAGGGCCGGCAGCCGCTGGAGGCCCCGCCCGTACAGGGCGCCGGCGGCGAGCGCGCACGCCACCACGTACGACGGGCCGACGTCGATCATGAAGCGGTCCCCCGCCGGCACCTGGCCGTGCGCGATCCGGTACGCGACGATCCCCTGGCTGATCAGCGTGCCCCCGACGTGCGCGCACACGATCAGCGTCGCGGTCCGCCAGTTGCCCAGCGCCCGGTTGGTGACGCCGAGCCCGATCAGCGCGGTCAGCAGCCAGCCGGTCAGGCTGCCCTCGGTGAACAGCCCGGACAGCACCAGCGCCGGCAGCGGGTGGTCGCGCAGGTTGACCAGGTTGGTGCTGGTCCACTCCAGCCAGGCGGTACGCGCGGGGGTCGGGAGGGTACGCACGGACAGGGTCGTGGCGATGAAAGCGACGACGTAGCCGGCCGTCACGCCGGCCCGGGCCGGCAGCAACCGGACACCAGCCGGCAGCGGTCGGACGCGAGCCGGCAGCGGTCGGGTCAACCAGCCCGGCCCCGGCCTCATCCGGCCAGGACTTCTCGGGTCTGCGCCACGTCCTCGTTGATCTGTGCCACCAGCGGCTCGATTCCGCTGTAGGTGCGCTGCTCGCGCAGGTGCGCGACGAAGTCGAGCGACAGCCGCTCGCCGTACAGGTCGCCGCTAAAGTCCAGTACGAACGCCTCCACCCGGCGCTCCTGGCCGGAGAAGGTGGGGTTGGTGCCGATCGACACCGCGGCGGGCAGCCGCTCGCCGTGCCCCCGCACCAGCCACGCCGCGTACACGCCCTCGGCGGGCACCGCCGCGTACGAGCTGGTGAGCAGGTTGGCCGTGGGGAAGCCCAGCTCGCGACCGCGCCGGTCGCCGCGGACGACGACACCCTCGACGCGGTGCGGGCGGCCCAGCGCGCGGGCCGCCGCCGTCACGTCACCCGCGTCGACACAGGCGCGGATGTACGTGGACGAGAAGACGGTGGAGTCGTCGGCGAGCAGCGGTGCGGCCTCGGTACCGAAGCCGAAGCTGCGCCCCAGCCGCTCCAGCATGGCGATGTCGCCGGCCGCGCGGTGGCCGAAGCGGAAGTTCTCCCCCACCACGACCAGCGAGGCGTGCAGGTGGGAGACGAGGACGTCGTAGACGAACTCCTCGGCCGGCACCCGGGAGAAGTCCGGCGTGAACGGCTGTACGCACAGCGCGTCGACCCCGAGCTGCTCGATCAGCTCGGCCTTGTGGGCCGGCTCGGTCAGCACGGGCGGGTGCGACCCGGGCCGGACGACCTCCGACGGGTGCGGGTCGAACGTCATCACCACCGACTGCACGCCCAGCTCACGGGCCCGCTTCACGGTGTGCCCGATGATCTCCTGGTGCCCGCGGTGGACCCCGTCGAAGACCCCGATCGTGACGACCGAACGGCCCCAGCCGCGGGGCGCCGCGTCGTACCCCCTCCAGCGCTGCATGCGGAAAGACTATCCGGCCGGCGAGAGCACGATCTCGGCCTTGGCCCGCCCCTCGCGCTCGCGCACGACCGCGATCACCTCGCCGTCGGGTCCGAACACGGCGTACGGGCCGGCGATCCCGATCGGCTCCAGCGGGCCGCCGTGGCTCAGGACCCGGGCCTCGTCGGCGTCGGCGTCCCGGCGCGGGAAGAACCGGGCGGCGGCGTCCGGCAGCGGCAGGGTGACCGGATGGTCGCGTTCGGCCAGCGACTCCAACGTCTCAGCCTCGGCGAGGGTGAACGCCCCCACCGCGGTACGCCGCAGCGCCGTCAGGTGCCCGCCGACGCCGAGGGCGGCGCCGAGGTCCCGGGCGATCGCCCGGATGTAGGTACCCGACGAGCACTCCACGTCGACGTCCAGGTCCAGCCGGTCGCCGTCGGCCGGGCGCAGGTCGCCGAGGACGAGCCGGGACACGGTCACCGGGCGGGGCGCGAGCGCCACCTCCTCGCCCTCGCGGACCCGCTTGTACGCCCGCTTCCCGTCGATCTTGATCGCACTGACCGCGCTGGGGACCTGCTGGATGTCGCCGGTCAGGGTGGCCAGCTCCGCGCGTACCCGTTCTTCGGTGATCCCGTCGGCCGAGGCGCGCGCGGTGACCTCGCCCTCGGCGTCGTCGGTCACGGTCGACTCGCCCAGCCGGATGGTGGCGCTGTAGCGCTTCGTGCTGCCGATGACGTACGTGAGCAGCCGGGTCGCCCGCTCCACGCCGACCACCAGTACCCCGGTCGCCATCGGGTCGAGCGTGCCGCCGTGCCCGACCCGCCGGGTACGGGCCAGCCGCCGTACCCGCGCGACCACGTCATGGGAGGTCATGCCGCCCGGCTTGTCGACGACGACGAGGCCGCCCGGCCCCGGAGGTTGCTTGCTCACGGGGGTCCAGCCTTCCAGATCGCTCAGTGGGCCATGCTTTCTGGACCCTCAACGGGTCGCGCCGACGACCGCCCACCGACCGGAGCGCATCCGGGCCAGCAGCCCCACCAGGCGGATGACGATGAACAGGGTCAGCCCGGCCCACACCCCGGCCAGTCCCAGGTGCAGCCAGTACGCCAGCCAGATCGCGGGCAGGAAACCGCCGAGGGTGGCGACGACGGTCAGGTTGCGCATGTACCGGACGTCGCCGGCGCCGATCAGCACCCCGTCGAGCGCGAACACCACCCCGGCGAGGGGCAGCATGCCGGCGAACCAGGGCCACGCCCGCATCGCCTGCGCGAAGACCTGCGGGTCTGAGGTGAACAGCTTCGGCAGTACCCCGGCCCCGGCACCGATCACGGCCGCGAACACGGCGCCCGACACGAGCCCGATCACGGTGATGCGGCGGGCCAGGGCCTTGGCCTGCTCGTCCTCGCCGGCGCCCAGGGCGGCGCCGACGAGCGACTGCGCGGCGATCGCGACCGCGTCGAGGACGAGGGCGCAGAAGAACCACAGTTGTAGCGCGATCTGATGGGCGGCCAGGGCCGCGGCGCCGAAGCGCGCTGCCACGGCCGCCGCGGACAGGAAGGACGCCTGGAACGCCGCACCGCGCAGGAGCAGGTCGCGGCCGAGGACGAGTTGGCGGCGCAGTACCGCCGGGTGCGGCCGCAGCGACACCCGCTCGGCCACCAGGGCGCGTACGAACAGGGCGCCCGACAGCGTCTGTGCGCCGGCGTTCGCGATCGCCGACCCGATCAGGCCCAGGTGGAGGCCGTACACGAGGGTCGGGCAGGCCGCCGCCGACAGCAGGTTGGCGCCCAGGACGTAGTACATCGGCCGCCGGGTGTCCTGCACCCCGCGCATCCACCCATTGCCGGCCGTGGCCAGCAGCAGGCCGGGGGCGCCGAGCGCCGCGACGCGCAGCCAGTGTGCCGCCGCGGCGGCCACGTCGGGGTTGTTCCCGGCGAGGGTACGGGCCAGCGGGTCGGCGAACACCTGGGCGCCGACGGCGATCAGCAGACCCGCGGCGAGCGCGAGCCACGACGCCTGTACCCCTTCGGCTACGGCGCCGGCCCGGTCGCCGGCGCCGTAGCGGCGCGCGGACCGGCCGGTGGTGCCGTAGGCGAGGACGGTGCCGAGCCAGGCGGCGACCGTCAGCACCTGGCCGCCGATGGCCACCGAGGCCAGGGGCGTACGACCGAGATGCCCGACCACCGCCGTGTCCACCAGGACGTACAGCGGCTCGGCGGCGAGGACGACGAGGGCCGGCAGGGCGAGGCCGGCGACCCGACGGAGGGTGGGCGCGGCACTGGTGGGGGTGGTCATCGCCCCGGATACTGACACGGCTTGGTAAGGCTGACAAGCCTTCGCGTTACTTACAGGATCGCGGCGGAGCCGCTATCCGACGGCAGCGGAGCCGCTACCCGGACGGCGATGACGCCGCGGTCACCGACGCACCGCGGCGTCACCACGAGTTCGGTCAGCCACGCCGATCCATCGACATCTGCAGCGCCGCGCGAGCCTGCTCCCGACTGTCCTTGGCGCTCGACTGCGGCTTGGGCTGCGGCTTCTTGTGGTCAGGCATGACGGGTCTCCTCGAACGTCGTTGTCACGGCTGTTTCGTCGGACGTTCGCCTGACCGGGGTCGCCGGTCCGGGGCGCTGCCCGGCGGGAGCCGAGTCGACGGGGTGGGTCGACCCTCATGAACCGAAAGCGGTGGTGTGGCGGCGGGGAACGCATCAACGCGCCACTCTGTCTAAGTTAACGTTAAGTTCCAAGATGTGCGCGCACTTCCCGGATTCCGGGATGCCTACTCCCCTGATCGGCGCGGAGCCCGCCGGGTGTGACGACCTCGGCGGGCTCCTCGCGGATCAGGGAAGAAGGCTCAGCGGGCCAGGAAATGCCAGCCCAGCCACCAGCAGAAGCCCAGCATCACGATCCGGCCGACGGGTAGCCGGCCGATCCGGTACCGCATGGCGACGCCGCAGATGGCGGCGAGGGACGGGATCCGGGAGCCCGGCCGCCGCGCGGCCCACTCCAGTCCGAGCGCCGCGCCGAAGGCGCCGAGGAAACCCGCGATGGCCAACTCCCGCACGACGATCACCGGCGCACCAGGCCCCAGTAGGCGGTGAGCCAGCCGAAGTACGCCGCCGCCCGGGCGAGGTAGCCCTCCAGGATCGGATCGGCGAGGTTCGACAGGGTCGGATGCTCGAGGGTGGAGCCGGCGAAGAAGTTGATCGCCTCGACGACGCCGAGGGTCAGACCGGGCACCAGCCACCAACGGGCCCGCGCCGACAGCCGGTCCGGTGAGCTCCGGCGGGGCGTCCGGTCCGACAGGCCCAGCCAGAAGAGCGTGCCGCCGACCGCCACGACGAGCACCTCAGCACCGAGGGAGAACGACGGGAAGAGGGCACCCGCGAGGGAGATCAGCGCGAAGACCGGCACCAGCACCAGCGGTCGCGCCCGGGCGCCCGAGATCTCGGCAGTGATGTGCGAGGACTGATCCATCCCCGCATTGTCACCGGCACGCAGAGCGCGCCGTAAGGGATCGGCTCCCCTAGTTATCCCTGAAGTTCAGGCTTGACGTTGAGCCCTTGTCGTTCATGCCTTGTCGCGGCCGGCGGGGATCTCCTCGTCCTCGTCCTCGTCGTCCTCGTCGTCCACGCGGTACGGCTGCGGGTCACCGGCGTGCTTGGCACCGGCGGCGATCCGCTGCACCTCGGCGTCGGCATCGCGCGCCGCGGCCAGCAGTTCCTCCAGATGCTTGGCCTGGTCCTGCACGTTGTCGAGGACGAACGCCAGTGACGGCGAGTGGCGCAGACCGAGCGCCTTGCCCACCGTGCTGCGCAGCAGGCCCTTGGCGCTCTCCAGGGCGGCCGCGGTGCCCGCCTCGGCGGCGGCGTCACCCAACACGGTGTAGAAGACGGTGGCCTCGCGCAGGTCGGGGGTGATCCGCGCGTCGGTGATCGTGATCATGCCGAGCCGCGGATCCTTGATCTGCGTACGTACCACCGACGCGACCAGCTCCCGCACTCGTTCGGCGTGCCGGCGCACCCGGGCCGGGTCCGTCATGTCGCTCACCTCCGCGTGTTCACCAACGCCTCGACACTACCCGCGTCGCCACTACACGGCGGGTCACACACCCGGCCACGCCGCCCTGACCGGTCGAGGCGCGCGTCCGGCACGTCAGCCTAGTCGTCGTCGCCGTACAGCCGTCGGCGAACCGACAACAGCTCGATCTCCGGACGCTGAACGACCGCCTTCTCGCACGAGTCGAGAACCTTACCGACGTGACTCGCCTCGGCCGCGACCACCCCGACACCGACCTCGGCCCGCCCGTGCAGGTCCAGGGCGCCGACCTCGGCGACCGACACCTCGAACTTGCGCAGGGCCGCGATGACCGGGCGTACGTACGACCGCTTGGCCTTCAGAGACCGGGAGTCGCCGGGCAGGAGCATGTCGAAGACCGCGGTTCCGCTGTACACGAAAGAATTCTAGATCTTGAAGCCGCCGGCGGCGAACTGTTACCGACGCGAACGGCCCCGGGGCGCTGCCCCGGGGCCGTTCGTCGTATCACCAGGTCGATCAGCTACGCGGCTTCTCGCGCATCTCGAACGTCTCGATGACGTCCCCGACCTGGATGTTGTTGAAGCCACCGAGCGTGATACCGCACTCGAAGCCCTCGCGGACCTCGGTGGCGTCGTCCTTGAACCGACGCAGCGACGCGACCGTCGCGTTCTCGGCAACCACGGCACCGTCGCGGATGACCCGGGCCTTGGCGTTACGCCGGATGAGACCCGACCGGACGATGCAGCCGGCGATGATGCCGACCTTCGAGGAGCGGAACACCTCGCGCACCTCGGCGGTACCGAGCTGCGCCTCCTCGTACTCGGGCTTGAGCAGACCCTTGAGGGCGGCCTCGATCTCCTCGATGGCCTGGTAGATGACGGAGTAGTACCGCATCTCCACACCCTCGCGCTCGGCCAGCTCGCGGACCCGCTCGGCGTGACGCACGTTGAACCCGATGATGATCGCGTCCGACGCGCTCGCCAGGTTGACGTCGTCCTGGGTGATCGCACCGACACCGCGGTGGATGATCTTGAGCTGCACCTCGTCCGATACGTCGATCTTGACGAGGGCGTCCTCGAGAGCCTCCACCGAACCGGACACGTCGCCCTTGATGATGAGGGCCAGCGAGGTCTTCTCGCCCTCCTTCATCTGCTCGAACAGCGTCTCCAGCGTCGCCCGACCGCGCGAGTTCGCCATCTGCGCCGCACGGCGGCGAGCCTGCCGCTGCTCGGCGATCTGGCGGACCGTCCGGTCTTCGTCGGCGGCCAGGAAGTTGTCGCCAGCTCCCGGCACGGCGGTCAGACCGAGCACCAGCACCGGACGGGACGGGCCCGCCTCGGCCACCGGCTGCATGTTCTCGTCGAGCATGGCCCGGACGCGGCCGTACGCGTTACCGGCCACGATCGAGTCACCGACGTTCAGCGTGCCCTTCTGGACGAGCACCGTGGCGACGGGGCCCCGACCGCGGTCGAGGTGAGCCTCGATCGCGACACCCTGGGCGTGCCCGTCGATCGGCGCCCGCAGCTCCAGCGAGGCGTCCGCGGTGAGCAGAACGGCCTCGAGCAGCTGCTCGATACCGATGCCCGGCTTCGCCGCGACGTTGACGAACATCGTGTCGCCGCCGTACTCCTCGGCGACCAGGCCGTACTCGGTGAGCTGCTGGCGCACCTTGTCCGGGTTGGCCTCCGGCTTGTCGACCTTGTTGACCGCCACCACGATCGGCACCTCGGCCGCCTTGGCGTGGTTGAGCGCCTCGATCGTCTGCGGCATGACACCGTCGTCGGCCGCGACGACCAGCACGACGATGTCGGTCACCTGCGCACCACGGGCACGCATGGCGGTGAACGCCTCGTGACCCGGGGTGTCGATGAACGTCAGCGCCCGGTCGTTGCCGTCGTGGTCCACCCGCACCTGGTACGCACCAATGTGCTGGGTGATGCCACCGGCCTCGCCCTCGACCACGTTCGCGTGCCGGATCGCGTCCAGCAGCTTGGTCTTACCGTGGTCGACGTGGCCCATGACGGTGACCACCGGCGGCCGGATGACCAGCCGCTCCTCGGCGACATCGGCGTCGAGGTCGATGTTGAACTGCGCGAGCAGTTCGCGGTCCTCGTCCTCCGGGCTCACGATCTGCACGTCGAAGCCCAGGTGCTCGCCGAGCAGCAGCAGCGTGTCGTCGGAGCACGACTGCGTCGCCGTCACCATCTCGCCCAGGTTGAACATCTCCTGGACCAGCGAGCCGGGGTTCGCGTTGATCTTGTCGGCGAAGTCGGACAGCGACGCACCGCGCGACAGCCGGACCGCCTGGCCCTGACCACGCGGGGCGCCCGAGCTCATCTGCGGAGCAGACAGGTTGTCGAACTCTTGTCTGCGCTGCTTCTTCGACTTGCGACCACGCGTCGGACGGCCACCGGGACGCCCGAAGGCACCCGCCGTACCGCCACCGCGGCCACGACCGCCGCCACCACCGGGACGACCCGCTACGCCGGCACCAGCGCCGGGAGCGCCACCGCCACCACCGGGACGGAAGCCACCGCCACCGCCACCACCGGGACGGAAGCCGCCACCGCCGCCACCGCCGCCGCCACCGGGACCGCCGCGGAAGCCGCCGCCGCCACCACCGGGACGACCGGCGCCACCGGCACCACCGGGACGGAAGCCACCGCCACCGGGACGACCGGCGCCACCGCCACCCGGACCGCCACCCGGACGGGCCGGGCGCTGGCTGGGCATCTGCGACGGGTTGGGCCGAGGTGGCATGGAAGCCGGGTTCGGCCGCGGAGGCATGGAAGCCGGGTTGGGTCGGGGCATACCGGCCGGGGTCGGCCGCTGGCCGCCGCCTGCCGGGTTGATCCCGAAGGGGTTGTTACCGCCGCTACGAGCCGGCGGACGGCCACCGGGCCGCGGCGCCGGGCCGGGGCGGGGAGCCGCCGCGGGCTGCGGAGCCGCGGGACGGGGACCCGGGCGAGGACCCGGAGTCGGTGCGCCGCCGGCCGGGGGCTCCCGGCGAACGGTCTCGCGCTGCTTGGCGGCCTGCTGGGCGGCCTTGACCTGGGCCTCCTGCTCGGCCTTGAGCGCAGCGGCCCGAACCTCGGCTGCCGCCACCTCAATGTCGTGCGCGCTGGCCTGCTGGACCACGGGGGCCTGCGGGCGCGGCGGACCGGGAACCGGCCCACGCTTCACCGGCGAAGCCGGCTGCGGCGCGCGCTTGGGGGGTGCCGGCCGCGCCGACACCTTGGACTCGCCACCGACGGGTGCTACCGGAGCCGCCGCCGACGGCGCGGCGGGGGCGGCCGGAGCGGACGGCGCCGCCGACCCCGCTTCGAAGGCCGCACGCAGACGGCGGGCGACGGGCGCCTCCACCGTGCTGGACGCGGACTTCACAAACTCGCCCATCTCCTTGAGCTTGGCGAGTACGTTCTTACTTTCGACCCCGAGCTCTTTCGCAAGCTCGTGTACGCGGGCCTTGCCTGCCACTGCACTCCTCACTCCGAGGCCGGCAGCGGCGAACCCGCGCCGACCTCACTCGTGCACTAGAAGCCTGATCATGTCAGTGACTTCATCGTGTGCTCATGTTGGTCGTCCTACCTTGCTGGTCCGGGTGGGGCGGGACGCCTCCACCATCGGTGGTTCCGAGCGGATCGGGGTGTCCGCCGACTGCCTCAGCAAGCGGCCCGGTGTCGATGACACCGGAGACACGAAGCGCGCGCCCGAAGGCGCGGCGACGTTCCGCCAGCGCGAGACACGCCGGGTCAGGATGCACATGTGCGCCCCGGCCCGGCCGCCTGCGTGCCGGATCGGGCGCAAGGCTGAACTGGTCAGCACCGTGCTCGATCGCAACTACCCGCAGTAACTCGGAGGCTGGCACGCGCTTCCGGCAACCCACACAGGTGCGCACCGGCCGAGGAAACTCGGCCGCCGCCGGAAGTGCGCGACGTACCACTTAACAAGTCTACCCTGTGCGCTATTCCGATGGTCAGCCCGCCTCACCGGCTCGCTCGGACACCGTCTGCGGCACCGAAGTTTCGGTGTCCGGCCTGATGTCGATCCGCCAGCCGGTCAGCCTGGCCGCCAGCCGGGCGTTCTGCCCCTCCCTGCCGATCGCGAGCGAGAGCTGGAAGTCCGGCACGGTCACTCTAGCCGCCCGGTTGACCGGGTCGACGACCTCCACCCGCAGCGCCTTGGCCGGGGAGAGCGCGTTACCGACGAAGGTGGCGGGATCCTCCGACCAGTCGATGATGTCGATCTTCTCACCGTGCAGTTCGCTCATCACCGCCCGGACCCGGCTTCCCATCGGCCCGATGCAGGCGCCCTTGGCGTTGACGCCCGGCACCGCCGCGCGTACCGCGATCTTGGTCCGGTGCCCGGACTCCCGAGCGATGGCCGCGATCTCCACGGTGCCGTCGGCGATCTCCGGCACCTCCAGCGCGAACATCTTCTTGACCAGGGCCGGGTGCGAGCGCGACAGGGTGATCTGCGGCCCGCGGAAGCCCTTGGCGACGTGTACGACCACGCACCGGATCCGCTGTCCGTGCTCGTACACCTCCCCCGGCACCTGCTCGGCGGGGGGCAGGTTCGCCTCCAGCTTGCCCAGGTCGACGGTCACGATGCCCTTTTCCGCGAGCGACTGGTGCGCCTGGATCACGCCGGTGACCAGGTCGCCGTCGCGGCCCGCGTACTCACCGAAGTGCGCCTCGTCGGTGGCCTCCCGCAGGCGCTGCAGGATGACCTGCTTGGCTGTCATCGCGGCGATCCGGCCGAAGTCGTGCGGGGTGTCGTCGTACTCCTTGACCAGGGTCCCGTCCGGATCGGTCTCCTGCGCGTACACGGTCGCGGCGCCCGTCTTGCGGTCGATCTCCACCCGCGCGTGCGGGTTGGACCCGTCGGTGTGGCGGTACGCGGTCAGTAGCGCGGTCTCGATCGCGGCGAGGATCGTGTCGAACGGAATCTCCCGCTCGCGCTCCAGGGCGCGGAGAGCCGCGAGGTCGATGTTCACTCCTCGTCGCCTTCTTCCTCGTCTTCGATCTCACCGAGCTCCTCGTCGGTCAGCTCGGTGAGCCGGTTGAACTCGATCTGCACCCGGCCGGGGCCCAGGTCCGAGTAGGCCAGTCGGCGTGGCTGACCCTCCACGTCAAGCTCTACCCCGGTCTCGTCGGCGGACGTGACCCGGCCCACCACGGAACGGTCCTCGACGGTCACCTTCACCAGGCGTCCGACGTTGCGCCGCCAGTGCCGCGGCAGCGTCAACGGCCGGTCGGTGCCGGGCGAGCTGACCTCCAACTCGTACTCGCCGGCGACCAGTTCGCCGCCGGACTCCTCGGCCTCGTCCAGGGCCGTCGAGATGTCACGGGAGAGGATGGCTACCCGGTCGAGGTTGACACCCTCATCACTGTCGACCAGCACCCGGAGCTGGTAGCGACGGCCCACCCTCTTGAGCGACAGCGCCTCCAGGTCGTAGCCTGCCGCTGTCACGATCGGCTCCACGACCGCCTCCACCCTGCTGCGCGCAGCGGCGAGATCCTGGGTCGCCGCCGGCGGCCGCGGCGGTCGAGCCCCGGCCCGCTCGCCGGCATGGCGGCGCCGCTGCTGTGGCATGTGCCCCGCACCTCCCGCGGTCATCGGCCCGGACGTCTTCAGACAGCTGAGCCTCCACCCGCGTCATCCACGCGGGTGGTCCGAGGCCTGAGCGTAACGCGTGCCCGTGCGGCGCGTACTGCTGCCGCTCCGATAGGGGACTTTGGGAACACCGAAGTGGGACTCAACCGTCCGACTTGAACCGATGGTGTTGACTGTGCCCGTGCGGATGGGCGGGGATCGCGGCGGGCACAGTCGCCGGACGGTGTTGGGCGCGGTGCTGGCAGTCGTCGGCGCCGTCCCCCTTGCCGGCTGCGACAGCCTGCGGCAGGCGCCGCGCGAGCGGCCGGCCCCCGACCCGCTGAACCCGTTCTACCTCGACACCCTGGCCCTGGCCCGCCGCTACGACGCCACGATCACCGCGGTGCCGGGCCTGGCCGAACGGCTCGGACCGCTGCGCGACGCCCACCACGCCCACGCGCAGGCGCTGGTCCGGGAGATGGGTCCGGGCCTGAACCAGCCGTCGGCCACTCCTTCGGAAACCGCTCCCGCCGACCAGACGGCCGCGCTCGCCGCCCTGCTGGCCGCCGAGAAGGAGGCCTCGGCGGCGGCCCGGGAGACCTGCCTCACCGCCCCGTCGTACCGGGCCGCGCTGCTGGGCTCCATCGCCGCGGCCCGGGCCAGCCATGTGGAGGCCCTGTCATGAGCACGACCTCCGGGCTGACGGACGCCCTGCGGGCCGAGCACGCGGCGATCTTCGCGTACGGGACGCTCGGCGCCCGGCTCGACGGCGCGACGGTAGCGGTGGCCGAGGTGGCCGAGGCGGCCCACCGGGCCCGGCGGGACGCGCTGATCCTGCGCCTGAACGCGCTCCAGGCATCGGCGCCACCGGCCGAGCCCGCGTACGCGCTGCCGGCACCGGTCGCGGACCGGGCCGCCGCGCTGCAGCTCATGATCACGGTCGAGGAGCGGTGCGCGGCGATCTGGCGGCAGGCACTGCCGACGGTCACCGGGGACGACCGCCGGCTGGCCGTGGACGCTCTGGTCGACTGCGCGGTACGGGCGACGAAGGCCCGTACCCTCGCCGGCGTGAAGCCGGCGACCGTGCCGTTCCCCGGCCGGTAGCACCCGACCCCGGGATCTCCCTGCACGTCGAACCCGGGGTGAGGTCGCCGTCGCGGGCGGGGGTGGTCTGACGTCCGCGCGGTGACCGGGGCCGGTGGTCCCGGCCACCGCGCCTCGGTCACCACGGGGCGTCCTCAGCCGATGCCGGCGCCGACCGCCTTGCCGATGCCGAATGTGACCACCGCCGCCGCGATTCCCAGGACGAGCTGACGCAGGCCGCTGTTCCACCAGGTGCGGTGGGTGAACCGGGCGGTCAGCGCACCGGCGACGAAGAGTCCGATACCGCCGGCCAGCAGCGCCAGCCACAGGGCAGTCGCCCCGAGCAGGTACGGCAGCAGCGGCACCAGCGCACCCACGGAGAAGCACACGAACGACGAGGCCGCCGCGACCCAGGGGCTGGGCGTCTCGTGCGGATCGATGCCCAGCTCCTCCTGCGCGTGTACCCGTACCGCCTGGTCGATGTCGCGCCCGACGGTGGTCGCCACCTCGTGGGCCAGCTCCGGCGGCAGGCCACGCTTGATCCACATCTCGGCCAGTTCCCGGGCCTCGGCGGCGGGGTTGCGCTCCAGTTCGCGGCGCTCCTTGGCCACCTCGTGCTCGACCTGCTCGTTCTGGGTCTGCACGCTGGTGTACTCGCCCAGGCCCATCGAGATCGCACCGGCGACCAGGCCGGCGACGCCGGTGAGCACGATGCTGCGCGGGCTGACCCCGCCGCCGCCGACACCGGCGATCAGCGCGATGTTGGTGACCAGGCCGTCCATGGCGCCGAAGACCGCCGGGCGCAGCCAGCCGCCGGAGACGTCGGCGTGGTGGTGCTCGTCGTGCGCCGCCGGCTTGGCGTCTGAGTCAATCGCTAAGTCAGCCGCGCCGAGCGGGCGCGGCGCGGTCCCGGGAACCGCGCCGGGAGCGATGCTCACTCTCTCCGCCGGTTCGCCACCGATGTCTGTCACGTACCTGCTCCTACGGAAGCGTCAGGATCTCGCTGCCATCCTCGGTCACGACCAGCGTGTGCTCGAACTGGGCGGTCCACTTGCGGTCCCTGGTCACGATGGTCCAGCCGTCGCGCCACATCTCGTACTCGTGCGTACCGAGGGTGATCATCGGCTCGATGGTAAAGGTCATCCCGGGCTGCATGATGGTGGTCAGCGACGGATTGTCGTAATGGGGCACATAAAGACCCGAATGGAAGGACTCGCCGATCCCGTGGCCGGTGAAGTCCCGCACCACGCCGTAGCCGAAACGCTTGGCGTACGCCTCGATGACGCGGCCGATCACGTTGATCGGCCGGCCGGGAGCGACGGCCTTGATCCCGCGCATCATCGCCTCGTGGGTGCGCTCGACCAGCAGTCGCACCTCCTCGGAGACGTTTCCGACGCAGAACGTCGCGTCGGTGTCACCGTGGACCCCGTTGATGAACGCGGTCACGTCGACGTTGATGATGTCGCCGTCCTCGATCACCGTCGTGTCCGGGATGCCGTGGCAGATGACCTCGTTGAGCGAGGTGCAGCACGACTTCGGGAAACCCTTGTACCCGAGCGTCGAGGGGTACGCGCCGTGATCGCAGAGGAACTCGTGGACGACCCGGTCGATCTCGTCCGTGGTGACCCCGGGCTTGCAGTGCTCACCGGCGAGCTGGGTCGCCTGGGCCGCGAGACGGCTGGCGATCCGCATCTTCTCGATCGTCTCCGGAGTCTGGACGTCGGATCCCCGATGCGGCTTCGGGGCCTTGCGTCCCACGTACTCGGGGCGCGCGATGTTCGACGGCACCTGGCGCCAAGGGGACAACTTACCGGGAGTCAGTGGGGCACGGACGGTCATGCACCCAGACTATCTGCCGGCCGGCCCATCGACCCGCACCATCGCCTCGGGGCCGCCGCCCACCGCGGCTTCCCGGCGGGCGGCGGCCGCGGCTTCCCGGCGGGCGGCGGCCGCGGCCACCAGGGCCGCGAAGAGCCGGAGATCCCCGGTCTCCTCCGGATGCCACTGCACCCCGACCACGAACGTCCGGTCCGGGTCCTCGACCGTCTCGATCAACGCGTCCTCCGGGCACCACCCGGTCGGCCGCAGCCGCCCCGCGTCCTGGACGCCCTGGTGGTGGAAGGAGTTGACCTCCGCCGACTCCCCCAGGATCCGGTGGCAGACGCTGCCCGGCGACAGCCGTACCGGGTGCTCGCCGTACGTGGGGCCGCTGACCGGCCGGTGGTTGTCGTGGCCGAGCACCTCGGGCAGGTGCTGGTGCAGCCGGCCGCCGGACACGACGGTCAGCAACTGCATCCCCCGACAGATGCCCAGCAGCGGCAGGTCGGCCTCGATCGCCGCGCGCATCAGCAGTACCTCGGCGGCGTCCCGCTCGGGCTTGACGTAGCTCGTCGGGTGGGGCTGCTCCCCGTACAGCGTCGGATCGACATCGGAGCCGCCGGTGAAGATGACCGCGTCGAGGCCGTCGAGCGCGTCGACATCGGGGGCGTCGGGGGTGATCAGCACCGCCCGGCCGCCGCTGGCGTGGACGGCACGCACGTACGACAGCGGTAGGACCGCGGCTACCGTGTCGTTGCGCCCGAACCGGGCCTGCTCCGCGTACGTCGTGAGACCGATCACAGGGCGTCGCGCCACGGTTCCCACCTTCTACAGCGGCGTGACGTAAGCGCCGGTGATGCCGCCGTCCACCACGAAGCTGGACGCGGTCATGAACGACGAGTCGTCGCTGGCCAGGAACGCGACCGCGGCCGCGATCTCCGACGGCTCGGCGAACCGCCCCATCGGTATGTGTACCAGCCGGCGGGCCGCCCGCTCCGGGTCGGAGGCGAACAGCTCCTGGAGCAGCGGCGTGGAGACCGGGCCGGGGCAGAGCGCGTTGACCCGGATCCCCTCCCGGGCGAACTGCACCCCCAGCTCGCGCGTCATCGCCAGCACCCCGCCCTTGCTCGCCGTGTACGCGATCTGGGAGGTCGCCGCGCCCATCAGCGCGACGAAGCTGGCGGTGTTGATGATCGAACCCTTGCCCTGCCGCTGCATGTGCGGGATGACGTACCTGCAGCACAGGTACACGCTGGTGAGGTTGACGCGGTGGACCCGTTCCCAGGCGTCCAGCGCGGTGGTCAGGATCGAGTCGTCGTCGGGCGGCGAGATGCCGGCGTTGTTGAACGCGATGTCCACCCGGCCGTGGCGGTCGACCACGCCGTCGAAGAGTTCGGCCACGGACTCCTCGATCGACACGTCGCACGGTACGAACTCGCCGCCCACCTCCTTGGCGACCGCCTCGCCCGCGTCGGCGTCGATGTCGACCACGATGACCTTCGCCCCCTCGGCGGCCAGCCGCTGGGCCGTGGCGAGCCCGATACCGCTGCCGCCGCCGGTGACCACGGCCACCCGATCCCGTAACCGATCCACTCTGCTCTCCCCTTCTCCTCATGGTCGTGACGGGTTTTCCGTGCCGGGACACGGAGAACCCGTCAGGATCATGAATCGTTCGACAAAAAGACGTTCTTGACGTCGGTGAAGGCGCTCAGGGCGTCGGGGCCGAGTTCGCGGCCGAGGCCGGACTGCTTCATCCCGCCGAACGGCGTCCAGTAGCGCACCGACGAGTGCGAGTTGACGCTGAGGTTGCCCGCCTCCACCGCGCGTGCCATCCGGATCGCCCGGCCGACGTCGCGCGTCCAGATCGAGCCGGACAGGCCGTACTCGGTGTCGTTGGCCAGCGCGACCGCCTCGGACTCCGATGAGAACGGCAGCACCGACACGACCGGCCCGAAGATCTCCTCCCGCCAGTGCGGCTCCTCGGCGTCCCGGGCCAGCAGGACCGTCGGCGGGTACCAGTAGCCCGCGCCGTTCGGGCACGAGCCCCGGAACGCCACCTCGGCACCGTCCACATAAGAGGTGACAACCTCCCGCTGCCGGGCCGAGATCAGCGGACCCATCTGCGCCGAGTCGTCGGCCGGGTCGGTCACCCGGAACGCCTTGACGGCCGGCTCCAGCAGTTCCAGGAACCGGTCGTACACGCTCGCCTCGACCAGGATGCGCGACCGCGCGCAGCAGTCCTGCCCGGCGTTGTCGAAGACGCCCCCGGGTGCGGCCGCCGCCGCGCTCTCAAGGTCCGCGTCGGCGAAGACGACGTTGGCGCTCTTGCCGCCGAGCTCCAGGGTCACCCGCTTCACCTGGTCCGCACAGCCGGCCATGATCTGCTTGCCGACCTCGGTGGAGCCGGTGAAGCAGACCTTGCGGACCGCCGGATGGGTGACGAACCGCTGGCCGACGACCGAGCCCTTGCCGGGCAGGACCGTGAAGACGCCCTCCGGGATGCCGGCCTCCAACGCAAGCGTTGCCAGCCGCAGCGCGGTCAGCGGGGTCAGCTCGGCGGGCTTGAGCACGACCGTGTTGCCGGCGGCGAGGGCCGGGGCGAAGCCCCAGCCGGCGATCGGCATCGGGAAGTTCCACGGCACGATCACCCCGACCACGCCGAGCGGCTCGTGGAACGTGACGTCCAGACCACCGGGTACCGGGATCTGCCGGCCGGTCAGCCGTTCCGGCGCGCCGGCGTAGTAGTCGAGCACGTCGCGTACGTTGCCGGCCTCCCAGCGGGCGTTGCCGATGGTGTGGCCGGAGTTGCGTACCTCCAGGTCGGCGAGCTCGTCGAGGTGCGAGTCCACCAGCGACGCGAAGCGGCGCAGCAGCCGCGCCCGGTCGCCCGGCGCCACCGCCCGCCACGACGCGAACGCCCGCGCGGCGCGCTCGATCGCGGCGTCGGCCTCCTCCGCGGAGGTCGCCTCGACGGTCGCGACGACCTCCTCGGTCGCCGGGTTGATCACCTTCATCGCTACAGCCTTTCGAAGCCCCGGTACAGCTCCCAGTCGGTGACGGCGGCGTCGAACGCGGCCAGCTCGACCCGGGCGTTGTTGGCGTAGTGCCCGACCACCTCGTCACCGAACGCCTGCTTGGCGACCTCGCTCGCCTCCCACAGCTCGGCCGCGTCGCGCAGGGTTCGCGGTACCCGTGACGCGGTCGCGTCCTCGTACGCGTTGCCGGTGAACGCCTCCTCGAGCTCGAGCTCGTTGTCGATCCCGTGCAGTACCCCGGCGGCGATCGCGGCGATCGCCAGGTACGGGTTGACGTCACCGCCCGGTACCCGGTTCTCGAAGCGCAGCGCGTCCGCCGAATGCCCCACCACACGCAGCGCACAGGTCCGGTTGTCGTAGCCCCAGCGCACCGCGGTCGGTGCGAACGAGCCGGGCTGGAACCGCTTGTACGAGTTGACGTTCGGCGCGTACATGAGGGTGAACTCGCCCATAGTGGCGAGCACCCCGGCGAGTGCCCGCTTCATCAGCGTCGACATGTCGTGCCCGTCCCCCGACACCGGCTCGCCGTCCACCGAGCGCAGCGAGAAGTGAATGTGGCAGGAGTTGCCCTCGCGCTGGTTCGGCTTGGCCATGAAGGTCAGCGCCATGCCCTCCTGGGCGGCGATCTCCTTCGCCCCGTTCTTGTAGATGGCGTGGTTGTCGGCGCAGGCCAGCGCGTCGGCGTAGCGGAACGCGATCTCGTGCTGGCCGAGGTTGCACTCGCCCTTGGCGCTCTCCGGGGACAGCCCGGCGCCGGCCATCTCGCGGCGGATGCGGCGCAGCAGCGGCTCGACCCGCGCGGTGCCGAGCAGGGAGTAGTCGACGTTGTAGAGGTTGGCGGGGGTCAGGTCGCGGTACCCGTGCCGCCACGCGTCCTCGTACGAGTTGCGGTAGACCACGAACTCCAGTTCGGTGCCGGCGTACCCGACGAGCCCCTGCGCGCGCAGCCGCTCCAACTGGCGGCGCAGGATCTGCCGGGGCGAGGCGACGACCGGCGCGCCGTCGAACCAGGCGAGGTCTGCCAGGAGCAGGGCGGTCCCCGGCTGCCAGGGGGTACGCCGCAGCGTGGTCAGGTCGGGCACCATCGCGAAGTCGCCGTAGCCGGCCGCCCAGCTCGACATCGTGTACCCGTCGACGGTGTTCATGTCGACGTCGACGGCCAGGAGATAGTTGCAGCCTTCACTGCCGCCGCGCAGCACCTCGTCGAGGAAGTGCTGGGCGTGGAACCGCTTACCCTGCAGCCGGCCCTGCATGTCGGCGACCGCGAGCACGACCGTGTCGATCTCGCCCTCGGCGACGGCAACGCGTAGCTGCTCCAGTGTGAGCATCCGGGCCTCACCCCTATCAAAGGACTAATAGCGAACCATTAACCGAGCAGGCCGCGCAATAGCTCCGCGGTCGCGTCGCAGTGCTCCTCCATCGCGGTACGGGCGGCGACCGGGTCGCCGGACAGGATCGCGGAGACGATCCGGGTGTGCTGGTCGTCGGAGTGGTCCAGGTTGCGGCGCAGTACCGGGATCGCCGCGAGCAGCTGGTCGAGGCGTAGCTGCACGTCTGCGATCGCCTGCGCCAGCGACGGCGATCCGCCGGCCACGGCGATCGCCAGGTGCAGCCGGGAGTCGCCGGTACGGCGTACCGCGGGGTCCCGCTCCCGCGACGCGGTCAGGTAGGAGACCAGCCGGGACCGCTCGGCGGCCGACAGCGTCCGGCTCGCCGCCAACGCCGCCGCGCCCGGTTCGAGTACCCGCCGGAAGTCCAGCGCGTCGGGAAGCGTCTCCCCCATCTCGCGGGCCAGCGTGGCGGCGTCCGGGCGGTCGGCGGCCGGGCCGGGGTGCACCACGAACGTGCCCCCCGACCGGCCCCGGCGTGACTCCAGGTAGCCCGCCTCGCGCAGGGCGCCGATCGCCTGGCGCAGCGTCACCCGGCTCACCCGCAGCTTCTCGGCCAGCTCCCGCTCCGGCGGCAGCCGCTCCCCCGGCGCGACCAGGCCCAGCTTGATCGCCTGTGCCAGCCGGGCCACCGTGATCTCGAAGGCGTTGCCGCCGCGCACCGGCCGCCACATCGGTACCCCGGCTGCCTCGTGGCTGTCGGCCGGCATGGGCGCGCCCCTCCCGTCAGCTCTCCTCCGGTGAGGAGACCACGGTCTCCTCCGGCGAGTGGGCCACGCGCGGTGGCCCGGTGAACCACTTGCGGGCACTCACGATCCACCACAGCCAGGCGGCTCCGCCGACGACCCCGACGGCCACGATCGTGTAGTTGAAGTTGGACAGCTCGATCGGGCTCGCGGTCGGGAGCACGAACAGGACGCAGATGAACGCGACCCAGACGATCGCGGTCCACCCCACCGGCCCGCTCCAGCGGCCCAGGTTCCAGGGGCCGGGCCGGAAGTCGGGGTTGCGCAGCCGCAGGTAGACCGGGACGACGTAGGCGATGTACAGCCCGATCACCGCGATCGACGTGACGGCCAGGTAGGCGGTCGTGTTCACCAGGGACGGCAGCACCAGCACCGTGGAGCACACCACGCAGAGCCAGATCGAGTTGGTGGGGGTACCGGTGCGGGGGTTGACCTTCTTCCACAGCCGGGAGCCGGGCAGTGCGCCGTCGCGGGCGAACGCGTACGACATCCGGGAGTTGGCCGTCACCGACGCCATACCGCAGAAGAGTTGCGCCACCACGCAGATGAACAGCAGGAACTTGCCGAGGCCGGAGCCGGCGGCGTCGATGAAGATCTGGGCCGGCGGCAGCCCGAGATCGGTCGCGGCCTCGGCGTCGTAGTCCTGGATGGACCACGTGATCGCGAACAGCAGGAAGAACCCGGCGATCACCGACACGACCACCGACAGCACGATGCCGCGCGGCGCGTTGCGGGCCGCGTCGTGGGTCTCCTCCGCCACGTGCGCGCTGGCGTCGTAGCCGGTGTACGTGTACTGCGCCATCAGCAGCCCGATCAGGACCGCGTACACCGCCGCCCCGGCGAAGCCGAACCCGGTGGCGTTGCGGACCTCGAAGAACACCTCGGAGATCGGCTTGTGCTGGTCGGGCACGATCGCGAGCACCGCCACGATGACGGCGACGCCGACCAGGTGCCACCAGGCGCTCACGTCGGACAGGATCTTGACCAGGTTGACGCCGAACGTGTTCAGCAGCCCGTGCACGACGATGATCACGACGAACGCGCTGAACACGCTCCACTTGGTGACCTCGACGCCGGTGGTCAGGCTCAGGAACGCCATGGTCGTGGTGGCGGCACCGAAGTCGATGGCGGCGGTCACGGCGACCTCGCCGAGGAAGTTGAACCAGCCGACGAACCAGGCCCAGGCCGCCCGGTTGCGCCGGGCCAGGGCAGCCGCCCACCAGTACAGCGCGCCGGCGGTCGGGTAGGCCGAGCAGACCTCGGCCATGGCCAGCGCGACCAGGGTGACCATGCCGCCGACGAAGAGCCAGCCGAGGGTGATCGAGACCGGACCACCGGCGTTCATGGCGATGCCGTACGACGTGATCGCGCCGGCGAGGATCGAAATGATGGAGAACGAGACGGCGAAGTTGGAGAAGGTGGACAGCCGGCGCCGCAGTTCCTGCTTGTAGCCCAGTTGGGCGAGCAGGGCCTCGTCGGCGTCGTCGGGGGCCGGCGCGACGACCGGCTCGGGCGTGGTGGCGCTCATCGGTGTCTCCTCGTCGAGGTGAAGACAGTGGCGCGCGTCACTGTGCGCCCGATGATTCGCCGGTGCCGATGCGGTGTCAATGGATCTCAGCCGGAAAGTGGATCCGGATCAGACCTTTACGGGTACGACCTCAGAACAGAACGGTGGCGAAGGTGCCCACCCGCCGGAAGCCGCAGCGGTCGTAGACCCGGCGGGCGGTGGAGTTGAAGTCGTTCACGTAGAGGCTCACGGACGGCGCCACCCGGCGCAGCGCGTCGCGGACGACCGCCGCCATGCCGGCCGTGGCCAGGCCCTGTCCGCGGTACTCCGGGGCCGTCCACACGCCCTGTACCTGCGCGGTGTGCCGGGTTATCACCGCCAGCTCCGCCTTGAACGCCACCCGGCCGTCGATGAACCGGGCGTACGCCCGACCGCCGCAGACGAGGTCGCGCACCCGGTCGCGGTACCCGGTGTCGCCGTCGACGACCGGCGAGACGCCCACCTCCTCGGTGTACATCGCCACCGAGGCCGGGAAGAGCAGATCGACCTCGCTCGCCTGTACCAGCCGTACCTGCGGGTCGGCGGCGACCGCCGGTTCGGTGTCCGCTGCGAGCAGCGGCTGGCAGTCGCGTACGTCCCTCGCGTCGCCCCACTCCGGGCGCAGCCGGTCCCACAGCCGCATGACCGCGTCAGCATCGCCCACAATGGACGAGCAGGTACGGACCTCCGACGCGATCAGGTCGGCGAAGGCCGCGGTCGCGGCGGGGCCGGCGCGTACCGGGATGAGGTTTGCGCCCAGCCAGCACAGCGCCTCCAGTTGCCGCCGGGTGCCGTAGCCGAACACGCGCGCCTCCTGCCGACGCCGGGACAGTCCGCCCGCCTCGACCCGCTCGGCCACCTGGGCACCGGCATAGGGCTCCAGGTCGAGCAGCCGTTCGACAGTGGCACGGTCGATGTCTGCGAGCAGCCGGACCGGCACCGTGAGCATGTGTCCAGGGTGCCAGATCGGTTCGCCGGGCAGGAGACCACCGGCGGGATTTCGGGTAGGGCCCTGTCTAGGCGAAGGGAGCGGGACATGGGACCGCGGGAACCCGGATACTCGGCTCACCACCCGCAGGAACGGCTGTTCGCGTTCGGGCCGCCTTGGCGGCCGCCGCTCGAACAGGGTCAGCGGGGCCGGCACCGGGGTGGGCGGCGGCGGGCCAACGTACGGGAAGCGATCCTGACGCTGCTGACCGAGCGGCCGATGCACGGGTACGAGATGATCCAGGAGATCGAGCGGCGCAGCCGCGGCACCTGGCGCCCGAGCCCCGGCTCGGTCTACCCGACGCTGCAACTGCTCGAGGACGAGGGGCTGATCGTCGCCGGGGCCACCGAGGGCGGGCGCAAGCGCTACGACCTCACCGAGTTCGGCCGGGCGGCGCAGTCCGGCGACGAGGCGGCGCGGGCACCGTGGGAACGGTTCAGCGAGGAGTACGGCGAGTCCGTCCTCAACTCCAGGGCCGCGATCAACGGCATCGTGCAGGCCATGGGCGAGGTCGTGCGGGTCGGCACCGACGGGCAGCGGGAACAGGCCAACGAGGTACTCGAACAGGCCCGGCGCCGGCTGTACGGCATCCTCGCCGACCGCGGCTGATGCGATGTTCGGCGGCGCTTCACCTGGGCGTCCCCTTACCGCCACCGGCGACGGGTGGGCTGACCGGCATGAGCAAACGGATCATCACGACAGCGTTCGGACTGTTGGCGCTGGCCGCTTCGGTGGTCGGCGTGGGTACCGGCGTCTCGCAGGCCCGCGCGGCCGACCAACGCGCGTCGAGCTACGAGATCGGGCTCCTCGGCGACATGCCGTACGGGGACACCGGTCGGTCGCAGTTCCCGGCCGTCATCGCCGACATCAACCGGCACCGGCTGGCGTTCAGCGCCTTCGACGGCGACCTCAAGAACGGCAAGGAGCGCTGCGACCAGTACCAGTACGACAACGCGGCCCGCGACTACGCCTCGTTCCGCGACCCGCTGGTGTACGTGCCGGGCGACAACGAGTGGACGGACTGCGACCGGCCCAGCAACGGCAGCTACAACCCGAGCGAGCGACTGGCGCTGGTACGGAAGATGTTCGCCGCCACGCCCACGTCGCTCGGCCAGCGGAAGATCCCCTTGCAGCGGCAGTCGCCCGACTTCCCGGAGAACGTCCGGTGGGCGGTCGGCGGCGTGACGTACGTCGGGGTCAACGTGACCGGCAGCGACAACAACGCGCCGCAGTTCGACGCGGCCGGCAAGCAGATCGACGGTGACGCGGCGGAGTACACGGGCCGCAACGCCGCGAACCTCGCATGGCTGTCCGAGTCGTTCGCCCAGGCCAAGGCGGCCCACTCGGCGGCGGTCATGATCGTGATGCAGGCCAACATGTGGGCGGCCGACGACCCGACCGTGCACTTCGCCGACACCAGGCGGGAGCTGGCCCGACAGGCGATCGACTTCCCCGGCCAGGTCGTGATCGTCAACGGGGACAGCCACTTCCTGAACATCGACAAGCCGTTGACGGACGCGGCCGGCGCGACGATCCAGAACGTCACGCGGGTACAGACGTTCGGCAGCGATCAGAACCACTGGGTGAGTGCGACGGTCGACCCGCGTGACCCGAGCGTCTTCACGTTCCACCAGCACGTGATCGCGGCCAACGTGCCCACCTACGTGAAGCCCTGAGGCCCCCGTCCCCCGGCGCTCGGGGCATGCGCTACATCACGGCCACACCGCTCGTGGCGTAGCCACACCACCAGCGACGTAGCGAAAAAAGCGAGGTGCCCCCTCCCATCAGGCGTGGAGGGGGCACCGTCGCGGAATCACAGCGCCGCGGTCAAACGTGCCGTCGCGGGTCAGCTCAGTGCACGGTCACCTGCGGGGCGAGGCCGCGCAACTCCTCGGGCAGCTCGGCGCCCATCTCCTCGGCCAGCCGCAGCGCCTCCTCGATGAGGGTCTCCACGATCTGGCCCTCCGGCACGGTCTTGATGACCTGGCCCTTGACGAAGATCTGGCCCTTGCCGTTGCCGGACGCCACGCCGAGGTCGGCCTCCCGGGCCTCACCGGGGCCGTTGACGACGCACCCCATGACGGCGACCCGCAGCGGCACCGGCAGCCCTTCGAGGCCGGCGGTGACCTCCTCAGCGAGGGAGTACACGTCGACCTGCGCCCGGCCGCACGACGGGCAGGAGACGATCTCCAAGCCGCGCTCCTTGAGCCCGAGCGACTCCAGGATCTGGTTGCCGACCTTGACCTCCTCGACCGGAGGCGCGGACAGCGAGACCCGGATGGTGTCGCCGATCCCCTCGGCCAGCAGCGCGCCGAACGCGACCGCCGACTTGATGGTGCCCTGGAAGGCCGGGCCGGCCTCGGTCACCCCGAGGTGGAGCGGGTAGTCGCACTGCTCGGCCAGCTGCCGGTACGCCTTGATCATGACCACCGGGTCGTTGTGCTTGACCGAGATCTTGATGTCGCGGAAGCCGTGCTCCTCGAAGAGCGAGCACTCCCACAGCGCGCTCTCGACGAGCGCCTCCGGGGTCGCCTTGCCGTACTTGGCCAGCAGTCGCTTGTCCAGCGAACCGGCGTTGACGCCGATGCGGATCGGCACGCCGGCGTCGGACGCGGCCTTCGCGATCTCCTTCACCTTGTCGTCGAACTGCCGGATGTTGCCCGGGTTGACCCGGACCGCGGCGCAGCCGGCGTCGATCGCGGCGAAGACGTACTTCGGCTGGAAGTGGATGTCGGCGATGACCGGGATCTTCGACTTCTTCGCGATCGCGGGCAGCGCCTCGACGTCGTCCTGACTCGGCACCGCCACCCGTACGATCTGGCAGCCCGACGCGGTCAGTTCGGCGATCTGCTGCAGCGTGGCGTTGACGTCGGCGGTCAGCGTCGTGGTCATCGACTGGACGCTGACCGGCGCACCGCCGCCGACCGGGACCGAGCCGACCATGATCTGCCGACTGTGCCGGCGCGGGGCGAGCGGCTGGGCAGGCGCCGAAGGAATACCGAGATTAATCGCGGTCACTGGGCTCTCACTTGGGAAGGGTGATGGGGTTGACGACGTCGGCCGTTGCGGTCAGGAGCACGAAGACGCCGAGGACCGAGATCACTGCCAAGGTTATCGGCGTCAGCTTCATGTAGTCGACGCGACCGGGGTCCGGGCGGCCCCGGCGCGCGGCGATCCAGGAACGCACCCGCTCGAACCAGGCGATGGCGATGTGGCCGCCGTCCATCGGCAGCAGCGGCATCAGGTTGAAGATGCCGAAGAAGAGGTTCAGGACGGCGAACAGGCTCAGCACGCTGGTCCAGTCGCCGATCGAGATCAACTGGCCGCCGATGTGGCTGGCGCCGACCACGCTGACGGGCGTGTTGGGGTCGCGCTCGGCACCGAAGATCGCCTTGACGAGGGCCGGGATCTTCTCCGGGATCTGCTTGAGCGAGGAGAACGTCAGGACGACGGTCCGGCCGATCTGCTTGCCGGTGAGCCCGATGCTCTCCACCGGACCGAACGTGACCAGCGGAGCCTTCGGCGAGATGCCGATCATGCCGGTGGGCTCCAGGTCCGCGGGCTTGATGCTGGTGACCGGGGTGTTCGGGTTGACGGTGGCCTTGGGCCGCTGGACGACCGGGATGAACACGGACCTGGTCTGCGTCTTGCCGTCGTGGGTGTACGTGAGCGTCACGTTCTGGTTCGCCAGCGCCTGCACGGTCGTGCGCATCTCGGCGAAGTTGGAGATCCGCTGGTCGTTGATCTTCGTGATCACGTCGCCGGTCCGCAGCCCGGCCTTGGACGCGGGACTGGCCGGGTCGCTGCCGGACTTGCACGCCACCGCCTGCTTGGTCGCGGGGTCGACCTTGAAATCACTGACGCAGGGCAGGACGGCGCCGACGGTCGCCGGAGCTGAATTGATCTTTGAATCGTCGGGCACCCCGACAAACGCGAAGAGCACCCACAGCGCGACGAACGCCAGGATGAAGTGGCTGATCGAGCCCGCGCTCATCACGATCGTGCGCTTCCACACCGGGAAGCGCCACATCGCCCGCTTCTCGTCGCCGGGCTCGACGTCGTCGTCCTGCGGCGTCATCCCGACGATCTTGACGAAGCCGCCCAGGGGAATCGCCTTCACCCCGTACTCGGTCTCGCCGCGGCGGAACGAAAACAACGTCGGCCCGAAGCCGACGAAGTACCGGGTGACCTTCATGCCGAAGGCCTTGGCCGTGCCCATATGGCCAGCCTCGTGCAGGCACACCGAGACCAGGATTCCGAGAGCGAAGACGACGATCCCGAATACCAGCGCCATCAGGCTCCTTCCACCGCCGCGATGATGTCGCGGGCACGAGAACGCGCCCACGACTCCGCCGCGAGCACGTCCTCGACGGTACCTGGTTCCGCCAAATCCGGAGAATCATCGAGAACCCGCGCGATCGTCTCCACGATCGCGAGGAACGGCAGCCGGTGCTCCACGAAGGCGGCCACGCACTCCTCGTTGGCCGCGTTGTAGATCGCCGGGCGGCACCGCCCGGCCCGGCCGGCGGCCTTCGCCAGCGCCACCGCCGGGAAGGCCTCGTCGTCCAGGGGCGACAGCTCCCAGGTGTGCGCCCGGGTCCAGTCCACGGCCGGCGTCGCCCCCGCGACCCGCTCCGGCCAGCCGAGGGCGAGCGCGATCGGCAGCCGCATGTCCGGCGGGCTGCACTGGGCCAGGGTCGACCCGTCGGTGAACTCGACCATCGAGTGGATCACCGACTGGGGGTGCACCATGACCTCGATCCGGTCGTACCCGACGTCGAACAGCTCATGCGCCTCGATCACCTCGAGCGCCTTGTTGACCATCGTCGCGCTGTTGATCGTCACGACCGGGCCCATGTTCCAGGTGGGGTGCGCCAGGGCCTGCTCGGGCACCACCCCGACCAGCTCCTCGCGCCGGCGCCCTCGGAACGGGCCGCCGCTGGCGGTCAGGACCAGCCGGGCCACCTCGTCGGCGCGGCCACCGCGCAGGCACTGGGCGAGGGCGGAGTGCTCGGAGTCGACCGGGACGATCTGCCCCGGTTCCGCCACTTTCCGCACCAGTGGGCCACCCGCGACCAGGGACTCCTTGTTCGCCAGCGCGAGGGTACGGCCGGCGCGCAGCGCGGCCAGGGTCGGCGCGAGGCCGAGCGAGCCGACGACGCCGTTGAGCACCACGTCACACGGCCACTCGGCGAGCTCGGTCATGGCGTCCGGCCCGCCGAGGATCTTGGGGATGCGGAAGTCGCCGGTCGCGTACCCCCGCCTGCTCGCCTCGGCGTAGAACGCCAGCTGCAGGTCCTGGACGGCGCTCGCCTTGGCCACCCCGACAACGTCGACGCCCAGCTCCAGCGCCTGCGCCGCGAGCGCGGCGACGTTACCGCCGCCGGCGCCGAGGCCCACCACCCGGAACCGGTCCGGGTTGCGCCGCACGATGTCGATGGCCTGGGTACCGATGGAGCCCGTCGAGCCGAGCAGCACGATGTCGCGAGGGGTCACGCGCTCATTCTCCCTGACGCGGGGCCACCAATCGGAACGCCTCCACCTCGACGTCGTACCAGCGGGTCGTCCGGCCCAACGGCGTCATGCCGAGCCGCCGGCACACCGCCATCGACGGCTCGTTGTCCGGCCGCACCACGGCGTACACCTCGGGCAGCCCGGAGGCGAAGCCCCGGTCGACCGCGCCGCGGGCGGCCTCGGTCGCGTACCCGTGGCCCCAGGAGTCCGGGTGCAGGTGCCAGCCGACCTCCACCTCGCCGTCGCCGTTCGGCAGCGGCTTGAACAGCACCGAACCCGCTACCTGGCCGCGGTCGCGGTCCTGCACGGCCCAGCAGCCGTACCGCTCGTCACGGGCGCCGAACTCGGCCCACCGCTTCACGACCAGCTCCGCCTCGGCCCGGTCGGCCATGGCCCGGGGCTGCGCGCCGAGCCAGCGGGCGACCTCCCACCGGGAGTAGATCGCGAACACCCGGTCGACGTCGGCCGGGTCGTCGGTCCACGGTCGTACGTCGAGCCGCTCGGTGCGGTAGATCACGCTCACGCGGGCTCCCGGTCCGTCTCCCCCCGCCCGGGACGGGCGTCGAGGGCCGTCGCCTCCTCCAGCGTCGGCGCCGTCCCGCCCAGATGCGCCGGCTGCCACCAGGCGTCCTCGGGGCCGTCGGGCTTGTCCGGATACTCCCGCTGCGCCCGGTCGAGCAGTACGGCCATGCGGCTCTTCAGCTCGGCCATGACCTCGTTGGCGTCGTCGCGCGGGCCCGGCGCCAGCGGCTCGCCGACCAGGATCGAGATCGGGGTGTGCCGGCGGGTGAGATCACGGGGACGGCCCTTGGTCCACAGCCGCTGCGTCCCCCAGACCACCGTCGGGATGAGCGGCACCCGCGCGGCGGCGGCCATCCGGGCGGCGCCGCTCTTCATCTCCTTGAGCACGAACGAGCGGCTGATCGTGGCCTCCGGGAAGACGCCGACGACCTCACCGCCCTTGAGCGCGGCGAGGGCCTGCCGGTACGACGCCAGCCCGGCCTCCCGGTCGACCGGGATGTGCTTCATGCCGCGCATGAGCGGGCCGGAGATCCGGTTCCGGAAGACCGACTCCTTGGCCATGAACCGGACCAGCCGCCGGGACGGGTGCGCACCCAGGCCGGCGAAGATGAAGTCGAGGTATCCGATGTGGTTACTGGCCAGGACGGCGCCACCGGTACGGGGCACGTTCTCGGCGCCCTCGACCCGGATGCGCAGGTCGAGCAGGCGGAACATCGTCTTGGCCGCGACGATGACCGGCGGGTACACGAGTTCCGGCATGGCTAGACGCTACCCGACGCCCTGGGAAAATCTCTGGAGATCTTGGACACCTGGCGGCGCTGTCGCCCCGCCAGGTGTCCATGATCCAGGTCAGATGGGGCGGATGTTCTCCGCCTGCGGACCCTTGCGGCCCTGGCCCACCTCGAACTCGACGCGCTGGTTCTCCTCGAGGCTACGGAAGCCGCTGGCCGCGATGGCCGAGAAGTGCGCGAAGACGTCCGCACCGCCGTCATCCGGGGTGATGAAGCCGAAGCCCTTGTCCGCGTTGAACCATTTGACGGTACCGACAGCCATGTCTTACTCCTTCACGGGCTGTTCGCGGGGTCCACACCTCGCGGACCCCGTTTCGTTGTCATGCGCACCCGATCCGGAGAAAACCCGGGTAAACCAAAAAGCGCCTGTGCCACAACTCCACAGGCGCTTACAAAGTCTCTGGGAACCACAATCGCAACGCTGGTCACGCTAGCACAGCCCGTACGGGCGTGGGTCAAAACGGTCGCACCGCGGAGGCGTGACCCGCCACACGCGGTGCGACCGCATCGTCTCGAATGTCTTACGCGTCGGCCGCCGGCTGGTCGGCCGGGCGGGCGCGTACCGCGTGGCCGACGCTGGTCAGGCACTTCCCGCTGTCCAAATCGAACTTCCAGCCGTGCAGCTGGCAGGTGAGCACCCCATCCTCGACCTTGCCGAAGCGGGTCAGATCGGCCTTGAGGTGCGGGCAGCGCCGCTGCACCACCCAGTCGCCCAGCGTGATGTCCTCGGCGTCGGTGGTCTTCTCGTGCTCGTCGTACCAGCCCTCGGCGTACTGGAGGCGCTCCTCGGACAGGCACTTGAAGAAGGCGTAGATGAACTCGTTGTACTGGCCGATCCGCGCCGCGGAGAACCGGCAGGACAGGAACAGCGAGTTGACCCAGTCACCCTCGTCCAGGTAGATGAGGTGCTCGACCAGCTCCCGCTGGGTGCGGAACCGGTACCGGACCTTCTCGTCGGTGTACGGGCGGACCTCCTTGCCCAGGAAGTCCACCACGATCGACTCGACCGACTCGCCGTCGTAGCTCACGAGGTCGAAGCGGACCGGGCCGCCCACACCCTTGGCCATGTAGATCGACTCTTCCAGCAGCGGCTCGATGCGCCGCTTCATCTCCGCCAGGACGTCGATCTCCGGGTGCCGCCAGGACGCCTTCTCCGCCTCGATGATCGGCCGCTTGCGTTCGCGCATGGCCTCCAGGTACGGCTTCTTGTTCGCGAAGAACTCGCGTACGTCCGGCACCGGGTGGCTGACCTTGCAGTCGTCGGCGGTCACCTCGGCCACCGTGCCGGGCAGCAGGATCACCTCGTTGTCGCGGCCCAGCTCACGGTAGCGGTCGGAGAACCACTGCTGGTCGGGGAAGATGTTGCCCTCGTCGCCGAAGATGTCATTGAACTGCCACAGCTCGTCGTCGAGGAAGCACGGCGGCCCGGCGATCGGGAACACGTACGACGCCTTCAGGTCGTCGATGTAGCGGATCGTGCGGTCGAGCTGGCGGTCGCGCTTCTGCTTGCCGAACGCGCGCTTGGCGGCCTCCGGCAGCTCGTAGACCATCGGGTACCAGATCGCGCCGGAAAACTGCAGCATGTGCGCGTGTACGTGCCCCAGCTCGGCGAAGACCGACAGGTCGGAGGGGCGGGCGTCGTTCTGGTTGAGCACGCGGACCCCGTCGTACTCCACCCACAGCGACGAATCACCGATCGGGCCGTCGGTCGGCGAGATCAGGGCCTGGATCATCACGTTCAGGCCGCCGTCGAGGGTGTGTACCTCGTTGCTGCGTGTCCGGATGAAGCTCGTGAAGCCCAGCTCCCGCAGCTCGTCCTCGAGCTGGCTGGTCGGGTACTCCGGCAGCAGGACGGTCGCCCGCTTGTTGATGAAGCGCTTCAGGTGCTCCGCGTCGAAGTGGTCGCGGTGCAGGTGCGACACGTACAGGTAGTCGACGTCGCCCAACGCCTCCCAGTCGAGCTGGGAGTTGTCCGGGAACGGGAACCAGGAGGCGAAGTACGCCGGGTTGACCCAAGGGTCGCACAGGATGCTCCCGGCCGGGGTGTCGATCCGCATGCTCGCGTGGCCTGTGCCGGTCAGTCGCACCGCGCGTCCCTCCTGCTCGTCACTGTGGCGTGTCGGCCCCGACGCTACCCGAGAAGCGGAGCGCCAACCGACTCCGGGTTACCCGCCCGTACACCCCGCGCCGGGCAGCAACCGGGGCGTGCCACACTAATCGGCGTACACCCGAGTGGAAGGACCAGAAGTGGCTGGTAACGAGCCGGTTCTCTCTCCTGATCAGCGCAGGCCGATCAACCCGCGCAAGGCCCGGATCGGCGCGGTCGGCGCGATCGTGATCCTGTTGCTCATGACGATCGGCAACCACAAGGGCAACACCGAGAACTACTTCATGTACGGCATGGCCGGCCTCATCGCGCTCCTGCTCGTCGGCGACTGGGTGCTGCGCCGCAACGGTCTGCGCGACTAGTCAGGATCCCCCGGGCGGTACCCGCTCGGGGGCAGTACCCACCCGATCTGGCCGTAGATCCGCATCTGCCAGCCCCTCGGCACGTTGTCGCGGCACGTCTGCTCCGTGCCGGCGCAGATGATCGCGTCGTACCGAGGGGCGTGCGGCCGGTGGTGCGGCAGCATCGAGTGCGCCGCCATCGGTGTGCGGTCCGCTGACGCCACGTCCCCTGCCTGCACCGCTTCCCCTGCTTGCGCCGCCGCCCGGCGCGCAGCCGCGGCTGGAACGCCGCCGCGAGCAGTCAGCGGCGGCGGAGCAGGATGTCGCGTACCTCCTTGAGCGCCGCGTCGACCTCGGCCTCGAAGTAGCCGCCTGGGACCAGGCTGAACTGCGCGGAATCCAGCTCGGCCTCGCTGAGAGGGACTCCGGTACGGCCGGACAGCGCGTCGACGACGGTCTCGAAGAGGCGGTCGACCTGCACCCGGTCGTACCCACTGCCGAAGCGGCGCAGCTGGAACGTGCGCCGCAGCTGGTCGATGCGGGCGACCTCCGGCGGCATGCCGGGGGCGGGCGGGCCGGCCGGCGGCGGGTAGCCCTGGTCGAACCCGCGGTCGGGCATCCGGATCTCGGTGGTCATGTCGCTCTTGCCGTGGCGCCCGGGCTCGAACCCCTGGTCGAAGCCGCCGCCAAAGGTGGAGGTCGGCTCGTCGTACCGCTCGAACCCGCCACCCGGCGGCGGGCCGGGCACCGGCGAGATCGGCCGCGGCGCCATCGGCGGCGGCTGCATGGGCGGCATCATCGACGGCGGCGGGACCGGCGGAGCCATCATCCGGTCGTCGCGCACCGGAGGCGGACCCATCCGGTCCGGCGGCGCCATCCGGTCGGGGGCCTGCGGGACCCGCTGCTCACGCCCGTACGGCGAGGTGCGCTCCTCCAACTCGGAGAGCTGCCGCTCGACCCGGTCGAGGTGCAGGTCGACCTGCCACTCGTCGTACCCGCCGAAGCGCACGCGGAAGACGACGTCGTGCACCTCCTGGGCAGCGATGGGGGCGTCCCCCGGGGTACCGGCGAGCGTCGCCTCGACCCGGTCGAGGAACGCGTCGACCTCGTCGACCTTGTATCCGCGACGCAGCGCCCGACGCCGGAAGCGTTGACCGTGACTCGTCACCGTGTCTCCTCGATAGCTGCGTTGAGCTGTCCCACGCTGCTCACTCCAGCACCATGTTCCCGACTGCTGGCTTTCGCGCTCACTCTGCCACCTGCGAGGCGGCGAGCTGCCCGCAGGCTCCGTCGATTTCGCGGCCGCGGGTGTCCCGGACCGTGGTCGGAACTCCCGCCGCGCGAAGCCGCCGGACGAACTCGCGTTCGACCGGCTTCGGACTCGCGTCCCACCGGCTTCCCGGAGTGGGGTTGAGCGGAATGAGATTGACATGAGCGAGCCGGCCCGACAAGAGCTCTCCGAGAAGATCCGCTCGCCAAGGCTGATCGTTCACATCTCTGATCATTGCGTACTCAATCGACACGCGCCGCCCCGTCTGCTCCGCGTACGCCCACGCGGCGTCGAGCACCTCGGCGACCTTCCACCGCTGGTTGACCGGTACGAGCTCGTCCCGCAGCTCATCATCGGGCGCATGCAGGGAAAGCGCGAGCGTCACCGACAGCTCCTCGGCGGTCAGCCGGCGGATCGCGGGCACCAGACCGACGGTGGAGACGGTGATGTGGCGCTGGGACAGGCCGAGCCCGTCCGGAGCGGGGTCGGTGAGGCGGCGCACCGCGCTGATCACGCGCGGGTAGTTGGCCAGCGGCTCACCCATACCCATGAAGACCACGTGGGACAGGCGCGGAGGCGAACCCGGGATCGCGCCGCTCGCGGCGACGGCGGCGAGCGAGACGACCTGGTCGACGATCTCGGCGGTGGACAGGTTACGGGTCAGCCCGGCCTGGCCGGTGGCGCAGAACGGGCAGGCCATGCCGCACCCGGCCTGGCTGGAAATGCAGACGGTCACCCGATCCGGGTAGCCCATCAGAACGCTCTCGACGAGCGAACCGTCGTGCAGCCGCCACAGCGCCTTCCGGGTGGCACCGTCGTCGCAGGCCAGCTCGCGTACGGGCGTCAACAGCGGTGGCAGCATGGCGGCGGCGAGCCGGTCCCGGCTGGACGCGGGCAGGTCGGTCATGGCGGCCGGGTCGCGGACGAGCCGCCCGAAGTAGTGGGCCGACAGCTGGCCGGCGCGGAACTCCCGCTCCCCCAGCTCGGCTACGGCGGCCCGGCGACCGGCCGGATCCAGATCGGCGAGATGGCGTGGCGGCATGGCGGCCCGACGCCCCGAGGCCGTGTTGGCCTGCGGGGACGGGCTGTCAATGATGGGAAGTGCAGTCATGGCGTCACCAGTGTTTCATGCCGCGGCCGGTAACGGCGCTGTCGCGAGCCGACCGGGACGGGATTGTCCGGTCGGCCGAACTCCCCGGCGCTCACGTGGTGACCGGCGCCACGAGCGCCAGCACGGCCACCGCTGTCGGCGCGGCGAACAGGATCGAGTCAAGCCGGTCCATCAGGCCACCGTGACCGGGCAGGAGCCCGCTCATGTCCTTGATTCCGAGGTCGCGCTTGATGAGCGACTCGGCGAGGTCGCCGAGCACGCTCGCGGCGGCGACGGCCACGCCGAAGAGAGCCCCGTACCACCAGACCACGTCGAACATGAGGGACAGCATGACGGCCCCACCGATCGCCGCGGCGAGCAGCGAGCCGGCCGCGCCCTCCCAGGACTTCTTCGGGCTGACCGAAGGGGCCATGGGACGCTTGCCGAAAAATACTCCGGCGACATATCCGCCGGTATCAGACAGCACCACGCCGGCGAGGGCCGCGAGTACCCGCAGGTCGCCGCTGTCAGCACGGGCCAGGAGCACGGCGAAGCCGCCGAGGAACGGCACGTACACCGCGACGAGCAGGGCAGCCACCACGTCGCGCCGATAGCCGACCGGGCCGTCCGCCAGCCGCCACACGAGCGCGGCGACGGTCGTCGCGACCAGCCCGAGGGTGAGGGCCTCGGCCCCGCCGTACCAGGCGAGCCCGGCCATCGCCGCACCACCGGCGATCAACGGCGCCATCGGCGGCCGGACTCCGGCCGACCGGACCGCCCGGACCATCTCCCAGGTGCCGACGACGATCGCGACGACGACCACGCCGAGGAAGGCCGGTGGCCACAGGAACAGCGACGCGAGGACGACCGCGCCGAGCGTGACGCCCACGCCGATCGCGGCGGGCAGGTTACGGCCGGCCCGGCCGTTCGACTTCGTCGGCTGCGGGGCCGGCGACGCCTCGGCGAGGTCGGCCGCCTCCGTCGGGGTGGACGTGGCGGCGTCCCGATCGCCGGCGGCGCGTGGGTTGGCGTCCCATTCGGCGGTGGCGTCCCACTCGCCGGTAGCGGTGTCCCACTCGCCGCTGGCACCGGCCACCAGCGGGACCTCGGCCGTGGCCGGCTCCACCCGCTCGTCATCGGCGGTCGGCGCCGCGCTCCCGGCGCGGTCCCGATCGAACCAGCCGGGCGGGTCCTGACGCGGTCGTGACCACGGCTCGTCGGCGGCGACGCGCCGGCCGCGCTCCCGACCCCGACGGTTGAAGCCGAGGTCGAGGTCGAAGTCCGGCTCCGCGCCGCGGTCGCCGTACGACCCCGTTCCCGGGTACGCGTCGGGCGCGGCATCGAGGTGCCGCGCCCGCTGCTGACCCGGGTGAGAATCGTCTGGGCCGCGATCGGACGGATCCGGCCAGCCCGGGGAGTCGAGGTGAGCCATCAGACCTCGAGTAGCTCGGCTTCCTTGTGTTTGACGACCTCGTCGACGTTCGCCACGTACTTGTGGGTGAGGTCGTCGAGCTCCTTCTCCGCCCGGCGCACCTCGTCCTCGCCCGTCTCGCCGTCCTTCATCAGGCGCTCGAGCTCTTCCTTGGCCTTACGCCGGACGTTGCGGATGGCGACCTTCGCCTCTTCGCCCTTGTGCCGGGCCACCTTGATCATGTCGCGGCGACGCTCCTCGGTCATCTGCGGCAGCACGATACGGATCTGGGTTCCCTCGTTGTTGGGGTTCACACCGAGATCGGAGTCGCGGATCGCCTTCTCCATGGCGTGCAGCTGCGAGTTGTCGTACGGCTTGATGATCGCCATGCGGGGCTCCGGCACGGCGATCGAGGCCATCTGGGGAAGCGGCGTCGGCGCACCGTAGTAGTCGATCATAATCTTGGCGAACATCGCCGGAGTGGCCCGACCGGTCCGGATCGTCGCGAACTCCTCCTTGGCGAAAACGATCGCCCGGTCCATCTTCTCCTCGGCCTCAAAGAGTGTCTCGTCGATCACGTACTCCGTCGCCTCCCTTAGTCTGCGGGCGCCTCGCCGGCCGGTGGGCCTGTCGGCCTCACGCCGCCGTGATGAGCGTCCCGATCCTCTCACCAATGACGGCACGAATGATGGTGTCCGAACCCTCGGCTCCGAACACGAGCATGGGCAACCGGTTGTCCATGCACAAGCTGAAGGCCGCGGCATCCACCACCCGCAGCCCCCGACGCAGCGCCTCGTCGAACGTCACCGTGTCGAGCTTGATCGCTGTCGGGTCGGTACGGGGATCGGCCGTGTAGACACCGTCGACGCCGTTCTTGCTCATCAGAACCGCGTCGGCGTGAATTTCGAGGGCCCGCTGGGCGGCGACGGTATCGGTGGAGAAGTACGGCATGCCGGCACCGGCGCCGAAAATCACCACTCGGCCCTTCTCCAGATGGCGGATCGCGCGGCGGGGGATGTACGGCTCCGCGACCTGCGCCATGTGGATCGCCGACTGCACCCGGGTGTCGATGCCCTCCTTCTCCAGGAAGTCCTGGAGCGCAAGGCAGTTCATCACCGTGCCGAGCATGCCCATGTAGTCGGCACGGGCCCGGTCCATGCCGTGGCGCTGCAGCTCGGCGCCGCGGAAGAAGTTGCCACCGCCGACCACGACCGCGACCTGGACACCCTTGCGTACCACCGTGGCGATCTGACCGGCGATCGCCTGGACGACGTTGGGGTCGACCCCCACCGCGCCGCCACCGAAGACCTCGCCGGACAGCTTGAGCACCACCCGGCGGGCGCGCGATTGCTCACCCCCGGCGTATGCGGGTGCGGCCAACTCGGCGGTGTTCGTCATCGGGAGCCCTTCCGTGTCGTTGATTGTGCTGGGTCCACGGACAACCGGCGCGTACGCGACGGTGCGGTGTTGACGACGAGGGGGCCGCGGCGGTCCTGCACGGACACCGGCGACCCCCTCGCTGTGTTGGCTCTCGGGCCGTCAGGCCTGGCCCACCTCGAAGCGAACGAACCGCGTCACGGTGATACCCGCTTCGTCGAGGATCTGACGTACGGTCTTCTTCTGGTCGGTGACCGACGGCTGCTCGACCAGAACGAAGTCCTTGAAGAAGGCGTTGACCCGACCCTCGATGATCTTCGGCAGCGCCTGCTCCGGCTTGCCCTCCTCGCGGGCGGTCTGCTCGGCGATGCGCCGCTCGGACTCGACCACGTCGGCGGGCACCTCGTCACGGCTGAGGTACTTCGGCCGCATCGCGGCGATCTGCATCGCGACGGCGCGGGCGTCGTCGACACGGGCCTCGTCGGCGGCACCGCCGGAGCCGGCGAACTCGACCGCGACGCCGACCTGCGGCGGCAGGTCGGGGCTCTTGCGGTGCATGTAGACCGCGATCTGGCCGTCGATCACCGCGAAGCGGTTGACCACGAGCTTCTCACCGATCTTGGCGGACTCGGCCTCGACCGTCTCGGCGACCGTACGGCCGTCGCCCAGCTTCGAGTTGAGCAGCGCCTCGACGTCGGCCGGCCGGGTCGCGTCGATGTGGCCGACGATGCGGTCGGCCAGCGCGACGAAGTCGGCGTTCTTGGCCACGAAGTCGGTCTCGCAGTTGAGCTCCAGGAGCGCCTTGCCGGCGTGGGCCACCAGGCCCTGCGCGGCCGTACGGCCGGCCCGCTTGCCGACGTCCTTGGCACCCTTGACGCGCAGGATCTCGACGGCCTTGTCGAAGTCGCCCTCAGCCTCCTGCAGGGCCTTCTTGCTGTCCATCATGCCGGCGCCGGTGAGGTCGCGGAGCCGCTTGACGTCCGCGGCGGTGAAGTTGGACATGACTCTCTCTCGGTTCAGACGTGGGTGTGGGCGACGGTTCTCCGGCTGCACCGGTCCCCGCTCGCGCGACGTGGTTCCGCGGTCGGGGCCCGGTGCTGTCGCGCACCGCCCGGAGGCGATGCGCGACAGCGGCCGATCAGGCCTGAGTGGTCTCGGCGGGCGTGGCGGGCGCCGCGTCGGCGGAGCCGGCAGCCTCGGCCGGCGCGGCGGCGGCGGAGCCGGCAGCCTCGGTCGGCGCGGCGGCGGAGCCGGCAGCCTCGGTCGGCGCGGCGTCGGAGCCCTGCAGCAGCTCGCGCTCCCACTCGGCCAACGGCTCGTCGACGCCGACCGCACCGCCCTCGGGCTTCTCGTCGCCGCGGCGGCCCTTGCCGGAGCGGGCGATCAGGCCGTCGGCGACGGCGTCGGCGACCACGCGGGTCAGTAGCGCGGCCGAGCGGATCGCGTCGTCGTTACCCGGGATCGGGAAGTCGACCTCGTCCGGGTCGCAGTTGGTGTCGAGCACGGCGATCACCGGGATGCCCAGCTTGCGGGCCTCGTCGACGGCGATGTGCTCCTTCTTGGTGTCGACGATCCAGACCGCGGCCGGAGGCCTCTGCATGTCACGCAGGCCGCCGAGGGTACGGGTCAGCTTGATCTTCTCGCGGGACAGCTGCAGGGTCTCCTTCTTCGTGAAGCCCTGCGCCTGGCCGGTCTGCTCGATCGACTCGAGCTCCTTCATGCGCTGCAGCCGCTTGTAGACCGTCTGGAAGTTGGTGAGCATGCCGCCCAGCCACCGGTGGTTGACGTAGGGCATGCCGACCCGCGCCGCCTGCTCGGCGATCGCCTCCTGCGCCTGCTTCTTGGTACCCACGAAGAGGATGCTGCCCCCGTCGGCGACCGTGGTGCGGATGAAGCTGTACGCCTTCTCGATGTAGTCGAGGGTCTGGCGCAGGTCGATGATGTAGATACCGTTGCGCTCGGTGAAGATGAAGCGCTTCATCTTCGGGTTCCACCGGCGGGTCTGGTGCCCGAAGTGGACACCGCTCTCCAGCAGTTGACGCATGGTCACGACGGCCATGTGTGATGCTCCTTGTTTGCCCTGGTTGTCACGGCGGACCGGGTGGTCCGCCGTCCTGGCGCCCGGTCGCCGGCCGCAACTCACCCGATGTCGAGGACATCGGGACCAGGACGGCCGCCACCTCGTACCGATCGGGCCGAACGGACGGCCGGACGGTGAGGAGGGCGCGCGAGGTCGACCACGGGTCGTGGTCGCCAATCGTCGAGTGTACGCCGAGGCGCGAGCGGCTCCCGCGCCACCCGCCCCGGCCCGTCCATCCAGCCGCTTTGACGCGTTGATCGCGGCCCGGTGAGCGGGCCCCGGGGCGGGTCAGGCGGCCGCGAGCCCCGCCACGACGAACAGGGCCAGCGCGATCGGCAGGTACACCAGCGGCTGACGCAGCCACGTCCGCGCCGGGTCACCCGGCCCGGAGGCGATGCCGGTCAGCAGCCCGTACAGGCCGACGCTGAACATGGGCAGCCCGAGTACCAGGAAGAAGCTCGCGATCGAGCCGCCCACCTGGACCTTGGAGGTCAGGAAGGACGAGGCCAGCAGACGCAGCGCCATCAACTCGAACAGCACGGTGATCACGACGAGGACGGCCGCGGTACCCGGTCGGCGTGACCGGTAGACCCCGTCGCGGACCTGCCCCTGACCGCCCGCCGGCCGGCGCAGCGCGGAGCGGTCGATCGCCTCCGTCTGGTGCACCACCTGCGTCTCCTCTGCCGGGCCGTCGAGGCCAGGGCCGCCGGACACCGGGTACGGGTTGCCCGACACCGGGTACGGGTTGCCCGACACCGGGTGAGGGTTGCCCGACACCGGGTGAGGATCGCCGGCCTGCGGGTGCCGCCCGGCCGACTGCGGCAGGTCCTCGGCCGTGAGGTACGGCACGCCGGAGGTGGGCGTCGAGTGGGCCGTCCCGGGTGCCGGGCGCATCGCGCCAGGCATCGGGTGCGGCGCCGCACCGGCCCCCTGCGCCTGGCCCACCTGGCCCGCCTGGCCCGCCTGGCCGACCGACGGCGACGGCGACGGCGGGAACTGCGCCAACGGCGCCTGTTCGGGGGCGGGCGAGAACCCGGGCGGCATCGACGCGATCACGGGCCCGGACGTGGATGCCACCGACTCACGCGGAGGCAGCGGTGGTAGCTGCTGCCCCGAGCGCGGGCCCACCGGCATGGCGAGCATGGCGGATCCGGCACCGTCATCTCGGCCGCGACCAGCGGCGTCGCCGATCGGCGGGAACGGCGAGCCCGTTTCGCGCGGGTACCCGCCCCGCGGCAACGGGAAATCGTCGTAGGCCTGGGTCGGCTCGGGGGACGCCGGGCGCTGGTGCCCGTACGTCATACCGCCCGACACCGGCGCCGGCGACACCGGCGCGTAGCGGGGATCCCCGCCCGTCCGGTCCCACTCGGGGTTCGAGTAGCCCCGTTCCGGCTGGCGCGCCTGTCCGTCGTGCTCGTCCGGCGCATAGTTCCGATGAGAATCCACAACTGCGAACCGTAGGCGACGGTGACATCCGGCCGCCAGTGGCCGCCCGGACATCACAGGTCGTCCTAGGCTCTTATCCATGCTCATGGACCCGCTCGTCGCCCGCATGCGCCCCTTCGGTACGACGATATTTGCCGAGATGTCCGCTCTCGCCACCCGTACCGGCTCGGTCAATCTCGGCCAGGGCTTCCCCGACACGGACGGCCCGCCGGAGATGCTCGAGGCGGCGGTACGCGCGATCCGCGACGGCCGCAACCAGTACCCGCCGGGTCCGGGCATCCCGGAGCTGCGGGCGGCGATCGCGACGCACCAGCGCGAGTTCTGGAACCTTGACTACGACCCGGACGGTGAGGTGCTGGTCACCGCCGGAGCGACCGAGGCGATCGCGGCGGCGGTCCTGGCGCTGTGCGAGCCGGACGACGAGGTGGTGTGCTTCGAGCCGTACTACGACTCGTACGCCGCGTCGATCGCCCTCGCCGGCGCCGTGCGGCGGCCGGTGACGCTGCGGCCCGGCCCGGCCGGCGATTACGAATTCGACCCGGACGAGCTGCGGGCGGCTTTCGGCCCGCGTACCCGGATGGTCCTGCTCAACTCGCCGCACAACCCGACCGGCAAGGTCTTCACGGCCGACGAGCTGACCCTGATCGCCTCGCTGTGCGTGGAGCACGACGTGGTCGCGGTCACCGACGAGGTGTACGAGCACCTGGTCTTCGACGGCGCGCACATCCCGGTCGCCGGGCTGCCCGGGATGCGGGACCGCACCGTGCAGATCTCCTCCGCCGGAAAGACCTTCTCGTGTACGGGCTGGAAGGTCGGCTGGGCATGCGGCCCGGCGCCGCTGATCTCCGCGGTCACCCGGGTCAAGCAGTTCCTCACGTACGTCAACGCCGGCCCGCAGCAGCCGGCGGTCGCGGTCGCTCTCGGCCTGCCGCGCTCCTACTACGAGGGCTTCCGCGATTCACTCCGGGGCAAGCGAGACCGGCTGTGCGCGGGGTTGGCCGACGCGGGCTTCGAGGTGCTGCACTCGGCGGGGACCTACTTCGTGACCGCTGACATCACGCCGCTCGGCGGTACCGACGGGGTGGAGTTCTGCCGGTCCCTGCCCGAGCGCTGCGGGGTGGTGGCGGTGCCGACCCAGGTCTTCTACGACTCCGTGGACGCCGGGCGGCACCTGATCCGGTTCGCCTTCTGCAAGCGGGACGAGGTGCTCGACGAGGCCGTCGCCCGGCTGCGGAAACTGTCCGCCGGCTGAGGGCGCCATAGCAGATCGTCTTCCTCGCTGTTGCCCCGTCCACAGCCCACCCTCGCCGTCCACATCCTGATCGTGAACGCTTGCCCGTGACCGCGGCCGGGCACGAGCCTCTGCGCCATGACGCAAGCGAAAGACGCGGTCGGCGCGTACGGCGAACGGGTGGCGTGCGCGCACCTGCTGGAACAGGGCATGGTCGTGCTCGACCGCAACTGGCGCTGCCGGGCCGGTGAGATCGACCTGATCCTGCGCGACGGCTCGGATCTGGTCTTCTGCGAGGTCAAGACCCGTCGCGGCGACCGGTTCGGCACGCCCGCCGAGGCGGTCGACACCGCGAAGGTACGGCGCCTGCGCCGCCTCGCCGCCCAGTGGCTGGCGCAGGCCGGGGTTCGCCCGCACACGGTCCGCTTCGACGTCGTCAGCGTGCTCCCCCAGCCCGCCGGGGCGGCCCGGGTCGAACACATCCGGGGAGCGTTCTAGTGGGGTACGCCAAGGTCCGCTCCGTCGCGCTGGTCGGCGTCACCGGCGAGGTCGTCGTCGTGGAGGCGCACCTGGCCACCGGCCTGCCCGGCATGGTCGTGTCCGGCCTGCCCGACGCCGCGCTCGTCGAGTCGCGCGACCGGGTGCGGTCGGCGGTGGTCAACTCCGGCGAGTCCTGGCCGCAGCGGCGCATCACCGTCAACCTGCTCCCGGCCCACCTGCCCAAGCACGGCTCCGGCTTCGACCTGGCCGTCGCGGTGGCGGTCCTCGCGGGCGCCGGCGTCATACCGGTCGACCTGCTGCACCGCGCCGTTCTGCTCGGTGAGCTCGGTCTCGACGGCACGGTCCGGCCGGTCCGCGGTGTGCTGCCCGCGGTGCTGGCGGCCGCACGGTCGGGCCTGGAGCAGGTGGTCGTACCGGTCACCAACGCCGCCGAGGCGAGCCTGGTACCCGGCGTGACCGTCCGGGCCGCCGGCACGCTGCGCGAACTGGTCGACTTCGCCCGCGACGGCGTACCCCTGCGCTCACCGCCGGCAGCCCAGGCGGCCCCGCCACCGACCGGACCCGACCTCGCCGACGTCCTCGGTCAGGAGCGCGGCCGGCGCGCGATCGAGTTGGCCGCCGCGGGCGGTCACCACCTGGCGCTCTTCGGCCCGCCCGGTGCCGGCAAGACGATGCTCGCGCAGCGCCTGCCGACGATCCTGCCGCTACTCGACGACTCCGCGGCACTCGAAGTGACCGCCGTCCACTCCATCGCCGGTGTACTGCCGGCCGGCAGCCCGCTGATCCGACGGCCGCCGTTCCAGGCGCCGCACCACACCGCCACGATGCCCGCCCTGGTCGGCGGTGGTTCCGGGATCGCCCGGCCGGGATCCCTGAGCCTCGCCCACCGTGGCGTTCTGTTTCTGGACGAGGCACCCGAGTTCAGTCGCCGGGTCCTCGAAGCGCTGCGCCAGCCGCTGGAGGACGGCGAGGTGCGGCTGCGCCGCTCCGGCGGGGAGACCCACTACCCGGCCCGGGTCCAGCTCGTCCTCGCCGCGAACCCGTGCCCGTGTGCCCGTCCCGAGGGCGACCAGGCGTGCGAGTGCAGCCGCCAGGTACGCCGGCGGTACCTGGGCCGGCTGTCCGGTCCGCTGCTCGACCGCATCGACCTCCAGGTGACCCTGATGCCCGTCGCCTCGTCGGCGCTGCTGGCCGACCGTAGCTCCGGGGAGTCCTCGGCGGTGGTGGCCGACCGGGTGGCGCGGGCCCGGGCCGCGGCCGCAGCCCGGTGGAAGGGCGCCCGCGCGACCTGCAACGCCGACGTGACGGGCGCCGCGCTGCGCGACCGCCGGTGGCGGCTGCCCCGGTCGGCGACCCGGCCACTGGCGGATGCCCTGGACCGGGGCAGCCTGTCGGCCCGCGGCCACGACCGGGTCGTCAAGGTCGCCTGGTCGGTGGCCGACCTCGACGGTCGGGACCGGCCCGACGTCGGCGACGTGACCGAGGCTCTCGAACTGCGGAGGGGGACGCTGTTGTGACCGACGCCGACGAGGTACGGCTGGCCCGGGTGGCGCTCGGCTGCCTGACCGAGCCGGGCAATCGGGAGCTGGGCATGCTGGTCCGGCGCGTCGGCCCGGTCGAAGGGCTGGACCGGCTGGTGCGGGGGTCGGTGTCCGAGCGGCTCGCCGAGGCGGCGCGACTGCGGCTGACCGACGCCACCGACGCCCGCGTCCTGGCCCGGTCGCTGCTGGGCGACGCCGACCGGCTCGGCGCCCGGGTGGTCACCCCGGAGGACGACGAGTGGCCGCGCCAACTCGACGACCTGGTACGCCTCAGCCGGGCCGCCGACGGCCGGGCGGTCGAGCGCGACACGGATCCTCCCCACTGCCTGTGGGTACGCGGTGACGTGGCGCTCGACGAGGCGTTCGACCGGTCGGTCGCGGTCATCGGCGCCCGGGCCGCCAGCAACTACGGCACGTACGTGGCGACCGAGATGGCGCACGGGCTCGCCGAGCGCGGCTGGACCGTGGTCTCCGGTGGCGCGTACGGCATCGACGCGGCGGCGCACCGTGCCGCGCTCGCCGCCGGCGGCCTCACCGCCGCGATCCTCGCGTCGGGCCTCGACCGCCCGTACCCGCTCGGTCATGCCAACCTCTTCGACCGGATCGGCGAATCGGGCCTGCTCGTCAGCGAGTGGCCGTTCGGCTCCGCTCCGCACCGGATGCGCTTCCTCATCCGCAACCGCGTCATCGCGGCGGCCACCCGCGGCACCGTGGTGGTCGAGGCCGCCGGCCGCAGCGGCGCCCGGCAGACGCTCGGGCGGGCCCGCGCACTGGGCCGGGCGGCGATGGCGGTGCCCGGCCCGGTGACCAGCGCCATGTCGGTCGGCTGCCACGCCGAGCTGCGCCAGGAGGGCACGAGGTTGGTCAACGACCACGGGGAGGTCATCGAGGAGGTCGGACGGATCGGCGACGACCTGGCGCCGACGCCCCGCGGGCCCGAACGTCCACATGACACTCTCGACCCGCTCGCGGCCCAACTGCTCGACGCCGTACTGCCGCGCAAGGCGCGTACCGCCGAGGAGGTCGCCGCGGCGGCCGGCGTGAGCGGCCGGGACGCCCGCCGGACCCTACCCACGCTGGTCGCCGCCGGGTTCGTCGTCGAGCACGACAACGGGTACCGGCTGGCACCGACACCGCCCTAGCCGGTCACCGCGGCGCCTCCCGCGAGCGCCGCGGCGACCGGCGCCGAGGCTCACGCCGCCTTGTCGAGCGCCGCGACGGCCTGCCGGCGCAGCACCGTGAAGTCGAGTCCCTCCTCGGAGAGGATCTTCGCTGCCAGGCCGCTGCCCTCCCGCAGGAGACCCAGCAGGATGTGCTCCGGCCCGATGAATCTGTGCTTGAGCACCACCGCCTCCCGGAGCGACAGCTCCAGCACCTTCTTCGCGCGGAAGCTGAAGGGCCGGTGGTCGCCGACGACCTTGCGGCGCAGCCACCCCTGCCGCTGCTCGGGCTGGGGCGGCCGCAAGGCGCCCGGCCCGAAGATCTCCTCCACCTTTTCCCGTACCGCGTCCAGGTCGATCCCGATCGCCTCCAGCGCGGCGGCGTCGCCGTCCCCGAGCGGAACGGATTCGGGGCGGACCAACCGATTGATGTCGGCGACCACCCGCTCGCGGGTCAGACCCGCCTCGCGGAGTATCACGTGCGCGCCGCCGCTACCGCTGTCGAGCAGCGCCAGCAACAGGTGCTCGGTGCCGATCGACGGATGCTTCAACTCCCGGGCCTCCTGCTGGGCCAGCACGACCAACTGCCGCGCCTCCGTGGTGAACCGTTCGAACATCACGCCTCCCCTGGACCGTCGGCCGGCCGACGGCCGGCATGCTTCTTGTGCACCGCCTGCTTGCTGACCCCGAGCGCGTCGGCGATCTCCTGCCATGACCAGCCCTGCCGCCTGGCGTTGTCGACCTGCAGCACCTCGAGACTGTCGGCCAACCGCCGCAGGGCGAGCACGGCGCGGAGCCCGACCCGCGCATCGGCGCCGCCGGCGGCCGCGGCCAGTTCCGTAACGTCGCTCATGGTGTCAACCTACGTTGACAACTCACTTTTGTCAACCTTGGTTGACAAGCCCGAGCGGGTGTCCACCGAGGACTGTCCACGTGTGGCGCGCCGGGTGTGGACGCTCTCGACCGCGGATTTCACCGGAAACGATGAGAGCCTGGACGTTTTCAGCTCGTCCCCATCGGGTAGAGCCCGGTCACCTCAGTCCACGAGGAGGCCAGTGGTAATGAACTCCTTCGTCGTTGTCCGCCTCGACGGCACCGCACTCGTGTGGACCGACTGGACGCTCAACGGCGCCGTCGCTCCCGAGCTGTACCGCGTGCTGCAGGAGCTTCTGGACGCCGGTACCAGACCCGTGGTGGTCGACCTCGTCGAGGTCCCGTCCATCGACAACTCCGCCGTCGCCGTCCTGGCTGCCGCAGCCGTACGGGCCGGTCAGCTCGGCTTCGGCCTGGAGCTGCGCCTGCCCGGTGGGCACGCGATGGCGGTACGCGACGCCGGCCAGCTGCGCAGCGCGCTCATGCTGGCGTATCCGACCGCGGCCTGAGAGCCGGTCGGTACGACGATCCGGGGCAGGTGGATACCTGCCCCGGACAATCGGGTCTCGCCGGCTACTTCACGCCGCCGGCGGTGAGCCCCTCCACGATCCTGCGCTGGAACAGCAGCACGGCGATGACCAGCGGGACCGTCACCACCACACCCGCCGCCATCTGGGTACCGAACGGCTGGTCGAACTGGTACTGCCCGGTGAACTGGGAAACGATGACGTTGGCCGTCTTGAGCTCGTTCTTGTTGACCACGCTGACCGCGATGATGAACTCGTTCCACGCCGCGATGAAGACCAGGATCGCCGTGGTGAACACGCCCGGGGCGGCCAACGGCATGATCACTTTGCGGAACGCCTCGGCCGGCGTGCAGCCGTCGATCTGCGCCGCCTCCTCCAGTTCGAAGGGCATCTGCCGGAAGAACGCGGTGAGCAGCCAGATCGCGAGCGGTAGCGCGAAGCTCATGCTCGGCAGGACCATCGCCTGATAGGTGTTGATCCAATTGATGTCCACGAAGAGCTGGAGCAGCGGCACGACCACCGCGATGCCCGGGAACATCGACGTCGCGATGATGATCGAAAGGATCGTGCCCTTGCCCCGGAACTCCAGCCGGGCCAACGCGTACGCGGCCGAGATGCCGAGGATCAGGGTCAGCACGGTGGTGATGCTCGCGACGATGACGCTGTTGAGCAGCGCGCGTCCGAACCCGTTGCCCGGCGAGAACGCGGCCACGAGGTTGTCCAGGGACGGCGGGTCGGGCAGCAGTGCGTTGGAGAACTGGTCCGCCGGCCGCCGCAGCGCCGAGACGACCATCCAGTAGAAGGGCGCCAGGCAGTACACCACGATCGCCGCGATCCCGACGTAGTACAGCCAGCCGGCTCCCCGGCGTCGCCGTCCGGTCGCTACAGGCGCGCTCACTTGGACCTCCCAACGCCCCGGCCGACGATGTCGGCGCCGAGAACCCTGACGAAGACGTACGCGACGATCGCGACGTAGACGAACAGCACCGTCGCGTACGCGGCCGCGGGACCGAAGCGCAGGTTGCTCATCTCGTTGTACGCGAGGATGGACAGGGTGTCGGTCGACATCTTGCCCCTGCCGATGAGCACGAACGGCAGGTCGAACATGCGGAGCACGTCGAGCATGCGGAACAGCACGGCGACCACCAGCGCGGGCTGCACCAGCGGCAGCGTGATCCGCCAGAAGGTGCGCCAGGCGTCGGCACCGTCTATCTTGGCCGCCTCGTACACCTCGGCCGGGATGATCTGGAGACCGGCCAGCACCAGCAGCCCGATGAACGGCGCGGTCTTCCAGGTGTCGGCGATGACCACGGCCAGCCATGACTGGATTCCCTCGGTGGTCCACAGGACATGCGTGTTCAGGACGTCGTTGGCGATGCCCTGCGAGGTGAAGATCCAGCGCCAGAGAAGCCCCGAGATGGCGGTGGGGATGGCCCACGGCACCAGGATGCTCGCCCGTACCAGGCCCCGACCCCGGAACGCCCGGTTCATGATCAGAGCCATGCAGACGCCGACGACGGTCTCGATGACGACCGTGGTGACGGTGAAGGTCGTCGTGTTCCAGAAGGCGTTCCAGAACAGGCGGCCGGTCTCGCCCGTGAAGATGTTCGTGTAGTTGTCCAGGGAGAAACCGGTCGTACGGGTGATCAGGCCGGTATTCGCGTCGATGCCCTCGGTCGTCTTGACGAAGGAGATCCGCAGGGCGGAGACGATCGGGTACCCGATCACCAGCCCGAGTACGAGCACCGAGGGCGAAAGCAAGAGGAAGGCGAGCCTGCCGACGCCGGCCCGACGGTTCGTGACGTGCCCGCGCGGCTTACCCGCCGGTACGGTACGCGCATCCACCGAGGTCGCGGTCACTGATGGTCCTCCTTGCGAAGGGGTGCGGGCCGGGGCGTCGCCGCCCCGGCCCGGCGGTGCCCGCTACTTGTTGCCGACGATCGAGGTCAGCTTGGTCTGCAGGTCCTTGAGGGCCTGCTCGGAGGACTTGGTACCGGTCAGCGCCGCGTACGCCTCGTCCTGGATAGCGGTGGTCGCGTCGTTGTACTTGACGATCCGCGGGCGCGGCACGGCGCTGCCGACCGCGTCCTTGAGGACCGGCAGGTACGGGAACTGCTTCACCAGCTCGGGGTCGTCGTACAGGGCCGCGTAGACCGGCGCCTCCGACGTCTTCTGCAGGTGGACCTTCTCCTCGGCCTCGCTGGTGAGGAACTTGATGAACTCCAGCGCGGTGCCCTTGTTCTTCCCGAACTTGCTGATCGCCAGGTTGTGGCCGCCGAGGGTCGCCTTACCCGGGCCGGTGAGGCCGGGCAGCGGCGCGACCGCGAACTTGCCGGCCACCTTGCTCGAGCCGTCCGTGGCGTTCGCCTTCGCGTACTGGTACGGCCACTGGCGGTGGAAGATCAGCTTGCCCTCCTGGAAGGCGCGGCGGCCCTCCTCCTCCTTGTACGTGATGCCTTCCTTCGGGATCGTCCCGTCCTGGAAGCTCTTGACGAGGAAGTCGAGCCCCTGCTTCGCCTTCGCGTCGGACAGCGCCGGCTTGCCCTGGTCGTCCACCACGTTGGCACCGGCGGACGCGACCGCCTCACTGAAGTTGCACGTGAGACCCTCGTACTTCTCGAACTGACCGCCGTAGCAGCCGGCGCCGCCGGCCTGCGGGGCGACCTTCTGGCAGGCCGACTTCAGCTCGTCCCAGGTCTTCGGCGGCGCGGTGATCCCGGCGGCGTCGAGCAGGTCCTTGCGGTAGTAGAGCATCCCGGCGTCGGTGAGGTAGGGCGCTGCGTACAGCTTGTTGAAGTACTTCGTGGTCTCGACCGCACCCTTGAGCATCTTGTCGAGGGCGAACTGGTCCTCGGGAAGCTGCTCGATCCAGCCGTTGGCGGCGAACTCGGCGGTCCACACCACGTCGGTGTTGAGGACCGTGTACGCGTCCGACTTGGTCTGCGCGTTCTGGATCATCTGCTGCCGCTGCTGGTCGGCGCTCTCCGGCAGCTCGATCAGGCGTACCTGCTCGTTGGGGTGGGAGCTGTTCCACTTGTCGAGCGCGCCCTGCAGGTAGCCCGAGGTGTCCTTACCGGTGGCCAGGGTGATGGGTCCCTTGCCTTCGAGAGCGCCGGGCTTGGCCGTATCGGTCGTCTTCGTCTCGCCACACGCGGAAAGCCCGACGACGAGGGCCAGGGCACCGAAACCGGCGACCACCCCCGCTAACCCGTGCCGTCCTCGCATCACAGCTCCCCTCTGTGGCGCGCCATCGCGCCGCTGGAACGGCGCCGCCACGGCGAACGCTGGTCTGGAGTGCACCAGCCTGAACGGCCGTTCACGGCGACCGGTGTCGATCGTGCGAACATCCAAACCCGCATTACGGAAAGGTGCAAGGGAAGTTACCGCACTGTCACCTGGAGGTTTCGAAACGCGGCGCCGGCCTCCGGCGCCGGCTGCCGTTGCCGGCGCGGCGCCTTGACGAGCCGGTACCACTGCGGCCACGGTCAATGCGTGAAAGCGCACCACGGTACCGAGGAGTCGCACGCCGGGCTGCCCGAGGCGATGCGGGAGGCCGTCGACCGTTTCGCCGAGCACCTGGCGGGTGAACGCAACCGGTCGGCGCACACGGTCCGGGCGTACGTCTCCGACGTGGTGTCGCTGCTCGACCACGCCGCCCGGATGGGTGGCAGCTCACCCGCCGATGTGGACCTCGTCGTCCTGCGTAGCTGGCTGGCCCGGCTGCGGACGGCCGGCGCGGCGCGTACCACCCTCGCCCGGCGCGGGGCCGCCGCACGTACCTTCTGCACCTGGGCGTACCGGGAGAGGCTCGCACCGGCCGACGCCGGCCAGCGCCTCGCGAGCCCCAAGGCGCACCGGGAACTGCCCGGGGTGCTGCGCGCCGACCAGGCCGAGGCGCTCGTGACCACGCCGACGCGGGACCCCGACGATGCTCCTCTCGTCCTGCGTGACCGACTGGTCCTCGAACTGCTCTACGCCACCGGGATCCGGGTCGGCGAGCTGTGCGGGCTCGACGTGGCCGACGTGGACCGCGGCCGCCGCGTCGTCCGCGTCTTCGGCAAGGGCGCCAAGGAGCGCGCCGTGCCCTACGGCGCCCCGGCCGAGCAGGCTCTCGACGCGTACCTGCGGCACGGGCGGCCGGCCCTGGCCGGGTCGCGCAGCGGATCGGCGCTCCTGCTCGGCGCGCGCGGGGGCCGGCTCGTCGCCACCGCGGTACGGCGGATCGTGGCGGCCGCCGCCACCGGCGCCGGGTTGCCGCGCCTCTCGCCGCACGGGCTGCGCCACTCCGCCGCGACCCACCTGGTCGAGGGCGGCGCCGATCTGCGGGCCGTCCAGGAGATCCTCGGGCACGCTTCGCTGTCCAGCACCCAGATCTACACCCATGTGTCGGTGGAGCGGCTGCGGGCGGCGTACCGGCAGGCTCACCCGCGCGCCTGACCGACGTCAGCGGCCGGCCGGCTCCGGCACAGGAGTGGAATCGACGCCGGCGCGCCGAACTTCGCCAGCACCTGCTGCACCGGGAAGGTGTCGATGTGGACCCCGGATGCCGAACTGTTTCGACTCTGCCAGCCAATCGTTGCGCAGCTATCGCCGTGAACGTACCCGCAACCGACCGGGGCCACGATAGGACATGCGGGCATCCGACGGTGCCCGGCGATCACTCTATAAGGTTGCCTCGTGTCAGGTCGGGTAATCGAAGGCGTCAGCGTCGAGTGGGAAAACGTCCGGCAGTGCTTCTCGCTCGACCCGGCCGTCGTCCACCTCAACCACGGCTCGTCCGGGGCCGTGCCGGTCCCCGCCCAGCGGGCCCAGCAGCGGCTGCGCGACGAGATGGAGGCCGACCCACCGCGCTTCTACGCGGTCGGGTTGGTCGACAGGATCGCCCACACCCGCCGCCACCTCGCCGGCTTTCTCGGCGCAGACCCCGACGGCAGCGCCCTGGTCGGCAACACCACGATCGGCACCGCCCTGGTCCTCGGATCGCTCGACGCGCGTACGGGTGACGAGATCGTCACCACGGAGCACGGGTACGGAGCGGTGCGGCTCGCCGTCGACGCCCTCTGCGCCCGCAGCGGGGCGGTGCACCGTACGGTCCCGCTGCCGCCGGCGCCCACCGACGACGAGGTCGTCGCCGCCGTCACCGGAGCGGTCACCGGGCGTACCCGGCTGGTGATCATCGACCAGATCGCCTCGCCGACCGCGCGGCTGTTCCCGGTCGCCCGGATCACGTCCGCGCTCCGCCCCGCCGGCGTACCCGTCCTGGTCGACGCGGCGCACGTACCCGGGCAGTTACCGGTCTCCGTGTCCGAGCTCGGCGCCGACTTCTGGGTCGGGAACCTGCACAAGTGGGCGTACGCTCCGCGCGGCACCGCGCTGTTCGCCGTGGCGCCCGCGTGGCGGGAGCGCATCCGCCCGCTGGTGGTCTCCTGGGAGCAGGAGTCGGGGTTCCCGGCCCGGGTCGAATCGCAGGGCACGCTCGACTACACGCCCTGGCTGGCCGCGCCGACCGCGCTGTTCACGCTGCGCACGCTGGGCGTGGAGGCGGTACGCGAGCACAATGCCCGGCTCGCCGAGTACGGCCAGCGGGTGGTCGCCGCCGCGCTCGGGGTCGAACCGCCGGCGGGGGCGCCCGGGCTGGCGATGCGGGTGGTACCGCTGCCATCGGGGCTCGCGACCGACCTCGCCTCCGCCTCGGCGCTGCGCCGACGCATCGCGGACGAGCTGGGCTTCGAGGTGGCCGTCAACCCGTACCGGGGCCAGGGGCTGCTCCGGCTGTCCGCCCAGGTCTACAACCAGGCGTCGGACTACGAGCGGCTCGCCGAGCGGCTGCCTGGTTTCCTTGCGTCCCTGTCATGACCCTCTCCTCGACCCCCTCCTCATGATCACGGAGCTTCGTCCGTGTCCTGACAGGGAAAGAGCTTCGTGATCATGGGAAGGTCGGCAGGAGCCTGACCCGGGCCCGGCCCACGAGCGCCAGTGGATCGAGGTAGACCTCGCCGCGCCGCAGGCCCCAGTGCAGGCAGGCGACGACCGGGCAGCCCGGGTGGCCGGCCTCCAGCACCCCGATCTGCTCTCCGGCGCGCACCGACTGGCCGGCGACCACGGTCGGCGTGATCGGCTCGTACGTGGTGCGCAGGCCATCGGCGTGGTCGATGCTCACGACTCCCCGACCGGCCAGCCGGCCCGCGAACCGAACGACGCCGGGGCCGGCCGCGCGTACCGGCACGTCAGGGGCGGCGGCGAGGTCGACGCCCCGGTGCCCGGGCAGCCACGGTCGCGGTGGCGGCTCGAACCGGCGTGCCACCGGGGGCGGCCCGCCCAGCGGCCAGCCGAACCGCGCGGTGGCGACCGGGGGCGGGTCGGGCGCGATCGGTCCCGGCCGAGCCACGGCGCCGCCCGCCGGCACGAGAGCACCACCGGTCAACGGCAGGAGAACAGCGCCGGTCAACGCCAGGAGAACGGCGACGCGGCGACCGAGAGTCACGGACATGCCGAAAGCCTCGACCCGTCGGCCGGCGGCTCACCACACCCGGTTCAGCGGCTGTGGACAGCGAGGGTGGCTGTGGACAGGCGCGGCCTCAGCCGGCGAACCCACCATCCGGCAGCGAGATGTCCGGCTTCTCCAGCTCTTCGACGTTGACGTCCTTGAACGTCATCACCCGCACGTTCTTGACGAAGCGGGCCGGGCGGTACATGTCCCAGACCCAGGCGTCGTGCATCTCGACCTCGAAGTACACCTCGCCGTCGGAGTTGCGCACGTGCAGGTCGACCTGGTTGGCGAGGTAGAAGCGACGCTCCGTCTCCACCACGTACGAGAACTGGCGGACGATGTCGCGGTACTCCCGATAGAGCTGCAGCTCCATCTCGGTCTCGTACTTCTCGAGATCTTCGGCGCTCATCGCACTCCGCCTTCCATGCCGACATTGTCGCCCACCACGACCGTTCCCGGTGCGGTCACGCCGGACGCCACGCCGACGGTACTCCGCTGCCCCACCACATCCGCCACCGCTGCCACGTTGGTGTACGAGAAGCGGTGCACCCGGCACGGCCCGTGTCGCCGAAGCGCGGCCGAGTGGTCGGATGTCACATATCCCTTATGCACGGCAAAACCGTACTCCGGCCAGGTTTCATCCAGCTCCACCATGATCCGGTCCCGGGTCACCTTCGCGACCACGCTTGCCGCCGCCACACACGCCGCCACCTGGTCACCCTTCCACACGGCGAGGCCCGGAACCTCCAGCCCGTCCACCGGGAAGCCGTCGGTGAGCACGTAGTCCGGTCGCTGCGCCAGTTGGGCCAGCGCCCGGCGCATGCCGGCCAGGTTGCACACGTGCAGCCCCCGGCTGTCGATCTCCCCCGGCGGCGTGACCACGACGGAGTACGCCGCCGCCCGCTCGATGACCGACTGGTAGATCCGCTCCCTGACGGCCGGGGTGAGCAGCTTCGAGTCGGTCAACCCGTCGATCTCACCCCGCCGGCCGGCGGGCAGGATCACGGCCGCGACGACGAGCGGGCCGGCGCAGGCTCCCCGGCCGGCCTCATCGGCGCCCGCGACGTACGCGAAGCCTCGCCGCTGGAGCGCCCGCTCCAGCGCGTACAGGCCGGCACCGCGGTGCACCACGGTACGGGGTGGGTTCAGCACGGGGTCTCCTCCCGCAGCAGCCGGGCGATCAGGTCCGGCAGGGCCGCCGGGTAGTACCGCTCCTCGCTGCCGCGCAGTTCGTCCACGGTCCACCAGCGGTACGCGTCCACCGTGGCCCGCTCGAGCGCTTTGTGGCCGGCGAAGTCGACCTCCCACGAGTCGATCCGGAGCAGGAAGAAGTCCTGCTCCTGCCGGTACCACGCGCCGTCGAAGGGGAACTCGACGGCTTCGTGGAACACCGGCCGGCCGAGTGCCTCGGCGGACACCCGCAGGCCGGTCTCCTCGAACAGCTCCCGTACCGCACCCTGGGCCGGGGTCTCGCCGTCGTCCAGGCCGCCGCCGACGGTGAACCAGTACCGCTGGTCCGGACGGGCCGGGTCGTGGCCGCGCAGCATCAGAACCCGCGAGGAGGCGTCGACCAGCAGTACGCGCGCCGCCCGGCGGAGGGTCGCGTCGGGTCGATTCATGGCAAGCCCAGCCTACGACCGATGAAGCGGCCGCCACCGGCCAGCCTGCGGCTCACGCCTTGGGCGGCAGGGGTACGCGGTCGAAGGTGCCCGGAACGGTGAGCCACTTGGCGTGCGAGACCGGCCAGAAGACCACGAAGGCGCGGCCGACCACCGACTCCTCGGGGATGGTGGCGGCGTTCGTGTCGCGGGTGCGCAGGAACTGCTCGCGGGAGTCACCGGAGTGCGACCGGTGGTCGCCCATCACCCATAACCGGTTCCGGGGCACCGTCACGTCGAACGGCTCCTCGCTGGGCAGGTCGGCAGCGCCGTTGGAGTCGCGGTACAGGTACGGCTCGTCCAGTGCCCGCCCGTTGACCATCAGCCGGTGCTGGGCGTCGCAGCAGACGACGTGGTCGCCGCTCACCGCGATGACGCGCTTGATGAAGTCTTCCTCGGACGGGTCGCTGCGCCACGAGGTGGGCGACTTGAAGACGACGATCTCGCCCCGGTGCGGTGCCCGGAACTTGTAAACGACCTTGTTGACGAGCACGCGGTCGTTGATGTCGAGGGTGTGCTCCATCGACTCCGACGGGATGTAGAACGTCTGGAGCACGAACACCCGGACGAGGAGCGCGACGACGAACGCGACAACGACAAGAATCGGAAGCTCGCGCCAGAACGAATTCGTTCTCCGGTTGGTCTGTTCGTCAATCACGCGAGGAGCCTACGTCCTCGCCCGCGCCGGATGCGTCGGGAACGCGCCGTAAAGGTGGAAGATACGAGGATTGGCACAGTTACCACCAGCTCCGCGACCCCACCCGTCGGCTCCCGCCGGAGTGGCGGGTGTTCCGACCCCGCGGCGATCGGCCGGGGCACCTGGCTGAACGTCGCCGGTACACCGAGACCGGACCAGTGCCTGCTGGGCCAGACAATCGTAAACGCCCGCCCGATCACGTTCTCGATCGGAACCTGCCCCTGGCAGCGCGAGTCCTGCGAGACCAGTCGATGGTCGCCCATGACGAACATCTGGCCCTGCTCGACCGTGATCGGCCCGAACCTGCGGGAGCGGCACTCCTTCGGACTGGGCGGCGCGTCGATCGGCGAGTTGTCGGTCACGTACGGCTCATCCAGCGGGAACCCGTTGACCGTGACCCGGCCGCCCGCATCACAGCACGCCACGATGTCACCGGGCAGGCCGACCACCCGCTTGATGAAGTCCTTCTCCCCGGGCTGGCTGACCCCGACCAGATCGCCGACGGTGTGCCCGAGCTTGGCGAAGAACCCGGCGTTGGCGTCGACCCGGCTCTCCGGAGCCCAGTTGTCGGTACCCCGGAAGACCACGATCTCCCCGCGCTCGGGCTGGCGCACGTCATAGACGATCTTGTTGACGAGCACCCGGTCGCCGACCTGGAGCCGCTCCTCCATCGAGCCCGACGGGATGAAGAACGCCTGTACCAGGAACGTGCGCACGAGCACGGCCAGGCAGAACGCGACGATCAGCAGAAGCGGAAGCTCCTGCCACAGCGGCATGTCCTTGCGCGTGCGGCGGGCCCGTGCGCCCAACGAGGTCGGATCGCCCTCACGCCGGGAAGAGGCCTCGTACCGGGGCGCGCCGAGGCCCCTGCCCTGCGGGTCGTCACCGCGGGAGGGGCGCTCGGACGGGTATGGGTCGGCGCGCTCGGACGAGTCCCAGGAGTCGTCGGAGTCCCGATACATCACTGCCGCTACCCTAGAGGGCCGACGCCACTGTGGGGGGCCGCCGACGGCGCGTCAGCTCGCCTGCTTCTCGCGCTTCTCCTTGATCTTCGCCTTCTTACCGCGCAGCTCGCGCAGGTAGTACAGCTTCGCCCGGCGGACGTCACCGCGAGTGAGCACCTCGATGCGGTCCAGCGCCGGGCTGTGCACCGGGTAGGTCCGCTCGACGCCGACACCAAAGCTCAACTTGCGGACGGTGAAGGTCTCCCGCAGCCCGGTCCCCTGGCGAGCGATCACGACGCCCTGGAAGACCTGGATACGGGAACGGTTACCCTCGACCACCCGCGCGTGCACCTTGAGCGTGTCACCGGCACGGAAGGCCGGGATGTCGGTCCGCTGCGACTGGGCGTCCAGTGCGTCCAGCAGGTTCATCGCTGCTACATCCTCGTTGCTCAAGGCGCACCGAATCGCGGTGCGCAGCTGAGATCAGAACTGATTCGCGGCGGGCATCAGCCCGCGGCAACCCCACTACTTTGCCACATCGGAGCCCGGTACCTGAAATCCGGCCTCCGACAGGAGTGTCACATCACGTTTGTCCAGTTTATCCGACCGCAGCGCCGCCAGGAGATCCGGTCGGCGTTCCGCCGTGCGAAGCAGGGCCTGGTCGCGCCGCCACCGCGCGATCCGACCGTGGTCGCCGGAGCGCAGGATGTCAGGTACGTCATGCCCGCGCCAGCTGGCCGGCTTCGTGTAGACCGGCGTCTCCAGCAGCCCGCCCGTGTGCGACTCCTCCAGCAGCGAGTCGGCGTTGCCCAGCACGCCGGGCAGCAGCCGTACCACCGCCTCGAGGATCACCAGGACCGCGACCTCGCCGCCGAAGAGCACGTAGTCGCCGAGCGACACCTCGGTGACCGGCATCCGGGTCGCGGCGTGGTCGAGTACCCGCTGGTCGATGCCCTCGTACCGGCCACAGGCGAACACCAGGTGCTCCGCCGACGCCAGTTCGTACGCGGTCTCCTGGGTGAACGGGGCACCGGCGGGCGTCGGTACGACCAGGCGGGCACCGGCGGGCGCCACCGCGTCGAGCGCCTCACCCCAGGGCTCGGGGCGCATCACCATGCCGGCGCCACCGCCGTACGGGGTGTCGTCGACGGTCCGGTGCACGTCGTGGGTCCACGTCCGCAGATCGTGCACGTCGACGTCGAGCAGCCCGGTGGTCCGCGCCCGCCCGACCAGCGACAGGTCCAGCGGCGCGAAGTACTCGGGGAAGATCGTGACGATGTCGATTTTCATGATGTCCTCCCCGGTCGTGGACAGTGATGCGACCTACAGGCGGCACAATGTCCAAGATCGCGGAAAGGCCTAGAGGTCGAACAGGCCCTCGGGCGGGGTCACGACCACTCGACCACCGGCCACGTCGACCTCGGGCACGATCGCCTTGACGAACGGCACCAGCGCGTTGCGGCCGTCGGGACGGCGCAGGACCAGCAGGTCCGAGGATGGGGCGTGGTCGATGCGGACCACCTCGCCGTACGTCTCCCCCTCCGGCGAGACCGCCGCCAGGCCCACCAGTTCGAAGTCGCTGAACTCGTCCGGGTCGTCGTTGGTCGGCACGTCCGCGCTGTCGACACAGAGCAGCACTCCGCGCAGCCCGTCGGCGAGGTCGCGGTCGTACACGCCGTCGAAGACCACCAGCAGCCGGTTCTGGTGCGGCCGGACGGTCTCGATGGTCAGCGTCGGGGGTACGCCCGGAGCAGCGCGCCTACCCGGGTCGGTGACCAGCACCGACCCGGGTACGAAGCGTTCGCCGGGCTCGTCCGTGCGCACATCGACGACAACCTCACCGAGGATGCCGTGCGGGCGCACGATCCGACCGACTACGAGCTGCATCTGCACCTAGTACGAATCGACGATCTCGACGCGGATGCCACGCCCACCGATCGACGTGATCACCTGGCGCAGCGCCTTCGCGGTACGCCCGCCACGGCCGATCACCGTACCGAGGTCCTCGGGATGCACGCGGACCTCGAGACGCTGACCGCGCCTCGAGTCGACCATCCGGACGCGCACGTCGTCCGGGTGCTCGACGATGCCCTTGACCAGATGCTCGAGCGCCGGGCGCAACGAGTCAGGCCGTTTCGCCGGCGCCGGCACCAGCCTGCTCCTCCGACTGCTCGGCCGCGGGCGCCTCCGCCGTCTTGGCCGCGGGCGCCTCCGCCTTCTTGGCCGCGGTCTTCTTCGCCGGCTTGGCCGCAGCGGCCACGCCGGCCGCCGCCTGGGCCTCGGCCTCGTAGGCCGCGCGCCGGTCGGCACGGGCGGCCGCGACCTTCAGCGGCTCGGGCGCGGGCAGGCCCTTGAACTTCTGCCAGTCGCCGGTCTTCGACAGGATCGCCTGCACGGACTCGCTCGGCTGCGCGCCGACCTTGAGCCAGTGCTGCACCCGGTCGGAGTTGACCTCGATCAGCGAGGGCTCCTCCTTCGGGTGGTAGATCCCGACGAACTCGATCGCCCGGCCGTCGCGCTTGGTGCGCGAGTCCGCGACGACGATGCGGTATTGCGGGTTGCGGATCTTGCCCATCCGCAGAAGCCGGATACGTACGGCCACTGTCTGCTCGCTCCTGGATTAGTGGTTGAGATCCTCGCCGACTACACGCGGTGGGGATCGCGCGAACGGCAGTTCGGGTGGACTGGTGGCGTGCCCGGGTTAGAGGGCGCCGGACACGTACCGATACCAGTCGACCATTGTGCCAGACGGGTGGCCGTTCCGCCGAACGGCCCCGCCCGACAATCGTCCGACCGCCACCCGCACGGACCCAACCGGTCTAAAGAATCATGAAAAATCGACCAATTCACCATGATCATGGGCAATTCCCATAGCCTGTAGCTCGTGCTCTCCACCCTCGAAGCTGCTCCCGTCACCGGTGTCAACGGACGGGGCATCGCGGCGCGACGGCCGACGCTGATCCACTGGACCCCGCCGTTCCTCGTCCACCTGGCGAGCAACGTGCTGTTCTGGTACGCCGCCCACCGCCACGGCTTCGACTGGCTCAAGGCGGCCACCCACGCGCGGTACGACGCGTTCCAGTACCTGAGCATCGCCCGCAACGGCTACCGGGCGGAGCACTGTCCACCGGAGATGTCCGTGCCGGGCCTGACCGAGGCCTGCGGCAACATCGGCTGGTTCCCGCTGTACCCGCTGGTGCTGCGCCCGGTCCACGACCTGTTCGGCCTGGACTGGGCGGTCGCGGGCGTGGTCGTCGCCGAGGTCTGCCTGCTCGGGGTGCTGCTGCTGCTCTGGCACCTGCTCGGCGCGCGCGCCACCGCCCGCAACGTGGCGTGCCTGGCGTTGGCCGCCTGCTGGCCGGGCGCGATCTACTACCACGCCACCTTCCCGATCGCCCTGTCGGTGCTACTCGCGCTCGTCACCTGGACGCTGCTCTCGCGCGGCTGGTGGGCGCTGGCCGGGCTCGCCGGAATGCTCACCGCGATGACGTACAGCATCTCGGCGCTGATCGCGCCGGCCATGCTGGCGTACCTGTTCCTGACCCGATCCCGGGGATCGTGGACCTGGCTGCGCCAGGCCGTGGTGGCGTGCGGTCTCACGTCGCTCGGCGTGGCGGCCACCTTCGCGCTGCTCTGGCACGACACCGGCCGCCCCATGGTCTTCATGGACTACCACCGCCGCTGGGGCGGAGGCCTGCACAACCCGGTCACGTCGTACCGGGAACTTCTGCACGCGCTGCCCGTCCCGGGCACCGGCCCGCACGCGTGGCCGGTACCGAAGGTCATCACCACCCTCGGCTGGGAGCTGCACGCCGCCCTGGCGCTGGTCGTCGTCGCCGTACTGGTGGTGGCGGTGGAGGCCGCGCGCGGCCGGGCGAACGCACTCGACGTCGCGCTCACGCTGTACGGATTCCTGATCTTCACGGTGCCGCTCATCGTGGGACCGCACATCACCCAGTCCCGGTCCCACGCCCTGATGCTGCCGGTGGTGCTGGTGCTCCGCCGCCTGCCGGCGGTCGGGTCGGGCCTGTTCGCGCTGGCCGCCGTCCCGCTCGCGTACGCGCTGGGCGTGCTCTTCCTGGTCTCGACCCTGGTGTAGCGAGAGGGCGCGCCCCGGACGGGGCGCACCCCCTCACATCACAGCGCCGGCTCGAGCTCCCCCGACCGGGACAACAGGTCGTCGGTGGTGAGCACCCGGCCGAAGTGACCGTCCAGGTTCACCGCGGTCACGGCCATGATCTGCTCGGCGGTCAGCCCACCCTCGTCGAACGTGTACGTGGCGTCCAGGGCGTACAGCATGTCGTACCCGAGGTCGCCGGCGAGCCGGGCCGTGGTCTCGCAGCAGCGGTTGGTCTGGATCCCGCAGATCACGACCTGGCGGACCCCGGCGCCGGTCAGCCAGGCGTGCAGGTCCGGGGAGCCGTGGAACGACGAGTGCACGCTCTTGACCACGTCCAGAGCGGGTACGAGGTCGGCCACGACCGGCTTGAACGCCTGGCCCGGCGCGCCGGGCGCGAGGGGCGAACCGGGCGACCGGGACTCGTGGCGCACCCGGACGATCGGGCGGCCGGTGGCGGTCCACGCGGAGATCAGGCGGCCGATGTTCTCCTCGGCCGCCGGGTTGCCGCGACGGCCCCAGTACGGGTCGTCGAAGCCGGTCTGGACGTCGATGACGACGAGAGCCGCGTTGGGCTCGATGTGGCTGGTCATGCCGTCAATCGTCGGACGACGCCGGGCCGGCCGACAGTGGCAGCTTTGACCATCATGCGCTGATTACTGCCACGCCCTCACCTGGCATGATTGCGGCATGCGTACCGTGGCTGTCCTGCTCCACCACGCGGTCCGGCTGTTCGACTACGGCGTGATCCACGAGGTGTTCGGCGTCGACCGGCGCGACGACGGGGTGCCGACGTTCGAGCTTCGCCGCTGCTCCCCCGGCCAGCGGCCGGTCACCCTGGTCGGCGGGGCGAGCCTGTCCGCCACGCACGGCCTGTCGGCGCTCACCGAGGCCGACCTGGTCCTCGTACCCGGCGCCGAGCCCGCGCCGCCGGAGGCCACGGTTGCCGAGCGCCGGGCGCTGCGGGCGGTCCACCACGCCGGGGTACCGGTGGCCGCCCTGTGCAGCGGGGCGTTCCTGCTCGCGGACGCGGGCCTGCTCGACGGGCGCCGGGCGACCACGCACTGGATGCTGACGGCCGCCCTGGCCGACCGGCACCCGGCGGTGACGGTCGCGAACGGTCCACTGTGGGTACAGGACGGTCCGCTGTGGACGTCGGCGGGTACCGCCGCCGGCATCGACCTGTGCCTGCACCTGGTACGGGAGGCGCACGGCGCGACGGCGGCGGCCGCGATCGCACGGCGCATGGTGACTCCGCCGCACCGCGACGGTGACCAGGCGCAGTACCTGCCCCGCGTGGTGGTCGAGCCGTCCGGCGACGAGTTCGGCGGCGTACTGGCGTGGGCGCGCGAGCACCTCGACCGGCCGCTCACCGTCGTGGAGCTGGCCCGCCGGGCCCACCAGTCACCGCGTACGTTCGCCCGGCGGTTCGTGGAGACCACCGGTACGACGCCGCTGCGGTGGCTGCACCACCAGCGCGTACAGCTCGCTCAGGAACTGCTCGAACGCAGCGACCTACCGATCGAGGAGGTGGCGCGGCGGGCCGGATTCGGCACCACGGCCGTGCTGCGCCGGCACTTCGGCCGCGACGTGGGGACGACGCCCACCGCGTACCGGTCGCGGTTCGCGGCCGCGTGAACGCGGAGGAGGGCGTCCCGGCCGGGACGCCCTCCTCGAACCGCTACCTACCCCAGGGGGCCGGGCAGCTTGACCCGCGGCACGGTCGTCAGACCGGTCACGTCACCCGGCGACTGGCCGGGGCAGAACGCGTCACGGGCCGGCAGGTTGCCGTGGGCGAGGAACGCCGTGGCGACGTCGTTCGCGCACGGGGCCTGCGTGAGCAGGTACACCCCGTGGCCGCCCTGGTCCACGCTGATGAAGTCGGCCCGCTGGCCCAGCGCCCGGCGCAGCCCGAAGCCCGAGCTCCACGACGTGGCGGGGTCGCGCAGGTTCTGCAGGATCAGCACGTTGCGCGGCCCCTTGTCGGTGACCTTGACGGGCGGCTCCACCGGCCCGTTCTTCCAGAACGCGCAGGGCCAGATGTTGTCCGGCATGCCGGCGGTCGCCGGGAACAGCCGCCGGCCGACCGCCACGTTCCGTGCGTACACGCCGGGTTCGCGTGGCCAGGCGGCGTCGTCGCAGACGACCGAGTACAGCGCCGCGACCCCGTTGTCGACCGGTACCTGTGCCGCGGCCGGCGCGGGCGCCAGCAACTGCCGCATCGCCTCGGCCGCGGACCCGACCTTCGTAGCGGGCGCCTGCGCCAGGGTCTGCCAGATCGAGGCCAGGTCCGGGAAGTTGTGGTCGTTGTAGAGCGCGCTGCGGGTGATCTCGCGGAACAGGTTGCCGGTCACCACGAGGCCGCCGATGTCCAGCGGGTCGCGGTCAAACCGCGCGGCGAGCTCGTAGTAGGTGTGCTCGACCGCCTGCGGCGTGGCGCCCAGCTGGTAGGTGGCGTCCCGGTCGGCGGCCCACTTCGTGAAGTCCGGCAGTCGCAGCGCGATCGCCGACCCCCAGGTCCGCCACATGTCGTACCAGACCTTCGTCGGGTCCACCGCGCTGTCCAGCACGATGCGGTCGCTGTGCGCGCCGAACAGCGAGGTGAACACCGCGCCCAGGTAGGTGCCGTAGGAGTACCCGAGGTAGGACAGCTTGGGCTCGCCGAGCGCGGCCCGGATCCGGTCCATGTCCCGGGCGGTGTTCGCGGTCGTGAGGTAGGGCAGCAGGTCACCGGAGAGCCGGGCGCAGTCCGCGGCCGTCCGGCGGGCGTACGCCACGTTCCGGCCGATGGAGCCGTCCGGCGCGGGGTACGGCAGGATCAGTTCGGTCGGGGTGTTCGGGTCGATGCCGCAGGTGACCGGCGTGCTGTTGGCGATGCCGCGCGGGTCGAAGCCGATCAGGTCGAACCGGTCGGTGACGTCGGCCGGCAGCAGCGGGAGCAGCATGCCCGGGAAGTCGAGGCCGGAGCCGCCCGGGCCGCCCGGATTGAACAGCAGGATCCCGTGCCGAAGGCCGGGCTTGGCGGTCGGGATCCGGGAGACCGCGATGTCGATCTGCCGCCCCTGCGGCCTGCGGTAGTCCAGCGGCACCCGCAGGGTGGCGCACTGCTGGCGGGGATCGCGCTCGACGCCGGGCTCCGCCGGCGGGCAGGCCCCCCAGCTCAGCGCCGGTGGTTTGGCCGCCGCGTGCCCCGGCGTCGCCGGCGTGAGCACCGCCGTCACGGCGGTGACCGCCAGCAACGCGAGGAGTTGTCGCCGCATTGATTGACCTCCATCCGTCGATGGCACCTTCCGGCACCCTAGACGGATGGGGCGACCCAGCAATGACCCGTTATCAGATTCCCGACATACCGTACGCGCGCGGCCGATCCCAGCCCGCGGGCAGCGTCGCTGGCGTGAGCCACTCCGCGTCCGGCTCGAAGTCGCACCACGTACCGTCGAACGGGAAGCGACCGGCCTCGATGAGCGGGATCACCCGCTCCCCCTCGGCCCGGACCGCATCGGCGTCGGCCACCCAGTAGTGGTCCGGGGACCGCAGCCGCTCTGCCAGCTCGTGCTCGTCCTTCCACAGCCACGACCGGTCCGGCTCGACCCAGATGTCGAGGTCCTGGTCGACGATGTCCACGCCCGCGACGTCGCCGTCGTCCCAGCGCACGCCCGGCTCCTCGAGGTTGACGTACCAGCCGTTGAACCCGTCGTCGCCCCAGAACCACCACACCGAGTGCGAGGCGCCCGGTGGGATCAACTTCAGGATGCCGGTGCCCTCCCAGGTGCCGGCTGCGAGCCGTCGCTCCTTCGCCACCCATTCGATGAACGGCATCGACCTGATGGTGCGGCCGTCCTCGTGACGCAGGTAGAGCACCGGACTGCCGGGCGCGATCCAGAGCACCAGGCCACGCTCGTCGTCGCTGACCACGCGCATGACGCGGACCCAGGCCAGCCGGTCCCGCTGGAAGTGCCGGTGGACGATCACCCGGCCGGGCGCGAAGCGCATCAGTACGCGCGGGCCAGGTAGGCGACGAGGTCGGGTTCGTCCTCCGAACCGGGTACCGACCCGTCGGCGCGGGTCAGGCAGCGTACGGTGACGCCCACGGCGTTGGCCTTCGCCTCGCCCTCGGCGCCAACGGCCGACCAGGGCACCCGCGCCCAGCCCGTGGTGGCCGCCTCGATCGCAGCGTCCACATCGGACACGTCGACGGTCAGCGACTGCCGGCGGGCCAGGGCCTCGTCGTACAGCGCCTGCTGATCCTCCTCGAGCGCGGCGGTCACGGCCGACACCGCGTCGGCGATCGGCGTGGGCGTCTTGGTACCGGCGACGCGCCGGACGATGACCACGTTGCCGGCGGCGAGGTCGCGCGGCCCCACCTCGATCCGCACCGGGTACCCCTTGAGCTCGGCGTCGACCGCCCGCCGCCCGAACGGGGTGTCGGTCCGGTCGTCGAAGCCGACCCGGATACCGGCGCCGCGCAGCGCGTCGCGCAGCTTGGCGGCCTCCGCGGCCACGCCGTCGCCCTCCTTGACGATCATGATGTGCGCCTGCACCGGCGCGATCCGCGGCGGCACCCGCAGGCCGTTGTCGTCGCCGTGGCACATGATCAGGCCGCCGAGCATCCGGGTGGAGACGCCCCACGACGTCGTCCAGGCGTGCTCGGAGCGGCCCTCGGCCGAGGAGTACACGATGTCGAACGCCTTCGCGAAGTTCTGCCCCAGCTCGTGGCTGGTGCCCAACTGCAGGGCCTTGGCGTCACCCATCATGCCTTCGAGCGTGTACGTGCTGGTCGCCCCGGCGAAGCGCTCCCGGGCGGTCTTGAGCCCGACGATGACCGGGATCGCCAGCATCTGGCGCATGAAGTCCTCGTACACGTTGTGCAGGATGTCCCGCGCGTAGGCGCGGGCGTCGTCGTAGCTGCTGTGCGCGGTGTGGCCCTCCTGCCAGAGGAACTCACTGGTACGCAGGAAGATCCGCGGCCGCAGTTCCCAGCGCACGACGTTGGCCCACTGGTTGAGCAGCAGCGGAAGGTCACGGTAGCTGCTGATCCACTTGGCCATGAACTCGCCGATCACGGTCTCCGAGGTCGGCCGCACCACGACCGGCTCGGCGAGCTGCTTGCCGCCGGCGTGCGTGACAACGGCCAACTCCGGGGAGAAGCCCTCGACGTGCTCGGCCTCCCGGCGCAGGTAGCTCTCCGGGATGAACAGCGGGAAGTACGCGTTCTGCGCGCCGGCCGCCTTGATCCGGTTGTCCATGTCGGACTGCATGCGCTCCCAGATCGCATACCCCGCCGGGCGGATGACCATGGTGCCGCGGACCGGACCGTTGTCGGCCAGCTCGGCCTTTGCGATCACGTCCTGGTACCAGCGGGGGAAGTCTTCTGCCCTCGGTGTGAGCACACGCGCCATGACCGGTCATCCTAGGCGCTCGCCCCCTCCGGCCGCCCGCCGACCTCGGGGGAAGCCGTCAGACGACGACCCGGCCGCGCAGCACGATCCGCCGGGGTGCCGCGAGTACCCGCAGGTCGCGTCGCGGGTCGGTGTCGTAGACGACCAGATCGGCCAGGCCACCCTCGACCAGGCCGGGAAAGCCCAGCCACTCCCGCGCGCCCCACGACCCGGCCCGCAGCACGTCGAGCGCGGACATCCCGGCCCGCTCGTGCAGCCGCAGCATCTCCTGTACGGCCAGACCGTGGTTGATACCGCCGCCCGCGTCGGTGCCCACGTAGATCGGCACGCCGGCCTCGTGGGCGGCCGCCACCACGTCCGGGAACCGGTCGCCCAGCGCGCGCATGTGCCGGGCGTACTCCGGGAACTTGCCGTCCGCCTGGGCCGCGATCTTCCCGAACGTCTCAATGTTGATCATCGTCGGCACCAGGGCGGTCCCCCGCCGCGCCATCTCGGCGATGTCGTCGTCGGCCAGGCCGGTGCCGTGCTCCACGGAGTCCACCCCGGCGCGTACCAGCGCGGCCACCGACTCCTCGGCGAACGTGTGTACCGCCACCCGGGCGCCGACCTCGTGCGCCGACTTGATCGCTGCCGCCATGTCGGCCGGGTCCCAGGCGGGCGCGAGGTCGCCGGTGTCCCGGTCGATCCAGTCGCCGACGAGCTTCACCCAGCCGTTGCCGGCCGCCGCCTGCCGCGCCGCCTCACCGGGCAGCTGGTCGGCGGTGACCTCCACCCCGATGTCGCGCAGGTAGCGGCGCGGCGGGGCGACGTGACGCCCGGCCCGGGCCAGGCGCGGCACCTGCGGGTCGTCGTCGAGTTGCGGGTACGGGTACGGCGAACCGGCGTCCCGGATGGCGAGCACGCCGGCGTCGCGGTCGATGGCGGCCAGCGCCCGCGCCTCGTCGAGCCCGCCGATCGGGCTGCCGCCCCGCGCGATCCCGATGTGGCAGTGCGCGTCGACCAGCCCCGGCAGTACGAAGCCACCGTCGACGATGGTCTCGGCCCCGGGTACCGGCCGCAGCGTCACCCGGTCGCCGATCAGCCAGAGATCGCGTACCTCGTCGTCGGGCAGCACCACGCCCCGCACATGCAGCGTCATGCGCCACAACCTACCGGTCGGGTCATGTGCCGGCGGCGAGGCGCCGGCTCACGTGCCGAAGGCGCGGCATCTGCTCATTTGCCGAAGGCGCGGCATCTGCTCATTTGCCGAAGGCGATGCGTCGACTCGGCGTCGGGAAGTCCTCGGCGGGGCGCCCTGCCATCGCGTCGCGCAGTGTCTCGGCTACCGAGGCGTCCACGTGGTTGTGGTCGGCGCTCGGATCGGCGGGCCAGTCCGGGTCCGCCTCCATGCCCGCGATCGTGATCTGGCGGGTCGACGCGACCAGCGTCGCCGACTCGTTGGTGTCGGTCGTACCGGTCTTGCCGAACACCGGCTTGCCGACGGTCGCGGAGACGCCGGACGCGGTCGACGCCCCGCGGCACTGCCCCAGGCCGCCCCTGTCACCGACGGGGCAGCGGGCGGCGTCGATCCCGGCGCGCGCGACGTCGGGGTCGATCGCCTTGGCACACTGGGGCTTGCCGGCGTCGATCTTCTTGCCCTTGGAGTCGCGGATCTCCACGACCGGGGTGGGCCGGCAGTGCACGCCGTCGTTGGCGAGGGTCGCGTACGCCCCGGCGAGATCGACCGGGGTGGTGGCCGAGACGCCCAGGGTGAACGCGCCCCACTGGTCCGCGCCCTGGGTCGCCATCTTCTGGTCGTTCTCGGCGCGGAACTTGATGCCCAGGCGGGTCGCCACGTCCACCGCACGGTCCGCGCCGGCCCGCTCCTCCAGCGGCACGAAGAACGTGTTCACCGACTTGCCGAAGCCGGTCCACATGTCGAACCGGCCCTGCTCGCTCTTGCTGGCGTTGCTCGGGCACCAGTTGTGGGTGCCGGGGCAGTTGGTCGAATCGGTGATGTACTTCGACTTGTAGGTCGCCGGGGCGTCGATCGAGGTGTTGAGCGGCATGCCCTTTTCCAGCGCGGCGAGCATGGTGAACATCTTGAACGTCGAACCCGCCTGGTAGCCGTGGACCTCGCCGCCACCGGACACGAGCGGGTTGGTGGTGTTCGGGAAGGTGCCCGGCCCCTGCTTCGCCTTGTCGGGGTTGGGCGCGTTGCCACTGACGTCGAGGCTGAAGTTGCGGTTGGTGGCCATCGCCAGCACCCGGCCCGTACCCGGCTCGACGGCGGTGAGCATCAGCGCCCGCCGGTCGGTGTTCTTGATCTTCTCGTCGACGTTGCGCTTCATCGCCTGCTGGATGCCCATGTCGAGAGAGCTGATGATCGTGTACCCGCCGCTGCGCAGCCGGTTCTCCCGCTCGAACGCGTCCGCGCCGAAGGCGGGCTCCTCCAGCCACCACCGGTACAGGTAGTCGCAGAAGAAGCCGGCGCCGAGGGCGGGGTACGGCACCGAGACGCAGCCCTGCGACGGCCGCTGGTCGGTGATCTTCAGCGGCGTCTTGCGCGCCTCGTCGGCCTGCTGGGGCGTGACGTTGCGGGCCCTGACCATCTGGGCGAACACGTGCTCGCGCCGCTTGAGGGCGGCCTCCCGCTTCTCCGGGTGGGCCGCGTCGGCCGGGTCGTACTCCGACGGCGCCTGCACCAGCCCGGCGAGCAGCGCCGCCTCCGGCAGCGTGAGGTCCTTGGGGTCCTTGCCGAAGTACACGTGGCTGGCCGCGTAGATGCCCCAGGCACCGTGCCCGAACGGCGCGATGTTCAGGTAGCGCTCGAGGATCTGCTGCTTGGTGAGCTTCTCCTCCAGCGCCATGGCGAGCTTCATCTCGCGGATCTTGCGGGTCTTGGTCTTCTCGCTCGCCGCGACGACGTCCTCGGGGCTCTTCGCCGAGTAGATCGCGCTCTGGCGCACGTACTGCATGGTCAGGGTGGAGGCACCCTGGCTTTCGCCCCCGTTGTTGGCCACCAGCGCCCGCGCCACGCCCTTGAGGTCCACCCCGTTGTGCTGGAAGAAGCGGGTGTCCTCAGAGGCCACGATGGCCTGCTGCATCACCGGGGCCACCTCGGAGAGCGGCACGTCGCGGCGGTTCTCGTCGTAGAGCATCGCCAGCAGCGTCTTGCCGTCGGCCGCGTAGACGAACGAGCTCTGCGGGGAGGGCACCGACGTGAAGTCGCTGGGAAGGTTGTCGAACGCGTCGACACCGGCCGTCGTCAGTGCGCCGGTCATCGCGGCGGCCGGAAGCGCCGCCGCCGCCACGACCAAGCCCGCGATCACCCCGCACCCGAGCAGCGTCAGCATCTTCCTCAGCGTGCGCTCGCGCATGCACCGCCCCCAAATAGGCACAACCCTGCGGTCGCCCGTGATTGGGCGCCCCGCTCACTAGACGCCGTACCCGCCGTGCCGCGTTACGGCTCACATCGAAGCTGTTGTCTGCGTCACAGTGACAGCCAACGCTGCCGATGATTATCGCGTACCCGGCCGATTCCGGCGCGCCCGGTACCCGCCCTTCCCATGATCGCGGTGACTTTCCGCGTTCTGGTACGGAAGAGTCTCCGTGATCATGGGAAGGGTCCGGGCCCGCAGCGACGACGCGCCGCGGGCCCGGAGAACGTCAGGTATGACTACTTGTCGCGCTTGGTGAACTTGGAGAAGTCGAGCTTCGGGGGCTTGAAGCCGTCGGCTCCCCCGGCGTTCGGATCCAGGGCGTTCGGGTCCAGTCCCGGCGGAAGCGCCGGCATCCCGGGGAAGCCACCCGGCAGCCCGGCCGGCATGCCGCCGCGGGGGCGGCCGCCGCCCTTGGTGCCCTTGCGCTTGTTCTTGGGCGACTTGGTCGCCTTGCGCCGACCCCCGGGCAGGCCCATCATGCCGCCCATCTGCTTCATCATCTTCTGCGCCTCGGTGAAGCGATTCAGCAGCTGGTTGACCTCCATGACGGTCACGCCGGAGCCGTTGGCGATGCGCAGCCGCCGCGACCCGTTGATGACCTTCGGGTTCTCCCGCTCACCGGGGGTCATGGAGCGGATGATCGCGGTGATGCGGTCGAAGTGCTTGTCGTCCACCTCGGCGAGCTGGTCTTTCATCTGCCCCATGCCGGGCATCATCGACAGGATGTTGGCGATCGGCCCCATCCGGCGTACCGCGATGATCTGCTCCAGGAAGTCCTCGAGCGTGAACTGCTGACCGCCCATCAGCTTGGCGGTCATCCGCTCCTTCTGCTCGTCCTCGAACGCCAGCTCGGCCTGCTCGATGAGGGTGAGCACGTCGCCCATGCCGAGGATGCGGGACGCCATCCGGTCGGGGTGGAAGGCGTCGAAGTCCTCCAACTTCTCACCGGTGGAGGCGAACAGGATCGGCTGACCGGTCACGTGGCGCACCGAGAGCGCCGCACCGCCGCGGGCGTCGCCGTCGAGCTTGGAGAGCACCACGCCGCTGATGCCGACACCGTCGCGGAACGCCTCGGCGGTGGCGACCGCGTCCTGACCGACCATCGCGTCGATGACGAACAGGACCTCGTCCGGGTTGACCGCGTCGCGGATCGCGGCGGCCTGCGCCATCATCTCGGTGTCGATACCGAGCCGGCCGGCCGTGTCGACGATCACGATGTCGCGCATGTGGCGCCGGGCGTGCTCGATCGCGTCCCGGGCCACCGCCACCGGGTCGCCCACGCCGTTGCCGGGCTCCGGGGCGAAGACCTCGACGCCCGCCCTGCCGCCCAGTACCTGAAGCTGGTTGACGGCGTTGGGGCGCTGGAGGTCGGCGGCGACGAGCATCGGCTGGTGCCCCTGCGCCTTGAGGTGGCGGGCGAGCTTGCCGGCCAGGGTCGTCTTACCCGAGCCCTGCAGACCCGCCAGCATGATCACGCTCGGCGGCTGCTTGGCGAACTGGAGCCGGCGACTCTCGCCACCGAGGACCTGTACCAGCTCCTCGTGCACGATCTTGATGACCTGCTGCGCCGGGTTGAGGGCCTGAGAGACCTCGACGCCGCGGGCCCGCTCCTTCAGCCGGGCGATGAACGCCTTGACCACGGGCAGCGCAACGTCGGCCTCCAGCAGCGCGAGGCGGATCTCGCGCGCGGTGGCGTCGATGTCGGCGTCGGTGAGCCGCCCCTTGCTTCGCAGCTTGGAGAAGATCCCGGAGAGCCGATCGCTAAGCGTGTCAAACACGGCGCTACATCCCTGAATGTCGGATTTATCGCTGGTACTGGAGCAACCGCTCCGAGGCAAGGGTATAGGGCCGGAGCGCCCTACCGAGTGGTCGCCCGCACGGGGCCGTGTCGTCGCGTCACCGCGGCGGTGCGACGGCCCGGAGCACGGCGGCCTCGACCGCCGACCGCGACGCCGCATCGTCCCACCGACCGACCAGGTAGAACGCGTCCACGACGTCGCCACCAAGGGTCGAGATCCGCGCCGAGCGTACCCGCGCACCCGCCCCGGCGAGCGCGCTCGCGACCCGGTGCAGCAGGCCCGGCGAGTCCGCGGCGCGCAGTTCGAGGACGGCCGCGCCGGTGGCCGGCTGCCAGACGACGCGGGGATCGGCGGCGCCCGCCGGCCGGCGGGCCGACCGCTCCCGCGCCGCGAGCCGTGCCGCCACGTCCAGCTCGCCGGTCGCGGCCCGGCGCAGGTCCGCGGCGAGCGCCTCCACGTCCGGCGCGCCGCCGTAGCGCGGCTGCACCGCACAGACCACCCGGGCAACACCCGCTCCGGTGGCGACGTCGGCGGCGACCACGTCCAGTCGGTGCAGCGACAGGCACCCGGCCACCGCCGCCAGCAGCCCGGCGCTGTCGGTCGCGGTCACCGCGACCCGGTCCCGCCCGACCCGTACCGACGGGAGCGGGCCGATCGCGACCGGCGCGGCGGTGACGGGCAGCCCGGGTACCCGGCCCGTGTCCAGCGCGTGCGCGGCCCGGTCGACCAGCTCCGCGACGAGCCGCCCCTTCCACGCCGACCAGGCGGTCGGGCCGGTGGCGGCGGCGTCCGCCCGGACCAGCGCGTACAGCAGGGAGAGCGTGTCCAGGTCGCCCACCGCGCCGGCCACCGCCCGTACGGTCACCGGGTCCGCCAGATCGCGCCGGGTCGCGGTGTCGGGCAGCAGCAGGTGCAGCCGTACCACCCGTTCGACCACCGCCGCGTCGGCCGGGGCCAGCCCGATGCGGGTGGCGGCCGCGGCGGCCACGGACGCACCCACCACGCTGTGGTCGCCGGGCAGCCCCTTCCCGACGTCGTGCAGCAGCGCGGACAGCATCAGCAGGTCCGGCCGGGACACCTCGCGGGCGTACGAGGCGGCCATCCGGGCGGTCTCGACCAGATGCCGGTCGACCGTGAACCGGTGGACCGGGTTGTGCTGGGGCAGGCTGCGTACCCGCGCCCACTCCGGCAGCCAGGCCGTGACCAGCCCGTACCGGTCACACGCCTCCCAGGTCGGCACCAGCGGGTCGCCGGCGCCCAGCAGCGTCAGCAGGGCGTCGCGGGCCGGCGCCGGCCAAGGGGTCGGCAGCGGCGTGGAGAACTCCGCCAGCCATTCGAGGGTGGGCCGGGCCACCGGCAGCCGGGCCCGGGCGGCCGCGGCGGCCACCCGCAGGGCCAGGCTCGGGTCGGGCCGGGGCGTGATCGCCGCCCGGGCGAGCACCGCCTCACCGTTCTGCTCGACGACGTCGCGGGCGATCGGACTGCGCGGGGCGGCGGTGGACCACCGGGTCGATCCGCTCCACGGGGTGGAGCCGCCCCAGCGGGTGGCGCCACCCCGCCGGGTGTGCCCGCTCCGCCGCCAGCCGTCCACGGCCCGCCAGGCGTCGTCGGCGGCGTACGCGATGGTGCGGGCCGCGTCGGTCACCCGCCGGAGCACGTCGTCGGGGCCGCCGAGGTCGAGCAGGCGGGCGACCTCGGCCCGCTCCTGGGCGAGCATCCGGTCCATCTGCCGACCGGTCACGGTGTGCAGCGCGTCGCGGACGTCGAGCAGCCACCGCTGCGCCGCCCGGACCGCCGGCCGGGTCGCGTCCGCCACCCCGGCGTACCCGATGCCGCGCAGCACCCCGACGTCCCGCAGCCCACCGCGGGCCTCCTTGACGTCGCCCTCCAGCAGGAACGCCAGCTCGCCGTGGGCCGCCCAGCGCCGCTCGGACAGCTCCCGCAGTCGCGGCAGTGCGCGCGCCGCATCGCGCCGCCAATGCGCCGTGACCCGCTCACGCAGCCGCGCGACCAGCCGATCGTCACCGGCGATCAGCCGCGCGTCCAGCAGGCCCAGCGCGGCCTTGACATCGGTACCGGCGACCTCGACCGCCTCGTCGACCGTGCGTACCGAGTGGTCCAGCGACAGCTTCGCGTCCCAGATCGGGTACCACAACTTCTCGGCGACCCCGTCGATCCCGGCGCCGCCGCCATGGAGCAGGACGAGGTCGAGATCGCCGTGCGGCGCGCACTCCCGACGGGCGAGGCCGCCGACGGCCACCAGCGCCAGCGTGCCGGCGTCCGGGTTGTCGGCGTCCGGCAGCAGCGTGGCGAGCCAGGCGTCGAGCGCGTCGGCGCGGGCGGCGCGGGCGGCGGCGCCGACGCCGGCGGGCACCTCCACGGTGCCCGCCGGCATCATCGTCATCGCCTTCCCGATCTCCGTTGCAGGGCTTCCACGCCGCCTACAGGGCGTCCAGGCCGCGCTCGCCGGTACGGACCCGGACCACGTCCTCGACCGGGGTGACCCACACCTTGCCGTCCCCGATCTTCCCGGTACGGGCCGCCGTCACGATCGCGTCCACGATCTTGTCGACGTCGATCTCGTCGGTGAGCACCTCGACGCGGATCTTCGGCAGGAAGTCGACCGTGTACTCCGCGCCCCGGTACACCTCGGTGTGCCCCTTCTGGCGCCCGTACCCCTGCACCTCGCTCACGGTCAGCCCGGCCACGCCGAGCGCGTGCAGCGCCTCCTTGACGCCGTCGAGCTGGTGCGGCTTGATCACCGCGGTCACCAGTTTCATGCCTAATCCCTCCATCACCGCACGTTAACCGGCGACCTTCTCGGTGACCTGCTCCGTCTTGGGTTTGTCAGGCCCCGGACCGACCTCGTCCGGGCCCGGCTTCGTCGCGCCCACCCCCGCCAGGGCGAAGGCGCCGCCCGAGCCGCTGGTCGGCGCGAAGTCGTACGCGCTCTCCGCGTGCTCCGCGGTGTCCAGGCCCTCGACCTCGTCCTCGGCGCTGACCCGGATCCCCACGGTCTTCTTGATCACCCATGCGATCAGGTACGCCATGACGAAGGAGTACACGCCGACCGCCACGACCGCGAGCGCCTGCCGGCCCAGCTGCGCGAACCCGCCCCCGTAGAGCAGGCCCGCCACGCCACCGGTACCGGGGATGAACGGGGCCGCGAGCAGGCCGATCAGCAGGGCGCCGGTCGCACCGCCGACCAGGTGGACCCCCACCACGTCCAGGGCGTCGTCGAAGCCGAACCGGTACTTGAGCCCCACGGCCAGGGCACACACCGCGCCGGCGATCAGGCCGAGCGCGATCGCGCCGAGCGGCTCGATCGTGGCGCACGCCGGGGTGATGGCGACCAGGCCGGCCACCGCGCCCGAGGCCCCGCCGAGTGTGGTCGGCTTGCCGTCGCGCAGCCACTCCACGATGATCCAGCCGAGCAGCGCGGCACCGGTCGCCACCTGCGTGTTGACGAAAGCGATGGCGGCGAGGCCGTTGGCGGCGAGCGCCGACCCGGCGTTGAAGCCGAACCAGCCGAACCACAGCAGGCCCGCGCCGAGCAGCACCATCGGCAGGTTGTGGGGCTTGAACTTCTCCTTCGGCCAGCCGACCCGCTTGCCGAGGACGAGCGCGAGCGCCAGCCCCGCGGCACCGGCGTTGACGTGCACCGCGGTACCGCCGGCGAAGTCGAACGCCTTGAGGCCGTCTGCGATCCAGCCGCCGTTGCCGGCGTCGAAGAAGAACACCCAGTGGGCGACGGGGAAGTAGACGACGGTCGTCCACACCGCCACGAAGATCAGCCACGACCGGAACTTGATCCGGTCCGCGACCGCGCCGCTGATCAGCGCCGGCGTGATGATCGCGAACATGAGCTGGAACGACGAGAACGCGAGGACCGGGATCTTGTCGCCCTCGGCGCCGGTCAGCGCCTCGAACGTGCCCCGCAGGCCGTACGCGTCGGAGCCGCCGATCAATCCGTGGAAGTTGTCCGTGGTGAAGGCGAGACTGTAGCCGTACGCCACCCACAGCACGCTGACCACCGCGATGGTCGCGAAGTTCATCATGAGCATATTGAGCACGCTCTTGCTCCGCCCCATGCCGCCGTAGAACAGGGCCAGGCCCGGCGTCATGAGCAGTACCAGCGCGCTCGAAGCGAGCACCCAGGCGGTGTCGCCGTAGTTTATCGGCGGCACGCGGCCTCCTCTCGGTTCGTGTTCCTGTCTCCCGGGTGACCTGGGCGGCTCTGCCCACCGGCTACCGGATGCGGGAAAGAATCGCGAACCGCTGTTTCGAGGATCGACGTTCTCCGGTTTCGACCGCGTGACCGTCTGTTTCCAACGTGTGAAGAAAGCTGCACCCTCGTGAACCGTGGACACCTGGCGGCCCCGTGGACACCGCCAGCTGTCACGGTTCACTCCCAGAGCGCGGAGATCACGAGGACGAGGACGAGACAGGCGACGATCGCGACCACGGAGGCGACGGCGGCCGTGTTCCACCGGGAGGCGGCCGCGGGGGTCGGAGCCGGGGCGACGTCGGGCCCGGGCGAGGGCTGAGCGGGAGCGGTCGGGTACGGCGGCGGCGCCGGCCGGTACCGCGGCTGCTCCGTGGGGTACGGCGGCGGAGCCGCCCGGTACCCCCGCCCGGCCGACGGCGACCGGCCCCGCCGGCGCGGGCGTGGGGTGATGAAGGTCGGGCGGATCGGCCGCCCCGGGCCGACGGTCGCGCCCGGCGACTCCTCGGCCGGCGCGGTCACCGGCCCGGCGTCGGCCCACTGGCCGGCCGCCGACGGTGCGGCCGGCTGCTCGGCCTCGGCCCGCGCGGCCGCTTGACCGGCGTCGGCCCGCGCGAAGACGATCCGCCTGGACTCCTCGTCGCGCAGGTCGTAGTAGCCGATCCGGCGCGGCGCGTCCAGCAGGAGGTCGGCGGCCGCGGTGATCAACTGGGTCCGGCGCAGGTCGCCGTTCGGCAGATCCGGGTGGTACCGGCGCAGCAGCCGCTTGCGGGCGGTGCGGACCTCGTCGTCGGAGGCGCCCCACGGCAGTTGGAGGATCTCGTACGGGTCATGCCCGTCGAGTTCGCCGAACGAGGGTTGGCTCACGAGTGCCGGCCTCCCTCCCGTGGACGCCGCATCCATTGACGGCGGCACCCTATCTCAGCCGTCCGCCACGGCACACCGGCCGGGTCGAACTGGGCGCGTATCAGCGCAGGGCGTACTCCCACGCGTGCCGTTCGTAGTCCAGCAGCCGCAGGTCGCGTACTGGTCGGCGTAGGTGGCCCTTGTGCACGATGCGCACGAACGCCGGCTCGCCGGCGGCCGCCATCCGCCGGATGCCCTCGATGTGGTCGACGATCCGCTTGCGGATCGTGCGTACCAGTCGCTGCCGGTCGCGCAGGGTCAGCCCGTACGCGTCGGCGAACAGCCGCAGCCGCCGCGGCCGGTCCGGCCGCTTCCAGCCCAGGGTGTACGAGTCGCGGTCGGAGAAGAGCGGCACCCAGGTCCACACGGCGTACGCGACGTCGTAGATCCGCGACCCCGGCGAGGAGAGGTCGAAGTCGATCAGGGCGAGGGTGCCGTCCGGCCGCCAGATGACGTTGTGCGGCGCGGCGTCGTGGTGGCAGATCACCTCGGTGTCCGGCGGCGGCGGCCCGAACGAGCGCCACACGGCGCCCGGGGCCGGGCGGAACCCGTACTGCGCGTCGTGGAACATCCGCAGCATCGTCGCGACGGTGACCAGAGCCTCGTCGGTGACCCAGTGCGGGGCGAGCGGGTACTCCCCGCACTCCCCCTCGAGGTACGACAGCACCTCACGGCCGCGCTCGTCGAAGCCGAGGGCGCGCGGGGCGCCGGTGAAGCCGACGTACTCCAGGTGCCGCAGGAGGGCGTGTACCGAGGGCGTCCAGGGCCCGACGTTGCGGCGCACGGTGGCGCCGACACGCACGACCGTCGAGGTGTTCCCGCCCAGAAGCGGGATCTCCTGTGATGTCACGGTCGGCGACTCCTCCGGCATTCTTCGCGTAGCGGCCATTGTTCGGACGGAACGGCGCACACGTCCACGCCGGTGCGCGCGGAGCATCTACGCCTCTGCCCCCAGCAGCGCGTCGACAAACTGCGCCGGCTCGAAGGGTGCCAGATCGTCCGGCCCTTCTCCCAGCCCGACCAGCTTGACGGGGATGCCGAGCTTGCGCTGTACGGCAATCACGATGCCACCCTTGGCCGTACCGTCCAGCTTCGTCAACGCCACCCCGGTCACGTCGACCACCTCGGTGAACACCCGTGCCTGCTCCAGTCCGTTCTGCCCGGTCGTGGCGTCCAGGATCAGCAGCGTCTCGTCGACCGGCCCGTGCCGCTCGATCACCCGCTTGACCTTGGCCAACTCGTCCATCAGGCCGACCTTGTTCTGCAGCCGGCCGGCGGTGTCGATCAGGACGCTGTCCACGCCGGTCTCGGTACCGCGCTTGACGGTGTCGAACGCGACCGCGGCCGGGTCGCCGCCCTCGGGACCGCGTACGACCTCGGCGCCGACCCGACCGGCCCAGGTGGCGAGCTGGTCGGCGGCGGCGGCGCGGAACGTGTCGGCGGCGCCGAGCAGCACCGAGTGGCCGTCCGCGATCAGTACCCGGGCGATCTTTCCGCAGGTGGTGGTCTTGCCGGCGCCGTTGACGCCGACGACGAGCACCACGGCGGGCCGGCCGTCGTGCGGGGTGGCCTTCAGGGTGCGGTCCATGTCCGGGCCGAGCGCGGCCGTCAGCTCGTCGGCCACCAGCTTGCGCAGCTCGGCGGGCGAGGACGTACCGAGGACCCGGGCGCGCTCGCGCAGCCGCTCGACGATCTCGGTGGTGGCCTGGACACCGACGTCGGCACCGATCAGGGTCTCCTCGACCTCGTCCCAGGCGTCGTCGTCGAGCCGGTCCCGCGACAGGATGGCCAGCAGGCCCTTGCCGAGGGCGTTCTGGGAACGGGACAGCCGCGAGCGCAGGCGGACCAGGCGGCCGGCGGTCGGCGCGGGGGTCTCGACCGCGGGCGCGGGCGGCGCCTCCTCCACCGGAGGAGCCGTCGGTGGCGTGGGAGGCGCGGGCGGGGCCTTCTCGACCGGCGGCGCCGGAGGAGCCGCCGGTGGTGCCTTCTGCACCGGCACCCGCTCGACCGGCGGCGCCTTCCCGGTTGGCGGTGCCTTCTCGACCGGCGGCTTCCGTACCGGTGGAGCCTCGATCGTGGGCGCCCCCGCCTCGGGTCGCTGCGGGGCCGGAGGCGGCCCGGGCCGCCTCCGGCGCAGGGGCGCGAGCAGGGCGGCGGCCCCCGCGAGCAGCAGGACGAACAGGACCAGACCGATGGCTACGTACGTGTCCATTCCCAAAATCCTGGCAGACGCGCCGTGGTCGGGCCCGTCGGGTCACCGGGCAGCGGTTCCGGCCGTCGTTTGGCGAACACCGCTGCGGCGGGCATTATCGATTCTCCCCTCACCGTGGAGCGCCCCCATGCCCGTCTCCGCCGAGCTCGTCCTCGGTCCCGTCCTGCGCCGGATCGCCGGATCCCGCGCGACGATCTGGGTCCAGACTGCCCGGCCGGCCACCGTCGAGATCCGTACCGCGACCGGCGCGGGTGGTGCCGCGAAGACCTTCACCGCGTACGGGCGGCACTACGCGCTCGTCGTGGTCGACGGGCTGCGACCGGCCGGCGTCCACGAGTACGAGGTGCTGCTCGACGGCGAGTCGGTGTGGCCGCCGCCGAACTACCGCTATCCGGCACCGGCGATCCGCACCCGCGGCGCCGAGGACCCGGTACGCCTGGTCTACGGCTCCTGCCGGCAGGCCAACCCGCACGTCACCGACAAGCACCCGCCGGACGCGCTGGACGCGTACGCGGTCCGACTGGCCGCCGCGGTCCGCAACGGCACCGCGGCGACCCAGTGGCCCGACTCCCTGCTGCTGCTGGGCGACCAGGTGTACGCCGACGAGACCTCCCCCGCGGTCCGGGGCTGGCTGCGGCGGCGCAGGCACCGGCGCCGCCCGGACGCGCCCGCCACCCAGGTGGTCGGGTTCGACGAGTACACCAAGCTGTACCTGGAGTCCTGGGCCGACCCGGACGTGCGCTGGCTGCTGTCGACCGTGCCGAGCCTGATGATCTTCGACGACCACGAGATCATCGACGACTGGAACACCTCGGAGTCGTGGCGGCGCGACCAGGGGGCGCAGTCGTGGTGGGCGGAGCGGATCGCGGCCGGGCTCTCGTCGTACTGGGTGTACCAGCACCTGGGGAACCTCTCGCCGGAGGAGCTCGCCGACGACCCGGTCTACCGCGAGGTCACCGCTGCAGGCGACGCCACCCGGGTGCTCGCCGACTTCGGAGCGCGCGCCGACAGCGAGCGCGGTGGGTACCGGTGGAGCTACGCGCTCGACCTCGGGCGTACCCGGATCGTGATGCTCGACAACCGCGCCGGTCGCCAGCTGGAGCCGGGTAAGCGGGCGATGCTGTCCGACCACGAGTGGGACTGGGTGGTCGGCACCGTCACCGGAGGTGACCGCGGTCACGCTGACGGCGCCGACGATTTCGACCATCTGGTCCTGGGCTCGTCACTGCCGTGGCTGCTGGCGCCCGCGGTGCACCACGTGGAGGCGATGAACGAGCGGATGTGCGACTCACCCCGGCCGTGGGTGGCCGCGCCCGCCGAGCGGCTGCGCCGGCTGCTGGACCTGGAGCACTGGGCCGCGTTCGGCCGCTCGTTCGACGCCCTCGCCACCCTGCTGGGCCAGCTCGGGTCGGCCGCCGAGGGGCCGGCCACGATCAGTGTGCTCTCCGGGGACGTGCACCACTCGTACGCCGCGCGCGTCCGGTACGGCCCCGACGTGCACAGCCCGGTCCACCAGTTGACCTGCTCACCGGTGCACAACGGGCTGCCCGGCGCGATCAAGGTCGCGGCGCGGGTGGGCTGGAGCCGGGGCGCCGGCCGGTTCGCCCGGGGGCTGGCGAAGCTCGCCGGTACCCCCGGCCCGAGCGTGCGATGGGACCTGGTGACCGGGCCGTTCTTCGGCAACGCGGTCAGCACCCTGATCCACCGGGGGCGGGAGGGGTACGCGTTGATCGAGGGGACGGACGCGAAGGGGCGGCTGAACCAGCTCGGCGCGGTCCGGCTACACGACCGCCGACCGTGACGCCTCCGGCTCGGTCGAAGGCTCGACCGCCCCGACGATCCGGCCCAGGACCGACGTGACGAGCGCGAGCCCGACCGGGACGAGCAGGCCGGCGCGCAGCGACGTGGCGTTGGCCAGATAGCCGATCACCACCGGGCCGATGAGCAGGCCGCCGTACCCCATCGCGCCGGCCTGCGCGATGGACGCCCCCGTGCTGTCGAGCGCGCCCGCGATCGAGAACGTCAGCGGCACGACGGTGCAGATCGCCAGGCCGACCAGGAAGAACCCGAGCAGCGCAAGCCCCCAGTGCGCAGCGGCCACCACGACGACCAGGCCGGCGGCGGCGCCCACGCCGGCGCAGGTCAGCATCGCGCGGGCGCCGACGCGCCGCCGCACGGCGTCCCCGAACACCCGGCCGATGATCATTGCCGCCTCGAAGCACGGGTACGCCAGCGCGGCCACCGCCTCCCGGGCGTGCAGTTCGTCGCGCAGGTAGAGCCCGCCCCAGTCGGCCACGGAGCCCTCGATGATGAACGACGCGCAGGTCACCGCGCCGATCAGGTAGACCGCTCTCGGTACCCGGACACGGGCCACCGGCGCGTCGCCCCGCGCCGGCCGGTCTGCCACGTAGGTCGGCAGCAGCGCCAGCGCCACGGGCACACCGAGGACGGCCATGCCGACCACCGTCTGGGTGAAGGTCAGCTGAAGGTACGCGCTGAGCGCGCCCAGGAGGCCGCCGGCGACCGAGCCGATGCTCCAGCCGGCGTGCGCGCCGTTCATCAGGTGCCGGCCGGTTCTCCGCTCCAGCACCGCGACCTGGGCGTTCATGCCGATGTCGAGCGCACCGAACGCGACGCCGAACAGCGCCGCCGCGACCAGCAGCGTGGAGTACGTCGGCGCGACGCCGATCCCGGCCAACAGGGCGGCCGCCGCGGGGGCGGACAGCGCCAGCGTCCAGCGGCTACCCAGCCGGGCGACCGCCCGCTGGGTCGCCTGCATGGCGATCAGGGCCGCGATGCCCCACACCAGTACGGTCGTGCCCACGTCGGCCGGGCTGAGCTCCAGCGTGTCGGTGAGGGCCGGGATGCGGACGGTCCACACCGCACAGAGCGCTCCGGCAAGGCCGAACGTCGCGGTGCTGCCGATCCTGGCCCGCGCCAGCTCGGCCGGGAGCCGATCCAGCCGGGTCTTCCGCACGCGGCCACCCTAACCCGTTAACGATCATCACGAGCGGTGTGTGATCACTCACAGCACGCGCTACCGACGCCAGCCGCCGGCGCGGCGGTACCGCCGGCGTGACAGCGCCGCCGCGACGCCGCAGACCAGCGCACCGAGCAGCAGCCAGCCGGCAAGCGCCGGCACCGCGAACCGGCCGAGCACCGCGGGCAGGCCCGGCGGGTCACCACGCCGGGTCTCCCCACCGGCGATCACGTCGCTCGCCACGTCGACGGAGAGCACGTCCTGGTCCGGCGCGGTGAGCAGGGTGCGCGGCCGAGCGCCGGGCGCGCACGCGAGGACCCGTACCGCGCGTACCCAGTCGTACGCGGTCAACCCGACGTGCGACCCCGACAGCGCGCCGGCCCCCGTGGTGAAGTCCACCACCTTGATGCCAGGCTCCGGGTACAGCGCCGCCACCACCGCCTCACCCCGGGGTGACCAGCCGAGCAGCCGGACCGCCACCAGACCGGTCAACTCGGGCAGCGCCGGCCGTGCCGCGTCCGCGCCGGTGGCCGGTTCGACCACCCGCAGCCGCCAGCGCGACGGGTACGCCTCCCCCGGGCAGCACCCGCGCTGCTCGGCGAGGACGAGCGCGTCGCCGGCCGGCGTCCACGCCCCCTTGCCGGCCAGGCGGGTCCGCGGCGGCGCCGCGAACCGGTTGAGCACCCGCCCTTCGAGATCCGCGACGGACACGGTGGTGCCCGACTGGTACGCCAGCCGCCCGCCGTCCGGGGCGAACGCCGCCACGTACCCGTCGACCACGGATCCGGGATCCAGGTCGGCGATCCTGTGGTGCTCCCCGGTCGCGGGGTCGACCAGATGCAGCACGGCGCTCCTGGGTGTCGGCACCATGACCCCGCCGGGCCGGGTGTCGTACGGCGCGACCAGAGCGATCACGGCCGCCCACCGCCCGTCCGGCGACCAGACGGCCGGAATGGTGAACTCCCCGCCGAGCGCCGGCCAGGCCTGGCTGCGGCCGCTGGAGAGGTCGTGGACCCCGTCCGGGGTGGCGACCCGGCCGCCGTCCGGCGACAGCAGCGCCTGCTCGCCCGCGTAGTTGTAGTGCCCCGAGGCGAGCACTCCGTACCGGTCGGTACTGGCTCCCACCGCGATGACCTCACCCTTGGCCTGCCACCGACTGTTACCGCCGAAGAGGACCGCCGCCGGTCCGGGCCGCGCGGATAGCGCGCCCGTCGTGCCCAGCGGTGGTGCGGCCACCCGGTCGGGCAGCGAGGGTACGGCCGGCCCCGAGGCCGGCGGCACGGTGCGCACCCCGAGCCCGCGCACCGCGAGCGGTACGACCGCCACGAGTACCACCACCACGGCGGCCGCGACCGCCGTCCGTACCCGCCGGCGTCGCTCGGCGCCGGCCAGCGCGGCGGTGTCCACCCGGTACGCGGGCACGCTCTCGGCGTGCTCCCGCATCGCCTCTCGTAGTCGCGAGTTCACAGCCGACCCTCCTTGACCGGATCCGGCGAACCGACGGTGTCGACCAGGTGCGGGGCGACCGCGCGCAGGCGGCGGAGCCCGTCGTGCGCGTGGCGCTTGACCGTGCCGAGGCTGCAGCCCAGCGCCTCGGCCACCTGGGCCTCGCTGAGGTCTTCGTAGAAGCGCAGCACGAGGACGGTGCGCTGGCGGGCGGTGAGCCGGACGAGCGCGTCGTCGAGGCTGATGCGCAGCACCGCGCCGGGGTACGGGTCGCCGCCGCTGCGCTCCGGCGGCTCGGCGGCCAGCCGTTCGGCCACCCGGCGCCGCCGCCACCAGGACATCTGCAGGTGGTACATGGTGCGCCGGACGTAGGCCTCCGGGTCCTGCGCCCGTACCCGCCGCCAGTGCCGCAGCACCCGGGCCAGCGCCGACTGGAGCAGGTCCTCCGCCAACTGGTGGTCACCGGTCAGCAGGTACGCGGTCTTCGACAGCGCGGCCGTCCGCGCCGCCACGAACTCGCCGAAGCCCGGGTAGCGGTCCTCGTCCTGGTTCACCCGCACCTCCTCACCCCTGTTAACGCCTGGGTGCGGGTGTTTGGTTGAGGACGGATCTCTACAGGCCGAGGGCGGCGCGCAGGTACGGGAAGTCCTGCGGCCCGGTGTACCGGTACGCCGACAGCCCGGCGACCCGGGCGGCGCGGACGTCCCGGTCGTCGTCGTCGACGAACAGGCACCGGCTCGGCGGCCTCTCCATGGCGAGGCACGCCTTGACGAAGAACTCCTTCGCCGGCTTGTGCACGCCGATCTCCGACGAGTTGACGATCACGTCGAAGTGGTCGGCCAGCCCGTACTCGGCGATGACCTGGTCGAAGTCGCCCATGGCGTTGGCGGCCAGCCCGACCCGCCGGCCGGCGACGCGTACCTCGTCGACGAAGGCGAGCACCTCCGGTACGACCTCGCCGCGGTGGGCCTGGACCTCGGCCACCAGGGTGCGGGCCGGCTCCAGCCCGCCGACGCGGTCAGCGACGGCGTGCGCGATCCCGTCCATCCAGTCGGCGCGGGAGACCTCCCCGGCGAGGGCCTGGCGTAGCCGGCCCCACTGCCCGCCGATGTCGCGGACGGTCCCCGGCTCCAGGCCGTACCGCTTCTCGACCTCGACGCCGGACGCCGGGTCGTACCGGAACACCACGCCCTCGAAGTCGACCAACAGGGCGTCTGCCCGTTGCCGCGGCGCCCGCATCGCCTGGGTCGTCATGCCGCCTCGTCCCGGTTCAGCCGCTGGCTGATCACCTCGGTCACACCGTTGCGCATGGTCACGCCGTACAGGGCGTCAGCGACCTCCATGGTGCGCTTCTGGTGGGTGATAATGATCAACTGGCTCTTCTCCCGGAGCTGCTCGAACAGCGTGATCAGTCGGCCGAGGTTGACGTCGTCGAGGGCCGCCTCGACCTCGTCCATGATGTAGAACGGGCTGGGGCGCGCCCGGAAGATCGCGCAGAGCATCGCGACCGCCGTCAGGGACCGCTCCCCACCCGACAGCAGCGACAGCCGCTTGATCTTCTTGCCCGGCGGCCGGGCCTCGACCTCGACGCCGGTGGTGAGCATGTCCTCGGGGTCGGTGAGGATCAGCCGGCCCTCCCCGCCAGGGAAGAGCACCGAGAAGACCTGCTCGAACTCGCGGGCCGTGTCGCGGAACGCGTCGGCGAAGACCTCCAGGATCCGGTCGTCCACGTCCTTGACCACGGTGAGCAGGTCGCGCCGGGTCTTCTTCAGGTCCTCGAGCTGGTCGGAAAGGAACTTGAACCGCTCCTCGAGCGCGGCGAACTCCTCCAGCGCGAGCGGGTTGACCTTGCCGAGCAGGGCCAGCTCGCGTTCGCCCTTGGCGGCGCGCTTCTCCTGGGTGGCCCGGTCGTACGGCACCGGCTCCGGCGCCGGCTTCTCCGCGGCTTCGGCGGCGGCCGCCTCGACATGGGTCGGCGGTACGAGCACGTCCGGCCCGTACTCGGCGACAAGCGTGTCCGGGTCGAGCCCGAACTCCTCGGCCGCCTTCGCCTCCAACTGCTCGATGCGCAGCCGCTGCTCGGCGCGGGCGACCTCGTCGCGGTGCACGGCGCTGGTCAGTCGTTCCAGCTCGGTACGCAGCTCGCCGGCCTGCGCACGGACCCCGACCAGCTCCTCCTCGCGCTCCGCCCTCGCCTCGGCGACGGTGTCGCGGTGCGCGGCCGCCTCCTCCAGCGTCCGCGCGATCTGCTCCAGCGCCCGCTCGGCGGCCGTGACGACGGCTCGGGCGACGGCGGCCCCACGGGCGCGGGCGGCGCGGCGGGCAGCGGCCCTCTCTCGGGCCGAGCGCTCGGCCGCGGCCTGCCGGGCCAGGGCGTCGGCCCGCCCGGCGATCGCGCCGACCCGCTCCTCGGCGGTACGCACGGCCAGCCGCACGTCCATCTCGCGCTGGCGCGCCTGCGGCACGCTGGCGGCCAGCTCGTCGCGCTCCACGGTGGACGGGTCGTCCTCGATCGGGCTGTCCTCGGCCAGGCGCAGCCGCTCTTCCAGCTCGGCCAGCTTCATCAGCGCCTCTTCGCGGGCGGACTCGGCCTTCACCTTGCCTGCGGACAACCGGTCGGCCTCGGCCCGCGCCGACTTCGCGGCGGCGCCGAGCTCGGCCAGCTTGCGGGCCGCCGCGTTGCGCTCTCCCTCGGCCTGCCGCTTCGCCGTGGCGGCCACCGAGACGCGCTCCTTGGCCTCGGCCACCGCCTCCCGGGCGGTCTCCAGCTCTCCCTTGAGCTGCGCCACCTGCGACTCGGCGTCGACCTTCTTCTGCCGGGCCTCCTCGACGGCCGCCTGGACCTCGATGAAGCTGGGCGCCTTGCCCGAGCCGCCGGCCGCCGCGTAGGCGCCGAACACGTCGCCGTCCGGGGTCACCGCCCGCAGCGCCGGGGCGTACCCGACGACCCGCTGCGCCGTGGCGACGTCCGGGGCGAAGACGACGTTGTTCAGGGCCCGCTTCAGCGCCGGCCGCAGCCGCTCGGGCGCCTGTACCAGGTCGAGCGCGAAGTGCGCGCCCGACGGCAGCGGCGGCCGCTCGGTACGCAGCCCGTCCTGGTCGGTGTCGGCCGAAGCGACCAGCAGCGCGGCCCGACCGGCGTCGTCGGTCTTGAGCAGGTCGACCGCGGCGATGGCGCCGTCGACGTTCTCGACGGCCACGGCGTCGGCCAGCGCGCCCAGCGCCGCGGCGAGCGCCGCCTCGTGCCCGGCCTCGACCGACAGCAGCGCGGCGACGCTGCCCAGCAGGCCGGGTACCCGGTCGGCGCGGGCCAGCAGCGCACCGGCGCCGTCCTTGCGGCGCAGGCCCATCGACAGGGCCTCCTCGCGGGCCTTCCACTGGGCGGCCTCGCGCTCCGCGGTGCGCTCCGCGTCGCTCAACTGCTTGACGGTCGCGGCGGCGGCGTCGTGGATGCGGACCGCCTCGCTGTGCCGCAGCTCCAGCTCGGCATCGTCGCGGTCGGCCTCGCTCGCCCCCGCCGCCTGCGCGTCGTACGCCTCCTGCGCGACCTCCGCCCGGGCCTGCGCCTCGGTCACCCCCGAGGCCAGCCGGGCGATCTCGTCGCTGGCGGCGGTGGTCCGACTGCGGGCCGACTCGACCTGGCCGGACAGCTTCGCCAGCCCCTCACGGCGGTCGGCGATGGCCTTGTGAGCGGCGACGAGAGCCTTCTCGGCCTCGGCCAGGCGGCGTTCGAGCTGCTGGCGGTTCTCGACCGCCTCGGCCAGCCGGTCCTGCGCGCTCTCCAGCTCCGCGCGCAGCATCGCCTCCTGCTCGCGTACCTTCTCCGACTCGGCGGCGAGCTGGTCCGGGTCGCGGCCGGGCCGCTCGTCCTCGGTACTCATCGAGAGGTTGCGCAGCCGCTCGCCGGCGAGCTGATGGGTGGAGCGGAACCGCTCCTGCAGGGCCGAGAGCCGGTACCAGGTCTCCTGCGCCCGGGCGAGCACCGGCGCGTCGGCCGCGTGCGCGGCCTCCAGCGCGGTCAACCGGGCGCCGACCTCGGCCGCCTGCCGCTCGATCTGCTCGCGCCGCTCACGCAGCGCCGTCTCGTCGGCGATCTCCTTGTCCAGGGTCTCGCGCAGCGTCGCGAGATCGTCGGCGAGCAGCCGCAGCCGGGCGTCGCGCAGGTCGGCCTGGATGCCGGCGGCGCGCCGGGCCACCTCGGCCTGCTTTCCCAGCGGCTTGAGCTGGCGGCGCAGCTCGGCGGTGAGGTCGGTCAGGCGGTTGAGGTTGGTCTGCATCGCCTCGAGCTTGCGCACCGCCTTTTCCTTGCGCTTGCGGTGCTTGAGGACGCCGGCCGCCTCCTCGATGAAGGCGCGGCGGTCCTCGGGCTTGGCGTGCAGCATGCCGTCGAGCCGGCCCTGGCCGACGATGATGTGCATCTCCCGGCCGATGCCGGAGTCGGACAGCAGTTCCTGGATGTCGAGCAGCCGGCAGTGGTTGCCGTTGATCTCGTACTCGCTCTCGCCGGAGCGGAACATCCGGCGGGTGATCGACACCTCGGTGTAGTCGATCGGCAGCGCACCGTCGGTGTTGTCGATCGTGAGCGTGACCTCGGCGCGGCCCAGCGGCGCCCGGCCGGACGTACCGGCGAAGATCACGTCTTCCATCTTGCCGCCACGCAGCGCCTTCGCGCCCTGCTCGCCCAGGACCCAGGCGATGGCGTCGACGACGTTCGACTTACCCGAGCCGTTGGGCCCGACCACACAGGTGATACCCGGCTCGAGTCTCATGCTCGTCGCGGAGGCGAAGGACTTGAACCCCTTCACCGTCAGGGTCTTGAGGTGCACGAATCTCCGAGTGTGGCGAACGGGCAGTTACCGCGAGGGTACCGTGCCGATGGCGACCGCACGTCCAGCGGCACAGCTGAGACGGGTGAAACCTGCCCTGGACACGGCTGCGCGCCGATCACCACGAGGGGTGGGTCGGCGCGCTTTGTCTCTCAATGTGCCGGTCGTCGGACTTTCGGCACGGCCCGCCTCAACCGCACCGGCGGGCCAGTCCGTCGAACGTCAGGCCAGCGCCGGTTCGGGCAGGCGCAGCAGGTCGGCCTCGGACGCCGCGGCGGCGAGCCGGTCGTTCTCTGCCCGCAGCCTGGCGACCTCGAACTCGAGTGCCCGTACCTTGGCACGCAGTTGGGTGACCTCGTCGAGCAGACGCCGGTCAGGCGCGCTGCCAACGTGGCCGAAGAGGGCCTTCGCCATATCGTCTCCTTGTAATGCGCAGCCGGTTCGGCCGGCCAAAGCGCGCGCCCAGTGGTTTCGCGGCCACTGCACAAAGGCAGGAATGGGCGCGACTGGCGACACTTCTATAGTCCGTCGCCAAGGCGACAGAGTCAAGCTCAGCCACGGCCAGCGCAAACGTGCCACACCGAGATGCCGAGCGACGGGTGCCATCGTAGCGGAAATACTGAAGCAGCACATCCCGATGCGTCTATGGGTGACCGGGCTCTCACCCGTGTCCGCCTCGACATCTGTTTGTCACTCGACTCCCCGCGCGCGTACGGTCGGCCGCGTTGAACACCTCGGGTAGGAGGCGACGCTTGTCTCGGTTGGGCGGCCACGAGCCGGACGACACGGTTGACATGAACGCATCGGACCCCTGGGCCCACACCGCACCGCTGCCCAGGAGCCCGTACCAGGATCCGTACGGCGGCGGGGCCTACGGATCACAGCCGTACGGCGACCCCCGGTACGGCTCCCCGCCCTCCGGCGGCGGTCCCGACCCGGCTGGTGAGGAGGCCAAGCGCCGGTTGAGCCCGCTCGGGATCGCCGGCATGGTCGGCGCGATCGTGATCTCGATCGGTCTGATGGCGGTGCTACTGCGGCCGGTGTTCGCCAGCAAGTCCACGGCCACCCCCAACCTGCCCGGCCTGCTCGACCAGCCGCCGGCCGCGACCCTCGCGCCGCAGTCCGACCCCGAGATTCCGGTACCGACGGAGTCACCCAGCGCAACTCCCTCGCCGACCCGGTCGGCTGCGCCCACCCCCAGGCAGGCGGCGGGCAACGCCCAGGTGGAGGACGCCGTCGTCGCCCTGGTCAACGGCGTACGGCGTAAGGCCAAGTGCGACCCGGTCCGCAACGACCGCCGGCTGCGCGAGGCCGCACGTCAGCACAGCGCCGACATGGCCGCCGGTGGCTTCCTCAGCTCCACCGGCAGCGACGGCAGCTCGGCCGCCGACCGGATGCGGGCCGCCGGCCACGACGATCCCCTGTCGGAGAACCTCGCCCGCGGGCCCGAATCGGCGCGGGACGTCGTGGCGCGCTGGCTGGACAGCCGGGAACAGCGGCGGAACATCCTCGACTGCGACGCGCGGTCGGTCGGCGTCGGGGTCGTCGTGTCCGTCGACGGCACGCCGTACTGGACCCAGGATTTCGGGCAGTAGGCGACACCCGCTCCGGTCGGGAGTCGTTGTGCCTCTCGTGACGACGCTGCTGCGACTGGACGTCCATCCGCTCATCGCGCCGCAGCTGTGGGACGCCGTCACCGAGTACGGTTCCACCCGGGCCGACGGGCTGACCGTCGTCGTCAACGTCGCGGACGGGCCGGGCAACGGCCGTGACCCGTCCTACACGGCCGCGACCGACCGGCTCGCCGCCGCCGGGGTCACGCTGCTCGGCTACGTCGACCTCCGCTTCGCCACCCGGCCCGTCGCCCGGGTGCTCGCCGACGTGGACCGCTGGGCGGGCTACCCGGTACAGGGCGTGTTCCTCGACCGGGCGCCCAGCACCCCGTACGCGATCGGCCCGGCCGCCGTCGCGGTCAGCTCGGCCCGGCGCGCCGGGTTCGGCCGGACGGTGCTCAACCCGGGGCTGGTCCCGGACCCGATCTACCGCGACCTCGGGGCGACGATCTGCGTCTTCGACGGCGACTGGCGGCGCTACCTGCGCTGGGACGGCGCGGGCTGCGAACCCGGCGACGGCCACCTGATCCACTCCGTGCCGCCGGCCGAATCGGACGACGCCTGGCTGCTGCAGGCCGTCCGCCACGCCGGGTTCGGCATGGTCACCGACCTCGCGCCGCCCCGGGAGTACGCGGGCCTGCCGGCCTGGCTGACCGCGGCGACCCCGGTACCCGTCTAGGGGTGCGCCCGGCGCGGCCGGGGCTGGCAGCGAGGGCAGGAGTACGACGAGCGGTTCATGAACGCCTCCCGCCGCACCGGGGTGCCGCACCGGGGGCAGGGCTCGCCGCCCCGGCCGTACACCGCGAGCGCCCGGTCGAAGTACCCGCTCTCGCCGTTGACGTTGACGTACAGCGCGTCGAAGCTGGTGCCGCCCTGCCCGATCGCCTCGTTCAGCACGTCGCGTACGTGTCCCAGGAGGGTGCGCGCCAGCGGTCGGGTGAGCGTCTCGGTCGGCCGCGCCCAGTGCAGCCGCGAGCGCCACAGCGACTCGTCGGCGTAGATGTTGCCGATCCCGGAGACCAGCGTCTGGTCCAGCAGCGCCCGCTTCACCCCGGTGCGCTTGCGGCGCAACGCCTCCACGAACTCGCCCTCCACAAAGGAAGGGTCCACCGGGTCGAGCGCGATGTGGGTGATCTCGGGCGGCAGCACCGCGCCGCCGGGCGAGATCGACAGGCCGCCGAACGTACGCTGATCCACGAAGCGCAGCTCGGGGCCATCGTCGTCGAAGCGGAACCGGATCCGCAGGTGTACTTCGTCGGGCGTACCGACCGGCTGGAGCAGCATCTGACCCGACATGCCGAGGTGGCCGACGACCGCCGCGTCGTCGTCCAGCGGCAGCCAGAGGTACTTGCCCCGGCGGCGGACCCCGGTGACCGTACGGTCGGCGAGCGCGGCGGCGAAGTCGACCGGGCCGGGTACGTGGCGGCGCACCGCACGCGGGTGCAGTACCTCCGCACTCTTGATCCGGCGGCCGGTGACCCACTGGTCCAGACCCCGTCGCACGGTCTCGACCTCGGGTAGTTCGGGCACGGTCCCTCCTAGACGGCGAAGCGCCAGACGGTGATCAGGTAGGCGCCGTACCACAGGCCGAACAGCGCGTAGCAGGCCCCGACCAGCAGCGTCGTGCGCGTCCGGGCCCGCGCCAGCGCCAGCGCCGCCGGGACGAGGATCACCAGCACGGGTACGAGCAGCCGTGGCTTGGAATGGTAGTAACCGCTCTGGCCGACGGCCAGCACGAGCGCGGTCAGCCCGTACACCAGCAGGGGCGTCCAGACCCGGCGGGCGACCGCCACCACGGCGGCGACCACCGACGCGATCAGGATCAGGGCGATGCTGACCTGGACCCAGCCGTCACCGGTCCGCAGCGAGTCCAGGACGAACGCCAGCGCGCCCCGCCCGAAGTCGAAGGTCGTACCCCAGCCGGCCGTCTGGATCTCGAACCAGGCGTGCCAACTGCCCGCCCGCCGGCCGACCCACCACAGGTACGCGGGCACACCGAGCAGCGCCGGCGCCACCGCGACGACGGCCCGCCACCGGCCGGCCCGGCCGGCGCGCACCTCGGTCAGGGCGGCGACGGCCAACGCGACCGCGAGCGCCGCACCGGTCGGCCGGGTCAGCGCGGCGGCCAGGCCGAGCAGGCCGGCGGCCGGCCAGGATCGCCGGTGGGCGGCGAGCAGCGCGCCGGCGACGAGCGCGACGAAGAGGCTCTCGGAGTACCCCATCGAGAGCACGACCGACATCGGCTGGGCGCAGAACAGCAGCGTCCACGCGGCCGCGGCGCGGCTGTCGTACAGGCGCCGGCCCAGGGCGAACAGGAGCACCGCGGCCGCCGCCCCGGCGATCCAGGAGACGGTCAGCGCGGCGGCCTCGAAGCCCAGCCCGGTCGCGTGGTGCACGCCCCGTACCAGCAGTGGATACCCGGGGAAGAACGCGATGCTGCCGCCGTCCTCGCTGTCCCGGAGCGCGGCGAGGGAGCCGTGCGGGTACCCGTTGCGCGCCACCCGGACGAACCAGCCGGCGTCCCACGACAGCAGCCGCGCCACGACGCCGCGGTCACCCGGAGGCAGCATCCAGGCGATCAACGCCACCTGGACGATCCGGGTACCGGCGTAGACCGCCAGCGGGATCAGCAGCCACCGCAGGCGTCGCCAGCCGGCGGCCGAGCCGGTCCCGGTACCCGTCGTGGTGGCCGTACGGGTCTGGTCGACGGCCATGGCTCACGCGGCCGGGTCGGTATCGGCGTCCGGCCGCTTCTCGGCGGGCCCGGCATCCCCGGGCACCTCGCGCTGGGCCTCCTCGGCGGCGCGCCCGGCCTGGGCCGCGCTGCCGGGCGCGGCGGTGTCCTGCGCGGCCGCGGCGGCGGTCTCGCGCTCGGCGCGGGCCGACAGCTCACGCCACGCCGCCTCGGCGGCCCGCTGCTCGGCCTCCTTCTTGCTGCGCCCCTCGGAGCCGCCGTACCGCTCGCCGGCCACCACGGCCCACGCCGTGAAGGTCTTGGCGTGGTCGGGCCCCGCCTCGTCGATGCGGTACTCCGGCACGCCCAGGCCCAGCCCCGCGGTCAACTCCTGGAGGCTGGTCTTCCAGTCCAGGGCGGCGCCCCGGCCGGCGGCGTCCGCCATCAGCGGGTCGAACAGCCGGTGGATCACCTCGGTCGCGGTCCCCAGACCGTGCTGGAGGTAGATCGCGCCGAGCAGCGCCTCGAGGGTGTCGGCCAGGATGCTCGCCTTGTTGCGGCCGCCGGTCGCCTCCTCGCCCTTGCCGAGCAGCAGGTACGGGCCGAGCCCGGCCGGGCCGAGGCCGCGCGCCACGTCGGCGAGCGCCCGCATGTTGACCACGCTGGCACGCAGCTTCGCCAGCTGACCTTCGGGCAGGTCGGGGTGGTTGTGGAAGAGCGCCGTCGTGATCACCACGCCGAGCACGGAGTCGCCCAGGAACTCGAGCCGCTCGTTGGTGGGCAGGCCGCCGTTCTCGTACGCGTACGACCGGTGGGTCAGCGACCGGCGCAGCAGCGCGGCGTCGAGCTCCACGCCGAACGCCGCCTCCAGATGGGTGACCGGAGGGCGTCCCTTCATCCGCTCACTGCTGCTCATGTCGTCACCTCGTCCGCGTCGGCCGCTGTGGCCACCAGGATGGTCTCCGCGATACTGCTGACCGTGCCGGCCCGGTGCAGACGAGCGGCCAGTGCGATGCCGGATGCGACGTCCGCGCCGGTGGCCTTGCCATGGCAGACCACGACCGTACCGGGAACGCCCAGCAGCGCGGCGGCCCGGGGAACGGTCGGCTGTTCGGCACCGCCCGCCAGGGCGTACGCCCCCTCGACGGCCTTGAGTAGCACGTTGCCCGTGAACCCGTCGGTCACGATCACGTCGGCGGGACCCCCCAGCGGCACGTCGTACCCCTCCACGGTGCCGACATACGTGGCATCGCCGGGCAGTACGCCGCCGGCGAGGAGGCTCGTCTGCGCCGCCCGGCGCGCCCGGTCACCCTTGCCGGGCTCCGTGCCGTTGGACAGCAGCCCGACGCGCGGGGCGGGCAGGCCGTGCAGGAGCCGGGCGTACGCGGCACCGAGCGCCGCGTGCTGGACCAGCACGTCGGCCTTGGCCTCGGTGGAGGCGCCGACGTCGAGCAGCACGACCGGCCCGGCCAGTCCGGGCAGGGTCACGGCCAGGGCCGGTCGGCGGACGCCGCGCAGTCGCCCGAGGGCGTGGACCGCGGCGGTGACCGACGCGCCGCTGTGCCCGGCCGAGACGACGGCGTCGGCCCGCCCCTCGGCGAGTTCGCCGACGGCCGCCCGTACCGAGGTGTCGGTGCGGACCGCACGCAGGGGCGGGTCGGCCATGCCCACAACGCCGGCGACGTCGCGGACGGTGACCCGGCGGCGGTCGGCGGCGGGGAGCGCGGCGATGACCTCGTCGGCTACCCGGTGCGGGCCGACGAGGAGAAGGTGGAGCTCGGGATCGGCGCCACAGGCGCGCAGAGCGCCGTCAACCACGACGGCGGGTGCGTTGTCCCCGCCGAGGAGGTCGACGGCGATCCGCGCGACACCGGTCACGGGTGCCGGTTGCCGGGGCCCCGAATCCGGGGCCACCGGTCCACCCTGAGCCGGCTGAAGGTGCAGCTGCCGCTCGGATCGTGTCAACCCGATGCCGTCGGTCAGACCTCGATGACCTGGCGGCCGTTGTACGTCCCGCACACGGTGCAGGCCGCGTGCGGCAGCTTCGGGGAACGGCACTGCGGGCACGCCACGGTCGCCACCGCGGTCGCCTTCCACTGCGCCCGGCGAGAGCGGGTGTTGCTGCGCGACATCTTCCGCTTGGGGACGGCCACGGGTGTTACTCCTCGGTCTTATGCGTCGTATGCATGTCTTCAAGGGCCGCCCAGCGCAGGTCGACCTGCCGATGACTGTGGTCATCCGGCAGTTCGTCCCAGTGCGCCCCACACTCGGGGCACAGCCCTGGGCAGTCCTCGCGGCACAGCGGGTTGTTCGGCAGTATGAGCACCACCGCGTCCCGCAGAGCCGGCTCCAGGTCGATCAGATCGCCCTGCATCCGGCCCACCTCGTCCTCGTCGGTCGTCTCGTCCGTGGTGCTGTTCGCGTACGCGTACAGCTCCTGGATCTCGACGTCCAACGTGTCGACGATCGGGCCCAGGCACCGTCCGCACTCCCCCCTCAGCTCGCCGGTGACCGTGCCGGAGACGAGAACGCCTTCGGAAACGGACTCCAGCCGGAGGCTGAGGGTGAGGTCGGAGCGGGCTGGCACCCCGATCATCTCCAGACCGAGGCCGTCGGGCGCGGGCACCGTCCGTTCGACCATACGCATTGCCCCCGGGCGTCGCGGCAGGTCCCTCGTTTCGAGGACGAGCGGAGACCGGGGGTCGGGATGGGTCTGTGTCTGATGCTGCATCGTAGGCTCCGGCCAAGGAGAGGCCGTCGGGCAAGGTTACCCGAACGGCGGGGTGAGCGTCGAACCGGGTAGCTGCGGCTCCGGAGGACGGGTGGTCAGAAGGGCAGCGGCCGCTCGTCCTCTTCAACCTGGAACGAGCCGATCTCCCGCAGCGCGTGCATCTTGTCCCGCCCCCGCTCGATGGAGGCCAGCGAGCGGGTGAGGAGCTGCTCGAAGTTGGCCAGCGCGGTGTCGACGTAGTCGTCCACCTCGTCGCGCAGCCGCTGGGCCTCGGTACGCGCCTCGGCGATGATCCGGGCCGCCTCGTGCTCGGCGGAGACGACGATCTCGTTGATGGAGACCAGCCGCGCGTGCTCGGCCTCCCCCTCCGAGATGATCCGCTCCGCCTCCCGCTGGCCGGCATCAATGATCTTGTCGCGCTCCTCCAGCAGCGCGCCGGCCCGCCGCAGCTCCGCCGGCAACTCCACGCGCAGCTGCTCGAGGGAGGCGATCATCTCGCCACGGTCCACGATGCAGTTGCGCGACATCGGAACCGAGCGCGCGCCTTCGACCAGCGCAATCATCTCGTCGATGCGATCGAGCGGATCCACCTGAGGTCACTCCTGTCAGCGATCGGTCACCGAGGCCGATGCGGTCGCACACCATGATGCCGTCCGCGTGCCACCCGCGTACGGTGGGCGGCCCGCCGTCCGGATCGTGCGAACCGGCCGACCAGCCGGCCGGGCCCACCCGACCAGCCCGGCCCCGTCGCGCGAGCCTTGAAGACGACCCGACCTGCGCAGAGTTTGCCGTCCTCACCGACCGATCGGGGCAGTTCGGACAAAATATCCCTATCCGGGTGCTCGTCCAGGTCGGTCGGGCCGGTTCTCCACCGCGACCCTCAGGCTCGTGGCCGCGCTACTGCGACCTTCCCGCCAGCCGTTCGTGCAGCCGGGTGGCGACGAGTTCGGGTACGTGCTGCGTCACGTCCCCGCCCCACTTCGCCACGTCCTTGATGAGACTCGAAGAGACGAAGGAGTACAAGGGGTTGGTCGCCATGAACAGCGTCTCCACCCCCGCCAGCCCCACGTTCATCTGGGCCATCTGCAGTTCGTAGTCGAAGTCGCTGGCGGCCCGGATGCCCTTGACCACCGCGTCGATGTCGTTGGCCTTGCAGAAGTCGACCAGCAGCCCCTGGAACGCCTCGACCCGCACGTTCGGGTACTGCTTGGTCACCTCGCGCAGCATGTCGAGCCGCTCGTCGATCGTGAACAGACCCGCTTTCGACGAGTTGACCAGCACCGCGACGACGACCTCGTCGTACAGCCGCGCCGCGCGGCCGATGATGTCGAGGTGACCGTTGGTGACCGGATCGAAGGAGCCCGGGCAGACCACACGTCTCATGATCCGCGACCGTACCAAAGCGTGGTTTCGCCGTACCGCCGACTGCGCTCCCCAGTGATGCCCTCCACCCACACCGGTGGAGCGTCCCGACTCGACCGCTCCACCACCACCACGGCCCCCTCCGCCAACCATCCGTTCTTCACCAGTCCGGTCAGCATGGCATTGATCGCCGTCTCCGGCATCGCGTACGGCGGGTCGGCGAAGACCACGTCGTAGGGCTCCGGCGGCGGGCTGGCGAGCACCTGCTCCACCTTTGCCGCCGCGACTCGGGCCACCTCACGCATCCCGAGATTCGCGACGTTCTCCCGCGTCACCCGGGCGGCCCGCGGGTCGGCCTCGACGAGCAGTACGTGCGCGGCCCCGCGGGACGCCGCCTCCAGGCCGACCGCACCCGAACCGGCATACAGGTCGGCCACCCGGGCGCCGTCGAGGTCGACCATGGTCTCCAGCGCGCTGAACAGCGCCTCGCGTACCCGGTCGGAGGTGGGTCGGGTGCCGCGCCCCGGCGGGGTCGCCAGGCGCCGACCGCCAAGAACGCCTGCGACGATCCGGCTCACCGATCCGCACCCGCCGCACTGAGCTGCCGGATGTACATGCCGGTGACGGTACCCGTCGGCGCCGCCGGCCGGTCCAAGGGCACCGTGAAATGACGCCGGACCGATTCCACCGCACGGGTGATTCACGGTTCGCCGCCGCATTATCGACTAATGGTTTCAATTCGGTCTTATCCGCCCAGCATCATCACGACAGGTGCGGCGGAAGAGAACGGAGCTGCGCTGTATCCACAGTGGACGTGCTTATTCCAGCGGAGCCACCTGCCAGAACCCCCACCTGTAGCAATCCGGAAGCCACAGAGGACAGCGACCGCAAGAGCGATCGTCACCCTTCGAATTCCACCGGATCGCCGCCCCATCGAACGGCGTCAGCTCGCTTCATTTCAATGCGTAATCATGCAATTACTCTCGCAATTGTTCGTATTACGGGGCTTTTCTTCCTGACTTATCGGCCCCTATGCTTCCGCTCGGCATCAGCCAGGCCACGCCCCTCGATGCCATGCGCCGGGGAGCGCATTGAGCTGCGTCACGACACGGCCGGTGTGGTGGCGCGGAAAGCTCTGCGACCACATCCGGCAACGCACACCCCACCCGCACCCGAGTATGGGAGTACCCCTTGCGACGCTTCCTGCCGTCGACCCGTCGGATGACCACCCTCGCCGGCGCCGCCTTCGTCGGCGCGGCCGCCACCGTCATGTTCGCCGCCCCGGCCAGCGCAACGACCGCAACGGTCACCGGCGAAGCCGACTGCGGCGACAACGGCGAGTACACCATTTCCTGGACGATCACCAGTGACTACCCGAGCGTCGAGCTGACGATCTCGGACGTCAAGGTGACCCCGAACGGGCCGCTCAGCGAGGACCTGAACGGAAAGAAGATCAAGGGCCTGCCGGCGTCCGTCACGGTCACCCAGGCCGTCGCCGGGACCACCACGAAGGCCGAGCTCAGCTTCCACCCGACCTGGGGCAACGGCCACATTGTCGACCGCTACTCGGGCAGCGTCACGATGGACGGGCAGTGCAAGGCCACGGAGCAGGGTGGGCCGGCCCCGGAGCAGCCCCCGGCGCAGCAGCCCCCGGCGCAGGAGCAGCCGCCCGCCCAGCAGCCGCCGGCGAAGGCCGCCCCCGCGCCCGCGCTGCCGGTGACCGGTGCGCAGGCGGGGCTGTACGCCGGTGGCGCGGCGGTCCTGGTCGCCGCCGGTGCGGGCCTGTTCGTGGTGGCCCGCCGTCGCCGCGTCACGTTCGAGGCCTGATCTGATCGAGCGGTGCGGGCCGACCTCCCGTCGGCCCGCACCGTCAGCCCTTCTCGAGGTACTCGGCGCGCTCCTCGTCCACGAAGTGCGCCAGCATGGCCGCCAGCTCCGGGTGCCCTTCCAGCTCGGGGTCGGCCTCGATGAGCGCGAGCGCGTCGAGCCGGGCGTCGCGGATGAGGTCGGCGTCGCGCAGCAGAGACAGCAGCCGCAGATGCGAGCGCCGGCCCGACTGCGCGGCGCCGAGCACGTCGCCCTCCCGCCGCTGCTCCAGGTCCAGCTCGGCCAGCCGGAACCCGTCCGTGGTGGACGCCACCGAGTCGAGCCGCTCCCGCGCCGGGGTGCCCTCCGAGGCCTCGGTGACGAGCAGGCACAGCCCGGCCGCGCTGCCCCGGCCGACGCGGCCGCGCAACTGGTGCAGCTGGGAGACTCCGAACCGGTCCGCGTCGAGGATGACCATCATCGTGGAGTTGGGTACGTCGACCCCGACCTCGATGACGGTCGTCGCCACCAGTACGTCCAGCTTGCCGGCGGCGAAGTCCCGCATCACCGCGTCCTTCTCGTCGGCCGGCAGCTTCCCGTGCAGCACCCCGATGCGCAGGCCCTGCAGCGGCCCCTCGGCGAGCAGCGGTGCGACCTCCAGTACCGCCAGCGGTGGCCGGCGCTCCTGGCCGTCCTCCGGCGGCGGCGCCTCCTCCTCGTCCTCCCCGGCCGTCGCCTCGCCGATCCGGGGGCAGACCACGTACGCCTGGTGACCGGCGGCCACCTCCTCGCGCAACCGTCGCCACGCGCGGTCGAGGAACGCCGGCTTGTCGGCAGCGGGTACGACGTGGGAGGCGATCGGCGACCGCCCGCGCGGCAACTGCGACAGGACCGAGGTCTCCAGGTCGCCGTAGACGGTCATCGCCACGGTGCGCGGGATCGGGGTCGCGGTCATCACCAGGACGTGCGGTGGCTGGTCGGCCTTGGCCCGCAGGGCGTCGCGCTGCTCCACGCCGAACCGGTGCTGCTCGTCGACCACGACGAGGCCGAGGTCGGCGAAGTCGACCCCCTCGTACAGCAGGGCGTGCGTACCGACGACGATCCCGGCGGCGCCGGAGGCCACCTCGGCGAGGGTGGCCCGCCTCGCGGCGGCCCCGAGCGAACCGGTCACCAGCGCGACCCTGGTCGCGTCCGGCGTGGAGTCCAGCTCACCGGCGCGGCCCATCGGGCCCAGCAGGTCGAGCACGTTGCGGTAGTGCTGAGCGGCGAGCACCTCGGTGGGCGCCAGCATGGCCGCCTGGCCGCCGGCGTCCACCACCTGGAGCATGGCCCGCAGCGCGCAGAGGGTCTTGCCCGAGCCCACCTCGCCCTGCAGCAGCCGGTGCATCGGGTGGGCCACCGCGAGATCGTCGGCCACCTCCTCACCGACCCGGCGCTGGCCGTCGGTCAGCTCGTACGGTAGGGAGGCGTCGAACGCGGCGAGCAGGCCGTCGTCGCGACGCGGCCGGGGCTTGGCCGGCCAGTCGGCCGCGCGGTACTTGCGCTGGGCGAGCGTGAGCTGGACGGCGAACGCCTCGTCCCACTTCAACCGCCGCCGCGCCCGGGCGAGCGACTCGCGCGAGGACGGCCGGTGGATCTCGCGCAGCGCCGTGTCCAGTCCGACGAGGCCGCGCTCGGCGCGTACGCCCGCCGGCACCGGATCCTCCGGCGGCGTGAACGTGTCCAGCACCACCCGGACGCACTTGGCGATCACCCAGGTGGGCACGGCGGCGGCTGCCGGGTACACCGGGATCAGCGCCCCGGCGAACTCCTCCACCTCGCTCGTGGCCGTCTCTTCGTCGAGCAGCACGTACTCGGGGCCGTTGAGCTGGCGTTTGCCCCGGAACTCGGTCACCTTGCCGGCGAACAGCCCCCACCGGCCCGGTTTCAGGTCCCGCTCGCGCCACGCCTGGCTGAAGAACGTACACGTCAGCGTCCCGCCGCTGCCGTCGCCGACGATCACCTCCAGCAGCTGGCCGCGGCGCTGGCGCATCGGGCGTACGTTCGTGCGCTGCACCTGGGCCATCACGGTGACCTGCTCGCCCACCTCCAGCGCACGGATGTCGGTGTGCTCACCGCGCTCGTCGTAGCGCCGCGGGAAGTGGTAGATGAGGTCACCGACCGTGTGGAGGTCGAGATGCCCCGCCAGCGCCTTGGCGGTCTTGTCGCCCACCAGACCCTTCAGCGGCGTCTGCGTCGTCGTCGTCATTCGACCCCCACCAGCAGCGGATAGTGCGGCTGACCGCCCTCGTAGCAGTGCACCTCGACGAACGGCCAGCGCCGGCCCACGTGTCCGGTGAGGCTGTCCACCAGGCCCGTCGGCACCCCGTCGCCGGTCAGCAGCGTGACCATTTCACCACCGGCGGCGAGCAGCCGGTCGAGCAACCGCCGGCACACGTCATCGAAATCCCGACCGATCAGGGTCACCTCTCCCCCGACCAGCGCCAGCACGTCGCCGCGCTGGCAGAGGCCGGCGACGGTCACCGCGTCCCGGCTCGCGGTCGTGACCTCGGCGTACCGGCAGGCACCGGCGGCCTCGGCCATGGCGATGACGTCGTCTTCGAAGCGGCGGGCGGAGTCGCGTACGGCGAGCGCGGCCAGCGCCTGTACCGCGGAGCGGGTGGGGACGACGCCGACGTGGATCCGCTCCGCCCGCGCCTCGTCCGCGGCGGCCGTGGCGGCGGCGAGCACGTCCGGGTCGTTGGGCATGACGACCACGTCGACGGCGCCGGTGGCCCGGATCGCGTCGAGGATCTCGCCGGTCGACGGCGCGGCGCCGTCCGGGTGCGGGCGTACGACCGCGGCCCCCTCGGCCGCCAGCAGGTCGGCGGTGCCGTCGCCGTCGCAGATCACCACGACCGCGCGGCCGGACCGCTCCACCCGGGCGGACTCCGGCGCGACTCCCGGCCCGGGCGGTACCGGCTCCCGCGCGGCCTCCACCGCCGGCGACACCGGAGCCACCTCCGGCGCCGGCCCGGGCTGGTCGGCGAAGCGGGTGACCGAGATCCGGTACGGGCGGCCGGCCTCGACGCCCGCCTCCATCGCCGCGCCCACGTCGTTCACGTGGACGTGCACGTTCCAGGTGCCCTCACCGCCCACCACGACCAGGGAGTCGCCCAACCCCCGCAGCACCTCGCGCAGCCGGTCGACCGCCTCGTCCGACGCATCGAGCAGGTACTGCACCTCGAAGTCGTACTCGTCGGAGCCGGTCTCCCGGAGCGCGGTCGCGGCAGGCGGGCGCCGGGGCGGCGCGGCGGGTTCACCGGGACCCGGCGCGGCGGGTTCACCGGGCCCCGGCGCGGTACCGGTCACCACCTCGACCAGCGCGTCGAGCAGGACGACCAGGCCTCGGCCGCCGGCGTCCACCACCCCGGCGCGGGCGAGTGCGGGCAACTGCTCCGGCGTACGCGCGAGCGCCACGCGGGCCGCCTCCGCGGCGGCGCGGGCGACCGTGGCCAGGCCTCCGGCCGCCGTCGTTTCGCCGCCGCCTGCCGTCGTCACGCCGCCGTCGGTCACTGCGAGCCCCCGATCGGCAGCGGCGAGCCCCGCGTCGGCCGCGGCCCGGGCCACGGTGAGGATCGTGCCCTCGACCGGATCTGCCACGGCCGCGCGCGCCGTGACGGCGGCCCGGTCGAGCGCGGCGGCCAGGGCGCGGCCGTCCGCGACGGGACTGTCCGCGAACACCTCGGCCAGGCCGGTGAGCATCTGCGACAGGATGACGCCGGAGTTGCCCCGGGCACCGAGCAGCGCGCCACGGGCCAGCGAGTGCAGCGCCCGGCCGAGCGCGGTGGCCGGGCCGGCCCCGCCGTCGGGCTCCGCCGTCAGTGCCTCGTGGGCGGCGGTCACCGTGAGCACGAGGTTGGTACCCGTGTCGCCGTCGGGTACCGGGAAGACGTTGAGGTCGTTGATCTCCCGCTGGTGCCGGCGCAGCCGCTCCAGCCCGGTCGCGCACCAGTCCCGTACGACCGTGGCATCGAGGGTTTGCAGCACGTCCGGCACGTCCGGAAAGCCTAGTGCCGAGATACGACATCCGCCCCACCGCCGGGTGTGGCGCTCCACGCCGATGCCCGATTGGCTTGGCCTGCGCGGTGTCAGGTACTCTCGTCAGGTTGCCCGGGTGTCTGCGGGTGACCAAGTGCGACCAACCCAGGAGATTCTCGTGGCTAGCGTGTGCGACGTCTGTGACAAGAGGCCGGGCTTCGGACACAACGTGTCCCACTCGCATCGGCGGACCAACCGCCGCTGGAACCCCAACATCCAGACGGTGCGGGTCCCTGCCGGCGGTGGCACCACCCGTCGGATGCAGGTGTGCACCTCCTGCCTGAAGGCCGGCAAGGTCGCCCGGGCCTGACGCCCGCTTGAGTTCGCTGACCGCCGGGCCGCCGCATGGCGACCCGGCGGTTACGTGTACCCCGAATCCGCCTTACAGCGGGCGCCCGAACGACAGGCAGTCCGGGTAGTCCTTGTAGTAGCCGAAATTGGGCACCCGCTCGTACCCGAGCTTTCGGTAGAGGGCGATCGCTTCGGGCTGGCGGTCACCGGTCTCCAGTACCGCCCTCGTCTTGCCCGCCTCGCGGGCGCTGGACTCGATCGCGCGCAGCACTGCGGACGCGACGCCCCTGCCCCGCCACTCGGGCACGGTGTACATCCGCTTGATCTCGGCCGCCGCCTCGTCCTCGGCGAGGGTCCGCCAGCCGCCGCAGCCCGCCGGCGCGCCGTCGATCCAGGCGATCAGGAAGCGACCGGCGGGCGGCTCGAACTCGTCCGGGGAGACCGGGGTCTCGTCCCCCTCGCCGCCGTAGCGGGCGCCGAGATCGGCCAATGCGGCGGTGACCAACGTGCGGGCCACCGGGTCGTCGATGCGGGTCGTGCTGATCTGAATCGCGTTCACCGGTAAAGGGTACGGCGGGATTCGCCCGTTACTTGAAGTGATCCCAGCCGCCCGCGCCCCGGTACGGCCTGCCGTTGACGGTCACCCCGCCGCCGGCCTCGCCGACCGTCCCGACGATCGCCCACCCGGCCGGCAGCGCCACGTCCCGCGGGAACGTCGCGGCGAGCGCGTGATCGTCGCCACCGGCCAGGATCCACTGGTACGGGTCCACGCCGAGCGCCGCCGCCGCATTGCGCATCTGGTCCGGTACGGCGAACGCCTCGCGCTTGACGTCGATGCCCACCTGGCTGGCGTTCGCGATGTGGCCGAGATCGGCGACCAGCCCGTCCGAGACGTCGATCATGGATGTGGCACCGAGCCGGGCCGCCTCGGGCCCGGCCGCGTACGGGACCTCGGGCCGCCGGAACGCCTCCACGAGCAGCTTCGGGGTGCGGAACCCGCGGGTCAGCACCGTATACCCGCCCGCCGCGTACCCGAGCCGGCCGTTGACCGCCACGACGTCACCCGGGCGGGCGCCGGACCGGACGACCGGCGCGCGGTCCCCCAGGTCCCCGAGGGCGGTCACCGCGATGGTGAGGGTCGGGCTCGCCGACATGTCACCGCCCACGACGCAGGCGCCCACCTTCGCCGCCTCCGCGGCCAGCCCGTCGGCCAGCTCCTCGGCCCAGCGCACCTCCAGGTTCGGCGGGGTGCAGAGGGCGACCAGCAGAGCGGTGGGAACTCCGCCCATGGCGGCGATGTCAGCGAGGTTCGCCGCCGCCGCCCGGTGACCCACGTCCCGGGCGCTCGACCAGTCACGCCGGAAGTGACGACCCTCGACGAGCACGTCCGTGGAGGCGGCGACCCGGCCGCTGGGCGCGGCGACGACCGCCGCGTCGTCACCCGGACCGAGCAGACACGCCGGGCCGGTACCCAGCCGCGCCGTCACCCGGGCGATCAGCCCGAACTCGCCGGTGTTCGCCACCGTCATCGCGAACTCCCACTCCTCCCCGGGCCTCCACCCTTGTTTATCCGGCAGCTGAGCTAAGCACACCTGCCGAGCCCGGTGACCCGTGCGGTAGTTTCACGTGCGAACCGCGTTCCGGCGGGCGGGAAGGAGTTCTGTCGTGGTCCAGGCGTACATCCTCATCCAGACCGAGGTCGGAAAGGCACGCGAGGTGGCCACGGCGATCAGCGGCATCGCGGGTGTGGTTCGGGTGGACGCGGTGACGGGCCCCTACGACGTCATCGTTCTCACCGAAGCGCACAACGTCGACGAGCTGGGGAAGATGATAGTCAGCAAGGTACAGCTGGTGCCCGGCATCACCCGTACCCTCACCTGTTCGGTGGTTCACCTCTGACATGGCTCCCCGTACCACCCCGGCTCGACTGGCGACGCTCGTCGCCCTGCCGGTCGCCGTCCTGGTCGGGCTGATCGCGTTCTGGTCGCTGGGCGGCTTCAAATCCGACCGGTCCGAGCGCCCCCGCCCGCAGTCGACGGCGCCGGTACCGATGACCGCCACCTCGCTTGCCCCCGCGGACGCGGCCGCGTGCCGGGAGCTGCTGAACCGCCTGCCCGGGGCGCTGCGCGACCGGCCGCGCCGGCCGGTGACGGCGGGTCCGGAGCAGAACGCGGCGTACGGGGACCCGCCGATCACGCTGTCCTGCGGCGCCCCACCGGTCTCGCCACCCGCCGGCGCGGACGTGTACCTGCTCTCCGGCGTCTGCTGGTACTCGCAGTCGGGCGGCGGCTCCACCGTGTGGACCACGGTCGACCGGCAGACGCCGGTACGGGTGACCGTGCCCGACGCGTACCGCCCGCCCGGCCAGTGGGTGATCGAGTTCTCCGGGCCGATCACCACCACGCTACCCAGGGCCGCGAACGTACCCGCCGGCTGCTGACACGCGGCTCGGCTCTGGCGAGGACGGACCCAGCGTCAGTGCAGGCCGGTGCCGCGGCGCAGCGCGGTACGCACCAGCCGGGAGACCAGCTTCGGGTACTCCAGCCCCGACGCGGCCCACATCCGGGGGAACATCGAGATCGGGGTGAACCCCGGCATGGTGTTGATCTCGTTGAGCACCACGTCGAGCTCGGGCGTGACGAAGAAGTCGACCCGGGCCAGGCCGGCGCCGTCGAGCGCGGTGAACGTGCGGCACGCGTACTCGCGGATCTTCTCGATGACGTGGTCCGGGAGCTGCGCGGGGATGTCGAACTCGCACGCGTCGTCGAGGTACTTCGCCTCGAAGTCGTAGAAGGTGTGGTCGCGCACCACCCGGATCTCGGCGGGCAGGCTGGCCTCGGGCGCCCCGCCGTACTCCCCCTCCAGGACGCCGCACTCCACCTCGCGGCCGACGATGGCCGCCTCGACGAGAACCTTCGGGTCGTGCTGGCGGGCCAGCGCGACGGCGGCCTCCAGGTCGGCCCAGTCGTCCACCCTGGTGATGCCCACGCTCGATCCGGCCCGGCTCGGCTTGACGAACACGGGCAGGCCCAGGCGCTCCCGGTCGGTGTCGGACAGCGACTGGCCGGCGCGCAGCACCGCGTACGGCCCGACCGGGATCCCCTCGGCCGCCGCGAGCTTCTTGGTGAACTCCTTGTCCATGCCGGCCGCCGAGGCGAACACGCCGGCGCCGACGTAGGGCAGGCCGGCCATCTCCAGCAGACCCTGGAGGGTGCCGTCCTCGCCGTACGGGCCGTGCAGGACCGGGAACACGACGTCGATGTCGGTCAGCCTGCCGATCGCGTCGCGGGCGTCCAGCTCCCGCACCGTCGGGTCGGGGGCCAGCACGATGGCGGAGCCCGAGCCGTCGGTGATCTCGGGAAGGGTACGCCCGTCGATCGCCAGTGACTTTCCGTCACCATCCGTGAGCACCCAGCGCCCTTCGCGGGTGATGCCCACCCCGACGACCTCGAACTCGTCGGGGTCCAGCGCACCAAGGACGCTACCGGCGCTGACACAGGAGATCGCGTGCTCGGAGCTGCGACCACCGAACACGAGGGCGACGCGGGTCTTGCGTGGGGTACTCACGCGCCAGACCTTACCGTGCGTGCACCACCCGCGCTCCCCTCCGGGCCGTCGGGTCTACTGTGGACGGCCTCAGGCCCAGCGGACCGGGGGCAGGCCCGCCTCGGCGAGAGCCTTGTCGATGGCGCTGAACGGGCGGCTGCCGAGAAAGCCGCGCGGATTCATCGGGCTGGGGTGGCCGGCCTCCAGCACGACGTGGTGCGCACCGGTGACCAGGCCGGCCTTCTTGCGCGCGTACCCGCCCCACAGCACGAACACCACCCGGCTGTCCTTGGCGTCCAGCGCCTTGATGGCCGCGTCGGTGACGTGCTCCCAGCCGCGCCCGGCGTGCGAGGCCGGCGCGCCACCCCGTACGGTCAGCACCGCGTTGAGCAGCAGGACGCCCTGCGCCGCCCAGCCCGTCAGGTCGCCGTGCGGCGGCGGCTGGACGCCCAGGTCGTCGCGCAGCTCCTTGAAGACGTTGCGCAGCGACGGCGGCACCGCCACCCCCTGCCGGACGCTGAAGCTCAGCCCGTGCGCCTGGCCCGCCTTGTGGTACGGATCCTGACCGAGGATCAACACCCGCGCCGACTCGAGCGGGCACAGGCGGAACGCGGTGAACAGGTCGGGCAGCAGCGGGTAGACCGGGTGCGACCCGTACTCCCGCTCGACGAACTCGCCGAGCGCCGCCACGGTGTCGACGTCGAGGTGCGGCTTCATCGCGTCGCGCCAGTCCGGCGGCAGCAACTGCATCAGGTCCAGGGCCATACCCAAACCCTAGGTACCGGGTACGACAGCCGCGGCGTCAAGGGCGGCCGTGATGTCCGCCACCAGATCCCTCGTGTCCTCGACCCCGCACGACAGGCGTACCAACCCCTCCGGCGCGTCGTCGCCCCACTGCGCCCGCCGGTCCGCGCTGGTGTGCAGGCCGCCGAAGGAGGTGGCCGCCGCGATCAGCCTCGACGCCGTCAGGAACGCGTCGACGTGCGCCTTCGACGGCAGCGTGAACGTGACGATGCCGGGGATCCGGCGCATCTGCCGGCTGGCGATCTCGTACGAGGGATCGCCGGGCCGGCCGGGCCACCGTACCGACGACACCTGCGGCCGACCGGCGAGCAGGTCCGCGATCGCGGCGGCGTTCTCGGACTGCCGGGCCAGCCGCAGGTCGAGCGTGCCCAGTGAACGGTGCGCGAGCCACGCCTCGAACGGCCCCGGCACCCCGCCGGTACCGCTGCGCCAGGCGCGCAGCCGCGCCGCGAGCTCCGGGTCGGCGGTGCACGCGTACCCGAGGATCAGGTCGGAGTGCCCGGTGAGCGCCTTGCTGGCGGACGCGACGACGAGGTCGGCGCCGAGTTCGAGCGGGCGCTGGCCGAGCGGGGTGGGGGTGGTGTTGTCAACCGCGAGCAGCGCGCCGGCGGCGTGTGCCCGCGACGCCAGCGAGGCGATGTCGCAGACGTCGAGACCCGGGTTCGCCGGCGTCTCCAGCAGCACCAGCCGGACCCCCTCGAAGGACGGGTACGGGCCGGCGGTCGGCGCGAGCAGGATCGTCACGCCCGGCAGGGACTCCTGCGCGAAGGACCGGGTCAGGAAGTACCCGTCGGCCGGCAGCAGCACCGCGTCACCCGGCCGCGCCTGGGTGAGCAGCGCCGCGGAGACCGCGGCCATGCCCGAGGCGAAGGTGACGCACTCGCCACCCTCCAACTCCCCGATCGCGGTCTCCAACGCCCGCCGGGTGGCGTTGTCGGGCCGCCCGTACCCGTCCACGCCCGCCTGCGGTCCGGCGACCGGGTCCAGGTGGTACGGGGCCGCGAACACCGGCCCGGGCAGGAACGGCTGGCCCGGAAGGGCAGCCTCCGGCAGGCCGGCGTGCACGCTGCGGGTGCTGTCGCCGTAGTCAGCGGGAGAACTCATTCGGACTTCGGCTCCCGGCTCATCAGCGCCCCCACCGCCACCCGCGGGTCGAGCCCCTCGTGGCAGACCCGTTCGACCTGCTCGGTGATGGGCATCTCCACGCCGTGCTTGACGGCCAGGTCCCGGATCGCCAGGCAGCTCTTGACGCCCTCGGCGGTGAAGCGGGTGGCGGCCTGCGCCTGCTCCAGCGTCTCGCCCCGGCCGAGGTGCTCGCCGAAGGTACGGTTGCGCGACAGTGGCGAGGAACACGTCGCGACGAGGTCGCCCATCCCCGCCAGCCCGGCGAAGGTGAGCGGGTCGGCGCCGAGCGCCACGCCCAGCCGGGCCGTCTCTGCCAGCCCTCGGGTGATCAGCATGGCCTTCGTGTTGTCGCCGAAGCCCAGCCCTTCGGCCATCCCGGACGCCAGGGCGATCACGTTCTTCACCGCGCCGCCGAGTTCGCAGCCGATCACGTCGTCGTTGGTGTACGGGCGCAGGTACCGCGTCGCGATGGCCTTCTGGACGTGCGCGGCCCGGTCCGGGTCGGTACACGCGACGACCGTCGCGGCGGGCTGCTCGGTGACGATCTCGGGCGCGAGGTTCGGCCCGCTCACCACCGCGACCCGGTCCGGCTCGACGCCGGCGGCCTCGACGATCAGCTCGCTCATCCGCTTCAGCGTGCCCAGCTCGATGCCCTTCATCAGGCTGACGAGGGTGGCGTCGGGCGCGAGGTGGCGGGCCCAGTCACCGAGGTTGCCGCGCAGCGTCTGGGACGGGACGGCGATGACGACCAGGTCGGCGCCCTCGATCGCCTCCCGCGGGTCGGCGGTGGCGGTCACGGCGTCGGGCAGCCGGAGACCGGGCAGGTAGTCGGGGTTGACGTGCTCGTCCCGGATGGCGGCGGCCACGTCCGCCCGGCGGGCCCACAGGGTCACGGCCTGGCCCGCGTCGGCGAGGACCTTCGCGAACGCGGTCCCCCACGAACCCGCGCCGAGAACAGCCACCTGGCTCATTGCTCGTTCCTTCCACCACGCACTGCGGCACTCTGCTGGTCGTGCAGGCTCACGGACGCTCCTCGACCCGCGGTCGGCCCGTGGGCGTGGGCGTGTACAGCGGCGGCGGCGTGCCGCCCCGGATCTCCCCCAGCATGTCACGCAGCCGCAGCATGATGGTCTCGGTGATCTCCGTCAGCGTCGTGGCGGTCGGCTCCGCCGCCCGCCAGTTCGACAGGTCGATCGGCGGGCCGGCGACCACGGTCACCGGGGTACGCGGGCGCAGGCTCAGCTTGGCGGTACGCGGGTCGAAGATCCGCTCGGCGCCCCACATCACGACCGGCACCACCGGCGCGTCGGTGGCCAACCACAGCCGGGCCACGCCGGTCTTGCCCCGCATCGGCCACAGGTCCGGTTCGCGGGTCGTGGTGCCCTCCGGGTAGATGAGGACCGTCTCACCGTCCTTGACGGCGGCCACCGCCGCGTCGAGCGCCTTGGCCGCGTCGGCGGTGCCCCGGTAGACCGGGATCTGGCGCACCGCGGCCAGGAACGGCCCGAGCACCGGGATCTTGAACAGGCTCGACTTCGCGAGGAACTGTGGCCAGCGCCCGGCGTCGTAGATGTAGTGCGCCACCACCAGCGGGTCGGCGTGCGAGTTGTGGTTGGCCACGAAGATGACGCCGCCGCTCGCGGGTACGTGCTCCATGCCCGACCAGGTCCGCCGCGTCAGCACCCACAGCACCGGTTTGACGAGGGCGACCGCCAGCCGGCGCCAGAAACCGAGCCTTCGTCGCGCCACGGCCCCTCCTCAGTCACCCACCCGTCGCCTACCGGCTTCCGCATCATGCCTGCCCGCACCCGCGTTGGGCCAGAGAGGGTCGGACCGGGGTGCCCGGCCATCCGGGTACCCGTCCGACCCGACCCGCGCCGCCACCACCGGCGTACGCGAGGATGCCGGATGTGACGGGAACGGGATGGGTCGCGGTGATGCCGGTGAAACGGCTGGCCATGGCCAAGACGCGGCTGCGGGGCGCGGTCCCGGCGTCGCTTCACGACCGCCTCGTCCTCGCCATGGCCCGCGACACCCTCGCCGCCGTACTGGCGTGCCCGCTGGTCAGGCGCGCACTCGTGGTCACCGACGAGCCGGCCGCCGCGGCGGCCCTCGCCGAGCTGGGCGCTGAGCGGGTACCGGACCGTCCGGACGCCGGGCTCAACGCGGCGCTCGCCCGCGGCGCGGCGCTGGCGGCGGGCGCGCCGGTGGTCGCCCTCACCGCTGACCTGCCGGCGCTGCGCCCGGACGAGCTGACCGCCGCGCTGACCGCGCTGTCGCACCGGCCACGCGGATACGTCGCGGACGCCACGGGTACCGGTACCGCCATGCTGGCCGCGCGGCCCGGCGTCGACCTGGACCCCCGGTTCGGCCCGGGCTCGGCCCACGCCCACGCCCTGTCCGGGGCGGTACGCCTCGACGGGGACTGGCCGTCGCTGCGCCAGGACGTGGACACCGAGGCCGACCTCGCCGCCGCGACGGCACTCGGACTGGGGCGCCACACGGCCGAACTCGTGGGCGCCGCACGCTATGGTGGCCGGTAGCCAGGTACGCGAAGGGACCCGCGATGCAGGCAACGGTGGCGACGTTCGACGAGCGGACCGGCTCGGGCACCGTGCTGCTCGACGACGGATCGGAGATGGCGTTCCCCGCCGAGGCGTTCGCCGCCTCCGGGCTGCGGCTGCTGCGGCTCGGCCAACGGGTCCGCCTCGACCGCGACCCTTCCGGCGCTGTGACAAGGGTTACGCTGCCCACTCTCCCGTGAACGCCGGTCGATTTCGTTGGCCCTCGCACTTTTCCTGGTCATTATTGTCTGGTGACCACCAGCCCGAGCCCGCGCTCCTCCCGCCGTGCCGGCGCCACTGCCCGATCCGCTGACCCGGCCTCGACCGAACAGGCCAACGGGGCGAAGCGGACCCGCCGGGGTGCTCGGGTAGCGAGGCACACGACCATCCGCCCCGCGGATGTGGTGGACCCCGCGGATCCGGCCGCGACCGGGGTGCGGCCCACCGGGCCGGCCACCGACGCGCTGCCCGACGACCGCTACCTCAACCGCGAGCTGTCCTGGCTCGACTTCAACGCCCGGGTGCTCACCCTGGCGGAGGACCCCCGGACGCCGCTGCTCGAACGCGCCAAGTTCCTGGCCATCTTCGCCAGCAACCTCGACGAGTTCTACATGGTGCGGGTGGCCGGGCTGAAGCGCCGTAAGCAGACCGGGCTCGCGATGCGTGGCGCCGACGGGCTGTTCCCCCGCGAGCAACTGCAGCGCATCGCCGAGCGGGCGGCGGAGCTGGTGGGGCGCCACGCCCGCTGCTTCGCGGGCGAGGTACAGCCCGCGCTGGCGGCGCAGAACATCCGGATCGTGCGCTGGGCCGAGTTGGAGGCGCCCGAGCGCGAGCGGATGCGGGCGTACTTCCGCGAGCACGTCTTCCCGGTGCTCACCCCGCTCGCGGTCGACCCGGCGCACCCGTTCCCGTACATCTCGGGGCTGTCGCTCAACCTCGCCGTGGTCGTGCGCGACCCCGACGGTGGCCCGGAGCTGTTCGCACGGGTGAAGGTCCCCAACAACGTGCCCCGGTTCGTGGCGGTGGAGCGCGAGCGCGGCGACGGGCCGTCGACCCGGTTCCTGCCGGTCGAGGACCTGATCGCGGCCCACCTCGGCCAGCTCTTCTCCGGCATGCAGGTCGTCGAGCACCACCTGTTCCGGGTGACCCGCAACGCCGACTTCGAGCTGGACGAGGACCGCGACGAGGACCTGCTGCAGGCCCTCGAGCGCGAACTCGCGCGTCGGCGCTTCGGCCCTCCGGTACGGCTGGAGGTCGCCGCGTCCATCTCCGACCACGTTCTCGAACTGCTGGTCCGCGAGCTGGACATGGACGCCCACGACGTGATGCGGATACCGGCGCTGCTGGACCTGTCGTCGTTGTGGCAGGTCTACAACGACACCGACCGGCCGGACCTGAAGGACCCCCCTTTTGTACCGGCGACTCACCCGCAGTTCGCCGAGGGTGAGATCCCCCTCAGCGTCTTCGCCCGGCTGCGCGGGGGCGACATCCTGGTGCACCACCCGTACCACTCGTTCTCCACCAGCGTGCAGCGCTTCATCGAGCAGGCCGCGGCCGACCCGAACGTGCTCGCGATCAAGCAGACGCTCTACCGCACCAGCGGTGACTCCCCCATCGTCGACGCGCTCATCGATGCCGCCGAGGCCGGCAAGCAGGTGGTGGTACTCGTCGAGGTGAAGGCGCGCTTCGACGAGGTGGCCAACATCGGGTGGGCGCGGATGCTGGAGAAGGCGGGCTGCCACGTCGTGTACGGCCTGGTCGGTCTGAAGACCCACTGCAAGACCGCGCTCGTGGTACGCCAGGAGGGCAACCAGATCCGGCGGTACTGCCACATCGGCACCGGCAACTACCACCCCAAGACGGCCCGGTTGTACGAGGATTTCGGCCTGCTCACCGCCGACCCGGAGGTGGGCGCCGACCTGACCGACCTGTTCAACGTGCTGACCGGGTACAGCCGGCAGACCGCGTACCGGCGCCTGCTCGTGGCGCCGCACGGGGTTCGCAGCGGCATCATCGAGCGGATCGAGCGCGAGATCGAGCACGTCCGGGCCGGCCGGCCCGGCCTGGTGCAGATGAAGGCCAACTCGCTGGTGGACGAGGAGATCGTCGACGCGCTCTACCGGGCCAGCCGGGCCGGCGTCGACGTCGACCTGGTCATCCGCGGCATCTGTACCCTCAAGCCGGGCGTGCCGGGCCTGTCCGAGCGCATCCGGGTGCGCTCGATCGTGGGCCGCTTCCTGGAGCACTCGCGGGTCTTCCGCTTCGGCGACGGGGCCGTCTCGCGCGACGACGAGAGCCCGTCCGCCGCCGTCGCCGGTGAGTTCTGGATCGGATCGGCCGACCTGATGCACCGCAACCTCGACCGGCGGGTCGAGGCGCTGGTACAGGTCGTCGACCCGGCCGCGCGCTCGGAACTGGACCGGGTGATGCGGGAGGCCTTCGCCGAGTGCACCGCCGCGTTCGACCTCGCGGCCGACGGCACCTGGCACCGGCGCCGACCCGACAGCGACCAACCTCTGGTCGACCCGCAGGAAGCACTACTGCGGCGCATCGTGGGCAAGGTTGAATGAACAGGTGCTTGAAGAGGAGCGCAAGTTCGAGGTCGACCCGGCCTTCGCGGTTCCGGACCTGACGGGCTGCCTGCCCGACGGTGGCCGGGTGGTGGCCAAACCTCCGGTCACCCTGCGCGCCACCTACTACGACACCACCGACCTGCGCCTGGCGCGCGCCGGAGTGTCGCTGCGGCACCGCCACGGCGACGACGCGCCGTGGACGGTGAAGCTGCCCACCGACACGACCGGCATCCGGCGCGAGATCTCCCGTACCGGGCGGGCCGGCGCAGTGCCCGGCGAGTTCGTACGGCTGCTGACCGCGCTGCACCGGGGCGCCCCGCTCGCGCCGTCGGCGTCGATGCGCACCGTGCGCCGCCGCTACGACCTGTGCGACGCTGACGACCAACTGCTGGCCGAGATCGCCGATGACACGGTGCGGGTGCTCTCGGGGCGGCGGGTCGCGTCGACGTTCCGGGAGGTCGAGGTCGAGCGGTACGCGGGTCGGCGCGCGTTGCTGAACAAGGTCGCCGACGCGCTGCGCGAGGCGGGAGCGGTCGAGGGCGACTTCGTGCCCAAACATGTACGCGCCATGGGTATCGCCGCGACCACGCCGCCCGACCTGACCCCGCCGTCCGGTCGGGTCTCGCCCAAGGCCAGCGCGGCGAACGCGATCACGGAAACGCTGCGCCGTGATATCGGCCGGATTTTCGGGTACGACCCGCTGGTGCGCCTGCGTGAACCGCTCCCCGACGGCGATACCGCCGTGCACCGGATGCGGGTCGGCTGCCGCCGGCTCCGCAGCGACCTGCGGACTTTCCGGCCCCTGCTCGACCGGCAGTGGGCGGACGGGCTGCGCGCCGACGTCAAGTGGCTGGCGGACCTGCTCGGCGGCGCGCGTGACGCGGAGGTGCTGCGGTCGCGCCTGGAGCGCACCGCGGGTACGGACCCGCTGGCGTCGCTCGACGAGACGGCGCTGACCCGCTTCGACGCCGACCTCGCAGACAGGCAGGAGGAGGCGCTCAGCGCCCTCGAGGCGGCGCTGGACTCCCCGCGCTACCTGGAACTGCTGGAGCGGTTGCTGGCGGCGGCACGAGCACCGCGGCTCCAGCCCGCCGCCGACGCGCCGGCCCGCAAGGTGTTGCCCGGTCTGGTCCGCAAGCCGTGGCGCCGGCTCGGCAAGGCCACCGCGCTGTCGGCGAGCGATCCGGACGGCGCCTGGCACGCGGCGCGGGTACGCGGCAAGCGGGCCCGGTACGCCGTGGACGCGGTCGCGGCGGTGCTCGGCTCGGACGCGGCCGACCTGGCCGAGGCCCTCGCCGACGTGCAGGACCTGCTCGGCGAGCACCAGGACGCCGCGGTGGCCGCCGACACCTGGCTGGCCATCTCCCAGACCCACGCGGGGAACCACGCGCTCGCCGTCACCGCCGGCCGGCTGTACGAGCGGGAGCGGGCCGCGATCCGGCGGGTACGCGAAATGTTCCCGGCCGTCTGGAAGGCGGCCAACAAGCCGCGTCTCACCGCCTGGCTCCCGTCGTGACGCGGGTGGTGAGAGCAGCCGGCGGCGTCGTCGGGCGCGTCGGCGCGGGTGGCGACGTCGAGGTCGTCCTCGTCCACCGGCCGCGCTACGACGACTGGTCGTTGCCGAAGGGCAAGCTCGACCCCGGCGAGCATCCGCTTCTCGGTGCGGTGCGGGAGGTGTACGAGGAGACGGCCGTGCGCGCGGCTCCCCGCCTGCGCCTGCCCGGCACGCAGTACCTCACCGGCGACCCGGATGTGGAGAAGTCCGTCGACTACTGGGCCATGGTCTGCCGCCATGCCGAGGAGTTCGTACCCAACGACGAGGTCGACGACGTGCGCTGGGTACCGGTGGCGCAGGCGATCCGGCTGCTCACGTACGCGCACGACCGGGGCGTCCTCGCGGCGTACCCGCCGCTGTCGCGGGTGGACGGGCTCGTCGTGCTGCTGCGGCACGCGTACGCCGGGGACCGCGACACGTGGGACGGCGACGACGACCACCGCCCGCTCGACGGGAACGGCAAGGCCACCGCGGAGGCGCTGGCGCCGTTGCTGGCCGCGTACGCCCCGACCCGGGTCGTCAGCGCCCGGCCCGACCGCTGTGTCCAGACGGTGAAGCCGCTGGCCGCCCTCACCGGCCTGCCGGTCGAGGTCGACGACCGCTTCGACGAGTGTGCCGACGCCCCGACCGCCGCGGCGGTCATCCGGGAACTGGCCGCCCGGGACGGCGTGACGGTGGTCTGCAGCCAGGGCGGGCTGATCCCGGGCGTGGTCGGAATGTTGCTCGGACGCGACCCGGGTTCGTTGAGCACGCCCAAGGGATCGGCCTGGGTCCTCGGATTCGCGGGCACCGACTTCGTCGGCGCGGATCGCCTCGACCTTCAACCCCCGCCAATGTAGGAAACGCGGGCGATGCAATAGAAAAGAGCCGGGCGAGGTGCCCGGCTCTTTTCTATTGGCGGTAACGGTCAGCGCTTCTTAGCGGCCGCGGCCCTTTTCGTGGCCGGCGTCGCCTTGGCTGCGGTGCCCTTGGCGGCGGTGCTCTTGGCGGCGGTCGTCCGGGCCGTGGTGGCCCTGGCCGTGGTGGTCTTGCGCGGCGTCGTCGCCACCGCGGCCCTGGTGGCCTTGGTGGTCGTGCGCTTGGCGGGAGCGGCCTTGGTCGCCTTGGTGGCCTTCGCCGCGGTGGCCTTGGTGGTCTTCGCCGCGGTGGCCTTGGTGGCGGTGGCCTTCGCGGCGGTGGCCCTGGTGGCGGTTGCCTTGGTAGCGGTCGCCTTGGTAGCGGTCGCCTTCGCGGCGGCGGCCTTGGTGGTCTTGACGGCCGCCGTCTTCTTGGCCGCGGCCCGGGCCGGCGCGGCCTTGGCAGCGGCGGTCTTCGTGGCGGCGGCGGTCTTCGTGGCGGTCGCGCGGGCCGGCGCGGCCTTGGTCGCCGCCTTGGTGGCGTTCTTCTTCGCCACGGCGGCCTTCGGCACCTTGCCGCTCGCGACCAGTTCCTTGAAGCCGGCGCCCGGCCGGAAAGCCGGAACGGACGTCTTCTTGACCTTCACGGCCTCTCCGGTGCGCGGATTGCGCGCCGTACGGGCGGCACGAACCTTCTTTTCAAAGACCCCGAACCCCGTAATGGCAACCTTGTCGCCCTTGGTGACGGCGTTCTGGATCTCTGACAGCACAGCGTCGAGCGCCTGCGATGCGGCCCTCTTGTCCCCCAGCCGAGCTGACAGCGCATCGACGAGCTCTGCCTTGTTCACGATTCCCCCTGTACCTGGACTTGCGCGATTGAATCCCGCGCACGCAACATCGTCTCACTTGCCAGGATACAAAGACTTTCGAAAAAAGAAATCGTTGTGGCATAAGAGATATGGCCGGTGCCCCAAATGGACCACCGGCCAAACCCCTGTGCCAGCCCTAGATGACAGCCGGCTTCCACTCCGGACGACGCTCTTCATAAGCCGTCACAGCGTCTTCATGACGAAGCGTCAGGCTGATGTCGTCGAGTCCTTCGAGTAGCCGCCAACGACTGAAATCGTCGAGCGGGAAGGCCCAGACATTGTCGCCCGCACGGACTTCCCGAGCCTGGAGGTCGACCGTCACGGCAAGCGCGGGATCGGCCTCCACGGCGTTCCAGAGAACCTCAATGGCGGCGCCTTCGAGCTCCACCGGCAGCAGTCCGTCCTTGAGCGCGTTGCCCCGGAAGATATCCCCGAATCGCGGCGCGATGACCGCGCGGAAACCCCAGTCCCGCAACGCCCACACGGCATGCTCACGCGACGACCCGGTACCGAACTCGGGGCCGGCGACGAGGATGGAGGCGCCGCCGTACACCGGATTGTTGAGCACGAACTCGGGATCGGCGCGCCAGGCGTTGAACAGACCGTCGGCGAAACCCGTTTTGGTGACACGCTTCAGGTACACGGCCGGGATGATTTGATCCGTGTCCACATTGGATCGACGCAGCGGCACCGCGGTGCCGGTGTGAACGGTGAACTTCTCCATGGGTCCTTACCTCAGCTCAGCTCGGCGGGCGCCGTCAGACGGCCGGTCACGGCGGTCGCCGCCGCGACCGGCGGGGAGACCAGGTGGGTACGGCCACCACGGCCCTGCCGGCCCTCGAAGTTGCGGTTGGAGGTGGAGGCCGAACGCTGGCCGGGCTTGAGCGTGTCCGGGTTCATACCCAGGCACATCGAGCAGCCGGCGAAGCGCCACTCCGCACCGGCGGCGGTGAACACCTCGTGCAGGCCCTCCTCCTCCGCCGCCGCCCGTACCGCGGCCGAGCCCGGGACGACCATCATCCGTACGCCGTCGGCCACCTTGCGGCCTCGCAGCACCTCGGCCGCCGCCCGCAGGTCCTCGATACGCCCGTTGGTGCAGGAGCCCAGGAACACGACGTCCACGGCCACGTCCCGCAGCGCCGTACCGGGCCGCAGGTCCATGTACTCCAGGGCCTTCTGAGCGGCGGTGCGCTCGACCGCGTCGTCGAAGCTGGTCGGGTCCGGCACGACCGAGTCGAGCGGGGCGCCCTGACCCGGGTTGGTGCCCCAGGTGACGAACGGCGTCAACGTGGAGGCGTCGATCGTCACCTCGGTGTCGAAGCGTGCGCCCTCGTCGGTGCGCAGGCTCCGCCAGTACTCGAGGGCGCGCTCCCAGTCGGCGCCCTTCGGCGCGTACTGCCGGCCCTCCAGGTACGCGAACGTGGTCTCGTCCGGCGCGATGAGACCGGCCTTGGCGCCCCACTCGATGGACATGTTCGAGATGGTCATGCGGCCCTCCATCGACAACTTCTCGATGGCCGGCCCCCGGTACTCCACGATGTGGCCGCGGCCGCCGCCGGTGCCCACCTTGGCGATGAGCGCCAGGATCAGGTCCTTGGCGGTGACGCCGGTCGGAAGCTCCCCGGTGACGTTCACGGCCATGGTCTTCGGCTTCTGCTGCGGCAGGGTCTGGGTGGCGAGGACGTGCTCGACCTCACTGGTACCGATACCGAAGGCCAGCGCGCCGAACGCGCCGTGGGTGGCGGTGTGCGAATCGCCACAGACGATGGTCATGCCCGGCTGGGTCAGCCCGAGCTGCGGCCCGATCACGTGCACGATGCCCTGCTGGGCGTCGCCCAGCGGGTGCAGCCGGACCCCGAACTCGGCGCAGTTCTTGCGCAGGGTCTCGATCTGGATGCGGCTGACCGGGTCAGCAATCGTGATCAGGTTGTCGGTGGGCGTGTTGTGGTCCTCGGTGGCGAGCGTGAGGTCAGGCCTGCGGACCTGCCGCCCGGCCATCCGCAGACCGTCGAAGGCCTGCGGACTCGTCACTTCGTGGAGCAAATGCAGATCGATGTACAGAAGGTCAGGCTCGCCGTCGGCGGCGCGGACGACGTGTGCGTCCCAGACCTTCTCGGACAGGGTGCGTGGTGCTTCTCCCAGCATCTGGACATCCTAAAGTTTGGGAGGTAAGTTTCGGTTCGTGGGACACAGTATGAGCGGTGTCGGCGTGCTCGACAAGGCGGTGGTCATCCTTTCCGCCTGCGTGGACGGCGCCAGCCTGGCCGAACTCGTCGAGCGGACGAAGCTTCCCCGGGCCACCGCGCACCGGTTGGCACAGGCCCTGGAGATCCATCGGATGCTGGTTCGGGACACCCAGGGACGCTGGCGGCCCGGTCCGCGCCTCGGTGAGCTCGCCAACGCCGCACCCGACGTCCTGCTGACCGCCGCCGAGCCGATGCTGGCCGCGCTGCGCGACGCCACCGGCGAGAGCGCCCAGCTGTACCTGCGCCGCGCCGACGAGCGGCTGTGCGTGGCGGCGGCCGAGCGGTCGAGTGGTCTTCGCGACACCGTCCCGGTCGGCTCCGTACTGCCGATGACGGCCGGGTCCGCCGCCCAGGTCCTGCTCGCCTGGGAGCCCCCCGAGGCCGTGATGCCGCTGCTCCCCCGCTGCAAGTTCACCGGCCGCACCCTGGCCGAGGTACGCCGTCGAGGCTGGGCACAGAGCGTCGCCGAGCGCGAGCCCGGTGTGGCGAGCGTCTCCGCGCCGATCCGCGACCGTACCGGCCGGGTGATCGCCGCGATCAGCATCTCCGGCCCGATCGAGCGGCTGGGACGCCGGCCAGGCGATCGGCATGCGATGGCCGTGATCCGCGCCGGGCAGCGCCTGTCGGGCCTGTAGCGGGCGCCTGAGGCCGCTGCGCGCCCCCGTAGCGGCCTGACCCGCGCGTTCGCCTGCCTCCCGCACCCCGGTAACGCTAAAGGCCCGCCACCCCGAAGGGTGGCGGGCCTTTCCTTGTAGCCCCGACCGGATTCGAACCGGCGCTACCGCCTTGAGAGGGCGGCGTCCTAGGCCGCTAGACGACGGGGCCAAGGGTATCGATGCGAACATCGATACAGCTGGGGTACCAGGACTCGAACCTAGACTAGCTGAACCAGAATCAGCCGGGCTGCCAATTACCCCATACCCCACCGGTGCTCGCTGCACCGGGGAGGAACTTTACCCGAGTACCGTTGCACCGCCAAATCCGCTCCCCCCTCAGCGCGTCGCGGCGCCCTGGCGGGGCCCCTATTCGAGCGTCATGACCCGGTGCGTCAGCGTCCCGACCTGCTCAATCCTCACGCTCACGGTGTCGCCGGCTGCCATCGGCCCCACCCCTGAGGGCGTGCCCGTCAGGATGACGTCCCCAGGCAGGAGCGTCATGACGTGTGACACGTATGACACAAGTGTCGCCGGATCAAAGATCATCTGGCTGGTACGCCCGAGCTGGCGCACCTCCGGCTCGGTGCCGGGCGGGGAGCCGGCCGGCAGCACCTCGCAGCGAACCTCCAGGTCGGAGGCGTCCACCCCGGTAACGATCCACGGGCCCAGCGGGCAGAACGAGTCGAACCCCTTGCCCCGCGTGAACTGGACGTCCTTGCGCTGCAGGTCCCGCGCGGTCACGTCGTTGGCGCAGGTGTACCCGAAGATGGCCTTCGCGGCGCCCGCCTTGTCCACGCGGCGCGCGCCCGACGCCCCGATCACGACGGCCAGCTCGGCCTCGTACTCGACCTGCTTGGACTGCGGCGGCAGGCGTACCACGTCGCCGTGTCCGATCACGGAGGTCGTCGGCTTGAGGAACATCAGCGGCTCGGCGGGCACCTCGTTGCCCAGTTCGGCGGCGTGCTCGGCGTAGTTGCGGCCGATCCCGACGACCTTGCTCGGCAGAATGGGCGAGAGCAGACGGATGTCGGGGAGCGCCCAGCGCTCCCCTGTGAAACGGATCTCACCGAACGGGTGGCCCTCGATCTGGGCCACGGTCAGCGCCTCAGCACCGGCCTCGGGCTCTCCTTCGACGACACCGAACGACATCCCACCGGCGTGGGCGAAACGAGCGATACGCATCAGGCAAATCTATCCCGCACCGTGATCACGGGCACCGCTGGCGGGCTCGCCGCCCGTACGATGCGGGTCCCACGGGATGGGAGCCGCGATGTCCGACCCGGTCGTCTTCCGAAGCTCGCTCGCGCGTGAGCTCGCCGTGACGGTGCCGATCACGGTGCTCGTCTGCACGGCGTTCTGGCTGATCACCGACCTTCCTCTGCCGGGCTTGATCGGCGGACTGATGGCTGCGCAGGCGGGCCTGCTCGGGAGCCGCAGGCAGGTACGGATCACGGTCTCGCCAGCCGGCCTCGACCTGCGACTCCCCAAGTACGGCGAGCTGCGGGTGCCCTGGGGCGTGATCGGGGCGGTCCGGTTCCGGGGCTGGGGACCGTTCACCCGGATGCGGGTGATCCCGACCGACCGCGCCGACGGGGATCCGGCCAAGAGCGCGTACCTGAAGGGCCGTGGCGCCGAGCCTGTCGTGGTGCCGATCGGCACGCTCGTTCCCGGCCGCGCCGCGCTGACCGCCGCGCTGGCACGTCATCTGCCCCCGGACGCCGCCGCGCAGTTGCGCTGAGGGGACCGGCTACGAGCGGGCGTACTCCGCCGCCCGCCGCACCTGCTCGTCGGTCGGGCGCACACCGGTGTAAAGGACGAACTGCTCCAGCGCCTGGAGCGCGGCGACCTCGGCACCGGTGATCACCTTCTTGTCCCGGTCACGCCCGAGGCGTACAAGAGGCGTCACAGCGGGCATCGCGACGACGTCGAAGACGGTCTCGGCCGCGTCCACGACGTCCGGGGAGACCGGTACGTCGTCGGCGGCCGGACCGCCCGCCATCCCGACCGGGGTCGCGTTGACGATCAGGCGCGGCCGGCTCGATCCCAGCTCCGGCCGCCAGGCGTACCCGTACTGGTCGGCCAGGGCGGTACCGGTGGTCTGGTTGCGGGCAACGACCGTACCGGAGGCGAACCCGGCGTCCCGCAGCGCCGCGACCACCGCCTTGGCCATGCCTCCGCTGCCGAGCACAGCGAAATCACCGGCCGGATCGACCGAGTACTCGGCCAGCAGCTTGGCGATCGCGATGTAGTCGGTGTTGTACGCCGCCAGCCGGCCGTCGGTGTTCACGATCGTGTTGACGGACTGGATCGCGGTCGCGGAGTCGTCCAGGGCGTCCAGGTACGGGATGCAGGCCTCCTTGTACGGCATCGAGACGCCGCAGCCGCGGATGCCGAGCGCCCGGATACCGCCGATCGCGGCGGCGAGGTCCGTGGTCGTAAACGCCTTGTACACGAAGTCGAGGTCCATTTCCTCGTAGAGGAAGTTGTGGAACCTCGTCCCGTGGTTGCTCGGCCGCGAGGCCAGCGACATGCACAGCACGGTGTCCTTGTTGATCTCTCGTGCCACGGGAGTACAGACCTTTCCACAGGTGGTCGGCTCGCAGCCCGCATTCTCCCAGTCATCACCGGGACCACCCGGCGGGCCTGCCACACTTGGTGGGTGAGGGTCCTGTCCGAGTCCGAGTGGCGAGAGCGCTCGGCCGCGCACACGGCGCGGGTCGACGCGTGGGTCGGGCCGCACCTCGCCCGCCGGCGGGCCGGGGTCAGGCATCCGGTCGAGGACTTCCTCTTCACCTACTACTCGTACCGGCCGGCGCAGTTGCGCCGCTGGCACCCCGGAGCCGGCGTCGTGCTGGCCGGCGCCACCGACCTCGGTCCCGAGTACCGGGCCGTGGACCTCGGTCCCGGGTACCGGGACGTGGCGGACGGGCTCACGGTGGACGTCGAGGCGTTCCTCGCCCGGCGCGGCGAGTCGGTCCGGTGGATCGGGGACCTGCTCGCCGCCACCCTGACGCGCCCGGCGCATTTCGGCTGCTTCGGCGTCCACGAGTGGGCGATGGTCTACCGGCAGACCCAGGCCGAGGTCCGGCACAACGCCTGGCCGCTGCGCCTGCCGCCGGAGGGCGTCGCCCGCGTCGTCGAGGAGCGCGGCATCCGGTGCAGCCACTTCGACGCGTACCGGTTCTTCACCGCCCCGGCCCGGCCGCTGAACCTACTGCGCCCGACGAGGGAAACCCAGGCGGAGAACGAACAGCCGGGCTGCCTGCACGCGAACATGGATCTCTACAAATGGGCCTACAAGCTCCAGCCCCTCACGAGCGCCGAGTTGATCGCGGACTGCTTCGCGCTGGCCCGCGACATCCGGACGCTGGACATGCGGGCCAGCCCGTACGACCTGACCGACCTCGGCTACCCGCCGGTGGAGATCGAGACCGCCGAAGGGCGTGCCGAGTACGTCGCCGCGCAGCGGAGCTTCGCGGAGCGGGCCGCACCGCTGCGGGCCGCGCTGGTCGACGTCGCCGCCCGAGCAGGCGACCGCGCCGCCCGGGCCGGCAACCGCGACGACGTCAGCGCAGGATGTTGACCGCCCGCGCCACCACGAGCGCGACGATCAGCAGCGAGACCGCCGACTGACCCATCATGGTCATCTTCGCCCAGCGGGACAGCGGCATCGTGTCCGTCGGGCTGAACGCGGTGGCGTTGGTGAACGACACGTACAGGTAGTCGACGAAGCGCGGCTCCCAGTCCCGGTGCACCATCTCGGGCGTGGCCATCTGGGGGAACAGGAAGTCCGGGTAGTCCTCGCGGGCGTGGGCCCGGGCCGCGGGGCCGCCCCGGTCGCCCTCCCAGTACCACAGCGCGAACACGATCACGTTGGTCAGCCAGATCGCGCCGCCGGTGAGCAGCAGTGGTCCGGCGTCGGCGAAGCCGCCGTGCACCAGCTGGCGGACCAGCAGCGTGGCCGACCAGGCATTGGCGAGCGACGCGACGGCGATCAGCGCGATACCGGCGGTACGCAGCACCCCCGACTCCCGGTTGATCCGCACCGGGTTGATGGCGACCAGCAGGCAGAGCAGTAGCAGTTCGACGAGCGGCAGCAGCCAGCGCGGTCCGAACGCGAACTTCGGCGGCAGTACGAGCTGAAGGGCGATCGCGACCAGGACGGCCAGCGCGGCCGGCCAGCGCGTCTCTCCCCCGGTGGGGCGCAGCCAGCCGGGCAGGTGGGCCGGGTCGAGCTTGCCGAACAGCCGCTCCAGCCGGACGGCGCGGGCCGCCATCGCCTCGTCGGTCGGGCGCGACGGGCCGTCGTCGCGCTGAGAACGTGATTGGATCACGCCTTCAATTCTGTACATTCGCCGCGCACCGGTGGGGTTCCGGCGTCGGATGCGCGTGCAGATGCAGATTCTCGGAATGGGCAAAGTTGCGGTGAGTGAGAATCAACAGCCGGCAGAGTCACCTGAACCGGCAGGCAGCCGCCCTGAGCACTTCTGCCGGCGGCCGACGTACAGCTCGTCCGGCTCGCGCGGCGCGCACGTCCCAATAGGCTTAGGTGCATGTCGCCCGGGCCAGAGCCCGCCACCGTCGTCGGACGGGGCTCCGAAATGGAGCTTCTCCGATCGACGCTGACCGGTGTCGCCTCCGGCCGGGGTGGCGTCGTCCTGGTCGAGGGCGAACCCGGCATCGGCAAGTCCGCCCTGCTGTACCACGGACTGGTCGAGGCCGCCGGGATGGGCTGCGAGATCGGATGGTCCGTGGCCGACGAGCTGAGCCCGCGCTTCCCGCTCCGATTGCTGCTGGACTGCCTGGAGATCGAGTCGCGGTCGGCGGACCCGCACCGGCTGGACGTCACCGCGATCCTTCGACACCACCTGTCGGGCACCGTCGCCTCCGGCGGCGATCCGATGGCCGCGTTGGTCGACGAGGCGCTGACCTTCGTGGAGAAGCTCTGCGCCGACGGTCCCCTCGTTCTGGTCGCCGACGACCTGCAGTGGGCCGACGAGACGAGCCTACTGGCCTGGCAGCGGCTGACCCGCACCGTGGAGCACCTCCCGCTGCTGCTGGTCGGCGCGTACCGGCCGGTGCCGCACCGCGCCGAGCTGGACCGGTTGCGCGCCGAGGCGGTGTCCCGCGGCACCCTGATCCGGCTCGGTCCGTTGCCGGAGCCGATGGTCGCCGAACTGGTCGCCGGGCTCGCCGGCGCGCCCGCCGGGCCCAGGCTGCGGTCGCTGTCGGCGCACGCCGGCGGCAACCCGCTGTACCTGCGGGAACTGGTCGACGCGCTGGTACGGGAGGCGGCGATCGCGGCGGATGCCGCCGGGCGGGCGGAGCTGGTGGGCGGGTCGACGAGGCGGGCTCCCGCGACGCTCGCCGCGGCGATCGCCGGACGGCTGGGCTTCCTGTCCCCGGGCGCGACCACCGCACTACGGGTCGCCACGCTCCTGGGTCCGGAGTTCTCGCTCGACGACGTGGCCGCGGTACTGCAACAGCCACCCCGCGACCTCGACGGCGTCTTCGCCGAGGCGACGGCGGCGGGTGTCATCACGCCCGGCATCCGGTTGTCGTTCCGGCACCCGCTGATCCGCCAGGCGCTGTACGAGGAGATGCCGGGCGTGGTGCGGTCGGCCCTGCACCGGCACGCGGCCGAGGCGCTCGCCGCCACCGGCGCGGGCGCGGAGCGGGTCGCCGCCCAACTGCTGCCGGCCGGCCCCGCCGTGGACGGGTGGGCCACCGGGTGGCTGGCCCGTACCGCCCCGCAACTGATCGACCGCGCGCCGACCGTCGCCGCGGAGCTGCTGGACCGCGCCGTCGGCCAGCTACTGCCGGGGGCGCCGCACTGGGAGGTACTGGCCGGCGCGCTGGTACGGGTGCTGTTCCGGTTGGGGCGCGACGCCGAGGCGCGGGCACGACAGGTCCTCGCGCACACCGGCGACCCGGCGCTCGCCGCGGAGATGCGGTGGATCCTCGGCGAGCGGCTGCTGCGGGCCGGCGGCTACGGCGACGCGCGGCGCGTGGTCGAGCACGGGCTGCGCCAGCCCCACGTACCGGCCGTATGGCGGGCGCGCCTGGAGGCGATGTCGGCCCGCATCCACTCCACCTCCGTGGACGACCTCGACGAGGCGGAGGCGATCGCGGCGGCGAGCCTGGCCTCCGCCACCGCCTCCGGTGACCGGCTGGCGATCGGGTACTGCCTGCTCAGCCTGTCCACGATCGCCCTGATGCGCCGGGACCAGGAAACCCGACTCGGCCATCTCGACCGCGCGCTGGAGCTGCTCGCCGACGACATGGAGCACCTCGAGCTGCGGCTGCTGCTTCTCGGCAACCGGGCGCTGGCGCTGTCGATCCTCGACCGCCTGGCGGAGTCCGAGCGCAGCCTCGCCGACGCGCGGGACCTGGCGGAGCGGCGGGCCGGGTACGCCGGGCTCGCGCGCTTCCACGCGCCCGCCTCGGTCGTACACTTCTGGACCGGACGCTGGGACGACGCGCTCTCGGAGCTTGAGACCGCCGGCGACCTGCCGGAAAGCCCCCGGCTGGCACCGATCGCGGTCGGGGTCCGCGCGCTCATCGCCTGCCACCGCGACGATCGGGCCACCGCCTCGGCCCGGGTCGAGGCGTACCCCGATCAACACACCTCGACCGCGTTCGACGTGGCCAACCGTGGCTTCCTGATCGCGGCCCGCGCGATGCTGGCCGAGCGCGACGGCCGACCCGAGGACGCCGTACTCCAGTGGCGGGAGCTCCTCGAACCGCGGTACGCGCGGATGGAGCGCCACACTCCCCTGCCCGACGTGGTACGGGCCGCCATGGCTATCGGAGATCTCGACACCGCGCGCCAGGCCACCGAGCTGTGCGAGCGGGATCCCGGGCCGGCCATCCCCGGCCGGGTCGCGGCCGTGGAGCGCTGCCTCGGGCTGCTCACCGGCGACCCCGATCTCCTGACGAGAGCCGGCCGCTACCTGCACGCGGCCGGACGCACCGTTGAGTACGCCCGCACCTGCGAGGACCTGGCGCTCGTGCTGGCACGGCGGGGCGAACGCCAGGCCGCGAAGTGCGCCCTGGCGCCGGCCATGGAGGTGTACGCGGGCCTCGGCGCCCAATGGGATCTACGGCGGGCCGCAGCCAGCGTCCGCCCGTACGGTATCCGGTGGGGGGCGCGAGGTCCGCGCCGCCGGCCCACGTACGGCTGGGCCGCGCTCTCGCCCACCGAGGTGACGATCGCGGGGTTGGTGGCGCAAGGACTGTCCAATCCGGACATCGCCGCCGAGCTGCTGCTCTCGCCTCGCACGGTGCAGTCGCACGTGTCCAACATCCTCGTGAAGTTCAAGGCACGTTCGCGGGTGGACATCGCCCGCGAGGTCCTCAGACACGGGTAGGTGCCGATGCGCACAACCGTCGTTGGGCGGAGAGACCAGCTCACGCACCTGCGTGAGCTGGTCGGACGGGCGGCCATGGGGCATGGCGCGGCCCTGTTGGTCGAGGGTGAAGCCGGCATCGGCAAGAGCGCGCTACTGGCCCACGCCGCCGACGAGGCGCGCCGGCTCGGCGCCCGCGTCCTGCGCGGCGGCGGCATCCCGCTCGACCCGCCCCCGCCGTACGGGGTGATCCGGTCGTGGCTGGACCGGTGCCCGCCCGGCGAGCCGGCCGTCACGGACCACCATCTCGTGATCACCAAGGCGGTCATCGGGCGCATCGAACGGTGGTGCGCGACGTCCCCGATGGTCGTCCTCGTCGACGACCTCCAGTGGGCCGACCCGTCCAGCCTGCTGCTGCTCGGCTGCGTCGACCGCGCGGTCCGCCAGCTTCCACTGCTGCTCGTCGCCGCCTACCGGCCCACCCCGCGCAGCGAGCCGCTCGACGCGCTGCTGCGCAGCCTGCTCGGCCGGGGCGCGGAGTCGATGCCCCTCGGGCCGCTGCCCGAACCCGAGGTCGCCGAGCTGGTGACGTCGCTGCTCGGCGCACCGCCCGGCCCCGACCTGTACGGCGTGCTCGCCGGGGCCGGCGGCAACCCGCGCTACGTGACCGAGCTGCTGGGGGCGCTCGCCCGTACCGGCCGCATCCGGCTCGTCCAGGGCGCGGCCACGCTCCGCGGCGGCGGTGCCCTTCCGGAGGTACCGCCGCCCCTGCTCGACCTGATCCGGCGCCGGCTGGAGCCGATGTCCCCGGCCGCGCTCGGCCTGCTGCGGGCAGCAGCCGTCCTCGGCGGCCCCGGGGTCGACCTGACCGAACTGGCGGCCGTCCTCGGTATACCGGTGATCTTGCTGTGGCAGCCGGTCAACGAGGCGGTGGCGGCGGGTCTGCTCGTCGACGCCGGCGACCAACTGGTGTTCCGGCACGACCTGATCCGTCGGGTACTCGCCGAGGACCTCTCGGCGTCCGCCGCGGACGCGCTGCGGCTGCGCGCCGGACGGGCCCTGGCGACCGCCGGCGCGCGGGTCGAACGGGTCGCGCGGCACCTGACCGCCGCCACCGGGCTGGCCCCGGACCTGGTCGACTGGCTGACACGGGCGGCGGAGGCGCTGGTCACCCGCGCTCCGGAGCTTGCCACGCCGCTGCTGGAGCGGACGCTCGCGCAGCGGGCCGCCGACGCGCCGCAGATCCTGCGGGTGCAGTACGCGCGGGCGCTGCTGTGGGCCGGTCGCCCGGCCGACGCGCAGCGAGCCGCCCAGGAGGCGCTACCGGAGACCAACGACTCGCTGCCGGGCAGCGAGCCGACGCTGGATAGCGAGGCGCTACCGCAGGCCAACGACTCGCTGCCGGGGGGTGGGGCGCCGTCGGGCGGCGAGGCGCTACCCGGCGGCGCCCGGGGGGTGACGCTGCGGTGGCTGCTGGCCCAGGCGTACCTGCAGAGCGGACGCGTCGACAGTGCCCTGACCGTCGCGGAGGAGGTGCTGGCCGGCGCGCGGCTGAGCGCCGCTGAGGCGGCCCGCTTCCACGGATTCGTCGCCCAGTGTCTGCTGCTGCTGGGCCGCGTCGAGGCGGCCGACGTGGCCGCCGAACAGGCACTGGCGGGCGCCGGTGGCTACGACGCCGCGTACGCCCTGGCGGCAAGCTCCGCGGTACGGCTGATCCGGAAGTGCCCCCGGGAGGCCCTCGACCTCGCGGACCGGGCGCTCGTGGCGCTGGGCGACGACCAGATCCAGCCCGACCGGCCGTTCGCGCCCCACCTGGTACGCGCGCTCTGCCTGCTGGAGCTGGACCGGTTCGGGGAGGCGGACGCCGCCTGCTGCGACGGCCGCCGGCACGCCGAGCGTGGCGGCCAGCCCTTCCTCACCTGGCACCACCTGGCCAGCGCCCGGGGCCGGTACCTGCACGGCCGGTGGGACGACGCGCTCGCGGACGTCCTGCTCGGGCTCGACGCGCCCGACCGGCTGGGCGTCGCGGAAGCGCTGCGCAGCCAGGCCGCCCTGATCGCGATGCACCGCGGCGACTTCGACACGTACGCCGACGCGCTGGCCCGCCCCGACCCGCACCCGTACTGGGGGCGGCTGCGCCTGTCGGCGCGGACCCTGACGTGGGAGCGCGCGGGCGACCCCCACCGCGCGCTGCTGACCCTGCTCGACGCCTGCCACCCCGGTCCGATGTGGACCTGCCTCGCCGCCGACCTGGCCCGGCTGGCCGGCAGTACCGGGGAGCGCGCGCGGGCCGGTACGGCCGCGGACGCGCTCGGCCGGCTCGCCGCCCGGCACGCCGGCCCCCACGTACGCGCGGCCGCCGAGTTGTGCCGGGGCGTCGCCGAGGCCGACCCGGCCCTGCTGCTCACCGCGGCGGAGACGTACGGCGAGGCCGGCCGGCCGCTGTACCAGGGGTACGCGTACGAGGAGGCGGCCGACGTCCTGGCGGCGGCGGGCAGCGTCGCGCCGGCGCGGGCCGCCCTGGACTCGGCGATCGGCTGCTACGAGCGGGTGGGCGCCGCCTGGGACCTCGACCGGGCGCAGGCGCGGCTCAAGGGCGCGGGGATCCGGTACCGGCATGTCCGGCCGCGCCCGAAGAGCGGCTGGGAGGCGCTGACCGAGACCGAGCGCAGGGTCGCCGGGCTCGTGGTCGAGGGCCGCTCGAACCCCGCCATCGCCGCCGAGCTGTACCTGTCTCGGCGGACCGTGCGCAACCACGTGTCGCACATCCTCGCCAAGCTCGGCCTGAACTCCCGGGTGGAGCTCGCCGTCAGCGCGTACGCCAATCGGAGCCGTTAACCGTTTCACCGGGTTAACAGTGATCAATGCCCTTTTCGTCTGGCGATAAACGGGGGCCCGGTCCCATCTTTAGGCGACACGCTCGGCTGATCCGAGCCCTACCTGGGGTGACGACTCGGGTCAGATGGCGGTTGTTTGACCGGCTTCGCAAGGACGAATGTACAGGGGACGGCTGTTGCTCTCGATGCCCGTACGGGCCGATCCAGGAGTGCACCGATGACCACCGCACCCAACTCTCCGCACGAGCTCCGCAACCGGATCGCCAGAGCCAAGGTGACCCTGGCGGTCCACCGGATCCAGCGGGAGACCGGACTCTGCGAGGCCTGCGGACGCCCCTGCCCCTGTGACGCCGCCAACGGTGCCGCCAATACCCTCGCCGGGTACGGGCTGCCGGTGACCGGCGACCCGCCGCAGATGCCCAACCAGCGCCGTTTCCTGCGTAGTCGCACGCACCTGAACCGATTCAGCCGGGCCTGACCCCTGTCGGGACCCTAGCCCCACCTCGATACCCTGCGCGTCGGCGTTCGTCGCGCGTCACGGGTCCACCGTCGTCGTGAAGACGTCGTGATGATCCGGCGAAGCGGGGCAGGGGTGGGCGACATGACGGCTAGGTTCACGAGCATGACGATCTCCCAGGCGTCCGCTCAGCGAACCACCACGACGGTCCACACCGGCGTACGCCTGGTGCTGTGGCTGATCGTGGCCGGCTTCGCCGCGTGGGCCCTGGTACGCGTGTTCGGCCTGGACCGCTTCGGCGGCCCGCTGTTCCCGCTGGTCGCGTTCACCCCGTACGTCGCCGTCGGCGCCCTCGCGGTGGTCGGCCTGGCCACGGCACTGCGCGCGTGGTGGCCGGCCGCGGTGGCGGGCGTGGTGGCGATCGCCCTGCTGGTCTGCGTCGTGCCGCGCGGCCTGGCCGCCGGTGGCGGCGCCGGCAGCGGGCCCCGGCTGCGGGTACTCAGCTCCAACATGATGATCGGCAGCGCCGACGCCGGGGCGATCGTCGACCTGGTACGCCGCAACGGCGTACAACTTCTCGCCGTGCAGGAGTTCACGCCGGAGGCGGAGCGGGCGCTCGATGCGGCCGGACTGGCGGACCTGCTCCCCCACCGGGTCTCCTACCCGGAGCCCGGCGCCGGCGGCTCGGGGCTGTTCAGCCGGTTTCCGCTGCGCGACGACGGCCTGCGTACCCTCCCCTCGGGCTTCACCCAGGCCACCGCCACGATCGGGGTGCCCGGCGCGGTCACGGTCGCGGTCGAGTCGGCGCACCCCTGCGCACCGCTGCCGCCGGACTGCTCGCGCATCGACCTGTCGGCCGAGCCGCCCGCCAGCCCCGACGGGGTGGTACGGGTCCTGATCGGGGACTTCAACGCCACCCTCGACCACGTACGCCTGCGCCAACTCATCGAGACCGGGTACCGGGACGCCGCCTCGGTACGCGGGCGCGGGTTCACGGCGAGTTGGCCGTACGACGGGAGGTCGTGGATCCCCGGGGTGACCATCGACCACGTGCTGGCCGATCGACGGGTGGGTGTGACCGGCTACGACGCGTACCAGGTCCCCGGCAGCGACCACCGGGCCATCTACACGGAGCTGGTGCTGCCCGGCCCCTGAACGCCCGGAGGTCGTGGCGCGGGGGCCACGACCTCCGGCACGCTGTGACGATCAGGCGGGCAGGTGCTGCTGGGACAGGCCGTAGCTGAGCGCGTCGACCAGCGCGTGCCAGCTCGCCTCGACCACGTTCTCGTGTACCCCGACCGTGGTCCAGTCGCCGTTGCCGCCGGCCGTCTCCAGCAGTACCCGCGTCACCGCGCCGGTGCCGTGGCTGCCTTCGAGGATGCGCACCTTGTAGTCGGCCAGTTCGAAGGTCGACAGCTCCGGGTAGTGCTTGACGAGGGCCACGCGCAGCGCCTCGTCGAGGGCGTTGACCGGGCCGTTGCCCTCCGCCGCCGCGATGATGCGCTCACCGCGTACCCGTACCTTGACCGTCGCCTCGCTGACCACCGCGCCGTCCTCGCGGTGCTCGACCTGCACCCGGTAGCTCTCCAGCGCGAACGGGCGAGTGACCCCGCCGTTCAGCTCGGCCCGTACCAGCAGCTCGAACGAGGCGTCGGCCGCCTCGAACGACCACCCACCCGCCTCCAACTGCTTGATCTTCGCCGTCACCCGGGAGAGCGCCTCGGGGTGGGCACCGAGGTCGATGCCCAGCTCCCGGGACTTGAGCTCGACACTCGCACGCCCGGCCATCTCGGTGACCAGGATGCGCATGTCGTTACCGACGACCTCCGGCTCCACGTGGTTGTACAGCAGGGGGTCGACCTTGATCGCACTCGCGTGCAGCCCCGCCTTGTGAGCGAAGGACGACGACCCGACGTAGGCCTGGTGGGTGTCGGGTGCGATGTTGGCGATCTCCGCGATGGCGTGCGAGACGCGCACCATCTGGTCCAGGCAGCCGTCCGGTAGGACCGGCAGCCCGAGCTTGAGTTGCAGGTTGCCGACGACCGCGAAGAGGTCGGCGTTGCCGGCGCGCTCGCCGTACCCGTTGGCGGTGCACTGGAAGTGCGGTACGCCCGCCTCGACCGCGGCGACCGTGTTGGCGACCGCGCAGCCGGTGTCGTTCTGGCAGTGGATGCCCAGCTTGGCGACTGCCTCGTCGACGCTGATACCCAGCCGCGCCGCGAGCCGCCCGCTCACCTCGCCGACCACCCTGGTGATCGCCGACGGCAGCATGCCACCGTTGGTGTCGCACATGACCGCCGCCTCCGCGCCGGCGGCCAGCGCGGTCGCGGCCACCTCCGTCGCGTACCGCGGGTCGAGGTGGTACCCGTCGAAGAAGTGCTCGCAGTCGAGGAACACCCGGCGGCCCTCAGCCACCAGGAAGGCCACGGTGTCCCGTACCATCGCGAGGTTTTCGTCCAAGGTGGTGCGCAGCGCACGCTCGACGTGGCGCACATCCGACTTGGCCACCAGCGTCACGACCGGCGTCTCCGCGTCGAGCAGCGCCCGTACCTGAGGATCCTTGTCGATGGCCGTGTCGGCCTTGCGCGTGGCCCCGAACGCCACGAACAGCGCGTGTTTGAGGTTGAGCTCGGTGCGCGCTCGTCGGAAGAACTCGGTGTCCTTGGGAAGCGCCCCCGGCCAGCCACCCTCGATGAAGCCAACCCCGAAGTCGTCGAGCAGCCGCGCCACCGCAAGCTTGTCGACCACCGAGTACGAGATGCCTTCGCGCTGGGCCCCGTCGCGCAGCGTGGTGTCGTATACCTGCATTGATCTTCCAGCCTCTCCACAACGAAAAAGACCCCTCGCGAATGCGAGAGGTCTGCGCGCTCAGCGTCGGTTGCTGGGCGCGCTAGGGGCCAATAATGAGTACGGCGAGGACCACGGTCACGCTTCGCACACTGCCACGTCGGCCTACATTCTGGAAGCAGTTTCCGAATTTCGGGACCGTAGAGTGCGCGACTTCACAGTGTAATGGAGTCACAACGATCCGGTAAGGGCGCGGGTCGCTCTGACCCGCCGACCGACCGCATCGTCCGGCAGATCCGCGGTATGCGATTTTTCGAACCTGCGGCAGCGGTGTCACTTCTCGGCTCGGCCGGGCAAGCGATCGCCGGACGTCGACGGGATCAGCGCTCGGCGCGACCGGGCTTTGCCGAAGGCTTCGGCACATCGGACGACGTCCGGACTCGAAGCGTCAGCACCAGAGTCGGCAGCGGCAGATCTGTGTAGCGGGCTGAGTTCGACATGCGTGCTTGGACGCGCCCGACGCCGGCCCGGTTCCCGAAAGAGAACACGGGTGTGCCGCCCGTACGGGCGGCACACCCGTGGCGTGATTTCAGGGCAGGCGCCGCACCCAGCCGTGGGTATCGGCGACCCGACCGCGCTGGATGTCGACCAGCGTCCGGCGCAGCCGCGAGGTGACCTCGCCGGTGCCGCCGTCGCCGATCACGAACTCGCCGTCGGCGGAGCGGACCGTCCCGACCGGAGTCAGCACGGCCGCGGTACCGCAGGCGAACACCTCACGCAGCCGGCCGCTCGCGGCGTCGGCACGCCACTGGTCGAACGAGTACAGCTCCTCGCGCACCTCGTGCCCCTGCTCGCCGGCGAGCGCGATCACGGCGTCGCGGGTGATGCCGGGCAGGATCGTGCCGGTCAGCGGCGGAGTGACGAGGGAGCCGTCGTCGAACACGAAGAAGACGTTCATCCCGCCCAGTTCGTCGACGTAGCGCCGCTCAACGGCGTCGAGGAACACGACCTGCTCGCAGCCGTGCTCGATCCCCTCAGCCTGAGCCACCAGGCTGGTGGCGTAGTTGCCGCCGCACTTGGCCGCGCCCGTACCGCCCGGGGCGGCGCGGGTGTAGTCGGTCGACACCCAGACGGTGACCGGCGCCACGGCCCCGCCCTTGAAGTAGGGCCCGACCGGCGAGGCGATCACCAGGTACAGGTACTCCGACGACGGCTTGACGCCGAGGAAGACCTCGCTCGCGAACATGAACGGGCGAAGGTACAGGCTGCCGTCCGGGTCGTCGGGCACCCACTCACGGTCGATCTCCACCAGCGCGGCGAGCGAGTCGATGAACACCTGCTCGGGAAGTTCCGGCATGGCCATCCGCCGCGCGGACTCGCGGAACCGGCGCGCGTTGGCGTCGGGCCGGAACATGGTCAGGCCGTCGTCCACCCGGTACGCCTTCAGGCCCTCGAAGATCTCCTGGGCGTAGTGCAGGACGGCGGTCGCCGGGTCCATGGGGATCGGTGCGCGAGCCTCGACCCGGGCGTCGTACCAGCCCTTGCCCTCGGCGTACCGAATGGTGACCATGTGGTCGGTGAAGACCCGCCCGAACCCGGGGTTGGCCAGCAGAGCGGCCCGCTCGGCGGCGGATACCGGTGCCGGATTCGGACGAATCTCGAACTCGAGGCTCTCACCACCGATCATGGGTGCTCCTTCGTGAAAGTGATGGTGTGTCTGACGGCCGGAACCGGCCGTGCCTGCAACTTACCCCCCGAACGGTCGTTCATGAGGTCAGCCGTCGGGCGGAAGACGCCGAACTAGGAGAAGAGCAGCGCAAAACGGGCAGGCGCCGGGCCGTTTCCCCTAGATCAACAGGAGGAGGACCGGGTCAGGCGGCTACGGCCGCGGCGATCCGGTCGCCGACCTCTTCGGTACGGAGGGCGGCGCCGGGGGTACGCCCAGCCAGCTCGTCGCCTACCGCGTCGGTTACCCGTCGGGCCGCCTCGGGGTGGCCGAGGTGGTCCAGCAGCAGCGCCACGGACAGCACCGCGGCGGCCGGGTCGGCTACGCCCTGTCCCGCGATGTCGGGCGCGGACCCGTGTACCGGCTCGAACATGGACGGGTACCGCCGGTCGGGGTTGATGTTGCCGCTCGCGGCGAGGCCGATCCCGCCGGTCACGGCCGCGGCGACGTCGGTGAGGATGTCGCCGAAGAGGTTGTCGGTGACGATCACGTCGTACCGCTGCGGCTGGGTCACCAGGAACATGGCAGCCGCGTCGACGTGCTGGTACTCGGTGCTGATGGCGGGGTACTCCACCGCCACCTCGTTGAAGGTGCGCGCCCACAGCCCACCGGCGTGGGTGAGCACGTTGTTCTTGTGGACGAGGGTCAGGTGGCGCCGGGGCCGCTTCGCCGCGCGCTCGAACGCGTCGCGGATGACCCGCTCGACGCCGTACCGGGTGTTGAGGCTCTCCTCGGTGGCGACCTCGGCGGCGGTACCCAGGTGCAGGTTGCCGCCGGCGCCCGCGTACAGGCTCTCGGTGCCCTCCCGCACGACCACGAAGTCGATCTCGCCCGGCTTGGCGTTCGCCAGCGGGCTCGCCGTGCCGGGCCACAACCGGGACGGGCGCAGGTTCACGTACTGGTCGAACGCGAACCGCAGCTTGAGCAGCAGCCCCCGCTCCAGGACGCCGGACGGGACCGACGGGTCGCCTACCGCACCGAGCAGGATCGCGTCGTGCTGGCCCAGCTCGGTCAGCACGCTCTCCGGCAGCACCTCGCCCGTACGGTGGTAACGGGCCGCGCCCAGGTCGTACTCGGTCGCCTCGACACCGGGCAGGACCGTGTCGAGTACCTTGCGCGCCTGCGTGACAACCTCGGGTCCGATACCGTCTCCGGCCACCACCGCGATCCGCGTCACCGTCGTCAGTCCGTTCTCTCGCCGTACCGTCTAGGGAACGTTAAGCCATCGTCCTAGGGTTCGGTACACCGGGTCCACTTTTTGGACGCCCTCCCATGAGGGACTACGCGGACTCGGAGAGGTCGACGGTGCTGGCGGCGGTCGCGCCGACGGCTTCCGCGGCCGAGGCCAGCAGGTCCGAGTCGAGCGCGTTGTCCACGGTCAGCGTCATCAGCGCCTCGCCACCGGCCTCCCGCCGGGCGACCTGCATGGCCGCGATGTTCACGCCGGCAGCGCCGAGGATCGAGCCGACCGTACCGACCACGCCGGGCCGGTCGGCGTAGCGCAGGAACAGGAGCACTCCGTCGGCGGTGAGCTCCAGCTCGTACCCGTCGAGCTCGGTCAGCTTGAGCGACTCCCGGGGACCGCTGATGTGGGTACCGGAGACCGAGACCACGCGGCCGTCCGGCAGCGCGCCGCGGACCGTCACCAGGTTGGGGTGGTCGACGGACTCCGGTGAGGTCGCGAGCGTCACCTCGACCCCGCGGTCGGCGGCCAGCAGCGGTGCGTTCACGTACGTGACCTGCTCGGAGACCACGCCGGCGAACAGACCCTTGGTGGCGGCCAGCTTGAGCACGGACACGTCGTTGCTGACCACGTCGCCGCACACCTCGACGGTCACCGCCGCCGCGACGCCGCCGGCCACCGCGGTGAAGACCCGGCCGAGCTTCTCGGCCAGCGGCAGCAGCGGGCGTACGTCCTCGGCCACGACGCCGCCGGCCTGTACGTTGACCGCGTCCGGCACGAACTCGCCGCGCAGCGCCAGCTTCACGCTCCGGGCCACCGCGAGGCCCGCCTTGTCCTGCGCCTCCACGGTCGAGGCGCCCAGGTGCGGGGTGGCGACCACGGAGTCGAACGCGAACAGCGGCGACGCCGTGCAAGGCTCCTTCGCGTACACGTCGACGCCGGCACCGGCGACCCGCCCCTCGGCGATGGCGTCCGCCAGGGCCTGCTCGTCGATCAACCCGCCGCGGGCGGCGTTGACGATGCGCACGCCGGGCCGCACCGTCGCCAGTTCCTTCGCGCCGATGAGCCCCGCGGTCTCCGGCGTCTTCGGCAGGTGGATCGAGATGAAATCGCTCTCGCGCAGCAGCTCGTCCAGGCCCACGAGGCGGACACCGAGCGCGGCGGCGCGGGCCGGCTGCACGTACGGGTCGTAGGCGATCAGGCGTGCCCCGAAGGCCGCCATCCGTTGGGCGAACAGCACGCCGATGCGGCCGAGACCGACCACGCCGACCGTCTTGCCGCTGATCTCCACCCCGGTGTACCGCGACCGCGTCCACTCCCCCGCCTTGAGCGCGGCGCTGGCGGCGGCGGTGTGCCGGGCGACCGCCAGCAGCAGGGCGACCGCCTGTTCGGCGGCGGAGACGATGTTCGAGGTGGGTGCGTTGACGACCATCACGCCCCGCGCGGTGGCGGCCGCCACCTCCACGTTGTCCAGCCCGACCCCGGCCCTGGCGACGACCCTCAGCCGCGGCGCGGCCGCGATCGCCGGGGCGTCGATCTGGGTGGCGCTGCGGACGATGACGGCATGCGCGTCGGCGAGCGCGGCCAGCAGCGCCGAGCGGTCGGCACCGTCGACGTGTCGCACCTCGAAGTCGTCGGCGAGAAGGTCGATCGCGGCGGGGGCGAGCTCCTCGGCGATCACCACCACCGGGCGGTCAGCGACGGTCGTCATTGAGCTCCTCGATTCTCGATCGGGAGATACGGCGCGGCGTGCCTTCCCGGCGATGGTAGGCCCGGACGAGGCCGCCCGCGCCCCCGATCCCACGTGACCGAGATCACTCAGCCGGGACGGGAGTCGGTGCTCAGCGAACCGGTTCAGCGCCCGTCGCCGCAGTCTCGAGAGCGCCGGCCCAGGTGGCAGGCGGGCTATTGACAGTGGACCGGTTAAGTTGTTGGCTCGACTCACTTTCATCGATACCTCAGTGAGGGAGCGGCCATGATCCGTCGGCTCCGGGCCGGTGCCGTCGCGCTGGCGCTCGTCCTCTGCGTGCCGGCCGTCCAGACGAGCGCGTCGGCCCACGGCACCGCACGCGCACCGGCCCACGACACCACCGGCGCGCCGGCCCACGGGACCGGGCACGGCTGGGTGGGCACCTGGGAGGCCGCGCCCACCCGCGACACCGCCGACACGTTCGCCGGCTACTCCATCCGCAACGTGGTACGCGTCAGCGTCGGCGGCGCGGCCACCCGGATCCGGCTGTCCAATCGGTTCGGCACCACGGCGTTGACCTTCGGCCACGTCACCGTGGCGCGCCGGGCGTCGGGCGCCGACGGTTCGGCCGCCAGCCCTGGCACCGTTCGCGACGTCACGTTCGCCGGCCGGAGTTCGGTGACGGCAGGGCCGGGGACGGACGTGGTGAGCGACCCGGTGGCGCTACCCGTACCGGCCCGGACGGACCTTCTGGTCTCCGTGTACCTGCCGACCCAGACCGGCCCGGTCACCTACCACGCGCTGGCCGGGCAGACGTCGTACCTCGCGCCCGGCGGCGACCACGCGGCCGACGTGTCCGGCACCGCGTACCCGCAGCAGCGGTCCTCGTGGTTCTACGTGACCGGCGTCGACGTGCTCAACCCGCTGGCACACGGCTCCGTCGTCGCATTCGGCGACTCCATCACCGACGGGTACGGATCCACCTACGGTGCCGACCACCGCTGGCCCGACTTCCTGGCCGACCGACTGGCGGACCGGACCTTCGGCCCTCACCTCGGCGTACTCAACGCCGGCATCAGCGGCAATCGCCTGCTGTTGCCGCCACTGGTCGACGCGTTCGGCCCGCCGGCATCAGAGCGGCTGGACGGGGACGTGCTGTCGCGCACCGGCGCCCGTACCGTGATCGTGCTGGAGGGCATCAACGACATCCAGCAGTCTCCGCATCAGACGGACCCGGCGAAGATCAACGCCGCGCTGCGCGCGATCGCCGATCGTGCGCACGCCCGCGGCCTGCGGGTGATCGCCGGCACGCTCACCCCGTTCAAGGGCTGGCCGGCCTACACCGGCGAGCTGGAGGCGGTCCGGTTGGCGGTCAACGACTTCATCCGTACCAGCCGAGCCTTCGACGGGGTGGTGGACTTCGACGCCGCCGTGCGCGACCCCGCGGACCCGCACCGGATCCTGCCGGCCTACGACTGCGGGGACCACCTGCACCCGAACGACGCCGGATACCGGGCCATGGCGGACGTCGTCGAGCCACGTCAACTGTAGGGGTGAAGCACGAGGCGCTGGCCGCCCGGCGCGGCCCGAACGACGCGGGTTGCCAGGCGATGGGGAACGCGATAGACCTAACCGCACTGCTGCGCGACTGACAGCGGCGTTCCGGCGCCGGGGCGATGGTGGCCACCCCGGCGCCGGGATCGCGTCTGCTGCCGGCTGGTTACGCCGTCTCGTTGAGCGGGCGGTCCACCCAGCTCATCATGTCGCGCAGCTTCTTACCGGTCTGCTCGATCGGGTGCGCGGCGCCCTGCTCGCGGTACTTGTTGAAGTTCGGACGACCGGCGTCCTCCTCCTCGATCAGCTGACGGGTGAAGGTCCCGTCCTGGATCTCGGCGAGGATCTTCCGCATCTCCTCCTTGGTCCGCTCGTCGACGACGCGCGGGCCGCGGGTGTAGTCACCGAACTCGGCGGTGTCGGAGATGCTGTACCGCATCCGCTGGATGCCGCCCTCGTACATGAGGTCGACGATCAGCTTCAGCTCGTGGAGGCACTCGAAGTACGCGATCTCCGGGGCGTACCCGGCCTCGGTGAGCACCTCGAAGCCGGTCTGCACCAACGCCGACGCGCCACCGCAGAGCACCGCCTGCTCACCGAACAGGTCGGTCTCCGTCTCCTCCTTGAAGGTGGTCTTGATCGCGCCGGCACGGGTGCCGCCGATCGCCTTGGCGTACGCCAGCGCGAGCGCGAAGGCGTTGCCGGAGGCGTCCTGCTCGACGGCGACCAGGCACGGCACGCCCTTGCCGTCGACGAACTGGCGGCGTACCAGGTGGCCGGGGCCCTTCGGGGCGACCATGGCGACGTCCACGTCGGCCGGCGGCTCGATCAGCCCGTACCGGATGTTGAGGCCGTGGCCGAAGAAGAGCGCCTTGCCCGCGGTCAGCGAGGGGGCGATCGACTCGGAGTAGATGTGGCGCTGCGCGGTGTCCGGCGCCAGGATCATGATCACGTCGGCCTCGGCGGCGGCCTCGGCCGGCGTCACCACCCGCAGCCCCTGCTCCTCGGCCTTGGCCCGGCTCTTCGAGCCCTCGGGTAGGCCGACCCGCACGTCGACGCCCGAGTCGCGCAGCGACAGAGCGTGGGCGTGACCCTGACTGCCGTACCCGATGACCGCCACCTTGCGGCCCTGGATCACCGACAGGTCGGCGTCGTCGTCGTAGTACACCTCGGCGGACATCTGCTTCCCTTTCAACTAGCGGCCCGCAGCGATGGTCCCATGGTGATCGACCGCGAACCGCGGCCGATCGCGACCATGCCGGACTGCACCATCTCCTTGATCCCGTACGGCTCCAGATCGCGGATCAACGCGTCCAGCTTCTCCGCCGTGCCGGTGGCTTCAATCGTCAGCGCGTCGGGGGCCACGTCGACCACCCGCGCGCGGAACAGTTGTACGGTCTCGAGCACCTGTGACCGGACGGGCCGGTCGGCCCGCACCTTGATGAGCAGCAACTCGCGCTGCACGGACGCATTGTGCTCCAGCTCAACGATCTTCAGTACGTTGACCAGCTTGTTGAGCTGCTTGGTGACCTGCTCGAGCGGGGACGCATCGGCGTTGACCACGATCGTGATCCGCGACACCTCCGGGTGCTCGGTCTCCCCCACGGCGAGCGAGTCGATGTTGAATCCGCGCCGCGAGAACAGCCCGGAGACCCGGGCCAGCACGCCGGGCTTGTTCTCGACGAGGACCGAAAGAGTATGCGTCGTCATGTCAGATGTCGTCCTCGTCGAAGTGCGGCCGCACGCCGCGGGCGAACATGATCTCGTCGTTGCCGGTACCGGCCGCGACCATCGGCCACACCATCGCGTCCTTGCCGACGACGAAGTCGATGACCACGGGCTGGTCGGTGACGGCCATCGCCGCGGCGATGGTGTTGTCGAGATCGGCGGCGGTCTCGCAGCGCAGCCCGACGCAGCCGAGCGCCTCGGCCAGCTTCACGAAGTCGGGGATGCGGTGCTTGTGGGTACCGAGATCGGTGTTGGAGTAGCGCTCGTCGTAGAAGAGCGTCTGCCACTGCCGGACCATGCCGAGGTTGCCGTTGTTGATCACGGCCACCTTGATCGGGATGCCTTCCAGTGCGCAGGTGGCCAACTCCTGGTTGGTCATCTGGAAGCAACCGTCGCCGTCGATGGCCCAGACCATCTTGTCCGGGGCGCCGGCCTTCGCGCCCATGGCGGCCGGAACGGCGTAGCCCATGGTGCCGAGGCCGCCGGAGTTGAGCCAGGTGGCCGGGTTCTCGTAGCTGATGAACTGCGCGGCCCACATCTGGTGCTGGCCGACGCCGGCGACGTAGATCGCGTCCGGCCCGGCGATCTGGCCCAGCCGCTGGATCACCTGCTGCGGCGCGAGCGTGCCGTCGGCCGGCTCCTCCCAACCCAGCGGGTACCGCTCGCGAAGGTCGTTGAGCTGGCTCCACCAGTCGCCGATGTCGGCCTTGTGGCCGGCGGCGTACTCGGCACCGACCGCGGTGATCAGCTCGTCGATGACGTACCGCGCGTCACCGACGATCGGCACGTCGGCGACCCGGTTCTTGCCGATCTCGGCCGGGTCGATGTCGGCGTGGACGATCGCCGCGTTCGGCGCGAACGAGTCGAGCTTGCCGGTGACCCGGTCGTCGAAGCGGGCGCCCAACGCCACGATCAGGTCGGCGCGCTGCAGCGAGTACACGGCCGAGACCGTGCCGTGCATGCCGGGCATGCCCACGTGCTGCGGGTGCGAGTCGGGGAACGCGCCGCGGGCCATCAGCGTGGTGACCACCGGCACACCGGTCAGCTCGGCGAGCTTGCGCAGGCTGGCCGACGCACCCGCCTTGAGCACGCCGCCGCCCACGTAGAGCACCGGGCGCTTGGCCGACGCGAGCATGCGCGCCGCCTCCCGGATCTGCTTGCCGTGCGGGTGCAGCGTCGGGTGGTACCCGGGCAGCTCCAGGGTGGGCGGCCAGCTGAAGGTCGTCTGCCCCACCAGCACGTCCTTGGGGATGTCCACCAGCACCGGGCCGGGGCGGCCGGTGCTGGCGAGGTGGAACGCCTCGGCCAGGATGCGCGGCAGCTCCTCGCCGGACTGGACCAGGTAGTTGTGCTTGGTGATCGGCAGCGTGATGCCCTGGATGTCGGCTTCCTGGAAAGCGTCCGTGCCGATCGAGCTCTTCGCCACCTGCCCGGTGATCGCCACCATCGGCACCGAGTCCATGTACGCGTCCGCGATCGGCGTCACGAGGTTCGTCGCGCCCGGCCCCGAGGTGGCCATGCACACCCCGACCCGCCCGGTGGCCTGCGCGTACCCCGTCGCCGCGTGCCCGGCGCCCTGCTCGTGGCGGACCAGGATGTGGCGGACCTTCTGCGAGTCGAACAGCGGGTCGTACGCCGGCAGGATCGCGCCGCCCGGGATACCGAAGACCACGTCTACGCCGAGTTCCTCGAGCGAACGGACGAGTGCGCTGGCACCGCTCATCGGCCCCTCCGTGATCTGCACCACGGGAGAGGTCGGTACGGGGGCGGCGGCCGGCGCGGAAGGTCGGTGGGCGAGGACTTCTGGCGTTGGTCTGCTCATCGGATCGCCTTCGGTTAAGCGGGTCGGGCTCGGCGGGTACGGGGGGAAAGCCGGGCATTAAAAAAGCCCACGTGCGGGGGGCACGGGGGCTAGCGCGCTCGAGACAGGTCGGCGCGCTAGGTGATAAGTACTCGGCGAGACCCGGTCGACATGGCGCTAACTCTGCCCCATCTCACGCCCTGAGTCAACCGATCCCACGTTTTGGACCTTGGCCGACTCGTCCAGCTCGGTGTCGCGCTCTCGTGGCGGCGCCTCGACGGCCCGGAACAGCGCCTCCACCCGCTCCGCCGGCATGGGCCGGCCGAACAGGTCACCCTGGGCGTACCGGCAGCCCGCCTCCTCCAGTACCCGGTGCTGGCCCACCTCGGTGATCCCCTCCGCGACCACGTCGAGCCCGAGCCGGTTGCCGAGCTGGACCACCACGTCCGCCAGCGGCGGGGCGAAGCGCGCCGAGCCGGTACCGATCGGGGCGACGAGTGTCCGGTCGATCTTGAGGATGTCGACCGGGAGCGTGCGCAGCTGTCCCAGCGACGAGTACCCGGAGCCGAAGTCGTCGAGCGCCACCCGCACGCCGGCGGCGCGCAGCGCGGTGAGGCGGTCGACGAGCTGCTGCACGTCCTGCGCCACGGCGTGCTCAGTGACCTCGATCACCAGCCGCTCCGGCGGTACCCGGTGTCCGTGCAGCACGTCGGCCACCCGCCGGGCGTACTCGGGGTCGTGCAGTTCGCGGGGTGACACGTTGACCGCGACGTGGACGTCGTGGCCGTCGACGATCCACCGGGAGAGCTGATGACACGCCTCGTGCAGGACGAACGCGCCCAGCCGGTTGATCAGCCCGGCCTCCTCGGCCAGCGGGATGAACTCGTCGGGCGGCACCGTACCCAGCCGCGGGTGGTGCCAGCGCAGCAGCGCCTCCACGCCGGTCACCCGGCCCTCGGGCAGGCGCACGATCGGCTGGTACACCAGCATCAGCTCGCCGCGGTCGACGGCGCCGCGCAGTTCGTGCTCGAGGTCGGTACGGCGGTGCAGCCACTGGTCGTACGCCAGGTCGTACTGCTCGACGCGCTGCTTGCCGCGCTGCTTGGCGAAGCGCAGCGCCACGTCGGCGTTGCGCACGAGGCCCTCGATCGAGTCGGCGGTCGCGCAGCCGGCCAGGCCGACGCTGGCGGACAGGAACACCAGGCCGCCCTCCACCTCGTACGGGCGGCACAGCACTGCGAGCAGCCGCTCCGCGACCGCCGTCGCCTCGCTCGGGGGCGCCCACATCAGCACGGCGAACTCGTCGCCGCCCACCCGTACGGCGAGGTCGCCGGGGCGCACGTTGGTACGCAGCCGGGTGGCCACCTCGACCAGTACCGCGTCGCCGACGTCGTGGCCGCGGGTGTCGTTGATGTTCTTGAACCCGTCGAGATCGACCGAGAGGAGCACGCAGGGCGGGCCGCCCACGGCCTCATCCTGCAGCGTGGCGAGCAACTGCCGGCGGTTGGCCAGCCCGGTCAACGGGTCGGTGTGTGCCATCAGCCGGAAGTGCGCCTCGCTGTTCGCCAGCCGCTCGGTGGTGCCGCGCAGGTCCATCCTGGCCAGGGCCTGCTGCGCGGCGAGCGCCCCGCCGATGACCACGGCGGTGGCGACGCTGATCTGGTCGATCGTGCCGTCGAGGAACAGCAGGTGGACCACGCAGGCCACGGCGGCTAGGCCGACCAGACCGAGGGAGACCGCCAGGCCGTCGCGGTACGGCTCGGCCGGGTGACGCGACCGGCGTGGCGCCGCGGCGGCGACCACGGCCAGCACCAGCCCGCCCAGCGCGTACCCTGCCGCCGAGACCACGGTCAACGCCGGGTGGTGGAAGAGGACCGCGGTGGGCAGCGCGGACGCGGACAGGCACGTGACGGCGGCGGCGAGGCACTGCCCCCGGACCGCGGGCGACTGGAGCGCCACCGCCACGAACACCCCCAGTGCGACAGCGCCGACCAGGATGGGGCCCGCCGCCACCACGCAGGAGGCGTGCAACCGCAGCGGGATGGGGTTGCCGACGTAGTGTCGGTGCAGCGGCTCGATCACCAGGGTCCAGCCGGCGTAGAACACGCTGGCCGCGATCACCAGCCCGTCCAGGATGTGCCGCAACAGGCCACGGCCGCTGTCCGCGGCGCCGAGCACCCCGAGCAGCCCGCCCAGGATCAGCAGGATCGACAGCGCCGAGCCGACCGCTACCGCCGCGCCGAGCCGGAGCGGCGGGGCGCCGGTGGTGACCGCGTCGAGCGCGGCACCGCCCAGGGCGAGTGCACCCACGGGTAGCGCGGCCGCCATCGTCAGGTAACCGCGGCGGCCGCCGTCACCCGCCGGCCGGGTATCGCTCCCCTTCGACCGACGTGCCGCCCTGAGCAGGACGATCGCACACAGCACGGCCGCGACGGCAACGGACGCCGCAGCCGGTACGAGACCGTGGACGACAGGCACGAACTCCACTGTGCCCCAGGCAGGCGACCCCGTCCTAGCCGTAGTCGCCCATTCGTCGTACCCGCATCGGTCATTTCACCGATGCCGGCTCGCCGGAATGGCGGATGCGCCACGTCCCGCCTCGTGGACTCCATCGGCGGAGGCCTCCCGGTTCGGCGATACCGGTGCCAGACTGGGCGCATGCCCGAACTGAGGTCGAAGACATCCACCCACGGTCGAAACATGGCCGGTGCGCGCGCCCTCTGGCGCGCCACCGGGATGACCGAAAGCGACTTCGGCAAGCCGATCGTCGCCATCGCCAACAGCTTCACCCAGTTCGTACCGGGGCATGTACACCTCAAGGATCTCGGGCAGCTCGTCGCGGGGGCGGTCGCCGAGGCGGGCGGCGTGGCCAAGGAGTTCAACACGATCGCCGTCGACGACGGCATCGCGATGGGCCACGGCGGCATGCTGTACTCGCTGCCCAGCCGTGAGTTGATCGCGGACTCCGTCGAGTACATGGTCAACGCGCACTGCGCGGACGCCCTGGTCTGCATCTCCAACTGCGACAAGATCACGCCGGGGATGCTGATGGCGGCGCTGCGCCTGAACATCCCCACGGTCTTCGTCTCCGGCGGCCCCATGGAGGCCGGCAAGACGGTCGCGATCGAGGGCATCGTCCACTCCAAGATCGACCTGATCGACGCGATGATCGCCTCCGCGAACGAAGCGGTCAGCGACGACCAGCTCGGTGAGATCGAGCGCTCCGCCTGCCCGACCTGCGGCTCCTGCTCCGGCATGTTCACGGCCAACTCCATGAACTGCCTCACCGAGGCGATGGGCCTGGCGCTGCCCGGCAACGGTTCGACCCTCGCCACCCACGCGGCCCGGCGCCAGCTCTTCCTCGACGCCGGCCGGATCGTGGTGGACCTGGCCAACCGCTACTACCGCGACGACGACTCCAGCGTCCTGCCCCGGGCGATCGCGTCGCGCGAGGCGTTCGAGAACGCGATGGCCCTCGACGTCGCCATGGGCGGCTCCACCAACACGGTGCTGCACCTGCTCGCCGCCGCCCGCGAGGCCGACCTCGACTTCTCGGTCGCCGGCGTCGACGCCGTCTCCCGCCGGGTTCCGTGCCTGTGCAAGGTCGCGCCCAACACGCCCCAGTACCACATGGAGGACGTGCACCGCGCCGGTGGCATCCCTGCCATCCTGGGCGAGCTCAACCGGGCCGGCCTGCTGCACAAGGACGTCCACGCGGTGCACGCGCCGACCCTGGAGTCCTGGCTGTCGGACTGGGACGTGCGCAGTGGCGCCGCGATCCCGGAGGCGGTCGAGCTGTTCCACGCCGCGCCCGGCGGGGTGCGCACCACCGAGCCGTTCTCGACGGAGAACCGCTGGTCGAGCCTTGACACCGACGCCGCCGAGGGCTGCATCCGCGACGCCGAGCACGCGTACTCCGCCGACGGCGGCCTGGCGATCCTCTTCGGGAACCTGGCGCCCGACGGCTGCGTGGTCAAGACCGCCGGGGTACCGGCCGACTGCCTTACCTTCCGCGGCCCGGCCCGGGTCTTCGAGTCCCAGGACGACGCTGTCAGCGGCATCCTGCGCGGGGACATCAAGCCCGGCGACGTCGTGGTCATCCGGTACGAGGGCCCGCGCGGCGGCCCCGGCATGCAGGAGATGCTCTACCCGACCTCGTTTCTCAAGGGCCGGGGCCTGGGTCGGGCCTGTGCGCTGATCACCGACGGCCGGTTCTCCGGCGGCACCTCCGGGCTCTCCATCGGGCACATCTCCCCCGAGGCGGCCAGCGGTGGTCTGATCGCCCTGGTGGAGGACGGCGACGAGATCGCCATCGACATCCCAGCCCGGTCGCTGGTGCTCGACGTGGCCGACGACGTGCTGGAGGCCCGCCGGATCGCGCAGGACAAGCGCGACCGCCCGTACACCCCGACCGACCGCCAGCGTCCGGTGTCGGCGGCGCTCCGGGCGTACGCGTCGATGGCGACCAGCGCCAGCGACGGCGCGTACCGCCGGATACCCGACTGACGCGACCGCACCCGCCGTGCCACGGTCCCGTGGTACGGCGGGTGCGGTCGGCTCAGCCCTCCGTCGGCTCGAAGACGGGCAGGTGCCTGTCGAGCCGTTCGGCCAGGAGGACGTCCAGCCGGTACGGCTCGGCGGCCAGGAACTCCCCCACCACCGCCGCGAACTCGTCGGCGTTGACCAGCCTTACCCCGCCGGTCTCCGGAAGGTCGAGCGCCACCCTGTCGCCGATCCGGACGCTGGCGGGGTGGACGACGAGGAAGCCGGCGACGTCGCGTGCGGCGGGCTGAAGGCGCTCGGCCCAGGTACGGACGGCGACGACCATCCCGTTGACGTCCTCCCGGCCGGGTAGGAAGGCCCGGCCGTTGCGCTGCACCTCGCCCGCCGCGGTGGCCGTGTAGGTGCCGCGCGGCCAGACGGTCGAGCGGATCAGCGCCGCCCGCCGCCCTGCGGTGACCAGGTGCGGGCACGAGCCGCCGTCGAGTTGGAAGAAGCGCGCCGACGGGACGGCCTCCAGCGCGGTGATGTTCGGCTCCGCGTCGGGTACGTCGACGGCACCCCACCAGCGCCGGCCGCTCAGCGCGGCGCGGCCGCGGTCCCGGGCAGACACGGCGGACTCCAACCCGGCAGTGAGCTGGTACGTGATCAGCAGCGGCACGGCGTAGAGCACGTTCCACCCGATCAGCCGCGCCAGGCCGGCGGGATCGGAGTGCGGGCCCGGCGCCTGGCTACCGGTGGCCAGGCCCCAGGCCACCGCTCCGACCAGTACCGGCAGCAGCCCGATCACCGCTCGGCCACGCAGGCCCAGGGCGAGCGCGCCCACGCCCGCCGCCAGCGCGGCCAGGCCCCAGAGCAGGTCGAACCGGACCATGCCGTACGCCATGACCGCGAGCCACCCGAGCGCCGGGCCAGCCGTCAGGGCGACCGGTCGGGCGATCCCGGGGAGTACGCGCTCGCGGCGGCCCGACCCGGTCAGGCGCTGCCACAGCGGCGGGCCGGGCAGGTCGAGGACGGGCCGAGGCCCGGAGGCCGTGTCAGCCACGCTGTCGGCACGGCGACGCGGAGGCGTGGTGCGTTCCGGCTCCGGTCCCTGGTCCGGCACACCGGGCCGGTCGGGCGCAGTGTCCCTGTCCGGCACGCTGGTCCGCTCCGACACGGTGACCTGCTCCGCAGGGGGCGCCAGCCGGGCCGGCGCTGCCGGCTCGACCCGGTCCGTCGGGGTGGTCCCGACCCGGTCCGTCCGGGTCATCCAGGTCCGGATCTTCGCCTCAACCCGGGTCTTCGTTTTTGCCGCGGCCGGTTCGGGCGCCGCCGACGCCGCCTGGGCCGGCTCGGGCGTGACCGACGCTGCCTGGGCCGGCTCGGGCGTGACCGACGCTGCCGCGGCCGGCTCGGGCGCGGTTATCGGCTGGGCCGACCCGGGGCTCCCACTCGTCGGCCTGGCGCGCCCACGGGTCGGCCAGGCCGAACGGGACTGCACCGCCGGTCGGCCGTCGGCGCGGCGGTGCCGGACCGACGGCTCCGGCGCCTTCGAGCCGTCCGACTCCGGCGCGCCGGGACGGTCCGGCTCCGGCGCGCCGGGACGGTCCGGCTCCGGCGCCTTCAAGCCGTCCAGCTCCGGCGCCTCAAAGCGCCGCGCCTGCGGCCTCGCCTCCAAGCGCGGCCGCTCCGGCACTGCGGGCCGTTCGCGATCGGGCGTCGTCGAAGGCTGGTGCGGCAGGTCCGTACGCTGCCTCGCCGACGGAGTGCGCTGTCCGGACGAGACGGTTCGCCGCCCCTGGCCGTCGTCCACCGAAGGCCGGTCCAGGTCGCCGCGCAGGTAGGACCAGTACGCCTCGTCCTCGAGTTCCTCGGCCAGTGGCGCGGTCTCCTCGCGCAGGGCGGTACGGCTCAGCCTCGACCAGCGGGAACGGGCCCGCCGAGGGCTCGAATCATCGGTCGAGGCGTGCGGCGGGATCGAGCGATCGTCGGCCGCCTGCTCGCCGGACGGCCGCTCGTCTCCGCCACGCTGCTCCGGGGTGGCCGGGTCGGCGCCGCGTGTCCAGCTTTCTCCGCTGCTCACTCTCGATACCTTGTCAGCCGCCCGCCATCGACGGCAACACGCGGATTTGCGCCGTCCTCGACCGGGTTTGCCAGACCCGACATCGTCCGGGTCCGACAAGTTCGGCCCCTGGCGTGAATGCCCTTGGCGTACGGGTGGGACGATGCGCGTGTGCGCCTCAAAAAGTTCCGGCACAACGCCGCGATCACAGTCGCCGCCGTCGTCGCGTTCTTCGGCGCCGTACCCCTTGCCACCTCGCGCGCGTACCTGCTGCCGATCGCCCTGGTACCGATCCTCGTCGGGGTGTGGGGCTGGCGGGCCGGCACCGACGTCGAGTCGGCGGGGCTGCGCATCCGCGCCCTGTTCGGCTCGCGGCTCGTACCGTGGTCGCACATCACCGCGCTGGTGCCCGCGGACCGCAGGCGGACCTACGCGGTCCTGACCACCGGCAGGCAGGTCAGGCTGCCCGCGGTCGGGGCCGCCGAGCTGGCGACCTTCGCCGACACAGCCGCCGTGAAGACTGCGGCCGCGAAGGATCCGGGTAACGACACGGCTCAGTAGCCGTTGGTCACCACGTTCTCCAACTCCTGTCCGGCGGCCATCCGCCGGAGCTGCTCGCCCACGAGCCGGTACGCCCGGGGCAGCAGCCCGCGGACCGATCCCCCGACGTGGGGCGTGAGCAGGAAGTTCGGCATGTCCCAGAGCGGATGACCGGCCGGCAGCGGTTCGGGGTCGGTCACGTCGGCGGCGGCGGAGATCCGCCCGGTCGCCAGCTCGGCGGTGAGCGCCTCGGTGTTGACCACCGGGCCGCGGGCGGCGTTGACCAGCAGGGCGCCCTCCGGCATCGCGGCCAGGAACGCGGCGTCGACCAGGCCGGTGGTCGCCGGGGTCAGTGGCACTACCAGGATGACCACGTCGGCGTGCGGCAGCAGTCGGGGCAGTTCCTCGACGCCGTGTACCCCCGGCCGGGCGCTCCGGGCCACCAGGGTCAGCGACACCTCGAACGGCTCCAACCGGCGGGTGATCGCCGCGCCGATCGAGCCGGCTCCCACGATCAGTACGCGCTTGCCGGCCAGCTCGTCGGTCGGGCCGTACGCCCACTCGTGCCGTTCCTGGGCGCGGACGAACGCCGGGAGGTTCCGCAGGTACGCCAGCGTCGCCCCGACCACCCACTCCGAGGTGGACGAGTCGTGAACGCCGCGCGCGTCGCAGAGGGTGACGTCGGCCGGCACCAGGCCAACCCAGGCGTCCGCGCCCGCGGAGAGCAGCTGCACCACGCGCAGCCGGGGCATCCGCTCGAGCAGGCCGGACGTGTCACCGGTCGACAGGAACGGCGGCGACCAGAACTCGACGGTCTCCGGGTCGGACGGCACGCCCTGCCCGTCACCGGTGAACACCTCGAGGGTCGTACCCGGGGGTAGCTCACCGATCAGCGACGGACCGATCTCATGGGGAATCCACACCTTCACGAGGAGACCGTATCGGCCGACGGATCCTCACCGATCTCCGCGTCCGGCCGGAGGGTTTGCTCCGGCGGTTAGGCTGGACGTCGTGATCGCCCCCGCCCCCGCGCGCGCCGTTGCCGGCAACCGGCGGCGAGGGCGCCGAGCGCCGCACAACCGGCGGCCACGAGCCACGGTCGCCCTACGCGCGATGGTCGGTGCCCTGGCCGCGAGCCTCGTCGTCACGGGCTGCTCGTTCGGGCCGCCCCCGCCCGACCAGGCCGGCTCGCCGCCGAAGCTGCCGGCCCCCTCGTCCTCGGCCAGCTCCGGGCAGGGCGAGATGAGCGTCGTGACCACGGTCCTCGCCAAGCACCTCGACGTGCCGTGGGAGATCGGATTCCTGCCCGACGGGGCAGCGCTGGTCACCGAGCGCACCAGCAGGCGGATCCTCAAGGTCGGCCCGGACGGCGGCACGGACGGCCTCACGGTCTCCCCGGTCCAGACCATCGACGACGTGGTCCCCGCCGGGGAGGGCGGGCTGATGGGCCTCGCGGTCTCCCCCGCCTACGCCACGGACAAGACGATCTTCGTGTACTACACGACCGCGACCGACAACCGCATCGCCAAGCTGACCCTCGGCGGCAAGCCCGAGCCGATCGTCACCGGCATTCCCCGGGCGGGCGTCCACAACGGCGGCCGGATCGCGTTCGGCCCCGACGGGTTCCTCTACGCCGCCACCGGCGACGCCGGCCAGCGCCCGAGCGCGCAGGACCCGAACAGCCTCGGCGGGAAGATCCTGCGGATGACCGCCGACGGCAAGCCGGCACCGGGAAACCCGTTCAACAACCTGGTCTACTCGTACGGGCACCGCAACGTCCAGGGGCTGGCGTGGGACGCGGGCAAGCGCCTGTACGCCACGGAGTACGGCCAGGACACCTGGGACGAGATCAACGTCATCGAGGCCGGCAAGAACTACGGCTGGCCGACGGTGGAGGGCGCGGCGGGCGATCCCCGCTTCGTCGACCCCATCGTGCAGTGGAAGCCGTCCGACGCGTCCTGCTCCGGGGCGGCCGTCGTGGCCGGAAGGGTACTGGCGGCCGCCTGCCTGAAGGGCCAGCGGCTGTGGCTGACCCAGCTCACCTCGACCGGCGCGCTGTTCGGCGCCCCCACCCCGCTGCTGGTCGGGGCGTACGGCCGGCTGCGCGCCGCGACCCTGGCCCCGGACGGCTCGCTGTGGGTCTCCACGTCCAACCGGGACGGCCGCGGCAACCCCAAGCCCGATGACGACCGGATCATCCGGGTTGTCATCTCCGGAGCGGGAGGGGCCGACCGTAGCTGACGGTCGGGCACTATAGACGGCGTGTCATCGTACGAGGCGATCTTCAACCGCGGCTGGGTCGCGGCCGTGTACCAGCGGCTGACCCCGCTGCGCCGGGGCGTTGCTCCGGTCGTACGGGTCGGGCGGCACCGCCACGCCCGGCGCGCCGGCCGGCTGCTGGGCGTACTCGCCGTGGCCGCGGTCGGCATGGTCCTGGCCGTGCTCGTGGCCGGCCGGGTCCACGCGGACGTCGGGCCTTTCCACGCGCGGCTGGCGATCACGCCGGCGGTGGACGGCGGTACGGACGTCGCGATCCCACCGCTCGGTTCGCTGCACCTGTCCAGCCACTCCGGTCCGGCACACCTGTCGGTCCAGCTCGAAGCGCTCGACGAGCAGCGCACCAAAGCGCTGGTCACCAACCCGAACGCGCTCTCACAGGCGTCCAGCGGGGTGGTGGAGGACCTGCGTACCGGCGTCGTCCGCCTGATCTTCCAGGTCGCCGGCGTGTCCGTACTCGGGGCGATGCTGCTCGCCGCCCTGCTGTACCGCTCGATGCGCCGGGTCGCCGCCGTCGGTGGCGCGGCCCTGGCCATCCTCGCCGGCACCGCGCTCGTGTCGCTCGGGACGTTCCGGCCGAGCGCCATCGCGGAGCCGCGGTACGAGGGTCTGCTGGTGAACGCGCCGGCCGTGGTCGGCGACGCGCGGCAGATCGCCAGCCGGTACACGGCGTACCGGGCCCAGTTGCAGCAGCTGGTCGGCAACGTCGGCAAGCTCTACGGCGCGGTCTCCACCCTGCCGCTGTACGAGCCGGACAACTCCACCATCCGGGTGCTGCACATCTCCGACATGCACCTGAACCCGGCCGCCTGGTCGGTCGTCCAGACGGTCGTGAAGCAGTTCAACATCGGCGTGGTGATCGACACCGGCGACATCACCGACTGGGGCAGCGAGCCCGAGGACTCGTACGTGTCGTCGATCGCGGCGCTGAAGGTGCCGTACGTGTACGTGCGCGGCAACCACGACTCGGCCCGTACCCAGGCCGCCGTCGCCAAGCAGCCGAACGCGAAGGTGCTCGACGGCGGTACGGTCACGGTCGACGGGCTCACCATCGCCGGCATCGGCGACCCGGAGTTCACCCCGGACAAGTCCTCGCCCGGCAACGCCCCCGGCGGCCAGGACAAGGGCCAGCTCCAGCTCAACTCCGGGCAGCTGTTGGCGAACTCGATCCTGGAGATGGAGCACCCGCCGAACGTCGCGCTGGTCCACGACCCGGCCGCCGCGCCGCCGCTGGCCGGCCGGGTCCCGTTGGTGCTCTCCGGCCACCTGCACAAGCGCGAGGTCCGCCGGCTGGACAACCCCACCGGTACGAAGCCGGACGCCGCGCGCACGCTGCACATGATCGAGGGCTCGACCGGCGGGGCCGGCCTGCGCGGTCTGGAGGGCAAGGAGCCGACGCCGCTGGCGCTGTCGGTGCTGTACTTCGACACCAAGCAGCACACGCTGCAGGCGTACGACGACATCACCGTCGGCGGTACCGGTCAGACCGAGGTCAGCCTCCAGCGGCACCTCATCAAGGACGACAAGGGCCCTGCCCCGGCACCGTCGGCGTCGCCGAGCTCCTGACGCGATCGTGGACACTTGGCGGTCCTGTACAGCACCGCCAAGCGTCCACGATCCACGTAATGCCTAGACTGCGCCGAGCCGCGACAGGATCAGCTCCCGCACCGTCTTGGCGTCCGCCTGGCCACGGGTGGCCTTCATGACCGCACCGACCAGGGCACCGGCCGCTGCGACCTTGCCGTCACGGACCTTCTGCGCCACGTCCGGGTTGGCGGCGATCGCCTCGTCGACGGCGGCGGTCAGCGCGCCGGTGTCGGAGACGACCTCCAGGCCGCGGGCCGCGACGACCTCGGCCGGGCTGCCCTCGCCCGCGACGACGCCCTCGAGGACGGTACGCGCGAGCTTGTCGGTCAGCTTGCCCTCGTCGACCAGGCGCTGAAGCTCGGCCACGTGGGCCGGGGTGGCCCCCACCTCTGCCAGCTCCGCGCCGGTCTCGTTGGCCCGCCGGGCCAGCTCACCGAGCCACCACTTGCGGGCCGCGTCCGGCGACGCGCCTGCCGCGACGGTGGCCTCGATCAGCTCCACCGCGCCGGCGTTGATCACCGACTGCATGTCGAGCTCGGAGATGCCCCACTGCTCGCGCAGCCGCTCGCGGTGCACCCGCGGCGGCTCGGGCATGGCGGCCTTCAGCTCCTCCACCCAGGCCGGGTCCGGGGCGAGCGGCACCAGGTCGGGGTCGGGGAAGTACCGGTAGTCGGTCGCCTCCTCCTTGCTGCGCCCGGACCGGGTGTCGCCGGTGTCCTCCTGGAAGTGCCGGGTCTCCTGGGTGATCGTGCCGCCGGCGTCGAGTACCGACGCCTGGCGCAGCATCTCCGACCGGACCGCGCGCTCGACCGACCGCAGCGAGTTGACGTTCTTGGTCTCGGTACGGGTGCCCCAGTCGTCTCCGGGCCGGTTGAGCGAGGTGTTGACGTCGCAGCGCAGCGAGCCCTGCTCCATGCGGACGTCGGAGACGCCCAGCGAGCGGATGATGTCGCGCAGCTCGGTCACGTACGCCCGCGCCACCTCGGGAGCCAGCGCCCCGGTACCGGCGACCGGCTTGGTGACGATCTCGACCAGCGGGATGCCGGCGCGGTTGTAGTCGACCAGCGACTCGGTCGCGCCGTGGATCCGCCCGGTGGCGCCGCCGAGGTGCAGCGTCTTGCCGGTGTCCTCCTCCAGGTGCACCCGCTCGATCCCGACCCGTACGGTCTGCCCCTCGACCTCGACGTCCAGGTACCCGTCGACGCACAGCGGCTCGTCGTACTGGCTGATCTGGTAGTCCTTCGGCATGTCCGGGTAGAAGTAGTTCTTCCGGGCGAACCGGCACCACGACGCGATCGAGCAGTTCAGCGCGAGGCCGATGCGGATCGTCGCCTCGATCGCCGCCTTGTTGGCGACCGGCAGGCTGCCGGGCAGGCCGAGGCAGACCGGGCAGACCTGGGTGTTCGGCTCGGCGCCGAACTCGGTCGGGCAGCCGCAGAACATCTTGGTGTTGGTGCCCAGCTCGACGTGGGTCTCCAGGCCGATCACCGGCTCGTAGCGGGCGACGACCTGTTCGAATTCCGGCGGGGCGGTGATGGTCATGAGTTGCTCCCAGACAGGGCGGGCGGCGTCAGCGGCGGGATCACGGTCTCCAGGGCTGCGGCGACCCGGTACATCCGGTCGTCGGCCATGGTGGGGGCCATGATCTGCAGGCCCACCGGCAGCCCCTCGGACAGGCCGGCGGGTACTGAGATCGCCGGGCCGCCGTACAGGTTGGTCGGGATCGTGTACAGGTCGGCGAGGTACATCTGGTACGGGTCGGAGGTACGCGAGCCGAACGGGAACGCCACGAACGGCGTCGTCGGTGACACCAGCACGTCCACCTGCTCGAACGCCGCCTTGAAGTCGTTCGTGATCAGGGTGCGGACCTTCTGCGCCTGGCCGTAGTAGGCCTCGTAGTAGCCGCTCGACAGCGCGTACGTGCCGAGCATGATGCGCCGCTTGACCTCGGGGCCGAAGCCGGCCTCCCGGGTCAGCGACATGACCTCCTCCAGCGAGTGCTGGCCGTCGTCGCCGACGCGCAGGCCGTACCGCACCGCGTCGAAGCGGGCCAGGTTGGACGACGCCTCGCTCGGCGCGATCAGGTAGTAGGCCGGCAGCGCGTACTCGAAGTGCGGGCAGGAGACCTCGACGACCTCGGCGCCCAGCTTGACCAGCGCCTCGATCGCCTCGCGGACCGCCGCGGCGACGCCGGGCTCGGCACCCTCGCCGGCGAACTCGCGCACCAGGCCGATCCGCACGCCGCTCAGGTCACCGGTCGCCCCGAGGCGGGCGGCCTCGACGATCGCCGGCAGCGGGGCCGGGATCGACGTCGAGTCGCGCGGGTCGTGGCCGCCGATGACCTCGTGCAGCAGCGCCGCGTCGAGCACGGTGCGGGTCACCGGGCCGGGGGTGTCCAGCGACGACGAGAAGGCGACGAGACCGTACCGGGAGGTGCCGCCGTAGGTCGGCTTGGACCCGACGGTGCCGGTGACCGCGCCGGGCTGGCGGATCGAGCCACCGGTGTCGGTACCGATGGCCAGCGGCGCCTCGTACGCGGCGACCGCCGCCGCCGAGCCGCCGCCGGAGCCACCCGGGATGCGGCCGAGGTCCCACGGGTTGCGGGTCGGGCCGTACGCCGAGTACTCCGTCGACGAGCCCATCGCGAACTCGTCCATGTTGGTCTTGCCGAGCATCACCATGCCGGCAGCGTTGATCCGCTCCATGATGGTGGCGTCGTACGGCGGCCGCCACCCTTCGAGGATCTTGGAAGCGCACGTGGTCGGCACGCCCTTGGTGGCGATCACGTCCTTGATCGCGATCGGCACGCCGGCCAGCGGCCCCAGCTTCTCACCGCGCGCGCGGGCGGAGTCGACGGCCCGGGCGGCGGCGATCGCACCCTCGGCGTCGACGTGCAGGAAGGCGTGTACCTGGCCGTCGACCGCGGCGATGCGGTCGAGGTGGGCCCGGGTGACCTCCTCGGCGGAGACCTCGCCCGCGCCGATCATGCGACCCAGCTCCGCGGCGGTCGCCCTGGTTACGTCACTCACGGCGGTCACGCCTCCTCGTCCAGAATCCGCGGTACCCGGAACCGCCCGTCGGCGGCGTCCGGCGCGCCGGACAGCGCCTCGTCGCGGGTCAGCCCCGGCTTCACGACGTCGTCGCGCAGGATGTTCGTCAGCGGTACGGAGTGCGAGGTCGGCGGGATGTCCGCGGCAGCCACCTCGCCCACCCGCGCCACGGCCTGGAGGATCACGTCGAGCTGCCCGGCAAACGTGTCCAGCTCCGTTTCGTTCACGGCGAGCCGCGCGAGACGCGCCAGGTGCGCGACCTCCTCGCGGGAAATGGCAGCCATCGGGTGCCCCTTTTCGATCTGAGATGTCCTTCGACCCTGCGAGTCTATTTGGCCCGCTGCGAAGCCGACGAAGGATATGCCGTGTCGGCGCCCGCCTGCCAATGTGCCGACCCGTTGCTGTAGCTATTTTGCTACAGTGAAGCGGAGCCGCCCGCCGCTGACGGGCTGGAAGTGGACCGGGGACTCCTGATGGATTTCAGGGCCTCGGTTCCGCGCTTTCTCGGCTCAGTTCAGCTCGATGTAGTAGCGGGTCACCACACTTGAGAGCTGGCCGGCGAGCGGATCACCCCGGTCCAGTTCGCCACCAATCGCCCCAGCGACGATGTCCGGCACCCACAGCAAAGGCTCTCCGGCTGGTCCGGCCGGGTAGGCGTGCTCGACAACGATATCCGGACCGATCAAACCAGCCGCGCGAAAAGCGTCGACCGCCTGGATGTCGCGGGCGTTCAGGCGCTGCTCGCGGGCCTCCATCACGACTCGGCCGACCCCGGAGTTCTCAAGTTCGAAGAGCAGCCGGCGCAGGCATTGTCGGCGGCCGCGCTCCTGGCGTCGCGGATCCAGCGGCGCGGCGACCACAACCAGGTGCAGCGCTGGCAAGCCGGCGACCACACCCACTGCCTTGTGCTGCATCGGTACGGATGACTGCCGCCAGTGAAACCGCTGTCCGGGCTTGGCGAGACCGGCAACGGTGCGCCGCGCGTCCTCGCACTCCACCACCTCCAAGCAGGCCGCGGCGAGCACGTACGCTCCGGCCCCGACACGCATGGACTCATCGACGTAGGCGATCCACCCGGATGTCACCCGAGCACCGTACGCCCGGCTTCACATCCGTAATGACCCGTGCGTTATCCGCCGTTCTCCTCGACCACGGCCACCGCCCGGGCCGCGTCCGGCCCCTCGGCCAGCAGCACCCGCAGCCCGTCCTCGTCGAGGATCGGCACCTTGAGGGCGACCGCCTTGTCGTACTTCGACCCCGGCGCCTCCCCCACGACCACGAAGTGGGTCTTCTTCGACACCGAGCCGGTCACCTTGCCGCCCCGGTTCGCGACCTCCTCCGTCGCCTCGTCCCGCGAGTACGTCGGCAGCGAACCTGTGATCACGACGGTGATCCCCTCCAACGGGCGGGGGCCGGTCTCGGCGTGCTCCTCGGCCATCCGTACGCCCGCGTCGCGCCACTTCTGTACGACCTCGCGGTGCCAGTCGACGGTGAACCACTCCTTGACCGACTCGGCGATGGTCGGGCCGACCCCTTCGACCGCGGCCAACTCCTCGACGGTCGCCGCCTCGATCGCCTCCACCGAGCCGAACGCGCGGGCCAGCGCCTGTGCGGCGGTCGGCCCGACGTGGCGGATCGACAGCGAGACCAGCACCCTCCACAGTGGGCGGCTCTTCGCCTCCTCCAGGTTGACCAGCAGGCGCTGCGCGTTGCTGCCCAGCGAACCGTCCTTGTTGACGAAGAACGGCGAGGTGGCCAGCCGGTCGGCGTCGAGGCTGAACAGGTCGCCCTCGTCGGTGATCACCTGCGAGTCGAGCAGCGCCACCGCGGCCTTGTAGCCGAGCACCTCGATGTCGAACCCGCCGCGGCCGGCGAGGTGGAACACCCGCTCGCGCAACTGCGCGGGGCAGGTACGGCTGTTGGGGCACCGGATGTCGACGTCGCCCTCCTTGGCGGGCGCCAGGGGCGAGCCGCACTCGGGGCAGGTATCCGGCATCTCGAACGCGCGCACGGCGTTCTCGTCGCGCTTGTCGACGACCGGCCCGAGCACCTCGGGGATCACCTCGCCGGCGCGCCGGATCATCACGGTGTCACCGATCAGGACCCCCTTGCGGGCGACCTCCTGTGCGTTGTGCAGGGTCGCGGTCGTCACCGTGACGCCGCCGACGAAGACCGGCTCCAGCACCGCGTACGGGGTGACCCGACCGGTCCGACCCACGTTGACCCGGATGTCGACCAGCCGGGTCATCGCCTCCTCCGGCGGGTACTTGTACGCGATCGCCCAGCGCGGCGCCTTGCTCGTCGCACCGAGCCGGCGCTGCACCGACACCTGGTCGACCTTGACGACCACGCCGTCGATCTCGTGCTCGACCTCGTGCCGGTGGTCCGCGTAGAAGTCGATGTACTCCCGGACGCCGGTCATGTCGGCGACCGCGCGCCAGCGGGTGCTCGTCGGCAGCCCCCAGGCCTTCAACTGCTCGTACGAGCCGGACTGGGTCTCGGCGTCGAAGCCACGCCGGGCGCCGGTGCCGTGCACCACCATCCGCAACGGCCGACCGGCGGTGATCCGCGGGTCCTTCTGCCGCAGCGAGCCGGACGCGGCGTTGCGCGGATTGGCGAACGGCCTGTCGCCGGCGGCCACCAGGGCGGCGTTGAGCTCAGCGAAGGACTGGATCGGGAAGTAGATCTCGCCCCGGACCTCGAGCAGGTCGGGCACGTCATCGCCGGACAGCCGCTCGGGCACGTCGTCGATCGTGCGGACGTTGAGCGTGACGTCCTCACCGACCCGTCCGTCACCCCGGGTCGCCGCCCGGACCAGCCGGCCCTGCTCGTACACGAGGTCGATGGCCAGCCCGTCCACCTTCGGCTCGCACAGGTAGCTCACCGGCCCGCCGGCGTCGCGCTCGACCCGCTCCGCCCACGCCGCCAGCTCGTCGTCGTCGAACGCGTTGTCCAGGCTGAGCATCCGCTCCACGTGCGTGACCGGGGTGAACAGCGTCGAGTACGTACCGCCGACCCGCTGGCTGGGCGACTCAGGGGTGCGCAGCGACGGGTACCGCTCCTCGATCGCCTCCAGCTCGCGCATCATGCGGTCGTAGGTGGCGTCGTCGACCGTCGTGGAGCTGAGCACGTAGTACCGGTACTGGTGCTCGTTGAGCTCGCGGGCCAGTTCGGCGTGCTGCTCCCGTACCTCCGCGGGTGGCTCCCCGCCGGCAGCCGCCTCCTGCGCCGGGGTGGCGGTCGCCACCACCTCGCTGATCTCGTCCTCGCTTCGCTCACTCATGCGATCACCTCGCTGCGCTCGGCGATGCATTCGCGACACACTGAGCCCCCGATTCGTTCGCTTCGCTCACTCATGCCATCCCCCTGACCGTCGCGCTGTCCGCACGGTAGCCCGCCGGTCCGACATTCACGGCCTCGACCTGCCGGGCGTGCGCAGGTCACATGCTCTATGCCCAAGCAGCGTCAGCCCCGCAGCGCCGGCTCGGTCTCGCGCGCGGCGGGCAGGTCGGGAGCGGCCTCGCCCTCGCGGATGCCGAACCGGCGCCACACCGTCTCCAGCGGGCCGGGCAGCCACCAGTTGGCGCGGCCCATCAGCCGCATCGTCGCCGGTACGAGCAGCGCCCGCACGATCGTGGCGTCGATGACCACGGCCACCACCATGCCGACCCCGATCATCTTGATGATCGTGATCCCACCGGTGGCGAACGCGCCGATGACCACGATGAGCAGGAGCGCCGCGCTGGTGATGATGCCTCCGGTGCGCTGGAGCCCGGTGGCGACGGCGCGGACGTTGTCGCCGGTCGCGTCCCACTGCTCTCGGATCCGGCTGAGCAGGAACACCTCGTAGTCCATGGACAGGCCGAACGCCATCGCCAGGATCAGGATCGGCTGCGTGGCCTCCACGGTGCCGGTCGAGGTGAAGCCGAGCAGCCCGGACAGGTGCCCGTCCTGGAAGATCCAGACGATCGCGCCGAACGACGCGGTGAGCGACAGCAGGTTCATCACGATCGCCTTCAGCGGCAGCAGCAGCGACCCGAACGCGAGGAACAGCAGGACGGCGGTCACGCCGAACACCCACAACGCCATCCACGGCAGCTTCACCGCGAGGCCGTGCAGCAGATCCACGAGGCTCGCGGTCGCACCGCCGACCGTGACCTCGGTACCGGCGGGCGGCGGCGCGTCGCGGATGTGGGCGACCAGCGACCGGGCCTGTGACGAGTACGGGTCGAACTGGTGCGCGACGTCGACGACGGCCCGGGTGCCCGACGCCCCGGCGACGGCGACGCCCTTCACTCCGTCCAGAGTCTTCAACGAACCGACGTACGCCTCGAGTACGGCCGGCGTGGCGCCGTCCACGACGACCCGGATCTTCTCGCCGCCACCCGGGAAGTCCGCGACGAGCCGCTCCGACACCTCGCGGCTCTGCACCCCGTCGGGCAGCGCCCGGTGGTCGACGCCGCCGAACTGCGCCCGCAGGAACGGCGAGCCGGCCAGCAGCAGTACCGGGACGATCACGGCCACGTACAGGACGGGCCGGCGCATGACGCTGTGCGCGATCCGGTACCACGCGCCGCGCCCGTCCGTGGCGCCCGAGCGCCGGCGCAGACCAGGCAGGCGGAGCGCGTCGACCCGCGGCCCCAGCACCGCGAGCAGCGCGGGAAGGGCGGTCAGCGCGGCGAGCATGGCGACACCGACCGCGGCGATGCCGCCGAGCCCCATCGAACGGAAGAACACCTGCGGGAACAGCAGCAGCGAGGAGAGCGACACCGCCACCGTGACACCGGAGACGGCGACCGTACGGCCGGCGGTCGACATCGTGGCGACGAGCGCCTGCTCGACGTCGCGGCCGGCCCGCAACTCCTCCCGGTACCGGCTGACGATGAACAGGGCGTAGTCGATGGCCAGGCCGAGCCCGAGCATCGTGACGATGTTGATCGCGAAGACCGACACCTCGGTGAACCCGGTCATCACCCGCAGCACGGTGAAGGCGCCCAGGATCGCGACGCCGCCCACGGCGAGCGGGAGGCTGGCGGCGACGAGGCCGCCGAACACCACCACGAGCAGGAGCAGCAGGACCGGGAACGACAGCATCTCGGCCTGGGCGATGTCCTTGCCGACCTGGTCGTTGATGTCCTGGTTGAGCGGCACCCGGCCGCCCTTGGAGACCGTGAAGCCGGCCGGTGCCCGTACCTTGTCGGCGAGCCGCTCGTACGTGTCCCCCGGATGATCGCCGGCGAAGCGGATCGCGGCGTACGTGGCGCGCTGGTCCCGGGAGACCATCGCGGGTGACTTCGTGGTCCAGTAGGTGGCGACCATGTCGACCTCGCTCGCCGGCAGGGAGCCCACGATCTCCTGGACAGCCTTGCCGAAGGCCGGGTCGGCCACGGTCAGGGTCGGATGCTCGACCAGCAGCACGACGTCGGCGCCGCGACCGCCGAGAACGGCCTGGGCCGCCTTGCCCGCCCGGTAGGACTCGCTGCCCGTGTCGTCGAAGCCGTCACCGCCCAGCGCCCCGAACACCCCGGTTCCCCACACGGCCGCGAACACCGTCACCAACGCGGTCAACACCAGGAACCAACGCCGGTACCGGAAGCTGGCCCTGCCCAGCGCTGCGAACACGCCGATCTCCCTCTCATTTACGTACATCGTTATCTGCAACCCTTACGACGTACGCTAATAAATCTACGGGAGGGGTCTACCGACGAATGTCGACACGCCGCTCATAACGGACCCGACCAAACGGGCAGTAACCGGCCGGTCTATCGACTCACCTAGGCTCGCGGGCGACAAAGGGGAGGTCGACGGTGCGTACGGCATTGGTGTGGCTGGCGGTCCTGATCGTGCTCGCCGCGCTGGCCTGGTGGGTGGCGCGACGCCGGCGGGGGCCCGTCCGACCACCGCGACGGCGGCCGGAACCGACCCGGCCGCGGCTGCGCACCGCGCCCCCGGACGCGTCGTGGCGCACCCGACCGCAGCCCGGCGAGATCTGGTGGGCCGACGTCCCGTACGAGGACGGCTCCGGCCACAAGGTGCGCCCCTGCCTGGTACTGCGCACGCACCGGCGCCAGGTCGACGTACTGAAGATCACCAGCCAGGACCGGAGCGCCCGCTCCGATCACCTGGAGATCCCGACCACGGCGTGGGACCGCAAGGCGACCCACAACAGTTTCCTGGACCTGACGGACCCGTTCCGGCTGCGCGACGCCGCGTTCTCCCGCAAGGCGGGCACGATCGACGACAAGACCTGGCGCGCGGTGCGGCGAATGCACGACACCGGTTGGGTGGCATAGCCGGCGCGCAAGCCGCCGGCTATGCCACCCAACCGGCTACACGTCCCAGACCAGGCAGAACGGGTGACCGGCCGGGTCGGCGTACACCCGGAAGTCGTCGCCCTCCCCCGGCAGCCGCCTCGCGCCCAGCGCCAGCACCTTCGCCTCGGCCGCGTCCACGTCGTCGACGACCACGTCGAGGTGGAACTGCTGCGGCCGCTCCGGGTCCGGCCAGCGCGGCTCGCGCAGGTCGGGTGCCGACTGGAAAGCGATCCTCGTGGTGTCGTCGCCGATCGTGACCCAGTCGCTGTCGGTGCTCTTCCGGGACAGCCCGAGCAGTTCCTCGTAGAACCGCGCCAGCGCTTCCGGCTCGGGACAGTCGATGACCACCGAGTACAGACGTCCAATCATGCCCGTCACTATGCCCGGCGGGTACGACAGAAAACGTCAGTCCTCGCGCAGGCGCCGCCCGGCATCCCGGCACGCGGCCATCGCCGCCCGCGCGTACTCCCAGGTCGTGCCGGCGAGCCCGCACGTCGGGGAGACCACGACCTGCTCGGGAAGCCGCGCGGCGGGGAAACCGAGCTTCGCCCAGACCTCGCGGACCCGGGTCGCGGCCTGAGTCGACGACGGCGGGCGCCCGCCCGGCGTGCGGGTGTCCACGGCCCCGGCGATCAGCCCCAACCCGGCGTCGAGCGCCTCGCCCAGCGGGTCCAGATCCTCCAGCAGGGTCAGGTCGAGCGCGACCGCCGCGGCACCGGCACCACGCACAAGATCAATGGGTACGTCCGGAGCACAGCAGTGCACGATGACCGGTACCCCGACCGCGTCGACGATGCTGGCCAGCGCGGACCGGGCGGTGGACTCCTCCACCCGGCGCAGGGTGCCGAAGCCGCTCTCGGTCGGCACCCGGCCGGCCAGCGCGGCGGGCAGCGACGGCTCGTCGACCTGCAGCAGGAGCGTCGCGCGCGGCAACCGGGCGGCCAGGTCGGCCAGGTGGCCGCGTAGCCCCTCAGCGAGCGACCCGGCTAGATCGCGGACCGCGCCGGGATCGCGCAGCAGGGGGCCGCCGGTCGGCAGCTCGATCCCGGCGGCGAGGGTGAACGGGCCGGCCGCCTGTACCTTGAACGACCCCGCGTAGTCGGCGGCCTGCTCGGTCACCGCGTCCAGGTCACGCTCCAACAGGTCGTGCGCGACCCGCAGGTCGTGACCGGGCCGGGCGGCCACCCGCCAGCGGTTGGCGTACACCTCGACCGGCATGTCCACCAGCAGCCCGGCCGCGCGCCCGATGAGGTCCGCGCCCGGCCCCCGGTCGGGCAGCTCGGGCAGGTGCGGCAGGTCCGGCAGCTCCCCCAGCACGACGCGTACCGCCTCGACGATGTCGGTGCCGGGCAGCGAGCCGATGCCGGTGGCGGCGCCGGACGGCCAGGGCCAGGAAGTGCTCACCTCGGTGAGGTTACCGTCGGGCCCGGTCGCCGTTCCGGGGGCACGCCCGCTCTCGCGGCCACGGTCCCGCGTCGTAGCCGCACCGCCGTGGATGTGGAGAAGAAATCAATGGGTACCGCCGGAGGCCGGCGAGCCCGCAGCGCCGGCCCGCTCGGTCGTGGCGATCGTGGCCGAGCCGAGCACGACGTCCCCGGCCGGGTCGGGGCGGTACGCGACAACGGCCTGGCCCGCGGCGATCCCGCGAGCCGGCCGGTGCAGGGAGGCGACGAGCCGGCCGTCCTCGACCCGCACGGTCGCCGGTACCGGCGCGCCGTGCGCCCGCAACTGCACCTCGCACTCCACGTCAGCCGCCGGGACCGAACCGCCGGTCCACACCGGACGCTCGCCGTACACCCGGTCCACCTCGAGCGCCTCGGCCGGCCCGACGGTCACTGTGTTGGTCACCGGCGTGATCGAGAGCACGTACCGGGGCCGGCCGTCGGCGGCCGGGCGCCGCAGGTCCAACCCGCGCCGCTGGCCCACTGTGTACGCGTACGCGCCCTCGTGCGTACCGACGACCTCGCCGGTGGTCGCGTCGACGATGTCGCCCGGCGTGGCGCCCAGTTTCCCGTGCAGGAAGCCCCGGGTGTCGCCGTCGGCGATGAAGCAGATGTCGTGGCTGTCGGGCTTGTCGGCCACGGCCAGGTCCCGCCGGGCCGCCTCGGCCCGGACGTCGGCCTTGGTGGAGTCGCCGAGCGGGAAGATCGAGTGATCGAGCTGCTCGCGGGTCAACACGGCGAGCACGTACGACTGGTCCTTGCCGAGGTCCACCGATCGGCGCAGCAGGCCGTCCGCGCCCAGCCGGGCGTGGTGGCCGGTCACCACGGCGTCGAAGCCGAGGGCCAGGGCCCGGTCGAGGACCGCGGCGAATTTGATCTTCTCGTTGCAGCGCAGACACGGGTTCGGGGTACGCCCGGCCGCGTACTCGGCGACGAAGTCGTCGACCACGTCCTCGTGGAACCGCTCGGCCATGTCCCAGACGTAGAAGGGGATGCCGATGACGTCGGCGGCCCGGCGGGCGTCGCGGGCGTCCTCGAGGGTGCAGCAGCCGCGCGCGCCGGACCGGTACGTCTGGGGGTTGCGGGAGAGCGCGAGATGGACGCCTGTCACGTCGTACCCCGCCGCCGCCGCCCGGGCGGCCGCCACCGCCGAGTCGACACCGCCCGACATCGCCGCGAGAACCTTCACAGCTACCGAGATTAGCCGGTCAGGCGCGGGCGGCTCGGACGGCTCCGGCCCGCCGGGCCCGCTCCACCGCGGCGGGCAGCGCGGCGACCAGTGCGTCGACCTCGCCCGGGGTCGACGTGTGGCCGAGGGTGAACCGCAGGGAGGAGCGCGCGCGGTCGTCGTCGGCGCCCATCGCCAGCAGGACGTGGGAGGGCTGGGCGACCCCGGCCGAGCACGCGGACCCCGTCGAGCAGGCGATGCCCTGCGCGTCGAGCAGCAGCAGGAGGGCGTCCCCCTCGCAGCCGGGGAAGGAGAAGTGCGCGTTGCCGGGCAGCCGGTCGATCGGGTCGCCGTTGAGGACCGCGCCCGGTACGGCCTCGCGTACGCCGGCGACCAGGGCGTCGCGGATCGAGCCGACCCGCGCGGCGTACTCGGCGCGCCCCTTGACCGCGATCTCCACGGCGGTGGCGAACGCCACGATGCCGGGGACGTCGAGGGTGCCGGAGCGGACGTCGCGCTCCTGACCGCCGCCGTGCAGCAGCGGCGTGCACTCGACGTCGCGGCCGAGGACGAGCGCGCCGACCCCGACGGGGCCGCCGAGCTTGTGGCCGGTCACGGTCAGCGCGGCGGCGCCGCTGCCGGCGAAGTCGACCGGCACCTGGCTGACGGCCTGCACCGCGTCGGTGTGCAGCGGCACGCCGCGGCCGGCGCAGAGCCCGGCCAGTTCGGCTACCGGCTGTACCGTGCCCACCTCGTTGTTGGCCCACATCACCGTGGCCAGGGCCACCTCGTCGCCGTACTCGTCGAGCGCCACCCGCAGCGCGTCCACCTCGACCCGGCCGACCCCGTCGACCGGCAGCCAGGTGACCGTGGCGCCCTCGTGGCGGACCAGCCACTCCACCGAGTCCAGCACGGCGTGGTGCTCCACCGCGGAGGCGATGATCCTGGTACGGGCTGGGTCTACGGCCCGGCGGGCCCAGAAGATGCCCTTGACGGCGAGGTTGTCGCTCTCGGTACCGCCGCTGGTGAAAATCACCTCGGACGGCCGCGCACCCAACGCCGCCGCGATCCGCTCACGCGACTCCTCCACCCGGCGGCGCGCGTAGCGGCCGGGGGCGTGCAACGACGAAGCATTGCCCAGCTCACGCGCGGTTGCGACGTAAGCGTCCAACGCCTCGGGCAGCATCGGCGTGGTAGCGGCATGATCCAGATAGGTCATCGCGTCCAGCCTATCGGGCCGGTACCGGTCCTCTACCCGGCGCCCGGTCCAAAAAGCCGCGTCGAAAAGACGGATCGGGGTGGGCACCTCTCGGCGCCCACCCCGATCCGTAGAACCGTGCTCAGCCCTTGCGCTTGCGGATCTCCTCGACCGCCTGCGGTACGACCTTGAACAGGTCGCCGACGACGCCGAAGTCGGTCAGCTCGAAGATCGGAGCCTCTTCGTCCTTGTTGACGGCGACGATCGTCTTCGAGGTCTGCATACCGGCGCGGTGCTGGATCGCACCGGAGATGCCGAGCGCCACGTAGAGCTGCGGCGACACGGTCTTACCGGTCTGGCCGACCTGGAACTGGTGCGGGTAGAAGCCGGAGTCGACGGCCGCGCGGGACGCGCCGACGGCGGCGCCCATCAGGTCCGCCAGCTCCTCGACCAGCTTGAAGTTGTCGCCGCTGCCGACGCCGCGGCCGCCGGAGACGACGATCGAGGCCTCGGTGAGCTCCGGGCGGGAGCCCTTCTGCTCGGCGACCCGGTTGACGACCTGGGCCAGCTTGTCCTTGTCGGTCAGCTCGACCGTCAGGTTCTCCACGGCCGGCGACGCCGCCGCCGGGGTCGGGGTCACCGAGTTCGGTCGGATCGTCACCAGCGGGATGCCCTTGGTGACCTTCGACTTCACGATCGTCTGGCCTGCGAAGACGACCTGGGTGGCGGTGCCGTCGGCGTCGAGCCCGACGGCGTCGGTGAGGATGCCGTTGTCCAGCTTGACCGCCAGGCGAGCGGCGATCTCCTTGCCCTCCTGGCTGGAGGCGAGCAGGACGGCGGCCGGCGAGACCGACGTGACCAGGTTGGCCAGGACGGTCGCCTTCGGCGCCACCAGGTGACCGTCGATCTCCTCGCTCTCGGCGGCGTAGATCTTCTGCGCGCCGTACTCACCGAGCTTGTCTGACATCGCGGCGGCCGCACCCGGCCCGCCGAGGACGACCGCGGACGGCTCGCCCAGCTCGCGGGCGATCGTCAGCAGCTCGAGGGTGACCTTCTTGACGCCGGCCTGGGAGGCCTCGACGACAACGAGTACTTCTGCCATCTCTCCGGCCCCTCTCAGACGAACTTCTCGCTGGACAGGTACTGGACCAGCTGCACGCCACCGTCACCGGAGTCGGCGACCTTGTTGCCGGCCTGGCGCGGCGGCCGCTTGCTGTGCTCGACCACCGTGCTGGTGGCACCGTCGAAGCCCACCTCGGAGGCGTCCACGCCCAGGTCGGCGAGCGACTTGGTCTCCAGCGGCTTCTTCTTGGCCGCCATGATGCCCTTGAACGACGGGTACCGCGGCTCGTTGATGGTGTCCCACACGCTGACCACGGCCGGGGTGGAGGCCGTGACGACCTCGTAGCCCTCCTCGGTCTGCCGCTCGATCGTGAGCGTCGAGCCGTCGACGGTGAGCTTGCGGGCGCCCGTGAGCGCCGCGATCCCGAGCCGCTCGGCGATCATGTGCGGCATGACCTGCACCCGACCGTCGGTCGACTCGGCGCCGCAGATGATCAGGTCGGCGTCGAGCTGACCGATCGCCGCGGCGAGCACCTTCGAGGTGGCGACGGCGCACGAACCGTGCAGGGCGTCGTCAGCGACGTGTACGGCCGAGTCCGGCCCCATCGAGAGCGCCTTGCGGATCGACTCGGTGGCACCCGAGGGGCCCATGGTCAGCACCACGACCTCGCCGCCGTGCTTCTCCTGGATCGACAGCGCCTCTTCGATGGCGTACTCGTCCATCTCGTTGATCACATTGTTGGCCGACCCACGGTCGACGGTGTTGTCGTCACTGCGCAGGTTGCGCTCCGCGCCGGAGTCCGGCACCTGCTTGACGAGTACGACGATCTTCATCGTTCTCCGACGTCCTCCTGCTTGACAGTGTTCTGGTGAACACGGCGCGTTGGTCCCGCCACACGTTACGGGACCGGTCAGCGCGACCTGGGCCCGCCTGGACACCTCAGATGTTACCTACGAGTAAGTTTTTACCCCGATTGAACCGGCGTGACTCGGCTCACCGTGCTCGGAATTGAAGGCGCGAGAGAGCTGAGGTCTGATATGTCGACTTCGTCGGAGAGTGACCTGGATGGCGCGGCGAAATCCGCGGAGCCCGTCACCCACCGTCCGCACCGAGACAACCCCCGGTGTACCTGTGGGCTGCTACGCGAGGAGTGCGTGCGCCGGCGGCTGCGACCGCTGTGGGGAACATAATTCGGTGTGCTCAGCTCCGTACGTACCTGGCTCGACCCGAGCGAGAACCACCGGTTGGGCGAGCGACCCGACTACCGCTTCTCGCTCGCGAACGAGCGGACCTTCCTGGCCTGGCTGCGCACCGGGCTCGCGCTGATCGGCGGCGGCCTCGCGGTGGCCCAGTTCCTGTCCGGCGGGCTCGCCCGCGACGTTCTCGCGCTGGTGCTGCTCGCGCTCGGCGGCCTGGTCGCCGTCCGCGCGCTCGACCACTGGGCCCGCTGCGAACGGGCCATCCGCCGGGGCGCCGAACTGCCGCCGTCGCGCTTCCCGGCGGTACTGGCCCTGCTCGTCACGTTCGGCGCGGGTGCCCTGCTGGCGATGGTGCTGGCCGGCGCGGTCGGCCGGTGAGCGGCGGGGCGGGGCCGCGGCCGGAGCGGGACGCGCGGCCCGAGCCGGGACTGCAGTCGGAGCGGACCCGGCTGTCCTGGCGGCGGACTGCTCTCGCGGCGACGGTGGTGTCCATTCTGGCCGTACGGCTGGCCGTCGGGTACCGGCTGACCGCCCGCGGGGCGCTCGGCACCGCCGGCGTGGCCGCGCTCTGGCTCGTGGTCGTCGCGGTGACCCAGCGACGGATCAACGCCCTGGCAGCGCCCCGGCGGGTCGACGCCGGCCGCTCACCGGCGGCGCTCGCCGCGGCCGTGCTCGGCTACGCCCTGCTCGGCATGCTCCTATGGGGACTGCGCAGGGCGTGAAGGTTGCGTAATGATAAGCGCCATGGGCCGCTTGTACCTGTTGTTCGCGCTCGTCGACCTGGCGTTGCTGGTCATCGCCTTGATCGATTGTCTGTCCTCCGAGGAGTACGAGATCCGCGCGCTGCCGAAGGTGGCCTGGGTCTTCATCATCCTGCTGTTCTCGCCGATCGGCCCCATCGTCTGGTTCGTCGCCGGCAGGCCGCAGCGGGAGACCGCGGCCCGACCGCAGCCCTGGCGGCCCGGTGACGGCTTCTCCGAGCGGTCACGGCCCCGCCAGGTCGCACCCGACGACGACCCCGAGTTCCTGCGCAACCTCACCCGCGAGCGCCGCGACGACGAGGAGATGCTCCGGCGCTGGGAGGCCGACCTGCGCCGACGCGAGGAGGAGCTGCGCCGGCGCAAGTCCACAGACGATTCAGGCGAGGTGCAATGACGGCTGCCGCTGCTCCACCTCGAGCAGCTCGGGCAGCTCGCCGACCGAGCCGATGACGTGGGTGGCGCCGGCCGCCAGCAGGGTGGACCGGTCGCACCCGCCGGTGAGTACGCCCGCGACGAGCCCGGCCCCGGCACGGCACCCGGCGATCACGTCGAGCGGGGTGTCGCCGACGACCGCCACCCGGCGCATGTCCTCGACGCCCAGGCGCAGCGCCGCCACCAGCACCAGATCCGGGTACGGACGACCGCGCCCGGCCTCGGCCGGCGACAGCGTCAGGTCGACCAGGCCCCGCCAGCCCACGGCGTCGACGATCGCCTCCTGGGTGGCCCGGGCGAAGCCGGTCATCAGCGCCACCTTCACGCCGGCGGCGCGCAGCGCCTCGATCGCCTCGGCCGCACCCGGGATCGGCGTGACGGCGCCCTCGTCGACGAGGAGCCCGTACGCCTCCTCGAACGTCTCGTTGGCGGCGTCGGCCCGTCGCTCGTCCCCACCGAACAGCAGCCGGAACACGTCGATCTTGCTCTGCCCCTGCGTCTTGCGGACCACGGCGCGCATCCGCTCGTACTCCGCCGCCCCCGGAACCACCCCCTGGCCTGCCACGGCCACCGTGAAGGCCTGATCGACCAGGCCTTCGTCGTGGACCGTGGTCCCCGCCATGTCGATACAGGCAACCTGCCAGCGCGTCACACCCACACCTCTCTGCTCCCCGGGAGACCCCAGTGCACCATCCAGATACGGCGCGAATATGAACACGACGTGACTTTCAGCACATAACTAGCTGGAAACGACCCGGACGGCCGCGCGTAGCGTGCTGCCCGTCGCGTACGCGAATCCCGCCGGCAGGGCAAGGACAGTGATCAAAAGAAGGGCGAACGCACGCTCGCCGCCAGAGCCCCGCACCGTCACAGCGACAGCGACCACTGCCGCGGCGGTAAGAGCGACCACGAGCCAGGCGACAATTACGCCCTGCCTGGCCGCGCGGATCCGATCGGAGCACACCGAAAGGGTCGAGGTGTCGATGGCCCGGCGGCCAAGGATACCCGCAACGACCAGTGCCGCAGAGGCAAGAACCAAGCCGCTGCTGGAACAGACACCCGCGTACGCGCCCACGCGGTACCCGCGGGCAAACACCAGCATCAGCACACAGAGCGCAAGCCCGAGCAGGAATCCCGCAATCATCATCGCGAGAACGGCGGCGTAGACCGCCAACGCGGTACGCAGTTTGGCGAGCGTCGCACCGGCGGGTGGCATGTAGCCCGGAGGCGCGGCCCCGCGCCGGCCAGTCACTTGATCTTCCACTTCTGGCCGGAGATGTGGCCATCGGCAAAGGCTGGTGTATCGCTGACGGGCCAGTGACGCGAGCGGTGGTCACCGTCGAAGCCCTGGTTGGCCGTCAGCTGCTGGCGCAACTGGCTCACGGCAGTCTGGGTGGAACCCACGAAGGTCACAAACGCCGTGACCGCAGCGGTGACAAGGCCGATTGCCGCGATAGCACCGCTTATCACAGCGGCTACGGCGGCAGGTGTCCCGACCACACTCATCGCAGCGATGATCCCTGTTCCTATTGCGACAATTAAGGACAGGAGCGCCGCGACAACTGCGCCCCATAGCGCCCAGATCGCCCCTGACGCTCCGGACAGTGCAGCATCGATACCGTCGGTGATTGGTTTGATGGCCGCAAGCGCCTCCTTCTGCCGGTCCAAGGCGTCCTTGTACGCTTCGGCGGCCGGCCCTTCCCATCTGTTGTCGGCTTTCAGTGAATCCGACATCACCCTCGCAACGAGCGCGCTTACCCTGGCGCCAACCTCGGTACTCCACGACTCAGCCGCGTTGGACACCCGCCACGGAACTCCCGGGTTGGTCAAGATCTTGCTCACCTCGTCCAGCAATCGTTCGAGGAGGTCCGCAAGCCGATGCATCCCGGACATCACCGCGTCACGCGGCGGCCCAACGATGATCACCAGCGATCGTTCGACCTGATGGAAGAATCGATCGGCGTCCGACCTGACTCGCACCAGAGCACGTTCGACCCTCCTGAGCAGTTCCTCGAATTCAGCGTCGGACAATGGCATAGGGCTTGGCGGCAGGACCGGATGACTCATCGCACACTCCCTCAGTTGACCGCGTTCATTCGGCGCACGACGTTGCGCTCGTCGTCTTCGTACGCGTTTGCGGCCGTATTCAGAGCGTCGGCGATGCTGTCGAAGGCGCGCTCGCCCTCCTTCAATAACATCACCATCTGTTGTTGCAGCTCCGCATACGTGGCAGGCAGTCCGACGTAGTCGCTAAGACCGGCCAGCTCGAACATCGATAGAACCTGATTCGAGGCGGCGTTTGCGGCGGCAGCCAACTCACCCCCGATTGACCTCATGAGACTGGCATCTGCTCGGAGTGCTTCGATCGCGACGGCAACCTCTTCGGGCGTCGGCGCCAAGGTGAACCTCCTGAAGGTCTTCCGGTCTACGACAGCCCTAGCCTGCGCAGCATTGTGGCCGGATCGGCCACGAGTGACCGAAGTTCCTCAAAGCCGGGGCTGACAGAGGCGCCTTCGGCTTCAATGGCCACTTCCTGTGCATTCCGCAACGCATCCCGGACGGCGCTGGCGATCGTGCCATTCTCGGCGGCGGCGAGCCAGCGATGGTCGAACGCGATGTCAACGAACTCACCACCGACCAGGGTGACGGTCACCTGGTGCCCGGAATTACGCCCGACTAGACGATGTTCGGTTGCCCGCTCCACGTACCGGTCGAGATCGGAAAGACCGGTCCACACATCATCGAACAGCGACATCAGCGCGCGGAGATCGATGGGCGGCGCAGCACCCTCGAAGCCGGGATCCGTAATGGAGTGCTCGGAACACATGTTTCGCGCCGCGCCGACACCGCCACCATCCTCATCGGCGAACGCGTTTGCCCACGCCTCCATGTACTCCCGGTTGGCGTCGACTACCGCCTCCTCGACCGCCGTGCCGAGCCTGCCCGCGCCGAGGACCGAGCGCCACGTAGGTGCGATCACCACGTCCGCTACTCGCCGTCGGCCGTCGAGGCTGATCCGCACCACCTGGGCTTCGTCCGTGCCCAGGTAACGGGTTTCTGGATCGGCATCTACGGCTGAGAAACGAGATGCCAGCTCGGTGGCGTCATCCCGAAGGCGCGCTAGCTCAGTCGGATCGGGTAAGGAGCCATACGACATGGACATAGAGCCCCACCGTCTCAGCGAACACGACGAGTCGACAGCCTCTGATGTTAGCCAACCAGTCCGGAGGTGGCTGTCCTGATCGTGACCGCAGCTCACTTACGCCAGGTTGGACGAGCGCGGGTACGCGTCCTCCGGGTCGGTCAGCACGTTCACCAGGTACGGCACGCCGGCCTCGAACGCCCGCCGCAGCGCGGGTCCCAGGTCACCGGCCTTCTCGACGGTCTCGCCGGCCCCGCCCATCGCACGGACCACGTCGTCGTAGCGCAGACCCGGCTGCAGGTCGGCGGCGACGTCGTAGCCGTACATCGCCCGCATCGGGTGCTTCTCCAGGCCCCAGATGCCGTTGTTGCCGACCACGATCACGACGGGGAGGTTCTGGCGTACCAGCGACTCCACGTCCATCAGCGAGAAGCCGGCCGCGCCGTCGCCCATCAGGACGCAGATCTGGCGGTCCGGGTAGGTGACCCTGGCGCCCATCGCGTACCCCATGCCGGTGCCGAGGCAGCCGTACGGGCCGGGGTCGAGCCAGGTGCCCGGCTGCGACGGCTCCAGGTACTTGCCCGCGTACGAGACGAAGTCACCGCCGTCGCCGATCGTGACCGCGTCCCGGTCGAGCACCTTGCGCAGCTCCCCGTACACCCGGCTCGGCTTGATCGGGTCGGTGTCGGCCTCCAGCGCGTCGGCCTCCTTCGCCTTCGCGGCGTTCTCGGCGGAGCGCAGCGTGGCCACCCAGTCGGCGTGGTCGGCGCGGGTACCGGCGAAGTCGGCCAGCGCGGTCAGGATCAGGCGCAGGTCTCCGGCCGGCGAGACCGCCGTCGAGACGTGCGACGCCCGCTGCGTCGGCGCGTCGACGATGTGTACGACCCGGGCGTCGCCGAACTCGCCGAAGCCGAGCCGGAAGTCCAGCGGGGTGCCGATCACGCAGACCACGTCGGCGCCGGACAGCGCCGGCCGCCGGGCCTTGGCGAACGCGAGCGGGTGCTCGGGGGGCAGCGAGCCGCGCCCCATGCCGTTGGTGAACACGGGTACGTTCAGCGCCTCGGCCGCCTCGCGCAGCGCCGCCACGGCGTTGCCGGCGTATACGTCGGACCCGGCGATGATGACCGGCTTCTGGGCGCCGGCGAGCAGGGCGGCCGCCTTCGCCACCTCGTCCGGGTCGGGCTCGATCACCGGTACGTCGGCCGCGCCGGGAAGCGTCACCTCGGCCTGCGAGAAGATCGCCTCGATCGGGAAGTCCAGGAAGACCGGACCGCGGTGGGCGGTGAGCGCGATGGTCGCCGCCTCGTGGACCTTGGCGGCGATGTCCTCGGTCGCGAAGACGGTCTCGGCGTGCTTGGTCACCGGGCGTACCAGCGGCAGGTGGTCCATCTCCTGGAGGCTGCCCGAGCCCCAGCGGAACTGCGGCGCCCGGCCTCCCATCACGACGACCGGGGAGGCGTTGAAGTACGCGCTGGTCAGACCGGAGACGCCGTTGGTGACACCGGGGCCGGCGGTGAGGACGGCGAGCGAGGCCCGGCGCTGCAACTTCGCGACCGCCTCGGCGGCGAAGACCGCGGACTGCTCGTGGCGCACGTCCAGCAGCCGTACCTCGGCCCGCTGGGCCGCGTCGTACAGCGGGAACACGTGGCCACCGGAGAGGGTGAACATCTCGGTGACGCCGAAGGCCTTCAGCGCGGCGAGGGCGAGGTCCCCGCCGTGGCCTTCGAACTGCTCCGTCATCGCGGATCCTCCTGTCGCGTGCCGTCCGCGTAGGTTACCGCCCGGTAGACCCGCCTCGCCACGCGCCCGATCTTGGACACTTATGCGAGCTATAGGCCGCATCAGTGTCCAAGATCGAGCAGGACCTCAGCGCCCGCGGAACTCCGGCTTGCGCTTCTCGACGAAGGCGGCCATGCCCTCGGTACGGTCCTCGGTCGCGAACAGGGCGGCGAACAGCTGGCTCTCCCACGCCAGGCCCGACGCCAGATCCATGTCCAGGCCACCGTCGATCGCGAGCTTGACCGCGCGCAGCGCGTGCGAGGGGCCCTTCGTGTACTGCTGCATCATGGCCACCGCGGCGTCGTACACCTCTACGGCGGGCACCACCTTGTCGACCAGGCCCATGCTCAGCGCCTCGTCGGCGTCGACGAACCGGCCCGACATGCACAGGTCCTTGGCCTTGGCCGGGCCGACCAGGCGGGCCAGCCGCTGGGTACCGCCGGCGCCCGGGATGATGCCGAGGTTGATCTCGGGCTGTCCGAGCTTCGCGTCGGCCGCCGCGATCCGCCAGTCGCACGCCAGGGCCAGCTCGCAGCCGCCGCCCAGGGCGTACCCGGTGATGGCCGCGACGACGGGCTTGGGGATGCGGGCGACCGCGTCGATGGCGCGCGAGATCTCCTGGGCGCGGGGGGCCATGTCGGCGTACCCCAACCCGGCCATCTCCTTGATGTCCGCGCCCGCGGCGAAGACCTTCTCCCCGCCGTACACGATGACCCCGCGTACCGCGTCGTCGATCGTCGCCTGGTGCGCCGCCTCGCGCAGCTCCTCCTGCAACTGGATGTTGAGCGCGTTCATCGGCGGCCGGTTCAACCGGATCGTGCCGATGCCGTCCGCGACCTCCAGCCGTACGAGCTCACCCACTACGCCCGCCTCCTCACCTCGTCGTGACCTTGCGGCAGCCTATGTTCTCCTTCGGTCCGTCGCTCCGGCGCCCCGCACCTAGGGCCGGGCGCTCAGCGGGCCCACCGGCCGTTCGTCCGCGTCGACGATCTCGTGGCCGAGCGGGAACAGTGACACCGGTACGAGCTTGATGTTCGCGATCGCCAGCGGGATGCCGATGATCGTGATCGCCTGCCCGACCGCGGTGACGATGTGGCCGAGCGCGAGCCACCAGCCCGCGACGATGAACCAGATGACGTTGCCCAGGGCGGAGGCGACCCCGGCCGTCCGCTTCGGTACGACCGTGCGCCCGAAGGGCCACAGCGCGTAGTTGGCCATCCGGAACGCGGCGATCCCGAACGGAATGGTGACGACGAGGACGAAGCAGATCAGGCCGGCGATCGCGTACCCGAGGGCGAGCAGGAGACCACCGAAGATCAGCCACAGGATGTTGAGAACGAGTCGCACGCTTCCGATGGTGACGCGCGCGCGCAACCAGAGCCTCAGGGGCGCGACCCTGATTTCACCCTCATGCTCGGGACTGTCAGGCGGAGCGGGCGGTGTACCGGCCGTCGGCGACGTCAAGCGTCAGGGGCAACCCGAACGTCTTGGACAGGTTCTCCGCGGTGAGCGTCTCGTGCAGCAGGCCCGCGGCCACCACGCCGCCCTCCCGCAGCAGCAGCGCGTGGGTGAAGCCCGGCGGGATCTCCTCGACGTGGTGCGTCACCAGTACCAGTGCCGGCGCGTCCGGGTCCTGCGCCAGCTCGGCCAGCCGGCGTACCAGGTCCTCCCGGCCGCCCAGGTCGAGCCCGGCCGCCGGCTCGTCGAGCAGCAGCAGCTCAGGGTCGGTCATCAGGGCGCGGGCGATCTGGGTGCGCTTGCGCTCGCCCTCGCTCAGGGTGCCGTACCGGCGGTCGGCCAGCGCGGCCATGCCGAGCTGCTCCAGCAGCGCGCCGGCCCGCGCCACGTCGACCCGGTCGTAGCTTTCGCGCCAGCGCCCCAGGACCGCGTACGACGCGGTCACGACGACGTCGCGTACGGTCTCGTCCGGCGGGATGCGGCCGGCCAGCGCCGCGCTCGCCAGGCCGATGCGGGTACGCAGCTCGTGCACGTCGACCCGGCCCAGCCGCTCCCCCAGTACGTGCACGGCGCCGCGGGTCGGGTGCAGCCGTGCGGAGGCCAGGTTGAGCAGCGTGGTCTTGCCGGCGCCGTTGGGGCCGAGAACGACCCAGCGCTCGTCCAGCTCGACCCGCCAGCTGACGTCCCGGACGAGGTCGGTGGTGCCCCGTCGTACGGTCACCGAGTCAAGATCGATGACCACGTCCGGGTCGACGGCGGGCGGTTGCATCGCAGGCTGAGCAGGCGCAGACACGCCGACCATCCAACCATGTCACCGCCACGGGGCGGAGTCAGGTGCCGTCGACGGTCGAGCCGAAGACCTCCTCGCGTACCGCGTCGAGCCCGGTGAGCAGCGCGCCCTGAAGGACCGGCTCGGACTCCACCTCGGTACTCACGACCCGGGGCGAGGCCAGCGAGATCGCGGCGACCTCGTGCTGTACCCGCTGGGCCAGCGCGGCGCCGCCGGCCTGACCGACGTCGCCGGCGAGGACGACCAGCGCCGGGTCCAGCACGACCCCGACCGCGGCGACGCCGAGCGCGAGCCTGCGGGCGATCTCGTCGAGCACCGGGCCGCCCTGGGTACCGGCGGCGATGGCGGCCCGTACCGCCTCGGCGCCTCCTCCGGCTTTGAAGCCGTGCTCACGGGCCAGTGCGCGGACCGCGTCGGCGCCGATGAGCTGCTGGAACGAGCCCTTGGCCCGCCGGGAGACGTCACGGGGCACCGGGGCGCCCGGTACCGGCAGGTAGCCGATCTCACCGGCGGCGCCGGTCGCACCCCGGTGCAGGCGACCTCCGAGGATCACCGCGAGGCCGACGCCGCGGCCGACCCAGACCAGGACGAAGTCGGAGACGCCGGCGGCGGCGCCGGCGTGGGCCTCGGCGATCGCCGCCAGGTTGACGTCGTTCTCGAACACGACCGGGCGGTCCAGGTCGGCGCGGAGCGCGCCGAGCAGGCCACGGTGCCACTTCGGCAGGTCCCAGGCGAACGAGATCTCACCGCTGGCCGGGTCGACGAGGCCGGGGGTACCGAGGACGACGCGGCGGACCCGCTCCAGCGGCGCGCCGGCCGCCTCGGCCGCCTCGACCACGGCGGCGTGCACGACGCGTACCGGATCGTCGGCGTCCCTGATGGCGACGTCCACCCGGCCGGCCACGTTGCCGGTGATGTCGGCGACGGCGGCCACCACGTGCTGCGGCCCGACGTCGACGCCGACCACGTACGCGGTGGCCGGTACGACCGCGTACATCTGGGCATTGGGTCCGCGACCACCGGCGAGCTCGCCCACGCGGGTCACCAGCCCGCGCTCCTCGAGCCGCTCCACCAACTGCGACGCGGTGACCTTGGAAAGACCGGTGAGCTCCCCCAACTGGGCTCGGGTCAGGGGGCCCTTGGTCAACAACAACTCCAGCGCGGCCCGGTCGTTGAGCGCGCGCAGTAGGCGAGGCGTACCAGGGATGGGGGCTGGGCTCATGGGAGCGACTACCTTTGAGGTTAAGAAAGTTTACTAATTTACGAGATCACCTTAAGAATAGAGTTAGCCTACGAGGCTGTGACCAGCCCTGGTCACCTCGGTGCCGGGTGGGTGGGCGAAGGGGGAGCTCGTGAAGGTTGATGCCGGCCTGCGGCGACTGGCCCTGCGGACGATGCTCGCCTCCTTTCCCGGCCCCAGCGCGCCGGACTGGGCCACCGAACTGGTCGCCGAGGGCCTCGCGGGCCACGTCCTGTTCGGGTACAACGTGGTCGACCGCCCCCAGCTCGCCGCTTTGACCACCCAGCTCCGCGCGGCCCGGGCCGACGTGGTGATCGGCATCGACGAGGAGGGCGGCGACGTCACCCGGCTGGCCCACCGCGAGGGCAGCCCGTACCCCGGCAACGCCGCACTCGGCCTGGTCGACGACGTCGACCTCACCCGACGGGTCTACCGCGCCATCGGTACCGAACTCGCCGAGGTGGGCGTCAACCTCGACATCGCGCCGACCGTCGACGTCAACACCTCCGACGACAACCCGGTCATCGGTACCCGAAGCTTCGGCGCCGACCCGGTACGCGTCGCCGCGCACGCCGCCGCGGCCGTGACCGGCCTGCAGGAGGTCGGCGTGGCGGCCTGCGCCAAGCACTTCCCCGGCCACGGCGCGACCGTCGCGGACTCGCACGTCGAACTGCCGACCGTGCACGCGACCCTGGACCTGCTGCGCACCCGTGAGCTGCCGCCGTTCGCCGCCTCGTTCGCCGCCGGCACCCGGGCGATCATGACCGCACACATCCGGGTACCGGCGCTGACCCGGGATGCGCCGGCGACGTTCAGCCGCACCGCCCTGGTCGACCTGCTCCGCGACGAGCTGGGGTTCACCGGGGTTGTGATCACCGACGCGCTGGAGATGCGCGGCTCGACCGACCACGCCGGCGGCGTACCACAGGCCGCGGTCCTCGCCCTGGCGGCCGGCTGCGACCTGCTCTGCCTCGGCGCCCGGGTGGACGCCGCGCTGGTCGAGGCGACCGCCGCCGCGATCGTGGCCGCGGTCGACGACGGTCGGCTGCCGCTGTCCCGGGTGGAACAGGCGGCGGAGCGGTCGGCGGCGCTGCCCGCATCGTCGGGTCGGGACTCCGGCTTCAGCGTCGACGACCGGGGCATCGGCTACCCGGCGGCGAGAGGCGCCGTCCGGGTCGAGGGCTCGGTCGACGGCCTGGCCACTCCCCTGGTCGTCCAGCTGGAGTCCGAGGCGTCCATAGCGGTCGGCCGGGTGCCGTGGGGCCTCGGACCGCACCTGGACGGTACCGAGCAGCTCCGGGCGGTACCCGCCCACCTGGACCCGCCCGGCCTGGTGACGCGCGCCGCGGGTCGGCCGATCGTGTTCGTCGGGCGCAACGTCCACCGCCTGCCCGACGCGGCCGCGCTGGTGGAGGCGGTCGCCGCGACGTACCCGGTCGTCCTGCTCGAGATGGGCTGGCCGTCGTCGTGGCGGCCTCGCCACGTCCGTGCCTTCGTGACCACGCACGGTGCGAGCCACGCCAACGGGCGGGCCGCGGCCGAGGCGTTGGGCCTGGCGGCGTAGCGGGACACCCGATCCCGTCGTTGCCTCCTATGTGACGACGGTTCGACTCTGGCGCTGGTCTTCGGCCCTGCACCGGCGCGGCCTGCGCCGGCTGGCGCGCGTGGTGCAGCGGATCAACGGTTTCGTGTACCACAACGACCTGGGCGCGGGCGCCCGCCTGGGCTCAGGCGTGACCCTGGGACACCACGGTCTCGGCGTGGTCGTACACGACAACGTCGTCCTCGGGGCGCGGGTACACCTGTGGCACAACGTAACGCTGGCCGTACGCGCCAAGCCCGGCTCGGAGCACCGCATCGTGGTCGGCGACGACGTGATGATCGGAGCAGGCGCGACCGTGATCACGCCTCGGCTCGGGAGTGTCCACATCGGAGCAGGTGCCCGGATCGGGGCCGGTGCGGTGGTGACGCACGACGTCCCACCCGGGGTGACGGTGGTAGGAGTCCCCGCCGCACAGATCCCATGATCGGAGAGGGATTCTCCGTGCTCGGCGCACGGAGAATCCCTCAGGATCAGGAGAGGACGCTACGCGGCGGCGGTCCGGACCAGGGTGCGGATCTGGCGAAGCAGCACGGACAGCGCCGCCAGATCGGCCCGCGACTCCTCGAACTCCAGCATCGCGTTGCGGATCCGGGTGATCGAGACCGTGTTGGCCTCCTCCCACTCCTGTACCCGCTGCTCGGCCGCCACGCTGTGAGACGTCGCCCCCAGCACCTCGGCGGTCAGGCCGGCCAGGGCCGCGTACAGGTCGTACCGCAGCGCCATCCGGGCCATGGTCTGCCAGCGGTCCTCCCGCGGCAGCGCCGAGACCTTCGACAGCAGGTGATCGACGCGGAACCGCTCGGACAGCGCGAAGTACACGCCGGCCACCTCGTCGATCGGGCAGCCCGTCGTGTGGGACGTCTCCACGATGTCGAGCAGCCCGAACGAGTAGATCAGCCGGGTGGCGTGGTCGGCGACCTCCTCCGGCAGGCCGAGCTTGACCAGCCGCTGGACGTGGTCGCGCAGGGACTGGCGCTCGTTGCCCCGGAACAGGGTGCCCAGCTTCGGGATCAGCGCCGCCACGCCGGTCTGGAACCGGTCGATCTCACCCGGTACGTCCAGCGGCGAGCGGCGGCTGGACACCAGCCAGCGCACGGCCCGGTCGAGCAGCCGGCGCAGCTCCAGGTACACGGTGGTCTGCGCCTCGGTGTGCACCCGCCCGTCCAGCGACTCCACCGACCGCCACAGCTCGCGCAGCCCGTACACCTCGCGGACCACCACGTACGCCCGCAGCACGTCCGCCGCGCTCGCGCCGGTCTCCTCCATGGCGCGGAAGAAGAACGACGTGCCGCAGCGGTTGACCGCCTCGTTGACCAGCTTGGTCACCACGATCTCGCGGCGCAGTTGGTGCCGGACCATCTGGTCGGCGTACCGCTCCCGCAGCGGGGTCGGGAAGTAGGCGACCAGTTCCTCGGTGGTCCACTCCTCGTCGGGCAGGCTCGAGTCGCGCAACTCGTGCTCGAGGGCGAGCTTCGCGTACGACAGCAGCACGGCGAACTCGGGCGTGGTGAGTCCGACCTCGTGCTCTGCCCGAAGCGCCATCTCCTCGTCGCTGGGCAGCGCCTCCAGCTCCCGGCTGAGCTCGCCGCGCCGCTCCAGGTCGGCGATGAGCCGCTGGTGTACGGGCAGCAGCGACCTGCTCTGCGCTCGGGCGTTGCCCAGCGCCCAGGCCTGCTCGTAGTTGTCGCGCAGGACCAGCTCGGCTACCTCGTCGGTCATCTCGGCCAGCAGCTCGTTGCGCTGTTCGAAATCCAGGTCGGTCCCGCCGAGCAGGATCTTGATGTTGACCTCGTGGTCGGAGCAGTCCACCCCGGCGGAGTTGTCGATGAAGTCGGTGTAGACGTACCCGCCTCGCATCGCGAACTCCACCCGGCCCCGCTGGGTGAGCCCCAGGTTGCCGCCCTCACCGACGACCAGGCAGCGCAGGTCCCGGCCGTTGACCCGGACCGCGTCGTTGGTCTTGTCGCCCACGTCGAGGTGCGACTCGGTACCGGCCTTCACGTACGTGCCGATGCCGCCGTTCCACAGCAGGTCGACCTCGGCGGTGAGGATCGCCCGGATCAGCTCGACCGGCGACAGCGCCTCGACGGAGACGCCGAGGCCGAGCACCTCCCGCAGCTGCGATGAGATCGGGATCGACTTCGCGGTACGCGGCCAGACCCCGCCGCCCTTGGAGATCAGCGAGGTGTCGTAGTCGGCCCACGACGAGCGGGGAAGCTCGAACAGCCGGCGCCGCTCCGCGTACGACGTGGCGGCGTCCGGGTCGGGGTCGACGAAGACGTGCCGGTGGTCGAACGCGGCAACCAGCCGGATGTGCTCGGAGAGCAGCATGCCGTTGCCGAAGACGTCGCCGGACATGTCGCCGACGCCGACGACGGTGAAGTCCTCGGTCTGGATGTCGCGGCCCAGCTCGCGGAAGTGCCGCTTGACCGATTCCCAGGCGCCCCGCGCGGTGATGCCCATCTTCTTGTGGTCGTAGCCGGCCGACCCGCCGGAGGCGAACGCGTCGCCCATCCAGAAGCCGCGCTCGAGTGAGATCTCGTTGGCGGTGTCGGAGAAGCTGGCCGTGCCCTTGTCCGCGGCGACCACCAGGTACGGGTCGTCGCCGTCCTGGCGTACCACGTCGCGCGGCGGGACGACCGTGCCGTCGGCGTCGAGGTTGTCGGTTACATCCAGGAGAGCTGAAATGAACAGCTTGTAGCAGGTCACCCCCTCGGACAGGTACGCCTCGCGGTCGGTGCTGGAGACGGCCCGCTTGAGCACGAAGCCGCCCTTCGCGCCGGTCGGCACGATCACCGCGTTCTTGACCATCTGCGCCTTGACCAGCCCGAGGATCTCGGTACGGAAGTCCTCGCGCCGGTCGGACCAGCGCAGGCCGCCGCGCGCCACCGCGCCGAAGCGCAGGTGTACGCCCTCGAAGCGCGGCGAGTACACGAAGATCTCGTATCTGGGCCGGGGCGCCGGCAGGTCCGGCACGCGTTGCGGGTCGAGCTTGAAGGCCATGTACGACTTGGGCCGACCGCCGTCGGTGCGCTGGAAGAACGACGTCCGCAGGGTCGCGTCGATCAGGGTCAGGTACGAGCGCAGGATCCGGTCCTGGTCGAGGCTGGTGACCGCGTCGAGCTGCCGGTTCAGCGCGTCGACGAGCTGCTGGGACTGCGCCGCCCGGTCGGAGTCGGACAACTTGAGCCGCGGGTCGAAGCGCGTCTCGAACAGCGCGACCAGCAGCGCCGCGATCCCCGGGTACTGCAGGAACGTCTGCTCCGTGTACTCCTGCGAGTAGACCGAGCCGGCCTGGCGCAGGTACTTCGCGTACGCGCGCAGCACCACCACCTGCCGCCAGGTCAGCCCGGCGGCGAGCACGAGCGCGTTGAACCCGTCGATCTCGGCCTCGCCGCGCCACACCGCCGAGAACGCGTTCTCCATGTGCGGGCGCACGTCGGCCAGGTCGCGGGCGCCGGCCGGCACGCTGAGGCCGAAGTCGTACAGGTAGATGGTCGCGTCGTCGCGCCGCACCTCGTACGGGCGCTCGTCGGTCACCCGCACCCCGAGCGAGTGCAGCACCGGCAGCACGGTCGACAGCATCATCGGCTCGCCGTACCGGAAGACCTTGAACCGGACGTCGTGGTCGTCCTTGCGGCGGCGGAACACGTGCATGACCAGTTGACCGGGCTCGTCCAGCAGTTCGAGCTTGGCGATGTCCTTGGCCGCCTCGTGCGGGGTGTGCTCGTCCTTGTACGCGTCGGGCAGCCCCTCGGTGTACCGGTGGTACAGCTCCTTGGCCTGCTCCTCACCGAGCTTGTGCTCCAGCAGCAGCCGCAGATCGCCGTCCCACAGCCGGGTCGCGTCGGACAGCTGGCGGGTCAGCGCGTCGGTGTCGACGTCGCGGGGCGGGTTGGTCGGGTCGGTACGCACGATGAAGTGGATCCGCGCGAGGTGCGACTCCGACACCCGGGTGGTGAAGTCGACCCCGACGCCGTTGAGCTCGCGCAGCAGGATCTCCTGCAGCTTGAGCCGGCTCTGCGTGGTGAACCGGTCCCGGGGCAGGAAGACCAGGCAGGAGATGAACCGCCCGTACGCGTCCCGGCGCAGGAACAGCCGCAGCTGCCGGCGCCCGGCCATGCGCAGCACGCCCATCACCGTGCGGTACAGCTCCTCGGTACTGATCTGGAACAGCTCGTCGCGCGGGTAGGTCTCCAGGATCTCCAGCAGGTCCTTGCCGGAGTGGCTGCGCGATGACAGCCCGGAGTGCTGGATGACCTCGTTGACCTTGCGCTTGACCACGGGCAGGTCCCGCACGCCGGTGCGGTACGCCGCCGAGGAGAACAGGCCGAGGAAGCGGCGCTCGCCCACCACGTTGCCGTCGTGGTCGAACATCTTGAAGCCGATGTAGTCCAGGTAGGCCGACCGGTGCACGGTCGCCCGCGAGTTCGCCTTGGTGATGATCAGCAGGCGCTTCTCCAGCGCCTTCGCGTACGCCTCGGGCGTCATGGACGACAGCACGCGCGGCGCGGTCCGGTCGGCGCGCAGGATGCCCAGGCCGGTACCGGGTACGGCCTCCAGGAGTCGATCACCGCTGCCCGACCCGACGAGCCGGTACTCGCGGTACCCGAGGAACGTGAAGTGGTCGTTGACGAGCCAGCGCAGCAGCTCCACCGAGTCGCTGATGTCCTTGTCGGGTACCGGGAGCTGGTTCCCGGCCAGGTCGTCGGCGAGCGACAGGGCCTGCCACCGCATCTTCGGCCAGTCCTCGACCGCCTCCCGCACGTCGGTGAGGACCCGGTTCAGCTCGTTGCTCAGCTCCTGGATGAGGCTCGCGTCGCGGATCCGGTCGATCTCGATCCGCATCCAGCTCTCGACGACGTCGCCGGGCTCCGCGTCCGCCGGCTCCACGTCGGTGCGGATCTCGAGCAGCGCGCCGAGCGGCTCCCGCCGGACCACGACGAGCGGGTGGGCGATCAGGTGGATGTCGACCTCCCAGGCCGACAGGGCGGCCGTCACCGAGTCCACCAGGAACGGCATGTCGTCGGTGACGATCTCGATGGCGGTGTGGTCGGCCGTCTCGTCCGCCGGGGTGATCCGGAGCTTCAACTGTCCGCGCAGCCGCTCACCGGCCAGCTCGCGGTGCGATACGGTCGCGGCCACCAGGTCAGGCGACGTGCGCCCGGCCAGCTCCTCGTCGGAGACCAGCCGCCAGTACTGCCCGACCAGCTTGGCCATGCCCCGGTCGCCGGCGCCATCTCCGGCGGCCAGCGCCATCGCCTCGGTGACCAGCCGCTCGGCATTGGGCAGCGGCCGTTCGACCTCGGTGTCGTCGGTGAGGCTGTTCTCCAGCCGGTGCTCCGGCGCCGCCTTGCGGACCCCGCGCATCCCCGCCCGTTCGCCGTCGGGTCTCGGCCAGCCCTTTCTCGGATCCGGTTCCGCGTGGAGGCTGGTCACGCCCGATAGCCGGGTCTCCAGACTCGCCGCTTCGGCATCTCCGGCCAGGGACTGCCTGCCCCTGGAATCGGACATATCATCGACACCCGCCGCAGTGTCGCGGTCCATGCGCGCACTCCCCTCGCCCCCACCACGCTGTGGGGAACCGTCTGTGACCAGACTAGGGCGTGGCTGGCGCCCTACCTGATTCACCTGACTGTGATCCCACCATCAGGCCGGCTGGTATGACCAATCGGTCGGTGAACCGTCATCGTATGGCCGACACAAACCCCTTATGGCCGGAAAGTACCAGTGCGCAGATCACCCGTTGTGCCGGAGAATGCCGGACCGAAGCCCCGTGCGGGGACGTCCACTGGGGAAGGACAGTCGATGCCACGACGCCGGATGGCCTGCCTCATCGGCCTCACCATGCTCACCGCCGGCCTGAACGCCTGCTCGTCGACGCCCCCCGACGGCACGCTGCGCGCGTTCGGCGAGGCCCTGGCCCGGGGCGACTTCGGCAACCTCAAGGTGACGGACAGCGCCGGCCGGCCCGTCACCAAGGAGATGCTCGGCAAGATCGAGGGTGACCTCGCGGGCAGGAAGCCGACGATCAAGGTGGGCAACCCGGTCGTCAAGGGCGATTCCGCCACCGCGACGATCACCTACGCGTGGCCGGTCGGCACCGGCGTGACCTGGGAGTACAAGAGCGTCGTCAAGGCCAGGAAGGACTCCGACGACAAGTGGCAGGTCTACTTCGACCCGGCCACCCTGCACCCCGACCTCACCGCCGACGGCAAGATCGCCATCAAGCACACCGCCGCCGACCGGGGCAACATCCTGGACGGCGCGGGCGCCCCGATCACCAGCAGACAAAAGATCATCACGGTACGGGTGCAGCCGAAAGAGGTGAACGACGTCGACGGCACCGTGCGGGTCCTCGACGCCGCCCTCAAGTCGATCAAGGGCGACATCGGCGACGTCGACCTGAGCCAGTTGCCGCAGGAGATCAAGGCGGGCGGCACGGCTGCGATCGACGTCATCTCGCTGCGGGAACCGGCCTACAACCGGATCCGCGGCACCATCCACGATCTGGCCGGGCTGTACTTCGGGGAGAGCTTCCGGACGCTCGCGCCCACGCCGACGTTCGCGAAGGCCCTCCTCGGTCGCGTCGGTGACGTGACCAAGGAGGTCATGGACTCCAACCCGGGCAAGTACCAGATCGGTGACCAGGTCGGGCTCGGCGGCCTGCAGCAGCAGTACGACGACCTCCTCGCCGGCTCGCCGGGCGTCTCCGTGGCGATCCCCGGCAAGGACCCCAGCGTCGCCGACAAGGTGCTCTTCGCCGCCGACCCCAAGCCGGGCGCGGCACTGAAGACCACGCTCGACCCGAAGGCGCAGAACGCCGCGGACGCCGCACTCGCCGGCCAGCCCAACCGGTCGGCCATCGTCGCCGTCAGGATCAGCGACGGGGCCATGCTCGCCGTCGCCAACGGCCCGAACGGCGGGGACCTCAACCTCGCCCTCACCGGGCAGGTGCCGCCCGGCTCCACGTTCAAGACCGTTACGGCGCTCGGCGTACTGGAGAACGGCGGGGCAGGTGTCAACACGGTCGTACCGTGCCCGAAGGAGTACACCGCCCCGGGCGGCGCACCGATCCACAACGCGCACGACTTCGTCCTGGGTGACGTGCCGCTGCACGTCGACTTCGCGCAGTCGTGCAACACCGCGTTCGCGCAGCTGGGGGCGAAGTTCGGCGCCGACGGCCTGGCGGCGGTCGCGAAGACGGTCGGCATCGGCGTCCCGTGGGACCTCGGCACCCCGGTGTACAGCGGCAGCGTGGCGACCGGCGCCGACCCCGCCGAGCAGGCGGCGGCGGCGTTCGGGCAGGGCAGGACGCAGGTCTCACCGGCGGCCCTGGCTGGCGCTGCGGCAGGGATCGCGCGCGGCCAGTGGCAGCAGCCGAAGCTGATCATCGATCCGGCGCCGAAGCAGCCGGCCCAGCCGGGCCCGCAGCTCAAGCCGGACTCGCTGGCCGGGTTGAAGCAGATGATGCGGGAGGTCGTCACCGACGGCACGGCGTCGTCGATCAAGAACACGCCCGGGGCGCCGATCTACGGCAAGACCGGCACCGCCGAGTACGACAACAACGACCCGAACAAGACGCACTCGTGGTTCATGGGCTTCCGGGGTGACGTGGCGTTCGCCGTGTTCGTCGAGAACGGCGGCCTGAGCAGCGACGCCGCCGTGCCCATCGCGGGCCGGTTCTGCGCCGCGCTCGGCTGAGCGGGACCTCCTCGCGAATCTTGGACACCTGACGGGCCCACAACCCCGCCAGGTGTCCAAGACCGCGGAGGGTCAGGCGGTCTCGGCGGGCGGGGGCGCCGGGGCGGCGGGCATCGCGGGCGGCTCCACCGGCGTACGCGCAATCGGCACCTGGCCACTGCCCGCCGCACGCACCTGCTCGGCCAGCCCGGCGAACGGCCGTGCCGGATCGGTGGCCGGTGGCCGGTCGGCGTCGGGGGCGTCCCGCTCGACCATGTCGGCGGCGCCCTGCGCCTCGGCGTCGGCAGGTTGTGGGGCCCCACCCCGCCGGCGCAGCGGGATGGCCCCGTCACGTCTTCGGGCGAGCGCGGCCCGATCGGCGTCCATCATGTCCGAGAAGCTCATCCGATCGAGCGGCACGCGCGGGGCCAGACTGCCCAGCTGCCGCCGCTCGTCCTCGTCGTCCGAACCGGCGCTCCCGTCGCCAGGTCGGGCGTTCCCCTCGTCGGGCTCGGCGCTCCCGCCGTCCGACCCGGCGACGGCCTCGGCCTCGGCCTCGTGAACGACGTCCGACTCGTCGACGACGTCCGGACCGGCGGCCTCGAGCTCCACGACCGCCTCGGGCTCGGCGTCAGCTTCGGGCTCCATGATCGGTTCGGGCCCGGCGACCGTCGACCCGGGCCCGGCGACCGTCGACCCGGGCCCGGCGCCGCCGGCCAGCGCCGGCACGACCGGCACCAGCGGCGCCAGCGGCTCCATCGGCATCCGCGGCGCCAGCGGCTCCACCGGGGCCGGCAGCGGCGTGGCGGAGGCCGCGAGCGCGGCCCAGTCCAGCGGCGCCACCGTCGCGGCCGGCGCCAGCCCGGCCACCAGCGTCTCGACCACGTCGGCGGCGAACGCGCCGGTCGGGTCGTAGTCCGGATCGAAGACGGTGATCTCCACGCCGAGACAGTGCGGCGTCGCCACCAGACCGGCGAGCAGGAGTTCCAGTTCGGTGTAGGCGATCCCGCCCGGGTCGGGGGCGTCGACCGCCGGCATCACGGCCGGGTCGAGCACGTCCACGTCGACGTGCACCCAGTACCCCACGCAGCCGCTGAGCACGCCGCGCGCCCACTGCGCGGAGCGGGCCGCGCCCTCGGCGCGCAGTTGCGGCGCCGCCCGGTACGCGATGCCTGCCGCCTGCAGGTCGAGGCGGTGCTCGTCGTGGGGACGGATGCCGAGGACGACCACGTCGCTGTCGCGGAAGTACGGGCGGCGGTTCTCGATCGCGGCGAGGTCGGCCTGCCCCCGCCCGGTGGCCAGCGCCAGGTCCTCGCCGGCGGCCGCCCCCACGTAGGAGGCGTTGCCGGGGTGCCGGAAGTCGGAGTGCCCGTCGACGTAGACCAGCCCGATACCCGCGTCCAGATCGGACGAACGCCGGTTGGCGGCCAGTGCGCTGCCGAGCAGGATCGAGCAGTCGCCCCCCAGAACGACCGGGAACTCACCCGCGTCCAGCAGCGCGCCGATCCGGTCGGCTAATCGCCGCGAGTACCAGGCGATCTCCTCGGCGTGCGCGACGCCGTCGCCCGGCCGCCAGTCGCCCGGGTCGAACCGTGGCGGCGTCACGCAGCCGGCGTCCCTGGCCGCGAGGCGGGTCACCAGGCCGTGGTCGCGGAGTGCGCCGGGCGCCTTGGCACAACCCGGCACCGAGGTTGCGGTCGGTGGCCGTAACCCCAGGTTGGACGGCGCGTCGAGGACGGCGATCCGGCGCACGTCCGCGTCCGGCTAGAACAGCGCGTTCGCCAGCGCGCGGCGCGCCGCGGCGACCGCGGGATCGTCGGGACCGGCCATGCTGAACAGCGAGAGCAGGTGCTTGCGTACCCGCTCCCGGTCGTCGCCGTAGGTACGCCGGACCAGGTCGACCAGGCGGTTGTACGCGCGGTCGGCCTGTCCGCTCAGGATCTCGACGTCGGCGGCGCGGAGCTGGGCTTCCACGTCGTCCGGGTTGGCCGCTGCTTCGGCGATCGCCGCCTGCGGGTCGACCCCGCCCACCCGGCGCAGCAGCTCCACCTGGGCCAGGCCGGCCTCGGCCGCCTGGTCCGCCGGGCTCTCGGCCAGGATCTTCCGGTACGCCTGCTCGGCGGCGTCCAGGTCGCCGTTGACCAGTGCGTCGTCGGCGGCGTCGAGGCGCGGGTCGGCGGGGGTCTCGACCTCGACCCCACCCGCCTTCAGTACCGCGTCGATCCACTGGCGCAGCTGGGTCTCCGGCACCACGCCGGTGAACGCGTCGACGGGCTGGCCGCCGACGATCGCGTACACCATCGGGATGCCCTGTACCCGGAACATCTGCGCGATCCGGGGGTTGGCGTCCACGTCGACCTTGGCGAGCACCCAGGAGCCGTCGCCCTCGACCGCCAACTTCTCCAGTACCGGCGACAGCTGCTTACACGGGCCGCACCACTCGGCCCAGAAGTCGACCACCACCGGGGTGGTCATCGAGCGCTCCAGGACCTCGCGCTGGAAGTTCGCCTCGTTCACGTCAATGACGGCCACGCCCTCGCCCGACGCGGCCGGCGCGTGGTCGCCCGGCGACCCGGCTCCCGGCCCGGAGGAACCCGGCGAACCTGGCGTCGTGGCCGGACGCTGACCGGCCGTCGGGGTGGTGCGTAGCGCTCCCAGGTCCACCGCTCCGCGGGTGAAGATGGAGGCACTCATCCGTGGATCGCTCATGGTCCCTAGTCTGGCACGTAGGTGTCCGGCATGTTCACTGCCGCCCGCAGGATCTACCCTCCGAGCGGCAGTCGGGTGGACGACAGAAACCTCAGAAGCGCGCCGGTTCGCGATACACGCCCCACTCGGCCCGCAGCGCGTCGCAGATCTCCCCGAGCGTCGCCTCGGCGCGGGCCGCGTCGAGCATGACGGGGATCATGTTCTCCTCGGTACGCGCGACCTCCACCATGCGGTTCAGGGCGGCCTTCACGGCGTCGGCGTCGCGACCGGTGCGGCGCTCCGCCAGTACCCGTCGCTGTTCGATCTCGACCTCGTGCGAGATCCGTAGGATCTCCAGGTCGCGCGCGACGGTCGCGGTGTGGCAGTTCACCCCGACGATCTTCTTGTCGCCCTTCTCCAGCGCCCGCTGGTACGCGAAGGCGCTGTCGGCGATCTCGGACATGAACCAGCCGTCCTCGATGCCTCGCAGGATGCCCGAGGTGATGGTGTCGTCCGAGCCCATGTCCCGGATCCGCGCGAAGATCCTCTCGGCCTCCGCCTCGATGCGGTCGGTGAGCGCTTCCACGTACCACGAGCCGCCGAGCGGGTCGGCGACGTTGACGACGCCGGTCTCCTCCATGAGCACCTGCTGGGTGCGCAGCGCGATCTCGGCCGCGGAGTCGGTGGGCAGCGCGAGCGTCTCGTCGAGGGCGTTGGTGTGCAGCGAGTTGGTACCGCCGAGGACGGCGGCGAGCGCCTCGACGGCGGTACGAACGACGTTGTTGACCGGCTGCGGCGCGGTCAGCGACACCCCGGCGGTCTGGGTGTGGAACTTCATCCACAGCGCCTTCTCGCTGGTGGCGCCGTACACGTCGCGCAGCCACCGGGCCCAGATCCGGCGGGCCGCGCGGAACTTGGCGATCTCCTCGAAGAAGTCGACGTGCGCGTCGAAGAAGAAGCTCAGCCCGGGGGCGAAGACGTTCACGTCCAGGCCGCGCGACTGCCCCAACTCGACGTACCCGAAACCATCCGCCAGGGTGAACGCCAGCTCCTGGGCGGCGGTCGAGCCCGCCTCGCGGATGTGGTAGCCGGAGACGCTCAGCGGCTTGTACCGCGGGATCTCCTGCGCGCAGTACTCCATCAGGTCGCCGATGAGGCGCAGGTGCGGCTCGGGCGCGAACAGCCACTCCTTCTGCGCGATGTACTCCTTGAAGATGTCGGTCTGCAGGGTGCCGTCGAGCTTCGACAGGTCGGCGCCCTGGCGCTCGGCCGCCACCAGGTACATGCAGAAGATCGGCACCGCCGGGCCGGAGATCGTCATGGATGTGGTGATGTCGGCCAGCGGGATGCCGTCGAAGAGCACGTCCATGTCGGCGGCGGAGTCGATCGCGACACCGCAGTGGCCGACCTCGCCGAGGGACTGCGGGTCGTCGGAGTCGCGCCCCATCAGCGTCGGCATGTCGAACGCGACGCTCAGGCCGCCGCCACCGGCGCCGAGCAGCATCTTGTACCGGGCGTTGGTCTGCTGCGCGTTGCCGAAGCCGGAGAACTGCCGGATCGTCCAGGCGCGGCCCCGGTAGCCGGTCGGGTACAGGCCGCGGGTGTACGGGTACTCCCCCGGCCAGCCGATCCGCTCGAACCCGGGCACGTCGACGCCGGGCGGTGGCCCGTACACCGGGTCGACGGGCGAGCCGGACAGCGTGGTGAAGTCGGCGTCGCGTTTGTGGGCGGCGTCGTAGCGGCGCTGCCAGCGCTCGCGTCCGGCCTCGATCTCCTGGGCGTCCATCTGGCGGATCCCCTTCGTCGGTGACGTTTGTGACGTCCTTCACCGCCGATACTAAGGGGTGACCTGAACGATCGCTAAGGTGAATCCGCCATCCGTTCAGACCTGCCCGCTCAGACCTGGTAGCCGGCCGCCCGGGCCTCGTCGTCGCCGACCGGGCCGTTGTCCGGGACGTGGATGTCGTCGACGACGATGTCCACGGCCGTCACCTCCAGCCCGAGCAGGTTCTCCACCGAGCCGATGACCTTGGCGCGCACCATCTCGGTCACCGAGTGGACAACGAACCCGTACTCGAGCACGAGCGTGACCCTGATGGCGGCGGTGTCGCCCTCCAGCCGTACCGACACGCCCTGGTCGGAGTCGTCGTCGAACCCGACGCGCTCCTTCACGGCGGAGAAGATCCGGGCCACGTCGCCGCCCAGGTCGTACACCCCGGGAACCTCACGCGCGGCGATGCCGGCGATCTTCTCCACGACCTCGTTGGCGACGATCGTGCTGCCCCGCTCGGCGACCAGCTCGGCGTTGTTGCGCAGCCGGCCGACCATCTGCGCGGCGACCACCCCGGAGGCCGCAGCCGCCCGGTCCACCGCCCCACCGATCCGCTCCGCCGCGTCGGCGGCGAGGTCGCGGGCCCGCTCGACCGCTCCGGCGCCGTCCTGGGCGTACCCCTGAACCGCCGCCTCCCCGGTGCGCTGCGCGTGCATCCCCGTTGGGCGCTCGTTCATCTTCACTCCCGTGGTCGGTCCGGGCTTCAGGCCGTGCGTGAGCGTACCGGCGTATCGATGAACGTGTCAGCCGCTGTTCGGACTACCCGCGGGGGCACGGGTACCGCCGCGGGCGGACAGCCCTACTTTCCGAGGCCGTCGAGCAACTCGCGGGCGGCGGCGTACGGGTCGAGCTTGCCGGCCGCCACCCGGGCGGCGAGCGCCGGCAGCGCCTCGCCGTCGCGCAGCGAACCGATGCGCGCCCGCAGCTCGCCCAGCGCGATCGCCTCGACCTCACCCGCGGCCCGGGCCTCCCGCCGGCGGATCAGCTGGCCGTGGTCTTCCAGCCATGCGCGGTGCTTGTCGATCGCGGCGATCACATCGTCGATACCCTCGGCCCGGTTCGCCACGCTGCGCACGACCTGCGGCCGCCAGTCACCCGCGCCGCGCTCGCCGAGGGCGATCATGCCCTGGATGTCGCGGTACGTGGCGTCGGCGCCGTCCCGGTCGGCCTTATTGATCACGAACACGTCGGCGATCTCGAGGATGCCGGCCTTGACCGCCTGGATCGCGTCGCCCATCCCGGGCGCGAGCAGTACCAGTGTGGTGTCGGCCAGGCTCGCGATCTCGACCTCGGCCTGCCCGACGCCGACGGTCTCGATCAGGACGACGTCGCAGCCGGCGCCTTCCAGGACGCGGACCGCCTGCGGCGTCGCGGCGGCCAGGCCGCCGAGGTGACCCCGGCTGGACATGGAGCGGATGTACACGCCGGAGTCGGTCGCGTGGTCCTGCATGCGGACCCGGTCGCCGAGGATCGCCCCGCCGCTGAACGGGCTGGACGGGTCGACGGCCAGCACACCGACCCGCCGGCCCTGGGCGCGGATGGCGCGGACCAGTTCGTTGGTGGTGGTCGACTTGCCGACGCCCGGCGAGCCGGTCAGGCCGATCACCTGGGCGGAGCCGGTGTGGACGGCGAGCGCGGCGGCGACCTCGGGCAGCGCCGGGTCGTCGTTCTCGACCAGGCTGACCAGGCGCGCGACGGCGCGGTGGTCACCCTCGCGGGCGGCCGCCACCAGCGTGGGTACGTCCCGACTGCGCCGAATCGACGTGGTGCTCACCGCTGCTCCCTGAAGTGGTTACGAGGGTGCCCCGCCCGGCGCGTCGACGCCGGACGGGGCACCTCCCGGACGGATCAACTGTTGGCGGGGACCCGGAGCAGCAGGGCGTCGCCCTGCCCGCCGCCGCCGCACAGGGCCGCCGCGCCCAGGCCGCCGCCACGGCGCTTGAGCTCCAGCGCGAGCGTCAGGGCCAGCCGGGCACCGGACATGCCGATCGGGTGGCCGAGCGCGATGGCGCCGCCGTTGACGTTGACCTTGTCGGGGCTGACGCCCAGCTCGCGGCTGGAGTGGATGCCGACGGCCGCGAACGCCTCGTTGATCTCGATCAGGTCGAGGTCGTCGACGCTCAGCCCCTCCTTGTCCAGGGCGTGCTTGATGGCGTTGGCCGGCTGGGCGAGCAGCGAGTTGTCCGGACCGGCCACGTTGCCGTGCGCCCCGATCTCGGCGAGCCACTCCAGGCCCAGCTCCTCGGCCTTGGCCTTGCTCATCACGACGACCGCGCAGGCGCCGTCGGAGATCGGCGAGGAGGTGGCGGCCGTGATGGTTCCGTCCTTGGTGAAGGCCGGGCGCAGCTTGGCCAGCGACTCGGCCGTCGTCTCCGGGCGGATCTGCTCGTCGTCGGTGACCAGGATCGGGTCACCCTTCCGCTGCGGGATCTCGACCGGCGCGATCTCCTCGGCGAAGTGGCCGTTCTTCTGGGCGGCCGCGGCGCGCTGGTGGCTGGCGGCGCCGAACGCGTCCTGGTCCTCCCGCGAGATGCCGATCTTCGCGGTGAACCGCTCGGTCGACTCGCCCATCGAGATCTGGTCGAAGGCGTCGGTGAGGCCGTCGAGGGCCATGTGGTCGGAGACGGTCACGTCGCCGTACTTGTACCCCTGCCGCTGCTTCATCATCAGATGCGGCGCGTTGGTCATGGACTCCATGCCGCCGGCCACGACGATGTCGAACTCGCCGGCCCTGATGAGCTGGTCTGCCAGCGCGATCGCGTCCAGGCCGGACAGGCAGACCTTGTTGACGGTCAGCGCCGGCACGTTCATCGGGATGCCGGCCTCGACCGCCGCCTGACGGGCCGGGATCTGGCCGGCGCCGGCCTGCAGCACCTGGCCCATGATGACGTACTGCACCTGTTCCGGCGCCACGCCGGAGCGCTCCAGGGCCGCCCTGATGGCGATACCCCCCAGCTTGGTCGCCGGGAAGTCCTTCAGGGCGCCGAGCAGGCGACCCATCGGGGTGCGTGCGCCGTTGACGATCACCGAACTCATGGGTTGCCCTCCGCGAGGTATCTCACAGGGTTGACTTAACGCTGATTAGGTCAGACTAACGCCATGACGGACCAGTCTTCGACGTTGCATACGTCACCCGGAGCTCAACCGGAGTCGATCGGCCTGCTGCGGATCGACCATGTCGGCGTGGCCGTACCCGACCTCGACGCCGCAATCGAATTCTACGGGCGCACGTTCGGCATGACCTGCGTCCACGTGGAGACCAACGAGGAACAGGGCGTACGCGAGGCGATGCTCTCGGTGGGCCCCGACCCGTCCGGCGGCTGCGTCCAGCTGCTGGCGCCGCTGTCGCCGGAGTCGACGATCGCGAAGTTCCTCGACCGCAACGGCCCCGGCGTGCAGCAGGTCGCGTACACCGTGCGCGACGTCGAGGCGGCCAGCGAGGCGCTGCGGGCGCGGGGCATGCGACTGCTGTACGAGCAGCCCAAGCGGGGTACGTCCAACTCCAGGGTCAACTTCGTGCACCCCAAGGACACCGGCGGCGTGCTGGTGGAGCTCGTCGAGCCCGCCTGATCGCCAGAATTTCCCCGAAGTCGTGGTGTCAGGGAACGTCTGACACCACGACTCCCGGGAAGTCGCGCGGAGAAGTGCGTGCAGTTTTTCACAAGGCGGTTCCTCCACTTGGCTACTGGGCAGTAACATCCGCAGTTACGGGGGGATTCGCACCACCGTCAGCTCCACCTGCGACAGCGCCGCCACGAGCGGAAGAGACGTACGCGAGCCGTAGACACGTACGAGCCGGGAGATGTGCCGGCCGGGACACCACGCCCGGCGCGCTCGACCCCGAATCGACCGGCGTCGTCGCCGACCCCCATTCCACGACACACCTGTAGCGAAAGGTAGCGCCGTGAAGGACATCCTCGACGCGATCATGGCGGCGGAGCACGCGGCGGATCCCGCCCGCGAGCTGGCCTCGGTCGCCAGTCTCCCCGTCCCCGACAGCTATCGCGGCGTCGTCGTACGCGCCGACGAGGTCAACATGTTCGAGGGCCTGCAAACCCGGGACAAGGACCCGCGGAAGGCGCTGCACGTCCAGGAGGTGCCGACCCCCGAACTCGGCCCGGGCGAGGCGATCGTGGCGGTGATGGCCAGCGCCATCAACTACAACACGGTGTGGACCTCGATCTTCGAGCCGGTCTCGACGTTCAAGTTCCTCCAGCGCTACGGCAGGGTCTCCGAGCTGACCAAGCGCCACGACCTGCCCTACCACGTGGTCGGCTCGGACCTGGCCGGCGTCGTCCTGAAGGTCGGCCCGGGCGTGACCAAGTGGAAGCCGGGCGACGAGGTGGTGGCCCACTGCCTGAGCGTCGAACTCGAGGACGCCACCGGCCACGACGACACCATGATGGACCCGGAGCAGCGCATCTGGGGCTTCGAGACGAACTTCGGCGGGCTCGCCGAGCTGTCCCTGGTCAAGGCCAACCAGCTGATGCCCAAGCCGAAGCACCTGTCGTGGGAGGAGGCCGCCAGCCCCGGCCTGGTCAACTCCACCGCGTACCGGCAGTTGGTCTCGCACCACGGCGCCCAGATGAAGCAGGGCGACACGGTGCTGATCTGGGGCGCGTCCGGCGGCCTGGGCAGCTACGCCACCCAGTTCGCGCTCAACGGCGGCGCCCGGCCGGTATGCGTGGTGTCCAGCCCGGAGAAGGCCGAACTGTGCCGGCGGATGGGCGCGGAGCTGATCATCGACCGGACCGCCGAGGGCTACAAGTTCTGGAAGGACGAGGAGACCCAGGACCCGTCCGAGTGGCGCCGCTTCGGTGAGCGCATCCGCGAACTGACCGGCGGCGAGGACCCCGACATCGTGTTCGAGCACCCGGGCCGGGAGACGTTCGGCGCGAGCGTCTACGTCGCCAAGAAGGGCGGCACGATCGTCACCTGCGCGTCCACGTCCGGGTACATGCACCAGTACGACAACCGGTACCTGTGGATGAACCTCAAGCGCATCGTCGGCAGCCACTTCGCCAACTACAAGGAGGCGTGGGAGGCCAACCGGCTCATCGACCGCGGCGCCATCCACCCGACACTGTCCAGGACGTACTCCATGGAGCAGGTCGGGCAGGCCGCGTACGACGTGCACCGCAACGCCCACCAGGGCAAGGTCGGCGTGCTGTGCCTGGCGCCGGACGAGGGGCTGGGCGTCCGCGACCGCGAGAAGCGCGCCCGGCACGAGACGGAGATCAACCGGTTCCGCGGCCACTGATCGATTTCCACCCGTCAGGGCCCCGTGCCGGGGCGGCCCACAGCGCTGTGGGCCGCCCCGGCGCGGGGCCTTGACGTACGCGCCGCCGTCGGAGTCACCGACTGTTCATGCGCCCGTGGCACGAACTGGACATCTCACGTGCGTAATCGCGCACAGTGCATGCCAGGTTGGCACCTACGCTCTTGCGAAGGCCCCGGGTAGGTCTGCCAATATGTGCCAATGCCCCAGCAGCAGCAGCAGCAGAACATCGCTTTCTTCGACAACGCCAACTCGGGTTCCGAGTTCAGCGTTGTCCTGCGCGGTTACGACCGCGCCCAGGTGGATGACTTCATCGGACGACTCAACGGCGCCCTGACGCAGTCCGAGCAGGCGCGCGGCGAAGCCGAGCAGCGGATGAACGAGGCGCAGCGGCGACTGCGCCAGGCGGAGCAGCGGATCGGCTCGGTCGAGCAGAAGCTCACCGACGCCAGCAAGCAGCTCGAGGAGAACAGCCGGCCCACCCTGTCGGGTCTGGGCACCCGGGTGGAGCAGATCCTGCGCCTGGCCGAGGAGCAGGCCAACGACCACCGCAGCGAGGCGAAGCGGGAGTCCGAGGGCATCGTCTCCGCGGCGCGGCTGGAGGCCCGCGAAATCACCGACAAGGCCCGCGCCGAGGCCGCCGCGATGAAGGCGACCGCCGAGCGCGAGGCGAGCAACGTGCGTACCGCCGCCGAGCGCGAGGCCGCCGAGGTCCGGGTGCAGGCCCGCCGCGAGGCCGACACGCTGCGCGCTGACGCGCAGCGCGAGACCAAGCAGCTGCGTACCGCCACCGCCCACGAGGTCGCCGAGTTGAAGGCAACCGTCGAGCGCGAGGTGGCGACGCTGCGGGCGACCGCGGAGCGCGAGATCACGCAGCTTCGCGCCAAGGCCGCGCGCGACGCGGAGGAGAAGCGCGCCGAGGCGACCAAGCTCCTGACCGACGCGCGGGACAAGCGCGACAAGGACCTGCAGGCGCTGCAGCTGGAGCTGGCGGAGCGGCGCGAGAAGTCCGAGCGGGAAGAGTCGGCGCGCCACGCCGCCGCCGTCGCGCAGACCCAGAAGCTCGTCAGCGAGGCGGAGCAGCGCGCGAGCGCCGCGGAGGACCGGGCGAAGGAGATCGAGCAGCGCGCCGAGGCGCGTCGCGTGGAGTCCGAGCGGACCGCGACGGAGACCACCGACAAGGCAAAGGCGCTGGCGGAGAAGACGGTCAACGAGGCGCGTGCCGAGGCACACCGCCTGCTGACCGAGGCGCGCAGCGAGGCCGAGCACACCACGCAGGTCGCGCGCCGCGAGGTCGAGGACCTCACCCGCCAGAAGGACGCCGTCACCGCCCAGTTGGGTCAGATGCTGTCCGGCCTGGCCGGTATCGTCCCCACCGCGCCGGCGCCGAAGCCGGACGAGGGCGACAAGAAGGCCGAGAAGTCCGAGGACGGTGCCACGAAGGTCAATCTCTGACCTCTGTGCTGCCCGCTGCTGGTTGATGCCCTAGCGCATCGGGGATATCGCGGGTCCCGTCACGCCGGTGTGTTCCGCCGAGCGTGACGGGACCCTGCGTGTGAGGATGGAATCATGTCGCACGGCGGTGAGCTTTTCGCACTGGGCCAGGGTGCCGTTGCCGAGGCTGGCTTCGACATCGCACTGCGTGGCTATGAACGGCGTCAGGTCGACCGGTACGTCAGTCAGGTCGAGGCGGAGGTCGGGGCCCTGGCCTCCGAACGGGACGAGGCGTACGCGCAGAACCAGGCGCTGGCCGTCCAGATTCATGAGATGCAGAGCCAGATAGCGGAGCTGCGCAAGATCGCGGTCACCGACGCGCCGGTCTCCTTCCGCCACCTCGGCGCGCGGGTGGAGCACATCCTCACCCTCGCCGAAGAACAGGCAGACGTGATCCGGGCTGGCGCCATCGACCACGTCGAGCGCAACCGCGCCGAGGCTCACCGGGTCCTCGAGGACGCGCGCGAGCGGGCCAATCAGGCCATTCGCGACTTTGAACTGGCACTCGAGAGCCGCCGCAAGGAGGAGAACCGGGCCTCCGCCGAGCGCCGCGAGGCGCTGGCCGCCGAGGTTGCCGAGGCCGAGGAGTACTCGCGGCGGGTGCGCTCACAGGCGGAGAAGCTGTACGCCTCCACTCAGGAGGAGTGCGCGCGCCTCCAGGAGGCCGCGGCCGCCGAGATCGAGCAGGCCCGCGCGGAACTGGACCAGGAGACCACCGCCCGCCGCGACGCCATGCAGCAGGAGCAGCAGGCGATGCTGGCCGATGCCGAGCAGTACGCGGCGCAGGTGCGCAGCCAGGCCGAGACGCAGGCGACCACCATCGCCAAGCAGGCCGAACAGCACGCCGCCTCGGTTCGCGCACAGGCCGAAGAGGACAGCGCCGAGCTGCGGGCCGAGGCCCAGCGCGAGGTCGAGCAGATGCTGGCCGACGCGCGCGCCTCGGTGGAGCAGGCCCGCACCGAGGCCGACCGGCTCCGCGGCGAAGCCGAGCAGGCGGCCGTGCAGGCGAAGGAGCGTGCCGACGAGGCCGAGCGCCGGGCCGTGGTCGCCGAGCAGCGCAGCGGCGAGATCCAGCCGGAGCTCGACGAGGCGGAGCAGAAGCTCGCGGAGGTGCGGCAGCGGCTCGAGGAGGCGCAGCGCAAGCTCGA
>NZ_BOON01000003.1 GCF_016863255.1 Planosporangium mesophilum
CAGGCCCAGCGCGACACCGAGGAGGCGCTGCGCCTGGAGGAGGAGTACGAGACCAAGGCCATCGAGGCCCAGCGTCGCGCGGAAGAGGCCGAGGAGCGCACCCGTGGCGCTGCCGAGCAGTCGCCGACGCCGGTCACCGTACCGGCGAGCGCGGACGGGGACGCGGTGGTCGGCGAGGCCACGGCGACCACCGCCACGGCGACCACCGCCAAGACGGCCGACGCCAAGGCCACCGACGGCACGACGGCAGTCGCCACCAAGCCCGCCGAGGCGAAGACGGCCGCGGATGGTCACACCAACGGCAAGGCGAGCGCCAACGGCGCCGCGACCAAGTCCAAGGTGGCCGGTGACGGAGGCAAGCGCGGCCCCCGGAAGGTGCCGGTCGACTAACGGGCCGTCTGCTCGGTCCCGGGCGCCGGCACGTCCGAGAACGCGGCGACGGTCCGATCGGCGTAGGCGCTGGCGTCGCCGTACTCCATCGGGCCGTCCCACTCGCGGGGCAGCGGGTACGCGGACGGGTTGACCCGGCGCACGATCTCGTCGAGCACGGTCTCCGCGTCGCCGACCCACAGGTGCTTCGCCCCGGGTACCCCCACGACCTCGGCCTGAGGGATCGCGGCGAAGCGTACGCGAGCCTCGTCCGGGCGCAGGTAGTCGTCGAACTCCGGTACCAGCGCCGTGAGCGGCTTGTCGGCGCGCGCCCAGACGGCGAGGTCGTCCTCGGTGGACGTGCGCAGCGGCGGGGACAGCAGGATCGCGCCCACGACGTCCGGTTCGCAGCCGTACCGCAGGGTCAGGTCGGTACCGAACGACCAGCCGACCAGCCACACCGACGGCAGCTCGGCGAACTCGGCGTACTCGATCGCCGCGGCCACGTCGAAGCGCTCGGTGACCCCGCCGCCGAACTCGCCCTCGCTGGTGCCGCGCACGCTGCTGGTACCCCGGGTGTTGAAGCGCAGCACGGCGAGGTCCGCCAGCGCCGGCAACCGCCAGGCCGCCTTGCGGTACACGTGACTGTCCATCATCCCGCCGTGGGTCGGGAGCGGGTGCAGGCAGATCAGCGTGGCGACCGGTGGACGGTCGGCGGGTACGGCCAGCTCACCGACGAGCGTGAGCCCGTCGGCGGTGGTCAGGGTGATGTCTTCGCGTCGGGCGGGCAGGATCGAGTTGGCCCTGATGGGCTGGGTCGACAACGGATACCTCTCAGCCGTACCGGGGGGCGCTGCGGGAGCGCTGGATGTTGGGGCTACGCCGGTCCCGCGCCCGCCAGCAGCCGGCGTGCCAGTGCCGCCGGTTCTCCGGGCCACCGAGCCCGTCGGCCGGCCAGGCGACCACGTGCGCCACGCCCGGCGCTATCTCGTGGTCACAGCCGGGGCACCGGTAGGCTTTGGTCGCCGAGCCGCCGGGGATCGTGCGTACCGCGAACTCGCCGTCACCCCACGCCTGAACGCCCTCGACGCCGCGGCGGACCTGACTGTCGTCGAGGTCGCGCGCGGCGTCGGGTCGACGGTGATGGCGACGCGGGCTCACGCTTCAAGGGTACGGGTGAGCCGCGCCACCCCCTCGTGGGTCACCCCACCGCGCGGGTCGCCGCCCGTTGACGAGGACCGAAACGACGTCGGGGAAGTCGTGGCCGAGGACTTTCCCTGCGGCCGCGACTTCCCCGACGTCGTGGAGTCAGCGCCGGATCAGCGGGAGTGAGCCCGGAAGCCCCGGCCGACCTTGCGGCCCAGGTATCCGGCGGTCACCAGGTGCTCCAGCAGCGGCGCCGGGGCGAAGCCGGGCTCGCGCAGCTCGTTGTACAGCTCGCGCTCGATGGCCAGCGACACGTCCAGGCCGACGACATCGAGCAGCTTGAACGGGCCCATCGGGTAGCCGCAGCCCAGCTCCATGGCGAAGTCGATGTCGTCGGCGTTCGCGTAGCTCGCCTCGAGCATCTTCACGGCGTCGTTGAGGTACGGGAAGAGCAGCGCGTTGACCACGAAGCCGGACCGGTCGGCGCAGACCACCGGGTACTTGCCCAGGCTCTCGCAGAGGGCCCGGGTGGTGGCGACGGTCTCCTCGGAGGTTCGGATGGTCCGGACCACCTCGACCAGGTTCATGATCGGCGCCGGGTTGAAGAAGTGCATCCCGATCACATCGGCCGGCCGGTTGGTGGCGACGGCGCACTCGACCACCGGCAGGCTCGAGGTCGTGGTGGCGAGGACGACGCCCGGCTTGCAGATCTCGTCGAGATTGGCGAAGAGCGCCTTCTTGATCGACAGTTCCTCGACGATCGCCTCCACGACCAGGTCGACGTCGCCCAGGTCCTCCAGGGAGGACGACCAGGTGACGCGGCCCAGGGCAGCGTCGCGGTCGGACTCGCTGAGCTTGCCTCGCACCACGGCCTTGTTCAGCGACGCGGCCATCTTGTCGCGCGACCTGGCCGACTTCTCGGCGCCGCGGGCGACCGCGATGACCTCGTACCCGTTCTTGACGAACACCTCGATGATGCCGTTCGCCATGGTGCCGGAGCCGACCACGCCGACCTTGGCGATCCGCCGGCCACCGGCCGGAGCCTCGTGCGAGCCCGGGGCGCTCGGGGTCAGCTCGTCGGGTACGACCACCGGGGAGCCCGGCTTCTCGTACGTGTAGAAGCCCCTGCCGGACTTGCGGCCGAGCAGGCCGGCGGTGACCATCTGCTTGATCAACGGCACCGGCGCGTGCCGGCGGTCACGGCCACCCCGGCGGTACATCGTGTCGAGGATCTCGTACGCGGTGTCCAGACCGATCAGGTCCATCAGCGCGAGCGGGCCCATCGGCAGGCCGCAGCCCAGCCGCATCGCCGCGTCGATGTCCTCGCGGGTGGCGTACCTGGACTCGAACATCTGCACCGCGTGGTTGAGGTACCCGAACAGCAGCGCGTTGGCGATGAAGCCGGCCCGGTCGTTGATGGTGACGTCGACCTTGCCGAGCCGCGCGCACAGCGCCTCGATGTCGGCGACCACGTCGTCCGCGGTGACCACGGTCCGGACGATCTCGACCAGCTTCATGACCGGCGCCGGGTTGAAGAAGTGCATCCCGATCACCTGGTTGGGCCGGCTGGTCGCGACCGAGATCTCGGTGACCGACAGCGACGAGGTGTTCGTGGCGAGGACCGCCTCGGGCTTGCAGACCTTGTCCAGCTCCGCGAAGATCGCCTGCTTGAGGTCCAGGTGCTCGGGCACCGCCTCGATGACCAGGTCGACGTCGCGCAGCTCGGTCAGCCCGGTCGCGAAGCGCACCCGGTCCAGCAGCGCGCCCCGGTCGGCCTCGCTCAGCTTGCCCCGGGCCACCGCCCGGTCGGTGGAGCCGGTCAGCACGGCCCGGCCGCGCTCCAGGGCCGGCTCATTGACCTCGACGGCAACGACGTCGACGCCGTTGCGGGCGAAGACCTCGACGATCCCGGCCCCCATGGTGCCGAGCCCGACGACCCCTACCGATTTGAATTCGCGCGCCAACTCAGACCTCCCATGGGTACCCGAACGGTCCTTAAGTTAGTGCTCTCCCCCACGCCGCGTCACGAGGTGTGACGTATTCCGCCCAGTTGAACGGGTGAACGAGCGCATCGATGCCCGTGAGGCCGCGGCGCGGGGTTGTCTCGGGGCCACCGCCGATATCTCTCCGCTGCGCGGGGCTCCACACCGGCCGACCCGGGTCCATTTTATTGAACCTTTAACAATCTACCCGTACGCTTCGTTTAAGCATCAACTAAATGAGACCAAGGAGACCGCACCGTGAACGTGTTTCTCTGGGTCCTCCAGGCCCTACTCGCACTGGCCTTCCTCGGTGCGGGCGCGATGAAGCTGGCCAAGCCGAAGGAGCAACTGCGCGAGAAGATGGGGTACGTCGACGACTTCTCGCAGGGGACGATCAAGTTCATCGGCGCCGTCGAGGTGCTCGGCGCGCTGGGTCTGATCCTGCCCGCCATCAGCGGCATCGCCCCGATCCTCACCCCGCTCGCCGCGACCGGCCTGGCGATCGTCATGATCCTCGCCGCCGCCGTCCACATCCGGCGGAGCGAGCTCAAGCAGACGCCCGTCAACGCCGTCCTGTTCGTGATCGCCGCGATCATCGCGTGGGGTCGGTTCGGCCCGTACCACTTCTGATAGCACCATGGACTGCATGGCCGAGCCCCACTGGTTGGACGAGACCGAACGACGCGCCTGGTTGTCGCTGATGACCCTGGTGATCGTCGGCCTGCCGGACATCGAGCGCACCTTCCGCGCCCACGGACTCGTCCACGTCGAGTACGGGCTGCTCGCCGCCCTGAGCGAGCAGCCCGAAGGGCTGCGGCTGTGCGACCTCGCCGGCTCCATGAACGTCTCGCCGAGCCGGCTCAGCCACCGGATGCGCAAGCTCGTCGACCGGGGCTACGTCCAGGTACGTGGCAGCGCCGACGACGGCAGGGTGAGCATCGCGGTCCTCACCAGCGCCGGGCGACGCCTGATGGAGGAGGTGGCGCCGCAGCACGTGGCGGACGTACGCCGGCTGCTGTTCGACCGGCTCGACTCCGACCAGACGGCCGCGCTCGCCGACGCGCTGTCAGCGGTCGCCGAAGACCTGGGAGGGTGCCCGCGCGCCGACGCCACCCCCGCCTCATAGGGTTGCCGTATGCGTTCGGTCGTCATCACCGGCATCTCCCGCGGCCTGGGTGCCGCCCTCTTCGCCGAGCTGGCCGGTCACGGTGACCGGATCCTGGGCATCGGCCGCCGCTTCGCCGACGAGCAGGTCGCGCTCGCGGTGACCCACGCCAACCGGATCCGACTGTACGAGGCGGAGCTGGCCGACCCCACCACGCTGCCCACCGACGACACCCTGCGCGACTTCCTGGCAGGCGGTGACGAGAGCGTGCTCATCCACAACGCGGGCATGGTCGAGCCGATCGGCCGGATCGGGGAGCTGCCCGACGCGGCCATCGTCACCGCCGCCGGGGTCAACCTGACCGCTCCGATGCTGCTGACCGACGCGTTCATGAACGCCCGGCCGGAGGCCACCACGACCCGCGTCCTGTACGTGTCGTCCGGCGCGGCGCACCGGGTCATCGAGGGGTGGTCGGTGTACTCGGCGACCAAGCGGGGCGCCGAGATGTTCTTCGACGCGCTCGCGGTCGAGCACCCCGAGGCGTACGTGGTCAACATCAACCCCGGCGTGATGGACACCGGGATGCAGGCGGCCATCCGCGCGGCGGAGTTCCCCGACCGTGACCGGTTCACGGGCCTACACGAACGCGGCGAACTGCCCGAACCCGTCGACGTGGCGCGGCGGATCATCGCCGAACATGTCGATCGGCCTATTACCCGCGAGTAGGTATGTGATTAAGCTGACGGGCATCCAGCACGATGGGAGCCCGACATGACCTCCACGCGCACCCCCGGCGTACCCGTCGTCGAAGACGGCGCGCTCGTCTCGACGAACCCGGCCACCGGTGAGGAGGTCGGCCGCTTCCCGGTGGCGACCGCCGCCGACGTCGACGCGGCCGTTGCCCGCGCCCGGGAGGCGGCGACCTGGTGGGTGGGGCTGGGGCACGCCGGCCGGCGCCAGCGGCTGCTGCGGTACCGCAGCGTGCTCGCCAACCGGATCACGGAACTGGCCGACGTCATCCACCGCGAGGGCGGCAAGCCCGCCGCGGAGGCGGTCGTCGAGGCGGCGGCCGCCATCGACCACATCGCCTGGGCCGCCGGAAACGCGCGCCGGGTGCTCGGCCAGCGCAAGCTGCGCGGCTCCCTCATGGTGGCAGAGCACGCGGCCTACCTGGAGTACCAGCCGTACGGCGTGGTCGGCGTGATCGGGCCGTGGAACTACCCGGTCTTCACCCCGATGGGCTCCATCGCGTACGCCCTGGCTGCCGGCAACGCGGTCGTCTTCAAGCCCAGCGAGTACACCCCGGCCGTCGGCCAGTGGATCGTCGACCGGTTCAACGAGGTCGTGCCCGAGCACCCGGTCCTGCAGATCGTGCACGGCACCGGCGAGGTCGGCGCCGCGCTGTGCCGCTCCGGGGTCGGCAAGCTCGCGTTCACCGGCTCCACCGCGACCGGCAAGAAGGTGATGGCCGCCTGCGCGGAGACGCTGACTCCGGTACTCGTGGAGTGCGGCGGCAAGGACGCCATGATCGTCGAGGCGGACGCCGACCTCGACGCGGCGGTGTCCGCGTGCGTCTGGGGCGGCATGACGAACGCCGGCCAGACCTGCGTCGGGATCGAGCGGGTGTACGTGGCCGAGCGCGTGTACGACGACTTCCTCAAGCGCCTGGTGGACCGGGCGAGCAAGCTCACGGTGGGCGTCGGCGACGACGCCGACTTCGGCCCGGTCACGATGCCCAGCCAGATCGAGATCATCCGTCGCCACATCGACGACGCGATCGCCAGCGGCGGCCGGGCCGTGCTGGGCGGCCCCGAGGCCGTGCAGCCGCCGTACGTGAAGCCGACGATCCTGGTCGACGTGCCCGAGGACAGCGCGGCGGTACGCGAGGAGACGTTCGGCCCCACGCTCACGGTCACCCGCGTCCGCGACGGCGACGAGGGGGTGGAGCGGGCCAACGCGTCGGTCTACGGACTGGGCGGCTCGGTCTTCTCGCGGTCGCGCGGGATGGAGCTGGCCCGCCGGCTGCGCTCGGGCATGACCTCGATCAACGGGGCCATCTCGTTCGCCGGCGTGCCGAGCCTGCCGTTCGGCGGGGTCGGCGACTCCGGCTTCGGGCGCATCCACGGCGAGGACGGCCTGCGCGAGTTCGCCCGGGCCAAGGCGATCACCCGCCGCCGGGCGCCGTCGCTGATCCCGGCGATGTCGTTCGACCGTACGCCGAAGGCGGTCGCCATGATCATCCGCTCGGTCAAGCTGCTCCACGGCCGAAGCCGCTAACGATCTCGGACAGTTGTGCGAGCCGTACGCCGCACAACTGTCCAAGATCCGGGTAGGAACCCGGCATGGCCGAAGTCGCGATCCTGAGCGGGCTCCAGGCGTCCGGCAAGTCGACGTTCTTCCGCGAACGCCTGGCCGACACCCACGTCCACGTCAGCAAGGACAACTGGCCCAACGCCCGGCACCGCGAGCAGCGGCAGCGGCGCGTGATCGGCGAGGCGCTGGTCGAGGGGCGCGACGTCGCCGTCGACAACACCAACCCTTCGCCGCACGAGCGCGAGCCGCTGATCGAGATCGCGCACAAGGCCGGCGCCAAGGCCGTCGGGTACTGGTTCCCGCCCGACCCGGGCGTGTCACTGGAGCGCAACGCGCAGCGGGAGGGCCGGCAGCGGGTACCGAACGTGGGCCTCTTCTCGACCTTGAAGCGCCTCAAGCGGCCGTCCTACGCCGAGGGCTTCGACGAGCTGTACAAGGTGCACTCCGACGGCCAGGGCGGCTTCACCGTGGAGCACTGCCCCACCGACACCGACCTCGAGGAGAAGCCCGCCCCGGTCAGAACAGGGTCAGCTCGTCGCGGGTGACGCCACGCAGCGCGTTGTAGTCGACGACGACACAGCGAATTCCGCGGTCCTGAGCCAGTACCCTCGCCTGGGGTTTGATCTCCTGGGCGGCGAAGACTCCACCGACCGGGGCGAGCAGCGGGTCCCGGCCGAGCAGCTCCAGGTAGCGGGTCAACTGCTCCACGCCGTCGATCTCGCCGCGTCGCTTGACCTCTACCGCCACCGTGCCGCCGTCGCCGTCACGGCACAGCAGGTCGACCGGGCCGATCGCGGTCGGGTACTCGCGCCGGATCAGCGTGAACCCCTCCCCCAGCACGGACGGGGCCGCGGCCAGCAACTCCTGCAGGTGAGCCTCGACGCCATCCTTGATCAGGCCGGGATCGACGCCCAGCTCGTGCGAGGAGTCGTGCAGCACCTCCTCGATCGTGATGCGCAGCTCCTCGCCGGCCTTGTTGACCACGCGCCAGACGCCTGGGGCCTCCTCGACCCTGCAGGGCGGGCTCATCCAGTTGAGCGGCTTGTACGCGCGGTCGTCGGCGTGGATCGACACCGACCCGTCGGCCTTCACCATGAGCAGCCGGATGGCGAGCGGGAGATGGGCCGTGAGCCGGCCGATGTAATCCACCGAGCAGCGGGCTATGACTAAGCGCACCGGGAGAGGGTACCCATTGGCGGACAGCCGGGCGCTGCCACCGGCCGGTTGTCGAGGCTGGAGGGGAGTCCGATGCACGTCTGGGGTACCGGCCCGTTCGACAACGACGTCGCCGACGCGTTCGCGACCGAACTGGACGACGCCGACCCCGACCAGCGTCTGGTGATGCTCCGCCGGGTCGAGCAGGAGGCGATCGACGCCGACGACGGGCTGGACGTCGAGCGTGCCCTCCGCGCCTTCGCCGCCGCCGCCGTCGTGGCGGCGAGCTGCCCGGGCGCGCCCCGGATCGAGTCCGACTACGCGCCGGAGTTCCTGGTGCTCGACGACCCGCCCCAGCTCCACCCGGACCTCCCGCCGCTGGCCCGCGACGCGCTCGACCGGATCGAGGAGCGCGACTCGGGCTGGTACGAGATGTGGGACAAGGCCGACAACCTCCACGAGGCGGTGGAGACGCTGGAGTTCATCCGCGACGCGCTGTGTTGACCAACACTGGCATGCTGTACCTGTGCTCGAAGCGCTCACCGGAGCCGGCCTGGCCACATCGGCAGGGCTCAACGCATACATCCCACTGCTCGCCATGGGGCTGCTCGACCGGTACACGGGCCTGGTCAATCTCCCGCCGTCCTGGCAGTGGCTGGCCAACGGCTGGGTCGTCGCGATCCTCGCCGTGCTGCTGGCCGTCGAGGTCGTCGCCGACAAGGTGCCCGTGGTCGACCACGTCAACGACGTCGTCCAGACCTTCGTACGGCCGACCGCCGGCGGGCTGGCCTTCGGCGCGGCATCGGACACCCAGACGGTCATGGTCTCCGACCCCGGCCAGTTCTTCTCCGGCCACCAGTGGGTACCGATCGCCATCGGGGTGCTGATCTCGCTGACCGTGCACGGCGCGAAGGCGACGGCGCGGCCGGTGGTCAACACCACCACGGCGGGGTTCGGCGCCCCGGTCGTGAGCACCATCGAGGACATCAGCAGCGCCGTGCTCTCCGTAGTGGCGATCATCTTTCCGGTACTGGTGCTGGTCGGAATCGTCGCGATCGTCGCCGGCTTCTGGACCTTGATCAGGCGCCGCCGCCGGCGCAAGGCCGAAAAGCGGGCCGCCCGGTACGAACAGGGGACCACGAGAATCTGATCTCTCTGCCATCCTGTGCGCCGTGGTGCGTACCCCTCGGCTGTTGCTCCTCGCCGCCTCGGTGCTGGCTCTCGCGCTGAGCGCCTGTGCCCGTGGCGCGACCGCTGATCCCGGCGGATTCGGCCGCTCCGGCGCGTCGGCGTCCCCGGCCAGCCCGACCCCCAGCCCCAGTCCGTCCGCCCTTCCCGGCGCCACCCGTGCCGGTCTGCGCCCGCCGGTGGTCACCAACGGCCCGCGGACCGGCAACAAGGTCGCGTTGACCTTCGACGCCGACATGACCGACTCCATGCTGTTCAACCTGGCCAGCGGCCGGGTGAAGTCGTACGCGAACATCAAGGTCATCGACATCCTGGAGAGCCGCCAGGTGCCGGCCACGTTCTTCCTCACCGGCGAGTGGGCCGAGCGGTACCCGGACGTGGCCCGGCGGCTCGCTGCCGACCCGCGCTTCGAGCTGGGCAACCACTCGTACAAGCATCAGGGCTTCACGCCGAACTGCTACCAGCTCGGTCAGGTGCCGCCGAACCTGATGACCGAGGACGTGGCGCGCACCTTCCGGGTGATCGAGCCGTTCGGTGGGCACCAGACCAGGTACTTCCGCTTCCCAGGCGGCTGCCACGACGAGGCGGCCCTGGCGGCGCTGGCCCCGCTCGGCGTGACCGTCATCCAGTGGGACGTGGTCAGCGGCGACCCGTTCGCGACCGCGGCGGCGCCGATCGTGCACGCGGTGCTCTCCCAGGTCAAGGCGGGCTCGATCGTGGTGCTGCACGTGACCGAGGCCAACGCGCAGTACACCGACGAGGCCCTGCCGCCGATCCTCGACGGCCTGCGCGCCAAGGGCCTGCAGCCGGTGACGCTGTCGGAGCTACTCAGCCAGCAGTAGGACCGCGTAGCACGCCAGCCAGTGCTCCACCATGTAGTCGCCCCCGGCGACGTGCGGCAGCGCCGCGTCCGCGTGCCGCCTGGCCGCCGTGAGCGCCGGCTCGATGCGCGGGTCGCCGTCGGGTAGCTCCTCGGCGATGCGCCGCCAGCACCAGGCCCGGCTGGCGTTGAGCCCGTGCAGGTGGGCGATGTAGCCGTCGCTGGAGTCGGAGACGATCGCCGGGGTGAACAGGCTCGCCGGCTCGCCGTCGGCGATGCCGGGCAGGAACGCGCCCAGCCAGTCGGCGAAGTCCGGCTGCGGCAGGAGCTTCGACATCAGCTCGGCCTCGGTGAGCGCCGGCGAGAGGAAGTCCGTCCCCGACGGCTCCCAGCCGCCCGGGTAGTCGGTGTCGGTGGCGTAGAACCGGTTCGCGAGCGCCGTTATGCCGTCGCGCAGCCTCTTGTCGGCGTGTGTCCACGCCAGCGACAGCCCGAACGCGGTGTTGCTGTGCACCCCGTAGCGCACCGGGTAGGTCGCCTTCGGGAACCAGTCGAGAAAGTTACCGGTGATCGCCTCAGTCAACGGCGTGAGGCGCTCCGCCCAGCGCGCGCCGTCCGGGTCGTCCCACGTGGCCAGCTCGCCAGCGAGCTTCAGCGCCCAGCCCCAACCGTACGGACGCTCCCTGACGCCGTCGTGCGGGCGGGTGATGAACCGCGCCTCGGCCGCCAGCCCGTCGGGATTGAACTGCCCCTCCAGCGCGGCCCGGATCTCGTCGGCCGGTACGGCGTCACCCGCGACCTTCAACAGCCGTACGAGCATCCAGTGCATCTCGACGCAGGAGTGCCAGTCGAAGCTGCCGTAGAAGACCGGCGTGCGCTCGCGGGGGCGCCGCGGGAAGTCGCCCGGTCCGGTCATCAGGTGGTGGATGTCCGACGGGAACTCGCGCTCGATGTTCGTCAGCGCCACCCGGGCGTACTCGCCCGCGTGCGCGCGGAGTACGTCGCCCCATTCACCCATGCCGCTGACCCTGTCCGGCAGCCGCAGAGGCGCGGGTCCAGCCCAGGAACCGGGTGTACAGCAGGCCGGACGCGTGCGACGACAGGTCCTCGGCCGCGTCGACGAAGTACGCCGACATCAGCAGTCCGAGGCTGACCCGTGCCCGTTCGTACTCGGCGAGAAGCTGAACTCTCTTGGTACGGCACGGCCAGTCCGCTCCGCAGCCGGCGCAGGTCCACGCCGGCCGCATCGGTACGTGAAGGCCGGTCATCGCCCGTACTGCCGCTTGATGATCATCCGCATCCGCTCCTCCATCGCCGGTTGGTTCGCGCGGCTCTCGGCATCCCTCGCCGCCAGGACGGCATCGCAGGGCCAGTGCTTCGCGCCGCAGGTACAGCCGTGGCGTAGCAGCCACCATGGCCGGGGCCTGTGGTAGGCCTTGATCCGGGCGATGTCCGCCGCTTCCATGGCCGCTATGTCCTCGCGTCCCGTCGCTTGCGACCGGGAAGCTCGACCAGTGGCCAGGCCGCTGCCAGCAGGCCACCGTCGGCGAGGCTGCGCCGGCGGCAGGGCCACAGCTCGGACTCCTTCACACAGGTACGCGCCACGCAGAACCCGTCCACGCCCGGCTCGTGCTCGGCGCGCAACGCGTACGCGACCATCCACAGGAGACGGTCGGTACGGGCGGGCGGCTCCTCGGGAGGGTTGTCCCGGTCGAACGGATAGTTCACGACGCCCCTCTCCTCCCGGCTCCTGTCGCCGTGACCGTACGGCGGCTGGGAATACGGCTTCAACGAAGATGCGATGAGTTGCGGCGGCACGCTTGCCGTCGCGCACCTTGCTCGATGGGAGCGCAACTTTGTGCACACTCCTTGAGCCCCTTGCGGACTTCAGTGGAGACTCGGCCACGGCAACGCGGTTCCTTCCGGAGGTAGCCGATGTCGATCCCCGGATTCGAGGCGCTCATGGGCTCGGCCCAACACCGGGCCCTGCATCTGGAGATGCGCGACACGTACGCCGGGACTGATGCGTCGTTCGCGGATTGGCTGGCCGGGCGGCCGTTCGATGACAGTGACCTGGACGCCTGGTGGCACAGCATCATCGGCCCGTTGGTGGAGCGCGGGGTGGATGTGCGCCGCGCCCGCATCGTGTCGGAGCCGGTCACCGACTACATCAGATACGAGTACGAGATAACACGCGCGGCGAGCCTCGCGGCCGGCGAACGGGTGCGGTGGCTGCCACGGCAGCAGGCGTCGGACCTGAGGCTGCCCGGCAACGACTTCTGGCTGGTCGACGACCAGGCACTGTTCAACTTCTTCAGTGGCGACGGCAAATGGACCGACAGCGAGATAGTTACCGATCCGGTAATCGTCACGTTCTGCGCATCGTCGTTCGAGTCCGTCTGGGGGCGCGCGATCGACCACGAGGACTACCGACCGCGCTAGCGCATGAGCACCGCAACTTCGTGCACACTCCTTGAGCTTCAATCGATCCGAGCCGCACTCGGGCACAGCCACCGCCAGTACGGCAAAGGAGGCCACCATGGCGCTGCGATTCCTGGGCAAGGACCCCAACTCCAATGGCGGCAATTCGCCGACCCTCTACTACGACGATGAGCGCGATACGTACGTGTTCCAGAGTTGGAAGGTCCTCGATCCGGAGCGGCTGGCGCAGTTGAGCCTGCCGGAGCACGAGACGGTGATCGAGTTCCCCAGGCGCATGATGCGGTTCTTCCCGGAGGTAGCCGATGTCGATCCCCGAGTTTGAGGAGCTCATGAGGTTGGCCCAGCACCGGGCCCTGCACCTGGAGATGCGCGATACGTACGCGGGCACCGATCTGACGTTCGCCGACTGGTTAGCCGGACGCCTCTTCGACAACAGCGAACGCGCTACGCACTGGCACGCGGTCATCCGCCCGATGGTCAACCGCGATGTCGACGTACGACGGGCCCGGATCGTGTCGGAGCCGGTCAGCGACTACATCCGGTACGAGTACGAGGGGACACCGCTCTTCGCCGTGGGGGCAGGTGAACAGGTGCGATGGCTGCCCCGGCAGCGGGCGTCAGACCTGATGCTGCCCGGCAACGACTTCTGGCTGATCGACGATCAGGTGGTGTTCAGCTACTTCCGTGGCGACGGCAAGTGGGTGGGCGGCGAGATCGTCACCGACGCGACGGTCGTGGAATTCTGCGCGTCGGCGTTCGAAGCTGTCTGGAAGCGCGCGATCGACCACGAGGAATACCGGCCAAGCTGATACGACCCTCAAGCCGTCACACTCATTCCGTGTCGTCGTCGCCTTCATCCAATGTGCAACAGGCCAGGCAGGCCCTCGGCCAGCGGCTGCGTGACATCCGCGTCGAGGCTGGCCTGTCCGCACGTACCCTCGGCCGTCTGATGGGGCGCCATCCATCAAAAGTCTCCCGGATCGAGCATGGGGTGACGCCCCCCTCGGCAGCCGACATCCGCGCCTGGTGCGGCCACTGCGGTGCGACCGATCAGGTGGACGACATGGTCGCCTCGCTCCGTGCGGTCGAGGGGATGTATGTCGAGTTGCGGCGCCTGACGCGCACCGGCATGCGCCACCATCAGAAATCCCGGGTCCCGCTCTATGAGCGGACCCGCCTGTTCCGCATTTACGAGCCAGGCGCGATCCCCGGCCTGTTCCAGACGCCCAACTACGCGAGGACGCTGCTGGGGCGGATCATGGCCTTCAACGGCATCCCTGATGACCGGGAGGAGGCGGTGGCCGCGCGGATGGACCGGCAACGGGTCGTCCACTCCGGCGAGCACCGGTTCGCCGTCATCCTGGAGGAGTGGGCGCTGCGGTGCAGGATCGGCAGCGCGGAGATGATGGCCGGACAACTTGGCCACCTGATCAACGTCGCCTCGTTCCCGTCGGTCTCGCTCGGGATCATCCCGGCGAACATCGACCGGACCATGTGGTCGAGCCCGGGCTTCTGGATCTTCGACGAAGATCGGGTCGAAATCGAGACTCCGAGCGCTGAACTGACGATCACTCAGCCACGCGAGATCGCCGTCTACGCGCGTACCTTCGCAGAGCTGTCTTCGATGGCCGTCTACGGCGCGGCGGCCAGGTCGTTGATCACCGCAGCGATCAACGACCTGGGCGCGGACGAGGACGGTTGAACGCCCATGGGCCGACTCAGGCCAGCCCGTTGGCCTCCCGTACCACGGTCACCAGTTCGCCCATGATGTCGTTGAGCGCGAAGTCCTTCGGCGTGAACACCCGCGCCACTCCGGCCTTGCGCAGCGTCTCGGCATCGTCGGATGGGATGATGCCGCCGACCACGACCGGCAGGTCGGGACGGCCGGCCTGACGAAGTCCCTCGAGTACGGCCGGCACGGCGTCCAGGTGCGAGCCGGACAGCACGGACAGCCCGACCAGGTCGACGTCCTCGGCCACGGCCGCGGACACGATCTGCGCCGGAGTCAGCCGGATGCCCTGATACACGACCTCGAAGCCGGCGTCGCGGGCGCGTACCGCGATCTGCTCGGCGCCGTTGGAGTGCCCGTCCAGGCCCGGCTTGCCGACCAGCATCCGCAGCCGGGCGGCGCCCAGGTCGGCGGCGGTCGCCTGTACCCGTGACCGGACCTCAGCCAGCGCGGAGCCGGCGGCGGTCTCACCCAGAGCGCCGCCGGAACTCAGGCCGGTCGGGGCGCGGTACTCGCCGTACGCCTCCCGCAGCGCCCCGGCCCACTCCCCCGTCGTCACGCCCGCGCGGACGCATTCGAGGGTCGCCTCCATCAGGTTGGCGGTACCGGCGGCGTCCGCCCGCAGCCGGTCCAGCGCGGCGGCTGCCGCCGCCTCGTCACGCTGGGCGCGCCACGCCTTGACGCCCTCGATGGCGGCGGCCTCCACGGCCGGGTCGACCTGCTCGATGTGGTTGGCGCCGCTGGCGGTCAGCGGGCTCGGCTCGGTCTCGGTGAACTTGTTGACCCCGACGACGACGTCGGTACCGGACTCCATCCGCCGCCGCCGTTCGGCCAGCGAAGCGACCAGGGCGCTCTTGAGGTAGCCGGTCTCGACCGCGGCGACCACGCCGCCCATGTCGAGCACGGTCGAAAGCTCCGCGCGGGCGCCGTCGGCGATCTCCGAGACCAGCGCCTCGACCACGTGCGAGCCGTCGAAGAGGTCCGGGTACTGCAACAGGTCGGACTCGAACGCCAGCACCTGCTGCATCCGCAGCGACCACTGCTGGTCCCACGGGCGGGGCAGGCCGAGCGCCTCGTTCCAGGCCGGAAGCTGTACGGCGCGGGCGCGGGCGTTGCGCGACAGGGTCACGCCGAGCATCTCCAGCACGATGCGCTGGATGTTGTTCTCCGGCTGCGCCTCGGTCAGGCCGAGTGAGTTGACCTGTACGCCGTACCGGAAGCGGCGCTGCTTGGCGTCGGTGACGCCGTACCGTTCGCGGGTGATCTCGTCCCACAGCCGGCCGAACGCCCGCATCTTCGCCATCTCCTCGACGAAGCGCACGCCGGCGTTGACGAAGAACGAGATCCGCTCGACGACCCGGCCGATCTGATCGGGCTCGACCTGGCCGGAGTCGCGCACCGCGTCGAGCACCGCGATCCCGGTCGCGAGGGCGAACGCCACCTCCTGGACCGGCGTCGCGCCGGCCTCCTGGAGGTGGTACGAGCAGATGTTGACCGGGTTCCACTTGGGCGTGTTCGCGACGGTCCACGCGATCACGTCGGTGGTCAGCCGCAGCGACGGCCCCGGCGGGAAGATGTACGTCCCGCGGGACAGGTACTCCTTGATGATGTCGTTCTGCGTGGTGCCGGCGAGCTTCTCACGCGGCGCAGCCTGCTCGTCGGCGACGGTCACGTAGAGCGCGAGCAGCCACATCGCCGGCGCGTTGATCGTCATGGACGTGTTCGCGGCGGCGAGATCGATGCCGTCGAAGAGCGCGCGGGCGTCGCCGAGGTGGGCCACGGGCACGCCGACCCGCCCGACCTCACCGCGGGCCATCTCGTCATCCGGGTCGTACCCGGTCTGCGTCGGCAGGTCGAACGCCACCGACAGGCCGGTCTGCCCCTTGGCGAGGTTCCGGCGGAACAGTGCGTTGCTTGCCGCGGCCGAGGAGTGGCCGGCGTAGGTGCGCATCACCCACGGTCGGTCGGGCTGCTCAAGCCGGATTGCGTCGGACATGGCCAACCTCCGCCGTCCCAGGACTTCGTCACCGAAGTTTACTAAGCGGTAACTTGGCTTGGACCCGTGACAATCCTCACCGCTGCCGGGGGCGCGCGACAAGGCCCCGGTCCGTGTTCTTGCGGAGCCGCGAGACATAGTGGACGCCGTGAAGGAAAACCTGGCGATCGAGGTGCGCGGTCTACGCAAGGCGTACGGGTCGACCGTCGCCGTCGACGGCCTCGACCTCGCGGTACCGCGAGGCGAGGTGTTCGCGCTGCTCGGACCGAACGGCGCGGGCAAGACCACCACCGTGGAGATCCTGGAGGGCTTCCGGCGGGCCGACGCCGGCGAGATCCGGGTACTGGGTACCGATCCCCGCGCCGCGACGGCGGAATGGCGGTCCCGGGTCGGCATCGTGCTCCAGAGCACCGGCGAGTTCGAGGAGCTCACGGTGGCCGAGGTGGTGCACCACTTCGCCCGGTACTACGGAGGCGCCGACGACCCCGACAAGGTCATCGACCGGGTCGGGCTGACCGGCAAGCGCGACGCCCGCGCGGAGAAGCTCTCCGGCGGGCAGAAGCGGCGCCTGGATGTGGCGCTCGGCATCATCGGCCGCCCGGAGCTGTTGTTCCTCGACGAGCCGACCACCGGATTCGACCCGGAGGCGCGCCGGGAGTTCTGGGAGCTGATCCGGGGCCTGGCTGCCGCGGGTACCACGATCCTGCTCACCACGCACTACCTGGACGAGGCCGAGGCGCTGGCGGACCGGGTGGGCGTCATCGCGAAGGGTCGGATGGTGGCCCTGGCCGCCCCTGCGGACCTGGGCGACCGGCGCACGGCGACGGCGACCGTGAGCTGGCAGGGCCCGAACGGTACGGAGTCGGAGCGCACCCACACGCCCACGGCGGTGGTGAACGCGCTCGCCGAGCGGTTCGGCGGCGAGGTACCGGGCCTCACCGTCAGCCGGCCCACGCTGGAAGACGTCTACCTGGCGATGATCGGTAAGGAGGAGGCGGCATGACCACAGTCGCTGACCAGTCGGTCACCCGCGCGGCCAACCGGCGCCCGGGTGCACTGGCCCTCGGGCTGAGCCGAGGCGTCCTGGAGCTCAAGCAGTTCGCGCGCACCCGCGCGTACCTGGTCTTCACGCTCCTCTTCCCGGTCGTCATCGTCCTGATCTTCGGTGCTGCCTTCCACGGCTCCGCCGGCGGAGGCGTGAGCCTGTCGCAGTACTTCGTTACCGGCATGATCGCCTCCGGCTTCCTGGCCACCGGCTTCCAGAACCTGGCGATCCAGATCCCGATCGAACGCAGCCGGGGCGTACTGAAGCGGCTGGTCGGTACGCCGATGCCGCGGTCGGCGTACTTCATCGGCAAGATCGTGATGGTGCTGGTGATCAGTGCCATCAGCACCGCGGTCCTGCTCGCGATGGCGGTCGCGTTCTACGACCTGCCGCTGCCGTCGAGCCCGACGAAGTGGCTCACGTTCGGCTGGGTGAGCCTGCTCGGCGTCACCGCCTGCACGCTGCTCGGCATCGCGTACTCGTCGCTGGCCCGCAGCGGCCGCGCGGCGCCCTCGATGACGACCCCGGTGGCGCTGGTACTGCAGATCATCTCCGGGGTGTTCATCGTCTTCACCGCGCTGCCCGGGTGGATGCAGCAGGTCGCGGCGCTGTTCCCGCTGAAGTGGATGACCCAGGGGCTGCGGTCGGTGTTCCTGCCGGACTCGTTCGCGCAGCGCGAGGTCGCGCACTCGTGGGAGCTGGGCCGGGTCGCGCTCGTGCTGGGCGTCTGGTGCGTCGCTGGCCTGATCCTGTGCCTGCTGACGTTCCGCTGGACCGACGAGGACTGAAACCAGGATCAGTACGAGTAGAAGCCCTGACCCGTCTTGCGGCCCAGATCGCCGGCGGTGACCATGCGCGCCAGCAGCTCCGGCGGGAAGAACTTCTCGTCCGCGGTGTCGTTGTAGATGTTCTTCGTCGCGTGCAGCAGCACGTCGACCCCGGTCAGGTCGGTCGTGGCCAGCGGCCCCATCGCGTGGCCGAAGCCGAGCTGGCAGGCGGTGTCCAGGTCCTCCGGGCTGACCACGCCGCTCTCCACCAGCTTGACCGCCTCCACGACCAGCGCGGAGATGAGCCGGGTGGTGACGAAGCCGGCGATGTCCCGGTTGACCACGATGCAGGTCTTGCCGATCTCCTCGGCGAAGGCGCGCGCCCGGGCCAGGGTATCGTCCGAGGTCTTGTAGCCGCGTACCAGCTCGCAGAGCTTCATCATCGGTACCGGCGAGAAGAAGTGGGTACCGACGACCGACTCGGGCCGCGAGGTGGCCGCCGCGATCTGGGTGACCGGGATGGCCGAGGTGTTCGTCGCGAGTACCGCGTCGGTCTTGCAGATCCGGTCCAGCTCGCGGAAGACATCCTGCTTGATCTCGAGGCGCTCGAACACGGCCTCGACGACGATGTCCGCGTCGGCGGCCGCCTCCAGGTCGGTGGTCGGCGTGATCCGGTCCAGCGCGGCCTCGACGTCCTCGCCCGTGATCGTGCCCTTGGCGGCGAACTTCTCCAGCGACGTGCGGATGCCGGACAGCCCACGCCGTACCGCCGCGTCGTCCAGGTCGCGCAGCGTGACCTCCCAGCCCGCCCGCGCGGCGACCTGAGCGATTCCGGCCCCCATCAGACCGGCTCCGATGACCGCCAGTCGACCCGCCATCTGCAGACCCTCCCTCGCATCCGTTGGCGCCATCTCCACGCACCGTGCTGGGGCGCCGCCGCCTCCACACCGCGGTGGGCCGGCATTCGCAGGCACCTTACCGCTCGTTAAGTCGTGTCCCCGCATGAGGCCGGAGGTATGGCCGTTTGGACGAATACGAAAAGTAGTGATTTGCTGACACACTGTTACGGTGCTTGTCTACGTCGCTGTCTACTGCCTGGCCGCATTGATCGCTCTCGCCACCGGCGTGGCGCTCACCGTCATCCTGCGCGCCCTCGCGGCCTCCCGCGAGACGCCTCCGGCCAGGCGCCCGTCTCCCCGAGGGGCCCGACTCGACGACTACGGCCTCCTGCGCACCGTCGTCCTGGTCGAGTCACTCGACACCGGCCGCCGGGTCCGCGACCTGCTCAAGGCCGGCGGGGTACGCGCGACCGTCGCCAGCGGTGGCGACGGGCTGACCCGCGTGCTGGTCTTCCCCCGTGAGTATGAGCAGGCGCGCCGGATGGTGAGCTGGGTTCTGTAACCGGCAGCCGGTCAGAACCCGAACTGCTCCTCATCGGGGACGCTGACCCGCTCCACCGGCACTCCCAGCGCCAGCAGGTCCGCGACGAAGTTCGGGTACCCCCGGTCGATGTGGTACACGTCGCCGACCTCGGTCACGCCCTCCGCGCACAGCCCGGCGATGACGAGCCCCGCACCGGCCCGGATATCGGTCGCGCGCACCGGCGCACCGGAGAGGCGCTCCCGTCCCCGTACCACCGCGTGGTGGCCGTCGGTACGGATGTCGGCCCCCAGCCGGGACATCTCGTTGATGAACGAGAACCGGCCGTCGAAGATGTTCTCGGTCACCAGCGAGGCGCCCTCGCTGACCGAGGCCAGGCCGATGGCCATGGGCAGCAGGTCGGTGGCGAACCCCGGGTACGGCAGGGTGACGACGTCGACCGCCCTGGGACGCTCGTCCATCCGTACCCGGAACTGCCCGGCACCGGCGTCGACCCGCGCGCCGGCGTTCGCGAGCTTGTCCAGGGCGATCTCCAGGTGGCTGGGCTCGGCCCCGACCACGTTCACGTCACCGCGGGTCATGGCCGCCGCGAACGCCCAGGTACCGGCGACGATGCGGTCCCCGACCGTACGGTGGGTGACCGGCTCCAGGCGGTCGACGCCCTCGACGACGAGCTGTGACGTGCCGGCCCCGTCGATCTTCGCGCCCATCGCGATGAGCATGTCGCAGATGTCGACGATCTCCGGCTCCCGCGCCGCGTTGTCGATCTCCGTCGTCCCCTTGGCCAGTACGGCCGCCATCAGCAGGTTCTCGGTGGCGCCGACGCTGGGGAAGTCGAGCCAGATCGTGGCGCCGTGCAGCCGCGGCGCGGACGCGATCACGAATCCGTGCTCGCTGGTCACCTCGGCGCCCATCCGCCGCAGGCCGTCGACGTGCATGTCGAGGCCGCGCGAGCCGATGGCGTCACCGCCGGGGTAGGCCACCCGCACGTACCCGCAGCGCGCCACCAGCGGGCCGAGCACACAGATCGAGGCGCGCAGCCGGCGTACGAGGTCGTAGTCGGCCTCGCTGCCCAGCTCCTCCGGGGTGTCGATCAGTGCCCGGTGGTCTTCCAGGGTGACGTCGCAGCCCAGGCGCCGCAGCACCTCGGCCATGATCGCGATGTCGGTGATGCGCGGCACGTTCGTCACCACGGTTCGGCCCGGCGCGAGCAGCGCCGCGGCCATCAATTTGAGCGCCGAGTTCTTCGCGCCCACGACGGGCACCTCGCCAGCCAGACGGGCACCACCAACAACACGGATCAGGTCCACGCGGGCCATCGTAGAGCCGTCTCCGTACCCTTGCAGACATGGCCGTCCACCTGACCCGCATCTACACGAAAACCGGCGACGCCGGCACAACCGGACTAGGCGACTTCAGCCGGGTGCCGAAGACGCACCCCAGGATCGCCGCGTACGCCGACGTCGAGGAGTGCAACGCCGCGCTCGGAGTGGCGCTCGCGCTTGGTCAACTCCCCGATGACCTGCGGCGCGTCGTCGGGATCGTGCAGAACGACCTGTTCGACGTCGGCGCGGATCTGTGCAATCCGATCGTCGAAGAACCGCAGTACCCGCCGCTGCGGGTCACGGAGGACTACATCACGCGGCTCGAGGGCTGGTGTGACGAGCACAACGCCAAGCTGTCCAAACTGGACTCCTTCATCCTGCCCGGCGGTACGCCCGGCGCGGCGCTGCTGCACGTGGCCCGGGTGGTGTGCCGGCGGGCGGAGCGCGCGGCGTGGGCGGTGTACGAGGACGACCCGCAGCGCACCAACCCCCTGACGGCCAAGTACCTCAACCGCCTGTCCGACCTGCTGTTCATCCTGGGCCGGGCCGCCAACCCCGACGGCGACGTGAAGTGGGTCCCCGGCGGCGAGCGGCCCTCGTCGTGAGCCCTCTCCCATGAGCGGAATCCACCACGTCGAGTTGTGGGTGCCCGACCTCGACCGCGCCGAGGCGAGCTGGGGCTGGCTGCTCGGGGCGCTCGGCTGGCAGCCGTACCAGCGCTGGGACGCCGGGCGCTCATGGCGCCTCGACGGCGCGTACATCGTCATGGAGCGTTCGCCTGCGCTGAGCGCCCCCGAGCACGACCGGCTCCGGCCCGGCCTCAACCACCTCGCGCTGCACGCCGGCCCCCGGGACCGGGTCGACGCGCTCGCCGTCGAGGCGCCTGGGCACGGCTGGTCACCGCTGTTCGCCGACCGGTACCCGTACGCCGGCGGTTCCGACCACTACGCCGCCTACCTGGTCGACCGGGACGGGTTCGAAGCGGAACTCGTGGCGGAGGGTTGAAACATCCGTGCCTGAGCCGGCCCGGGAAAGGCGCTACCTGACCCGGGTCAGGTGACCCGACAACGGACGGGAAGGTGCTACTGGGCCGCCATACGCGTCGAGACCGTCCCTGGTGGGACGGCCTCGATCCACGACAGGAATCCGGCGAGCGTCGACTCCGCCATGGCGATCTCGACGAGCGTGTCGTCGCTGACGCACCGGAGGATCATCCAGTCGGGTGCGAGCGCGAGACACTCCGGCCCGTCCGGCACCCGACGGCTCTCGATCATCAGGGCCCGGCGCGACAGCGTGCGCCGGGGGCGCGGCGAGAAGCTGAACATCCGGTACCACCGGAGGTCGTCGCCCATGAACCGGCCGATGCCGGGCGACCAGCCCCGGCCGGGTACGACCGTGTTGAGCCGCCAGCTCATCTCGATGGTGCCGACGCTGCGGGCGATGAACCCGCGCCGGAGGAAGAGCAGGGCCAACCCCAGGAGCAGGGCGAACACACCGATGCCGATCAACTCCAAGATCTTCACCGGCGCCGCCCCCGGCTCAGTGCGCGGTGGCCTGGGTGGCGGCCGGTGCACAGTCCTCAGCGAGGACCGTGACGCCGTTCTCCGTCACGGAGAGGAAGCCGCCGGAGACGTCGTAAGCCTCCTCGCCACCACCGGAGAGCTTGATCCGTACCTGGCTCGGCTCGGCCAGCTGCCCCAGCAACGGAGCGTGACCGGGCATGACACCGAGCTCACCCTCGGTCGTGCGTGCGATCAGCATGTCGGCCTCGCCGGACCACACCTTTTCCTCGACGGACACGACCTCGACGTGCACCTGACTGGCCACGCGGTTTCTCCTCTAGCGCCAGGACGGGATCGTCCGAGTGTAATCAACGGCCCGGATCACCGGGCCAGTGGGGCCAACCGAACGTGACGGGCCCAATGTACGAGCGGGCCGGCCCACAAGGACCGGCCCGCTTGCGCACAACGTACTACTTCATCAGATCGTGCGCCTTGCGCTCGAGGTCCTCGAGCCCACCGCACATGAAGAAGGCCTGCTCAGGGAAGTGGTCGTACTCGCCCTCGCTGATCTTCTTGAACGCCTCGATCGTCTCTTTCAGCGGGACGGTCGAGCCCGGCGTACCGGTGAACTGCTCGGCGGCGTACGTGTTCTGGGACAGGAAGCGCTCGATCCGGCGGGCTCGGCCCACCACGATCTTGTCCTCCTCGGACAGCTCGTCCATGCCCAGAATCGCGATGATGTCCTGCAGGTCCTTGTACCGCTGGAGGATCTGCTGGACGCCACGGGCCACGGTGTAGTGGTCGTTACCGACGTACTCGGGCGCGAGGATCCGCGAGGTCGAGGCCAGCGGGTCCACCGCGGGGTAGATGCCCTTGTCGGAGATCGACCGCTCCAGGTTGGTCGTCGCGTCCAGGTGGGCGAACGTGGTGGCCGGCGCCGGGTCGGTGTAGTCGTCGGCGGGCACGTAGATCGCCTGCAGGGACGTGATGGCGCGGCCACGGACGGAGGTGATCCGCTCCTGCAGCTGGCCCATCTCGTCGGCCAGGGTCGGCTGGTAACCCACCGCGGACGGCATGCGGCCGAGCAGGGTGGACACCTCCGAACCCGCCTGGGTGAACCGGAAGATGTTGTCGATGAAGAGCAGCACTTCCTGGTTCTTGACGTCGCGGAAGTACTCCGCCATCGTCAGCGCCGCGAGTGCCACCCGCAGCCGGGTGCCCGGCGGCTCGTCCATCTGACCGAAGACCAGCGCGGTCCGCTCGAGAACGTTGGACTCGTCCATCTCCAGGATCAGGTCGTTGCCCTCGCGGGTGCGCTCACCCACGCCGGCGAAGACCGAGGTACCACCGAAGTTACGGGCAACCCGGATGATCATCTCCTGGATGAGCACCGTCTTGCCCACGCCGGCACCGCCGAACAGACCGATCTTGCCGCCCTTGACGTACGGGGCGAGCAGGTCGATCACCTTGATGCCGGTCTCCAGCATCTCGGTCTTCGGCTCGAGGTCGGCGAACGCCGGCGGGTTCCGGTGAATCGGCCAGCGCTCGGTGATCTCGAGCTTGCTCTCGTCGGCGTTGAGCACCTGGCCGAGGGCGTTGAAGACGTGCCCCTGGGTCACGTCGCCCACCGGCACGCTGATCGCCGAACCGGTGTCCTTGACCTCGGTGCCCCGGACCAGGCCGTCGGTCGGCTGCATCGAGATCGCCCGGACCATGTTCTCACCGAGGTGCTGAGCCACCTCGAGCGTCAGGGTCCGCTTGCCCTCGGCGAGCTCGACCTCGGTGTGCAGCGCGTTGAAGATGTCGGGCATCGCGTCGCGCGGGAACTCGGCGTCGACGACCGGGCCGATGACTCGGACGACGCGGCCGACGCCGGTCTTGGTGCCTGCGGCATCCTTCTCAATAACAGTCATCACACTTCATCTCCAGCCGCGGCAAGCGCGTTCGCGCCGCCGACGATTTCGCTGATCTCCTGGGTGATCGCGGCCTGGCGCGCCGAGTTCATCTGGCGGGTCAGGGTCCGGATCATCTCTTGCGCGTTGTCCGTCGCGCTCTTCATGGCGCGCCGGCGAGAGGCCGACTCGCTCGCCGCGGAGTCGAGCAACGCCGCGTAGATGCGCGTGTTGATGTACTTCGGCAGCAGCGCGTCGAGCAGCTCGTCCGGTTCGGGCTCGAACTCGTAGGCGGGCATCGGCCCGCTCTCCTCGCGCTCCTCGACCTGCATCGGCGCGAGGAACCGGGCGACCGGTTCCTGGGTCATCAGGGACTTGAACTGCGTGGAGACCACGTGCAGCTCGTCCACACCCTGGACACCGTCGGCGTTGCCGTCGGCGTCGTCGGCACCGGCCACGAACGCCTCGATGAGGGTCTGGCCGACCTCACGGGCGTCCTCGAAGCTGGGCCGCTCCGAGAAGCCGGTCCAGCTGCCCGCGACCTCACGGTTGCGGAACCGGTAGTACGACGCGCCCTTGCGGCCGATGACGTACAGCGCGACCTGCTTGCCGTCCGCCCTCAGCCGGGCGATCAGCTCCTCGGCCGTGCGGATCGCGTTGGCGTTGTAGGCGCCGGCAAGGCCGCGGTCACTGGTCACCACAAGCACGCCGGCCCGACGCACCCGCTGCCGGGGAACCAGCAGCGGGTGGTCGACGTTGGCGTTGCTGGCCAGTGCGGTCAGCACCCCGGTGATCGCCTCGGCGTAGGGGCGGGCCGCCTCGACCCGCTCCTGCGCCTTGGCGATCCGGCTGGTGGCGACCAGTTCCTGCGCCTTGGTGATCTTCGCGGTCGACCGCGTCGAGCGAACCCGCCGACGCAGCGACTGAATCTGACCAGCCATCCGCTACGCCTGTGCCTTCGGCCGCACCTGGCGGGTGACCGTCTCCTGGCTCTCGACGCCCTCAGCCATCGCCTCGGCCGGCGCCTCGTTGACCCGCACGTTGTCCTCGCTGGCCAGGAAGGCCTGCTTGAACTTCGTGACCTCTTCGGTCAGGGCGTTGACCGTGTCGTCGTCGAGGACGTTGGTCTCGGCGAGCGAGGTCAGCAGCTCCGACCGGTGGCGGCGGAGGTGGGCGAGGAAGTCCTGCTCGAAGCGGCGGACGTCGCTCGCCGGGATCTCGTCGAGCTGACCGGTGGTGCCGGCCCAGATCGACACGATCTCCTCGACGACCGAGTACGGCGAGTACTGCGGCTGCTTGAGCAGCTCGACCAGGCGCGCACCGCGCTCGAGCTGAGCCCGCGACGCCTTGTCCAGGTCCGACGCGAACGCGGCGAACGCCTCCAACTCGCGGTACTGCGCGAGGTCCAGGCGCAGCCGGCCCGAGACGCTCCTCATCGCCTTGACCTGCGCCGAACCACCGACGCGAGACACCGAGGTACCGACGTTGATCGCCGGACGCACGCCCTGGTTGAACAGGTCGGCCTCCAGGAAGATCTGGCCGTCGGTGATCGAGATGACGTTGGTCGGGATGTAGGCCGAGATGTCGCTGGCCTTCGTCTCGATGATCGGCAGGCCGGTCATCGAGCCGCCGCCCAGCTCGTCGGAGAGCTTGGCGCAGCGCTCCAGCAGCCGGGAGTGCAGGTAGAAGACGTCACCCGGGTAGGCCTCGCGGCCCGGCGGGCGGCGCAGCAGCAGCGACACGGCGCGGTAGGCCTCGGCCTGCTTCGACAGGTCGTCGAAGACGATGAGGACGTGCTTGCTGTTGTACATCCAGTGCTGGCCGATGGCCGAACCGGTGTAGGGGGCGATGTACTTGAAGCCGGCCGGGTCGCTCGCCGGGGACGCGACGATCGTCGTGTACTCCAGCGCGCCCTGCTCCTCCAGCGTCCCCCGAATCGAGGCGATGGTGGACGCCTTCTGGCCGATGGCGACGTAGATGCAGCGGACCTGCTTCTTCGGGTCGCCCGAGCGCCAGTTGTCGCGCTGGTTGAGGATCGTGTCGATCGCGATCGTGGTCTTGCCGGTCTTGCGGTCACCGATGATCAGCTGCCGCTGGCCACGGCCGATCGGCGTCATGGCGTCGATCGCCTTGATGCCGGTCTGCAGCGGCTCCTTCACCGGCTGGCGCGCCATCACGTTGGGCGCCTGCAGCTCCAGCTCGCGGACGTCCTCGGCCTCGATGTCGCCAAGGCCGTCGATCGGCTGACCCAGCGGGTCGACCACGCGACCGAGGAAGCCGTCACCGACGGGTACCGAGAGCACCCGCTTGGTGCGCTTGACCTGCTGGCCCTCCTCGATACCGGTGTAGTCGCCCAGGACCACGACACCCATGTCGCGGACGTCGAGGTTCAGCGCGACACCCAGGGTGCCGTCGGCGAACTCCAACAATTCGTTGGCCATTGTCGAGGGAAGGCCCTCGACGTGGGCGATGCCGTCGCCCGCGTCGGCAACGATGCCGACCTCCTCGCGGGTCATCTCGGGCGTGTACGACGAGACGTAACGCTCAAGAGCGTTGCGGATCTCGTCGGAGGAGATGGTCAGCTCGGCCATCCTCTGCTTCCTCTAGTCTCGGCTCGGGCTACCCGAGGAAAATCGATTCTCATCGTTATCTGGCGAGCAGGGCGCGCGCCTCGGCGAGCCTGCGCTGCACGGTCCCGTCGTAGAGGTCAGATCCGATCCGAACCCTCATCCCGCCGATGACCTCGGGCTTGACCTCGACTTTCAGGGATACCTGACGACCGTACATCTGGGTCAGCTTGTCGGCCAACGCCCGCTCCTCGGCCTCGGTGGGCACCACCGCCGCGACGACGTAGGCGACCGAGGCGTCGCGCCGGGCGGCCGCCAACTCGACGAGCCGGGTGAGCGCGGTGAGCAGCGAACGCCCGCCGAAACCGGTCAGGGCCAGCTCCGCCAGGCGTACGGTCGTCGGCTTCGCCCTGCCCTCCAGCAGCGAACGCAGCAGTTCGGCGCGCCGCTCGACCTCCACTGTGGGATCACCGAGCGCCAGGGCGAGCGACTGGCTGCCCTCGACGATCTGCCCGAACCGGAACAGCTGGTCCTCGACGTCGGTCAGCTCGCCGTCGCGCTCCGCGGCGGCGAGCAGCAGGTCGACACCGAGCCGCTCGGTGGCGTCGAGCAGCGCGCTCGGCACCGCCCAGCGCCCGCTGACCAGGTCGGTCAGCAGGGCGAGGGTGTCGTCGCTGACCTTGTCGGACAGCAGCTGCCGCAGCAGGTCGACCCGGGCGACGGTCGGCCGGCTGATGTCGGCGAGCGCCCGGCGCAGCCGGGGCTCACGGTTCATCAGCCGGGCGACCATCAGCACCTCGTCGGCGAGCTGCCGCAGCCGCTCCGGGTCAGCACCGGCGGCGAGGCCGTCGAGCCGATCCTGAACCGCGGCGTACTGCTCGCGGATGGCGGCCGGCTCCATCAGCGCCGACCCCCAGCCCCGGCCGGCTCCGTACCCTCACCCAGTTCGGCGAGGAAGCGCTCGACCGTGCCGCGACGACGGGCCTCGTCCTCCAGGGACTCACCGACGATGCGGCTGGCCAGGTCGACCGCGAGCTTGCCCACCTCGGCGCGCAGCTCACGGACGGTCGTCGAGCGCTCGGCGGCGAGCGCCTCCCGGCCGGCGTTGATGATCCGCTCGGACTCCTCGCGGGCACCGGCCAGGATCTCGTCCCGGATGCCGGCCGCGTCGGCGCGCGCCTCGTCCCGGATGCGCGCCGCCTCGCTGCGCGCATCGGCCAGCTGCTCGCGGTACTGCTGCAGCAGCGTGCTCGCCTCTGCCTGCGCCTCCTCGGCCCGCTTGATGCCACCCTCGATGGCCTCGACGCGGGCCCGGAACGTCTCCTCCATGCGGGGGAAGACGTACTTCATCAGGACGAAGCAGAGCAGGGCGAAACCGACCGCGCCGACGACGATCTCCTGCCAGATCGGGATGATCGGGTTCGGAGGCTGTTCGGCAGCGCCCTCAGCGAGAAAGTAAAGGTGCATGGGGTACTCCCCTCGTTACTGACGGATCAGCCCGCGGACCAGACGAAGCCCAGCGCGATGCCGATCAGAGCCAGCGCCTCGGAGAGCGCGAAGCCCATGAACAGCCAGGTGCGGTTGTAGCCAGCCGACTCGGGCTGACGGGCGGACGCCTGGATGTAGGCGGCGAAGACAATGCCGACGCCGATGCCGGGGCCGATGGCGGCGAGGCCGTAGCCGATGGCGGCGAGGCTACCGGTGATTGCGAGATCCATTTCCGGGATTTCCTCCTGGGACTGGCGCGTGCTTGTCACGCGTCGTTGGATTGGCAGTTATTGCCAGGGGTTGCGCAAGTCAGTTGTGGATCAGTGTTCTTCGGCGAGCGCGCCCTGCAGGTACGCGGCGGTGAGCAGGACGAAGACGTACGCCTGCAGCACCGCGATGACCGCCTCGAACAGCGTCAGTCCGACCGCGAGCACCCACGACACCAGCGAGACCGGCTTCAGGATGACCGCGTTGGCGCCGAGCAGCGCGAAGCCGCCGAGCGTGAAGACGAGCAGGATCAGGTGGCCGGCGAACATGTTGGCGAAGAGCCGGATCGCGAGCGTGATCGGCCGGAGGACCAGGTTCGAGAAGAACTCGATCGGGATCAGGATCGGCGCGACCCACCACGGCGTCCCCGGGGGGAGGGTGTTCAGCCTGATGTACTTGGCGAAGCCGTGCTTGCGGATGCCGACGTAGTTGTACATCACCCAGGAGAGCAGGCCGAGGAGAGCCGGGAAGGCGATGTGCGACATCGGCGAGATCTGGGCCAGCGGGATGATGCCCCAGATGTTCGAGACCAGGATGAACAGGAACAGCGACGTCAGGTACGGCGCGAAGCGCAGACCCTCACGGCCGATCACGTCCCGGGCGACGCCGTCGCGGACGAAGCCGTAGATCGACTCGGCGATCCACTGCCCCTTCGACGGGACCAGCTTGGGGCTGCGGTAGGCGATCAGGAAGAACAGGATCACCAACGCGATGCCCGCCCACAGCAGCACCGTGATCTTGGAGACCCATGGCTGCCCACCGAGTCCAGGCAGGAAGAACTCCTCGACACTCGGCGGGAAATGTGCCCCGCCCTCGGCGAGTACCGCCGGTAGCTGCCTCACCGCACCACCCTTCGTTCGCCCGGCGCTATGCGCCCAGTCTCTTGACGATCAAGTAGATCGCCGCCGCAGTGCCGACGACCAAACCAAGGATCAGTCCGATGTGCGGCAGCCCGAGCCAGCTGTCGAGCAGCCAGCCGAGGAAGCCCCAGATACCGATCCCGCCCATCAGATAACCGAGCGCCGCGTAACCGGCGTTCGCGCCGGCGGCACCCTGCTGCTGGGGGGACTGGTCATCGGACATGACGCGGGAAACATATCAGCCGGGAATCCGCGCCCGTGACTCGACCCCCGCGTGTTGACGCGCGGGGGTGTGCGATGCATCTCCGGGGGCTCAACCGGCGAGCGACAACATTACTCCGCGTGGCGCAGGAGTCCAGATGTCCGTCGTTGCAAGTCGTGAACGTGACCCGCGGGGGCGACTACCGCCGGGCCGCTCGACTACTGAGGGTCGATCTCCACGTACGGGATCTTGGCGTGGGTGATCCACCACAGGTGGGCGCCGTTCCAGCCGAACACCGCGGCGAGGATCGCGAACGCCATCGGGTGCAGGCCGGGCCACGTGCTTCCGCCCACCGCGATGAGCAGGGCGCCGAGCAGGCTGAACTTGATCGCGTACGTCGCCAGCCCCACCGGCATGGCGAGCTGGGTGTCGATCGAGTCCGCCCACGCCACGGCCAGGCCGGAGAGGACGTAGCTCACCGCGACCCCGAGCACGCCGATGGCGGCACCGAGGGCACCGGACGCCCCGTGCGTCATCGCGGCGATCGGGACGGCGGCCACCAGTACCACCGCGCACCCGACCAGGCCGGCCGGCACGTGGTTGAGCCGCCGGCGGATCCGCCCGGGCCCCGCTGAGGTCGCGATGGTGGTCATTCCGGAAAGTCTACGGCCACCTTGGAGAGATCCTTGAGGTATGCGCTGTCTGGTCACCGGAGCGACCGGCTACGTCGGCGGCCGGCTCGTACCCCGACTGCTCGCCGCCGGCCACGACGTACGGTGCCTCACCCGGGACGCCCGGCGGCTGCGCGACGTGCCGTGGGCCGGCCAGGTGGAGATCGTCACCGGCGACGTGAACGATCCGGCGACGCTGCTGCCCGCGTTCGCCGGGGTCGACGTCGTCTACTACCTGGTCCACTCGCTCGGTCGGAGGGATTTCGAGGAGATCGACCGGGCAGGCGCGACCAACGTCGCCGCCGCTGCGGCCTCGGCCGGGGTACGCCGGATCGTCTACCTCGGCGGCCCCGCACCCACCGGCCACGGTGCCGGTTCGGCGCACCTGCGCTCCCGGGCCGAGGTCGCCGGCATCCTGCTCGCCGGCGACGTCCCCGCGGTCGTGCTGCGGGCACCGGTGATCATCGGCTCGGGGTCGGCGTCGTTCGAGATGCTGCGGTACCTGACCGAGCGGCTGCCGGTCATGGTCGCACCGCGGTGGGTGCGCAACCGGATCCAGCCGATCGCGATCCGGGACGTGCTGTACTACCTCGTCGCGGCGGCCGGGTCGTTCCCGGCCGAGACGAACCGCGCCTTCGACATCGGCGGTCCGGACGTCCTCACGTACGCCGACCTCATGCAGCGGCACGCGGCCGTGGCCGGCCTGCGGCGACGGGTCCTCCTGCGGGTACGGCCGCTCACGCCGAACCTGTCCGCGCTGTGGGTCGGGCTGGTCACGCCGGTACCGAACGCGATCGCCCGCCCCCTGGTGGCGAGCCTGATCCACGAGGCGGTCTGCGACGAACACGACATCGCCAAGTACATACCGGACCCGCCCGAAGGGCCGACCGGGTTCGACGAGGCTGTCCGGCTCGCGCTGCGCCGCATCCGCGACGCCGACGTCGAGACCCGCTGGTCGACGGCGACGTGGTGGGGCGCGCCGAGCGAGCCGTTGCCGACCGACCCGACCTGGTCGGGCGGGACCACCTACACCGACGACCGGGAGCGGACCGTGCACGCCCCGGCCGGGCGTCTGTGGCGGGTGATCGAGGCGATCGGCGGCGAGCACGGCTGGTACTCGTTCCCCCTCGCGTGGTCCGTACGCGGCTGGCTGGATCGGCTGGTCGGCGGGGTCGGGCTGCGCCGTGGCCGGCGCGACCCGCACCGGTTGCAGGTCGGCGAGGCGCTCGACTTCTGGCGGGTCGAGGAGATCGAGCCCGGCTCGCTGCTGCGGCTGCGCGCGGAGATGCGGCTGCCGGGACGGGCCTGGCTGGAGATGCGCGTGTGCGACGAGCACGATCGCGACGGACGCAGCCGGTACCGCCAGCGGGCCGTGTTCCTCCCCCGCGGCCTGGCCGGGCACGCGTACTGGGCCGCGGTCCGGCCGTTCCACGCGGTGATCTTCGGCGGGATGGCCCGCAACATCGCCCGTACCGCCGAGCGGGCGGACCCCGCGGCTTAGGCGCCCAACAGCGCCGCCGCCAGGGGTCGTACCGTCTCCTCGATCTCGTCGGCGACCCGGCCGAAGTAGCGGTGGCCGCGGCCCCAGGGATCGTCCAGGTCGTCCCCGGGCCGCGGCGGCTGGTCGGCGCGCAGGTCCGCGACCGCGGACACCAGCGCCACCCCACGGGCGTACACCGCGTCGGGCGCCGGCTCGGCGGGCGGCAGCGCCGACAGGTCGACCTGCCGCAGCAGCCGGCCGAACTCCCCCAGCACGAAGGCGCGGTCGGCGGCGTCCGGGGCGAGAACCTGTACGAACTCGTGCTGCTCGGCGGTCGCGGTCAGGATCAGATCGGACGCCTCGATGTGCTCGGCGGCGAGCTGGCGGGCGCGGAACGTCTCGATCTCACCACCGCGGGCGAGCACCTGACGGGCCGCGGCGGCGTCCATCCTGTCCCCCGCGTGCCAGCCGCCGGTACCCGTGCTGTGTACGAACAGCAGGTCGTCGGCCTTGTCCCCGGCCAGGTCCCGGGCGGCGACGACGAGCAGCCGCTCGGCCATCGGCGACCGGCAGATGTTGCCCATGCAGACGTGCAGGATCGAGAACGGCGGCACTACGAGTCCGAGGCGATGGAAGATCCGGTCATCATGGCGTCGAAAGTCTACGCTCGGGACGCCACAGTACGATTGACGGATCACAGACTGTCGCGATTTGTCGCACCAGCGGTACGAGCTGCCGCAGGCGATGTCGATTGGGAGAGCAGTGACCAAGTTTGAGTACGCCTCGGCCACACCTGGCAAGTTGCTCACGTTCGGCGAAGCCGCTCGGATCGCGGACATCCTGCGACGGGGTGGGCTCGCCGTGCTGCCGACCGAGACCGGGTACATGATCGCGGCCGCCGCGACCGATACCGCCGCGGTCTCGAAGGTCTTCCACGCCAAGCAACGCAGCCTGTCCAACCCCATGCATGTGGCCGTCGCGTCGCTGGCGATGGCCCAGCAGTTCGCGGAGATCTCCCCGCTGGCGGCGCGCCTGATGGGCGAGTTCACGCCCGGGCCGCTGACGATCGTCGTCCCCCAGTCCGGCCGTCTCCCCACCTCACTTGTCACCCTCAACGGCACCGTCGGTATCCGCGTGCCGGATCATCCGGCGACGCTCCAGGTCGTCGCGCTGCTCGGTGAGCCGGTGACCGCGACCAGCCTCAACCGCTCGGGCGAGGAGAGCCTGCCCCTCGATCGCACCCAACTCGAGTCGCTGGAATGGCCCGACGACGAGATCGTTCCCGTACTGGAGGACAAGACCTCCATCACGCAGAGCTCGGCGTCGACCCTCGCTCGCATCACCGCCGGTGACGTCGAGATCCTGCGGGTCGGGCCGGTCAGCGAGGCCGCCGTCCGCCGCGCGGTGGAGAACGAACAGATCGCCTAGCCCGGTCCGCCGACTCCGACGCGAGGTCAGGCTTCCTCCGGCGCCCGCATCTCGGGCACGACCGTCCGCAGGGTCTCCAGCGATATCGCCCCCGGCCTCAGCATGCGGGGCGTGTCACCGGTGAGGTCGACGATCGTGCTCGACGGAAGATCCAAGAACTGCGGCGATTCCAGGTAGACGCTGACCGCGTAGCCCAACTGTTCCCGCGCTTCCTCGACCGTCCGGGGCAGCGGCTGCCCCGCCTTGTTGGCGCTGGAGACGGCCATGGGGCCGGTCTCACGGAGCACCTCCAGGGCGACCGGGTGCAGCGGCATCCGCACCGCGACCGTACCGCTGCCGCCGTCGCCCAGGTCCCACTGGAGACTCGGCGCGTGCTGGACCACGATCGTCAGAGCGCCCGGCCAGAACGCCTCCACCAGGTCGCGCGCCGCGGGCGACAGCGAGTACACCAGGCCGTCGAGGGTGTGCCGGGAGCCGACGAGTACCGGCGTCGCGCTGTCGCGGCCCTTGGCGTTGAGCAGCGAGCGCACGGCCCACGTCTTGAAGGCGTCGGCACCGATGCCGTACACCGCGTCGGTCGGCATCACGACCAGGTCTCCGCGCTGGACGGCCTCCACGGCCGCCGCGATCCCGCGAGCCCGCTCGTCAGGCTTGGTGCAGTCGTAGAGCATCACGACGAAGAGTCTGTCACGTGAGTTCTCAGGCGTTGCGCCGTGGCGAACCGCGGCCGCCCCGCCAGGTCCCGGTGATCCGCGATCGCCTCGAAGCGACCCTCCGCGCGCAGCAGCGCCGGCACGGCCTCGCCGTGGGTGTCGTCGTGCTCGACGCCGAACCAGCCGCCCGGCCGCAACAGCCGGGCCACCCGGGGCGCCAGGTCGCGGATCAGGTCCAGGCCGTCCTCCCCCGAGAAAACCGCGGGGTACGGGTCGAAGCCGGCGACCTCCGGCGGTACCGGGGTGCCGGCGGGCACGTACGGCGGGTTGCACAGCACCAGGTCAACCGTGCCGTCCAGGTCGGCCAGCACGCCGGGGTCGGTGACGTCGCCCGCCACGACCCGGACGTTGCTGCCGGACGCGTTGCGGCGCAGCCACTCCAGCGCCGCCGGGTCCCGCTCGACCGCGTACACGGTCGCGGCGGGGCGGGCGGCGGCGACGGCGAGGGCGATCGCGCCGGACCCGCTGCACAGGTCGACGACCACGGGGCTGAAGAGCACGGCCCCGGAGAGCGCGCCCAGGCCCCACTCGACGAGCAGTTCCGTCTCGGGGCGCGGTACGAACACCCCCGGCCCGACCGCGACCTCGACGTGGTGGAACGGCGCGACTCCGGTGAGGTGCTGGAGCGGTACCCGCCGGGCCCGTGCCGCGACGAGATCGCGCAGCCGTCCGGCGCGGGCCGGGTCGAGATCCGGCGCGAGGGCCAGCTTCGAACGGGGCAGTCCCAATACGTGGGCGGTGAGAATTTCGGCATCCACGCGCGGCGAGGCCACTCCGGCCGCCGACAAAACGGCCACCGCTTCCCGGATCGCCCTTGAGGTATTGATCAACTGCTCCGTGTGCATGTCGTCAGGGGCTGGGGACACCCCATAATCATGGGGCACCGTTGCGTACGCGCGAGGGGGGGCCTGCGGGTGGGTCATGGCGTTGACAGCGCCGTCGAACTGGAGCAGGTCCGCATGCTTCTTCTCGCGGGACACTGCACCGAGGCGGGCGCGCTCATCGGACGCATCCTCACGAACACCGACGGAGCCGAGCGGGCCGACGCGCTGACGCAGTACCTCGCCGTGCTGATCAACCTGCGGTACAGCGACGAGTACGGCCCGGCCATGGACGCGGCGTTCGAAGCCGCCCGCGGCCACCCCGACCCCGCCCGCGCCGGCGTGCTGCACGCGTACGCCGCGGTGATCGCGCTGCACGACCGCTCGCTGGAGACGTGCGTGTGGCACCTCGTCCTGGCGGCGCGCACGCTCAACGCCGTCGAGCTGACCGATTCCGAGATCGTGCGGGCCTGGCACAACCTCGCCATGGCGTACTCGTACGCCGGCTTTCACGGTCACGCGCTCGCCGCCATCGAACGGACCCGTACGATCGCCGGCTCGCTCGGGATGGAGACCGGCTTCTTCGCCGCGCCCGGCATCCGGGTGCGGCACGCGGTCTCCCTCGACCAGCACGGCGACACCGAGGGCTGCACCCGGATCCTGCGCGACGTGGTGCACGACCTCGGCCTGCGCCAGATGGGCGGCGAGCTGAAGCTGCTCCGCCCGATCAGCCTCCGGGCGTACGGGTACGCGATCGCCCGGCTCGCCGCGCTCGGCCACCACGGGCCTATGGTCGACACCGACCCGCGGGTACTGCTGCTGGCCGAGGACGACTCCGTGACGGCCCGGGACTTCGCGGTGCTCGGCGCCGTGTGCCTCGCCATCGCCGAGCACCGGCCGATCGAGGCTCTCGCCCGGTTGGAGACGGCGCAGGTGTCCCACGAGACGCTGGGCGCCGCCGAGGGGCACCGGCTGCGCGCCCTCGCCTACCTCGCCGCCGGCGACATGGGCTCCGCGTACTCCGCCGACCGGCAGGCGTTCCGCATCGCCGGCGGCTCCAACGAGAAGCTGCGCGACCTGTTCGTCGAGGGCATGGCCGCCCGCGTCGACCGGGAGGACCTGCGCCGCCGCGCCGACTGGTACGCCGGGGCGGCCAACACCGACCCGCTGACGGGGCTACCCAACCGGCGGTCGCTGGAGCAGTACGTGCACGCCATGGTCGCCAGGGGCGAGTCTCTCGTGCTCGGCGTCTGTGACCTCGACGGCTTCAAATCGGTCAATACCGTTCACGGGCACCTCTCCGGCGACCTCGTTCTGCAACGCGTCGCCGGGGTGCTCAACCGGGTGATGCGCCGGGGCGACTTCGTGGCCCGGTACGGCGGCGACGAGTTCGTGGTGGTGCTCGCGACGACGTCGCAGGAGGAGGCGAGCGAGATCGCCCGCCGGGTCGTCACCGCGGTGTCCAGTGAGGACTGGGAGTCGCTGGTACCCGGTACGCCGGTCAGCGTGACGATCGGCTGGGCCGGGATCTCCGAGGACGGCCCGTTCACCACGGTGGCCGACGCGTTCGTGGCCGCCGACCACGAGATGCTGAAGGCCAAGGAGATGCCCCGGGCCTGCTGAGGGTGCGGGCGGAACCGCTACCGGTCGCGCCGCTGGCGGCCGGTGGCGAGCCAGCGCTCGAGTTCGGCGCGCTCCTGGGCCCGCTGCCGGTCGGCGCACACCGCGGCCCAGGCGTTCGCCTGCGCGGTGGGGATCCGGCTCTGCCCCAGGACGGAGCAACCAACACGGTAGATCAGGCCGGCCGTAGCGCCGATCACGGCGCGAGGGGCGGCAGTGATATCGACTGGTGCGTTCCGCATCGGCGAAGACATGACCGCGGTTTCCCCCTGGGAAGACTGATGCCCAACAAACCGTACCGGACACAATGCTGCCCAGCCCCGGTTTCGCGAGTGTGACGGTGACGTCAATCAAGCATTGCGGCCCAGATCACGATCATCGCTGTCTGGCAGCGAAGCGTGCTGATCGGCGGAGATTACTTGCGCACCAACTGCGTCTCTCCGGCGAGACGGGCCTGCCGGTCCGCCTCGGTCAGAGCCTCGAGCACCCCGTCCATGTCACCGGCGAGCGCCAGGTCGAGGTTGTACGCGGTGTACCCGATCCGGTGGTCGGTAACCCGGTTCTGCGGGAAGTTGTACGTGCGGATCCGCTCGGACCTGTCGACGGTACGGACCTGCGCCTTGCGCGCGTCGGAGGCGGCCGCGGCGGCCTGCTCCTCGGCCAGCTGCGCGAGCTTCGCCCGCAGCATGCGCATGGCCCGGTCCTTGTTCTGCAGCTGGGAACGCTCGTTCTGACAGGAGACAACGATCCCGGTCGGAATGTGGGTGATCCGCACGGCCGAGTCGGTGGTGTTGACGCTCTGCCCACCGGGACCCGACGAGCGGAACACGTCGATCCGCAGGTCACCCGCGTCGATCTCGACCTCGGCCTCCTCGGCCTCGGGCGTGACCAGTACGCCGGCGGCGCTGGTGTGGATGCGCCCCTGCGACTCGGTGACGGGTACCCGCTGAACGCGGTGGACGCCGCCCTCCCACTTCAGCCGCGACCACACGCCGTGGCCGCCCTCGGGCATGCCGCGCGTCTTGATCGCGACCGCGACGTCCTTGTACCCGCCGAGGTCGGAGTCCTGGGAGTCGAGCACCTCGGTGACCCAGCCGTGCCGCTCCGCGTACCGGAGGTACATCCGCAGCAGGTCACCGGCGAACAGGGCCGACTCCTCGCCGCCCTCTCCCGCCTTGATCTCCAGGATCACGTCCTTGGCGTCGTTGGGGTCGCGCGGCATGAGCAGCTCCGCCAGCCGCTCCTCCAGCTCGGGCAAGCGCGCCTCGATCTCGGCGGCCTCGGCGGCGAAGTCGGGGTCTTCCGCGGCGAGTTCGCGCGCGGCGGTCAGGTCGGCACGGGCCTCCCCCAGTTCGGTCGCGGTCTTCGCGATCGGGGTGAGCTCGGCGAACCTGCGACCGACCTTGCGGGCTGCGTTCTGGTCGGCGTGGATGGCCGGGTCGGCAAGGCGCTGCTCCAACTCGGCATACTCGGCGAGGAGGGACTCCAGGCGCTCGCTGTTCATCATCTTCCTATCTGGGCCGGCCCGGTCACGTCTACGGAGGTGCTGAATACGAAGACGGCGCCCGCCCGCGGCCCCGGAGGGCAGCGCGGTGCGGGCGCCGTCGGCGCAGCTACTTGTCGGCCTTCTTGGCCTGAGCCTTGGCGTACTTCTGCTGGAACTTGGCGACCCGGCCGGCGGTGTCGAGGACACGCTGCTTACCGGTGTAGAACGGGTGGCACACGTTGCAGGTCTCAACGTGGATCTGGCCGTTGCTCGCCGTACTGCGAGTGGTGAAGGTGTTGCCGCAGGAGCAGGTGACCTGCGTCACGTCGTACTGCGGGTGAGCGTTGGGCTTCAAAGCTGGCGGTCCTCTCGTGTGTGGTCGCCGGGTCGCCGTCTGCACCACCGCCTGGGGCGGCTCGGGCGTGAACCGGTACCTGGCCGACGTACCAGTGTGCCATGCCGGCTTGACCGATGTGTCGGTGCTACCCGCTCAGCACACCCGGAGTACACAACGCCGTCGGCGGCCGGGGCATTCCGCAGGTCCGCGACCTGTCCCGTCACCGGGAGGGGCCGGCAGGAGAACCGGGAAAGGAGAAGGGGCGGCCGCGCTCCTCGCGCGACCGCCCCTTCTCCGACGTGCTGTTACTCGCCGGGCGTCGACTGGGCGATCTGCATCAGGAACTCGATGTTCGTCCGGGTCTTCTTGAGCCGGTCCAGAAGCAGGTCGAGCGCCTGCTGCGAGTCGAGCGCGTGCAGCACCTTGCGGAGCTTGTGCACGATCACGACCTCTTCCGGCGCCATCAGGATCTCTTCCTTACGGGTGCCGGACGCGTCGATGTCGATGGCCGGGAACACCCGCTTGTCAGCGATCTTGCGGTCGAGCTTGAGCTCGGCGTTACCCGTGCCCTTGAACTCCTCGAAGATGACCGTGTCCATCATCGAACCGGTCTCGACCAGCGCGGTGGCGAGGATCGTCAGCGAGCCGCCGTTCTCGATGTTGCGGGCCGCACCCAGGAAGCGCTTGGGCGGGTACAGCGCCGTCGAGTCGATACCACCGGAGAGGATCCGGCCGCTGACCTTGGCCTCGAGGTTGTACGCCCGGCCCAGGCGGGTGATCGAGTCGAGCAGCACGACCACGTCGTGGCCCAGCTCGACCAGGCGCTTGGCCCGCTCGATCGCCAGCTCGGCGACCATGGTGTGGTCGCCCGGCGGCCGGTCGAACGTCGAGGCGATGACCTCGCCCTTCACCGACCGCTGCATGTCGGTGACCTCTTCGGGGCGCTCGTCGACCAGCACCACCATCAGGTGGCACTCCGGGTTGTTACGGGTGATCGCGTTCGCGATCGACTGCAGCACCATCGTCTTACCCGCCTTCGGCGGCGAGACGATCAGTGCACGCTGACCCTTGCCGACCGGCATCACCAGGTCGATGACGCGGGTGGTCAGGATGTGCGGCTCGGTCTCCAACCGCAACCGCTCCTGCGGGTACAGCGGCGTCAGCTTGTAGTACTCCGGACGGCGACGCGCCTCCTCAGGCTCCATCCCGTTGACGGTGTCCAGCCGCACCAGCGGGTTGTACTTGTCGCGCCGCTCGCCGCCGCCGTCACGGGCCTGGCGCACGGCGCCGGTGACCGCGTCACCACGGCGCAGACCGTACTTCTTGACCTGCGACATGGAGACGTACACGTCGTTGGAGCCGGCCAGGTAACCCGTGGTCCGGATGAAGCCGTAGTTCTCGAGCACGTCGAGGATGCCGGCCACCGGGACGAGCACGTCGTCCTCGTTCGTCTGCGGCTCGCCGCCGCCTCCGCCTTCGCGCTCACCACGGCCGCCGCGCCGACGGTCCCGGAAGCGGCTGCGCCGGCTGCGCCGGCCACCGCTCTCGTCATCGTCGTCGTCACGGGCGTCGTTACGGACGTCACCGCGCTCGGCGCGCTCACCACGGCCGCCGCGGTCGTCGGTCCGGCCGTTACGGCCGCCGCGCTCACCACGCTCGGCCCGGTCGCCGCGCTCGGCACGGTCACCACGCTCGCCACGCTCGCCGCGCTCGGCACGGTCACCACGCTCGGCACGGTCACCACGCTCGGCACGGTCACCACGCTCGCCACGCTCGCCGCGCTCGGCACGGTCACCACGCTCGGCCCGGTCGCCGCGCTCGGCCCGGTCGCCGCGCTCGGCCCGGTCACCACGCTCGGCCCGGTCGGTCCGCTCGCCGGCGTCGTCGTGCCGCTCGGTGCGCTCGACGGTCTCGGTGCGGGCGCTCGCGTCGGCCCGCTCGGTCGTCTCGGTGCGGGCGCGCGTGCGGACCCGCTCGATCTTGTCTTCGGTAGCCGCCCGCGGCTCCGGCGGACCCGCCGGTCGGCTGGCCCTGCGGCCGGGCCGCTCCTCGGTGTCGCCACTCTCGTCGGCGCGCACCTCGGCCCGTACCTCCGCGCGGGGGGCCTCCGCGCGGGCGGCGACCTCACCGCGAACGCCCGGCGTCCGCGTGTCACCGCTCTGCTTGTCCTGGATTGCGGCAACCAGCTCGCCCTTACGCATGCGGGCGATGCCGGAGATGCCGAGCGACGAGGCCAGATTCTGCAACTCAGGCAGTAGCATCGCGGACAGTCCGCTGCCGGTGCGCCGACGGCGGGGGGCACCCGTACGCTCAGCGCTCTCGGCCACGACCGACGAGCGGTCGCCAGAGACGTCCGACGTCACGTCGGTAGTGTCGCTCAATGGATTCCTTCCCTCGATAGGCCGGGACTGCCCGGGTCGAGATTCGACGGCCGGGGCGGTCCGCGGATACACCCGCTTCGCGTGGGCGTTACGGGAGTCTGTGCAGCCGTGCGGAGGCCGGGCCACCCGTGCGGTCAAGCCCCGCCAATGCAGGCGATCCGTGGAGACTGCGGTTGGCGGCCGGGGCTTTAGCAATGAGGTGCCACGGGTAAATTGGGGTACGCCGCCCGCTCGAGATCGCCGCACTTGAAGCGGCTACTAGCTCTAGAGCGTAGTCAACCGGCCCAACCTGCGGCAACAGAGTCCCGCTCGGCGTGTCCAAGGGTACCCGATCTCGTGCTGCTCGTCACTGTCGCCCCCCTCGTGTCGATGTCGAGGGGCCACACCTTCCAGCCCGGTACCAGCGGCGACGTCCATCCGTCCGTCACCAGCGCCAGCACGGTCGGGCCGGCGCCGCTGATCACGGCGGGGATGCCCTCGGCGCGCAGTTGCGCGACCAGGGCCGCGCTGGCCGGCGCTCCGGACGCCCGGTACGGCTGGTGCAGCCGGTCCTCCGTGGCGGGAAACAGCAGCTCAGGGGCTCTGGTAACGGCGTGTACCAGCAACGCCGAACGGCCGGCGTTGAAGGCGGCGTCGCCGTGCGGTACCGATTCCGGCAGGGCCGCACGGGCGACCTCGGTCAGTCCGCGCTCGGACGGCACGAACACCACCGGACGGATGGCGGGCGCCGGGTCCTCGCGGACCGCGCGCGCCCCGTCGTCCTGCGTCCAGGCGATCGTGAACCCGCCCAGCAAGCAGGGCGCGACGTTGTCGGGGTGCCCTTCCAGCCGAGCGGCGAGCCGTAGTACCGCCTCGTCGGACATCCGGGCTGCACCATCCACAACAAGCGCCCGGCCTGCGAGTATTCCGGCCACGATGGCCGCCGAGGACGATCCGAGCCCCCGCGCCTGCGGTATGCGGTTGTGGCACCGCAGCGCCAGCCCGCTCGGGTGTTCGCCCAGCTCGTCGAAGGTTGCCTTCATCGAGCGCACCACCAGGTGATCGGCGTCGGTCGGCAGGTCGCCCTCGCCCTCGCCGGTCACTTCGACGCTGACGCCGCCCGCCGTGACCCGCGCCGTCACCTCGTCGTGGCACGCGAGCGCGAGCCCGAGCGCGTCGAAGCCTGGCCCCAGGTTTGCGCTGGTGGCGGGTACCCGTACCGATACCGGGTCGGTCAGCAGTGCCATGCCGCCATGCTAGGCAACCGACGCGGCGGCACCGCTCACCGACCCGCGCACCGCCCGCATGGTGATCACCACCGGGTCACTGCGTGGACGTCGCCATCGGCTGCGACGAGTCGAGCCGCCGCAGTACCCGCCGGGTCACCAGGCGCCAGCAGACCGCGTACCCGAGCGTGACCGCACCGCAGCAGGCGATCAGGACCCGGGTGTTGACGTGGTCGATGAACACGCTGACCAGCAGCTGGCTGATGGTGATAGCCACCGTCGTGATCATGTAATTCGTCGCGAGCACCCGGCCCCGCAACCCGTCCGGCACCTCCGACTGCAGGGCGTAGGTCGCCATCGCCCAGTTGCCGCCACCGCCCGTGTGCGCCAGCACGACCAGCACCACGACCAGCCAGAACCACGGCACCACCGCGACTCCGAAGTACGCCAGCCCATAGGTGGCCATGGAGACCGCCATCCCCGGCAGCAGCCAGGGCCGGTCCGCCAGTACCCGCCGCAGCAGCAGCGGCCCGATGACCGCGCCCAGCCCGCGGGCGGCGAACAGCGCGCCGGTACCGGTCGCGCCCGCGGCGAAGACGGCCGTGGTGAGCAGCGGGAACGCCGTGAGCACGCCGTTGCCCAGCCCCACTCCGGACTGGACGGTCACCAGCGACGCGACCCGCGGCCGGGCCCGGATGTAGCGCAGCGCCTCCCCGATGGCGGCGAACGTCCGTACCGCCGGTCGTGCGGAGCCGGCCTGCATCGGCCGGCGGACCAGCCATACCAGCGCCGTCGCCGCCGCAAGGCAGACCGCGGTGATGACGAAGCAGGCGTACGCGCCGACGTGAGCGGCGAGCACGCCACCGAGCGAGGCGGCGACGACGGCCATCGTGCCCCACGCCGAGCCCGCGATCGCGTTCGCGGTGGCCAGGTCCACGGGCTCGACGAGGTTGGGCAGCGCCGCGGAGGCGGCCGGGGTGTAGAACGCCTTCGCGACGGCCAGCGCGGCGACGGCGGCGGGCGCGATCCAGGCGGTGCCCGGCGACCGTACGAGCAGCAGCGCGGCGACGGCCAGGATGCTGGCGGCGCTGGACACCAGCATGATCCGCCGGCGGTCGAACCGGTCGGCGACGGTACCGGCGAACGGCAGCAGTACCGCCTGGATGCCGGTGTCGACGGCGAGCACCAGCCCGCCCCACAGCCCGCTGCCGGTCAGCTTGGGCAGCAGGACCAGCAGCGGGACCATGACGAACCAGTCGCCGCCGAACATGACCAGTTCGGCGGCGAACAGGTGGCGGAAATCCCGGTTGCGGCGGAGGACGGAAAGGATCAAGCGAGGCCGAGCTCCCGGGCGGCCGCGAACGCGTCGGCCGGGATGGTGGTCGGCGCGGGGGCGGTCGAGATCGCCCACTCCGGGTCCTTGAGGCCGTGGCCGGTGACGGTGCAGACGACCGTGGAGCCCCGCGGCACCAGGCCGGCCTCGGCCGACTGGAGCAGCCCGGCGACGCTCGCCGCGCTCCCCAGCTCGACGAAGACGCCGACCTTGCGGGCCAGCAGCCGGTACGCGTTGAGGATGTCCCGGTCGCTGACCGCGTGGATCAGGCCGCCCGACTGGTCGCGCGCGTCCACCGCCCTCGTCCAGGACGCCGGGTTGCCAATCCGGATCGCGGTGGCGATCGTCGAGGGCTCGCGTACCACGGCGCCGTTCACGATCGGCGCGGCGCCGGAGGCCTGGAAGCCGTACATCTTCGGCTTACGGCTCGCCTCGCCGGCGTTGAACGCCTCGTTGTAGCCCATCCAGTACGCGGTGATGTTGCCGGCGTTGCCGACCGGCAGGCAGTGGATGTCGGGGGCGTTCCCGAGCGCCTCCACGATCTCGAACGAGGCGGTCTTCTGCCCCTCCAGCCGGTCCGGGTTGACCGAATTGACCAGCGCTACCGGGTAGTCGATGGACAGCTTCGACGCGAGCGCGAGGCAGTCGTCGAAGTTGCCGTTGACCTGGAGCAGCCGGGCGCCGTGCACGAGCGCCTGGGCCAGCTTGCCCATCGCGATCTTGCCGCTGGGTACCAGGACCGCGCAGGTGAGACCGGCGCGGGCCGCGTACGCCGCCGCCGACGCCGAGGTGTTACCGGTCGAGGCGCAGATGACCGCCTTCGCGCCGGACTCGACCGCCTTGGAGACGGCCATCGTCATGCCCCGGTCCTTGAACGAGCCGGTCGGGTTGGCGCCCTCGACCTTGAGGTACACGTCGCAGTCGAGCCGTGCGGACAGCTCAGGCGCCGGTACCAGCGGCGTGTTCCCCTCCAGCAGGGTCACCACCGGGGTGGACTCGGTCACCGGCAGACGGTCCCGGTACCGCTCGATCAATCCGCGCCACATGGCTACTCCCCTTCGACGCGCAGAACGCTGGCGACCGACCGGACGATGTCCAGGCCGCGCAGTTCGGCGACGGTCGCGGCCAGAGCCGCGTCCGGCGCCCGGTGGGTGACGATCACGAGTACGGCCTCGTTGCCGCGCCCCGACTGGTGGACCGTGGCGATGCTCACGCCGTGGTCCGCGAATACCCCGGCCACCGCGGCCAACACGCCGGCCCGGTCGGCCACGTCCAGGCTGATGTGGTACCGGGTGGTGACCTCGCCGATCGGGCGGATGCGCAGATCGGCGTAGGCGGACTCGCTGGCCGCCCGGACTCCGGCGAGGCGGTTGCGGGCGACGGCGACGATGTCGCCGAGCACGGCGCTCGCGGTCGGGGCGCCGCCGGCGCCGGGGCCGTAGAACATGAGCTGCCCGGCCGCCTGCGCCTCGACGAAAACGGCGTTGAACGCGTCGCCCACGCTGGCCAGCGGATGGGTACGCGGGATCATCGCCGGGTGCACCCGCACGCTCACCGCGTCACCGGAGCGTTCTGCCAGGCAGAGCAGCTTGATCGTGCAGCCCATCGCCTTCGCGCTGGCCACGTCGGCCGCGCTGACCTCGGTGATGCCCTCGCGGTACACGTCGGCGGCTCGTACCCGGGTGTGGAAGGCCAGCGACGCGAGGATGGCCGCCTTCGCGGCGGCGTCGAAGCCCTCCACGTCGGCGGTGGGGTCGGCCTCGGCGTACCCGAGCACGGTCGCCTCGTCGAGCGCCTCGGAGAAGCCGGCGCCGCTTTCGTCCATCGCCGACAGGATGAAGTTGGTGGTGCCGTTGACGATGCCGGTGACCCGGGTGATGCGGTCGCCGTGCAGCGACTCGCGCAGGGGCCGCAGCAGCGGGATCGCACCGGCGACGGACGCCTCGTAGTAGAGGTCGGCGTGCCCGTCCACGGCCGCGGCGTGCAGCGTCGGGCCGTCCTCGGCCAGCAGCGCCTTGTTCGCGGTCACCACGCTCTTACCGGCCCGCAGCGCCTCGACCAGCCAGGTACGGGACGGCTCGATGCCACCCACGACCTCCACGACCACGTCGACGTCCTCGCGCTTGACCAGCCCCAGTGCGTCGGTCGTGAACAGGGCCGGGTCGACCGGCAGGTCGCCCCGCTCGCGGGTGGGGCGGCGCACGGCGACGCCGACCAGTTGCAGCGGGGCGCCGATCCGGGCGGTCAGGTCGGCGGCCTGCTCGTGCAGCAGGCGCACCACCTCGGTACCGACCGTGCCGCAGCCGAGAAGCGCAACCCTGACCGGATCCATGCTCACCCCATGTCCAACGCGAGAAGGTCGTCCTCGGTCTCCCGCCGGACGACCAGCCGGGCGGTACCTTCGGCGACAGCCACGACCGGCGGCCGGGGCACGTGGTTGTAGTTGCTCGCCATGCTCCGGCAGTACGCCCCTGTGCCCGGTACGGCGAGAAGATCTCCCGGCTGGACGTCGGCCGGCAGGAATTCATCCTTCACGACGATGTCCCCGGCCTCACAATGCTTTCCCACCACGCGGGCGAGCATCGGTCCGGCGGCCGAGGCGCGGCCGGCGACCGTGCACGAGTACGACGCGTCGTACAGGGCGGTACGGATGTTGTCGCTCATGCCGCCGTCGACGCTGACGTAACTGCGGATCCCGTCGACGTCCTTGACGGTGCCGACCTCGTACAGCGTGAACACCGCCGGGCCGACGATGGCCCGGCCGGGCTCGATCGACAGCCTCGGCATGGTCAGCCGGTCGGCCTCGCACTCGTCCTCGACGATCTTGCGGATGCGCTTGGCCAGGTCGCCGGGCTCGGCCGGGTCGTCCTGGCTGGTGTACGCGATGCCGAAGCCGCCGCCCAGGTCGAGTTCGGGCAGTTCGACGCCGCGCGCGTCGCGGATCTGCGACTGTAGGCCCAGCACCCGCCGCGCCGACACCTCGAAGCCGCCGGTGTCGAAGATCTGCGAGCCGATGTGCGAGTGCAGCCCGCGCAGGTCCAGGACGTCCTCGTCAATGATCTTGAGTGCGGCGGCGAGCGCGGCGCCGCCGGCCAGCGAGAAGCCGAACTTCTGGTCCTCGTGCGCGGTCGCGATGTACTCGTGGGTGTGCGCCTCGACGCCGACCGTCACCCGGATCAGCACGCCGGGGCGTACCCCGCGCTCCCGCGCGATGGCCGTCAGCCGGTCGATCTCGTGGAACGAGTCGACGATGATCCGGCCCACCCCGGCCTCGACCGCCCGGGTCAGCTCGGCGACCGACTTGTTGTTGCCGTGGAAGCCCAGCCGCTCGGGCGGGAACCCGGCGGTCAGCGCCACCGCCAGCTCACCGCCGGAGCAGACGTCGAGGAAGAGCCCCTCCTCCGCGATGATCCCGACCACGGCGCGGCACAGGAACGCCTTGCCGGCGTAGTACACGTCACAGTCGTCGAAGGCCGCCCGGAAGTCGCGGCAGCGGGCCCGGAAGTCGGCCTCGTCGAGGATGTACGCCGGGGTGCCGTACTCCTCCGCGATCTCCCGGACGTCCAGGCCGCCGACGGTCAGGGCGCCGGCGTCGCCGCGGGTCACCGTCCGCGGCCAGAGCAGCGGCATGAGGGCGTTGACGTCTTCGGGGGTACGCAGCCAGCCCGGCCCCCGGTGGCCGATGTCGGCGTGCAGTGCCCCTGCTTCGTGTGCGCGCATTCCTTCTCTACATCCGTTCCGGGGCGGAGACGCCCAGCAGTTCGAGCCCGTTGGCGAACACGGTCCGGGCGGCCTCCACCAGCCAGAGCCTCGCCCTTGTCAGGTCGGTCGCCTCTTCATCGCCCTGAGGCAGAACGCGGCACGAGTCGTAGAACTTGTGGTACGCCGGCGCCAGCGTCTCCTCGAGGTAGCGGGCCACCCGGTGCGGCTCCCGCAGCTCCGCGGCGGCCGTCACGATCGCCGGGAACTCGCCGAGCGCCTTGAGTAGCTCGTTCTCCTTCTCGTGGCTGAGCAATGACGGATCGTAGTCGTCTCCGCGCGTAACGCCCAGTTCGTCGGCGTTACGCAGCAGACTCGCGATGCGGGCGTGCGCGTACTGCACGTAGAAGACCGGGTTGTCGTTGCTGCGTCGGGTCCACAGCTCGATGTCGATGTCGATCGGCGAGTCGACCGAGTACCGCCCCAGGGCGTACCGGGCCGCGTCGACGCCGATCGCCTCGACCAGGTCCTCCATGGTCACCACGGTGCCGGCGCGCTTGCTCATGCGGACCGGCTGGCCCTCCCGTACCAGGTTGACCATCTGGCCGATCAGGATCTCCAGGTTGCGGTCCGGGTCGTCGCCGAAGCACGCCGCCATGGCCTTCATCCGGCCGATGTACCCGTGATGGTCGGCGCCGAGCATGATCACGACCCGGTCGAAGCCGCGCTCCCGCTTGTCCAGGTAGTACGCGCAGTCCGCGGCGAAGTACGTCCAGGAGCCGTCGGACTTGCGCAGCACCCGGTCCTTGTCGTCACCGAAGTCGGTGGTGCGCAGCCAGGTCGCACCCTCGGCCTCGTACACGTGGCCCTGTTCGCGCAGCCGGTCCAGCGCCTGCTGAAGCTCGCCCCGCTCGTGCAGGTCCTTCTCGTTGAAGTACCGGTCGAAGTGCACGCCGAACTGCGCCAGCGACTCCTTGATCTCGTCGAACATCAGCGCGATGCCCTCGACCCGGAAGATCTCCTGCGGGTCGGGCGCGCCCAGCGCGTCGGGGCGCTTGGCCAGCACCGCCTGGGCGATGTCGTTGATGTACGCGCCGCCGTAGCCGCCCTCCGGCGTCGGCTCGCCCTTCGCCGCGGCCAGCAGCGACGCGGCGAACCGGTCGATCTGGGCGCCGGCGTCGTTGAAGTAGTACTCGGTGCCCACCTGCGCCCCGACCGCGCGCAGCAGCCGGCTCAGGGCGTCACCGACGGCGGCCCAGCGCACCCCGCCGATGTGGACGGGGCCGGTCGGGTTGGCCGACACGAACTCCAGGTTGATCGTCTGGCCGGCGAGGGCGGCGGTCCGCCCGTACTCTCGGCCGGCCTCGACCACGACGCGGGCCAGCCGGCCCGTGGCGGCCGGGTCGAGCCGGATGTTGAGGAAGCCCGGACCTGCGATCTCGGCGGCCTTGATGCCGTCGACGCGCTCCAGCTGCCCGGCGATGGCCGTGGCGAGCTCCCGGGGGTTGGCACCCACCCGCTTCGCGACCTGCAGGGCCAGCGTGGAGGCATAGTCCCCGTGCTCGGGATTGCGGGGTCGCTCGACGGTGGTCGTCGCGGGAAGGACGGACGCGTCGAGGCCGCGCTCGGTCAATACGGTGCGAGCGGCGTCGAGAATGGTTGCGGCAAGGTCGGCGGGAGTCACCGAGTAATGCTATCGAGGGTAGACTCCTCAATCTGGCGGCGACCCAATGTGCTGGTCATATTGCGGGACGCCGCCGGACGCCCCGGGTCCGACTCCCCGACCACCCATGTTGATGAGGCCCTATGAGCATCAGTACGCCGCACGGCGGCGGCAGCCGCCGACCGTCGAGCATCAAGCCGGGCGGCAAGCCCAAGGACGGTCCGACCGAGAAGTCCGGTTCGACCAAGTCTACGCCGGGTGCGTCCGGCTCAGCCAAGTCTGGCGCCGCAAACAAGGGCGCCCGTCCGGCTGCGGGCGGCAAGGGCGGCGGACGCCGGCCGGTGACCCCGGTCAAGGTCAACCAGGGTCGCAACTGGGGACCGATCGGCATGTTCGCCGCGGTCGGCCTCATCGCGCTGGGCATCATCAGCTTCGGCGCCTACCAGGTCTACCAGAACGGCATGTCGTGGGAGGACCGGGCGGCGAAGATCTCCGGGATCCAGAACTTCCGCAAGTCGAACCCGAACATGCTCAAGTACGAGAAGCACCAGCCGGGTAAGATCAGCTACCCGATGGCGCCTCCGGTGGGCGGCGCGCACAACGACAACTGGCAGCGCTGCCTCGGCGACGTCTACAGCGCGCCGATCGCGAACGAGCACGCCGTGCACAGCATGGAGCACGGGGCGATCTGGATCACGTACAAGCCGGACCTGCCCAAGGCTCAGGTCGACGAGCTCGCCAAGAAGGTCAAGGGCCACGACTACACGCTGATGAGCCCGGACCCGGACCAGAGCTCGCCGATCTCGGTGCAGACCTGGGGCTACCAGCTCAAGGTCGACAACGCCAGCGACCAGCGGATCGACGACTTCATCAAGGCGCTGCGCGAGGTCTCCAGCATGGAGCAGGGCGCGACCTGCTCGGCCGGTAGCTACATCACCGAGACCGGTACCACGCCGCGCGACCTCGCGCCCGCCCAGACCGACCCGAACGGCGGCATGCCGGGCGGTGGCGCCGTACAGCCTGGCGGCACCGGCTGATGTCCGCCGCGATCGTCCCGTCATCGCGGCGGGTCCGGCTCCTACTGGCCGGGCTCGCCGCGGTGGCGGTGCTGCTCCTGACGTACGCCTCCGGCGTCGTCTCCGCAGGGCTCTACTCCCCCGGCGACAACTCACCCGAGGCGGGCTTCGTCCGCGACATGTCGCTGCACCACGCGCAGGCCGTCGAGATGGGCATGCTGGCCTACCAGAAGGCCACCGACCCCGAGGTGCGCAAAGAGGGGTACGACATCGCCCTGACCCAGGAGAACCAACGGGGCATGATGAAGGCCTGGCTGGACAAGTGGCACGTCAGCCGCACCAGTATCAATCCGCCGATGTCCTGGATGCCCGGCGGCTCGGCCATGATGAGCCAGGACGGCCGCATGCCGGGCATGGCCTCGGACGAGGAGCTGACCAAGCTCAACACGGCCACCGGCAAGGACTTCGACATCCTCTTCTGCCAGCTGATGACCCGGCACCACCTGGGCGGCATCCACATGGCCGACGAGATCCTGAAGCAGAGCGACAACCCCGACATCCTCATGCTGGTGCAGTCGATGAAGTCGGGTCAGCAGAACGAGATCAACATCTTCAACAGCATCCTGGCGCGGCTGGGCGCCAAGCCCACCCAGTAGCTGTGCTTCATCATCCAGCTCGTCTTCATGATCGTTGAGGCGGCTGGCCTGCCTCGACCTCTTTGCGATCGGCCTGTGCGGCTCTGCGGTCGGCCTGGACGACGTTGTGCTTCGCCCAGGTGACGAGCGGAGGGGCGTACGCGAGCACGGACAGGGCCGCACTAGCGGCACTGACCGCCGCCACCGCGGCGATGCGGTAGCTCGTCATGGTTGCCTCCCGGGAGCACATTGGTTGCAGAGGGAGATCCTGCCGGGAGGCGAGGCGGGAGCAAGTCCCCTGAACAGGCAGTATTCTCGTCTGGGTACCGGGTAGCAGGCCGCTGGGGGTGCACCGCGATCCGGCGCGCAGGTCGCGTCGCGCCTCTGCTACAGTTCTGTGGTCGCCAGGGCCCCCGTAGCTCAGGGGATAGAGCACCGCCCTCCGGAGGCGGGTGCGCAGGTTCGAATCCTGCCGGGGGCACCAACGCTGAACAGCCAAAAGAAGCCCTTGACCAGGGGTTACCCGGTCAAGGGCTTCTCTCGTCTGTCCGGCTGTATCCGGCTGTACCCGGCGGTCACCGACTGGTCTTGCCGAATACATGCCGAAGTTCAGCAGGCGCTAGCTCCTGAACCACAGAGCCAAGAGCCCGGTGATCGCGATCACCAACGATGTCAGCGCCACGATGAGACGTGTGGCTGCCCGTAGGTAGTCAAGCGACTTCCCCCCGCGACGACCGACACCACTGGGACTACGGCCAGCCGCTTCGCGCTGCTCTTTGCCGGCCTCTTGCTGAGTTGATACCGTCATGACGGCTCCTCCAACGCGTACCCACTACGTGACACGCGGAGCCCCGCGGAGCCTGAGCTGATCCCTCAGGCTCCGTTCTTTGATTGGCTTGGGGTCATCCGCGCCGGTTACTCATTGCAGCGGGTCGGGCAAGGCAGCGCAAGTAAGGAACCGCGGCGCTTAACGTTACTCAGCGTAATAAATCTTGCCCCTTTTAACGTCTTATGCGCCTCAGCTGCCTCTTGACAGCAGGCTCAGCCGTGCTAAACGCTTCGCAGCACGGCTGAGCATAGTCACGGACGCTGCGCCACAACGCGTAGCCACACCGAGGATTGACTGTGACTCGCGACACATTTTCGAGGGCGGCCCGCTCCTACTAGCCCCGTTTTCCGGTTACGGGTAGTGACAGTGATGACCGTCGGCACTCAGTCATACAATCGACTGTTGTCGATCAGAACAACTTGCACCCCTTCGCTCATCGGACCGTCAACCCGCATGGGACATTGGATGGCCAAGCGCGGCCTGTATCCGCTGGCGTAGCACCTCACCCCCGCCGTCGAGGCACTTGGCGTAGATCTTCAGAAGGATCTCGACTGAGTGACCGGCCCACTCTGCAACCTGGGTTGGCGGCACTCCCCCGTTGAGCCAGGTCGACACTGCCGCATGCCGCAGGTCGTACGGCGTCCGGGCCAGCGGCGATGCTGCAACCTCGGGCGCGAACACCTCGGCGCGTGCCCTCTGCCAGGCACGGACGATGGTCAGCTTCGGCAGCTCGCCGTGGTTACGCTCGCCCGTGAACAGCCGGCCGTCCGGCGCCGTACCGAAACGGTCGATGTGCTCATGCAGGAGCGCGGTCAACTCCGGTGGGCACGGCACCGTCCGAATCTCGCCGCGTGCTCGCTGCTTGAGTTGTCGCCGGTCGCGGTTCTTCCCGCTGTCGGTCCACTCCTTGCCAGCGTGCGGCTCGGCCACGTCCAGGTGCAGCTCTCCCCACCCCTCGGCCGGGAGGGCCAGGTTGTGCCTGGCGAGGCTGACCGCCTCTTCGGGTCTAAGCGCCGCGAAGTAGAGGCAGCCGAAGAAGGCGACCAGGCGGGGGCCGCTGCGCTGCTGTGCGCGTACGGCGTTGAGCAGCGTGCGGGCCTGAATCGGGTTGGCTACGGATCGGCGGTCGACGGCATGCACCGTCTTCGGCGCGGTCCACTTCAGAGCCGGTATCGGATTGGTGCTCAAGAGCTTTACCTCGACCGCGTATTCGGCGGCGGCGTTGAGGATCTTCCGTTTCCGACTGACCACGCTCGGCGCGGCCGGGCCGCCGTCGAGTCGTACGGTCAGGGCGTCCAGTACCGGCCGCAGCACCTCCGGTTTGCTGAGCGCCGATACCGGCCGCGTGTGGGTTTGGACCCACCGCAGCGCGCTGCGAATGTCGGAGGGGCAGTCAGGGTCGTTGCGCTTGTTGGTGTTGAATGCCCAGCGGCACAGCGCCGACCGGATTAGCTTGTCATCCGGCTTGCCCTTGTCGTTGACGAACATCGCGGTCGTCACCGCGGTCAGCGCCTCGGCGTGGGTGCGGCGGGTAGTGGCCGCTACGCGGGGCCACTTCATGTCGACGTACGCGCAGGCGAACTCGTACCACGACATGTCACCGGCTGCCCGCCGCATCGACACCGGGCGGCCCGACTCGGTATCGAAGGCCTCGCCTTTCCTGGCCGCCGACACCAGCTCGGAGCGGAAGCTCTCGGCTAGCGCCTTTTGCTTGAACGGCTCCTTCCATGGCTTGCCGGCCACGCCCCATCGCACCCAGTAGGTGTTGCCCCGCGCTCCCTTGTAGACCTCGGTCTTCCAGATCCGAACGTCGTACGTGTTGCCCATCAGGCGGCCTCCTCTTCCAGGGATGCGAGCCAGTTCTCGTAGTCGCTGCGGCGGATGCGGAGGTCGCCGTTGGGCAGCTTGAGGCACGGGGGCGCCTTCCGCTTCGTCCGCCAGTCGTAGAAGGTCGACCGGGTGATGCCGAGGTCCTCGCATACCTCGGCGATCGTCAGGTGCCTAGGGTTGGCGCTTCGCTGCTGACGGCCACCGGCACGGGTCGCGGGCACAGCGGCGAGGCCGGTCGTCTTCTGAGCGGCCCTGTCGGGCGGACTGGTTCGCACGGTGGGCGCCTTTCCGGTCGCGGGGGTCTGCGGGGAAGTGGCGGGGGTCGATGCTCTTAGCGGGCCGTAGGGAGCCCGCTGAGAGCCACGGAGAGCCAAGATCTGTGCGTGTTTGGTGTGATAGGTACCGGTAACCCCGCATCCGCGAATCTGCGGGCCTCGCTCGGCGACCGCCGGGCGACGGGCGGCTGATCTTGTCACTCGGGTGTCACTCATGATCAGAACCGTTTCCGCAGGTCAACATGGGTTGAGTGACACGAGTGACACGAGTGACAGTGCCGGCCAGGTCGGTTGTGTCACTCGGCGGCAGGGCGTACCGGCCGGCGGCGTCGCAGGTCACCTGCGCGTCGGCGAGCATCCGGGTACAGGTCTGGCGGATCGTGGCGGCGTTGAGCCCGGTGCCCTCCGCGATCGCCTTCGGCGTGCTGGCGGGATGGGCGCGCAGGTAGCGGGTGATGGCGGCGCGGGTGTCGCTGCGGGTGTAGTCCTCGGGCGGCCCGTCGAGTAGCCGCCACGCCCCGGACGCGGGCTGGAAATCCAAGGCGTACTCGGCCTCTTCCACGTCGCGGCCGGTGACGTGCAGCGCCCCGCCGGCCTCGCCGCGTGCCCGCTTGAGTACGAGGGTGGCGTCGGCGGCCCCTGCGATGCCGTTGGTACCGGACACCTCGGCGAGGAAGTCATCCGAGCTGGCCTTGCGCACGTGGTGAACCAGGAGAATCGCGACGCCGTAGGCGTCGGCCACTTTCTTGATCCGCCCGACGGCGGCATAGTCAGCGTCGTACGCCGAGGCCCCCGGCGGGGACATGCCGCGAATCTTGGCGAACACGTCGATGCAGACCATGCGGGCGTCGCGGTTGCGGTCCAGCCACGCCGCGATGGCTTCATCCCCACCTTGGGTCAGCGGCGGGCACGCGACGGCGAGGGTGAGCCCGGCCGGGGCCGGCTGACCGCCGAGGATCTTTCCCATGCGCGACTGCAACCGGCGCGGGGTGTCTTCCAGCGCGAGGTAGAGCACCGGGCCGCCGTCGACCGGGATGGAGTCGAACGCGTAACCACCGGCCGCGACGGCCAAGCCGAGGCCGAGCGACAGCCACGACTTGCCGACCTTCGGCGGGCCGGCGAGCAGGTTGACGCCCTCGGCGAGTACGCCGGGTACGGCCCAGTTCGGCGGCGGGAACTCCATCGCCATGAGGTCGGCCGCGCTCCACGAGGTGGGCAGCCGGGCCGGGCCGCGCCGGGCCGACACCGGTTGCGGTGTCAGAACTTCGGCGGCGTCGTCGGCGTCCACGATGTGCAGACGGGGTGCCTGCTCCGGACTGGTCATGCGGCTGCCTCCAGGTCGAACAGGGCCGGTTGGTCGCTGTGGGTGTGCGCGGCGGTGAGGACGTTGGTGCGCCAGAGCAGGGCGAAGCGCAGGCAGTTGGCGCAGTTGGCATGTGCGGTGCAGCCGGGTAACGGTCGGCCGCGGCGGCGGGCGTCTACCGACCACGCCATGGAGTCGGCCGAGGTCAGCCGGCTCCCGTGCCCGGTGAGGCCGAGGATTTTGAACCCGAACCCGTGTAGTCGGGTGACTCCGGCGGTGTGCAGGGCGGCGATGATGCGTCCGGCCTCGGCGGTGCCTTGCCGGCGGCAGACCGACCCGAGGCCGACCAGCGGCGCGGCGGTGAGGTCGACGCGGGCGAGGGTCCAGTACAGGTCGACGCAGCGCAGGTAGTCATCGCGGGTGAAGCCCTGCACGACCGGAATCACCGGCAGCTCGGGGGCCAGGTCGCGCAGCTGCGCGAAGTTGGCCACGGTGCGGCGCTGATGTTCGGCCACCGACAGCCGGGTACCGGCGAAGACGACCGGCCCCACCCGGCCGCCGTTGATGACAATCGGTTCGCACATCCAGTCCTGCGGGGCAGCCCACATCAGGTTGCCGATCTCGTCGCGGTAACGGCGTAGCCGGGCCACGTACGCGGCCGGGGTCACGGTCCACCGGCCGCACGTCTGCAACTCGGTGAACCCGCCCGAGTCGCACGCCCACGGCGCAGCTGCGACCGGCAGCCGCTTGTAGACGCGCAACCGGCGGTCGGACACGAACAGCGCCACCTGCGCGGCGGCAACCTCGGGCTTGGCCAGCCAGCCCGGTTGGTGGGTGCCGAGCATGAACAGCGGCCCGCTCATGCCGCCACGCTCCGCGGCCGGTTGGCCCCGGCGCGGAAGCCGGAGTGGATGGTGCGCCGGGCGCCCGCGACCGGGTGGCCCTTGGCGACGGCGGCGCGTAGCAGCAGTTCCTCGGTGTCGGCGGCGTCCAGGGCGCCCCCGGCAACGAGTTGGCCGAGCGCGACCGCCGCGCCGTAGAGGGTGCGGTTGAGCGTGCCGTCCGGGGCGGCGGCGATGGCGTCGAGACTGTGTCCGATCGCGGCGTCAAGGTAGGCGGCCTGCCGCCCGGTGCCCAGCTCCACCGCGACGGGTTGCTGCGGTGGCAGAGGTGTGGGCGTGAGCCTGTCGGCCAGCCACGCGGGCAGCGGGGCGGGGTCGGCGTCGCGGGCGACGGTGTAGGGGTAGCTGCCGGCGACGCTGCCGGCGGCGACGACGTAGCCGCCGTGGGCGCGGGTGTCGATCAGCCAGCCCAGCAGCCCGGCGGTGTTCCGCAGCTGCGGGCCGGTGTCGGGGTGGCGGTAGTACAGGTGGGTGCCGCCGCGCCCGGTGGTGACGGCGTAGGTGTCGGCCGGGTAGGGCTGGCCGGCGCGATGGCACATACCGGCGAACACAGCGTCGCCGTCGCCGCACGGGCCGGCCTCCGGCGGCGGAGTCTGGCCCGGCTTGGGTACATCGAGGTCGACCACGACCAGCCCGGACGGGCCGCACGCGATCCCAACGTTGAACGAGGTGATGCGCCAAGCGCGGGTGATCCGGTCGGGGTCGGTGGTGGCGCGGGCCTCCCAACCGACGTGGGTCCCGACGGCGCGGCAGCGCGGGTCGCGGCCGGTGCAGTGCTCGGCGGCGTGGTCGGGGAAGGCGGGCCGCTTGTCGTTGTGGCGCAACGGAAAGACGTGCCAGCCGCGCGCGGCGGCGTCCAGCGCCACCCGGCACAGCGCGGCCTTGCTGACGATGTTCATGCGGGGTCCTCCGTTCGCTCAGGCAGCACGGCGGGCGGCGCGCGGCGGGCCGATCAGGGTCCGTAGGTGGGTGAGCAGGGCTGCGAGGCGTAGCCGGGCGGCGGGCTCGTCGGCGGGCAGCGCGGCGGACAACCGGATGTCGGCGTGGTCGGTGCCGTCGGCGGCGCGCACGCGGGTGAGCACGGCGGTGCCGGCGCCGGGGATCGTGATGCTGATGGGGTCGGATCGGTGCTCGCCGAGTCCGCAGCGGTGGCCACCGGCACACCAGTCCGGGCAGCGAGGGCGGCGGGTCATCGGGTGCCGTCCTTACGCAGGCGGGTGAGCTGGTTGTAGATCCAGCGGCCGGCGCGCAGGCGCAGGCCGGTGCCCCGGCAGCGGCGGCACAGCCGGATGCCGCGGCCGGACGGGGAGCGGCGTTTGCCGGTGCCGGCGCAGCGGCGGCAGGCCCGGAACGGCCAGATCCAGCAGCCGACCGCGTAACCGAGAGTGACGGCCAATAGGGCGAGGACGGGCAGGCTAGCGGCGGTGACGTGGGGGTCCACGGACGCCTCCTCAGGCGTTTTTGGGTGCACGAGGCCGTGGGCTGCTAGTTGCTAGAGCCCAGGTGATGTTTGGGATCGGGTGCTAGCGGGGCTGCTAGCGCTAGCAGGGTTGGCCGCTAGCGCTAGCAGCCCGCGCGGGGTTAGTCGGTGGCCGTTCTGCGGTTACGCTCCGCGATCGCGGCCAACAGGTCGGTGTGCTTGACGCCGCGCCGGGTGGTGGCCTTGCCGTCGATGCGCCGGCCCACATCTGCGACCTTCACCAGCGGGTGCGGCTTGAGCGCGGTGGTCAGCTGCGCGGCCTCCCACCCGCCGTATACGTCGGGGCGCAGCTCGGCCAGCAGCGCGCACAGCGTCTCGTTCCACGCGGCCTTCTCGTCGCCCGGCCAGATCTGCGCCAGGTCGGCGAGCACATCGGACACCGGGCCAACGGCGCGGGTCTGCTCGTCCGGGTGGGGCAGCGTGCCCGCGGCCACGCGCAGGGCGACCGCGCGGGCCACGATGCGGGCGGCGGCGGTGGTGTCGACGTAGAACGAGCGCACCGCCACCGGCTTGCCGAACCCGGCGAGGATGCCCCACCCGGCCTCGATGACCGGCTGGAAGACCGTCGCCCGGTGGCCGTTCTTGTACGCCGACGTGCCCAGGATCATGTCGTTGGCGGTCTGATCCGCGACGGACAGGCAGAACCGGGAGTTGACGTTGCGGGTAATGCCGGTGGGCAAGCTGTCCTTGTCCGGGATCTGGGTACCGATCAGGATGATCACGCCCAGCGCCCGGCCGAGCTTGATGACCTTCTCCAGGATCTCCCCGGCGTCCTTGCCGTACTTGCTGGTCATCAGCTCCTGCAACTCGTCAAACCACGCCACCAGCGGGTGCAGCCCCGACCCCTTCAACGACGCCAACTCCGGGGTCACCTTGTTCTCCGGGGCCTTGCCTAGTCGGGCGTAGTGCTCGATGCGCTTGGAGCGGCGGCGGCACTCCTCATACAGCCACTCGATGAACGCGAAGCAGCGGGCCAGGGTCTCGTCATCGAAGCCGTTGCCGTACTCGGCCATCACCGGCTCCAACACCGCGAAGTCGCCCACGCCCTTGAGTTCGTAGCCCCGGATCTCGGCACGGGCATCCAGCGCGGCGGCCAGCACCAGGTCGCGCAGGGCGAACGTCTTACCCGAGCCCGGCTGACCGCCGAAGAGGTAGTTGCGGAACATCAGGTCGATGTCGACGGTGTTGAGCCGGGGGTCGGTGGCGAACGCGAACGCCTTGAACACGTCCACGCGGGCCGAGGTCGACAGCAGCGGCCACGCGGGCTGCTTCATCTGCGACGCGGGCTCGTAGCCCACCCACAGGGCCAGGCGGCCAGTGTGCCCCGGTGCCGGTTCGGGCCACACCTGATCCAGCGGCAGGCGCATAGCCGAGGCGAGCTTGCCCCGTCGGGCGACGACGTCGGCGGCCTCCACCCCATAGGGCAGGTCCACGATCGCGAGGTGGCCGGGGCCGTCGCGGTGGATGTCGACAGGGAACGAGATGGCCTTCGGGTCCTTGGCAACCGCCGAGTTGATGGCGGCCAGTTGCAGCGAGGTGAGCGCCCGGCGCACCAGCTCGGCGGTCAGCTTGCGGTAGGTACGGGCCTCCGACACCCGGTCGGTCAGCCGCTTGTCGTCCGGGCGGCCCACCCGTGCCAGCAGCGGCACGGCGACGGCCAGGGCGAGCCAGCGCCACCAGGCCGGTCCGACCGCCAGCGCGACCGCGCCGGTGGCGAGGGTGCCGGCGCCGAACGCGAGTACCCACCAGCGCCACACCGACTGCCGCTGCCGGCGGGCGTCGAGCTTGAGCCAGGCGTCGGCGTCGCCCTTCGAGGCGGCGGCCTGGCGTAGTGCCCAGTTGCCCTCCTCGGCGGTGGCCCAGTGCAACACGCGGCCGGTGCCCCGGAACAGTCCGGCCGGCGCGTAGACGGCGGTCTTCGCCGCGTACTTCGGCGTCCGGACGGCGTGATAGGCGGCCACGTAGCCGGCGTACTTGGCCCACCACTTCGCGGCGGCCATCAGGGTTGCCCGCGAGCGTGCCCAATCAGCCAGGATCGGGCGACGCCGACCGGGGTCGAACGCCGACACCGGGATGTCGTCGGCGGCGTCGACCGGGCCGCCCACCCGCTGCGGGCTGTCGTCCACCGACTCCGCGTCGTCGGCGTCGAAGTCGTCGGTGATGTCGTCACGGTCAGCGTCGCCGGTGTCGTCACGGCTAGGCGTGCGGCGGGTCCGGGCGGCGTTGAGGTCGACCACGTCCGCGCCTTCGGCGTCGCTGGACAGGTCGGCTTCGGCGCGGGTCCAGTCGAACCCGTCGTGCGGTTCGGGGATGTTGCTGGTCATGATGGGGGTTCCTCCTGTGACGTCTTGCGGACGGATCGGAGAGGGACCGGAGCGCGGCCATCGGTTTCCTAGGCCTGCGGGCCGCGCTCCGGGTGGGCCTACGGGTGGTCGAGGTCGTTGACCAGGTCGGTGAGGTCGGACAGCAGTTCCTCGATCAGGTACTGCCGGTCCCGGTCGTCGTGGTTGAGCTGTTCGTCGGCGGTCTGAATGAGCCGGGCGAGGGTGGCGCGGACGTGGCGGACCTGCTCCGCGGCGGTACGCGTCCGGCGCGGCGCCGGGCGGCCGATGTGCCCGGCGACGCTGCCAGCGACGGTCACGGTGCCGGTGCCGGTCTGCATGACGCCGACGTTGACGATCTCGGCCATGGCTGGCTCCTTCAGGCGACGGCGGACAGGGCCGGGGCGGTGGGCGCTGTCGACACGCTGTCGTCAGCCGGGCGGGGCATGTGGCGCTGCACGGTGCGCTCGGAGAGCTTGAGCCGGGCGGCGATCTGCGCCGGGGTCGCGTTCGGGGTCTTGGCGACAGCGCGGGCCACCCGGTCGGCGGCCGACGGCTGGCGTTTGGGCGTACGGGCCGGCTTGGGCTTGGGCGTGTTACGCGGTGCGAGAGTCGGCGCGGCGTCGCCGGCCGCGATCGGCGGTGTCGGGGTACCGGGGGCGGGGGCGGCGGCAGGCGCGGGCGGTGCCGCGTCGGTCGCCGTTTCGGCCACCTGCTCGGCGGCGGTGCCGGCGGCCCGGCGGGAGCCGGTCGCGATCAGGGCGCCGGTGGCCATCACCATCAGCCCGTCGACGGCGAGTGGGCCGATCGTGGCGGTGAGGGTGTCTTCGCGGTAGAAGGTGAGCAGCCCGGACAGGTGCCGGTAGGACACGACGGCGGCGACCAGCGCGACCGGGAGCAGGCCTAGGAAGCGCAGCGCGGTCCACCGGCGGCCGTCGGGCCAGGCGATCCGGGCGAAGATCTCCACGGCGACGAACAGAGCGATCGGCCAGAACACTGCGCCAACGACCGCACCGGTGTGCGGCGTCCAGTCGGCCGGCGCGTACTCGGGTGGAACGTAGGAGTGGGCGACGTTGGCGGCGACCGACACCGCGCCGCCGAGGATCGCGCCGGTGTAGGCCCAGCCGCGCCCGGACAGCTTCGCGACGGTGCGCATCAGTGGCCACCACCCGTCAGGGCGGTGAAGAAGTCACCGAGGCTGGTGCCGACGTGGGCGAGGGTGCCGCCGAGGTTCTGGGCAGTGGCGGCGGCGTGGGTCGGGTTGCTGACGACGAAAAACAGCACGAACGCCAGCAGCAGGTAGCCGAGGAACTTGTGCTTCACGGTGGTCTCCGTTTCAGGCGTCAGAACAGGTCAGGCACTCGGCCAGCGAGCGCGGGATGTAGTAGGGCCGCACCTCGCGGCAGGTTGGACAGGTTCGCCGGGCGGCCAGCGCGCGCTCGATGGCGCGCAGCTGCGCGGGAGTGGCGGTGCGCTTGGGCTTGGCGGCGTCGATGCGGTACAGGTACGCGGCGCGGGTGCCGCCGATTCCGCGCCACAGGATCTGCGCGGCGACAGGCTGACCGCCGGGGCGCAAGCCCTCGGCGCGCAACTGCCGCGCGGTGGCGTAGCCGGTAGGGGCGCCCCGCCACGGGAACGTGGGGATGCCGTACCGGTCGCCGGTCGGGTCGACGTAAGCCGTGCGGTAGCGAGGCATCAGGCCGCGCTCCGGCGCGGGAACGTGGAGGGCCGCGACGCCAGCGCGGCGGCCTCGCGCAGCACACGCGCCTCGGCGCGACGAAGCCGACGCCAGTCCAGCGCCGACGGACCACCCTCGGCGGTCAACATGCGGATCTCGGCGTCGACCAACGCCACCTCTGCCTCGATCAGCGGCATTTCACGCTCGATCGCGACCAGTTCATTGGGGGTCGGATCGGCCTCATCGCTGAGGAAGCCGGATCCTTTGGTAGGTGAGGTGGTACCCATCGCGGTAGCTCCCTTGCCGTCATGAGATCGGCACCTATAGATGCCGGCGACTCCTACCCAGCTATCGTCAGTCCTTCGAAGGACCTAAGGTGACACTAGGCACGCTGTAGCGGCTGCGTCAACCCCTTTGAAGGACTATGCTGAGTTGCGAAGCTCGTGACGGCAGGAGGCAGTGGTCACTGATGGCGGCGAAGTACGACAGCATCGCGGCTGACCTGCGACGCAGGATTCAGACCGGCGAGTGGAGCCCGGGTGCACGGTTGCCCAATGAGGAGCCCGATCTGACCACGGAGTACAAGGTCAGCCTGAACACCCTGCGGAGAGCGCTCGACCTACTCGTATCCGAAGGACTGATCGACAAGCGACAGGGCATCGGCAACTTCGTTCGGCCGGCCCGGCAGCGCACGCGCCGGACGACCGAGCGCTACCAGTGGGAGAAGGACCGCGTTCACCTCCCGGAGTCGGAGCGCCGCGCCACTGGCGCAACCGAGCAGGACACCGGGCTGTCCCCGGCGGATCTTGCTTTTGCCGTCGAGTACGGCACCGAGGCGGCAAACGTAGAGCTAGCCGAGGCGTTCGGCGTCGCGGCCGGTACGCGTCTCCTTCGACGCGTCTACCGCACCGGCAAAAAGGGGGAAGGTGCGCCCCTCGGTGAGTCCACTTCTTATCTCCTATACGACATGGTGTCAGCGAACCCGGATCTTCTGTTCGCCGAAAACGAACCGTGGCCCGGCGGAACAATGCACCAGCTATCGACGGTCGGAATCGAGATAGACCACATCGTTGATGAGGTAACGGCCCGGCCACCGACCGCCGACGAGATCGATAGGTTGGAGATACCGCCGGGTGTGGCGGTTATCGCACTCAGAAAGACTTCCGTAGACACGACGGGTCGCGTCGTTGAAGTCGCCGACATCGTATGGCCGGGAGACCGAACCACACTCGTGTACACGACCCAACTGAAGCGGTGGCAGCCTTGAATAGCACCATCTCGATCATCACGCCGGTATTAGCGTCGGGCGCGAAGTACTTGGCCGAGGCGTACACGTCCATTCTGGCGCAGCAACTTCCGGACGGTTGGGAATGGGAGTGGATCGTCCAGGAAGACGACGAGACCGGGAGCGTCGCGACACTCATTCCGCAGGATGATCAGCGGATCAGCTTTGGCCAGGGGCGGCACGGCGGTCCCGGCGTCGCGCGGACGCTCGCACTTGAGCGAGCCACCGGCAGCCTGATCAAGGAGTTGGATGTAGACGACCAACTGCTACCCGGCGCACTCGCTCGTGATATCGAGATCCTGACGAGCCATCCCGACATCGGATGGACAACGTCAAAAGCTCTTGACCTGCTTCCGGACGGATCGACGGTTTGCTGGGATCAGGACGATCCACCCGGCGGGCGGCTGTCGGGTGAGTTTCTCTTCCAATTCTGGCTAGACCACGACTACCGACTCCCGGTCCTTCCCGCAACGATCTGTATCAAGCGGGAATTGCTTCTCGCGGTAGGCGGATGGATGGCCCTGCCGGCCTCTGAAGACTCCGGGATGCTGCTCGCGGCGAGCGTAATCCGTGACGGCTACTTCATTCCGGATAGTGGGCTGCTGTACCGGAAATGGCCCGGCCAAGCTACGGCCCAGGCAGCACACCTCGACCCTGTCGAGAGAAACGCGCGCATGGAGATAATTAAGGCGCGGGTCATGGCGATGCGCTCGGTGCCCCCGTTCTCTCCGCGACCGGCATAGTCAATCGCGGCAAGGGAGCGAAGTGTCACTCGTGTCACTCGTGTCACTCGTGTCACTCGTGTCACTCGATTGGCTTTGACCTGCAGAAACGCATTTGATCTTGAGTGACACTCGTGGCGCCGCGTCACTCAAGATCGAGCAAGAAGAGGCCATGGGCCGTTCCATCGAGGCCTGGCCACGCGTATCACGCTTGCCGTCGCCATCCTGAAGGGCCAAGGTCTTGTTTGACCGCCAAGTACCCCGTACCGTTGTTGCTACTTTTGCGGCGATCGCTCTAATTTCCTTCGTTGTCGGCTCAGCGCTAGAGTTGAGACAGCATACCCTCCTCGCTGACCACCCCTACTGGGGAAACCTGTTGTCGGGAATAACGGGCTTCTCCTTTAGTGGCTTCGTTCTCGCAACTGTGCTTCGCTGGGTAATTGAGCATGATCAGCGTCGCAAAAACGCCAACCTTCGTGTAGTCACTTATAAGGAAATCGCGGATCAGTCATGGAGAATTCTCTCCGCTGTAACCGTTGAGTGGACGAGGAAGGAAAGTGTTTCCAGACTGCGGAATGAGATTCAGTTGCCAAGTATCGATGGACTATTATTTATGGTTAAAGAGTCTATTGGCCACTTGGTCGACCATGCCAACCGTATGTCCGAAGTGCATCACTTAATGAAATCTCTAATCGCAACCAATAATTATGGCCGTACGTTGATCGACCCCCGAATGATTAAAACTGGCGGCACATATCCCGCCCCGGTCCGCCTCATAGTTGCGGATGTGCCACTAATTCTCTCATGGGTAGGCGAGTCAGTTCTGCCTACCAGTCCTGGGTTCGCCCAGATGTCCGGCCGGCTAGCGCACCTACTCGACGGAGACGAACTGCGTGACGTTGTGGACGATGCCGACTTTCGCGCTGTATATCGCCCACTTCACAACAATCTAAGTAACGTGAATATGCCGGTAACAATTGTGCACAACGCCCGCATTTCTGTCACTACTTCAGGTGAACGGGCAGTCCACATTGAGCATGATAGCTACGTAACTGGCCTGTTTTCTGAAAGCGGTACAGAAATGGAGGCACTGGAGACATACGACAGGCTCTGCGATTATGTTGAATCTACCTTGAATGCATTGCGTGCTCGAGTTAGAACAATAGCCCTTCTGGCTATCCTCGCCGCCATTTGCGAACATCGAACAGGAAGAAATGAAAAAGTATTGCGGCGGGCGAGGGATCTTGTCAGCGTTTACCTCGACTTCTAGTTGCGATCGCCGCAAGCCGCGCCGCGCCGCATAGTGGTGCGGGCAGAGTGAAACGCTTGCGTGACTGGCGCCGAGCGGCCTTTTGACTGCTTGAAGGCGCCCTACCGGGATGGGCGCCTCGTCGTCAATACTGCTGATCTTGGGTGACAGCTTGTTGTAGGTGTCACTCTGGCGCAGACAACACGGGCAGGCTGAAACACTCTCGCGTTGCGTCGTAGGAGTGTTTCAGCCTTACTCATCGCCTTGCCGTGGACGCGCCCGGTGCGACTCCGACACGTCTCGCACGACCGCTTCCCCTACGGGGCCTGACCCCCTCCTTGCCGAATACGTGCCGAAGTCGGGATCTGCCGAAGGCGGGGCGCGACGTTAACGCAGGCCACAGCCCTACACGGATTCGATGCGCCCACGCCCTCCGGAGGCGGGTGCGCAGGTTCGAATCCTGCCGGGGGCACCAGACAAATGGGCACGGTCGTCGAGATCACGAACGTTGGTGATCGAGGCGGCCGTTTCGCTTTCTGTCACTCGTGAAGCCTCTGGTCGGCGCCGGTCGGGTGGCGGGCGCGCGTCTTGTCCGGGACCGGTCCCGGACTCGACTCGCGGATGTGTTCAGTCAGCTGAGGAGGACAGGGGGGCTGTACCGCCGTGCCGACGCCAGGAAGCGGCGGTCACGCTACCGACCCTCGCGACCGAGTTCACGGCCGTCGCGACCGAGTCGATGGCCCTTGAACAGTCGCCGGCCGCCTCGCGCCAGGCATTTTGTACCGCAGGGTCCCGCAGCACGTGGAGGGCCAGGTTCCCGAGGGTGGCGAGCGCGGCTGCGTCGAGCACCGGCCGAGCAGTGTTGATGTGAGTCATGGGGGACCTTTCTTCAGACGAGTAGCCGAGCCGGGTAGTCGACTTGAGCGAACGAGAATCGATCGTGGTGTACCCGCCGAACTCGTTGCTGGGGTCGGACTTCTGGTGATGCCGGTGTGGCGATGTCTCAAGCAAACCGCTAGGCACGCGAGGCATCACGCGGCCCCGTGCCTCGCCCTGCCTGATCGAACCCGCTGGCATGATCAATGCCATGGCGCACGAACCCGGACTTCAGCTCACCAAGGATCTCTCCGATGCGCTCAGCTGGGTCCTGGACGTCGCGCCCACAACACCCGTACCGGTCGTTGTCCTGGCGGCGTACCTGGACTCGCTGGCGAAGGGTTACGGGCTGTCGGACAGCCTGGAAGTTGATGCTGTGGGGCCACTTGAGCGGGTCGATCTTCCAGCGTCAGCTGTGGCTCTGATCAACCACTACTTGGCAGACGGCGGTGCTTCGGTCGACGCGGACTCCCTGCGAGACCGGCTCTACTCCGTCTTCGCGGACCTCTCCCAGGACCGGCACGCCCGCAGCATTCTCGACAAGACGCAGCCCTTGACCGATATCGAGCTGCTCTATCTGGGTCAGATCTACTGGAATCTCGAAGGCACGCCGACACGGCCCAAGCTGCCGATCCGGGCGGGGCAGGTCGTCATTGTTGCGGGAAAGCAGGTTTCCGCTGACGTCAAGGCTCCGAACGCGAACAAGGACTTCGCCACAATGAAGTGGACGGCCCGCGTCAACGAGCAGGGGCCGTACAAATCGTCGTCAGGACAAGGGTTCCGAAAGCAGGGAGCCCGCTTGGCCGTACTGGCTGCAGAACACATCATCCAGTGCAACCCGCAGCGCCCGCCCACCCTGGGAGGCGCATTCCTCCAGCTCACCCCATCCGACCGCGGTAGACATAGGATTTCGTCGATCGCTTGGCGTGAAGACAAACCAGGCTTGGCGACACCCGCCACGGTCGGTGCCGACCGTCAACGGCGTGGGCTCGACGCCGGGAAGCAGGGTGCGCCGGATCATCGATCGGTCGTCGAGCACAGCTTCGCTCGAATGAAGCTGGCCAGCGCGTTCGAGGGCCGCGAACCCGAGTTGGACGAGCTGGTGGAGTTCTGCACTACCGACGACGACCAACGCTTGCTTGTCGTCGGTGAGCGCTACTCCGGCAAGTCAGCGCTGATGGCGGAGTTCTTCGTGAACGCCGAAGCCCCCGACACCGTTCGGTTGGGCTACTTCGTGCCGCCAAATCAGCGGCAGGATGCACGATCCGAAGCGATGGTGCGCCACCTGGTCCGCCAGGCCTACCTGCTGACGACAGGCGAGGAGTTGCACATCGACTCCACCAACCCGGGCAGGCTGAGGGAACTGCTCGCCACGTGCGTCGGCCAAGCGAGACAGGATGGGCGTAGCGTTGTCCTGGTCGTCGACGGCATCGACGAGGACGTATCGGACCGCCTGCAGGAGCAGACGATGATCAGCGTCCTGGGCGAGCTCTCGGTTCCCGGGCTCAAGGTGATCGTCTCGGCCTGGTCAGACCGGATTCCCGGGGCCGCCGCCGGCTGGCGGCAGCTGCCTGTTCGGCGTACCGAGTACCTCGCCGAATGCCTCAAGCAGATGGAGGCCGAACTCGAGAGTCTGTTCGACCAGGCTCCCACCCGGGGGATCCTGCAGTACCTGACGTTCGGATTCGGCGCCTTCCAGGCCGACGAGCTGGCGCAACTCACCGGCGGCAGTGTCCGAGCCATCCGCAAGACGCTGATTTGTTCCGAAGAGCGAGTGTTCAGCGCGGTACGCGAACCCGGCGAAGCCCGCCGCTGGGCCTTCGCGCACCCCAAATACGCCGAAGTGGCCCGAGCCTTGTTCGACGAGTCCGCGGGTGCCTGGCCGGCTGGAGAACTGACGTCGGCCGCTGCCGTGTCGGCGGAGGCTGAGACCGAGATTCGCCTTGAGGCCTGGGCAGGGTCGTTCCGAAACGCCGGGTGGCCAACCGAAACCCCCCGCTACCTGCTCACCCACTACCCGGAATCCTTGGCCGAGCGGGGCGACCTGACCAGACTTTGCCAACTCTTGTTCGACCCTGGCTACCTCCGGGCTGTCGCTGGCAGGTTCGGCCCCGCCAACCCCATCTCCTTCCTCGTTGATCAGGCACTGCCGCTGGCGCTTCGCGCTGCGCAGGCCGGCGGGTCCACGGCCAGCCTGGAGACCATTGCGAAACTGGGAACGGTCCGCATCAACTACCAGGTGACCGCCGACACCGTCCCGCTGGTCCTTCTGGAAGCTGTCGGACGCGTGGCAGGGCCGGTCGCCGCGAAACGACTCGCCACCCACATCATCGGACGCGACACCGACTCCGACCCCGGCGAGACGAGCGGCCGATCTGGCCCGTTCGAACCATTGAGCAGCTCCGCCGCCCAAACCGTCAGCGCCCTCGTTCGTGCCGGGCTGACGGACATGGCGAAGGAGTACACCCTCACACGGGATGACCCGGGGGTCCACCTGGCGTACGCCCGAGCGCTCATCCACCAAGGCGACCAAGCTGGTGCGATCGAGGCGGCCCACGCCTGGCAAAGCTCGATGGAGGATGCAGCCAAAGAGCAGCAACCCATGCCAGCTGACTTCTCCGCATTCGTGGAAAGCGCGCTAGGACGCTTGGTGGAAGGTGAGATGGAGGATGCAGCCGAAGACGACCCGCCCACGCCAGGCGCACTCTTGGAAAGCGTTCTAGCACTCCTGGCGGAAGGCGGGGACGAGACGTTCCGGGCAGCGGGACTCTCCATCGTGGGTGTGCGCGATGACTTCCGGAACCGATCCAGATGCGTGAGGCTATTCCGAGAGGCAGGCGATCATGCCGGCGCGTCCGTACTGGCGATGCGACTTCTCGGGGAGTACCGCACGGTCGAGCACGCCGCCGGCGCTGTGGCGCTGGACGTCGCTGCAGCACTTGTGTGGGGCGGTCATGTCCAGGAGGCTTGGGAACTGATTTGTACCATCCCGGAGGTTGTCGTCGAGGCGGTCACCACCCTTCGAGGCCGACCGGGCATCGCCGACCACCCTTTCTTGTTTCCGGGACCGAGAGTCCTTGACTTGCTCAAAACGGTCCCTGTACTGCCCCTCATCGAGGCCTTCCTCGCCACCGGAAACCATGCCGGCGCACGCCAGTTCCTGGCAGAGCACGTCCAGGGGAAGGAGTACGTGCAGATTCATGCCGCGCTCATGGTGAAAGCCGGAATGCCAGACGAAGCATTCACTGCCATCGACACCATCGACACGCTTCCAGACAACACCCCCGGACTTGAACTGTCGCGGCCCTTCATGGTCACGCAGCACAAAATCGTGCTGTTCGCCCTCCTCGCCTGCGAGCATCCCGAATCGGGAGCGGCTGCCCGAGCAGTGGACCAAATCAAGAGGCTGATTGCCGGCTCCCACCCGGAGGCCCAGCCTGTGCTGTGGAGCCAGCTTGCACTGGCGCTGATTGCAGTACGCCGCGATGACGAGTTCGATTCCATCGTGGAGCGACTGGATGACCCGGGCGATGCACTTCTTCACGGAGTGGAAGCCGCGGCCCGGCGCCGCGACCTCCAGGTCGCGTTGCGTTACGTTCACCACCAGCAATGGATGAACCCACGCGCCTCCGCCAAGGACCGGATACAGGCGCTTGCCCTCTTAGCGATCTGTCACCTGGAGGCCAACAACCCGCAACAGGCCCAAAGTGCACTCGCCCAAGCCCTCGCCCTCGCCGCAAGCCCGACAGTGGCGACGAGCGTACGCCGTCAGGGAATCGTCGAGGCAGCGGTGGGTCGTGAGTTCGACTGGGAGCACATGCTCCGCCAAGGCCTCAAGACCGGACTCGAAGCCGTGCGGGCCGCCGCGTACTGGCTGGAGGACCCGGAGGAACACCTCGACGCGTTAGAGGCTGCAACCGTTGCCGCGATCAAGCTTTGGAAAACCTCGCGCGGAATTGATGACCGCGATGAGGACGGCGAGAATGGCCCACCCGCGGGACTGCCGGAATCCGGTCTTGACCCACTAGAGGCGGCCATTGGCAGCCGCGCGCCAGTCAGTTGGGCGGGCTGGCAGGAGGCCTTCGCGGCGCTGGCCGACGCCCTGAACAGAGCCGGCAATGAGGAGACCGCGGCAAGAGTTGCCACCCTTGCTCTTCGCGTGGCGCTCGTGCAAAGACAGTTCGACGACCCGGGAACGCCAAGTCCCCCGATTTTGCTTGGCCGCCGGCTCATCGACCTCGTGCGTTTGGCGGGGGAACTAGAACCGGACGGGAAGCGCCAGATTCAGGAAGCCCTCGAGGACTCCTCCCAACGCCTGCAGCGGCTCTTCTCCCCTTTCGGGCCACCTCGTGAGTCCTCCGCCCTGTGGGCTGCCGCGGAATCAATGTCTCGGGCGGCGATCGGCCAGCGAGACGACGCCCGCGCGCTCGTCACCGAGGCCAGCAGCGCAGTCGCGACAGCCCCGTCGACAGGTGCCGTGCCCGGGGCTCACGATGGCGTTCTTTCGCTCTGTGTGGAGACCCTGGCATTCTTGGGCGAGCCAGACCTGGCCGCCCCACTACTCGGCTACATCTCGGACGCCCCGGTCGCGGCCCAGACAAATCTCTGCCTCGCCGATGGTTATCTCGACAAGGGCGACATCGCGGCGGCTTTCCAGTGCGCCTCCCGTGGGCTTAGCGACTGCCTCGATCCGACGATTCTGCGCCGTCTCGATCCAGATCTCGTCCCCAAGATCGCCGGATTCGAGGACCAACTCTGGAAAGCCAACTCCGGCCGGTCACTCGACTGACGCCAATCTTTCAGAGCCTGGTAAATAGGGTTTCAGGCGCGTTGGTGGCGGGCGAGGCGGCGGGTCATGACGATGATCATGGCCCATTGGGCCATCGCAGCATGGTGGTCGGGCAGCCGTTCGTAGTCGCGGACGGTGCATCGGCACCGGTTGATCCAGGAGAAGGTGCGTTCTACGCATCACCTGCGATGCAGCACGACGAAGGTGGTCTGCCCGGCGAGCCTGGCGACGATCCGCGCGTCGTAGCCTCGGGTCGCCCGGCCGACGGTCTCCGCGCCCCGTACCGACCGGGGGAGACCACCGACCCGGCCGACCGGACGTTCCGCGATCGGCTACGCCGACGCTTCGACACCCTGGAGCCCGAGCGCGCCACCAAGGCGACCGAACTCGACGCGCTGGAAGCGGTGCGGGACAGTGAGCCGATCCGGATCAAGCCCGCTTCCGCCTGACGCTCACCGACGACTCCGCCCAGCTGCTGGCCGAGGCCGTGGGCGCCGAACCCGGTACTGGTGCCCATTCGACTGCCACCCCGCCGGGAGCACCACATCTGAACAGCACAAAAGCCCGGACCCAGGTCCGGGCTTTTTCGTCCTTGCCCAGTCTTTGCCCGCCTGCCATCCCAAGGCCGCCGCCCCGGCACGCACGGTGATCGCACGGTGGCTTGAGATCACCCGGCCGAGGATGCGCCTGCTGCCGAAAACCTTCCGGAAATTCTTGCTATTCGATCAAGCCATCGGCGGTTCCACTGGTCGATGGTCACCCACGACAGCCCACATCACCATGCTCTTGCCTTATCGAAACACTTCGAATAATACTCGGAACATTCCGCCGTGGGCTACCCACGACCTCCGAGGAGGCATCAGTGTCCCGTATCCGTCGACCCTTGGCCGCCGCACTGACGATGCTGGCCGCCGGCGCCGCCGCCGCAGTGGCGATCACCGTCAACGCCGCGCCGGCCAACGCCGCTACCTGCAACGGCTACGTCGGGCTGACTTTCGACGACGGCCCGAACGCGAGCAACACCACCCAGCTGCTCAGCGCGCTCAAGCAGAACGGCCTGCGGGCCACCATGTTCAACGAGGGCCAGTACGCCGCGCAGTACCCGTCCCAGGTCCGGGCCGAGGTGGCCGCCGGCATGTGGATCGGAAACCACAGCTACACCCACCCGCACATGACCCAGCTCAGCCAATGGCAGATGGACTCCGAGATCGCCCGCACCCAGCAGGCGATCTCGGCAGCCGGTGGCGGCATCCCGAGGCTGTTCCGACCCCCGTACGGGGAGACCAACTCCACGCTCAAGTCCGTGGAGGCCAAGTACGGCCTCCGCGAGATCATCTGGGACGTCGACTCACAGGACTGGAACGGCGCCGGCGTCGCGCAGATCGTGCAGGCCGCCGGCAGGCTGCAGAACGGTCAGATCATCCTCATGCACGACTGGCCGGCCAACACCGTCGCAGCGATCCCGCAGATCGCGTCGAACCTGCGCAGCCGCGGCCTGTGCGCCGGCATGATCTCGCCGTTCACCGGGCGCGCCGTCGCCCCGGCCTGAACCAGCCCGCCCCGCCGGGTACCCGTACACCGGGCCGGCGTCGCTCGCCCGGCGACGCCGGCTCTCCCCTGTTCAGGGCTCCAGGTTGAAGCACGGCGGCCGGCACCGGCCGTGGCGTCGGCCGCCGTGCCGGTCGCCGCCACGGCTGTCCCGCGCGAGGGAGCGAGAGGACGCGGAGATCGAGGAGATCGTCGTCACCCGACCTGCTGCCGGTCGTCGATCGGACCCTCCGTAGACCCTCGCGCCGCGCCAGGCGCCCATGGGCCTCCGTGCATGCACTTAATGAAGTGGATCAGATGCGCGGCGTCACGTAATATCAACAGCTATGAATGTAAGGATTGGGCGGCGACGCCGGAACCGGTCAGCCGGTCGGTACCCCGTCGGCCGCGGATCGCTCCACCCATGACGTGGGCGGATGCCCTCTTGCGACGCGTCGTCGACCGACCGCCGACCATGAGTGCCCGCCCAGCACCGACGACATCCCGAAGTGCGACAGCCACGCGTCAGTCCCAGGAGGAATCCCGGAATGAACGTACTCGCAGAGGTGGTCATCACAGGCAGTCTCGCCATCATCGGCTACGGCCTCGCCGCCATCGGCCCCGGCATCGGCGTCGGCATCGTCTTCGCCGCCTACATCCAGGCGTCCGCCCGCCAGCCCGAGTCGGCCGGCTACAACCGCACCTGGCTGTTCATGGGCTTCGCCCTGTCCGAGGCGCTGGCGCTGATCGGCATCGCGCTCGGCTTCGTCTGGTCCGGCAAGCTGCCCTGAAATAGCGGCCAGCTATCGAACAGATGCCCGACGGCGCAAGCCCGCCGTCGGGCATCTCTGCATGGTGATGCGGACGGCAAGGTCAGCCTAGGACCCGCTCGTAACACACGGAGACCGACGAGCCCACGTAGCTGCCGAACAGCGGGATGCTGCGGTAGCCCTCCCGCTCGTAGAAACGGATCGCGTCAGGCTGGGCGGTGCCGGTCTCCAGCCGGAGACTCAGCCAACCCCGGGCGACCGCGGCCTGCTCCAGGGCGCGCAGGATGCCGGTGGCGACCCCGGTGCCTCGCGCGTCCGGGACCACGTACATCCGCTTGATCTCCGCGACCGACGCATCCAGCCGGCGGAGCGCACCACAGCCGAGGGCCCTCCCCTGTTCCCGGTCGACCGCGACGAGGAACACGTCGATGTCGGCGGCCGACGGCGGTGTTCCCGGCTCATGGTCGTCACAGCCGTACCGCTCGTCGAGTTCGGCCCGCTGCGCCGCGCGCAGTGCCGTACCCGCCGGGTCGTCCCACGGCCGTTCCTCGATCAACCAGTCCGCCACGCTCGCCTCCTAGGTCATAGCAGATGTTACGGTAACGATCGTTACGGAATGATGAACTGACCGCGGGAGCGCGCCATGTCACGCACGGCCGACCGTCCCACCCAGGAGAAACTGCTATCCAGAGCAGTCTGGGACGTCCTCGCGGAACAGGGCCTCGACCGGCTCACCATCCGCGCCGTCGCGGGGGCCGCCGGCTGCACCACCGGCCTGGTCATGCACCGCTTCCCCAACCGGCGGGCGCTGCTGCTGCACGCCCGCCACCTGCTGCACGAGCGCACCCGGCAACGGATGGAGGCCCGCGAGGCGACCGCCACCGACCCGCGCGCCGCACTGCGGGCGGTACTCGCCCAGAGCCTTGCCGTCGACGCCGACAGCCGTACCCACGCCGTGGTCTGGCTCGGCTTCCTCGCCGCGGCCGTCAGCGACCCCGAACTCGCCGAGGCCCACCGCACCCACAACCGCGCCTGGCGGACCCGCCTGATCCGGCTCGTCTCGGCCGCTGCGCCCGGCTGGCCCGAGTCGCGGGTGACCACCACCGCGAACGCCCTCATCGCCTTGGTCGAGGGGACCGCCGTACTCGCCGCCGCAGACCCGGAAGCCTACCCGCCGGACGCGCAGCGCACCGCGCTCGACGCCACGCTCACCGCGTACGGCCTCGCCTGAGCCCCTACGACGCAGTCGCTCACCCGACCACGACGACAAGCGTCTGCCCGTCCGCCAACTCACCGCCGACCACGACAAGGAAGACCTGGTCGTCTGCCAACTCCGCGAGTTCACGTAGCGGCAGGATGTACCCGATGCGCCGTGGTGCCGATCCTGCGCAGCAATCCGAGCATTCGTGAACAGTGGAGATATCGGTTTGAGAGCTTCAGGCGCGGTGACACAGCGGCGAAATGGACAACGTACGGCTGACGATGATGACATCGACCGCTCGGCATCCGTTACTCACCTTGCCAGCGGCGCGTACCCCCGAAACCGGCACCCGACAGTGGCCTATCCGGCGCATCGGCGCGCCGTGAGGTCGATATTCACATAGATGACTCACTGCCACGATGGGTTCACCGTTCCGTGACGGAAGGATCTCGTGGTGGGCTTGTCTGAGCTGTGGACACGGATGTCTACGCGACAGCGAATCGTATCGGTGGCCGGATTGGGAATGACCTCGACGCTTGTGTTCTGCTGTGGCGGCCTGGTCGCATTAGGCGCGGTCGTAGGGCCGCCGTCGGAGCCGCCAGCCGCACCGAAGCCACCAGCCGTCGCGCCGGTGAAGCCGGTAGAGGCCGTGCCGTCGGTATCTGAGTCACCGTCGGAATCGCCCACGCCATCGGCTGCGCCGACAACCGTGGCCCCTCCGCCTCCAGTTCAGATCACGGTAGCCCCGCCACCCGTACAGACGACGGACGCACCGCCTCCCCCGCCGCCAGCCGGTGTGTACTACGCCAACTGTGCTGCGGTACGTGCGGCGGGTAAGGCTCCATTGCACTCATGGGAGCCCGGATATCGGCTGGGACTCGACCGTGATCACGACGGCGTGGCCTGCGAGTAGCAGGGCCTTTCGCCGGTGGGTCCCACCCTGCGGCATGCGGTGTTATTCTTCCGCCGGGTGCGGCCTACCGCCCAACCCCTTCGGGCTCACCCCAGCGGAGCCGATGAGGGGCAAAGGGGGATGACCTCCCGGGCCGGTTCCCGTGTGGCACGTCAGCCTCCGACGCCGTCGGGTCGGCTGCTGGGGAGCTGGTCTGGTGGTGTCGAGTGAGGATCTGCACGTGCCCCAGCAGAAGAACTTCAAGCGGCTCGTCCGCGCCCGCATGGCGAAGACCGGCGAGTCGTACACCACCGCCCGCTCCCGGTTCGTACCCCCTCCCGCGGCGACGCCGCGGCCTCTGGTCGACCCGGACGCCGGCGCCCTCGCCCGAGCACTGGCGGAGGTCACCAACCCGTTGACCGGCGAACCGTACAGCCCGGAACTGCTGTTCGGGCTCGGCGGCGGGATCGGGTTCGGGTACTTCGTGTTCGCGTACACCGGCTTGACGACCTTCTCGGTGGACGGCCGCTTCAACGCGCTGTACTTCGACAAGAAGGGCTCCGTCGAGGCCGCCTGCGCCCGGCTCGGTATTCCGGTACGGATCCAGCAACTGTCGACTGTAGAGAGTGCGGAGAAACGGGTACGGCAGGTGCTCGACGCGGCGCCGGAGGCGCTCCTGACCGTCGACCTGACCCGGGTACCCGGCCAGGACACCCCCGACGATTGGCCGTACCTGCCCTACCCGGTGACCGTCTCGGCGCAGGGGCCGGACCTCGCGGTCACCGGGCTGCCGGGCGGTACCCGCACCATGGCCTGGCCCGAGCTGCTGGACGCCAGGTGGATGCACGCGAAGAAGTACGGCGGCCTGTACGTGTTCGGGCCGCCCGGCGGGGTCGACGTGCGGTCGGCCGTACTCGCGGCCGTCGAGCGGACCGCCGGGTGCCTGCTGGAGCCGGGTCGGGGCACCTTCGACAGCAACGTCGGGGTGCCCGGCATGCGCAAGTGGGCCCGGCTGTTGACCGATCCCCGCGACCCGAAGGGCTGGCCGAAGCTGTGCGCCGACCCCGAGTCGCTGGGCCGTGCCCTGGCCGCGGTCGTATGGGGGCTGGGCCGCGCCGATCCGTCCGCGACCGCGCACCGGCGGTTGTACGCCGCGTTCCTCGACCAGGCCGCGGCCCTCGTGGAGAAGCCGGCGCTGGCGGAGGTCGCGACCGCGTACCGGGAGCTCGGCGCCCGCTGGGCCGAACTGGTCGGCCTGGCCGAACAGCCCGGAGCCACCGGCGCGGACCTCGCCGTGCACCTGTCCGAGCTGGCCGACGCCGAGGAGTCCACCGCCACCGTCCTGCGCGCGGCCGTCCGGGAAGGAGCAGCCCGATGAGCGATCAGGAACGGCCGACCGCGCGGGACGTGGTCGGGCGGCTCGCCGTCGGGGGCAAGGTCGGCGTCGCCGTCACGTTCTCGAAGATGTTCCGTACGGAATCCTGAGCGACGGTGGGGCCCGGCGCGCCGTCGCGCCGGGCCCCGCCGTGTCCGGGGCCGCGTTCGGGCCACTCCGCCGGCCCGATCCTGACTAGGCTGACGTCATGCAGTTGATCAAGTTCACGCATGCCTGCGTACGCCTCGAGGACGGCGACCGGCGGCTGCTGATCGATCCGGGCTTCTGGACCGAGCGGGAAGCCTTCGACGGCGTCACCGACATCCTCGTCACCCACGAGCACGCCGACCACATCGACGTCGAGCACATCGAGTCTCTCCTGAAGTCACAGGACCTGCGCATCTTCGCGCCCGAGTCGGTGCGGGCCATCGCCGAGAAGAACGCCCCGGCGGTCGCCGCGGCGATCAGCCCGGTCGCCGCCGGCGACACCTTCACCGCCGGTGGCTTCGAGGTGACGACGGTCGGCGGCGAGCACGCCGAGATCTACGAGGGCCTCCCCGGATGCGCCAACGTCGGGTACCTCGCCGAGGGCGTCTACCACCCCGGCGACTCCTTCTTCGTCCCCGCCCAACCGGTGACGACGCTGCTCGTCCCGACCAGCGGGCCCTGGTTCAAGCTGAGCGAGGCGCTGGACTTCGTCCGCGCGGTGGCACCGGCCAAGGCCTTCCCGATCCACGACCGGCTGCTCTCGACCGACGTCGGGTTCGAGCTCACCGACCGGTGGATGCGGATGAAGGGCCAGACCGAGTACGCCCGGATCCCGATCGGCGAGGCCACGACCATCTGACTGGGTGTGTCCCTATTGCTGCCGAGGAGCGGCCTACCCTCGTCGCATGCAACAGGTGCCGGGACGAGACTGTCCGGCCGACAGCACTGAGGAGAATCCTTTGGCCGACGGTCGACCTACCCGCATCGCCATCCAGCACGACGACTATCACGCGGAACATGTCGGACACACCACGGATGGCCACCAGTTCTTCCTGACCACCCCGTTTGAACCGGGAACGCATGGCGGCGACGACGGCCAGGAGTTCGTCGCTCTGTACCTGTTTGATGCTGCGGGAAGGTTCCTGGAAGCCAGGATCGACGCGTTTGGCAACAGGGCGAACATGGACCGGGCTGCGCGACGAGCGGTGTACGAGACCCGGCTCAAGGAACTCGGTGACGTGACGTTCGACCGCATCGAGGTAGAACCCTTCGCGGTCGACCAGTTCGGCACCACCTTCGGTCTGATCGCCAGAGAGCCCGAGGACGACGACGAAGCGTGGTGGGTAGAACTCCAACCCGGCAACTACATGGCTTTCACAGAGCCCTGGGACAGCGGCGAGTACGACACGTGAGCGTGCGCTGAGCAACGGAGGTCGTGCTGTGGCGGGAAACGCAGGTCGGCGTCTACGTCAGCCACGATGGCATCAAGATTCGCATGGTGCTCCGTACGCGCGTCATGGCAGCCGGCACGCCCGCTCAGCGGCTACTTGATCCGCACGCCGCCCAACGCATCGCGGCTAGAAGAGTGCAGGTTCACGCCGCCGGCGTCGGCTGTCCTTGCGGTAGGGGTGCCGCCGTGCGTGGGGCTGCCCCGCGGCGTTCGGCCGCCCGGTCGCCCTTTGCCGTCACCGGCAGGTGTTGACCGGCCGCGGCGAGTCCGAATCGGGGCAGGTTGGCGTAGATGGTCTCGTAGTTGCCGGCGGAGACCAGATAGGTCTCGTGCCAGACGCCGACGTCGCCGTCGGAGCCGACGCGCCGGTTGAACGCGCGCCACGCGGCGTGGTGGGGCAGGGAGCTGTCCCTGGCGAACCGGTCGAGGTGCTCGGCGCTGCGCCAGTACTGCACGAACATCGGCCCGCGCGGCCCTATCCAGGTATGCATGCCGAGCAGACCGAGGTCTTCGCGACTGTTCAGCGTGCGCAGCATCGGCGCCATCGCCCTGGCGACCGGCACCCATTTGTGCAGTTTCCACGGCTTGTTCACCCGCATGCCGATCAGGAAGACGACGAAGTCTCCCGGCATGTCCGCGGTCATTCGGCCCTTCACGACAGGTGACATCCCGCACCTCCAATAGATAGTGAGACTATCCAATTACGGATAGGACTACTATCCATGGCGTCGGTGGAATTGGCAAGGAGGCGGGCATGCGAATCGGCGAGCTGAGCAGACTCAGTCAGGTGAGCGTCGCCACGATCAAGTACTACCTACGCGAGGACCTGCTTCCACCCGGCACGGCGACGGCCACGAACCAGGCCACGTACACCGAGGCCCATGTGCGGCGACTGCGACTCATCCGCGCCCTCATCGACGTGGGCGGACTGTCGGTGGCCCGAGCCCGCGACGTCATTGCCGCCGTTGACGCCGGCGATCTGCCCCCGCACACACTGCTCGGGATCGCGCACGGCGCAGTCACCCGGCCACCCGACCGCAGCGGCACCGACCCCGCCTGGCACGCCGCGCGCACCGAGGTCGTCGAACTTGTCCACCGCCGCGGATGGTCGGTGAGTCCGGACTCGCCCGGCCTGGACCAGGCCGCCGACGCGATCCGCGCACTGCGCACGCTCGGCCAGGATGACCTGCTCGGGTGCCTGGAAACCTACGCCGACGCGGCCGAACTCGTCGCAGGCCGGGAGTTGGACATCGTCGTCGCGCGCGCGGATCCAACCCGCATGGTCGAGGGCGTGATCACAGGTACCGTACTCGGCGAGGTCCTGCTCGCCTCACTCCGACTGCTCGCCCAGCAGGATGCCTCGGCACGGCACCTGGGTGCGGCGCCACCACCTACGACTCCGACCGACCAGCGCGGCAGCAACACCGCGGCCACGACCTAGCGCTTCGTGGCAGATCCGGATGTCTGATCGAGGTGTATCGGTGTTCAGCCGGTACTGGCCTGCGAGCAGTAGGTCACGTGCAGGGATGGCTGGTGATGCCGTCCAGGATGGTGATCAGGTTGTGGTGGAAGGTTTGCTCGGCGTTGAGGTGGGCGCCGTCGATGACAAGCCGGGCGACGGTAGGGTAGCGGCCCGTTTCCAGCATGCGTGCCACGTAGGGCCCGAGGGCGGCCTGCCAAGCGGACACGTCGGTGCCGGTTGAACGGGCGGTGCGGCGCTCGGTGATCTCCCTGCGGAGCGCTCCGACGATGAACGCGTTGAGGGCGCCTAAGGCCCGCTGAAGATCGTCGATGTTGCGTACGCCCGGGGCCTGGCTGAGCGCCGCCGCGGTCGATTCACCCACGGCGAGTGCATGAGGTCCCAAGTGTGGCCTTCCGCCGAGCAGGTCGGCGAACCACTCATGATCAAGGGCGGCGTCACGGGTCCGGTGAACGATGGCCAGTACCGTGGCGCGCCACTCTGAGTGTTGGCCGGCCTCGGCGATCTGGGCGTACACGGCGTCGACCATCAGATCGAGCAGTTCGGATCTATTGAGCACGTAGTCGTAGAGCCGCATCGGACCGACACCGAGCTCTTTGGCGATCTTGCGTACCGATAGCCCCTCGAGGCCATGTGCGTCCGCGATCCGGATCGCCGTGGCGGCGATCTTCGCGCGGCTCAGCGACACCGGCGCCGCCCGCGACTGAGGCTCGGGCCGTTCCCAGACGGGCAGCGGTGCGTTACCGTACGGCGTATCCATAAGGTACAGCGTACGGTAACGGAGATGATGATGCGAATTGCGATCGCCGGTGGTGGCCTCGGCGGGCTGACGTTGGCCCGAGTCCTGCACCGGTACGGCATCGACGCGGTGGTGTACGAACGCGAGGCAAGCCGATCCGCGCGATCGCAGGGCGGCTCGCTCGACCTGCACCCGGAGTCCGGGCAACAGGCCCTGGCCGCGGCGGGTCTCGCCGGCCGATTCCGGTCCGAGGCACGGCCGGAGGGCGAGGAACTTCGCATCCTCGACCCGGCCGGACGCACCCTCGTGCACCACAAGCCACAACCCGGCTCATTCTCCGAACGCCCCGAGATCGACCGCAGCGTACTGCGTGATCTTCTGCTCGATTCGCTCCCCGGCGATGCGGTTGCGTGGGAGCACCGGCTCGTGGCGGCGATGCCACGACCCGACGGAGGCTTCGGGCTGATGTTCGATGGCGGCCGCAGAGCCGACTGCGACGTCCTCATCGGCGCGGACGGCGCACGCTCGGTCGTCCGGTCACTGCTGACCGACGCGGGACTCTCCTACGTGGCCACCTTGGTAGAGCTGAGCATCAGCGACGCCGACCGGCGTCACCCGGATCTCGCCGAGCTGGTCGGCCCCGGGAACCTGTGGTGCATCGGCGTGAACCAGGTCCTGGCAGCGCAACGCCTCGGCGACGGCAGCATCCGAGTCGGGATCTCCCTACGCGCGGACGATCGCTACCTAGACACCTACCGCAGCAAGCGTGCTCTGCTGGACATATTCGATGGCTGGGACCCCAGCCTCACCGCGCTCATCGAAGCCGGCGACAGCCCGCCGACCCCGCGCAGGATCGAGGCGATGCCCACTGGTACACGCTGGGCCCACCAGCCGGGCATCACCCTCATCGGTGACGCCGCGCACCTCATGCCACCGGTCGGCGAGGGCGCCAATCAGGCCATGCTTGACGCTGCCGAACTCGCCGGCGAACTCGCCGCCAATCCCGCCGACCCGGACTCGGCGATCTGGAGCTACGAAGCGGCAATGTTTACCAGGGCTCACTCGATCGCCGAAATGTCCGCACGAGTCCAGTCGATGATGCTGTCCCCGACCGCAGCCGACGACATCATCCGCTTCTTCACGGCCCGACCCACCGAGCCGGCATCCGCAGAGTGAGAACGCGCTGCGCAGCCAGGCCCGCCGTTGCAGACGCCCCTGCCCTGGAAGATCAGATATCCGCTCGTCGGCAGAATCGGACGTCTGATCTTGGCGATCGTGATCGACTTTGTGTCGTTACGTGCCCCAGCCAGGCCCAGCCTGGCGCGGGTCAATCATGGCCGCTCCTGTGAGGTGAACTCGGCAGTCGACGCCGTTTCTGCCGCACGGCGGGCTCGTGAGGGGTGGAAGGTCCTGCGGGACGGCTCGCGTAGTCGGGCCTTCTTTTGAGGCTGCGCACGAACTAGCTCGCCGATCAAGGCGGCAACCCCGATCCGCTCAGGTCAGCGCCCCTGCGGCCGATCGGAGACCACGGACCTGGAGAAGGGGAGATCGCCATGAAGTACAGGCTCGTGACGCGCAGCGACTTCGACGGCCTGGTGTGTGCCACGCTCCTGAAGCACCTCGACATGATCGACGAGATCGCCTTTGTGCATCCGAAGGACATGCAGGACGGCAAGGTCAAGATCACCGAAAACGACATCATCACGAACCTGCCGTACGTTCCCGGGGCGCACATGGTGTTCGACCACCACCACTCGGAGACAGTGCGCGTCGGCCCGCAGCCCAACCACATCATCGACGCATCGGCCCCGTCTGCGGCCCGCGTCATCTACAACGAGTTCGGCGGCGCCGACTTCTTCACCGACGTGCCTCTGGATCTCATGGAGGCGGTCGACAAGGCCGACTCGGCGCAGTACACCGTGGAAGAGATCCTCGACCCGACCGGCTGGACTCTGCTGAACTTCCTGATGGACAGCCGCACCGGCCTGGGTCGTTTCCGCGACTTCAGCATCTCCAACTTCGAGCTGATGATGAAGCTTATCGACGCCTGCCACCAGTTGGAGAGCGTCGACGAGATCCTGGCGATGAAGGACGTGCGCGAGCGCACGGAGCTGTTCCACGCGCACACCGAGGCGTTCATCGACCAATTGCAGCGGGTGAGCACCGTCTACGACGACGTCGTCGTGGTGGACCTGCGGAACGAGGACATCATCTTCGCGGGCAACCGGTTCATGGTCTACGCGCTTCACCCTCAGGCGCGCGTCTCGATCCACACGCTGTGGGGCCGAGACAAACAGAACACGGTGTTCGCAGTCGGAAAATCTATTGTGGACCGCACGTCACCGGTGGACATCGGCTCGATCATGCTCAAGTACGGCGGCGGAGGTCACGTCGCGGCCGGCACCTGCCAGGTGGATAACAACGACGCCAAGCGGGTACTCGCCGAGCTCATCCAGGCGCTCGCTCAGCCTTGCGTCTCAGCCTGAGTTTCTCCACCTCACGCGCTCATCGGCAGTTCAGGATGCCACTCGACTCAGAGGCCAGCTACCGAATGTGATTGCCTCAATCGGACAGCATGCACGGTCGGCGGCAGATCCGGATGGCAGGAGTCGGTGACCACCGCTGTTCAATCACATCAGTGATTCGGCGTCATAAAGCTCGGCCAGCGTCTAATTCGGGCGAGACCCACGCACGATCCGGTGATCATCAGCAACTGACTGTCAGCGGTCGACGTCGCGCGATGGGCGAAGCGCGGTCAAGAGGCTTTCGAGCTGACCCCATGCCCGCGCGCTGGCGATGTGATCGATGTAGTCCCGGGACTCGACGATGAGCCCGTCGCGAACACGCAGAACGAAGACACAGGGCACGGTGAACGCCTCTCCTGTCTCCTCCACGTGTCCGTGGTAGGCGAACTCGGCGACGATCACCTCCGGATCAACGGTCTCGTGGATAGTGATGTTGACCGGCTCACGGTTTAGTGTTCGGGCGAAAGGCGGCGGCGCGGTGAAGTGCTCGTGCAGTTGGCTCCGGCTCCGTAGCGGTGGCGCGTCGAGCGGGTGAAACGGGTGGGTGACATAGGTCTGTTCGGCATACAGATCGGCTAGATCCTCGTACGGCCCTTCGCACACCCCCTTCACCAGCCGGAGAAACACGTCACGCGGGCTACGACTACCGTCGCCGCCATCCGCATCGGATCGAGAATCCATGGACCGCACCATATCGACTGAAGCTCGATGGAGCTGCCCCAAGCAGTTCCAGCCGCATGGTGCTGATCGGCAGGTACGACACCGGAAGCGGAAGCAAGAAAGGCAGCCATACATCACCGTGCGTCACCGGCGGCGATGAACGCCAGCACGCCCGGAGCGGCAGATCCGCGCCCGCGGAGGACGCCTACCGTCACATCACTCACACGGCTGGGCGGTCCCGAGGTGCGTCGTGGCGTCCGACTGGAGTACGGAGGACCGGGCGAACGTGTTACTCGGCCGGCCTGCGATTTTCGCGGCGAATGACCAGCCGCAAGCCCGACCAGATCTCGTCGATCGCACACACCTTGTTGTCGACCAACCCGCTCGGCAGCGCGACTTCACGGACCACGTCATCGGTGATGTCCGTGGGAACCTTCGATGCTCGTTTCGGCCAGGCGACCCAGAAGCCGCCGTCCTGGGCCATGCCGCGTCTGACCTCGTCCAGGCGGGCCTGCAACTCATAACGTTCGGTCACGAACAGCACGATCACGTCGGTCGGCGCGTCGGCGGCCAGGCCGTGCCGGATGACGACCTCGGCGGGGAGGCCATCGAGAGTGGCCTTGAAGCTCGCCGGCGCGTCGAGCAGTGCGACTCGGTGACCCGGTTTGATGCCGAGCTTGCGGTACAGCGGCGTGCCCGAGTAACCAGCCATGTCAGCCCCCGTTGTCCCAACGTTTCGAATACGAACGGATGGTAGCCGCGCGACTGAGGCTGGGGCGGTACGCCAAGCTACCGACCGAGCCGTCACGCTCCGTGTGAGCGAATCGCGGCAGATGCGGACGCCCGGCACGGTGGTGAATCATCGACGAATGCGGCTTCGGATGGAACTGTTCGTCGAGGACATGGACGTTAGCGTCAAGTTTTATCGTGAGTTGCTCGGGTTCGAGGTGCAGCGACGCGCTGCGGGCTACGCCAGCCTGCGCCGGGGCCTGGTCGTGCTGGGGCTTGGTCCCGTGGCGAAGCTGCCTGCGCAGGGGGAAGGTCGGGGGTTCACCAGACAGCGGCTCAGTGTTGACAAGGGCGCCGGGGTGGAGATCGTGCTGGAGCTCGACGGTCTGGACGAGCTTCAAGCGCTCTATGAACACTGCCGGGAGCGGGCGGTGATCAGTGAACCGCTCGAGTTGCGATCGTGGGGTCTGTACGACTTCCGGCTTGCCGATCCGGACGGCTACTACCTGCGGATCACTCACGGCAACGCTGCGGCGCGAATCGGCTGACCCCTCGAAGCCACCCGATCGGCGGCAGATCCGGATAGCCGTCCGGGGGCATCACCCGAACTTCCTCCAGTGCCCTTCGGAGACCATCTCGACGGAGCCGCCGACGGGTCGTCGTCCGCTGAGTGATGCTCCGCAGACGTATCCGCGAGGGCGGCGCACGCAACCCGACCGACCCCTTGCGGCAGATCCGGGCACCTGATCAGGTCATGGCGGGCACGCCGGGAAGGTCGAAGGACTCGGGCGCCTCCTCCGGGACCGCTGGTACTCGGCTGCGATCATCAAACCATGGATGACATTAACTTCGGTCCGTGTCCGCATTGCGGGAGCGCTGAAATCGTCTGTGTGCCGAGCAGCATGGCCGACGGCTATCAGCGGCATGGCGGTCAGCACCTTCCGAACGATTCCGTTTTCCCGCGTGATTTGCCTGCAGTGCGGTTTGGTCCGTGAGTGGATAACCGACCGTGTGCACCTGGACCTCCTACGCAAGAAGTTCGCACCCAAGCGGTGAGTCGGAGTCGGGCGCAGGGCTCACTTCGCGTGTCCGCTCATCGGCAGAAGTGCGCGCCTGACCGATCGGGGGCTGTACTCGTCGTGACGGCGTAGCGGGCGCTGATACGCGTGTCGCGGCAGCCGAAAATCCGGCTATCTCGCGGCGACCGCGAGTTTCGAACGCACCTTCACGATCGACGCATCGGCGTCGCCTGGCTGCGGGAGGGCAACGACAGAAAAATCCTCGACTGCTCCCGGGCGGAACACCAGGCACTCGGTGGAGCCGCCGAACTGGAACCATCCGAGTTCGTCGCCCTTTTCGACGTGATGGCCGGGGACGATGTCGTCGCTGATGACGCAGGAGGAGACCTCTACCATCCCGATCGGGACGACCGCCATCAGCCCGATCGCCGGGTTGTCCGCCTGGATGAGGATGATCGCGCGAGCGGCGACGTGAGCCAGATACCCCTGAGAGGCCGACGCTTCGACCGCCTCCGCGCCTTCGGAGTCGGCCTCGGAGAAGTAGGTGCCGGGCTGGACGTAGGCGCGCACGATCGTGCCGGCCACGGGACTGTGCCAGCGGTGATAGTTCAACGCGCTCAGGAACCCCTGGTAGACCGTGCCACCGACAAACTCGTCGACGGCGTCGTCGTTGGCGAGCATGTCCTGCAGGGAATAGGGCTGAGCCTTGATCCAGAACTCGCTGTGGCGCGCGACGTCACGGCTGATCCGGTAAGGGGTCGATTCGCACGCGCTGACGATGACCGAGTCGTCGTCGGGCGCCGCGACCGGCCGTGCCCCCGGCCTGAGCCGCCGGGTGAAGAAGTCGTTCCAGGAGGTGAAGCCCCAGTGCTTGTCGTCGGGGTCGTGCTCGAACTGGTCGATGCCCACCGCCTGTCGCGCGGTCGGCGACATCCACCCCTGCGGCGAGTCGTTCAGGACGTAGAGCGACTCGGGGCTATTCAGGAACTCCGCCCACGCGTCGAGGACCTTCTTCAGGATCGCGTTGACACGGGGGTCGCGGTAGGCGGCCATCCCGGCGGTGGTTCCCATCGTCCAGTCCAGGATGCCGGTCAGCGGTGTCGTCACCATCGCGCCCTCGCTGAACTCCGGTGCCGTGGTGATCACCTCGTCGATGAGGTGCAGCAGCTGATCGACGCTGGCGATGTGGCGTTTGCTGTACTTGCGGGTCTTCGGCACTTCGTCGATCATCCGGGTCACGTACATGCGCACGATCGCGTCCGTCTCGATCAGGTGGGCGAACTCCCGGATCACCGGGTGCCGGAACACGCCGGGTCGCCCCACGCTCTTGATGCGGCCGTCGAGCCACCGCTCCAACTCGTCCTGGCCCTGCGGCAGCCAGCCACCCCGCCGCTTCAAGTCCCCGGCTTCATCACCCATCGTCACGAACACACCCGTACCCACGTCCCAGCCAGGCCAATCACGACCGCGGTAGGGCCGATGCGCTCTCGTCGGCATGATCAAATGCACTGATCTCGGCATGACCGCGCGATCAGCGGCTATGAGTGGACGTCCGCGCACTACTCGTTGATGAGTTGCTCTCGAAGAATGTCAGCGTGCCCACAGTGCTGGGCGAACTCGCGCAGCACGTGGAGATACACCCACCGCAGCGGAAGCGGGCCCCGCCGGTTCCCGTGAAGGATGTCGTCCAGCCCCAGGGATGACGTCGCCTGGCGTGATGCTTCGCAGGCCTCGCGGTGTGCGCGCTGGACGGTGGCGATCGTGTCGTCGTCATAGAGAATGAACGACTCGTCCGGCGTCGCAGGGATGCCGATCTCAGCGCGCGACCGACACGTGACGGCTTCGTCAAACCAGACCTTCTCGACGAAGGTCGCGTGCTTCACCAGACCCAGCAGCGTGGTCCGGGAGGCCACCAACGATCGGCGCGCCTGTTCCTCTGTCAGCCCGTCCAAGCAGCCATTGAGCGCGCCGCGGTGCTCGTCGAGGAACGCCTCGAACTGGGCACGGGCTGGCTGGGCGACGACCTGGTCGGCGAAGGTAGGCGGGTAGGAAGGCATGGGCGAAGCATTCCAGACCATCGCCCGGGAGCAACTAGCGAACATCGGCGCGAGCGGTCGGGTGACTTGTCGGTCCCGCCGGTGCGGCCCCTCACGTGCGCTCGGCGGCATGGGCATACATTCGGCGAGGGGTCAAGCCTGGTCTCCACAGGCCTCGGCGAGACGCTTGATATGGGCGGATGTTCGCGCCGATCGCCGCTAGATTCTTGCGAACTGCACCGGTCGACTCGCGAAGGTGCCACGTTCGCGACCACTCAGTCGAGACAGAACTCGTTGCCCTCGATGTCCTGCATCACGAGGCACGACTCGTTGTAGCCATCAGCACGCAGTAGTCGCACGCGTACCGCGCCGAGCGCGACCAGTCGTGCGCACTCGGCCTCAAGTGCGGCCAGGCGCTCCTCCCCCACAAGCCCGGTGCCGACCCGTACGTCAAGATGCAGCCGATTCTTGACGACCTTGCCTTCGGGAACGCGCTGGAAGAACAGCCGCGGGCCCACACCTGAGGGATCGATGCATGCGAACGCTGAACCTTGACGCTCAGGCGGCAACGCGCCATCGAAATCGTCCCAAGTAGCAAACCCCTCCGGCGACGGTGGTACGACGTACCCCAACACCTCGCACCAGAAACGAGCGACGCGCGCGGGCTGTGCGCAGTCGAAGGTGACCTGGAACTGCTTGACCGACACCATCGGTCCACCATAGAGGCGGGGTCTTTCGTCGTCTGCACGGGCGCAGCCGCCAATAGGGGACACACCTGGTGAGAGCGCCTCAGTCGGTCGCGTGCACCACGTCGCGCTCCTCGGCGAAGTGGCACGCGCTCGGATGCGCCGACCCCTCCCGCTCGACCAGCGCCGGCTCCTGCTCGACGCACACCTCCCGCGCCTTCCAGCAGCGGGTACGGAACCGGCATCCGCTCGGCGGGTTCGCCGGCGAGGGTACGTCGCCCTCCAGGATGATCTGGTCGCGTAGGCCGCGCAGCGTCGGATCGGGTACCGGCACCGCCGACAGCAGTGCCTGCGCGTACGGGTGGGTCGGGTGGTCGTAGATCTCGGTGTCGACCCCGGTCTCGATGATCTTCCCCAGGTACATCACCGCGACCCGGTCGGAGATGTGCCGCACCACCGACAGGTCGTGGGCGATGAAGATGTACGACAGCCCCAGCTCCTCCTGCAGCCGCTCCAGCAGGTTGATCACCTGTGCCTGGATCGACAGGTCGAGGGCGGAGACCGGCTCGTCGCAGACGATGATCTCCGGGCGGAGCGCCAGCGCCCGGGCGATGCCGATCCGCTGCCGCTGGCCGCCGGAGAACTGGTGCGGGTAGCGGTTGATGTGGTCGGGGCTGAGCCCGACCAGTTCCAGCAGCTCCCCCACCCGCCGCCGCCGGTCGGAGCGCGGCGCCACCTCGGGGTGGATCTGGAACGGCTCCCCGACGATGTCACCCACCGTCATTCGGGGGTTCAGTGACGTGTACGGGTCCTGCATCACCAGCTGGATGTTGCGCCGGGCCCGGCGCAGCGCCGAGCCGCGCATCCTGGCGAGGTTCTGGCCCTGCACCAGGATCTCGCCGGACGTCGGCTTCTCCAGCCCGATGATGAGCTTGGCCAGCGTCGACTTGCCGCAGCCGGACTCTCCCACCACGCCGAGCGTCTCGCCCCGGCGCAGCGTCAGGTTCACCCCGTCGACCGCGCGAACCGCGCCGACCTGCCGCTTGAACACGATTCCCTTGGTCAGCGGGAAGTGCTTGGTCAGATCCCGTACCTCGAGCACGACGTCACTCACCGCCGACCCCCTCATCCTGTTCGCGACTGCGGGGCTCGCTTCCCTCGCTCCTCGCGCTCACGACCTCCTCCCAGAAGTGGCACGCGCTGGTCCGTCTACTGTCCACTCCGTACAAGGGCGGTGGATCCTGCCGGCACACGTCCCGGGCGTACCGGCACCGCGGGTGGAACGCGCAGCCGCGCGGGACCCGGGTCGGGCTCGGCGGCAGCCCCTTGATGACGTTGAGCTGCTGGCCCTTGACGTCGACGCGCGGGATCGACTCCAGGAGGGCCTTGGTGTAGGGGTGCGCCGGGCGGGCGTAGATGTCGCGTACCGGAGCCTCCTCCACGATCCGGCCGGCGTACATGACCGAGATGTGGTCGGCCACGTCCGCGACGACGCCCATGTCGTGCGTGATCAGGACCAGGCCCATCTGCCGCTCCCGCAGCAGCTCGCCGAGCAGGCTCATGATCTGCGCCTGCACCGTGACGTCGAGCGCGGTGGTCGGCTCGTCGGCGATCAGCACGTCCGGGTCGAGCGCGAGCGCCATCGCGATCATCACGCGCTGCCGCATGCCGCCGGAGAACTGGTGCGGGAAGTCGTTGACGCGCTGCCGGGCGGCCGGGATGCGTACCTGGTCCATCAGCTCGACGGCCCGGCGCCTGGCGTCGGTACGGGACATGCCGAGGTGCTTGCGGAACTGCTCCCCGATCTGAAAGCCGACCGTGAAGACGGGGTTGAGCGCGGACAGGGCGTCCTGGAAGACCATCGCGATGTGGTTGCCGCGGATCCGGCGGCGCTCCTCGTCGGGCAGGGTCAGCACGTCGACCCCGCGGTAGCGGACCTCGCCGCCGGTGACGTGGGCGGGCGGCGAGTCCAGGATGCCCATCACGGCCTGGGCGGTGACGCTCTTGCCGCAGCCCGACTCGCCGAGGATGGCCCGCGTCTGTCCGGGTTGGACGGTGAAACTCACCCCGTTGACCGCCTTGGAGACCCCGTCCCGGGTACGGAACTCGATCCGCAGGTCGCGTACGTCCAGGAGGTCGGCGTCGGGATCCGGCTCGGGCAGCATCACGTCACCTCAGCTTCGGGTCGAGGGCGTCGCGGAGCGCGTCGCCGAGCAGGATGAACGCGAGCACCGTCGCGGACAGGAAGGCCGCCGGGAACAGCAGCAGGTGCGGGTAGCCGGAGGTGACGTACGACTGGCCCTGGGCAATCATGATGCCCCACGAGATCTCCGGCGGCTGGAGGCCGATACCGAGGTAGGACAGCGTCGCCTCGGATGCGACGTACGTGCCGAGCAGGATCGTCGCGACCACGATCGCCGGGGCGGCGGCGTTCGGCAGGATGTGCCGGAACAGCAGCCGGCGGTCGCTGGCGCCGAGCGAGCGGGCCGCCTGTACGTAGTCCATGTTCTTCGTGGCGAGCACGCTGGCCCGCACGATCCGGGCCAGCGGGGGCCAGCCGAGCACGGCGAACGCGAGCACGATCGTCCAGACCGAGTGCGAACGCAGCATCGACAGGAACACCAGGGCGCCGAGCAGGAACGGCAGCGCGAAGAAGATGTCGGCCAGCCGGGAGAGCACCGAGTCGACCCAGCCGCCGTAGAAGCCGGCGGCCATCCCGACGAGAGCGCCGACGAGCAGGACGAGCGAGGTCGAGACCAGCGCGACGATGATCGAGGCCCGCGCGCCGTAGATCGTCATCGCGTAGTAGTCGCAGCCCAGTTCGTTGGTACCGAAGATGTGCGCCGCGCTCGGCGTGGCCTTGCTCAGCTGGATGGGGCAGTCCCGCGGGTCCGTTCGGGTCCACAGCCATGGGAACGCAGCCATCGAGCTGACCAGCACGATCACGACGGCCGAGGCGATCGCGACCGGTCGCCGGCGCAGGTCCCGCCACGCATCAGCCCACAGGCTCGCGCTGCGCTCGATACCGGCCTGTGCGGACCGGTCCGCCGAGATGACGGACTCCACCTGCTCAGTCAAGTCGGATCCTCGGGTCCAGGACGGCGTACAGCACATCGATGATCAGGTTGCACAACAGGTAGACCAGCACCAGGATCGTGACGACGGAGACGACCGTCGCGGCCTCGCCGGTTGCCACCGCCCCGAAGACCAGGCCGCCGATGCCCCGAATGTTGAAGATGCCCTCGGTGACCACCGCGCCGGCGAGCAGGTTGCCGAAGCTGATGCCGAGATTCGTGATCACCGGGATCAGCGAGTTGCGCAGCGCGTGCACCCCGACCACGCGGTTTCGGGTCAGGCCCTTGGCGGTCGCGGTACGCACGTAGTCGCCCCGCAGGTTCTCCATCAGGCTGGTGCGGGTCAGCCGCGCCGTGGTGGCCAGCGACAAGGACGCGAGTACGAACGCCGGCATCACCAGGCTGGCCCAGGGCTGGTCGGTGCGGTAAGCGATCGAGAACAGTCCGGTGAGGAGGTCAGGCGCGCCGACGCCCTTCAGCCACGACCCGAACTCCACCCCCAGCACGAGCTGGGTCACCGCGCCCACGACGAAGATGGGGATCGCCACCAGCATCGTGGTGGAGACCTTGACCACGTAGTCCCAGAAACTCCCGCCGCGCAGCCCCGCCAGGACGCCGGCGGTGACGCCGACCAGCAGCTCGATGAGGATCGCGAGCAGCGCGAGCCGGGCGGTGATCGGCGCGTGCTCCGCGATCAGCGTCACCACCGGCCGCTCCCGCGAGTCGACGCCGAAGTCACCCTGGGCCATGTTCTCCAGGCGGTGGACGAAGACCGTCAGGCATGGGTTGCCGGCCTGTTCGAAGCAGGGGTCATCGGTACCGAAGACCCGCTGCATCGCCTGCAGCTGGGACTGGCTCGGCGTGCGGTCCCCGAACACGGCCCGGGCGGGGTCGCCGTTGAGCTGGATTCCGACGGTCATCAGGTAGTGCAGGATGAACAGCGCGCCGAGCAGCGTGGGGACGAACTGCAGCAGCCGGCGGGCCAGATAGCGCCCCAACGGTGTGACCTCCAGGCCTTTCAGACCGCCGGCCCCGGGGCCGCCCACCGTGGGCGGGCCCGGGACCGTACCGGCGCTACTTCGTGAAGCCGACCCGGGCGAAGTTGACGCCCTGGACGCCGTTGTACTCGACACCGGTGACGGTCTCGCCGAACGCCACCGACGCCTTGTCGAACCACAGCGGGATGGAGGGCATGTCCTCGGCCAGGAGGTCCTCGGCCTCGCCGTAGAGCTTGCCCGCTTCGTCCAGCAACTTGGCGTTGTCGCCCCTGACGATCCGGGCGTCGAACTCCGGGTTGCTGTAGCCGGTCCGGTTCGACGAGCCGCCGGTACCGAAGAGAGGCGTCAGGTAGTTCTCGTTGAGCGGGTAGTCGGGCGCCCAGGCGCTGCGGTACGGGCCGGTGAGCTTCTTCGCGTCGGCCGTCGCCAGGAACTCGGGCTGCTGGAGCTGGCCCTTGAGCTCGTAGTCGATGCCCAGGTTCCGCTTGAGCTGGTCGCCGACGGCCTGCATCCAGACGTCGTGACCGGCGCCCGCGTTGAACCACAGCTCGGCCTTCTTGCCGGCCGGCCAGCCGCCCGCCTCGGCCAGCAACTGCTTGGCCTTCTCGGGGTTGAACTGACAGTACTTGCAGGTGTCGTCGCGACCGCCAGGGAAGCCGGGCGGGGAGAAGCTCTTCGCCGGGGTGTAGCGACCCTGGTAGACCGCGTCGACGATCGCCTTGCGGTCGATCGCCATCGACATCGCCTGGCGGATCCTCTTGTCCTTGAAGGGGTCCAGGTAGGTCGGGATCGCGACGGCGGTGAAGCTGGGGCTGGGCTTGTCGAGCAGCCGGTCGCCGAACTTGACCCGCGCCTCGGGCACCTTCGCCGGTGGCATCCGCCGCGGCATGATGTCGATGTTGCCGGCCAGCAGGTCGTTGTACGCCGTCTCGATCTTGTCGTAGATCTTGAAGGTCAGCCGGTCGAGGTGGGCCTTGGTGCCCTTGTAGTCGTTGTTGCGGACCAGCTTCACCTGCTGCTTGTGCTCCCACTTGCCGTCCATCTTGAACGGCCCGTTGCCGATGGGCGCCTCGTCGCAGGCCTTCAGGTCGGCGGCGCACGCCTGCGCCATCGGCATGAACGCGACATAGCCGAGCATGACCGGGAAGCCGGCGAACGGCTGACGCAGCGTGACCTCGAACGTGGTGTCGTCGACCTTCTTCAGGCCCGACATCTCCTTCGCCTTGGGCTCCTTGCCCTGCAGGTCGGCGTACCCGTCGACGCGCTCGAAGAAGTGGGACCCGAGCTGCGCGTTGGGCGCGTACGCCGCGGCGTTCCACGCGCGGATGTAGGCGTCGGAGTTGACCGCCTCGCCGTTGTGGAACGCCCAGCCGCCCTTGAGCTTGATCGTCCACACCTTGTTGTCGGTCGACTTGATCGAGTCGGCCATCACGTTAACGATCTTGTAGTCGTCGCCGACATAGTCGATCAGCCCCGAGTACAGGGCCCGAGCGACCGTGCTGCCCTCGCTCTCGCCGGCGTTGCTCGCCACGATGTGGCGCGGCTCTCCGATGTAGACCCTCAGGTCGCCGCCGTCCTTGATGTCGCCGCCTTCCGGCCCGCTCGACGACTGCGGTGTGCCCCCGCAGGCCGCCAGCATCAGCAACGCCGTGGACAGGCCGATCGCGGCACGTAAGCCACCCCTGATATGCATCGACGGTCTCCTTTTGGGAACGACGGGCGGTGCGAGGCTGACACTGTGACACGAGTCGATCGGAAAGCGGTGTGGCTGTAATCAAACTGGTACCGCGCGCCGGCGTGCGACCGGTGATGTGACCGTCCCTATGAGACGGAGACGACGTCGAGGCCCCCGTACACGCGGCAGCCGGCGGGCGCCTTCGTCCGCTGCCCCCGCACGGTGACCCGGCTCCCCTCGCGTACCCACTCGGCCTGGTCGCCGAGGAGCGCCCAGCGCTGCACCCCGTTGTCGAGGATGACGCAGCCGTACTCGACCGTCACCGTGCCGGTGACCGTCACCGGCGGCCCGGCGAGATCACGCGGGTACTCGGGGTCGGAGGTCGGTTTCGGCGCGGCGGGGTCACCCGTACGGGGTGCCGCCCCCGAGGGCGGGTCGGGTGCCGCAGCCGGCGGGGTGGTGGCCATCGGTACGCTCCCCTGCGATGAACTCGCCGTCGGGGCGGGAGATCCGCCCGCCGAGATCGGCGGG
>NZ_BOON01000004.1 GCF_016863255.1 Planosporangium mesophilum
CCCGCCGAGATCGGCGGGCGTGACGTCGCGCAGCCGGACAGGGCGAGAAACGCTGCCGACACCGCCAGAGATGACGCGATTTTCATGGCTCTTTGACGAAGAGTCCGCACCATGACGCCCCTCGTTCGACCCTATCCCGCACCCTAGCCGTCTCCCATTCCTGCTCGCATTACTCAAATATGCGGCGAGTAGGCGCTGCAATTCTTACCAGCGCACCCTTGTGGATTTGGGAGTGGCATTGTCGCCCGGATTCTTGCGTACTCGGCGCAGAAGATTCGCAATTGTCGGTACCTTGTCGGTTGTCGCGTTGGGCCTGACCGGAATCCCGGCCGCCGCGGCGAAGCCGAGCCCTCGGCCACACCACGCCGACCTGCTCGCCACGACCGCGCACCGCCACGTCAACTCCTCGGGCACGGTGCACGCCTTCGGCCCCGGCGAGGAAGAAGAGGGCGAGAGCGAGATCCAGGAAGGGGCCGACCAGTACGCCGAGGCCCGCTACGCCCCCGGCGTGGTCGCACCCGGCGCGTACTCGGCCGCCTGGGCGCAGATGCAGTCGCTGCGCCGGACCGGCGGCCGCTGGACCGACGAGACCGCGCTGCCGTACAACTCCGACGACCCCCGCTACCGGGACCTCAACTCCAACTCCTCGGGCGGCGCCGGCCTGGTCAGCGGCCGGGTCACCGGCCTCGCGGCCGACGACGCCGGCTACGTGTACGCCGGCGCCGCGAACGGCGGTGTCTTCCGGTCCCGTACCGGCGGCGGCGCGTGGGAGCCGATCTCCGACAAGCTCCCCTCGGTCGCGACCGGCGACCTGCGCCTGGACGGCAGGGGTCGGCTCTGGTACGCCACCGGCGAAGCCAACACCAGCTCGACGGCCTTCATCGGCTCCGGCGTGTACCTGCTCGCCGACCCGCGCAAGGGCGAGTTCCAGCCGGGCAGCCGCGTCGGCGGCGCCGAGCTGGAGAGCACGATCATCCGGGTCCTGCGCTTCAACGGCGACCGGGTGTGGGCTGCGACCAACCGCGGCGTGTGGAGCCACTCCACCACCGACCTGTCCAGCCCGTGGACGCTGGAGTTCGCACCGAACCCCGGCTACCTGCCGGGCGGCCCGCTCGCCACGGACCCCAACGCCCCGTACAAGAACATCGCCAATGACATCGCCTTCGACCCGAAGGACCCGTCGAAGGTGATCCTCGCGGTCGGCTGGCGCAGCGGTGACACGTACAACGGCTTCTACACCAAGCAGGGCGGCACCTGGCAGCGCACCACGCTCGCCGGTGACATCGCCAGCGACCCCGCCAACGTCGGCGCGGTCACCTGGGTCGCCTCGGCCGACGGCTCGAAGTACTACGCGATCGAGCAGTCGCCTGCGGTGATGGCCAGCAACCCGGACAGCGGCCTGCTGGGCGTGTACGTGTCCGACAGCGGGTCGCCGTCCGGGCCGTGGAAGCAGATCGCCGACTACAAGAAGCTCGCCGCCTCCGGCTCGGCGCTGACCGGCGCCGGCTACATGCCGGGCATCCAGTCCTGGTACAACCAGTTCCTGCAGGTGGACCCGGCCGACCCGAAGCACGTCTACCTGGGTCTGGAGGAGGTCTTCGAGACAGCCGACGCCGGCGCCACCTGGACCGTGCCGGGGCCGTACTGGAACTTCGGCTTCGACTGCTGGAGCATCGACCCGAAGAAGCAGACGGGTGACTGCCACCAGACCACCCACCCCGACCAGCACTCGGTCGCGATCGGCAAGCACAACGGCACGTCGTACGTCATCGTCGGCAACGACGGCGGCACGTACCGGCGCCCGGTGCGCGGCAAGGCCGACCCCTCGGGCCACGCCACCGACTGGACCCCGCTGAACGACGGCACGATGGACGTGCTCCAGTACTACTCGGTCGGCGTCGGCCTGGACCGCTACAACAAGAACGTCGGCGTCGCGGTCAGCGGCGGCCTCCAGGACAACGGCCAGTCCATCAAACGCCCCGGCGATCACGTGATGGGCTCCAACTTCGGCGGCGACGGCGGCGACACCATCGTCGACCCGACCAACGGCTGCAACATCGCCGAGGAGTACGTCTACCTCGCGATGTACGTGACCAACAACTGCGCGGTCAACGACGGCTCCTGGACCACCGACCCGTCGAAGGCAACCAGCCGCGAGGTGGCGCCGCCGGACGCGGACGAGGGCCTCGCGCGGTTCATCGCACCGTTCACCTACGACGCCAAGAACTCCAAGACCTGGGTCGCCGGTGGCCAGCACGTGTGGGTGCAGCACAAGGGATGGAACATCCAGTCCGGCGACGACTGGACCAACGTGTTCGACCTCGGCGCCGGCCACGTGGCCACCGCGGTCGCGGCCTCCGGCGGCATGGTCTACGTCGGCTGGTGCGGCCCCTGCAACAACCAGGGCTTCACCCGCGGCATCGCCGTCGGGAAGACGGACGGCACCGGCTGGCGCCAGCTCACCCTGCCGGTCGAGGGCCAGCTACCCAACCGGTACATCTCCGGCTTCGAGGTCGACCCGGCCAACGCCGGCCACGTCTTCGTGGCGATCAACGGCTTCAGCCGCCGGTGGACCGAGGGCCCCGGGGCCGGCGTGGGTCACCTCTTCGAGTCCCGTGACGCCGGTGCGACCTGGACCGACATCTCCGCCAACCTGCCGGACGTACCGGCCGACTCGGTGAAGATGATCTGGGGCGGTGGGCTCGTCCTCGGTACCGACCTCGGGGTCTTCTACCGGGCCCCGGGCAAGAGCGACTGGACGGTGCTCGGCACCAACCTGCCGACCACGGCGACGATGCAGGTCAAGACCGGTCCGTTCGGGACGAAGCTGTACGCGGCGACGCACGGGCGCGGCATCTGGTCGTACGAACTGGCTCAGCTCCTGCACCGCTGACTCCCCCCGGAGTACGCGATGGCCTGGAAGGCGGGTGCCTTCCAGGCCATCGCCTGTTTCGGACTGCGGCTGGCTCAGCGGCGACGCCGGCGCGCGTCGGTCAGCGACGGCGGCTGGTAGCCGGCGTCGGCCGGGTTGAGGTTGACGCCGGGCGGCACGATCTCGTCGATCCGGTCCAGCACGTCCGGTGTCAGCCTCACCTTCTCGGCACCGAGCTGCGACTCCAACTGCTCCATCGTGCGAGGACCGATGATCGCCGACGTGACGGCCGGGTGCTCGAGCACGAACGCCAGCGCCAGGTGGATCAGCGACAACCCGGCCTCCTCGGCGAGCGCGGCCAGCTGCTCCACCGCCTCGGCCTTCGGGGCGTTCGCCGGGTTGGAGGCGTCGTACCGCGCCGGGATGCGTTCGGCCCGCTTGGAAGCCTGCTGGCCCGGCCGGTAGCGCCCGGCCAGCCAGCCGCCGGCCAGCGGACTCCACGGGATGACTGCCAGGCCGTACCGCTGGGCGACCGGGAGCATGTCGCGCTCGATACCGCGGACGAGGATCGAGTACGGCGGCTGCTCGCTGACCACCCGCTCCCGGCCGCGCCGCTCGGCGATCCACTGTCCTTCGACGATGGAGGACGGCTCGAACGTGGACGTACCGATGTAGCGGATCTTGCCCTGGTGCACGAGGTCGCTGAGCGCGCCCAGGGTGTCGTCGAAGTCGGTGTCGGGGTCCGGACGATGTACCTGGTACAGGTCGATCCAGTCGGTGCGCAGCCGACGCAGGCTGTCCTCCACCTCCCGGATGATCCAGCGCCGCGAGTTGCCGCGGCGGTTGCGCTCCTCACCCATCTGGCCGTGGAACTTCGTGGCCAGGAAGACGTCGTCACGCTGCCCACCGGCGAGCGCCTTGCCGACGATCTCCTCCGACTCGCCCTGCGAATAGACGTCGGCGGTGTCGATGACGTTGATCCCCGCGTCCAGGGCGCGGTGGATGATGCGGATGGAATCGTCCTGGTCCGGGTTGCCCCACGCGCCGAAGTTCATGGCGCCGAGGGTCAGGGCGCTCACCTGTACGCCGGTACGCCCGAAAGAGCGGTACTCCATGATCCTCCCTTGAACCGGTTGCCTGGCCACGACGCGCCGCAGCCGTCGGGTGGCCCCCTCCTTAATACCCCCGTGAAGGAGGCCGCGCGGAACGCTAGGCCCGGTGTCCCTGGGCGGCGGAATCGATCGGGAAGATCATGCAGGACGACGTCGCGTGGGCGATCAGCCGATCGGCGTCGTCGAGCACCTGAGCCTGGGCCAGGGCGGTCCGCTTGCCCCGTGACAGCACGATCCCCTCGCACCGCAGCATCCCCGAGCCCACGGTGACCGGCCGCAGGAATTTGGTGTTGAGATCCAGCGACGTGTACCCGGTGCCGGCCGGCAGCGTGGTCTGTACCGCGCAGGCGGCGGCGGAGTCGAGCAGCGTGGCCAGGACGCCGCCGTGCATGCTGCCCAGCGGGTTGTAATGGAACTCCTGCGGCTGCAGGCGGAACACGATCCGCCCCTCCTCGACCTCGACACCGCTCATGCCGAGCGTGCGCATCACCGGCGGTTGCGGTAGCTCACCGGCGCCGATGGCCTGGAGGATCTCCAGCCCGGTGCGGCCTGCCATGGCCGCCACGCTGGCGCTGGGGTCCTCCCACGTGTACGTACGGGTCCTGACGGCACCCTGAGTCTCGCTCATGGACGGAGAGTTCCACCCCTTGCTGGGTCTGTCAATGAGACCTAGCCTGACTGTGTGGAACCTCCCGCGCTGATGTGGTCCGTCGACAACTGCACGGTCGCCCGTGCCATGGCGACCCTGGGCGAGAAGTGGACGTTCATCGTGCTGCGCGAGGTCTTCCTCGGCATTCGCCGGTTCGACCAGATGCGGGTACGCACCGGCATCCCCCGGCAGGTGCTGACCAACCGGCTCGACCGGCTCGTCACCGAGGGCATCCTGCGCCGTGAGCCGTACCGCGAGCAGGGGTTGCGCACCCGCACCGAGTACCGCCTGACCGAGAAGGGGTTCGACCTGTACCCGGTGCTCTGCTCCGTACTGGCGTGGGGCGACCGGTACCTGGCCGATCCGGAGGGCTCCCCCGTCGAACTGGTCCACCGCGACTGCGGCGCCCCGGTGGTGGTGCCGCTGCGCTGCACCGCCGGCCACGACGTCGACTCGCCGCGCGACGTCACCTCGCGACCCGGACCCGGGGCACGCAGACGCGTCTGACCGGTGCCCGGGAGCGCCAGCGCTCCCGGGCACCACGAACATCAACCGCCGCGCCGCACCGACCAGTGGCGAGGCCCCTGTACCGCGTTGCGGCGGCCGGTGTCCCGGACCTTCCCGGACGGCTGCGCGGACGAGGTGTCCTTACCGCGCCGGCGGCGCTCGGCGCGGTTCGGCAGATCCTCCGACGGCCGCTCCTCCGACGGCGGCTCCTCCGACGGCGGCGTCGAATCGTTGTCGTCAGGCATGGCGAAATCCCCTTCAGGCGCGATGACAGAGGCGTGACCCGTCCCCGTGACGGGACCGGTCAGCGATGAGACAGCCGCGCACGGCGGCGGGTACGAGCGCCGGCGGCGCGAAGGCGGCGGGCGCGAAGCGCGCTGGATCAGCTACGCGGGGATCGTCCTCAGAGGATCATGCGGGGAACGCTAACAGCCGTCACCCGTTCGACGCATCCGATTTTCACCGGCGCACCGGTATCGCCGTGGTTGGATGTCGCTGTGCCCTCCCCCGCAGACCTCGCGGTCGCCCGCCACCTGCGGCGCGCCGGCCAGTGGGACCTCGCGCTGTCGGTCGTACCGGCCGACGCGGCCAACCTGCGCGCCGAGATCCTCGTCGACCGCTACCTGTGGCAGTTGCTGGGCTGCGCGGAGGCGGAGGCGGCGATCGAGGCTGCGGCGCACGCCGGGTACGCGTCGCTCGCCGCCCTGCTGCGCGGCCAACTCGGGTACTGGAAACTGCTCTTCCCCGCCGGAGCCGGGGTGACGACCGACCCCGGGACGGACCCCGCAACCGATCTCGCTCGCGCCGCCCGGGACCCGCGGCTGTACGGGTGGGCGACGTTCTGGCTCGGTGTGCTCGCGGACAACATCGACGGCGACCGGGAGACCGCGGCCGAGCGGTACGCGCGGGCCCACGCCGTCGCCCGGGCCGAGAACGACCGGCTGCTGGCCTCGTACACCGCCCGGCACCAGGGCGCCCACCTGCTACAGGACCGGGACCGGGAAACCGGCATCGCGCTGCTGCGCCGGTCGCTGTACCTGCGCGCCTCGATCGGCGCGCTTCCCCAGGTCGCCGCGGCCCAGCAGACGCTCGCCGGTGAGCTGGCGGCGGGGCCGGAGCGCGAGGCCCTGCTGGAGGCGGCGCGCGCCACCGCGCGCGACCTGCGCCTCACCTGGCTCGAACGCGCGCTCAGCGCGGGCTCCAGCCCCTGATCACGAAGAGTTTGCGCTGCCCTGGCGACACAAACTCTCCGTGATCATGGGTAGGGGGGTCGGATGACGGGGCGGATGCGCGGCATCCCGGAGTACCCCGAAGGGCTGGTCTACCGGCCGGACGTGCTCGACGAGGCGGAGGAGCGGTCGATCCTCGGCCTGCTGGACGAGGTCGAGTTCCACGAGGTACGGATGCACGGCCAGGTCGCCCGGCGCACGGTGCGCCACTACGACCTGGACTACGGGTACGAGTCGTGGCAGCTCGTACCGACGGACCCGCTGCCGGAGCCGCTGCGGTGGCTGCGCCACCGGTGCGCCGACCTCGCCGGGGTCGCCCCGGAGGAGCTCGCGCAGTCCCTGGTCACCCGGTACCCGCCGGGGGCGACGATCGGTTGGCACCGGGACGCGCCCATGTTCGGCCCGGTGATCGCCGGGGTCTCGCTGCTGGCGCCGTGCCCGATGCGGTTCCAGCGCCGCGCCGGGGACTCCCGGTACGTCTACGAGCAGGAGCTGGTGCCCCGGTCGGTGTACCTGCTCGGCGGGGCCGCCCGGTCGGTCTGGCAGCACAGCATCCCGGCGGTGCCGCACCTGCGGTACTCGATCACCTTCCGGACCCTGCGCAACCCGGAGCGGTGGCTGCCCGCAACCCCGGTCACGGGCGGGGGTTGACCCGGCTCCAGGAGCGCCGGTCCGTCCGCGACCGGCCGGCCGCCGCGGTGCAGCGCGGACAGATCCAGCCGACCCGGTCGGCCTCGGTCAGCACGTCGGTCGACGCGTACTCCCAGTTCACATGAGAAAACCGGCGCAGCCGGGACCGGCTCAGGGCCAGCCCGCACACCGTCTGGTTGGTACCGGGTACCCAGCCGTGCACCTCGCCGGCGGGCTGGCGTACGCCGTCGTCGTCGATCCACTCACCGGACGCCGCGACCGAGAACCGTGCCATGAACGACCGGTACCCGTTTGCCGGTCGTCGTACCGGGAATCGAAGGCCCGCAGCCCGTCCACCGCAGGAGGTGAGGCGTACATGGTCAGCGTTCCCCACCCGCGAGCGGGAGCCCGCCCGCTGGTACAACGAGTCGCCCTGACGTTCGGCGTGATCTTCCTGGTCGTCGGCGTCCTCGGCTTCATCCCCGGCATCACCACCAACTACGGCAGTATGACCTTCGCGGGGCACCACTCCGGGGCCCTGCTGCTGGGAATCTTCCAGGTCTCGATCCTCCACAACATCGTCCATGTGCTGTTCGGCCTGGCCGGGGTGGCGATGTCCCGGGACTCGGACACCGCGCGGCTGTACCTGATCGGCGGCGGCGCGGTGTACCTGGCGCTATGGCTGTACGGGCTGGTCATCAACCTCGGCAGCCCGGCCAACTTCATCCCGGTCAACAACCCGGACAACTGGCTGCACTTCATCCTCGGGGCCGCCATGATCGGGCTGGGAATCGCCGCGACCAGACGCGCACACCCCGACCGGCGGTAGACGCCATCCCCTGAATACACCGCCCTATGCTTGTGCGGTCTGTTCAGGGGGGTGGCATCGGTGCTGGTGGTCCACGGTCTGTGGCGATCCACCGGCCGGCTCGCACTCTGGGCCGAGGACGCCGCGCTGCCCGCCCCGGCGGCCCGGCGCGGCCGCCGGCCCAGCCGGCAGCCCCACCCGTACGCGGCAGCGCACGGCACGTTGATCGCTGCCCTCGGCGCGGTCGGAGTCCCCGGCACCGTCGAGCTCCTGCTGCCCACCGCCGGCGGTGCCCCGGTAGCCTCGCCCCAGTTCGTCCGCGACGAGATCACCTCGGCGCGGGTCACCCTGAGCGGGTGGCTGGTGCCGACGCTGGAGTACGAGCCGGACGAGGCGCTCAGGATCGTGCGTACCCTCAACGAAGCGGAGAGCGCCGGTGAGCTGACCCCCGGCGCCACCGTCCGGCACCTCGGCGCGGTGGTCGAGTTCGCCGGCGACCTGGTCGCCCGGGGCCGGCTGCTCCCGACGGCCGAGCCGGGGCCGATGGCGTCGTGGCGACCGGTCCTCGCCGGCGCCGACGCCGCCTGGGTACAGTCGCTCGCCCTCGCGCTGCCGCCGGCCGGCCGGGCGGAGGTGACGGCCGGCACCGGGCCCGGGGTCAGGGCCAGCGAGGTCACGGCCCGGAGCGTGCTCGCCACCGCGCTCGACGCGCTGGTCGACGCCGCCGCGCGGGCCGCGCTCAGCTCGTACCCGACCATCGGACAGCAACCACGCACGGCCGCCGAGGCCTGGCTGGCGGCCCTGACCGGACCCGGGCGCCGGTTCTCCGCGCACCCCGCCGAGCTGGACCGGCTCACCCGGGAGCTGGCCGAATGGCAGCGCGACGCGGTCGGCGGCCCGGTACGCGCGTGTTTCCGGCTCGTCGAGCCGCAGGAGGACGCCGAGGAGCCCGACTGGGAACTGCAGCTCGCGCTGCAGGTGGCCGACCAGCCGAGCATGGTCGTCGACGCGGAACGGGTCTGGCGTTCCCGGGGCGCCCTGAAGGCGCTCGCCCGGCGCATCGATTCGCCGCAGGAGACGCTCCTGGCCGAGCTGGGCCGGGCCAGCCGGCTGTACCCGCCGATCGTCGACGCGCTGCGGGAGGCACGGCCGTCCGCGCTGACCCTCGGCGCCGACGGCGCGTACGGGTTCCTCACCGAGGGCGCTCCCGTGCTCGCCGCCGCCGGGTTCGGGGTGCTGCTGCCGTCCTGGTGGGGCCGGCCGTCGGCGCGGCTGGGGGTACGGCTGTCCGCCTCCTCGCCCACCGCGCCGGGCACCGTCGCCGCCAAGAGCGCGCTCGGCCAGCAGGCGATCGTCGAGTACCGCTGGGAGCTGGCCCTCGGCGACGACCCGCTCTCCGCAGAGGAGCTGGAGGCGCTCACCTCGCTCAACGCGCCGCTGGTACGGCTGCGCGGCCAGTGGGTGCAGGTCGACGCCAAGCGGCTGGCCAACGGCGTGAAGTTGCTGCGCGCCAACGGCCACGGCCGGGCGGACGTGATCGAACTGCTGCGGATCGCCGCGTCCCCGGACACCGCGCCGGCCGGGCTGCCGGTCACCGGCGTCAGCGCCGACGGCTGGCTCTCCGAACTGCTCTCCGGAAAGGCCGACCGGCACCTCGCGCCGGTCGCCGCACCACCCGACTTCAACGGGACACTGCGCCCGTACCAGGAGCGCGGCGTCGCCTGGCTGGCGTTCCTGCAGTCGCTGGGCCTCGGCGGCATCCTCGCCGACGACATGGGGCTGGGCAAGACGATCCAGCTGCTGGCGCTGATGGCGTCCGACGCAGCCGAAGTCGGCCCGACGCTGCTGGTGTGCCCGATGTCGCTGGTCGGCAACTGGCAGCGGGAGGCGGCGAAGTTCGCGCCGGACCTGCGGGTACACGTCCATCACGGCGCCGAACGGGCGCGCGGTGACGCGTTCCTCGCGGCGGTACGGGACGCGGACCTGGTCGTCACCACGTACTCGCTCGCCGCGCGGGACGCCGCCGCGCTGGCTGAGATCGACTGGCACCGCCTGGTGGTCGACGAGGCGCAGGCGATCAAGAACGCCGCCACCCGGCAGGCCGTGGCCGTACGGTCACTGCCCGCCCGGCACCGGGTGGCGGTGACCGGTACCCCCGTGGAGAACCGGCTGGCCGACCTGTGGTCGCTGATGGAGTTCGCCAACCCGGGCCTGCTCGGCCCTGCCGCCGGGTTCAAGAAGAAGTACGCCGAGCCGGTCGAGCGGCACGGCGACGCCGAGGCCGCCGAGCGGCTGCGCCGGTTGACCGGCCCGTTCATCCTGCGCCGGGTGAAGACCGACAAGTCGATCATCACCGACCTGCCGGAGAAGCTGGAGATGGAGGTGCTCTGCAACCTCACCGCGGAGCAGGCGTCGTTGTACCAGGCGGTGGTCGACGACATGCTCGCCCGCATTGAGAACTCCGAGGGCATCGAGCGGCGGGGCCTGGTCCTGGCGACCATGACCAAGCTCAAGCAGGTCTGCAACCACCCGGCCCAATTCCTGCGCGACGGCACCCGACTGGCCGGCCGGTCGGGCAAGCTGGAGCGCCTGGAGGAGATCCTGGACGAGGCCCTCGCGGCCGGTGAGAAGGCGCTGCTGTTCACCCAGTACGCAGAGTTCGGCGGGATGCTGCGGTCCCACCTGTCGGCCCGGTTCTCACGGGAGGTGGCGTACCTGCACGGCGGTGTGCCGAAGGCCGCGCGCGACGAGTTGGTGGCGCGGTTCCAGTCGCCGGGCGGGCCGTCATTGTTCGTCCTCTCGCTCAAGGCCGGCGGTACCGGCCTGACCCTGACCGCCGCCAACCACGTCGTCCACGTCGACCGGTGGTGGAACCCGGCCGTGGAGGACCAGGCCACCGACCGGGCGTTCCGCATCGGGCAGAAGCGGTCGGTACAGGTACGCAAGTTCGTCTGCGCCGGTACGGTCGAGGAGAAGATCTCGGGGATGATCCGGGACAAGCGCGGCCTGGCGGCGCGGATCGTCGGTACCGGCGAGCAGTGGCTCACCGAGCTGTCCACTTCGGAGCTTCGTTCGCTCTTCGCCCTGGAGGCCGGGGCGGTGGTCGAGTGAACTTCTCCGAGTTCGGCAAGCCGCGCAAGGTCGAGGGCGGCATCAAGGCCCGCAGCGGTCGCGGCGCGATCGGCGAGTCCTGGTGGTCGAAGCGCTTCCTCGCCGTCCTGGAGTCGTTCGCGCTGGGCACCCGGCTCACCCGAGGCCGCGCGTACGCCCGGGCCGGGCAGGTGCTGTCACTGACCGTGACACCGGGGGTCGTGACCGCCTCGGTCCAGGGCTCCCGGCCCAAGCCCTACGCGGTCACGGTCGGCCTGGCGCCGTTCGACGACGCGGTCTGGGAGCGGGTCGAGGAGGCGCTCGCCTCGCAGGCGCTGTTCGGCGCCCAACTGCTCGCCGGTGAGATGCCGGCCGAGATCGAGGAGGTGTTCGCCACCGCCGGGGCACCGCTGTTCCCCGCGTCGATGGCGGACCTCTCCCTGACGTGCTCCTGCCCGGACTGGAGCGTGCCGTGCAAGCACCTGGCCGCCACGTTCTACCTGCTCGCCGAGGCGTTCGACGCGGATCCCTTCCAGATCCTGTACTGGCGCGGCCGGGACCGCGACACGGTTCTGTCCCGCCTGCGGGCGCTGCGGACCGGCGCCGACGAGGCGGCGCTTTTCACCCCCGCTCCCCCCGTGCCCATCGGTGCGGGCCCGGCCCTCGCCGAGCTCGCCACGCCGCCGCTGGAGCAGACGCTCGACAGGTACTGGGTGTCACCGGTACCCCTGCCCCAGCGGCCGCCGACGCTCGACGTCGAGCCCGACCTGCTGCTGCGGCAGCTTCCACCGCCCGGGCCGGAGCTCGGCGGCCCGGGCCTGACCGACCGGCTGCGCGGGATCTATCGCTGGTTCGGCGACTCCCCCTGACCTAACCGGGGTATTCGGCCTTCGCCAGGCTCATGTGCAGTACGGACAGCAGGGCGTCGCGTACCGAGCGGCGGTGCCGGGCGTCGAAGCTGATCAGCGGCGTCTCGTCGGAGACCGCGAGGGCCCAGCGCACGTCGTCGAGGTGATGCTCCAGCTTCCCGTGGAACCGGTTGGCCGCCACCACGAACGGGATGTCGTGGTGCTCGAAGTAGTCGACCGCGGCGTAGCACTCCTCCAGCCGGCGGGTGTCCACGATGACCAGGGCGCCCAGCGCGCCCTGCGTCAGGTCGTGCCACATGAATCCGAAGCGGTCCTGGCCGGGCGTGCCGAACAGGTACAACTTGATCTCGTCGTCGATGGTGATGCAGCCGAAGTCGAGCGCGACCGTCGTGGTCGTCTTCTCCGGTACGTGGCCGGTGCGGTCGATCGCCGCGGCCACCTCCGTCATCGCCGCCTCGGTGGTGAGCAGCGGGATTTCGGAGATCACCGAGACGGTGGTCGTCTTACCGACACCGAACCCGCCGGCGACGACGATCTTCACCGGCAGCGGCGGCTGCGGACGGGCCGGCTCCTCCGGCCCGGGCTCAAGAAATGGCTTGGAGTCCACGAATGACCCTTTCGATGATTTTCTTGTTCTGGTGCGCCCCGGCCTCCGGCCGGCGTACAACCAGGTAACCCGCTTCGATCAGATCGCTGGCCAGTACCCGCGCCACGCTGAGGTGCAGGCCGAGCCGGGCGGCGATCTCGGCGATGGCTATCGGCTGTTCACACAGGACGACGATGTCGCGGTGCTCGAAGGCGAGCCGGTCGGCGTCGGCCTGTCCGGCCGGCGTGGTCCTCACCTGAGCCTCGATCTCCAGGCTGGCGTCGAGGGGGCGCACCCGTCCCCCGGTGAGCAGATACGGGCGTACCGCCGGAGCTTCCGGCGGGGGCTGCACGGCGCCCGCCTCCGGCGGATACTCCGCGGGCTGGCCGCTCACCTCGACCACCCCGTCGACGTACGGCCGGATCCGCGAGGGATCCGGTGGCCGCCGGTCGTCGTCGCCTGTCATCGTGCTCAGCGCCATCGCGGTCAGGACCCGACGCTGATCTTCAGTTCCTCGACGAGCTGCGGCGTCAGGAAATCGCCGGCCCGGTTGGCGAACATGGCCATCTCGTAGGCCAGGACGCCGAGGTTGGCCTCCTTCATCGCGAGTACGCCGAGGGAGGACCCGATTCCGAGCGCGCACACCATGAGGTACCCGCGGTCCAGATCGATGATGACCTTGTTCGCGGTCCCCAGGTCGTACACCCGGGCGGCACCGGAGGCGAGGCTGTTGATCGCGGAGGTGATGGCGGCCAGCCGGTCGGCGTCGGCCCGCTCCAGCGTGGCCGAGACGGCGATGAGCAGGCCGTCGGAGGAGACGGCGATCGCCTCGATCACCCCAGCGGTACCTGCGGCGAAGCGCCGCAGCAGCCAGTTGAAACGCTGCGCCTCGGTGCTGACGTTCTGCGCTGTCTGCATCGTTGTCTGCGTCTGCATGCTCGCCACTCCACTTTCTCTGGGCGTCACTGCCGTTTGGGCGTCACTGCCGTTTGGTCGTCACTGACGTGGTGCATGACTGACGTGGTGCATGACTGACGTGGTGCATGACTGACGTGGTGCATGACTGACGTGGTGCATGACTGACGTGGTGCAT
>NZ_BOON01000005.1 GCF_016863255.1 Planosporangium mesophilum
TGACTGACGTGGTGCATGACTGACGTGGTGCATGACTGACGTGGTGCATGACTGACGTGGTGCATGACTGACGTGGTGCATGACTGACGTGGTGTGTCACTGGTGCGCCGGTGCGTCGCTCCGGGTTCCCACGGCGCGGGCCACCCCGGCGACGAAGCTGTCCAGCTCCGCGCGCTCGGCCAGGGGATCACGTGACTGCGTCCGCCCGGTCGCCGATGGGGGTGACGTGTGGTCGCCGCACAGGGTCCGGTCGAGGTGCGAGCCCGGTACCCGACGGGTCAAGCCGCCGTGGGATGGGGGCGGCTGGTCGGCGCTGTTCTCCGTGTCGTGGTCTATGACGCTGTGGTCCGTGACTTTGTGATCCATGACGCTGTGATCCATGACGCTGTGGTCCGTGGCGCCGTCGACCGTGGCGAAGGCGGGCAGGTGGCCACCCGGTTGGCGGCGGGTCAGGCCGCTGCGGGTGAGGACCGGTGTCGGCGCGGCCGGTGCCGCGGGGACGGACGGCAGGGCGACCGGGATCGGCATACCCGGCCGCACCGGCCGCGGGGACGGGCGGCCGTCGGTCGCGGTGTCGTGGACGACCGCACCGGCGGTCGCCTCCAGCTCGTGCGGATCGAACCAGGTGAAGGAGTTGTCGGGTTCGCAGGCTCCCCAGTCCGACAGCTGTACCAGCTCACGGGTCTTGTCGGCGCGGGGATCGTAGCGGCCGTGATCGAACGCGACGTGATCGTAGCGGCCGTGATCGTACGGGCCGGCATCGTACGGGCCGGCACCGTAGGGCCCGGTGGCCGGCAGCGGCTCCGGGAAGCCCTGACGCGGCAGTACGCGCCGGGTCGTGAACAGCGCCGACGGGATCTGGATCTCCACGCTCACGCCGTGGCCGGGACTCGGACGCAGCTGGACCCGCAGGCCGTGACGGCGGGCTATCCGGCCTACGACGAACAGACCCAGGACGCTGGTGGGCGCGACGTCGAGGCGTTCCCGATCGATGAGCCGACGGTTCTCCTCGGCGAGGCGGTCGGCGGGGAGGCCGATGCCGTGGTCGACGACCGCGATCTCACAGTGGCCGGCGAGCCGCGCGTACACCTCGACCGGCATGCCCGGCGGCGAGAAGGCGGTCGCGTTCTCCAGCAGCTCCGCGAGCAGCAGCCGAAGGTCCGGTACGAGCTGGGGCAGGATCGTGACCTCGCAGACGGCCGCGATGCGTACCGCCTGATACCCCTCGATCTCGGCGACGGCCGACCGCACCACTTCCAGCAGCGGCGCCGCGGCGCTGATCGGCTCGTCCTCCCGGATGCCGGACACCACCAGCAGGCTGTCGGCACTACGGCGCAGCCGGGTGGTCAGGTGATCGAGCCGGTACAGCTGGATGAGCATCCGCTCGTCCTGCTCGTTGCGCTCGAACTCGTCGATGAACGCGAGCTGGCGAGCCACCAGCGCACGGGTACGACGGGCGATGTTGGCGAACATCACCGCCACGTTGCGCCGGCTGGCGGCCTGCTGCTCCATCAGTCTGGCCGCGGTGGTCTGCACCCGGTTGAACGCGGCCGCCAGCGAGCCGATCTCGTCGCTGCTGTGGACCTCGACGATGGCCAGCGTCGGTGGTCGCGAACGGTCGGCGGCGTCGAGGTCGGTGGCGTCGCTGTCCGCGACGCGTACCAGCTCGTCGCGGGCGAGATCGGCGACGAACGTGGCCGCCGAGGTGAGCCGCCGCAGCGGTAGCGCGACCGAGCGGCTGACCCGCACGCTCAGCCACACCACCCATACCAGCAACGCGATCGCGAGGCCGATGAGCGTGGCCGCGGCCAGCTCGGCCGACGTGGCTCGGGTCTGCGCCCGGGCCGCGGTGGCGTGCACGACCCTTTCCTGGAACGCGCCGGTCTGGGTAGCGGTGGACCGGGCGACCGCCACGACCTCGGTCAACGGGGCGGGCAGCCCGCCGCCGTCACCGACCTCGGCGATGAGCTCCTCCAGGCGTACGTGGTTGCTGCCGCGCTCGAGCTGGTCGAGCATGGCCACCGCTGCCGGCTCGCCCTGCTGGCGGAACCGGTTCACGTCGGTGGCGTGCAGCGACCGGGCCTCGATGGCCAGGCCGGCCGCGCCCCGCCGGTCGGCGACCGACACCAGCAGTGCCGACGCCATCCGGTGGGCCTCCTCGTCGCTACGAAGGACCGCGTCCAGCGCGCTCATCTGCCGCAGCCCCACCATGTCGGCCAGCGGCTGGCTGGTCAGCTCCAGCGCGTTGATGAGGTCCACGATCCGGCCGTGATAGGCCTCCTGCACCTGCATCGCGGCGGCGGTACCGGCGGCGACCTGCCGCCGGACCGGGTCGAGCGCGGCGAGCTGGCCGACGGCCTGGCGCAGCCTGGGGGTGCCGTGCTCGGCCACCTCCTGCGCCAGGTCGCCGGTGGTCGCGGCGAGCGCCGCGTACCCGCTGTCGTCGACCTCCGGACTGGCCAGCGAGCAGAGGGCGAGCAGCCGCTCCTGCTGCAGTACCTCGATCACCTCGGCCACCTCGCGCGCGTACTGCGCGGAGTTCACGGTCGCGGCGGCCGAGATCGCCGAATCGAGGCGGCCCACCACGAAGGGCACGCCGGTGAGGACGAGAGCGGCGAGGGGGACCGTCAGCAGTACGCTGAGCTTCTGCTGGACGCTCAACCTATCTAACATCGCCCACCTGTTCCCGCCGGTGGGCCCGTACCGCCCGGCCCACATGCAGCAGTTCTTCGGCCGCAGTTGGATCCGGCGGATGGGCCATCGCCATTCCCGGATGTGTCATCCCCAGTCGTTCGGGCGCTCCCGCCTCGGCGCCTGCCCCGAGACCGAATCCGGCCCCGAGCCCATTGCCCGGCACGCCGCCGAGCCCGACGCTGCTTTCGGCCAGCACCGGTTGCGGCCGGGCGGGTAGCAGCAGCGACAGGAGAGCGCCGAGGAGCAGCAGGCCGACGCCGGCGCCGAGCATGGTCCAGGTCTGCCGGATCGACAGCCGGTCCTGGCGCTCGCGCAGCAGGGAGTCCAGCTCGGCCAGGCCCGCACCGGCCAGCGGCCGGGTCTGCTGGCGTACCCGTTCGGCGCCGCTGGTCAGGGTCGCGGTGTCGACCCTGGTCAGCGACTGCAGCCACATCGCGGGCGGCACGAACGCGTCCACCGCCGAGGTGAAGGCGTCGAGCTGGCCCGCCAGGTTCGGCCCCATCGCCGCGGCCGTCCCGTCCGCCGTCCGGTGGTCGAGGGCCTTGTGCAGGCTCGTGTTCAACTGCTCACTGGCGACCGAGACCTGATAGCGCGCCACCGACACCCGGGTCTGGGCGCCCTCCGAGGGGCTGCGGTCCGCGATCACCGCCAGGTCCGCCGCGCGCCCCGCGCCGACCAGGACGTCAGGTACCCGCAGCAGCGTGGCGTCCGCCAGGTAATACGTGTCGAGCTGCGGATCGGGTACCAGCCTGGAGGTGTCGCCGATCTTGTGGATCAGGTCGACGGCGAGCGCGACCACCGACGAGTACGCCGCGTACGCCTGCTCGCCGCCCAGGCGCTGCCCCATCAGGGTGGCGATCCGGCCGCGCAGCTCCGACCAGCGCCGGTGCGCGCCGAGCGCGTCGCCGTGGGTGTCGTCGACCCCGTCGACGGCGGTGACCGCGGCGTCGATCTGGGTGGCGTTGGGCTGCGTCCCGCGTACGGCCGCCGACTGGGCGTCGGTCAGCTCACCCACGAGTTGGACGAGCGGTTGCAGGTACGCGACACCGTGCCGCTCCGCCTCCACATCGGACAGTCCCCCGCTGGTGACGCTCCACGACTGTGCCATGACGAAGACGAACAGCGCGCCCGCCGCGACGACAACGGCGAGGCGACTGAGGACGTGCGAGCCCCATCGTCTCGGCACGGCGGCGTGGATCCGGTTGGACATGGTGGTCTCCCCTTCCTGACCGGCTGGCGAAGCGGCCTGGCGTTGCGAAGCTGTGCTGCGGATCGGATCGGGCTCGGCTCGGACCCCGGAGACCGCTGCGGGCGGCGCGGCGCTCGGTACGCGCGGCACCCGCGCCACCGCGACGGTTCAGCGGTGCCGGATCCGGGCGACGGCCGAGGCAACAGGTACGGGTACCGGAGCGCCGGCGCGGTCACGCCCGGCCGTGATCTCGCCGGCCTGGCCGCGCTCGGAGGTGATCTCGTAGGCGGATTCGCCGTGCTGCGACAGGTCCAGCCCGACGGCTTCCTCCCGCGGGCCCACCCGGTTGCCGAGCAGCCGGTTGGTGAGACTGCCCAGCAGGCCGGTCAGCACCAGGGAGTACGCCACGACCGCGCACAAGGTCACGAACTGGGCGCCCATCAGCCGGTACCCGCCGCCGTAGAAGAGCCCGTCTCCGCCGTCGGGATTGACCATCGTGGTGGCGAACAGGCCGACGGCGAGCGTGCCGACCACGCCACCGCCGAGGTGGACGGCGACCACGTCGAGCGAGTCGTCGAGGTTGAACCACGACTTCAGGCCGACCGCGAGCTGGCAGATGGTACCGCCGAGCAGGCCGATGGCGATCGCGCCGAGCGGGGTGACGTACCCGGCCGCCGGCGTGACCGCGACCAGGCCGGCGATCGCGCCGGAGGCGGCGCCGAGCGTCGTACCCTTGCCGAACCGGAGCCGCTCGATGCCGACCCAGGCCAGCAGCGCGGCGGCGGCGGCGACCTGGGTGTTGACGACCGCCGTCGCGGCCACGCCGTTCGCGGCCAGCGCCGAGCCGCCGGTCAGCCCGAACCAGCCGAACCACAGCAGAGCGGTACCGATCATGACGAGCGGCAGGTTGTGCGGTCGCTGCTGCTCCTGTGGCCAGCCGCGGCGGCGCCCGAGTACCCACGCCATCGCCAGCGCCGCCGCACCCGCGTTGGCGTGCACCACCGTGCCGCCGGCGAAGTCGAGGACGCCGAGCCGGTGCGCCCAGCCGTTCGGCGCGAACACCCAGTGCGCGACCGGCGCGTACCCGAGCACGGTCCACAGGGCGACGAAGACCACGTACGCCCCGAACCGCCACCGCTCGGCGGTGGCGCCCGTGGCCAGGACGGGCGTGACGATGGCGACCATCATCTGGAACGCCACGAAGGCCAGGACCGGTACGTCGAGGTGGGGGAATCCGGGCAGCCGCCCGGCGGGGCTGGTGATCCAGGGCTCGGCGAGACCGGCGAGACCGAACCCACCCAGCCAGCGACCCGAGCCGAACGCGACCGAGAAGCCGACCGCCACCCACAACAGGCTGACCACGCCCATCGCCGCGAAGCTCTGCATGATCATTCCGAGTACGTTCTTCTGGCGCACGAGGCCGCCGTAGAAGAACGCCACTCCGGGGATCATCACCAGTACGAGGGCGGTGCAGGTCAGCACCCAGGCGGTCGCACCGACGTCCCACGATCCCTGACCAGGGTTCACCTGTTCGTCCTCCTCGCAACGGTGTGCGTTGGTGGACGGGTTCGCCGTGGCCCGACCTTCCCCACCGGTGACGGAAGCCGGCGAGGAGTCTTCAGCTCACTCCCAGTGGTCTATATGACCCTGGGCCACTATAGGCGCGCGTCCACGGAGCGCGCGAGCGTACGGGCGTGAAAAGCTCCACCTGGGACACTCGGCGGATATTTCGTTCCCGGTCTTTCGTTCCCGGAGGCAGCACCCATGGGGTCGACCGCGATCCGGATCGGACCGCTGCTGGCGATCGTGCTCGTCGCGCTGGTCGCGGTGACCACCCTGGTGGCCTGGACCGGCCGACTCGGCACCGCCCGGGCCAGCCTCACGGCGTCGGTACGAGCCACCGTCCAACTCGCCGCCGTGTCGCTCGTCATCGTCGCGGTGCTCCGGTCCGCCTGGCTCACGGGCGGGTTCGTCTGCCTGATGTACGCGGTCGCCACCGTCACCGCGGGCCGGCGGATCCTCGGCCCAAGCAGCCGTCGGGACAGCGGCCGTCGGGACAGCGGCCGTCGGGACAGCGGCCGTCGGCGCTATGCGGGCCTGCTGGCCGGCGTCCCCATCGCCTGCGGGGTCGCCCCGATCCTCGCCGCGCTGCTCACCAGCGGGCTCGTCCCGGCCCGGCCGGTCGCCGTCGTACCGATCGCGGGCATCCTGATCGGCGGCGCCATGACGGCGACCGGACTGGCCGGCCGGCGGGCGCTCGACGACCTACGAGCGCGGTTCGGCGAGTACGAGGCGGCGCTCGCACTCGGCTTCACCGACTCGCAGGCGCGTCGCGACCTCTGCCGCCCGGCAGCCGCGCAGGCCCTGTTCCCCGCGCTCGACCAGACCCGCACCGTCGGGCTCGTCGCCCTGCCCGGCGCCTTCGTCGGGGTCCTGCTCGGCGGGGGCGACCCGGTGCAGGCCGGCGTCGCACAGTTGCTGGTGCTGATCGGGCTCCTCGCGGTGGAGACCGTCGGGGTCCTGGTGACCATCGAGTTGGTCGCCCAGGGCCTCCTTTCCGGCCGGGACTGACCCGCCGGCTCGATTCGTACGACCGGATTCGTACGATAGCCCAGGTACGCAGTGAGGGAGGTTCGGTGACCGAACGATCGGCACACGGCCGACGGGCCGCCGGCGCCCTGGAAGGCGAGGTGCTCGGCGCCCTGTGGGCCGCGGACGGGCCGCTCACCCCGACCCAGTTGCAGGCGGCGCTGGGCACCGGGCTGGCGTACAACACGATCCACACGATCCTGACCCGGCTGCAGGACAAGGGCCTCGTGGTACGGGTACGCGAGGGTGGGCGCAGCGGGTACCAGCCGGCCAAGGACGCCGCGCAGGACGCCGCGGACCGCATGCGGACCGTGCTCGAGGGTGGCCGCGACCGGGCCCAGATCTTGCAGCGCTTCGTGACCGCCCTCAGCGCCGACGACGAGCGGGCGCTGCGGGCCGCCCTCGGTGAGGACACCCCGGAGTAGCCGCACTTTTCCCTACAGCGTGTAGGGTTTCGTCGTGCGCGCCCTCCACGACGCCGTCCTCGCGGTCAACCCGCTGGACGCCAAGTCGCTGATCCGGTCCTTCGGGCTGATCGGCATCCTCGCCATCCTGTTCGCGGAGACCGGCCTGCTGGTCGGCTTCTTCTTCCCGGGTGACTCTCTGCTGTTCCTGGCCGGGATCGCAGCCTCCCCGGTGGCCACCGACATCCTGAACGTGGCACCGCTGTCGCTGCCGGTGCTGCTGGTCGGCGCGCCGGTGTGCGCGATAGCCGGCGCCCAACTCGGGCACCACCTCGGCGCCCGGTACGGCGTAAAGATGTTCGACCGCCCCGACTCGCGACTGTTCAAGGCCGAGTACGTCAAACGGGCGGAGCACTACTTCAACAGGTACGGGCCGGCCAAGGCCGTCACGCTGGCGCGCTTCATCCCGATCGTGCGGACGTTCATCAACCCGGTCGCCGGGATGCTCCACATGCCCGCCCGCCGGTTCCTGCTGTGGAACATCGTCGGCGGCGTGCTGTGGACCGACAGCGTGCTGCTCATCGGCTACCTGCCGGCCCGCAAGCTGCGCGACACGATCGGCGCGGCCAACATCGACAAGTACCTGCTGCCGGTGGTCGCGCTCATCGTGATCATCTCGTTCGTACCGATCGTCATCGAGGTCGTGCGCAACCGGCGCGAGGAAGGGCGGATGGGATGAGCGGACACCTCACGTACCCGGAGGCGATCGTCATCGGCGCCCTCCAGGGCATCACCGAACTGTTCCCGGTCTCCAGCCTCGGCCACAGCGTGATCCTCCCCGCGCTGCTCGGCGGCCGCTGGGCCCAGGACCTCAGCGTGTCCGCGCCCGAGTCGCCGTACCTGGCGTTCATCGTCGGCCTGCACGTCGCCACGGCGGTGGCGCTGCTGGCATTCTTCTGGCGGGACTGGGTCCGGATCATCTCCGGGTTCTTCACCTCGCTGCGGTACCGACGGATCCGGACCACGGACGAGCGCCTGGCCTGGATGATCATCATCGCGACCATCCCGGTGGGCGTGACCGGCCTGCTCCTGGAGCACACCTTCCGTACCGTGCTGGGCCGGCCGATCCCCGCGGCGATCTTCCTCGCGGTCAACGGTGTGATCCTCTACTGCGCCGAACGGCTGCGCCGTCGCGCCGCCGCGGAGCGGGCCCCCGCGCCCACGATGGCGACCGTGGCGGGCGGTTCGGCGGATGCCGAGGGCGTCGTCTCCGACCGGCGGATCGCCGCCCGTACCTTCAAGGACACCACGCTGATCGGGTGCGCCGAGATCCTGGCGCTGCTTCCGGGCATCAGCCGCTCGGGGGCGACCATGGCCGCCGGCCTGCTGCGCGGTCTGTCCCATGAGGACTCGGCCCGGTTCTCCTTCCTGCTCGCGACGCCGGTCATCTTCGCCGCCGGCGCACTCAAGCTGGGCGACCTTTTCGGCCCGCTCGGGGAGGGTATCCACGGCCAGGTCCTCGCCGGCAGTGTCGCCTCCGGCGTCTGCGCCTACCTCGCGGTGCGGTTCCTGACCCGTTACTTCGAAACCCGTACCCTCACCCCGTTCGCGGTCTATTGTCTGGTCGCCGGCCTGGGGAGTCTGGGCTGGCTGAGCCTCGCCTGAACCAGCTTGGGGTCATGACACGACGAATACTGCTGCGCGCGGCCGTGGTGACTGTGCTGGCCGCGCTCGCGATCCCGGTGTCCTGCGGTCGGGTACCGGCGCACCGGCCGCCGACGGTCTCCCCTGGTGTGGTGGTCCCGTCACCTCCTGACCGCGGTGGCGGGATCCGACGACCGGACCACGTGGTGGTCGCCGTCTTCGAGAACAGGTCGTACGGGCAGGTGGCCCAGGACCGCAACGCCCCGTACCTGAACGCCCTGATGAAGCGGGCGGCCGTCTTCACCGAGTCGCACGGCGTCGCGCACCCCAGCCAGCCTAACTACATCGCGCTGTTCTCCGGTTCCACCCACGGCGTCACCGACGACCACTGCCCGGTCGACCTTGACGGCAAGCCCAACCTCGGCCGTCAGTTGCTCGACGCCGGGCTGAGCTTCACCGGGTACTCCGAGGACCTGCCCCGGGCCGGGTTCCGGGGCTGCTCACACGGGAAGTACGCGGCCAAGCACAACCCCTGGGTCGACTTCAGCAACGTGCCGGCGAGCGCCAACCAGCCGTACAGTTCCTTCCCCGCCGACTTCGCCAAGCTGCCGACCGTGTCCTTCGTCGTCCCCAACCTGTGCAACGACATGCACGACTGCGGTACCGCCACCGGTGACGCGTGGGCCCGGACCCACCTCGACGCCTACCTCCAGTGGGCGGAGCGGAACAACAGTCTGCTCATCGTGACGTTCGACGAGAACGACGGCAGCCCGCGCAACCAGATCCTCACGCTCGTCGCCGGCGCCGGGGTGAAGCCCGGCACCCACCCCGAGCAGGTCGACCACTACCGCGTCCTCCGTACGCTCGAGGCCTTCTACGGTCTGGCCCCGATCGGCAAGGCCGCCGGTACCTCCCCCATCACCAGCATCTGGCGATGAGAGTGGGCCGGCGGCCGGGTAGCCGATCAGGCGGTTACGCGGTTACGCGGTTACGCGGTTACGCGGTTACGCGGTTACGCGGTTACGCGGTCAGGCAGTCGGGGACGGTGTGGTCGGGGACGGTGTGGCCGGCTGCGTGGGCGTCGGCTGGGCCGGCGCGGGAGTTCCGGGCGCGGCGGGCGGCGGCGGTACCTTCGGGCCACGCCGGTGCTCCGGGCCGTACCTTCCGTCCTCGCCCGACCCACCGGGGCCGCGCCGCTCGTCTCCCGACCGGTCGTAGCGGCTGATGCGGTGGTCGCCGCCACGCTCATCGCCGTGCGAGACAACCGCACCGGCGATGAACCCGCAGCAGCCGATGACACACGCGACGACAAGGGCGAACCCGGCCAGCCAGATCCCGGGGCGACCGGGCAGGCGCCGGTACCAGGCGGTCAGCCGGTTGCCGCCTGCCGGCGGCGGTGGCGGTGGCGGGCTGGCGTGAGCGCCGGCCTGGGCGCCGGGCTCGGCACCCGGCTGGCTCGGCGATTGGCCCTGCGGCTGTGGATGATCAACCGGCGGTATCGCCTGCGTGTCATCGGTGGCGCCCGCAGGCTTGTCAGCAGGCTTATCAGCAGGGGGGTTGGTCACGATGGGCTCCTGAGTCGAGACTTCGATCTGGTAACGACAGTCGATCTGATTCGACAGTGCCGGTAGTCCCTAAGGGCAGCCGAGGCCGAAGTTAAGAATCAGATGAAAACCCGTCGATCAGCGGTAGCCGTACCGTCAGCAGCGCGCCGCCCATCGCCGAGCGCCCCACAGCAACCGTCCCGTGATGCTGCGCGACCGTCTGCGCGACGATCGCCAGCCCGAGGCCCGAGCCGGGCATCGACCGCGCGGCGGACGCCCGGTAGAACCGCTCGAAGACCCTGGGAACGTCCTCGTCGTCGATACCCGGCCCGGAGTCCGCGACGGTCAGCACGGCGCCGTCCGTACCGGTCGACAGCCGGACCTGGACCGTACCTCGCGGCGGGCTCCACTTCGCGGCGTTGTCCAGCAGGTTGAGGACCATGCGCTCCAGCGCCACGGGCCGGCCGGCGACGAGGGGAAGGCGCGCACCGGTCTCGACGGCACCCTTCCCGAGCGCGCCTTTCCCGAGCGCGCCTTTCCCGAGGGCGCCTTTCCCGAGCGCGCCTTTCCCGAGCGTGACGTCGAACGTGACGTCGGGCGCGCGCAACCGGGCCCGCTGCACCGCCGCGCCCACGACGTCGGGCAGGTCGACCTCCTCGACGGGTTCCGGGCTGGCGTCCTGACGGGCCAATTCGACCAGCTCGTTGGTCAGTTGGGTCAGCTCGACGACCTGTTCCTCAAGATCTTGAAGAAGTTTCGCCCGGTCCTCGGCCGGCAGCAGCCGGCCGGTACCCCCGACTCCGGTGTCGGCCCGGATGAGCAGTTCTATGTTGGTACGCAGGCTGGTCAGCGGCGTGCGCAGCTCGTGGCTGGCGTCCTCGACCAGCATCCGCTGCCCCGCCCGCGAGGATTCCAGCGCGGCCAGCATCGCGTTGACCGAGCGGGCCAGACGGGCGATCTCGTCCTCGCCGCTGACCGGAATGGCGGCCTGCAGGTTCTGGGTGGCCGCCACGTGCTCGACCGCGCCGGTCAGCCGCTCGACGGGCGCGAGGCCCGCGCGGGCGACGGTACGCCCGAGCATGGCGGCGCCGGCGACGCCGGCCAGGCAGCCGACCGCGAGCAGTACGCCCAGCTCGCCGAGGGTCTGGTCGGTGGGGCCGCGGGCGATCGCCACCTGCACCGCTCCACCGCGCGTCGCCGGTACCGTGAGCATCCGGTAGGTCATCGGACCCACCTCGACCTCTTCACGCACGGCCGGCCGCCGGTCGACGGCGACCGCGCGGGCTCCGGGCGTCACGGGCAGGACCGCCACGGCACCGTCCACGGGCACGCCGGTACGGTCGAGGATCTGCCACCGCGGGCCGATCACCCTGCGACCGTGGAACACGTCGGCCGGGCGGCCCCCCGGACGGTTTCCGGGGATGCGCTCCCCGGGCACGTTGTCGTCCGGAATCGTCTGCGCCAGCGACGGCGGCCACTGTCCCGGCTGGGCGGCGATCGCGGTCGCGTCCGTAGTGAGCTGCGCGTCCAGCTGCCGGTACAGCTCGGCGCGTACGGCCAGCCAGGCACCCCCACCGACGGTCACCACCGCGACCGCCACGGCCGCCGCCGCTATCAACGACAGCCGCGACCGCAGCGACAGCCGCGCCCACCGCTGCATCAGCAGCCGACGGCCGGCAGTCAGGGCGTTGATTCGGGGGGACTTCACAGCGGCTGCTCCCGTAGGACGTAGCCCACGCCGCGGACGGTGTGCAGCAGGCGCGGCTCGCCGTCGGCCTCGAGCTTGCGGCGCAGATAACCCAGGTACACGTGCAGACTGTTGGAGGTTTCGCCGAAGTCGTACCCCCAGACGTGCTCGAACAGGATCGGCCGGGTCAGCACCTGGCGGGGGTGGCGCAGGAAGACCTCCAGGATCGCGAACTCGGTACGGGTGAGCCGCATCTCGCGGTCGCCCCGTCGCACCTCCCGGGTCGCCGGGTCGAGAGTCAGGTCGGCGAAGGCGAGCACGGCCGCGCCGGTACCCGCCCGCGCGGGCTCGACGGACTCGTTCGGGCCGGTGAGCAGAGATCGGCGCAGCAACGCCCGGAGCCGCGCCAGCAACTCCTGCAGGGCGAACGGTTTGACCAGGTAGTCGTCCGCGCCGGCGTCCAGGCCTGCCACCCTGTCCCCCACGCTGTCGCGCGCCGTGAGCATGAGGACCGGAATCAGCAGCCCCTCGGAGCGCAGCAGCCGGCACGCCTCCAGCCCGTCCATCCGGGGCATCATCACATCCATGATCACCGCGTCGGCGACAACGGTGTCGGTTTCCTGGCGGCGGATGAGGTCGACAGCGGCAAGTCCGTCCTCCGCGACAGCCACCTCGTACCCCTCGAAGCGCAGGGTTCGCGACAGCGAGTCGCGTACTGCGGCCTCGTCGTCGACCACTAAAATCCGCACCCGGGCACTCCCGTTCTGTTTCTCGTACCGCGCTTGCTGGTATCGCGCTTGCTGGTACCGCGCTCTCACGCAGAAGTCGGCGCCGCTTCCGTAGCCGATAAACCACCTGATGCGCAGCGTACGGCCCCGTGGTATCCACCCGACCGCCAGAACCTCAGCCCGCCATAAGAGACGCATAAGAAAGCGGTAGGAGCGCGCCCAGAGGAGCGCCCCGAAAGCTGGCATGGCATCCGGCACGCCTAGGCTTGCATTGACCCTACAAGTTGTAGGAGAGTCGGCCACCGGTCGTTCAGCCGGGCACCAACCGGACGTAACGCGGCCACGGCACAGTGGCCCGTCACCGGTCCACACGATTCGGTCGCCCGCTCGTCCACTCGATCAACAACACTCGATCAACAACGCTCGATCAATAACACTCGGTCAATAGAAGGAGTGTCATGGCGGCAGCGACCGTGCAGCGCCAGCGCACCGGACCCTGTTCGGTGGGACCATGACCGCGCAGACCGCGCCTGGGCATATCGGGGCCGGGCATATCGGGGCAGGGCAGGTCGGGGCCGGGCAGGTCGGGGCCGGGCAGGTCGGGGCCGGGCAGGTCGGGGCCGGGCAGGCGGGTAATCGGCCGGTCGTCATCGTGTCCGCCAGCATCGGGGCCGGCCACGACGGAGCCGCCGCCGAGCTCGCCCGGCAACTGCGCGCTGCCGGCGTGACGGTCGAGTGCCATGATTTCCTCGACACCCTCCCCGGCGCGTGGGGCCGGCTCGTCCGGGGCGTCTACCGGGCCGAGTTGACCGTGGCACCGCGAACCTGGGGATGGGTCACGAACGCCACCGGCGGCCGGACGATGTCGGCCCATACCTCTGCCGTGCTCAGCCACGCGGCCGGTGAGCGCATGATGGAGGCGATCGGCGGCAGCCCCACCGTCGTGCTGTCGACGTACCCGCTGGCCAGTCAACTGCTCGGCCGGCTGCGACAGGAGCGTCGGCTGACCGTACCGGTCGCCACCTTCCTGACGGACATGTCCGTGCATCCCCTGTGGATCGCGCCCGGCGTCGACGCGCACCTCGCGCTCCATCCGGTACCCGCGGCGCAGGCCCGGTCGCTCGGCGCCCGCAACACCCTCGTCGCCGGCCCGGCGGTGGGGCCCGCGTTCCGCCCGCGCCGTAACGACGGCGAGCACCTGGCGGCGCGGCTGGCCTTCGGCCTGCCGGAGTGCCCGCCGCTGGCCCTGGTGGTGGCCGGCTCCTGGGGCATCGGGTCGGTTGACCGCTCCGCCCGCGACATCGCCGACACCGGCCTGGCCGTACCCGTCGCGGTGTGCGGGCACAACGAGCGACTGCGCAGGCGGCTGAGTCGCGACGAGCGCATCGTCGCGCTCGGTTGGGTCGACGACATGCCGAACCTGATCCGGGCCTGCGATCTCGTCGTCCAGAACGCGGGCGGTCTGACCTCGCTGGAGTCGCTGACCTCGGGCGTACCCGTGGTCACCTACCGTTGCCTGCCGGGCCACGGCGAAACCAACGCCGCCGCACTGGAAAAAGCGGGCTGGGCGGACTGGGTACGCCGACCCCGGGACCTGCGCGCGGCGCTGGCAAAGGCCCTGGCCGCACCCGCGCCGTCGATCATCGATCGCTGTCGCGCCGTCGACATGATCCTGGGCATCGCGGCGCGGCCTGAAGCACTGCCGGCCTGAAGCACTGCCGGCCTCAAGCACTGCCGGCCTCAAGCACTGCCGGCCTAAAGTACTGCCGTGAAGCGCTCCGCTACCTCATCCGCTACCTCATCCGCGGGATCCGTGCTCGCCGCCGGCGCCGCGTTGATGCTGGCCGCCCACGCGGCTCCCGCGCTGACCTCGATCGCACCTCTGCGCCGTCGACTGTTGCCCGGGCTCTCCGGCCAGGGCCGACCCGACCACGTGGCCCTGACGTTCGACGACGGACCGGACCCCCGGTCGACCCCCGCCTTTCTCGAACTGCTGCGCGCCCAGGGCGTACGGGCAACGTTCTTCCTGCTAGGTGAGATGCTCAGCAGGGCACCGGACCTCGGAGCGGAACTCGTCGCGGCCGGGCACGAGGTAGCCGTGCACGGCTGGCGGCACCGCTGCCTGCTCGTACGCGGTCCGCGCGACACGTACGACGACCTCGCCCGGGCCCGCGACCTCATCGGCGCCGTCACCGGCCGGCAACCGCGATGGTTCCGGCCGCCGTACGGGGTGCTGACCACTTCGGCGCTGCGCGCGGCTCAGCGGCTCGGTCTCACGCCGGTGCTCTGGACGGCCTGGGGACGCGACTGGGAGGCCGGCGCCACCCCGGAGTCGATCGTGGCGACGGTCACCGGCCGGTTGTGCGGCGGCGGGACCGTCCTGCTGCACGACTCCGACTGCACCTCGGCGCCGGACTCCTGGCGACGCACGCTCGCTGCCCTACCCGCCGTCATCGACGGCGTCGGCGCCCGGAACCTCCGGATGGGACCACTAGCCGACCACGGGGTCGTCAGTTCCAGATCCCACTGATCGCCGAGGCGCTGCACGAGTTCGCGGTGCAGGCCACCCCGTACATGTCCTGCAGGGTACGCAGGACTCCGTAGTGGGTGACGCGCTGGCTCGACGCCATCGTCCTGACATGCTGTCCGACCAGCACAGTCGGGATGCGGTTGCTGGCGCTGTGGTCGTCCTCGTCGAACGTCAACAGGAAGACGCTGTTGTGGGTTCTGGCCCACTGCACGTACCCGTCGAGATTCCGCTTCACCCACGCGTCACCGGTCGCGACGCTGCAGTCGTGCATGTCGTTGCACAGGTCCGGAATCACGAATGAGACCGTGGGCAGCTTCGTGTAGTCGGTCGGGAAGCGCGTGTACCGCAGGTTGGCGGAGGCCGGGACGTTCGTGAAGTTGACCCAGGGGTTGTGCTTGCGGGCGTACCGGCCGGAGGTGCAACCGGTGTAGCCGTCCGAGGGCATGCCCTCCGAGTACCCGGCGAAGGTCCGACCGGCGGCCAGGAGTTGCTGCCCGAGGTTGGAACCGCCGTACGTGTGCGGGCAGGAGTCGTCGGTCAGCCCTTGGGGCGAGCCGGAGTAGAGCGCGAGGTAGTTCGGCTCGCTCGGGTGCGTCACGCCGAAGGACTGGGTGAGGTTCGCCCCCTGCGACACCAGGGAACTGATGTACGGCGCGTTCGAGTTCTGGATGACCTGCCCGTACGCGTGGTTCTCCAGTACGACGATCACGACGTGGTCAGGCCGTGGCGGCGCCGCGGCGGCGGGAGCTTCGTTGGTGCCGACCGTTACGACACAGGCTCCCGTCAGCAAGGCGACCAGCATCGTCGCCTTCTGCTTGAAACGCATCAGCGTCCTCCCTTCGGCACTGTCCGCCCGGAGCATGACATGCGCGGCTAAACAATTGATAGATGCTAGTAAATATAGTGCCAAGACTGGATGTCAGGCATGGGCAACTGGGAGGCCTGGGTGATCGGGGCCTGGGTGATCGGGGCCTGGGTGATCGGGGCCTGGGTGATCGGGGCCTGGGTGATCGGGGCATGGGCGATCACTTCGACCACTGCGGAGGCAACGCCGTGCTGGCCGGTCGGCCGATCCTGGTACAGGCGACCGAGTACGCGGCCGCCCGTACCGAGGGGTACACCGTGCTGGGGCTTGTCGACTTCCCCGGGGTGACGTACCGGGAACTCGACGGCGAAGCCGAGGTCTAGCTGTACTGCCCGGACAGGTTGGTTAGCCGGCTGATGGGTGATTGGTCGCCGATGGCGGTATGCGGTCGGTGATGGTTGTAGTGGTGCAGCGTGGGGGCCCTCCGATCCGTGACGCGACCTCAGGCCGCTCCGCCGACGACGGTGGGCGCCCGGGCCGTGATTTCGTAAGGTCTGCCGTCGGGTCGGGCGACCGTGACGGCGCCCGTCCGGAGGTCGTACCGGATGCTCCAGCCGGCCTCGTGGACCAGGCCATGGTGGAAGCGGCACAGCAGGACGAGATTGTCCAGATCCGTGGGGCCGCCGGCGGCCCACGACCGGATGTGGTGAGCGTCGGTCCACGCAGCCGGGGCGTGGCAACCGGGGAAGCGGCAACCGCGGTCGCGGGCGTACAGCGCCTTCCGCAGCCAGTGCGGCACGAGCCGGTACGCCCGGCCCACGTCCAGCGGCCGGCCGTTCGCCGGGTCGGTGATGACACGCCACACGTCGGCGTCGCAGGCGATGCGCTGGGCGACCGGGTCGGGAACGTCGCCGACCCACTCCAGATGCGCCGGCTCGGGACTCCCCCGATCGATCAGGTTCTCCGGAGTGAGCAGCAACGCCACCTGCGGGCGCGCCCCGCCGACGGCCGGTGCCGCGCCCTCGCGCGGGACGCCGCGGGCCAGTTCGACCAGAGCGTCCGCGCGGCGCTGCGCCGGGGTACGCAGCTCGTCCGGGCCGGGCGCGCCCATCAGTGCGTCCAACGCGGCCGTCAATGCCGCGCCGCCTTCGGGATCGAGCTGACCGCGCACCAGCACCATGCCGTCGAACGGCGACAGGGTGACGCCGCGTCGGGCGAAATCCCTGCCCGCGTCAGGCTGGGCCCCGTCTGGGTCGACATGAACCAGCACCCGCCCACACACCCGGCCCAGATCGAAAGGGTCCAGTCGGCGTGCGGCCTCGACCAGCACCGTCTCCACCTCGGCCACCCGGTCGACTCCGACCCGCTCGGACAGACGCTCCACCCGATCCAGATGCTCGGCCGACACGTCCCCGCCCGCCGCCGCGGCCGCCAGCTCCGCCAGCTGCCGGCACAGCCGGGCCCGCTTGACCTGGCCCGCGGCCGCGTGCCCGGACAACCGCCCGAAGGCCCGTAACCACGCGGCCGCGGTCCGGCAGCCGTCCTCGACGGACAGGCCCCGACGGTCGAAGCTCTCCACCCGGCGGGCGAGCTCGGCATTCACCCGGTTCACCACTGTCAAGAGCATCAGCAGCTGGGCCCGAAGCTCACCACCGGACAGGGCGTCGACGTCGTCGTCAGCCAGGGCATCCAGCCCGGCAGTCAGCACCTCAATCGAACGCATGTGCTAATCGTACCGATCCGCGAGCCCCCCGGAGTGCCAACTTTGACGACCCGGTCAGGGCGAAGACGACCCGAAGACGACCCGGTCAGGGCGAAGACGACGCGGTCAGGGCGAAGATGTGGAACCGAGCAGCGGAACCAGGCAGGAGCACAGCCCGAGCAGCACCAGGACGGCCATCATCGCGATGAGAATCGGCATGCCGTTGTACTTCTGTGGCGGCGCGCCGAGGGAACCCCGGGAGAACGCGACGACCGGTGCGCGGTACTCCAGTTCGACCATCTGTCCCGGCGCCAGGCTGACGGCGGTGTCGGCCGGCCCCAGCCGCGGCGGCAGAAAGTACGGAATGTAGACGTCCACTCGGTGGTCACCGGGCGGGACCGGGATCACGGCGCGCCCCCATTCCACGGCGATGGGGTGTCCGTTGATATAGACCTTGGGCTTGATGAAGTGGAAGAGAAACGCCATCGGCATGAACTTGGTCGTCAGGGCGATCGCCGCGCCCGGATGCGGTGCGCCACCGGGTGCGGCTTGAGGCGCCGGGTATCCCTGCGGCTGCCCCGGCTGACCGCCGTAGGGCTGCTGCTGCGGCGGGTAAGCCGGCTGCCCGCCATAACGCTGAGCACCATAGGGCGACTGCGGACCGTGCGAAGGCTGAGCACCATAGGGCGGCTGCGGACCGTGCGAAGGCTGCGCACCGTAGGGCGGCTGGCCACCGTGCTGGGGCTGCCCGGGCCACTGCTGGCCACCCGGTTGCTGCGGCATGGGCGGAACGCTCACATCGTCTCCTCTCGAAACCTGCCGCCCGCACGCTACCGGTCGAGTGGACCGCGCGAGTTCCCCTCTGCCCGCGACCAGGACGCTCGGCGAACGGCCCCGGGCGCCGGCCACATCCGACGCCACGGGGACCGTTCGCGGTACCTACGACTCGAGCAGGCCCTGCATACGCAGCCGGCGGAGCCAACCGGTGGCGGTGTGGCGGGGTACGCCGTAGTGCCGGGCGAGCGCGGTGGTCCCGCCGACCTCGCGGTACGCGGAGAGCAGTTCGTTCGCCTCCGGCATCCGGCGGTACGCGCGTCGGCCGTTGGGCGACTGCGTCACCGCCGTCTTCTCCGCCTTGGTCTGGCGTGAACGGGCCGGCGCCTTCTTCGCCGGCGCCGTGCGGGCCGCCTTCTTCGCGCGGGACGACCGAGCGCCGCGCGCCGATACCGATGCCGACGGCTGCGGCGTCTCGACCGGCTCGTCCGACGCCTCGGGCACGAGTACGGACTCCGGACCCGAAACCTGCTCGACCGCCGCCGACTCGCTCGTCGCGGGCTGCGTCGGAAGGGACTCCGCCGGAAGGGACTCGACCGAAGCGGAAGCAGGCTCGGAGTCATCCGACGACGCGAGAGCGGTCGGCGCCGAGGGTACGAGCGCGGCGATGAGCTGATCCAGGTTCAGCGCCGGCAGTTGCCGCGGGAAGATTCCGCCACCCTCCGCCGCTCGTACGGTCAGTTCGGTGATGCGGGCGCTGCCGGAAGCCGTGTCCACGCGAATGGTGGTTTGGGCGGCAGTCTCGTCGTTGGACATGATGGTGATGGTGTAGCCAGCCACGGTGGGGCCTCCATGGAGGTGAACAAATCAGTCGCCGCCCGGTGGGAGGACTCGGGTGGCGACGACAGCCGAGCACGAGTACTTCGTGATCAATCAAAGTCTGCCATGATCGGACAGCTTTTATCCAAGGGGGTGCAATCGTTTCCAGCCGTTCGCGCCGACTTTTCAACCGGTCCTGATTCTCGGTAAACGGCTTGTCACACCTGGTGTACAAAATGGGCGGACCAAAAAGCGAAGCCGCCCGCAAACGATGCCACGCACAGCGGGGAAACCAGCACCGAGCGAAACCGGCGCCGCGAAGCCGCCGACAACCGCGAAGCCACCAACGACGCCCGAGCCGCCGACAACCGCGAAGCCACCAACGACGCCCGAGCCATCAACGCCGAAGCCACCAACGCCGAAGCCACGCCGAAGCCGCAACAACGCGGCTCCGACGTGGACAGCGCAACCGGGGGCAGTCCCCGGCCCTACGAAGCGGGATACGAAGCGGGAACGGCGAGCCCCGCCAGGACGAAATCCGCGATCTCGTCGGCCAGTTGCCGCGGCGACTTCGGCCCGTCGGGCTGGTACCACCGCGGCAACTGGTTGACGATGCCGAACACGATGAGCGTCACGGTGTCGGCCGATGCCACCGACGCGAACGCGCCGTCCGCCTGCCCGCGCGCCACCAGGTCGCGGAACACCTCGTGGTACCGGCGCCGCTGCGCCTTCAGCGCCGCCATCGGCTCGGCGCTCAGCTTGTGCATCTCCCGGGCGAACACGGCCGCCTCGGCCAACCGCTCGGTGGTCGTCTCGACCAGGTCGACGATGACCGCACGGATCACCTCGCCGGGCGTACCACCGGCCCCGAGGATGCGGTCCAGATCGGCCAGCTGCTGGCTGATCAGGCCGTGGTAGATCTCGTACAGCAGGTCGTCCTTGGACCTGAAGTAGTGGTACATCGCGCCCTTGGTGACCGCGGCCCGCTCGACGATCTCCTGCACCGAGGTGGAGTCGAACCCCTTCTCGGCGAACAGGTGGACCGCCGCGGCGACCAACCGCTCCTGGACGGAGCCGGGAACGACGGAGCCGGGAACGACGGAGCCGGGAACGACGGAGCCGGGAACGACGGAGCCGGGAACACGGGCGCCTAGCGCCATCTGGACAGCTCCCGGCGCGCCACCGAGCGGCGGTGCACCTCGTCCGGCCCGTCGGCGAGCTGGAGGGTACGGGCGTGGGAGTACAGGTTGGCCAGCGGCGTGTCCTGGCTGACCCCGGCCGCACCGTGCGCCTGGATGGCCTTGTCGATGACCCACCGCGCGGTCTCCGGCGCGACCACCTTGATCGCCGAGATCTCCATCGCCGCGCCCTTGTTGCCGACCGTGTCCATCAGCCAGGCGGTCTTGAGGACCAGCAGCCGGGCCTGCTCCAGCCGGATGCGCGCCTCGGCGATCCACTCCTGGACGACCCCGTGCTCCGCGATCACCCGGCCGAACGTCGAGCGGGACAGCGTCCGCTTGCACATGAGCTCCAAGGCCCGCTCGGCCATGCCGATCAGCCGCATGCAGTGGTGGATGCGGCCCGGCCCCAGGCGGGCCTGGGCGAGCGCGAAGCCCTCGTTCTCAACACCCAGGAGATTCGAAGCGGGTACCCGGACGCCCTCGAAGAGGATCTCGGCGTGACCGCCGTGCGAGGCGTCGGTGTAGCCGAAGACGGTGGTGGGGCGCACCACGGTCATGCCGGGGGTCCCGAACGGCACCAGGATCATGCTGTGCCGGCGGTGCCTGGGTCCGTCGGGGTCGCTGACGCCCATCACGATGGAGACCTTGCAGCGCGGGTTCATCGCGCCGGACGACCACCACTTGCGCCCGGTGACGACGTACGAGTCACCGTCGCGCTCGATCCGGGTGGCGATGTTGGTCGCGTCCGAGCTGGCGACCTCCGGCTCGGTCATCGAGAAGCAGGAACGGATCTCGCCTTCCAGCAGCGGCTTGAGCCAGCGCTCCTGCTGCGCGGGCGTACCGAACATGGTCAGGATCTCCATGTTGCCGGTGTCCGGCGCGGCGCAGTTCATCGCCTCGGGCGCGATCAGCGGGCTGCGGCCGGTCAGCTCGGCGATCGGCGCGTACTCCAGGTTGGACAGCCCGGCGCCGAACTCGGAGTGCGGCAGGAACAGGTTCCACAGGCCCCGCTTGCGGGCCTCCTGCTTCAGCTCCTCCATGATCGGCGGGGAGTCCCACGAGTCCGGGCGCTCGGCCACCTGGGCGGCGAAGGTCTCCTCCGCCGGGTACACGCACTCCCGCAGAAACTCCTCGGCCCGCTGCTGGATCTCCAGCGCCCGCTCGCTGAATGCGAAGTCCATTTCTCTCTACTCCCCTAGAGTCGCGGCCGCCCGCTCGATCAGGCCCGGCACGGCCTGCCCGAACGTCTCGAATCCCGCACCGACGGTCTTGCCCTGCAGGTAGCGGGCGTGGATGCCCTCGCTGATGACGGCGAGCTTGTAGTGCCCGAAGGCGATGTACCAGTCCAGATGCGCGACGTCGATTCCGGTGGATGCCGCGTAGCGCGCTGCAAGCTCCGCCCCCGTCGGAAAACCCTCGGGTACGGACGGAGTCGGCGCCAGTTCGCTGCGGTCGGTGTACACCACCATCAGGCCGACGTCGGCGAGCGGATCGCCGATCGTCGCCATCTCCCAGTCCATGACGGCGAGGATGGTCTTGAGGTCGGCCGAGAACATGACGTTGTCGAGCCGGTAGTCGCCGTGCACGATGCCCGCGCGCGAGGAGTCCGGGATCTCGTTCGCCAACCTCGCCACCACCCGCTCCAGCAGCGGCAGCTCCCGGGTCTTCGAGCGCTCCCACTGCTGGTACCAGCGGCGCACCTGCCGCTCCAGGTAGCCCTCGGGCCGGCCGAAGCCGCCCAGGCCGACCGCCTCGTGGTCCACGGCGTGCAGCCGGACCAGCAGGTCGACCAGGGCGTCCCCGCAGGACCTGGCCTGCTCCGGAGCCACCGGGTCGGCGCCACGCAGGACCACGCCGTCGACGTACTCCATCAGGTAGAACGGCGCCCCGAGCACCTCGGCGTCCTCACACAGCAGCAGCGGCGTCGGTACCGGGAAGCCGGTCGCCGAGAGCGCGCCGATGACGCGGTACTCCCGGGCCATGTCGTGCGCGGAGGGCAGCACGTGCCCCAACGGCGGGCGACGGACCACGACCCGCCGCGCCCCGCCGCTCAGCAGGTAGGTCAGGTTGGAGCGGCCGCCGCTGATCACGGTGGCGGTGATCGGGCCGGTCAGTGCGGCGTCCGTGGCCCGCTCCAGGTACGGGGCGAGCCGTTCCAGGTCGAGGCCCGGTGGACTGTCATCGATTCCCATCGCACTCCTCATACCGACCGGTCGGTACGGACCGTAACCGGGCGATCCGGACGCTGTCAACGGACGGTTCAAGGGGCGTCACTGCGAGAACGCGGGGTGGGGCGGGTGGCACGGCCGGCCCGGTCCGGTCACGTGCAGCCAGCCGTACACCTCGTCCCACACGACGGTGGTGCCGCACCGGCACTGCCGCTCGGAGTCGATGCGCGGGGTCACCGATTCGGCGACCATCCGCGACGTCCTTGTCGCGCGCACGGGCCGGGCCTCCTCGTCACCTCGTCGTGGGGTACTCCATCCGGTGTACGGGCGAAATGCGTCAGGACTGTGTCGGCATCGGGTCAAAACGTCGCCAGCCACCGGCGTACCCACGGATCGCGGGTTACGAGCCGGCTCGGCGTGGAATCCGGCTAAGTGTCCGGTGTACGACAGCCCGACCGACAGCGGATGATCGTCGATCTGCTTAACTCTTGACCGAGAAACACCCGACGCAGACGGGAGTTCATCGTGCAGCACCAGGAGATCGGCGCCTGGCTCGACGACCTGGCCTCCTCGGCGCCGGCACCCGGCGGCGGAGCGGTCGCGGCCATGCAGGTGGCCATGGCGGCCGGCCTGGTGGAGATGGTCGCCAACCTGACCATCGGCAACCCGCGGTACGCCGACCACGAGCAGACGATGACCGAGGCCCGCGAGCAGGCCGGCGAGCAGCGCCGCCTGGCGCTCCGGCTGGCCGAGGACGACGCCCGCGCGTTCACCGCGGTGACCGACGCGTACAAGCTGCCGAAGGGCACCGACGAGGAGAAGGCCGCCCGCTCGGCCCGCATCCAGCAGGCCCTGCTCGGCGCGGCGGACGTACCGTGGCGGACCGCGCAGGCCGCGGCGACCGTGCTCGACCTGACCGAGCGGATCCTCCCCGGCGCCAACGTCAACGTCCTCTCCGACGTGGCGGTCGCCGCCTCCTCGGCGCGCGCCGGGCTGGAGGCCGCGATCGTCAACATCGAGGTCAACCGGGCCGCCATCAAGGACGACGACGAGCGGGCCCGGCTGGGCGACGCGATCGCCTCGATCGAACGCGACCTCGACCGCGCCGACGCCGTGGTCGCCTCCGTCCGGAAGGGACTGAGCCGGTGACGCTCATCGACGGCCGCGCGATCTCGAAGGCGATCCTGGAGGGCGTGACGGCCGGTGTGGCGGAGCTGCGCGCCGCCGGCACCACGCCGGCCCTGGCGATCGTCGTTCCCACCGACGACGAGGCGACCGCGTGGTACGTGCGGTCCATCGTGCGCGCCGCGGAGCGGGTCGGTATCGAGGCCCGCCGGATCGACCTGCACGGCACGACCGCCGTCGAGCTGGTCACCGAGCTCGCCGCACTGTCGGCCGATCCGGCCGTACACGGGATCATCTGCCAGACACCGCTGCCCAAGGGCATCACCCTGGACCAGGTCGGTCAGCACATCGCGCCTGCCAAGGACGTCGACGGCGCCAACCCGGAGAGCCTCGGCCGGCTCGCCGCCGGCCTGCCGGCGTTCGCGCCGGCGACGGCGCAGGCGGTCGTGGAGATCCTGCAGCGCGAGCAGACGCCACTGGAGGGCGCCGACGTGGTCGTCGTGGGGCGCAGCAACGTCGTCGGCAAGCCCGCGGCGCTGCTGCTGCTGGCCGAGAACGCCACCGTCACGATCTGCCACTCACGTACCCGTGATCTCGCCGCCCACACCCGGCAGGGGGACGTCCTGGTCGCGGCCGTGGGCCGGGCCCGGATGCTCGGCGCCGAGCACGTCAAGCCCGGCGCGGTCGTGATCGACGTGGGTACCAACCCCACCCCGGACGGCGGGCTCGTCGGTGACGTGGACACCGAGGCAGTCGAGCCGGTGGCGGGCGCGATCACGCCGGTACCGGGTGGGGTCGGCCCGGTGACCACCGCGCTGCTGCTGCGGAACGTGGTGACGGCCGCGCGCGGCTGAAGAATCTTTCTCCCGGGGTGAACCGGTAACCGGCCACACCCGTGTCCTGGGATGTCAACGGTCGCACATCCCGGAGGTTCACGATGACCCGCGCCCGCGTCGCCGCCCTGCTGGCCACGTCGGCCCTCGCCCTGACGCTCACCTCCGCCTGCGGAGCGTTCTCGAGCGACAAGGGGCGCGTGTCCGCCAGCGGCACGGACAACGCGCCCAGCCTCATCGCCAAGAAGGTCGGCAACCTGGGCTCCGTCGTCACCGACGGTAAGGGCATGACGCTGTACCGGTTCGAGAAGGACACCGCGCAGCCACCAGCCTCCACCTGCGACGGCACCTGCGCGGAGACCTGGCCACCGGTCACCACGACCGCCGACCACGTGCGGATCAGCGGCGTCGACCGGAACCTGATCGGCACGATCGCCCGCAAGGACGGCTCGATCCAGATCACGCTGGGCGGCTGGCCGCTCTACCGGTACGCCAAGGACACCGCGCCGGGCGAGGCCGGGGGCCAGGGCGTGGGCAACACCTGGTTCGCCTCCACCCCGGCGGGCAAGAAGGCGACCGCCACCGACGCCGCACCGGCCGACAACAACTCGGGGTACGGCTACTGACGACCTGACCTGGCAAAACGTGCGGCACGTCGTGGTCTCGGACGGGTTCTCAGACCACAACTTCAGGCAAGGTGCGGCGATCAAGGCGAAGATTGCGGGCGATGAGCCTGCAACAGGTCTACCTCTTCCTGCTCGCCGGCGCCGTGATCCTGCTGGTCAGCGTCGCCGTGGCGCGGCTGGCCCACCGGGTCGGGCTGCCGGTGCTGCTCGCGTTCCTCGCCGTCGGCGTGGGCCTCGGCGAGGACGGTCTCGGCATCCACTTCAACAACGTCGCGCTGGCCCAGGCACTCGGCACGGCCGCCCTCGCCGTCATCCTGGTGGAAGGCGGTCTGAGTACGGAGGTTTCGCTCATCCGGCCGGTCCTGGTGCCCGCCTCGATCCTCGCCACCGTCGGCGTCCTGATCAGCGTGGCGGTCGTCGCCGTCACCGCGCACGTCGCGCTCGACCTGTCGTGGCAACTGTCGTTGCTGCTCGGGGCGATCGTGTCGTCCACCGACGCGGCGGCCGTCTTCTCGGTACTGCGTGCGCTGCCGCTGCCCCGGCGGCTGACCGGTCTGCTGGAGGCGGAGTCGGGCATCAACGACGCGCCGTCGGTGATCCTCGTCGTCGCGCTGAGCACCACCACCCTGCACCCGACCAGCGTCGTGCATCTGCTCGGCGACCTCGGGTACGAGTTGATTGCCGGTGCCCTGTTCGGCCTGGCCGTGGGGTGGGCCGGGGTCTGGCTGCTGCGCCGGCTGTCGCTGGTGACGTCGGGCCTGCACTCGATAGCGATGGTCGCCACCGGCGTGATGGGGTTCGCGGCGGCCGGGATCGCGCACGCCAGCGGCTTCCTCGCCGCGTACGTCGCCGGGCTGGTCCTGGGCAACGCCGGGTTGCCGCACCGCCGGGCGACCCGGTCGGTGGCCGAGGGGCTGGGCTGGATCGCCCAGATCAGCCTGTTCGTCATGCTCGGCCTGCTCGCCACCCCGCACGAGCTGCGGGCGAGTCTGCTGCCCGCGCTCGTGATCGGGATCGTGCTGCTGCTGGTCGCGCGCCCGCTGGCCGTACTGCTGTGCCTGACGCCGTTCCGGGTACCGCTGCGCGAGCAGGTCTTCCTGTCGCTCGCCGGCCTGCGCGGCGCGGTACCGATCGTGCTCGCCACCATCCCGGTGGTCGCCCGGGTACCCGGCAGCCGGCAACTGCTCAACCTGGTCGTCTGCCTGGTCGTCATCTTCATTCTGGTGCAGGCGCCGGCCCTGCCGCCGCTGGCGCGCCGGCTGCGGCTGGTACCAACGTCGGTCGGGCGTGAGTTGCGGGCCGAGTTCGCGCCGCTGGACGTGATCGACGCCGAGCTGATCGAGCTGACCGTCGACCCCGGGTCCCGCCTGCACGGCGTGGAGATCTTCGAGCTGCGCCTGCCCGAGCCGTGCGCGGTCACGCTGGTGGTACGCGAGGGGCGCGCCTTCGTGCCGCAGCCGACGACCCGGCTGACCACCGGTGACCAGTTGCTCGTGGTGGCGACGACCGCCCAGCGGGAGGCGGTCGAACGCCGGCTGCGGGCGGTGGCCCGGGCCGGACGGCTGGCGGCCTGGTACGGCGAGACCGGCGACCCGGACGGTCCGGCGGCGATCAACCGGTGACGGTCAGCCCTGCTCCACGGCCGGCTGGGCGGCTGCCCGTACGGGTCGCCACATGCCGATGCGCACCCGTACCCCGTCCGAGGCGTGCATCAGCGGCCGGCCCCGCGGCGTGGGCAGGCCGGCCACCTCGATCAGGTTGTGCCGGAGGTGACCGAGCCAGGCGTGGCGCAGCGGCCACGGCGGGTGCTCGGCGTCGGCGGCGACGAGCCGGTCGGCGAACACGCTGTACAGCCGGAAGCGGGCGGTCAGGAAGTGGTCCAGCGGCCCGAGTTCCCCCTGCGGAAACGGGTCGCCCAGTTCGATCTGCGCGTCGCAGTGCGCGCCCGGCGGCCCCGGCCAGCGCCGCCGGGAGTGGTACGCGATCGCGCCCCCGGCGCCGCGGACCGACATCGCCGACCACTGGTACGGCAGCCCGTAGCCGAGCCGGCCGCTGAGGACCGCCGGCAGCCGGGCGGCGTCCAGGGAGAAGAACCAGATGCCGGTACGGCCGTCCGGCCCCCGCACGTAGGTGCGCACGTTCGTCTCCGGGAAGCGCGACAGCCACGGCAGCGAGGGCAGCCGCGGTGCCCGTACCCGGTCCATCAGGAACGGGATCAGGCCGACCCAGGCGTCGCCGTCGAACGTCTCCACCTCCAGACCCGCCGGGAGCAGCTCCTGGACGGTCTGGGGTGGATAGCGCCAGTGCAGGAAGGTCAGCGTCCGCCAGTCCTGGCACATGACGGGGCGCGGAACCGTCGGAGCGGGCGGCGGGTACATGGCGCCGAGTTACCCATCGCGCGGCCGGCTGACCCTTACGATCTTGGACAGTTGTGCGCGCTACAGGTCGCGGAACTGTCCAGGAGCGACACTGTCCAGGAGCGACTCAGTCGAAGAACCGGGCGAGGTGCGCGTCGTCGGGGCCCGGCTCCTGCTCGGCCAGCGGCGCCAGGTCGCCGAAGACGCTGGCGCCGTCGCAGCCGGCGTGCAGCGGGTACCAGCGCAGGGGGCTGCCAGGGCGCGCGCAGATCCCCTTGATGGTCTGGACGTCGAGCAGCCGGACGTGCGTGGGGTCGGCCACCGCGTTCACGTACCGCCACCAGGGGCTGAGCACGTGCAGTACGCCGTCCGGGCGCAGTACCCGGTGGCACTCGTCGACCAGCGGCAGGTAGTCGATCAAATGCTCCAGCACGTGGACCGCGAAGATCGCGTCGGCGCTCCGGTCGGCGAAGGGCAGTCCGTCCGTCAGGTCCGCGCGTACGTCCACACCGGTCGCCGGCCGCCGGTCGACGCCGATGTTGGGCGGGTACTGCTTGATCTCGCCGCTGCCGAGGTCGAGGATGACCGGTTCCCGCCCGCCGACCCGTACCCGCGACCAGACCGCGAGCACACCGGCGAGGCGGCCGATGAGCCGGCGTACCAGCAGCAGCTCCTTGCCGTCTCGCAGGTCACCGCCGAGGTGGGCGACCCCGCCGTCGAACCGGACGTCGACGGCGACGCCCCGCAGCCGGTCGTCGTGGGCGAGCAGGTCGTGGACGGACTCGGTCAGGTGCCGGTCCAGCGCCCCCATCCGGCGCCCACCGTGCGGCGCCGCTCCCCCGATCCAGGTCATCGAGATCCGATCCCGCCTACTCGGTGCCGATGAGATGCCGCGTCCGCGGCTCGCCGCGGGCGTACCGCTCGGCCAACTCGTCCATCATCCGGTCGGCCTCGGTCATGCGCTCGGTGTGCTGGCGCAGGTGCTCCTGCCAGTTGTTCGCGGTGAACGTCTCGACGTACCGGGTGGGATCGGCCGCGTCGTGGTACAGGTTCCAGCGCTGCGCACCGAAGCGGCGCCGGCTGCCGCGTACCAGTCGCATAGCGTTCTCGAAGTCGCGGGCGTGCTCCGGATCGACCTTGTAGTCCCGTATCACCAGCACCGGGTTGGAGTCGTGGTCGGTACGCGGCCCGACACGGGGCTCGATCGACAGCGGCGAGATCTCCCGCTCGTAGTGGGCGCCCAACCCCACGTGGTAACCGTGCGCGGCGAGCGGGCCGATCACGACGCCGGCGCCGGCGATCGCCAACGCGAGGTCGGTCCCGTAGCCCTGCGCGAACGCACCCCAGATGGCGGCGCCCACCGCCTGGGTGCCCTGGAAGACCAGCAGGTACACCGCCATCGCCCGGGCCCGCACCCAACTCGGCAGCGCCGTCTGCGCGGCGGCGCTCAGCGACGAGAGGCCGCCGATGAACGCGATGCCCATGATCACCAGGATGACCAGGTCCATTGCGAGCACGTGCGGGCTCAGCGCGATCTCCACCATGCCGAGGCCGAACAGGACGGAGCAGGCCCTCACCACCATCTCGAGGCCGAGCCGCTCCCGAGCCCAGTTCAGCAGCGCGGCGCCGATCACCGCGCCCAGGCCGACCGCGCTCAGCAGCAGCCCGTACCCGGCGGAGCCGAGGTGCATGTGCTTGGCCGCGACGACCGGGAGCAGCGCCCACAGCGCGGACGAGAAGAGCAGGAAGATCGAGGCGTGCATGAGCACCGCCCGTACCGGCGGCGAGTGGCGGACGTAGGCCAGCCCGGTACGCATCGCCGACATGATCGGCTCGGCGCCCAGCGGGCGCAGCTCCCGAGGTCGCGGCCAACGCTTGAGCGCGATCAGCGAGCCGAGGAACGACACGGCGTTGACGGCGAACGCCGCCGCCGCGCCGAGGACCGCCACGATCAGACCGCCGATGGCCGGACCGACGGCGCGGGACAGGTTGATGCTCACCGCGTTCATCGCGGTCGCCTGCGGGATCTCCTCGCGCGAGACCAACTCCGGCTGGACGGCTATCCAGGCCGGGGCCATCAGGGCGCCACCGGTCCCGATGAGGAACGTGAACAACAGGAGCAGCCAGGGCGTCATCAGCCCGACGAAGGTCAGCACCGCCAACCCCGCAGCGGCGACCAGCGTGAAGCCCTGCGCGATGATCAGGAGCCGGCGGCGGTCCATCACGTCGCCCAGCGCGCCGGCCGGCAGCCCGACGAGGAAGACCGGCAGGCTCAGCGCCGTCTGTACCAGCGCGACCGGTAACGCGGCACTGGTCAGCGTCAGCATCAGCCACTGGGCGGCCACCGTCTGCATCCAGCCGCCGACGCTGGAGGCGAACTGCGCGATCCAGAGACGGCGGAACCAGGGGTGGCGCAGCGGCGCCCAGGCCGACCCGGTCCGCGTCTCCGGAGGCGGCGGCGCGTCGGCGGCCGGGGTGGTGGGGTGAACGGGGGTGGTCACGGTGAGATCCTCAGTCGAGCAGTCGAACCTGGCCGGTGTCCACGGTGACGGTCTTGGACTCCAACGGCTTCGTGGCCGGCCCCTGGCGGACCGAGCCGTCGGTGATCGCGAACTTGCTGTTGTGGCAGGGGCAGTCGATGGTGCCGTTGCCGACCCTGTTGACCAGGCAGCCCTCGTGGGTACAGACGGCGCGGAACCCCTTGAAGACCCCTTGGACCGGCTGGGTCACCACGACCTGGCGGGTGGGGTACACCTTCCCGCCGCCGACCGGGATCTGATCGGCGGAGTCCAGGATGCCCTGCCCTGCCTGCCCCGGCGCCGGGGTGCGCGGGCCTTGCTCCGGGCCGCCCCGGTCACCGAACGGGGGCGGGTACCCGCCGCAACCACTCAGCGACAGCCCGCCGAGCGCGACACCGCCGATGAGCACTCCGCGCCTGGTGATCTGACCCATCGCGATGCCTTCCGTCCCGTACGGCAGACCTCGCTACCCGATCGCCACCTGGATATGCGCACATCCGGAACGACGATGGTTACCGAAGCGGGGAAGGGGTAGTCGCGCTGGCGAAAGATCCGCGGCCATGTCGGACCGTCACCCGAGGAGAGACCGTGCTACCGCGATCGTTCTGGACGAGGCGGAAGGAGGCCGGTGGGTCCGGCCCGGACCTGTCCTGCCGCGTGGAGCGGCAGTCTCCCGTCGCCCTGGTGCGCCTCGCCGGAACGTTGACGGTGGAGACCGCGCCGGCCGTCCGCGCCACCCTGTTGCAGTGCCTGGCCAGCCAGCCCGAGCTGATCGTCGTCGACGTCTCGACGATGGATGCCGACGATGACATCGTACTTTCCGTCCTCCCTTCCATGGCAAGCCACGCCGCGGCGTGGCCCGGCGCGTCGCTGGTTCTCGGCGCTCCCGGACCGCAACTGTCGGCCGCGCTCGACCGGATGGCGGTCTGCCGGTCCGTCCCGATCTACCCCACGGTCGAGCAGGCGCTCGCCAGCCGCTCCGTCAACGTGCCGCGACGGCGCGCGAGCCAGGTCCTCAAGCCGGTACCGCGCTCCCTCGGGAAGGCCCGCACGCTGGTCAAGCGCGCCTGCGCCGGCTGGAACGTGGACACGGTCACCGACCGGGCCCAGATCGTGACGACCGAGCTCGTCGCCAACGTGCTGCGGCACGCGGGTACCCCGATGGAGCTGACCGTCTCGCTGCGCCAGCGCTATCTGCACCTGTCGGTGCGCGACGACTGCCGCGCGGCGCCCCGACTGGGCGGGTCGGAGAGCGAGTTCGGCACGGACGGGCGCGGTCTGAAGATCGTGGAAGCGCTCGCCACCGGCTGGGGCAGTACCCCGACCGAAAACGGCAAGGTGGTCTGGGCCACCCTTCAGTTACCAGGTAACAACCGACGGTGATACCCGCTGCCAGCAAAAATGTTGTGGACCAAGTTAGGTTTCAGCCGTCGTACAGTTGGAAAGGACGTGGGGTCTCTCCGCGACGATGGGGGCCGCTCATGGCCGAAACCGCACACGTCGAAGTCTGGCGTTTCGACTCCATACATTTAGTCAAGATCACCGGCGTACTGGACTTCGCTGCCTCAGTGCGTCTGAGGCTCGTCCTTTTCGAGCAGCTCGACGCCGGCGCCGACCAGGTCGTCGTCGACCTTGCCGGAGTCCGGCTGATCGACGCCAGCGCAGTCGGCGTGATGCTGCGTGTACAGGAACAACTTTCCGAACGCGGCGGGAGCCTGCGGGTCCAGGGCGCGCAGGGGCTGGCGCTCGAGGTCTTGGAGATCACCGGCTCGGCCAAGGCCCTGGCGGCCTACGACCCGCCGCTGGAACTGCCGTCGACGGCCGAGCGCACCGACAACGTCGAGCATCTCGGCACCGACCGGCACCAGTGGCAGGGCCTGTGGGGTGACGAGATCAACACTCTGCTGTGGACGATCAGCCAGCTCCCCGCCGACGACCCGCACCGCCGCCACCTGCGCCAACGCGTGGTGGAAGCGTGCCTGCCGTACGCCGAGCGGCTCGCCCGACGCTTCCACGGCCTCGGCGAGTCGGCGGCCGACCTCAACCAGGTGGCCGCGGTCGGCCTGCTCAAGGCGGTCGACCGGTTCGACCCGAGCCACACCACGGACTTCGCCAGCTATGCCACCCCGACCATCGTCGGCGAGCTCAAACGCCACTTCCGCGACCGCGGCTGGAGCGTACGGGTACCGCGCCGGCTCCAGGAACTACGGCTGGAGATCAACCAGGCGCGGGAGTCGCTGACCCAGCGGCTCGGCCGCTCCCCCACCGTCCGCGATGTGGCCGACCACCTCGACATCGATGAGGAGCCGGTGGTGGAGGCCATGGTCGCGGCCAGCGGGTACCGGGCCAGCTCGCTGTACGCGCCGACGCACCCCGGCGAGGACGCCATGACTCCGGCGGACTGGCTCGGGCAGGAGGACGACGGGCTGGACGCGGTCGAGTTCCGCGAGGCGCTGCATCCGTTGCTCGCGAAGCTGCCGCACCGCGAGCAGAAGATCCTCAGCCTGCGGTTCTACGGCAACATGACCCAGGCGGAGATCGCCCGGGACCTGGGCATCTCGCAGATGCACGTGTCCCGGCTACTCAGCCGTACCCTCGACCGCCTGCGGGAGGACCTGCTCCGCCAGGACTGAAGCCCGCGCATGCGCGCCCTCTGATCCTGAAGGATCTCCGTGTCCCGATACGGAGATCCTTCAGGATCATCGGAGTCCGAACGATCAGCCGGCCGGGATGCGCTCCGTGGGCTCGATCTGGTCGGGCTGCGCCGACCCTTCGGCCAGCGACCGGCGGCGGGCGAGGTAGCGCCACCCGAACCAGATCACGCCGGCGAGAACGGCGAACGAGCCGGGCATCCGGGTGGCGCGGGTCAGGCTGTAGCCGTCGGGAAGCACCAGGAACGCCGCTGCCGCGGTGACCACCACCGGCCAGCGAGCCTCGAACCCGGCGGCGGCCAGCACGGCGATCGGCAGCAGCCAGTACCAGGGGTGGAAGACCGGTGCGAGCAGCGTGGCCGCCAGCAGCGCCCAGGCGGCGTACCCGACGATCTCCCGTGCGCCCCGCCCGCGCGCCCGCCACCAGATCGCGACCAGCGCCACGGCCAGGACGGCCATGCCCACGGCGCGGGCGCCGACGACCAGCCCCAGGGACAGGTGCGTCGCGCCGAAGAGCCGACCGACGTACCCCAACGCGATGCCCACGGCGGTCGGCACCGACGTCCACTGGATCGTGACCCCGCTGTACTTCAGGCCGGACAGCCACCCCACACCGAGCCCGGTCGCCAGCGCGATCACGCCGTACGCGGCCACGAAGCCGGCCGCGACCCACGCCGTCGCGGCGGCCAGCCGTCGCGGCGACCGTTCGGGGCGTACCACCAGCAGTACCGCGAACGGCAGCGCGACACCGGCGGTGGCCTTGACCGCGACCGCCAGGCCGAACAGCGCCCCGCTGGCCAGCGGGCGGCGGCGCACCGCGAGGAACAGCCCGGCCAGGCAGAGGCCGACCATCAGGCCGTCGTTGTGCGCGCCGGAGATCAGGTTCACCCCGATGACCGGGCTGGCGAGGGCGAGCCAGGCGGCGCGGGCGTCGTCCACACCGCAGGCCCGCGCCAGGCGCCGCAGAAAGACCGCGGTGAGGCCGATGCCGGCGACCGCGACGAGCCGCAGCAGCGCGATCACCACCCAGAGGTGGCCGGCGGCGACCTTGACGATGCCGGCGGAGATCGCCAGGTACAGCGGCCCGTACGGCGCGGGGGTGTTGCGCCAGACGTACGACATGGTGCCCAGCCAGGGGCAGGGCAGCGCCGCCGGGCCGACCCGGTACGGGTCCAACCCGCCCAGGTACACGGCGCCCTGGCAGGCGTACGCGTACACGTCCCGGCTGCTCAGCGGCGGCGCCAGCGCGAGCGGCAGCACCCAGATCACCGCGGTGACCAGGACCCAGCGGGCGCTGGGCGGTCCCGTCCGGCCGACGAGCAGCCAGGCGGCGACCATCAGGGCGGTGCCGACGAGCCACGCCGCCAGGCAGTACGGACCCGTCGGGGTGGCGAGCACGCGGGCGGGGGTCCCCCGCAGGTCGCTGCCGGGCAGCGATCCCCCGAGGTACGCGGCGCCCGCCAGCAGGAGCGCGCCGAGCAGACCGAGGTAGCGGGCAACCCGCAGCCGATAGAGACCTGACACGTCGCCCATGCTCGCACTCCCGACGCCGGCCGGCAGACCGGGCGGGCGCAACCACCCCCAGGGTCACAGCCCGGCGCCGTGTCCGGAGCGCCCGCCGCCTGGTACGCCTACCCATCCGGGAACGACCGGGCCGGTGCCCGGCTAGGGTTGAACTGCGATGGAACCCGTTGACCAGGCCTTCCGGCCCGGCCCGCAGCCCGCCAGCCCGCCTCGCAACGGCTTCGACCGGTTCTTCGAGATCAGCAAGCGCGGCTCGACGGTCGGCCGGGAGGTCCGCGGCGGTCTCGCGACCTTCTTCACGATGGCCTACATCGTGGTCCTCAACCCGCTGATCCTGAGCTCGGCCGTGGACGGCGACGGCGCGCGGCTGGACCTGGGCGCGGTGGCGGCCGCGACCGCGCTCGTCGCCGGCCTGACGACGATCCTCATGGGCGTGGTGGGCCGGTTCCCACTGGCCCTCGCCGCCGGCCTGGGCGTGAACGCGATCGTCGCGTTCGAGGTCGCGCCGCAGATGACCTGGGCCGACGCGATGGGCCTGGTGGTGATCGAGGGTGTGGTCATCTCGATCCTGGTGCTGACCGGGCTGCGTACGGCCATCTTCCGCTCGGTGCCGACCCAGTTGAAGACGGCGATCGGGGTCGGCATCGGCCTGTTCCTGGCGCTGATCGGGTTCGTCAACGCCGGGTTCGTCCGCGGCAGCGCGGGAACTCCGCCAGTCAGCCTCGGCCTCGGCGGCCGGCTCGCCAGTTGGCCGGCGCTCGTCTTCGTCCTCGGCCTGCTGTTGACGGCGTTGCTGATGGTCCGCCGGGTCAGGGGCGGGATCCTGATCGGCATCGCCGCCACGACCCTCCTCGCCATCGCGGTCGAAGGAGTCGCGAGGATCGGCCCGTCGGTGGTCAACGGCGTGCCCAACCCGAAGGGTTGGAGCCTCACCGTCCCGACGCTGCCGAAAAAGATCATCGGCGTACCGGACCTGGAGCTGCTCGGCCGGTTCGACGTGCTCGGCCCCTGGGTGCGGGCGGGCTGGCTGGTCGCGTTGATGTTCGCGTTCACCCTGATCCTGACGGACTTCTTCGACACGATGGGCACCATGGTCGCGGTCGCTCAGGAGGGCGGCATGCTCGACGAGAGCGGCGCTCCGCCGCGGGCACGGGAGATCCTCCTCGTCGACGGGATCGCGGCGGCGGCCGGTGGTGCGGCGAGCGCCTCCAGCGCCACCTCGTTCCTGGAGAGCGCCGCCGGGGTCGCCGAGGGCGCTCGTACCGGCGCCGCCAACCTCGTCACGGGCACGCTGTTCCTGCTCGCGATGTTCCTCGCCCCACTGGTCACGATCGTGCCGTTCGAGGCCGCGTCGACCGCCCTGGTCGTGGTCGGCTTCCTGATGATGACCGCGGTACGGAGCATCGACTGGAGCGACTACGAGATCGCGATCCCGGCGTTCCTGACGATCGTCCTGATGCCCTTCACGTACTCCATCTCCAACGGCATCGGCGCCGGCGTCATCTCGTACGTGCTCCTGAAGACGGCCGGCGGCCGGGGCCGCCAGGTCCACCCGCTGCTGTACGCGGTCGCGGTCATGTTCCTGCTGTACTTCGCCCGCGGTCCCCTGGAGGCCCTGGCCGCCCGCCGTTAGGCGGTCAGGCCGCCTTGTCGACCTCCCGCAGCTCGCCGGTGTGCACGTCGTACACGAAGCCGCGCACCGACTCCTTGCTCGGGATGAACGGGTCGGCGAGGATCCGCGCGATCGACTGGCGCACGTCCTCGTCGAGGTCGGTGAAGGCCTCCGCCGACCACGGCGGCTTGATACCGACCTCGGCCTGGATGCTCCCGCGGAACTCGTCGTCGGTGAACGTCAGCATGCCGCAGTCGGTGTGGTGGATGAGGATGATCTCGGTGGTCCCGAGGAGCCGCTGGCTGATCGCCAGGCTGCGCAGCTCGTCGGCGGTGATCACACCGCCCGCGTTGCGGATGACGTGCGCGTCGCCCTCGCTCAATCCCAGCAGCCCGTACGGGTTGAGCCGCGCGTCCATGCAGGCCACCACGGCCACTCCGCGGGCGGGGGGCAGCGGCAGGTCGCCCTTGTCGAAGGTGGACGCGTACCGGGCCGCGTTCGCGATCAGCTCGTCGGTGACACTCACGGCAACCTCCTGGTATCGACACGGATGCCCGAAGCATATATGTATTCCCATAGGATTAATAGAGATTGCCGGCGAGCGCCGCCTTTCCCCCGGTTGGCCGGGTGATAACTGGGTAGACCGAGTTGGACGTCGATGAACGCGGGAGACGACGATGGCTGAGGTAAGCGCTCCGTCGACCGGTCACGGCCGGCCCTGGCTGCGAATCTTCGTCGCCGGTCTGGTGCTGTGGCTGCTCACCGTGGTGGTCACGTTCCTGACCGGCAACCCCAATCTCGTCCCGACGCTCGTACTGCTCGGCAGCTTCCTGGTCCCGGTGACGTTCGTGGCCTGGGCCTTCGAACGCCGCGACACCGGCGAGATCAGCGCACCGCTGATCCTCAACACCTTCATCGTCGGCGGCGTACTCGGTGTCCTGGCGGCCTCCCTGCTGGAGTCGTACCTGCTACACCCCTCCCCCGGACTGTTCCTCGGGGTCGGGCTGATCGAGGAGGGCGTCAAGCTCGCCGCGCTGGCCTGGCTGACCCGCCAACTGCGGATCAAGTCCGTACGCGACGGCATGATCCTCGGCGCGTCGGTGGGGTTCGGGTTCGCCGCCTTCGAGTCGGCCGGGTACGCGTTCACCGCCCTGTTCACCGAGCGCGGACTGTCGCTGATGCAGGTCGTACAGACGGAGATCCTGCGCGGGCTGCTCACCCCGCTCGGGCACGGGCTGTGGACGGCGATCCTCGGCGGGGTGCTGTTCTCACCGAGTACCCGTGAGCACTTCCTGATCTCCGACCGCCTCTTCTTCTCGTACCTGGGGGTGTCGTTCCTGCACGCCCTGTGGGACTCGATGCACCAGATCTCGGTGGTGCTCACCCTGCTGCTCACCGGAGCGCCGTGGCAGCAGAACCTGCTCGCCCACGGCTACATCCCGCGGCCGACCGAGACCCAGGTCCAACTGATCACGGTCATGGACTGGGCGGGGCTGATGGTGGTGTCCGGTATCGGCATCGGATGGCTGCTGTACGAGTGGCACCGGGCGCCCCGGGCGCGCCCGCCTGCCATCGCCTGGCGGGTGCCGACCGGGCACTGGACGGCGCCGGCCCGCTGAGTCCTCACCGGCCGGGACCGTCGGCAAGGGCGCAAACCGGTTTCGCCGAACCGACGACGCTGGGAGCATTCCGGCATGGAGACCGCCGCACTGCGCGCAGTTGGCCTGGTGAAGGAGTACCGGCGGGGTCGGGCCGTCGACGGCGTCGACCTCACGGTGCGCACCGGTGAGCGGGTCGGTCTACTGGGACCCAACGGGGCCGGTAAGACGACCACGATCCTGATGTCGCTGGGCGTGGTGACCCCCGACGCCGGCAGCGTCGAGATCTTCGGCCACCGGCTACCCCGGGCCAGGCCCACCGCGATGGCCGAGGTCGGTTTCGCCGCGGGCTACCTGCCACTGCCCAATCAGATGCGGGTGATCGAGTACCTGCGGATGTTCGGCCGCCTGTACGGGCTCCGCAGAGCCGACGACGCGGCGCAGGCCGCGCTGGAGCGCTTCGGGGTCGGGCACCTGGCCCGCGCCCTCGGTACCGAACTGTCCAGCGGGCAGAAGACGCTGGTCGGCATCGTGAAGGCGGTACTGCACGAGCCCCGACTGCTCGTCCTCGACGAGCCGACCGCGTCCCTCGACCCGGACGTGGCACAGCGGGTACGTACCGGGCTGGGCGACCTGTGCGCCGAACACGCCACCGCGCTGCTGGTGACCAGCCACAACATGGTGGAGGTGGAGCGGCTGTGCGAGCGGGTGGTCTTCCTGGCCCGCGGCCGGGTAGTGGCCGACGGTACGCCGTCCGACATCGCCCACCGCTTCGGCCGCGACGGGCTGGAGGGCGTGTTCCTGCACCTGGCGCGGGACGAGGAGGCCGCATGAACAGCGGACCGGCGGCGGAGTCGGCGCGGCGCGTCTTCGCGATCGCCGCGCGGCACGCGTACGTGCTTCGACGCAGCCCGCACCGGGTGTTCGACGTCGTGGTCTGGCCGGCCGTCGACGTGGTGCTCTTCGGCTCGATCGGCATCTTCGCCGCCAGCCGGGCCACCGGGACGGCGCGCCAGGTCACGCTGTACCTGCTGGTCGGGGTGGTGCTCTGGCACGTCGTGTACCAGGCACAGATCGCGGTCGCGACCGGCTTCCTGGAGGAGACCTGGTCGCGTACGGTCCTCAACCTCATGGTCACGCCGATGCGGGAGTGGGAGTACCTGGCCGGCGTGGCACTGTTCGGGCTGGTCAAGCTCGTGGCCGGGGTGGGCGTGGTGGCGCTGATCGCCTGGGGGGCGTACGCCTTCGACGTCACCAGCATCGGCGTCGGACTGATCCCGATCGCGGTGCTGCTGCTCGCGATCGGGTGGGCGATCGCGATGTTCGTGGTCGGTTTGGTGCTGCGCTTCGGCAGCGGGGCGGAGGTGCTCGCCTGGGGCATCCTCTTCATGACGATGCCGCTGTCCGGCGTGTTCTACCCGGTGAGCGCCCTGCCGGCCGCCATCCGCCCGATCGGCCGGGCGCTGCCGACCACCCACGCGTTCGAGGCCGGTCGCCTGCTGGCCGCCGGTCGACCGACGCCCTGGGGCGAGTTGTGGCTGGCCGGGGCCGGCACCGCGGTCCTCGTCGTGGCGAGCCTCGGCTACCTCGGTTGGATGCTGCGGATCTTCCGAGCCCGGGGCTACATCACCCGGTACCTGTGAATTCTCGGGCTGTTGTTCACGATGGACTACCGGGGTCGCGGATCACCGCGACCCGGCTCTGTCGGTCCATCCGGTACCCGACGCCCCGGATGGTGCTGATGACCGGGCCGCGGCCACCGAGCTTGGCCCGCAGCCGGAGGATGTGGACGTCGACGGTACGCCCGCTGCTGGCCACCGGGGACCCCCACACCTGGCGGAGCAGCTGGCCGCGGGTGAGCACCCGGCCGGCGTTGTCGGCGAGGCAGAGCAGCAGGTTGTACTCGAGTCTGGTCAGGCGCATCGACCGGCCGTCGAGCAGTGCGATGCGGCGGTCGACGAGCAGGACGAGGTCGGGTACGGGTGAAGGCGGCACCGGCGGCCCGGTACCCGGCTCGGTCTCGGCGTAGCCGACGGCCGGCTCCGGCTCGGTGGGGACCAGGGCGACGGTGGTCGACACCCGGGCGGCGTAATCGTCGTCCACGGCCAGGGCGTGCAGTCGGTCGGCGAGCGCGAACACCCGCTCTGCGGCCGGGGTACCCCCCGGCACCGCTATCTGGACGTTGACGACGAGCGTCGGGGACTGGGGAAGGGTACGGGCAACGGGGTTCGCAGGGGCGGACCGGTGGGTGCGCAGGCTGCGCAGGGCGCGAACGGCGGGCATGGGGGTCTCCTCGAGGTGGCCGTCTCCGACGGCGGCTGGCCGCCGGCGTCGCCGGGTTACGGCGAGGGCGGCCGGTGGGGTAACGGCGCCGGTGTGCCCGGTCACGGTGCCGGTGTGCCCGGTCACGGTGCCGGTGTGCCCGGTCACGGTGCCGGTGTGCCCGGTCACGGTGCCTCCGGCGCCACTTGGAGGGGCAGGCCGGCGGCGCGCCAGGCGCTGATGCCCCCGACCAGGTCGGTGGCCCGGAACAGGCCGAGGTCCTGCAGGGCGGCGGCGGCGAGCGAGGAGGTGTAGCCCTCCTCGCAGTACACGATCAGGGGTAGGTCGTAGCGGTCCGCGATCGGCAGCCGGGCGTCGCTGGTCGGGTCGAAGCGCCACTCCAGCACGTTGCGCTCGATGACGAGGGCGCCCGGGATCTGGCCGCCGGCGACGCGCTGCGCGACCGGCCGGATGTCGACCAGGACGGCGCCCGCGCGCTGGGCGTGCGTCACCTCGGTGGGGCCCAGCCGGTCCAGCCGGGCCCGCGCCTCCGCGAGGACCTGCGCGATGCCACGCCGGCCGGTCACCAGTCGACTCCCGCCTTCTCCACGACCTCGACGCTCAACACGCCGTCGTCGATGCGGTACCTCGTCATCTGAGTCAACGACGGGGCGTAGACGTGCAGGCTCACCGCCGGAGCGGTAACCGCGTTGACGATGCGGTGCACGTGCCGGGGCCCGAACGCCCGCACCGCGCCGGCGGCGAGCGTGGTCTCGACCGGCGTGACCGGCCCGGCTCCGGCCACGGTCGCCACCTGCTCGGTGAGGACGCCGCTGACGACCACGAACGCGCCGGCCGACCCGCCGTGGTCGTGCAGGTCGGTGGACTGGCCCGGCAGCCAGGTCAGCAGCCAGGCCTCGTGAGTTCGGTCACCGCCGATCCGGGCGTACCAGCGGGAGACGGGGTTGAATCGCGGCGCGAACGGCCAGTTCGACGGGTCCTCGGCGTAGCGGCGGGCGAGGGCTGCGAGCCCCGTCACTGGGCGACTGGCGTGCAAATGGGTAAGAGTATGGGACATGTCTGCTCTCTCGGCGGAGTTCGGCCTGCTGGGAACGCATCGGCCGCCCGGTCGCGCGGGACGGCGGAGGTCAGAGACAGCGCGTCAGGCCGCCGACGGCGCGGCGCCAGCCGGGCGAGGCATGGAGAGTGGCCCGCATGACAGACACCCTACTTGATTTTCCTATTGATCTGATAGGGAATTTCCTCACCACCTGAACGGATGACTGGATGAGCCTGCTGTTCGAGCCGCTCCCCCTGCGTGCGGTCACCCTGCCCAACCGCGTCGGTATGTCCCCGATGTGCCAGTACAGCTGCACCGCCCGCGACGGGCTGCCCACGTCCTGGCACGCCACCCACCTCGGGTCCCGTGCCGTCGGGGGCGCCGGGCTGATCATCACCGAGGCCACCGCCGTCAACCCCGAGGGGCGTATCTCCCCTGAGGACACCGGCATCTGGTCCGGGCGGCACGTCGACGCGTGGCGGCCGATCGCGGAGTTCATCAGCGCGCAGGGTTCGGTGCCCGCCATGCAGCTCGCGCACGCCGGGTTCAAGGCGTCGACCTATTCGCCGTTTGCGATCGGTCGCGACGGCGTACCCGACTCCGACGGCGGCTGGGAGCCGGTCGCGCCCACGACCACACCGTTCTCCCTCACGTACCGCACGCCGCGTGCGCTGGACACCGCCGGCATCGCCGAGGTGGTCGAGGCGTTCCGGGCCGGCGCCGTCCGCGCCCTCGAGGCCGGGTTCCAGGCCGTCGAGGTGCACGCCGCGCACGGCTACCTGCTGCACGAGTTCCTGTCACCGCTGAGCAACGACCGGACCGACGAGTACGGGGGAAGCCTCGCCAACCGGATGCGCCTGACCGTCGAGGTGACCCGCGCGGTCCGCGCCGCCGTCGGCGAGGACGTGCCGGTGCTCGCGCGGATCTCGGCCACCGACTGGGTCGACGGGGGATGGACCGTCGAGGACAGCGTGGTGCTGGCCGGTGAACTGAAGGCGGCCGGCGCCGACCTGATCGACTGCTCCACCGGCGGCGTGGTGCCTCACGCCACCATCCCGGTCGGACCGGGCTACCAGGTGCCCCTCGCGTCGCGGGTACGCGCCGGCGCGGACATCCCCACCGCCGCCGTCGGCATGATCACCGAGCCGGAGCAGGCGGAGGAGATCCTCACCGACGGGCACACCGACATGGTGCTGCTCGCCCGCGAACTGCTGCGCGACCCGTACTGGCCACGCCGGGCGGCGATGAAGCTGGGCGCCGAGCCGGGGTGGCCGGCGCAGTACCGCCGGGCGTTCTGAGCGCAGCGCCGCCCACTACGGTGACGGCATGCTGTTCAAGGCGCTGTGCATCCTGTCGGTGATCTTCGTGGGCATCGGCATGGTCGGCATCGTGATCCGCCGCCGGCGCGGCTTGTAGACCGCGCCGGCGGCCCCGCCACCACGGCGGGAGCCCTAGGAGGTCACGGCCGTCGCGATCGTCGCCACGCCGGCCCCGACCAGGGCGTACGCCCAGACCCGGTCCAGGTTGACCCAGGCGGTACGCAGGATCCGCAGCCCCACGACCTCGTACACGACGAGCGCCACCGCACCGGCGACGGCCACCATCGCGACGGTGTGGACGGTCGTGGCGCCCAGGCCGGTCCACAGTGAGGCGCCCGCCGCCGCGGCCCCGTGGTGATGACCGCCGGCCGGCGTCGGGCCCGCGACGAGCACCGGCAGCAGCATCAGCCCCGCACCGTGTACCGAGGACATCAGGAACGACCAGGAGACGAGCTGTGCCGCCGACAGCCGCATCCCGGCCCACCGGAAATGGCGCTGCGACAACGCCCGCCACAGCCCGAACCCGACCAGGACGGCACCGCCGCCGATCGCGACCAGCCGGGTGGCGAGCACCGACTGGAACACACCCACCAGGCCGGCCACGACCAGTACCGAGGCCGCGTGCCCGGCCGCGATCGGCGGCAGCGCCCGCAGCAGCGCGGCGACGGCTCTGGGTCGCGGCGCGGCGCCAGACGTCGCCGAGCCAGAGTCGTCGCTAAGGCTGCGCTCCTGGAGGCCGATCGCAACCGCGAACAGCCAGCCCATACCGGGGTTGAGCCCGTGGAACGCGCCCAGCCCGGCCAGGGCCAGCCACTGCCAGCCGGTCACGGGTAGCAGTACGAGTCGGAGGAGGCGTCGCCACCCTGGAGCCGTACCTGGTGCACGCGCCGCCCCCGGAAGTCGTCACCGTTCGGGAAGAAGCGCTCGTCCAGCGCGATGCCGCCGGCCGGGTCGGCGTCCAACTTCACCGCCCAGGCGCCCACCCCTTCCGGGTAGAACTGGTCGTCCCAGGATCCGTAGAGGGAGTTGGTGACGTAGACCCGCCGGCCGTCCCGGCTGATCTCGACCATCTGCGGGCCGCCGCGCAGGGGCTGGTCCGGCGCGGCCGGGTGCGGCGTCCGGCCGACGATGCCGCCGATGCGCACCGAGCCGGTCTTGACCGGTTTGAACGGGTCGCTCACGTCGTACTGGAGCAGCTCGCCGGTCCCCCACGCCGACACGTAGAGGGTCTTGTCGTCGACCGTCAGGTCGATGTCGGTCACGAGCGGCGGGACCGCACCGAACGGCTGCAGGATCGGTGGCAGCAGGGCCGGGTCGGCGGGCTCGGCCGGGATGTCGATGACCTTGGTGACCTGCCACTCCTTGCCTTTGTCGCGATGCCACAGCCAGATCGACGCGGACAGGTCCTCGACGCTGACCACCACGCCGACGAACCCGTAGTCCTTCGTGGGATCGTGCGCCGGCCGCAACTCCAGCGGCATCTGGTACTGGTCGCCGAGGTCGACCCGCTGCAGGTGCCGGCGCTTGCGCAGATCCCAGAAGTGCAGGGCGTGCCCGTACTTACGGCCCAGCAGCAACTCCCCGACGAGCCCGTCCTCGATCATCGACGGCGTGCCCCACTCGCTCGTGACGAGCGTGTCGTGGCCGAGGTGCCACCAGGCGTCGTACGCGAGGTACTGCGGCCCGCGGTCGATCTCCCACTGGCCGCGCACCTCGAACGAGGTGTGGTCGAGCAGCGCGATCCCGCCCGGCCCGTCGTCGCCGTTCGCGCCGCCGAGCGCCGACACGTAGATGCCCTCCGGTCCACAGTGCACCGTGTGCGGCCGGGAGTAGCCGGCGTGCTTGGCCAGCTCCTCGGCCTCCAGCACCTTCACGATCTCGGGCTGGCGCGGGTCGGCCTTGGTGTCGAGGACGTAGATGCGCGACGAGCGCAAGCCGGGGACGACCAGGTACCGCCGCTCGACGTGCGGGTGCGGCGCGTACGGGCACAGCGCGCTGCTGCACGCGTTCCACCCGAAGTGGTGCAGCTCGTCGCCGGTGTAGGGCAGGTCGGTCCAGCCGACGACCTGGCCGTACCGGTCGGAGTCGGGGTCGGTGTCGAGGACGGCGATCGCGTCGGGCTTCTCGGCGGACCGGTCGAAGGCGGCCAGGTACGCGAGCTTCTCCGGCGGCGCCTCGACCGCCTGGCGGGGTGACGGATAGAAACTGGGGTCGGGCTTCCACAGCGCCATGGGGCCTCCTTGGCCGAAGCTGGAGCCTGCTCGTGTCCATGGTTCCACCACTGACCCGATGGCCCCAGGGGGCATCGCAACAGTTATAACCTATCAATCAAGTAGGTTATTAATACAATGTGTCCCGCATCGCAAGATCACCAGGGGGGCCGACCCTCCACCCGGCACCCGAATCCTTAAGGATCATGAAGAAGGTTGCTGAGGAAGCTCCCACACCAAACGGATGCCTTCGTCCTCGCCCGAGTAGTCGTCGGGTACGTCGTGCAGCGGCCCGACGGTCGCCTGCCAGGCCACGTTGGCCGGGTGCTCGGCCAGGTACCGCCGCATCGCCCGGTAGTCCTCCACCGTCACGAGGTGGAACAGATCCTGCCCGTCGCGCCAGATGCGCCACTCCCGCACGCCGGCGGAGCGCAGGGCGGCGTCGAGGTCGGCCGGGATCACCTGGTGGATCCGCTCGTACTCGGACTCGCAGCCCGGCTTGAGCCTGGTGTGCAGGGCGATCGTCCGCATCCGGTCAGCCCTTCGGGATCCCGTAGAAGCGGCGGGCGGTCCCGCCCGTGATGGCCGTCCGCTCGTCCGGGCTGAGCTGCGCGATCAGCTTGTCGACGGTCTGCACCCAACGGCCGTACGAACCGGCGAGCAGGCACACCGGCCAGTCGGAGCCGAACATCAGCCGGTCCGGGCCGAACGCCTCCACGACGACGTCGACGTACGGCCGCAGTGACTCGGGGCTCCACCGTTCCCAGTCCGCCTCGGTCACCAGCCCGGACAGCTTGCAGGTGATGTTCGCGTGGGTGGCGAGCCGCCGGATCTGGCTGGCCCAGGGCTCGAGGACGCCGTCGGCGATGTACGGCTTGGCGCAGTGGTCGAGGACGAACTCGACGTGGTCCAGCTCCTCCACGGCGCGCAGCGCGGCCGGCAACTGCGGCGGCCTGATCAGCAGCTCGTACCCGAGGCCGGCCTCGGCGACGGCGCGCAGCCCGCGCCGCACGTCGGTACGGCACAGCCAGTCCGGGTCGGGCTCGTCCTGTACCGGGTGCCGGATCGCGCGCAGGTAGGCGCCGCCGATCCGGGAGCGCAGGGCCGCCAGGTCGTCGGCCACCGACGGGGCGGTCAGCTCGACCCAGCCGGTCACCGCGGCGACCAGGTCGTGGTCGACGGCGGCCCGCAGCAGTTCCGGCGTCTCGCCGGGTACCGCGAGCGTCTGTACCAGGACGGTCGCGCTCACCCCGGCGGCGCCGGCTTCCGGGGCGAGGTCGTCGACCGTGAAGGTGCGCCGGATCGGGGCGTACGCCTCACCCTCCAGCCACGGCTGGTCGCGCACCGACAGATCCCAGATGTGGTGATGCGCGTCCACTCGCGACGTCATGGGCGACATCCTCCCCTAGTCCTGTGCCTTTCCGCTGACCAGCCGGGAGAGGACCAGGGCCAGGATGATAATCACGCCGTTGATCGCCTGGAACCACTCGGCCGGTACGCCCGCAAAGGTCAGAATATTCTGGATCAAACCCAGAACGATCAGACCACAGAGCGCACCGAAGATTGTGCCCTTGCCGCCGTCGAGACTAACGCCGCCGATCACTGCCGCGGCGAACACTTGGAAGATCATCTGGTTGCCCTGGCTGGCCGTCACGGAGCCGTAGTGGCCGGAGTAGAGCAGCCCGGCGAGCGCGGCCAGCAGACCGGCGATGACGTACCCGACGATGAGCACCCGGTCGGTGCGGATACCGGCCGCGCGGGCGGCGTCGACGTTGCCGCCGATCGCGTACAGCGCCCGGCCGTGTCGCAGGAAGCCCAGGGCCACGATCCCAGCGGCGAACAGCACCGCGCAGATCCACACCGACACCGGTACCCGGCCCCAGACGGCGCTGCCCGCGTAGGTGAACGAGGCCGGCAGTTTGAAGATGCTCGCGCCCTTGGTGAAGGCGATCACCAGACCGTGGCCGGCGACCAGCATGCCGAGCGTGAGCACGAACGCGCTCAGCCGGAACTTCACGATGAGCAGGCCGTTGACGACGCCGACCAGCACGCCGACGAGCAGGCAGATCGGGATCGACCAGCCCGCCGACAGGTGCAGCCAGGCCGGTACCAGGACGCCGAGCGCGGGCCCCAGGCCGATCGTCGCCTCCAGCGACAGGTCGAACCGGCCGGCGATCAGGACCAGCGTCTCGGCCAGGACGAGCAGCCCCAGTTCGGTCTGCGACTGAAGGACGTTGAGCACATTGTCGGTGGTCGCGAACGCCCGGTCGACCAGGGCGCCGACCACGAACAGCACGGCGATCACCGGCAGCAGCGCGAAGTCCCGCAGCCGGGCCAGGCGCGGACCCGACCGGGTGGGCGACACGACGGCGGTACCGGTTTCAGCGACCTGGCTCACCACTGACTCCCTCCATCGCGGCCACCAGCCCGTGGTCGGGCCAGCCGCGGCGGTACTCGCCGGCCATCCGGCCGCGGAACATGACCGCCACCCGGTCGCAGCCGCGCAGATCGTCCAGTTCATCGGAGACGACCAGGACGGCCGCTCCGGCGGCCGCCGCCGCGTCGACGATGCCGAGCAGTGACTCCTTGGAGCGCACGTCGACGCCGGCGGTCGGGTTGAGCAGGACGAGGACGCGGGGCTCGCCGGACAGCGCCCGCGCCATCACGACCTTCTGTTGGTTCCCGCCGGACAGGCCGGACACCGGCTGCTGCGGGCCGTCGGTGGTGATGTCGAGGTCGCGGATGTACCGCTCGGCGAGGGCGCGGCGCCGCCCCGGCCCGACCCAGCCGAAGCGGCCCAGCCGGTCCGCAATGGACAGTGTGGCGTTCTCTGCCACCGAGAGCGTCGGTACGAAGCCCGAAGCGTGGCGGTCGTGCGGTACGAAGCCGACGCCGGCGGCGATGGCCTCCGGCACGCTGCCGGCCTTCACGCTCCGGCCGGCGACCTCGACGGTGCCCTCCCGGGCGGTACGCAGGCCGACGATCGTCTCCCCCACCTCGAGCGCGCCGCTCGCGCCGCCGCCGGCCAGGCCGACCACCTCACCGGCGCGTACGGTCAGGTGGACCGCCTCGTACGTACCCGGCAGCCGCAGTCCCTGAAGTTTGAGCGCGACTGGCGCGTCCTCCCGCACGGCGGGCCGGCCGGCCGCCGTCCCGGTCAGGCCCTGCGCTTCCCCGGTCATCGCCTCCACCAGGCGCGGCCGGGGCAGCTCGCCGACCGGCGCGGTCACCACGCGCCGGCCGTCACGCAGCACCGTGACCGCCTGGCAGACCTCGTAGATCTCGTCCAGGTGATGGGAGATGTACAGGAACGTCACGCCCTGCTCCCGCAGTCCGTGCAGCCGCCGGAACAGTCGCTGGATGGCGGCGCCGTCGAGTTGGGCGGTCGGCTCGTCGAGGATGATGAACCGGGCGCCGTGGCTCAACGCCCGCGCGATCTCGAGCATCTGCCGCTGCTCGACGTTGAGGTCGCCGGCCGGCCGGGCCGGGTCGACCGCGAGGCCCCACTCGCCGAGGACGACCCGCGCGTCCGTACGCAGCCGGCGCCAGGAGATCAGGCCGCGGTCGGTCTGCCGGTTCAGGTACAGGTTCTCGGCCACCGACAGGGTCGGGATGATCGTCGACTTCTGGTACACGCACGCGACGAGCCGGCGCCACGCGGCCCGGTCGCCCAGCGGCGGCGCCGGCCCGCCGCCGAACCGGACCTCGCCGCCGTCCGGCGCCTGCAGTCCGGTGAGGACGGAGACCAGGGTCGACTTGCCGGCGCCGTTGCGCCCCACCAGGGCGTGCGACTCGCCGGCCCGGACGGCCAGGGTGACATCGGTGAGCGCGGCCGTGTTGCCGTACCGCTTGGTGACCGCGACGGCCGACGCCACCGGTTCGGTCACTGGTTTCCCCACAGCGCGGCGTCGCCGGCCGCCACGCTGGAGTACTCGCCGAAGGTACCGGGGTTCTTCGTCACCAGCGGCGCCGCCAGCTGGTCCTCCAGGCCGTTCGGCAGCGCGATGATGGTGCTGTCGTGGTCGGTCCGGCCCGGCTGGAACGTCCTGCCCTCGACGGCCGCCTTGGCGTAGTACAGGCCCCACTGCGCGTAGGCGTCGGCGGGCTGCGACACCGTCGCGTCGATGTCGCCCGCCTTGATGGCGTCCAGCTCGGCCTTGATGCCGTCGTTGGAGACGATCGCGATGTGCTTCGGGTCGCCCGGCGGTACGAGCAGGTTCTTCTGCCGCAGCACCTGGAGCGTCGGGGCGAGGAAGGCGCCGCCGGCCTGCAGGTAGATGCCCTGGATGTTGTTACCGGTCTGGGCCAGGACGGTGGTCAGCCCGGCGGACGCCTTCGTGCCCTCCCAGTCGGTCGGGATCTCGAACAGCTTGATCTCCGGGTACTTCCTGGTCATGCAGTCTTTGAACGCCTCGGACCGGTCCCGGCCGTTGATCGAGGTGAGCGCGCCCTGGAACTCGACGACGTTGCCCCTGCCCTTGAGCGTGGTGCCGAGGAACTCGCACGCCTTGGTGCCGTAGGCACGGTTGTCGGCGCGGACCACCATGTACACCTTGCCGGTGTCCGGCCGAGTGTCGACGCTGACGACCGGGATCTTCTTCTGCTCCAACTGGTTCAGGGTCGGCGCGATGGCGGCGGTGTCCTGCGGCGCCATCACGATCGCCCTGGCTCCCCGGCTGGTCAGGGTCTGGGTGTTGGACACCAGTTTCTGGATGTCGTTGGCCGAGTTGGTCGGCGGCAGCAGGTCCACCCCGACCTGCGCGGCCTTCCCCGGCACGTACCTGTTGTACGCGTTCCAGAAGTCGGTGTCGGCGCGCGGAAAGTCGACTCCGACCCTCGGCCCGCCGGCACCCGTACCGCCGTCGCCGCCGTCGCCGCCGTCGCCGCCGTTGCCGCCGCAGGCCGCCGCAAGAGCGGCAGAGAGAAGAAGTACGCCTATCCGGGTCGTCTGACGCATGCCGAACCCGTCCTTCCCATCGCCGGGGTGAGCCTGCCGCCGACAGGCACCGGACCGGTGACCGGACGGCCGGGGCCGTCGCGCCGAGTCGTCCGCGCCGCCGATTTTCCAGAGCCGTAGTGACAGAATCCTATAGGCTATTTGGACTGAGATTCTGGATGGCGCTTATGGGCGCGTCAAGACCGTGGCACCATCACTCCCGCCGACCTGTCGGGTAACGGAGGAGCGCATGCCGAGTCACCTGCTGCCACCGCGCACCGCCTCGCTCGCGGGGCCGGCCACCGGCGCCGGGCCGGCCGCCCCGTCACGGCAGCGGCAGGTCCTCGCCGACGACGTGTACGAGGCCGTCAAGGCGCTCGTCATGGACCACGTCATCGCTCCCGGCGCACGGGTGAGCATCGACGGGCTGGTCCGGCAGTTGGGCGTGTCGCAGACGCCGATCCGGGAGGCGCTGGCCCGGCTGGAGTCCGACGGGCTCGTCGTCAAGGAGCCGCTGCGGGGCTACTCCGCCACCCCCCTGCTGACCCGCTCCGAAGTGGACGATCTGTTCCAGTTCCGGCTGCTCGTCGAGCCGTGGGCGGCGGGCCGCGCGGCCGAGCTGGCCAACCGCGACGACCACGTGCGGATCGCGGGAGAGGTCGCGTCGTGCCCGGAGCCGCCGCCCGGCGACGAGTACGAGGCGTACAAGGCCCTGGCCGCCCACGACAGTCGCTTCCACAGCCTGCTCGCAGGCGTGGCCGGCAACCGGCAGCTCCGGATCGCCCTCGAACGTACCCACTGCCACCTGCACATCTTCCGGCTGTACTCGGCAGGCGGGGGCGGCAGCCAGACGCTCGCCGAGCACCGGCGGATCGCCGCCGCGGTCACCCGCGGCAGCGCCTCGGCGGCCGACCGGGCGATGCGCGACCACCTGGAGAGCGCCCGCGACCGGCTCCGGGCGTCGTTCGAGTAGTTCCTATAGGATGCCGATCCCTATAGGATCATGTTCGGCAGTTGCGAGGGGTCGGCTTCTGCGAGCGGGAGGTCCCATGGCACGGATCGTCGCCGTCGACGTGGTCGACCTCCGCTTCCCGACCTCGCGCCACCTCGACGGTTCGGACGCGATGAACCCGGACCCCGACTACTCCGCGGCGTACGTCGTGCTTCACACCGACGACGGCCCGGACGGGCACGGCTTCGCGTTCACCATCGGTCGCGGCAACGACGTGCAGGCGGCCGGGATCCGGGCGCTGACGCCGTACCTGATGGGCCGCGACGTCGACGACCTCGACGGGCTCTACCACGAGCTGGTGGGCGACTCGCAGCTGCGCTGGCTCGGCCCGGAGAAGGGCGTCATGCACATGGCGATCGGCGCCGTGGTGAACGCCGCCTGGGACCTGGCCGCCAGGCGCGCCGGCCGGCCGCTCTGGAAACTGCTGGCCGACCTGGCGCCCGAGCGCATCGTGGACCTGGTCGACTGGCGGTACCTCAGCGACGCGCTCACCCGCGGCGAGGCGCTGGCGATCCTGCGCCGCGCCCAGCCGGGCCGCGCCGAGCGGGAGGCGCTGCTTCGCGCCGACGGCTACCCGGCGTACACGACGTCGCCGGGCTGGCTCGGGTACGGCGACGAGAAGGTACGGAGGCTGGCCAAGCAGGCGGTGGCCGACGGGTTCACGCAGATCAAGCTGAAGGTCGGCGCCGACCTGGACGACGACGTACGCCGGATGCGCATCGCCCGCGAGGCGGTCGGTCCCGACGTACGGATGGCGATCGACGCCAACCAGCGCTGGGACGTCGACGAGGCGGTCCGGTGGGTGGAGCGGCTGCGGGAGTTCGACCCGTACTGGGTCGAGGAGCCCACCTCTCCCGACGACGTGCTGGGCCACGCGGCGATCCGCCGGGCGTGCGCGCCGGTACGGGTGGCCACCGGGGAGCACGTGGCCAACCGCGTGGTCTTCAAGCAACTCCTGCAGGCGGGCGCGATCGACGTACTCCAGCTCGACGCCGCCCGGGTCGGCGGGGTCAACGAGAACATCGCCATCCTGCTGCTGGCCGCGAAGTTCGGCGTACCGGTGTGCCCGCACGCCGGCGGGGTCGGCCTGTGTGAGCTGGTGCAGCACCTGGCCATGTTCGACTTCGTCGCGGTCTCCGGCGACCTGGCCGGACGGGTCATCGAGTACGTCGACCACCTGCACGAGCACTTCGTGGACCCGGTGGTCGTGCGCGGCGGCCGGTACCGCGCACCGACCGCGCCCGGGTTCAGCGCGCAACTGCACCCGCAGATCCTGCGCCGGTTCCGCTACCCCGATGGTCCAGAGTGGAGGCTTGAGCGGTGAGTGACTTCAACGGCCTGGTGGCGGTCGTCACCGGCGGGGCGTCGGGCATCGGCCTGGCCACCGCCACGCTGCTGGCCGCCCGCGGCGCGCGGGTGGCCTGCTTCGACCTCGAGGCCGACGAACTGCCCGACCCGCTCGTCGGGATCGTCTGCGACGTGACCTCCGATGACGCTGTGCGGGCCGCCGTCGAGGGCGCCACTGAACGGTTCGGCCGCCTCGACGTGGTCGTCAACAACGCCGGCATCGGCGCCATCGGTACGGTCGCCGACAACCCCGACGCCGAGTGGCTGCGCGTCCTCGACGTCAACCTGCTCGGCACGGTGCGGGTGACCCGCGCCGCCCTGCCGCACCTGCGCCGGTCCCCCGCCGCGGCCGTCGTCAACACCTGCTCGGTCGCGGCGACCGCCGGCCTGCCGCAGCGCGCGCTGTACAGCGCCTCGAAGGGCGCGGTGCTGTCCCTGACCCTGGCGATGGCGGCCGACCACGTCCGGGAAGGCATCCGGGTCAACTGCGTCACCCCGGGTACCGCCGACACGCCGTGGGTCGGCCGGCTGCTCGACCGGGCCGACGACCCGGCGGCCGAGCGCGCGGCGCTGAACGCCCGCCAGCCGATGGGGCGGCTGGTCAGCGCCGACGAGGTGGCGCACGCGATCGCGTACCTCGCCTCGCCACTGTCGGGTTCGACCACCGGTACGGCGCTCCCCGTCGACGGCGGCATGCAGGGCCTACGGGTGCGCCCCTCGTCATGAGCGGGCGGCGGGGCCGCTCAGCCGGCGGCGGCAGCCGCCGTCATGGCCTCCGCGATGCGCTCGACGTCGGCGTCCTGAGTGACGTACGGCGGCATCGTGTAGATCAGGTCGCGGAAGGGGCGCAGCCAGACGCCCTGCTCGGTCGCGGCCCGCGTGGCGGCGGGGATGTCGACGTCGTGGTCGAGCTGGATGACGCCGATCGCGCCCAGTACCCGTACGTCGACGACGCCGGGCACGTCGGCGGCGGGTGCGAGGGCGGTCCGTAGCCCGGCCTCGATGCGCTTCACGCTGGTCCGCCAGTCGCCGTCGGCCAGCAGGTCCAGCGAGGCGTTGGAGACCGCGCACGCCAGGGGGTTGCCCATGAACGTCGGACCGTGTGCCAGCACCGGCACGCTCCCCCGCGCGATGCCGTCGGCCACCTCCGGGGTGCACAGGGTCGCCGCGAACGACAGGTACCCGCCGGACAGGGCCTTGCCGACGCACATCACGTCCGGGCTGACCCCGGCGTGGTCGGCGGCGAACAGGGCTCCGGTACGGCCGAACCCGGTGGCGATCTCGTCGAAGACGAGCAGCACGTCGTTGGCCTTCGTGACCTCCCGCAGCACCCGCAGGTACTCCGGCGAGTGGAACCGCATCCCGCCCGCGCCCTGCACCACCGGCTCGACGATGACGGCGGCGAGTTCGTCTGCGTGCCGTTCGATCAGTCCGGTCAGATCCTGGGCGTAGCCGGGGTCGAACTCGGCCGGCGGGGCGTCCGCGAAGACCTGCCGGGGCAGTACCCCGGACCACAGGTGATGCATGCCCCCGTCAGGGTCGCAGACCGACATCGGGTGAAACGTGTCGCCGTGGTAGCCGCCGCGCCAGGTCAGCAGGCGGCGCTTGGCGGGCCGGCCGAGCGAGCGCCAGTACTGGAGGCACATCTTCACCGCCACCTCGACCGAGACCGAGCCGGAGTCGGAGAAGAAGACGTGTTCCAGGCCGGCGGGGCTCAGCTCCACCAGCCGGGTCGCGAGCCGTACCGCCGGGGAGTGGGTGAGGCCGCCGAACATCACGTGGCTCATCCGGCCCAACTGGTCGCGGACCGCGGCGTCGAGGACCGGGTGCGCGTACCCGTGGATCGCCGCCCACCACGACGACATCCCGTCGACGAGCTCCCGGTGACCCGCCACCGGCTCCGCGAGGCGCAGCCGCACGCCCGCCGCCGACTCGACGACGAGCGGGGTGGTCGTACCGGGCATCGGTGCGTACGGGTGCCAGACGTGGGCACGGTCCAGTTCGAGCAGGTCAGCGGGGCGCACGCGCCGCAGCCTACCCGCCCTGTCCCGCGCCCGACCGCGAACCTACAGCGACGCCAGGAACGCGGCCACCTCGTCGCGCTCGGCGGGCGACACCTCGCTGATCGGCGGGCGTACCGACCGCCGGCACAGCCCGAGCTGGGCCAGCGCCTCCTTGACCACCGACACGTTGGCCGCGTTGCCGGCCCGGGCGCGCATGTCCTCGAACGGCTTGATCCGGCGCCAGACCGCCATCGCAGCCTCGTGCTCGCCGGCCTGCAGCAGGCCCAGGAGCTGCAACGACTGGTGCGGAGCGACGTTCACCAGGCCGGAGGTGAAGCCGCGGGCGCCGCCCAGCCAGAAGTACGGGGCCCACGTTTCGGCCAGCCCGCACACCCACGCCAGGCGTTCGGCTCCGACCGCCTCGATCAGGCCGGGCAGGGACAGCGGATCTGGTACGGCGTACTTGACGCCGACCACGTTGGGGCAGGTGTCGGCGAGCGCGACGAAGGCGTCCGCGGTGATCAGCGGGCTGCGTACGTAGGGCACCACGCCGAGCTCGGGTACGGCCTCGGCGATCGCGCGGTGGTAGTCGACCCAGCCGTCCAGCGACTGGTACGGGTGGACGGGCTGGTGCACCATCACGCCGTGCGCCCCGGCGTCGGCGGCGTCGCGCGCCATCGCCACGGCGCGCGCGACGTCGTGCCCGACGCCGGCGATCACGGTGACCCGGTCGGCCACCGCGTCGGTGGTGGTCCGCAGCCCGAGGGCCAGCTCGTCCGGGTCGAGCGAGTAGAACTCGCTGGTGTTGCCGTTGGGCGTGACGGTACCGATTCCCGCGTCGACGTACCGGGCGAGCACCTTGACGTACCCGTCGACGTCGACGCCACCGGCGGAGTCGAAGGGGGTCACGGTGATCGCGACGACGGACTCCAGCGCCCGTCGGACCTGTTCCAGGGACATTGAGCGACTCCTCTTCACTCCATGAGCGACGCCAGCCGGCGGCCGGCGACCTACGCCGGCCGGGCGCTGCGCGCGCCGAGGGCCGCCGACACCTCGCGCGCCGTGTGCACCACCATCGGGGCCAGCCGCGCCACCTGTACCCGGCCGAGGTCGACGCTCAGGCCGGAGACGCTCACCGCGCCGATGGGCTCGCCCCGGTGGTCGACGACGACGGCGCCGACGCAGCGCACCCGGGCCGTGTTCTCCTCGTCGTCGAGCGCCCAGCCCCGGGCCCGTACCGTGGCGAGGTTCGCCAGCAGCGCCTCGGTCGTGGCCAGGGTGCGCGGCATCCGCCGGGGCAGGCCGGTACGCGCGGCGATCCGGCGCACCTCGTCGACCGGCAGCGCCGCCAGGATCGCCTTGCCGATGGCGGTGGAGTGCAGTGGCAGCGTGGCGCCGACGCGCGAGCGCATGCCGTACGCGCCGCGCCCCTCGAACTTGTCCACGTACACCGCCTCGTCGCCCTGCCGTGCTCCGAAGTGGATGGTGAACCCGCTGCGCTCGCCCAACGCCCGCAGCGCCGGACGGGCCGCGCGGGCCAGGTCGGAGTCGTCGGCCGCGCACCCGGCGAGCCGGAGCAGCCCCGGGCCCAGCATGTAGTCGCGCTCCTCCCCCTCCCGTACCCAGCCCTGCGACACCAGCTCCCGCAGGATGCGGTGCACCGTCGAGATCGGCAGGCCGGTCACCTGCGCGACCCGGGAGAGCCGCCGGTGTTCGGTCAGCGCCTCCGCCACCGCCACCACCTTGGCGATGGCCGAAGGCGACCCCGTTCTGTTCATCTCACCACCCACCAGCCACCCGCTCACCGTCCTGCAAACCTTTCCAGACCGTCTACCGTCCGGCCGGCTGCGCCGTCAATAGATTCATCCCATGTATGGAATCCACGCCGCCCCGCGGAGCGGCCCATCATCGGTCAGCAACCCATCGGGAAGGACGAATAGGTGCTGATGCACGCCCGTACGAGCATTATGTCTGTTGTCATGGAACCTGAATAGATACTGTCCTATCAATCGGATGAAAGGTGTTGACGCGCCCCACCGGGCGCCGATTGACTCGCTCCCCAAACGGTTGCAGAAATCGTCAGGACAGCCAGTCGTCGAGACAGCCAACTGGAGCGGTTCGGTGCCGGTAACCATCCATGACGTCGCCCGCCGGGCGAAGGTCTCCGCCTCGACGGTGTCACGCGCCCTGGGCGCGTCCCACCACGTACGCGGCACCACCCGTGACCGCGTCCTGGCCGCCGCGCGGGAACTGGGCTACCAACCGAACCCCGCCGCGCAGAGCCTCATCACCGGCAAGACCGGCAACATCGGCATCGTCGTCCCCGACCTCGGCAACCCGTTCTACACGGGCGTCCTGCGGGGCGTGCAGTCCCGCGCCCGCGCGGGCGGGTACGCCGTCTTCTTCGCCGACTGCGAGGAGGACGCGAGCGCGGAGGAGGCGCTCGTCCGGTCGATGGCCCGCCAGGTGGACGGTGTCATCATCTGCGCGCCGTTCTCCAGCGACACCCAGCTCAACGGGCTCCGGTCGGTCACCTCGCTGACGCTGCTCAACCGCCGACTGCGCGGGGTACCGGCGGTCTTCATGGACAGCGCAGGCGGCATGAAGCAGGTGGTGGACCACCTGGCCGCGCTCGGACACCGCCGGTGCGCGTACCTCAACGGGCCGCACAACGCGTGGTCCAACCGGGAGCGGCGGCGCGGGCTGCGGGCCGCGGCCGCCCGGCGGCACGTGGCGGTCGTCGAGTTCGGACCGTTCGAGCCGAAGTTCTCCGGCGGCGTACAGGCGGCCGACCTCGCGCTCGCCAGCGGCGTCAGCGCCGTCATCGCGTACAACGACCTGATGGCCCTGGGCGTGCTGTCCCGGCTGGCCGACCGCCGGGTGGCCGTACCGGACGAGATGAGCGTCGTGGGCTTCGACAACCTGCTGTACGCCGCCGTCTGCGCTCCGCCGCTGACGACCGTCGCCATGCCGATGGAGGCAGGTGGCCGCGCCGCCGTCGACCTCCTGCTCGCCGGCGTGGGTACCCCGGCCGACGGCGACCCCACGCCGTGCCGCGAACTGAGCACCAACCTGATCGTGCGGGCGACCACCGCCCCTGCTCCCGACAGCTCATCGGCGGCCCGACCCGCGCCGCCGCCCGGCCCCGGAAAGGTAACCGACACCGATGACTAGACCCTTGCACCGGTACGCCCTGGTGGTGGCCGCCGCGGCGCTCGTCGCGGCCGGCTGCGGCGCACCCGACAGCGGCAAGCCCGGCACCACCGCCACCGGCGGCTCGGTGCCCGACAAGCCGTCGAAGCCGCAGACGCTCAACATCATGGACGTCGCCGGGAACCTCCAGCTCACGCAGGGCATCCTGGACGACTTCCAGAAGGCACACCCCGAGATCGTCTCGAAGATCGTGACGACGAAGGCGACCGCGCCCGAGCTCGCTCCGAAGATCAAGGCGGAGCAGGACGCCGGGCGGCTCGACATCGACATGGTGCTCACCGGTACCGACGGTCTGGCCGCCGGCATCGCCCAGAACCTGTGGGCCAAGCTCACCCCCGACCACAACGCCAAGCTGCCGGCGCTGGGCGACATCTACACCGAAGACTCGCTGAAGATGCAGGAGCTGGCCCAGGGCTACGGCGTGGTCGTCACGGAGTACCCGGCCGGCCCGCTGATCATGTACAACCCGAAGACGGTACCGACGCCGCCGACGACCGCCGAGGAACTCCTCGCGTACGCGAAGGCGCACCCCAAGAAGGTCGAGTACGCGCAGCCGCGCAACTCCGGCCCCGCCCGTACCCTGCTGATGGGCCTGCCCTACATCCTCGGCGACAGCAACCCCAAGGACCCGGCGACCTGGGACAAGACCTGGGCGTACCTGGCCGAGATGGCGCCGTACCAGCCGGCCTACCCGGGCGGCACCGGGCAGACGATGAAGGACATCGCCAACGGCACCGTCGACATCATCGCCAGCACGACCGGCTGGGACATCAACCCCCGCGCGCTGGGTACGGTGCCGGCGGAGATGAAGGTCGGCACGCTCTCCGGCTTCCGCTGGATCACCGACGCGCACTACATGGTGGTCCCGAGGGGCATCGACAAGGACAAGCTGTCGGCCGTCCTCAACCTCATGAAGTTCGCCCTGCAACCCAAGGAGCAGGCGATCACGTACGACCAGGGCTACTTCTACCCGGGCCCGGCGGTCAAGGGCGTGACCCTCGACATGGCGCCACAGAAGAGCCAGGACACCATCAAGCAGTTCGGGCGCCCCGAGTACTCCGACCTCATCTCCAGCACCCCCAAGGAGACGTCGCTGCCCGCCGACGCGCAGGTGAAGGCGTTCGACCTGTGGGACCAAAAAGTTGGGTCAGTGGCGAAGAAATGACCGAGAACCGGTTCGACCACCTGCGGCTGGACCAGGTCAGCCGGCGCTTCGGGGGCCGCGCGGCCCTCGAGGCGCTGGATCTGAGCATCGCCGGCGGCGAGTTCGTGGCGCTGCTCGGACCCTCCGGCTGCGGGAAGTCCACCGCGCTCAACTGCCTGGCCGGACTGCTGCCCCTGTCGGGGGGCAGCATCTGGCTGGACGACCGGCGCATCGACACCCTGCCGCCGGAGAAGCGCGGGTTCGGCATGGTCTTCCAGAACTACGCCCTGTTCCCGCACCTTTCGGTACGCCGCAACGTCGGCTTCGGCCTGCGCATGCGCCGCGTGAGTCGGGAGGAGACCCGCCGGCGCGTGGACGAGGCGCTGCGGATGGTGCAGTTGCAGCAGTACGCCGACCGGCTGCCCGGGCAGCTCTCCGGCGGCCAGCAGCAGCGGGTGGCGATCGCCCGCGCGATCGTCCTCGAGCCCCCGCTGGTACTCATGGACGAACCACTGTCCAACCTGGACGCCGCCCTGCGCCTGGAGATGCGTACCGAGATCCGGCGGCTGCACCAGTCGCTCGGACTGACCACGGTGTACGTCACGCACGACCAGGAGGAGGCGCTGTCGCTGGCCGACCGGCTCGTGATCCTGCGCGAGGGCGTGGTGCAGCAGGTCGGTACCCCCGAGGAGCTGTACCGGGGGCCGGTCAACGCGTACGTCGCCGGCTTCATGGGGTACCGCAACCTGCTGCCGGTACAGACCGACGGCGGGCAGGGCGCGGTACGGGTGACCGCGCCGGGGCTCGCGGTTACGGGTACCGCCCGCGAGGCGGTGGCCGGCGGCCCGGCAGTGGCCGCCATCCGGCCCGAGGACTTCGTGGTCACGGACACCGGCGACAACCTCATCTCCGTCGACGTCGAGGTCGTCGAGTACCACGGTCGTGAGCAGGCGGTACAGGGCAGGCTGAAGGGCGGCCAGGTGATCCGGCTGCGGTCGGTCGACCGGCTGGCGCCCGGCGACGCGGTGACCGTCGCCGTACCCGCCGACAAGCTGCTGGTCTTCGCCGCCGACGCCGATGCCCTCGCGGCCGCCGAGGCGGCGGCCGGGGGACGGTCGGCGTCACCCGCCGCCGCACCGGCCGGGGCGGCGACATGACCAGTGCCCTGGCCGAAGCGACACCGGAGCGGCTGGCGCTGCGCCACCGGCTCGCCGAGCGCGGAATCGACCGGGTACTCCTGCTCCTGCTCCCCGGCGTCGCGTTCGTGGTCGCACTGTTCCTGTACCCGTTCCTGTACGGCCTGGGCCTGTCCTTCCAGCCGAAGCAGGGCGGCGGCCCGTTCGCCAACTACCAGCGGTTCTTCGCCGAGCCGTACCTGCGCGACACCATCTGGATCACGCTACGACTCGGCCTGCCCGCGGCGCTGATCAACGTGCTCGCGTCGGTGCCGATCGCGTACCGGATGCGCGGCCCGGTACGCGGCAAGCGCCTGATCACCACGATCCTGGTCGTCCCGATCACGCTGGGCACGGTCCTCACCGCCGAGGGCATCATCCAGTACTTCGGGCCGGCCGGCTGGTTCAACAAGGTCCTCCGCGCCCTGCACCTCACCGACGGCGCGGTGCCGCTGATCCAGAACTACTGGGGCGTGCTGTTCTCGCTGATCATCAGCGGTTTCCCGTTCGCGTTCCTGCTCACGACGTCGTACCTGTCGGGCATCGACCCGAGCCTGGAGAAGGCCGCGTCCGTCCTGGGCGCGGGCTGGTGGCAGCGGTTCCGGCACATCACGTTTCCGCTGCTGTCGCCGGGGCTGGCGATGACGTTCTGCCTCACGTTCGTGCTGGCGTTCTCGGTGTTCCCGTCGGCGATCCTGGTCGGTGACCCGTCGCGGACCACCCACGTCATCTCGATCGCGGCGGTGCACGCCTCGAACGAGCAGTACGACTACTCGATGGGTTCGACGATCGCAATGATCATGGCGGTGGTCATGCTCATCGTGATCGCGATCGTGCTGACCTGGCGCGGGCGCATGTACCGGGGCGCGACGGGGGGCAAGGGATGAGACAACGCGCCCTCGTGGCCCGGCCGGGCGTCTGGCTGGTCTGGGCCGTAATGATCTTCTTCCTGGTCAACCTGGCCGGCGTGGTCGCCGCCGTCGTGGTCAACTCGTTCTCCACCCGGTGGTTCGGCAGCTGGTGGCCGGCGGGCCTGACCGGGCACCACTACGCCGACGCCTGGAAGGAGTTCGCGCTCTTCGACGTGCTGAAGGTGACGCTCCAGGTGTCGCTGGCCGTCGTGGTGATCTCCGCGCTGATCGGGGTTCCAGCGGCGTACGCCCTGGCCCGCCGCGACTTCCCGGGCAAGCGTCTGGTCACGCTGGCGTTCCTGCTCCCGATCATGGTGCCGCCGATCGCGTACGGCATCCCGCTGGCCACGGTGCTCTACAAGTTCCACCTCGGCGGCACGATGTGGGGCGTCATCCTGGCCAACCTCGTGCCGTCGGTGCCGTTCGTGGTGCTCACGATGACGCCGTTCATCGAGCAGATCGACTCGAAGATCGAGGCGGCGGCGCGGATGTGCGGCGCGAACACCCGGGCCATCTTCACGACGGTACTGCTGCCGCTGCTGGTGCCCGGCGTGCTCGCCGCCTCGATCCTGGTCCTGGTGCGCACGGTCGGCATGTTCGAGCTGACCTTCCTGACCGCTGGGCCGAGCAGCCAGACGCTGGTCGTGACGCTGTACTACTCGATGTCGGCCGCCGGCATCCGGGCACCGCAGGCCGTGGACGCCATGGCGGTCATCTACACCCTGTCGATGCTCGTCCTGCTGGTCATCGCGCTGCGCTTCGTCAACCCGACGCAGCTGGTGACGAGGGTCGGCGAGCAACGGGAGCGTGCGGAGTGAAGACACCCGAGGAGTTGCGCTCCCATCGCTGGTACGGCGGCGAGGGGGTGCGCGGGTTCAGCCACCGGGCGCGTACCCGCCAGCTGGGCATCGGCGCCGAGGAGCACGCGGGCAAGCCGGTGGTCGGCGTCATCGACACCTGGAGCGAGATCAACCCGTGCCACCTGCACCTCAAGGAGCGGGCCGAGGCGGTCAAGCGCGGCGTCTGGCAGGCCGGCGGGTACCCGATGATGATCCCCGCCGGGGCGATCGCCGGTGAGACCTACAGCAAGCCCACCGCGATGCTGTACCGCAACCTGCTGGCCATGCAGGCCGAGGAGCTGATCCGCTCGTACCCGGTCGACTCCGTCGTGCTGATGGGCGGCTGCGACAAGACCACCCCGGCCCTGTTGATGGGCGCGATCAGCGCCGACGTACCGGCGATCTTCTTCCCGGCCGGCCCGATGCTGCGCGGCCACTGGCGCGGTGAGGTGCTCGGCAGCGGCAGCGACATGTGGCGGTACTGGGACGACCGGCGCGCCGGGCTCGTCGACGACGCCCAGTGGGAGGAGCTCGAGCAGGGCATCGCCCGCTCGTACGGGCACTGCATGACCATGGGTACGGCCTCCACCATGACCTCGGTCGCCGAGGTACTCGGCATGACCCTGCCCGGCGCCGCCTCCATCCCGGCCGCCGACGCCGCGCACACCCGCCTGGCCGCCGCCACCGGCATCCGCGCCGTCGCGCTCGCCTGGGACGACGTGAAGCCGTCGATGATCCTGACCGCCGAGGCGTACGCCGACGCGGTCACCACCGTGCTTGCCCTCGGCGGCTCCACCAACGCGGTCATCCACCTGATCGCGATGGCCCGCCGCAGTGGCGTCGACCTGACCATCGACGACTTCGACGTGGCCGCCCGGCGCACTCCGGTCCTGGCGAACATCCGCCCCGGTGGGGCGTGGCTGATGGAGGACTTCTTCTACGCCGGTGGCCTGCGCGGGCTGCTCGCGCGCATCACCGACCTGCTGCACCCGGACCGGCAGACGGTCGCCGGGGTCACGCTGCGGGAGGCGGTCGCGGGCGCGCAGGTGTACGACGACGACGTGATCCGCCCGCGGGACAAGCCGGTCTTCGCTTCAGGCGGGCTGGCGGTACTGCGCGGCAACCTGGCCCCCGACGGGGCGGTCATCAAGCACCTGGCCGCCGACCCGGCGCTGCTGAGCCACACCGGCCCCGCGCTCGTCTTCGACGGGTACGCCGACCTGCTGGCCCGCATCGACGACGAGGACCTGGACGTCGACGCGGACAGTGTCCTGGTGCTGCGCTCCTCCGGCCCGGTGGGCGGCCCCGGCATGCCGGAGCACGGCATGCTGCCGATCCCGAAGAAGCTGCTCAAGCAGGGGGTGCGCGACATGGTACGGGTGTCCGACGCCCGGATGAGCGGTACCAGCTATGGCGCCTGCGTGCTGCACGTGGCCCCCGAGTCGCATGTCGGCGGCCCGCTCGCGCTGGTCCGCGACGGCGACCTGATCACGCTCGACGTGCCGGGGCGGCGGCTGGAACTCGGCGTCACCGCCGAGGAGTTGGCCGGCCGCCGCGCCGGGTGGACTCCGCCGGCGCCGATGTACCCCCGGGGGTACGGCGCGTTGCACGCCGAGCACATCACGCAGGCCGATGCCGGGTGCGACTTCGACTTCCTCGCGGTACGGGGCGCCGTCGCCGACCCCGACGCCCGCTGAGTGATCGCGGGGCTGGCGTCGCTGGCCGGCGCCCCTATCCTTCCTGCATGGCCATTACCGACGAGGCGATCGAACGCATCAAGGAAATGATCGTCTCCGGCGAGCTGCGCCCCGGTGACCGCCTCCCCAAGGAGGCGGACCTCGCGGGGCGCCTCGGGCTGTCCCGCAACTCCCTGCGCGAGGCCGTACGGGCGCTGTCGCTGGTTCGCGTCCTCGACGTACGCCAGGGCGACGGCACCTACGTCACCAGCCTCCAACCGGAGCTGCTGCTGGACGCGGTCTCATTCCTGGCCGACTTCCACCGCGACGACAACCTGCTGCACCTGCTGGAGGTGCGCCGCATCCTGGAGCCGGCGGCGAGCGCGATGGCAGCCCAGGTGATGAGCGACTCGGCGATCGAGGAGCTGGGCAAGGTACTGGAGGAGCTGCACGACGACCCGGACATCGACCGGCTGATCGCCGCCGACCTGGAGTTCCACCGGCGTATCGCGGCCGGCTCGGGCAACCCGGTGCTCGCCTCGCTGATCGACAACCTGTCGGCGCCGACGGTACGGGCCCGGATCTGGCGGGGCATCTCGCAGGAGGGCGCCGCGGCCCGTACCCACGAGCAGCACTGGGCCATCTTCTCCGCCATCCGGTCGCGCCAGCCCGAGCTCGCGCGGGCGTGGGCGGCCGTCCACGTCGCCGGCGTCGAGGAGTGGCTGCGCCAGGCGGTGTAATCCGGCCACCCGGGGGAAAGTCATGACGGCGCCACGAATTCCCGCCACGAATCTCGCCCCGACGAGTACGGGAGGTCGGATGGCTGACACCGCGAAGACCCGCCGCCGGTGGGTACGGCCCGAGGCGGTGTCCGTTCGGCTCGGCGCCGAGGTCACCTCGTACGCCGGACTCGACCCGCTGCGTCCCTGACGTGTGGGTACGGGTCCTCGGATCCCGCTGCTCGTGGCCGACTCCCCCGAGCGCCGCCGGGTCGAGGCGGCCGGCATCGAGGTCGCCCACGACGGGATGGAGATCCAGCTGTGAACGACGTCGACGCCTTCGTGGCCGACCTGCGCGGCCGCTCCGCGATCTACTGGGAGAAGCACCCGTTCCAGCAGGCGATGCTCGCCGGGCGGCTGGCTCCGGAACAGATCCGCGGCTTCGTGGCCAACCGCTGGTACTACCAGCGGTCGTTGCCGCGCAAGGACGCCGCGGTCATCTCCAACTGCCCGGTCCAGGCCGTGCGCCGGCAGTGGTACGAGCGGCTGGTGTACCACGACGGGCCGCACGAGGGCGCCGGTGGCCTCGCCGACTGGCTGCGCCTGTGCGACGCGGTGGGACTGCGCCGCGAGGAGGTCCTCGAGGAGACCAGGGTCGTCCCCGGCGTCCGGTTCGCGGTCGACCGGTACGTGGACTTCTGCCGTACCGCGCACTGGACCGCCGGCGTCGCCTCCTCGCTGACCGAACTCTTCGCGCCGGACCTGATGTCGCAACGCGTCGCGGCGTTCCGGCGGTACTACCCGTGGATCGACGCCGAGGGTCTCGCGTACTTCGAGAAGCGGTGCGTGCAGGCGCCCAAGGAGGCGTCGTACGCGCTGGAGGTGGTGATGACGTACTGCGACACGCCGGAGCGCCGGGCCGCTGCGGGGGGCGCGCTCACCCTCAAGTGCGAGGTGCTCTGGTCCATGTTGGACGCCATCGACTACGCGTACCGGCCATGACGCCGCACCTGCCGCCTCACGCCTCGCTGCGCTGGAACCCGGCGCGTGGCGAGTGGCTGCTGATGATGCCCGAGGAGGTGGTCGTCCTCAACGAGACCGCCGCCTCGGTGCTCGCCCTGTGCGACGGACGGCGGGGCCTCGCGGCGATCGTCTCGGAACTGGAGACCGAGTACGAGGGCGTGGAAGAAGCCCAGGTGGAGGAGCTGCTCCGCGGCCTCGCCGGCCAGCGCCTGGTGGAACTGCGGTGACGATACCCGCGCCGCTCGGGATGCTGGCCGAGCTGACGCACTCCTGCCCGCTGCACTGTGCCTACTGCTCCAACCCGGTCGAGCTGGTTGCGGGTACCGATGAATTGAGCACGGCCGGATGGGTGTCGGTCTTCGCGGCGGCCGCCGCGCTCGGCGTGGCCCAGGTCCACCTCTCCGGCGGCGAGCCGCTGCGGCGCCGTGACCTGCCGGAGCTGTCCGCCGCCTGCCGGGAGCGGGGCCTGTACACGAACCTCATCACCAGCGGCGTGGGCCTGACCGGCGAGCGTCTGGCCGCGCTGGCCGTCGACCACGTGCAGCTCAGCGTGCAGGACGCCGACCCGGAGGGCGCGGCCCGGATCAGCGCCACGCGTACCTGGCGGCAGAAGCTGGCGGCGGCGCGGGTGGTCAAGGAGCGCGGGTTGCCGCTGACCGTGAACGTCGTGCTGCACCGGCACAACGTCGACCACGTCGAGTCGCTGGTCGCGCTGGCCGAGCGGATGGGCGCGGACCGGCTGGAACTGGCGCACACGCAGTACTACGGGTGGGCGCTGCGCAACCGGGACTGGCTGCTGGCGACGGCGGCCCAGGTACGCGCGGCCGACGCCGTCGTGCGCGCCGCCGCCGCGCGGCTGGCGGGGCGGATCGAGCTCGCGTACGTCAGCCCGGATCTGCACACCGGCTGGCCGAAACCGTGCATGGACGGCTGGGGCCGCCGGCAGTTGACGGTGACCCCGAGCGGGAACGTGCTCCCCTGCCCGGTCGCGGACCTGCTGCCCGACCTGACGGTGGAGAACGTGCGGTACCGGCCGCTCCGCGCCATCTGGTACGAGTCCGAGTCGTTCAACAGGTTCCGCGGTACGGACTGGATGCGCGAGCCGTGCCGCTCCTGCCCGCGCCGGGACGTCGACCTCGGCGGCTGCCGCTGCCAGGCGTACCAGTTCACCGGCGACGCCGCGGTGACCGACCCGGCGTGCCGGTACTCGCCGCACCGGCCGCTGGTCGAGGCGGTGCTCGGCGCCGCCGAGCGGTCCGTCGGCGGGCCGCCCGGTCATCGGCGCCGATAGTGCTCTGCTTCACGCCCGTGCAATCGTTTCCACCGGCCGGAAGGTATCCCGGCGCATTCACTCCGACGACTATCCTGGCGGTCGGTGCGTACGAGATGCGGAGGTTGCCCCGGTGAGTCGGCTGTTGATTACCGGTGCGGCCGGGAACATGGGCGGGATGCTGCGCCCGCTGCTGCGGGCGCCGGGCCGGGTGCTGCGGTTGGCCGACGTCGCCCCGATCGAGGATGTCGTCGACGGTGAAGAGGCCATGGCGCTGGACGTCACCGACGCGGCGGCGGTGGGCAAGGCCTGCCAGGACGTGGACGCGGTGCTGCACCTGGGCGGGCTGAGCATGGAGGCGTCCTTCGACGACATCCTGAGCGTCAACGTGATCGGTACCCACAACGTGCTGCGGGCGGCCGTGGACACCGGGGTGGCCCGCGTGATCCTGGCGTCGTCGAACCACGCCGTGGGCTTCTACCGGCGCAGCGTCGACCTCGTACCCGGCAGCGACGGGCTGCCCGACGAGCTGCCGGCGCGGCCGGACACGTTCTACGGCTGGTCGAAGGCGGCCGGCGAGTCACTCGGTGCGCTGTACCACCACCGGTTCGGGCTCGACGTGGTCGCGGTGCGGATCGGTACCTGCTTCGCGGAGCCGATCGGGTCACGGGGCCTGGCGACGTGGCTGTCCCCTGCCGACGCGGCGCGCCTGTTCGAGGCGTGCCTGTCCGCGCCGGCGGTGGGGTTCCGCGTGGTGTGGGGGGTCTCGGACAACACCCGGCGATGGTGGTCGCTGGCGGGTGGAGCGGCGCTGGGGTACGTGTCGCAGGACGACGCCGAACCGTTCGCGCCGGCCCGGATCGCGGAGTTCGGCGAGCCCGATCCGTCCGACCCGGTCCAGGATCTGCTCGGCGGCAACTTCTGCCTGGCCCCGCTGGGCGAACGGATGAAACCCTGACTCGACTTCGGCCTACCGGTTCAGGTCTACGGCGAAGGGCCGGACCCGCAGCCGGAGTACGGCCTGTCACACGTGCTCGTCGTGATCGGCCAGGTGTGACGGCACCGGCGCGGGCTGCGGGTTCCGGGCGGCCGGTAGCCGTACCGTGAATGTCGTGCCGGCGCCGGGGACGGAGGCCACGCTGACCCGGCCGCCCATCGCGCGGGTGAGCGAATCCACGATCGCGAGGCCGAGGCCGGCGCCGCCGGTACCCGACTGTGCCCGGTAGAAGCGGTCGAAGACGTGCGGCAGGTGCTCGGCCGGGATGCCGGATCCGGAATCACTGACCTCGATGACCGCCTCCGCCCCGTCCAGCCGGGTCGACAGCGTGATCTGCGAGCCCTCGCCGGCGTGGTGGACGGCGTTCACGACGAGATTCGACAGGACCTGGAGCAGCCGGTCCGGGTCGGCCAGGGCGTACAGGCCGGGCTCGGCGGATACCCGCACCGGCCGGGCCGCCAGGCGCAGCCCGCGCAGCAGCGCCTCCTCCGCGACCAGTTCCACCTCCACCGGTACCGGCGACAGCCGTAGCCCCTCGTCGAGCCGCGCCAACAGCAGCAGGTCCTCGACGATGCGTCCCATCCGGTCGAGTTCGACGACGGCGGCGCCGAGGACGTCCACCACCGGCGCCGTCGCCGGGTCCGACAGCGCCAGCTCGACCTGTCCACGAGCGACGGTCAGCGGGGTGCGCAGCTCGTGCGAGGCGTCGGAGACGAACCGCCGCTGCGAGGCGAACGCGTCATCGAGCCGGGTCAGCAGCCGGTTGAAGCCGTCGCCCAGGCGACCCACCTCGTCCCGGGGACCGATCGGCCCGACCCGCCGGGACAGGTCGGCGGTCGCGTGGATCGCGTCGACCTGACGCGACATCCGCAGCAGCGGACCGAGGGTACGCCGTACCGCGGCGAACGCCAGCAGCGTCGCGAAGCCCAGCCCGAGCGCGCTGGCCCAGCCGATCGGTGAGAGCAGGGCGTGCAGGCTGGCCTCGACGGGCGCCCTGCTGGCGGCCACCACGAGGGTGCCGAGCTGGGTGCCGTCGAGGGTGAGCGGCACGGTCAGCGCGCGGATGGCCTCTGGGCCGGAGCCCAGCTCCCACCAGCGGGACACCCCGGCCGTCAGCAGCTCGGTCGCCCGCGGCAGGGCGCTCAGCTCCAGCCCGCCGGTACTCGTCAGGACCTCCCCGTCGGCGGTCCGTACCGCGACGAGTTCGTGGGCGTCGAACGCCTGCGCCGACAGCCAGCGGGCCGCCTCGTCGGCGAGCTGACCGGGGCCACCGACCCGGCGGGCCGGCCCGTTGCGGAACGAGTCGGCGCTGGCCCGCAGGCGCTGGTCCAGCGACTCGGACAGGTGGTGCCGGGTGATCTGCACCGTCAACCCGGCGACGACGAGGAGGGCGGCCGCCACGACCATGGCCGTCGTGGCCGAGAGCCGGACGGCCAGCGGCAGTGGACGGCGTACCGGCGTCATCGCAATCGCGGCGTGGATTCGCCCGCGCGCAGGCGGTGAGGAAACGCCGCTCCCTCCCTTCACAGAATTGACGTGCCCCCATGGCCCTTGCGGTGCTCGCCGCGCCCACTCTGATGGTCGTCGCGGTGGCCGTTGCCGTTGCCGTGACCGTTCTCGCGGCCGTGATTGTCGCGAAGGCGGCGATCGCCGCGGCCCTTCGAGCCGCCCTGCTGGCTGGGGACGGGAGACGAGACCTGCTCCCCCAGCCGGCCACGGCTGACCGGGCGCGCCACCACCTCGACCGCGCCGAGCTGGCGCCCCGGCGCCGCCGTTTCCAGGCCCGGTGCCGGCCGCAGGGCCGGCAATGTCGCCGCCGGGCCCCGGACCGGTGCGGCCGCCGCCGGGCCGGGGGCCGGCAATGTCGTCGCCGTGCCCGGGGCCGGCGCGGCCGGCTCCGGGCCCGCGACCGGTGGCCGGTTCATCCGTACCGCGTCCACCCCGACGATCGACGCCGTGCCGGGCCATACGCCGGTGAGCACTCCGGCGATGAAGAGCCCGGCGGCGACCAGCGCGAGGGTCGCCGTCTTCACGACGCCGCCCCGGCCAGCTCGGGCTGCGGTACGACGAACCGGTACCCCACCCCCCGGACGGTCTCCAGGAACGCCGGACCGATCTTGCGCCGCAGCGCCGCCACGTACACCTCCACGACGTTCGACCCCGGGTCGTGGTCGAGGTCCCACACCATGTCGAGCAACTGGGAGCGCGACAGGACCAGGCCGGGGTGCCGGGCGAAGGCGGTCAGCAGCGCCAGCTCCCGGGCGGACAGCGGTACCTGCCGGCCGTGCAGCACCGCCCGGTGTGCGAGGACGTCGATGGTGAGCGGGCCGGCGCGTACGGCCGGGCTCTCCTCCGCGGCCCGCAGCCGGGCGCGGATTCGGGCCGCCAGCTCGTCGACCGAGAACGGCTTCGTGACGTAGTCGTCGGCGCCGGCGTCCAGACCACCGACCTTGGCCCCCACGTCGTCGAGCGCGGTGACCGCGATGACCGGCAGCCGGGGCTTGGCGGCCCTGATCTCCTCCAGGACCTCCAGGCCGGCCCGGTCGGGCAGCATCAGGTCCAGCAGGACCACGTCGACCTCGAGGTCACGGGCCAGCGCCGCGCCGGACGCGCCGTCGACGGCCGGCGTCACGCTGAAGCCCCGAGCGCCCAGCCCCCGCGCCACGATGCCCTGGATCCGTGGATCGTCTTCGATGAGAAGAACATGCGCCATGCCCAGTCACCCCCGGACACGGTAACACCATGTATGTACATAATTACTGGGAGTTGCCAGAATCGACCCACTCCGGCCAGGGCGGCTCGACGCCGGCCGGCAGGGCCTCGGTCAGCGACCGGAGCACCGCGGCGGCGTCGGCCGGTCGCCGCGCCGGGTCGGGGTCGAGCAGCCGCTCCACCAGCTCGCCCAGCGGGCCGGGCAGCCGGTCCGCTGGGGCGCCGGTGAGCTGCGGGTACGACCAGCCGTCGGCCGCGCGCCGCGGGTGGAACGCGTGCTCGCCGGTGGCCGCCTCGAACAGGACGGCACCGAGCGCGAACAGGTCGGTCGCCGGGCTCGCCGGCTCGTCGCGGCACTGCTCCGGCGCCATGTACGGGGGCGAGCCCGTCGGCGCTCCGTGGCGGCGCCGCTCACCGGGGCGGCGGGCGATGCCGAAGTCGATGACGACCGGGCGGCCGTCGCGCAGGCAGACGTTGCCCGGCTTGAGATCGAGGTGCACCACGCCGGCGCCGTGCAGGTACCGCAGCGCCGCGGCGATCTGCAGCCCGAGCAGGACGACCTCGTCGCCGGGCAGCGGCCCGTACCGCGCGAGCGAGTCCGAAAGGCTCGGCCCCTCGACGTACTCCGAGATCAGGTAAGGCAGGTCGGCGTCCGGGTCGGCCTCGTAGAACCGCTGCACCCCCGGGTGCGACAGGGCCGCCATCATCTCGGCCTCGTGCAGCAGGTCGGCGCGGGTGCTCACGTCCCCGACGAGGTCGGGGCGGGGCAGCTTGACGACCACCGGGCACCACCGCGCGGGCGACCAGGCCAGCCAGGTCTCGCAGCGCCGGCCGCCGCCCAGCGACGCCCAGGCCCGCAGCTCGGCGACCAGAGGCGCTCCGGGCCGGTACGCCCAGGTGGTCCTTTCGACAACAGCGGTCATGGTTCCGTTCGGGCGGGGCGGCGTACCCGCCGCCCCGCCCGTCCTCCTGTCGTGGATGGTGATTACCGGGTTTCGTCCATAGTGGTCACAGTCGTGGTATCGGCAGCGGAGCCGCTCGGCTTGAAGACGTCGTGCGTCCCGCGTACCCGGCCACGGTGCCAACCACGGCCGTTCCATTCGGCCTTACCGTTCCAGCACATCTCGGTCACCCCCTCTCATCCGGTTGCCATCAGGTGACGCGCGGGGCGGGTGGCGTCGACGTTCTGCAGCCGACACCAGTCGGCGAACGTCCCGCCCCGTGCGACGAGTTCGGCCGGTGCGCCGGCCTCGGTTATCCGGCCGCCGGACAGCACCAGGACACGGTCGGCCAGGGTGGCCACGCGCAGCCGGTGCGACACGACGAGCGTCATGCGGCCGGCGGCGGCGCGCGTGATCGCGCTCATCACCGCATGCTCGGACTCGGCGTCCAGGCCACTGGTCGGCTCGTCCAGCAGCAGTACCGGCGCGTCGCGCAGCAGCGCCCGGGCCAGCGCCAGGCGCCGGCGCTGGCCGCCGGAGAGCATCACGCCGCCCTCGCCGACGACCGTGTCGTAGCCGGCGGGCAACGCTTCCACGAACGGGTGCACCAGCGCGGTACGGGCCGCCCGCTCCACCTCTTCGCGGGTCGCGAAGGGCTGGCCGAACGCGATGTTGTCGGCGATCGTGCCGTCGAGGATCCACGGATCCTGCGGTACGAGTGAGATCCGGTCCCGCAGCGGCCGCGTGTTCACGTCCTTCAGGTCGACCCCATCCAGCAGGATCGCGCCGCTGTCCGGGTCGTACAGCCGCAGCAGTAGCGACAGCAGCGTCGACTTGCCCACGCCCGTCGCGCCGACCAGGCACACCATCTCGTCGCGGCGCAGCGTCAGGTCGATCCCGCGCAGGACCGGGTGCTCGGCGTCGTACCCGAAGCTCACGTCGTCGACGGCCAGGGTGAGCGGCGACGCCGGTACCGGTACCGGACGCTCCGGCTCGCGCACGTACTCGGTCGAGTCCAGCAGCTCGTTCAGGCGCTCGCGGCTGGCCGCGCCCCGCGCCAGGGTGGAGGCGAGCCGGGTCAGCGAGCGCACCGGCCGGTACATGCTCCCCAGGTAGGCCAGCACGACCAGCAGGACACCCAGCGACATCCGGCCGCTGGTCACCCGTACCACGCCGAGCCACAGCACCAGCCCGCTTCCGGCGGCGAGCAGCAGGTCGGCCGCGGGGCCGTAGCGCGCCTCCAGGTCGAGCGCGCGAAGCGACGCCCGTACCGTGCCGACGTTCTCCCTGCGGAACCGCCCGGTCTCGGCCTCCTGCTGCGCGAACGCCTGTACCGCGCGGACGTGGCGGAGGGTCTCGGCGGCCCGTGAGGCCAGGTCGCCCTGGCGGCTCCGGGCCTCCCGCTGCGCGGCCTTGATCTGCCGGCGCCGTACGACCGCGAGCAGGGCCAGCGGCGGTACGACCACCAGCGCGACGACGGTCATCGCCGGGTCGATCATGAACATGACCACGAGCAGCCCGATCAGGGTCAGCACGTCCGGTACCGCGCCGACGAGCCAGGCCACCAGCGAGTCCTGTACCCGCGACACGTCGCCGGTCAGCCGGGTCACCAGGTCGCCGCTGCGGTTGCGGTCGTGGAAGCGGGGCGACAGCGTCAACAGTCTCTTGTAGACCGTCTCCCGCATGTCGGCTCCGATTCGTTCGGCCGCCGCGCCGCTGAGGTAGCTCGTGAGGTACCCGGTCACGCCGCTCAGCGCGACCAGCACGATCGCGCCGACCGCCGCGACCGCCGCGAGCCCGGCGCCGGACACGCCGCCCAGCGGCCACAGCCACCCGGTCAGCGGCCGGTGGTTGATGGCGTGGTCGACCGCCAGCGACAGCGGCCACGGTCGGGCCAGGCTCAGTACGGTGTCCGCGACCGCCAGCGACGCCGAGACGGCGAGCGGGGCGCGGTACGGCCACAGGAAACGCCACATCAGTCGACCCTGCCGACCCGTCCGCGTACCGCGAACCCGGCGCCGATCAGCAGCATTACCACGGCCGCGCCCACGACCGGGGCGGCCGCCGCCAGCGACCGCGCCGGCGCCGGGGCCGGGGCGTCCATCGACAGCCGTGGCGCCTGGCCGGTGGGGGTCGGGTCACCGGCGGTCACGCCGTCCCCGGCGGGCGTCGAATCGACCGCGGACGCCGGGTCGACAGCGGGTGCGGCGCCGACGGCCGGTACGGCGACGGCCGGGTCGGCTGCCGCACCGGCCGGCGCCGGGAGGCCCTGCGTCGTCGCGAGGCGGCCCGCCTCCGGTCGGCTGACCGCCGGTCGGCCGACGACGGCCGCGCCTCGCGCGTCCCCGGCGGGTACCGGTGCGGCCCGGCGGTCGCCGGCACCGTGCTCGCCGCGACCCTTCTCGCCGCCGCGACCCCCGCCGTGGTCACCGCGATCACCGTGCTCGCCGCGATCGCCGTGGTCACCACCGCCGCCGTCGGAGCGCCGGCCGCCGTCGTGCGAGCTGCCGTGCGAGCCGGCCCGGCGGTCGTGGCCGTCGTTGCCGAGTGCCTGGGCGGCCGGCAGCGCGGTCCACGCCCCGACCGCGGCGACGAGCGCCGCCACCCGCAGGGCGGATCGGCTCCTGCCCCATCGCGAATCGCTGCGGACCATGTCTCCCAACCTCCGGCTTGATCGTTGACTGCCGTCGGTTACACCTTTGCCCGCGAGGCTGAAATACCAGTTAAGGGACGATTAGAGTCCTTTCATCTTTGGACCCGCCGGTACGGCGGCAGCGCGTGCGCACCGTTGTCGTCGCTGACCCTGTCGCGGTGTTGTCACCCTCAGGAGGGTGCGGGCAAAACCGAACGGTGCCCCCCTGTAACGGAAAGTGACCGACCCGGGGACATCACTCCGACCCGGCGGTTACTGCGGAGAGTTAGCAATCGACATCTGCCCGTCACGGCGCTCACCAGCAAATTCGCCACGCGCATGATAGGCGCCGACTACCGAAAGTAATGAAGGCAAGCCTCGTTGTCCTCTGGTCGGGCCATTTCCTTCGCTACAAGTTCCAGCAAGCTTGTCACCGTCAGTGACGATCCGTAGGTTTCAACACGCGGCGGGGCCGAGCGGTCACAACCGGCTGTCCCACCGCATCGCAGATCACCGCTGTCGTTCAGGGGAGGCCGACATGTCGCAACCAAAGGTTCTCGGACCAATCGTCGCCGGAGGGGCCGCCACCCTGCCGGTCACCGGCAACAACGCCGTACTGACCGCACTGGTCGGCTTCGTGATGGTCGCCGCCGGTCTGCTGCTCATCCGAGCGGTTCGGGTCCGGCCGGCCCGCACGCGGCGCCACGGCTGAGCCGGAGCGACGCGACCAACCATGACGCTGCTCCTCGTAGGCCTGGTGCTGCTGGTGTCCTGGCCCCTGTACAACGTCGCGCTGGTGCTCTTCGCCACGCATGACAGCGTGACGGCGGGACGGCACCGGCGGTTCGACGCCAGGACGCCCACCGGGTATGAACCCGAGGTCTTCTGGATCGTCGTACCGTGCCTCAACGAGGAGCGCGTCGTGGGGCGGACCGTCGGCAACGCGCTCGCCCTGCGCGGGCCGATCGGCACCCGGACCCGGGTCCTGGTCGTCGACGACGGCTCCGACGACGGCACGCCGGCCGTCCTCTCCGCCATCGACGACCCGAACCTCCACGTCCTGCGCCGTACGCTGCCCGAGGCCCGCAAGGGCAAGGGCGAGGCACTCAACGCCGCGTACCGGTACATCCGGCAGCACACGGCGGCCGCCGGCGACGACCCCGGCCGGGTGGTGGTCGGCGTCATCGACGGCGACGGGCGCGGCAGCGCCAACATGCTGGCCGAGGTCTCGCGGGCGCTGGCCGACCCGACGGTCGGCGCGGTGCAGTGCCGGGTACGGATCCACAACCGCGACCGGCTCCTCGCGGCCGTGCAGGACCTGGAGTTCGCCTGCATCGCCAACGCGAGCCAACTCATGCGCAACTCCCTCGGTACGGTCGGCCTCGGCGGCAACGGCCAGTTCGTACGCCTGTCGGCGCTGGAACTGCTGGGCACCGCGCCCTGGTCGAAGTGCCTGGTGGAGGACCTGGAGTTGGGGCTGCGGCTGCACCTGGCCGGCGTGCGGGTCCGGTACACGTCGCGCGCCGCCGTCACCCAGCAGGGCCTGGTCGACGTCCGCCGACTGCTCCGCCAGCGCACCCGCTGGGCGCAGGGCAACCTGCAGTGCGTCCGGTACGTGCCGACGCTGTACAAGGCGCCGTCCATCGCCAGCGCGGCCCTGGTCGAAATGCTGTACTACCTGCTCGCGCCGTGGTTCAACGCGATCGGCACGGTCGTGATGGGCAGTGTGGCGGGGTACTCGCTGTGGCGGATGGCCGCCGACGGCCCGACGTACCAACTGCTCGCCACGGTGGGCGTGTGGTTCGCGGCCATGGTCGCGCCGTTCCTCACCTGGGGCGCCCTGCACCGACTCCAACTGCGCGACGAAAAGCTCAGCCGCTGCCTTCTCGCCGGCCTGTGCTACCCGGCGTTCCTGCTGCTCGGCCTGGTCAGCACGTACCGGGCCATCGGCCGCCAGGTCGCCGGGCGCAACGCCTGGGCCAAGACCGAGCGCCTGGCCGAAGCGGCCGCACGATGACCATCAACCACCGACGGCACGGACGCCGACCTCGATACGGGCACGGATGCGGTACCAGAAAGACCGAGGCACGAACGATGTCATCCCTCCCGGAAGTCCACCTCATCGCCGGTACCCGGCCCGAGGCCATCAAGCTCGCCCCGGTGGCCGTGGCCATGCGCGCCGCCGGCCGGGTCACTCCGGTCCTCGTCGCCAGCGGCCAGCACCCGACGATGGTGGCGCAGGCCCTCGAAGCGTTCGACCTGACCCCGGACGTGGTCCTGCGGGTCGAGCGGGTCACCGGCTCCCAGCCCGAGCTGATGACCGCGATGATCGCGCAGCTGGACGCGCTGTTCGCCGAGCGCAAGCCGGCCGCGGTGGTGGTACAGGGCGACACGACCACAACCCTGGCCGGCGCGATGGCCGCGTTCTGGCGCCACATCCCGGTCGTGCACCTCGAGGCCGGCCTGCGCTCCGGCGACCTGGAGTCGCCGTTCCCGGAGGAGGCGAACCGGCGCCTGGTCGGCCAGCTCGCCCGGCTGCACCTGGCGCCCACCGCGCTGGCCGCCACCAACCTGCTCGACGAGTCGGTACCCGCGTCCCAGGTATTCATCGCCGGTAACACCGTCGTGGACGCCACGCTCGCCGTGGCGGCTCGCCAGCTTCCGTTCGACGACGAGCGGCTGGAGCGCGCGGTCGCCGCCGAGGGCCGGCTGGTGCTCGTCACCGCGCACCGCCGGGAGTCCTGGGGCGAGCCGCTGGACCGCATCCTCGGCGCCGTCCGGACGCTCATCGAGCGCTACCCCGACATCAACGTCGTCCTGCCCAGCCACCCCAACCCGGCGGTACGGGCGCAGGTGGAGGCGGGCCTCGCCGGGGTCGAGCGGGTGACGGTCACCGACCCGCTGCCGTACCAGGCCCTGTCCCGGCTGCTGTCCAACGCGTACCTCGTGCTGACCGACTCGGGCGGCATCCAGGAGGAGGCGCCGTCGTTCGGGGTACCCGCGCTCGTCCTGCGCGAGGTGACCGAGCGGGTCGAGTCGCTGCACGCGGGCTGCGCCAGGCTCGTCGGCACCGATCCCGACCTGATCGTCACCGAGGCCTGCCGGCTGCTCGACGACGAGGCGCTGCGCGAGGAGATGACCGCCTCGGGCAACCCGTACGGCGACGGGTTCGCCGCCGTGCGTACCGAGCACGCGGTCGCCGCGATGCTCGGCCTGGCGGCGGACACGCCGCAACCCATGCCATCGCTCGCGGTGGCCGGCAACGCCGTCACGACGGGAACGGGAGCATGATGCGTAGGTACACCGGAAGTCGGCGCGCGGCGATCGGCTCGCTCATCGCGCTGGCGCTGGCCGCCACCGTGACGACGACCCCGGCGCAGGCCGCGGAGCGCCCGACCAAGCGCACCGTCACGAAGAGCGCAGCCGGCCGCGGCCCCGCCGACGGCGCAGCGGCCACCAAGCGCCTGCCCGCCCCGCCGCGGCCGTCGAAGCTGCGCCCCAGCCAGCGCGTGGTCGCCGGATCGACGGCCCCGGCAAAGGCGCAGCCGGGAGCCGCGGCTGCGATCGGCAAGTCCGGCGCCGGCGCCCCGGGCGCGGGTACCGGCACGACGCTCATCGTCTACGACAACACCGGTCCGTACGCGTGGCTGGGCGAGACGTACGCGATCCAGACGGCGAACCTGGTGTCGCACTTCGGGGCCTGGACGGCGCACCCGGTGGGCCAGTACACGGCGGGCGAGCTGAGCCGGTACACGTCGGTCGTCTACGTCGGCTCGACCTACGACGAGCCGGTACCGGTCGCGTTCCTCGACGACGTGACCGCCACGCAGGTCCCGGTGCTGTGGCTGTACGACAACATCTGGCAGCTCACCGCGCGCGACCCGAACTTCGTGGCGAAGCGCGGCTTCACCTGGACGCAGTTCGACACCTCGACCGTCTCCGAAGTGGACTACAAGGGCACGGCGTTCACCCGCGACACGCTCAACCAGGGCGGCATCATGGACCACGTGATCTACGACGCCGCCAAGGCGTCGACCGTGGCCACCGCGGTGCGCGCCGACGGTACGACGTTCCCGTGGGCGGTGCGCTCGGGCAACTTCACCTACGTCGGCGAGATCCCGTTCTCGTACGTCAGCCACGACGACCGGTACGTCGCCTTCTCCGACCTGCTCTTCGACGTGCTGGCCCCGAACACGGCGACCCGGCACCGGGCGCTGGTGCGCATCGAGGACGTCGGTCCGGACGCCGACCCGGCCGAGCTTCGCGCCGTCGCCGACTACCTGTACAGCCGGAAGGTGCCGTTCTCGGTGGCCGTGTACTCGCGCTACCGCGACCCGAAGGGCGTCAACAACAACGGCCGGCCCGAGGACTACACGCTGGCCCAGCGCCCGAAGGTGGTCAGCGCGCTGAGGTACATGCAGTCGCGGGGCGGCACCCTGTTGATGCACGGCTACACCCACCAGTACGGCAACACGGCCAACCCGTACGACGGGGTGAGCGCCAACGACTTCGAGTTCTACCGTGCGCACGTCGACGCGGCCGACAACGTCGTCTACGACGGACCCGTAGCCGAGGACTCGACCACCTGGGTGAACAACCGGATCAGCGCCGCCCGGACGGACTTCCGCCTCGCCGGCCTGTCGGTGCCGACCGTGTTCGAGCCGCCGCACTACGCCGCCAGCGCCACCGACTACCAGGCGTTCAACTCGCAGTTCGGCAAGCGCTACGACCGGGGCCTGTACTTCCCCGGCGCGCTCACCGGCGCCAAGGCGGACCACACGAGGATGAGCGGCCAGTTCTTCCCGTACGCCGTCCGCGACGTCTACGGGTCGGCGATCGCGCCGGAGAACCTCGGCAACGTGGAGCCGGTCGCGTTCAACCACCACCCGCCGCGGCTGCCGGCGGACATCCTGGCCTCGGCCAAGCGCAACCTGGTGGTACGGGACGGCTCGGCGAGCTTCTTCTACCACCCGTACCTGGGCACCGACTACCTGAAGGCGACCGTCGAGGGGGTCCAGGGTCTGGGGTACACCTTCGTCCCCGCCTCTGCCCTGCTCGGCTAGTCAGCACCCCCATGATCACGGAGATTTCCCCGCGCCCGGCGCGGGGAAATCTCCGTGATCATGCGTTTGGGGGGACCAGCCGGTGCAGCGCCGCCACGTCGTAGACCTGGCGGATCCGGCGGATGAGGCCGCCCTCGACGTCGAGGTACTCGACCACGCGGATCACGTCGGCCGGCTCGCCTACCAGGCAGTCGTACATCAGGACGGCACGCCCGGCCTCGTACACCTCGGTGATGATCTTGACCTGGATCAGCCGAGCGGCGATCCTGGTGAGCGTGTCGATCAGCCGGTCCGGCGAGGCCGGGCCGCCGACGTCGGGCTCGAGGGCAGTGTTGGACTCGATGACGGCGTCTTCCGCGAGCAGGCGGCGGACGCCGTCGAGGTCGCCGCTGGTCCAGGCGTCGAGATACCCGTGGGCGGCACGTCGGGTCAGTGAGTCGGTACTTATAGGGACAAAGTACCACCCCCCGTGGCGAGATCACCGCCAGGAGTCCTCAGGTTCGGACCCCGGCGGCCGACCGGAACCATGTCCCGCACAGGCGGGAGTGGGCTACGGCAGAGGGTGCCAGGTATGGACAGTGGTGACGAGACGCGCGGCGACGACCGCCGGGTGACGCCGTCCCCGTCCGGTCCGTCGGACACGGTACGCGGGTATCCGCCGCTGGGACTCGTCGTTGCGAGCGCGGTCGTCTTCGTCGCGTCGGCGGCGTGGTTCGCGGTGTACTGGGCGCATCCGTTCGGGTCGCCGATCCTCGGCTGGCTGCCGGCGGTGTTCGGCCCGGCCCTCGGGTTCCTCGCCGCCCGGCGCGTCGCCCGCAACGACGAGCTGGCCGTGCCGGCCCGCCGGCTCTGGCACCAGGTCTCGATCGCCGCGTGCCTGGTCACCGTATCGATGGTCAGCGCCGCGTACGACGCCCTGAGCCGTGCTTCCGCCCAGCACATCGGGCCGGTCACGATCGGCCTGCTCGCGCTGGCGATCGCGTCGCTGCTGTGGGGCCTGCTACGGATGCCCGTCCACGCCCGGCCCCGCCGCGAATGGCTGACCATCGGCCTGGACATCGGGATCATCATCGTCGCGAACGGGCTCCTGTTCTGGTACTTCACCACCGACCATCAGAACAGCCAGCACCGGCAGGACTCGGTGAGCATCTTGGCGCTCGTGGTGCTCGCGGTCGGGGCCGTCCTGGTCGGCCTCAAGATGAGCCTCACCGGACCGGTCGGCATCGACCGCCGCGCCACCTGGGTACTGGGCTGCACGATCCTGGTCTGCGCGGCACTGGCGGCCCACGGGTCGCTGCTGGCGGACCACCCGGACCTGTCCCTACTGATGCCGATCCTGCCCCTGGCCTACTTCGGGGTGGTCACCGCCGCGTGGCTGCAGGAGAAGGCCGTCATCGACGGGCGCAGCGCCGGCCGGCGGCGGCGGCGTCACGTCTTCAACCTGCTGCCGTACGTGGCGGTCGCCGCCATCGACACGCTGCTGCTCGTGACGATGCACGACAGTCGCGGCGCCGTCCAGCTCATGATCGCCGGTTCGGTGACCCTGACCGCTCTCGTGGTGGCCCGCCAACTGTTCGCCTTCGCCGACAACGCCCGGCTGCTGTCCCAGGTGGACGCGAGCATGCTCGAGCTTCGCCGGCACGAGCAGCGCTTCCGGTCGCTGGTGCAGAACTCCGACGACATCATCACCATCATCGGCGCCGGTGGGCGTTTCTCGTACGTGAGCCCCGGCGTGCGGCGGGTGCTCGGCGGGGAGCCGGAGGACTGGATGGGCCGGCTGGCCGACGACACCGTCCACCCCGAGGACCTGCCGATGCTCAACGGCCTGGTCCGGGAGCTGCGCAAGCAGCCCGGTGCCAGTACCCGCAGCCAGGCGCGCATCCTCCACGCCGACGGCGGCTGGCGCTGGATGGAGGTCACGTACACCAACCTGCTGCGCGACCCCAGCGTGCACGGGATCGTCTGCAACGCCCGCGACATCTCCGACACCCGCCGGTACCAGGACCAGCTCGCCTACCAGGCCTCGCACGACGAGCTGACCGGGCTGGCCAACCGGGCGCTGTTCACGTCCCGTACCGAGCGGGCCGTGGCGACGGCCGCCCCGGGCACCGTCGCGGTGGCGCTGGTGGACCTCGACGATTTCAAGACCATCAACGACCGGCTCGGGCACGCCGTGGGCGACGCGCTGCTCGTCGCGGTGAGCGCCCGGCTGCGCGGCTGCATGCGCCCGGACGACACCGTCGCGCGGCTCGGCGGGGACGAGTTCGCCATCCTGCTCACCGACCTGCGCTCGGGTGAGAGCGGCGCGGTGGCCGAGCGGATCATCGCGGCGCTGACCGAGTCGGTGACCGCCGGCAACCACGACCTGCTGATCCAGGCGAGCATCGGGCTGGCCGACAACGACACCGGTAGCGACGCCGACGACCTGCTACGCCGGGCCGACATCGCCATGTACGCGGCCAAGGAGCTGGGCAAGAACCGGTACGTGCACTACGACTCCGACCTCGACGCCCGCGCGGTCGAACAGGCATCGCTCGCCGCCGCGCTCAGCCACGCGCTGGAGCGCGACGAGCTGCGGCTGCTCTACCAGCCCGTCGTCGACCTGCCCTCGGGCCGGGTGGTCGGGGTGGAGGCGCTCGTGCGCTGGCATCACCCCAGCGACGGCATGGTGTCGCCGGTGCGGTTCATCCCGGTCGCGGAGCGTACCGGCCAGATCGTGCCGTTGGGCGAGTGGATCCTGCGGACCTCGTGCTATCAGGCCGCCGACTGGTACCGCCGGTACGGTGACGAGGCGCCCGCGCGGATGAGCGTCAACGTCTCTGCCCGCCAGCTGCTCGAACCGGGCTTCCCGCAGACGGTCGCGTCGATCCTGGCCGAGACCGGCCTGCCGCCGGACCGGCTCACCGTCGAGATCACCGAGACGGCCGTGTTCGGCGGCGGCCGCGCGGTGGAGGCCGTGGCGGCCATCCACGCGCTCGGCGTCGCCATCGCGCTCGACGACTTCGGTACCGGCCACTCCTCGCTGGGCCTGCTGCGCACCTGCCCGGTCGATGTGCTCAAGGTGGACAAGTCCTTCGTGGACGGTGTCACCGGGACCGTGGAGCAGGAGGCGATCGTCACGTCGATCATCGAGATCGCGCAGGCGCTGGGGCTGCGCGCGATCGCCGAGGGCGTGGAGACCGGCGCGCAGGCCGACCGTCTGCACGACCTCGGGTACCGCCTCGCCCAGGGCTTCCACTTCGCGAAGCCGCTGGGGTCGGCGGAGATCGAGAGCCTGTTCACGACGAACGAGGAGGGCTTCACCTCGGCCGCCGCCTGAGGAGTTCCCCAGAGGGCGCCCGTCCACACATGTGGACGGGCGCCCTCGTGCGTGGGGGACCCTGCGCGAGGAGTACCGTGCCTACATATAGCGTCGGTACGTACAGGAGGATCCGCTGTGGACGCCCTGGACCTCGCCCGATGGCAGTTCGCCGTCACGACCCTCTACCACTTCCTGTTCATCCCGATCACCATCGGCCTGTCGGTCCTGGTCGCCGCGCTGCAGACGGCCTGGGTACGCACCGGCAAGGAGCCGTACCTGCGGGCCACGAAGTTCTGGGGCAAGCTGTTCCTGATCAACTTCGCGATGGGCGTGGTCACCGGCATCGTGCAGGAGTTCCAGTTCGGCATGAACTGGAGCGCGTACTCCCGCTTCGTCGGCGACGTCTTCGGCGCGCCGCTGGCGATCGAGGGGCTCCTGGCGTTCTTCCTGGAGTCCACGTTCCTCGGACTGTGGATCTTCGGCTGGGACCGGCTGCCGAAGCGGGTACACCTGGCCAGCATCTGGTGCGCCGCGATCGGCACCATCCTGTCCGCGTACTTCATCCTGGTCGCGAACTCGTGGATGCAGCACCCCGTCGGGTACCGGATCAACCCGGCCACCAACCGGGCCGAGCTCACCGACTTCGTCGCCCTGCTCACCAACTCGACGCACCTGGTCGCGTTCCCACACACCATCGCCGCAGCGTTCCTGACCTCCGGCGTACTGATGCTGTGCGTCTGCGCCTGGCACCTGATGCGCGGCAACGAGGCCGGAGTGTTCCGGCCCAGCCTGCGGCTGGCGCTGTGGACCATCGTGATCTCCGGCGCGGCGGTGGCGATCAGCGGTGACGTCATGGGCCGGGTCATGAACGAGCAGCAGCCGATGAAGATGGCCGCCGCCGAGGCGCTGTACTCCACCCGGCAGCCCGCCTCGTTCTCGCTGTTCTCGATCGGACCGCTCGACGGCAGCGCCGAGACGTTCGGACTGCGCATCCCGCACGCACTCTCGCTGCTGGCCACCGCGGACCCCAACGGCGAGGTCGAGGGGATCAACGACCTTCAGCGGGAGTACGAGCAGCGCTACGGCCCCGGCGACTACCGGCCGTACGTGCCCGCCACGTACTGGTCGTTCCGGCTGATGATCGGCCTTGGCATGATCTCGGTCGCACTCGGCGCGCTCGGCCTCTGGCTGACCCGCCGCGGCCGGCTCCCCGTGAGCCGGGTGTTCTGGCGGGCCGCGGTCTGGTCGGTACCGCTGCCGCTGCTGGCGAACTCGTTCGGCTGGATCTTCACCGAGATGGGGCGCCAGCCGTGGACCGTCTTCGGCGTCTTCCGAACCGCGGACAGCGTCTCCCCGAACGTGGGCACGGCGAGCGTCCTGATCTCGCTCGCCACCTTCACGCTGCTGTACGGCGCCCTGGCCGTGATCGAACTCTGGCTGATGATGCGCTACGCCAAGGCGGGGCCGCCGGTGATCCCGGCGCACGACGACCACGACCCGACGACGGCCGAGGACCGGCCGCTGGCTTTCGCGTACTGAGGGAGGTTGGTCATGAACCTGGGTGACGTGTGGTTCGTCGTGATCGCGGTGCTGTGGACCGGGTACTTCCTGCTGGAGGGCTTCGACTTCGGGGTCGGCATCCTGCTGCCGGTGCTCGGCGGGCGCGACGAGGCCCGGCGGCGGGTGCTGCTCAACACGATCGGTCCGGTCTGGGACGGCAACGAGGTGTGGCTGATCGTCGCGGGCGGCGCCACGTTCGCGGCCTTCCCGGAGTGGTACGCCAGCCTCTTCTCCGGCTTCTACCTACCGCTGCTGCTGATCCTGGTGGCCCTGATCCTGCGCGGGGTGGCGTTCGAGTACCGCGGGAAGGTCGACAGCGACCGCTGGCGCCGCAACTGGGACGCCGCGATTGTCTTCGGCAGTTTCGTACCCGCGGTGCTCTGGGGTATAGCCTTCGGCAACATGGTCCGCGGTGTAGCTCTCGACGCGGGTCACCACTACGTCGGTGGGTTGGCCGACCTGCTCAACCCGTACGCGCTGACAACGGGGGCGGCCACGCTGCTGCTGTTCACCACGCACGGGGCGGTGTTCGTGGCCCTGAAGACGACCGGGGAGATCCGTGCGGACGCGCGGGCGGTCGCCGGCCGGGTCGGCGTCGTCGCCGCCGTCGCGTGCGGCGGCTTCCTGGTCTGGACGCAAGCGGCGCGTGGTGACCGCGCGACCGGGGCGATCGCCACGGTCGCCGTTGTGGCGCTGCTCGGCGGGCTGGTCGCCAACCGGTTCGGCCGCGAGGGCTGGGCGTTCCTGGCCACCGCCGTCACGGTCGCGGCCACCACGGCCACCCTGTTCGTGGCGCTCCACCCGGCCGTGCTCCCATCCACGCTCGCCCCGGCCAACGGCCTGACCGTTGCCAACGCGGCCGCCACCCCGTACACGCTGAAGATCATGACCTGGGCGGCGGTGGCCTTCACCCCGATCGTGCTGGTCTACCAGGCCTGGACGTACTGGGTCTTCCGCAAGCGCATCGGCGTGCAGCACATCCCGCCACCGGTACGGACAGGGTCGTGAAACCGCTCGACCCGCGGCTGATCCGCTACGCCGGGGCGACCCGCGGGTACCTCGCCGCCTGCGTCCTCCTCGGTCTGGGCGGCGCCGTGCTGATCGTGGCCCAGGCGACGCTGCTCGCCGACGGCATCAGCGCGGCGTTCTCCGGCCACGGCGGGATCACCGCGACCCTGGTCGCCCTCGCCGGGGTGATCGCCGGCCGGGCCGTGCTGGCCTGGGCGCAGGAGGCGGCTGCGCACCGGGCCGCCGCCGCGGTCAAGACCCAGTTGCGCGACCGACTGCTGGCCCACCTGGTACGCCTCGGCCCGGGCTGGTTGACCGGTCAACGGGCCGGCGAGCTGACGACGCTGAGCACCCGGGGCATCGACGCGCTCGACGGGTACTTCTCCCGGTACCTGCCCCAACTGGTGCTGGCCGCGGTCGTACCGGCGATCGTGCTGGCCCGGCTGCTGCCGGCCGACCTCCTGGCCACGATCACGATCGCGGTCACGCTGCCGTTGATCCCGGTCTTCCTGGCGCTCGTCGGGCTGACCACCGAGGCCCGCAACCGGCGCAGCTTCCGGATGCTCGCCCGGCTGGCCCACCACTTCCTCGACGTGGTGGCCGGGCTGCCCACGCTCAAGGTGTTCGGCCGGGCCAAGGCGCAGGCCGAGACGATCCGGCGGGTCAGCGACGAGCACCGGCGGGCCACCATGCGTACCCTCCGGCTGGCCTTCCTGTCCTCGCTGGTGCTGGAGCTGATCGCGACGATCTCGGTCGCCCTGGTGGCGGTCGGGATCGGGCTGCGGCTGGTCAACGGCAGCCTCGACCTGCGGACCGCGCTGCTGGTGCTGATCCTGGCCCCCGAGGCGTACCTGCCGCTGCGGATGGTGGGCACCCACTTCCACGCCAGCACCGAGGGGCTCGCCGCCGCCGAACAGGTCTTTTCGGTACTGGAGGAGCAGCCGCCCCCGCGCGGTACCCGCACCGACGTGCCGGCCGGCCCGATCGTCGTCTCCGACGTCACGGTGCGCTACCCCGACCGGACGGTGCCGGCGCTCGACGGCGTCGACCTGACCGTGACTCCCGGCGAGGTACTGGCGCTGACCGGCCCGAGTGGCTGCGGCAAGTCGACGCTGCTCTCGGTACTGCTCGGCTTCGTGCCACCGGATTCCGGCCGGGTCTGCGTGGGCGACGCCGACCTCGCCGACCTCGACCCGGACGTGTGGCGCCGGCGCGTGGTGTGGATGTCGCAGCGGCCGTACCTGTTCGCCGGCACGGTCGCCGACAACATCCGGCTCGGCGTGCCCGACGCCTCCGACTCCTCGGTGCGGACCGCCGCGCGCGCCGCCCTTGCGGAAGACTTCCTGGACGCCCGGGTCGGGGACGGCGGCGCCGGACTCTCCGCCGGCCAGCGGCAGCGGGTGGCCCTGGCCCGCGCGTTCCTGTCGGACGCGCCGATCGTCCTGCTGGACGAGCCGACCGCGAACCTGGACGGGGAGAGCGAGGCGGCGGTACTCGAAGCGGTACGCCGGCTGGCCCGGGGCCGGACGGTCGTCCTGGTCGCCCACCGGCCCGCGCTGCTGACCCTCGCCGACCGGGTCGTGCGGATGGAAGCCGGCCGGATCGTCGAGAGGGTCGCGACATGACCTCCCCGCGATCGTGGACACCTGACGGTGCCGTGGCCCCGGCAGGTGTCCACGATCGCCGGGTTGTCCGGCGGCTGCTGCGACTCGCCTCGCCGGTCGCGCCCCGACTGGCGCTCGCCGTGCTGTACGGGGTCCTCGCGGCCGGCAGCGCCATCGGCCTGATCGCAACCTCGGCCTGGCTGATCTCGCGGGCCGCCCAGCACCCGCCCGTGCTCTACCTGACCGTGGCGATCGTGGCGGTACGCACCTTCGGCATCACCCGGGGCGTCTTCCGCTACCTCGAACGACTGGCCGGGCACGACGCCGCGTTCCGCGTGCTGACCCGGCTGCGGGTACGCGCGTACGGGAGGCTGGAGCGGCTGGCCCCGGCGTCGTGTGCGCTGCTGCGCGCCGGTGACCTGGTCAGCCGGTTCGTCGCCGACATCGACGCGGCGTTGGACGTCCTGGTGCGGGTCGTTCTCCCCTATCTCGTCGCCGCCCTGGTCGGCGCCCTGACGGTCGGCTTCGTCGCGACCATGCTGCCGTCGGCCGCCGTCGTGCTCGCCGCCGGACTCCTGGTGGTAGCGGTCGGCGTACCGCTGATCCAGCACGCCGCCGCCCGCCGGGCCGACCGGAACACCGCCCACCTGCGCGGCGAACTGTCGGCGGCAACCGTCGACCTGCTGCGCGGCCTGCCCGACCTCGTCGCGTACGGTGCGGCCGGGCGGCGGCTCGCGGCGCTCGCCGAGACCGACTCCCGGCTGCGCGCCGCCGCCGCCCGGTCGGCCACCGGGGTCGGGCTCGGCGCCGGGCTGCTCACGCTGGCCGCGGGGGCCTGCGTCTGGGCCGGCCTCGCACTGGGCGCGCCCGCCGTATCCACCGGCGCGCTGAACTCCGTGCTGCTCGCCGTCGTCGTGCTCACCCCGATCGCGGTCTTCGACACCGTCTCGGGCCTGCCCGCCGCCGCGGCTCAACTGGCGGCTGCCCGCGCCGCGCTGGCGCGCGTCTTCGGCCTGCTCGACCAGCCCGAGCCGGTGACCGAGCCCGCGGCTCCGGTGACCCTGCCGGAACCGCCGTACCGGCTGGAGGTGTGCGGCCTGAGCGCCGGGTGGCCGGGCGGGCCGGACGTGATCCACGACCTCGACCTGACGTTCACGCCGGGCCGGCGGCTGGCCGTGGTCGGGCCGAGCGGCTCCGGCAAGAGCACCCTCGCCGCCGTGCTCGTCCGCTTCCTCGACCCGAGCGCCGGACGGGTCACCCTCAACGGCGTGGACACCCGCGACCTCGCCGGCGACGACGTCCGTACCGTCGTGGGTCTGCTCACCGACGACGCCCGGCTGTTCGACACCACGATCGCGGAGAACCTGCGCATCGCCGACCGGGGCGCCGACGACGCCCGGCTGCGCGCGGTCCTCGCCGAGGCCCGGCTACTGGACTGGGTCGACACGCTGCCGGCCGGGCTGGACACGATGGTCGGCGAGCAGGGTTCCCGGCTGTCGGGCGGGCAGCGCCGGCGGCTCGCGCTGGCCCGCGCGCTGCTGGCCGACTTCCCCATCCTGATCATGGACGAGCCGACCGAGCACCTCGACGAGGAGACCGCGGACGCCCTCACCGCCGACCTGCTGGCCGCCACCCGCGGTCGGTCCACGGTGCTGATCACGCACCGGCTGACCGGCCTGACCGAGGTGGACGAGGTCGTGGTGCTCGACGGTGGCCGGATCGCCCAGCGCGGCAGCCACGACGCGCTCGTCGCCGTCGACGGCCCGTACCGCCGGATGTGGAGTTCACTCCGGGTGAGTACCGGGTAGGGACGCGACATGCTGGTCAGCGACGCGGCGCCCCTCACCCAGGACGAACTGGGCTGCATCGACGCCTACTGGCGGGCCGCCAACTATCTGTCGGTCGGCCAGATCTACCTGATGGACAACCCGTTGCTGCGCGAGCGGCTGCGCCCCGAGCACGTCAAGCCCCGGCTGCTGGGGCACTGGGGTACCACGCCGGGCCTGAACTTCCTGTACGCGCACCTCAACCGGATCATCCAGGACCGCCGGCAGCCGATGATCTACGTGACCGGACCGGGCCACGGTGCGCCGGGGATCGTCGCCAACACCTGGCTGGAGGGCACGTACAGCGAGACCTACCCGTCCGTCAGCCGGGACGAGCTCGGGATGAGGCGCCTGTTCACGCAGTTCTCGTTCCCCGGTGGGGTACCGAGCCACGCCGCGCCGGAGACTCCCGGCTCGATCCACGAGGGCGGGGAGCTGGGGTACTCGCTGGCCCACGCGTACGGCGCGGTCTTCGACAACCCGCGGCTGGTAGCGGCCTGCGTGATCGGCGACGGCGAGGCGGAGACCGGCGCGCTGGCGACCTCGTGGCACTCCAACAAGTTCCTCGACCCGGTCGGCGACGGGGCGGTGCTGCCGATCCTGCACCTGAACGGGTACAAGATCGCCAACCCGACGGTACTGGCGCGGATCGGCGACGACGAACTGGAGGAGCTGCTGCGCGGGTACGGCTACGAGCCCTACCTGGTCGAGGGCAGCGATCCGCCGGCCGTGCACCAGCGGCTCGCGGGAACCCTCGACGAGGTGTTCGACAAGATCACCGCGATCCAGCTCCGGGCGAGGGTGGACGGCGAGACGCGCCGACCCCGCTGGCCGGTGATCGTCTTCCGTACGCCCAAGGGTTGGACCGGCCCGAAGGAGGTCAACGGGCAGCCGGTCGAGGGGACCTGGCGCGCCCACCAGGTGCCGCTGCCCGACGTGCGGTCCACGCCGGCCCGCCTGGTGGCGCTCGAGCGGTGGATGCGCTCGTACCGGCCCGACGAGCTGTTCCTGTCCTCCGGCGCGCCGCGTACCGAGATCGTGGACTGGCTTCCCCGGGGCGATCTGCGGATGGGCGCCAACCCGCACGCCAACGGCGGCCGGCTCACCCGCGACCTGGAGCTGCCCGACTTCCGCGAGTACGGGGTGAAGGTCGTCGCGGCCGGCGAGACGAGCGCGGAGCCGACCCGGGTACTCGGCGCCTGGCTGCGGGACGTGATCAGAGCCAACGAGTCGCACCGCAACTTCCGGCTGGTCGGGCCGGACGAGACCGACTCCAACCGGCTCAGCGCCGTGTACGAGGCCACCGACAAGGTCTGGCGGGCGCGCATCGAACCGGTCGACGAGCACCTCGCACCCCAGGGCAGGGTGATGGAGATCCTGTCCGAGCACACCTGCCAGGGCTGGCTGGAGGGGTACCTGCTGACCGGCCGGCACGCCCTGTTCAACTGCTACGAGGCGTTCGTGCACATCGTCGACTCGATGGTCAACCAGCACGCCAAGTGGCTCAAGGTCAGCCGGGAACTGCGCTGGCGGATGCCCATCCCGTCGCTGAACTACCTGCTCACCTCGCACGTGTGGCGCCAGGACCACAACGGCTTCTCCCACCAGGACCCCGGCTTCATCGACCACGTCGCCAACAAGTCCGCCGACATCGTGCGGGTGTACCTGCCGCCCGACACCAACACCCTGCTGTCCGTGGCCGACCACTGCCTGCGCAGCCGGCACTACATCAATGTGATCGTCATCGACAAGCACGCCGGGCCCAACTGGCTCGACATCGACGCCGCCGCCCTGCACTCCGCGCGCGGCCTGGGGATCTGGGAGTGGGCCAGCAACGACAAGGGCGACCCCGACGTCGTCCTCGCGGCCGCCGGCGACATACCCACCACCGAGATCCTGGCCGCCGCCGACCTGCTGCGCCGGCACCTGCCGGAGCTACGGGTACGGGTCGTCAACGTGGTCGACCTGATGCGCCTGCAACCGGCCGGCGAACATCCGCACGGCCTGACCGACGCCGAGTTCGACGCCATCTTCACCACCGACCGGCCGGTCATCTTCGCCTACCACGGATACCCGACGCTGATCCACCGGCTGACCTACCGTCGGCACGGCCACGAGCACCTGCACGTACGCGGGTTCAAGGAGAAGGGCACCACCACCACGCCGTTCGACATGCTCGTCATGAACGACATGGACCGCTTCCACCTGGTCATGGACGTCATCGACCGGGTACCGGGCCTGGCGCGCCGGGCCGCCGGCCTGCGCCAGCAGATGGTCGACAGGCGCACCCGGCACAGCGAGTACATCCGCCGCGCCGGTGAGGACCTGCCCGAGATCCGGGACTGGCGCTGGCAGGCGCGGTGAACGCCGAAGGGCAGCCTCGGCCTCGGCCTTGGCTGCCCTTCGGCGTAACCCCGGTAACCCGGTTACTGCTGCTTGCGGGTGGTACCGCGCCGGCGGGTCGTCGACTTCGGCGGTACCGGCGGCTCCGCCGCCCCGGCGGGCGGGAGCACCTGCGTGCTCTCGGGGTCGTCGGCCGGAGTCTGCGCGTCGCCCGACGCCCCCGGCAACTGAATCGGCTGGGTCTTCTCGGCGTCCTGGCCGGCGTCGCCGACCACGGCCGCCGCGTCGGGCGCGATCTCCCACAGCCTGCTGGCGGAGAGGGCGACCGTCGGCTCGTCCGACGGAGGTACCTGCAGCTTGCCCGCCTCGGCCGCGGCACGCTCCGCCGCCGCCTGCTCGGCCCGCTCCCGCGCAGTCCTCGGGGTGCGCTTCTTCGGCGCCGCCAGCGCGGCGGCCTCCTGACGGGCGGCCTCGGCGCGCTCGGCCTCCTGACGCGCCGCCTCGGCACGCTCGGCCTCCGCACGCTCGGCCTCCGCACGTTCAGCCTCCGCACGCTCGGCCTCCGCACGTTCAGCCTCCCGGCGCTCGGCCTCGGCACGCTCGGCTTCCCGGCGGACGGCCTCCGCACGCTCGGCCTCCTGACGCGCCGCCTCCGCACGCTCGGCCTCCTGACGCGCCGCCTCCGCGCGCTCCTCAGCCTCCCGGCGAGCCGCCTCCTCACGCTCGGCCGCCGCACGACGCTCGGCCTCCGCACGCGCCTCAGCCTCCCGACGCTCGGCCTCGGCACGCTCGGCCTCCGCACGCGCCTCAGCCTCCCGGCGTTCCGCCTCGGCCCGCTCGGCCGCCGCACGACGCTCGGCCTCCGCACGCGCCTCGGCCTCCCGACGTTCCGCCTCCCGGCGCTCGGCCTCGGCGCGCTCCTCCGCCTCCCGGCGCTCGGCCTCCTCACGCTCGGCCTGCCGCTGTTCGGCGGCGACGCGCAGCTGGTCGCGTACCTGCGGCACCTCCTGCTCCGCCCGGTTCAGCCAGGACTCCCACCGGTGCTGCATCGGGCGTACCAGCCCGCCACCGACCCCGACCACGAGGATCCCGCCGATGGTGGCGAGTACCGCGATGAGCACCGGGGTGGTGACCGACGTCGCCACGCCGATCTGGTTCAACGCGGCGATGACGCCGATGCCGATGATGAACGCGCTCACCACGCCGGCCAGTAGCCGCCCGTACGACAGGCCGCCCAGCGCGCCGTTGATCAGGTTGCGCGCCCCGGCGGCGATGGCCGCCGCGACCACGATGATGACGATCGCGATGAAGGCCTCGGGCAGCCAGCGCACGACCGCCGCGATCAGATCGGACACCGGGTTGGGCCCCCAGAGGCCGAACGCCAGTTGCAGCGTGAAGAGCAGCACCGCGTAGTAGACGAGGTTCGTCATGAGGCCGCGGGCGTCGTACGGGGTACGCGCCAGCAACCGCCCCACCCCTCCACGCTCCACGGCCTGGTCGAAGCCGACGCGTCGCAGCAGGCGACTCACGCCGGCGCGCAGCAGCCGGGCCACCAGCCAGCCCACCACCAAGATCAATATGAAGCCGATAAGCCTGGGTACGAAACGGGCTACGTCACCGAGCGCGTCCTGGACCGGTCCGGCCGCCAGAGCCGTCACGCTCCACCTCCTCATCCATGAGTTCCTCTCGAACCGTGCCGTACCCGACCGGCACATCAGTGACACGGCGCGATGTGATCACGGTCACAAGCGGAACATTATGCTGGTAGAGGAGGTTATGTACAACGTCGGTGTGACCAGGGTCCCCCGGGCCACAACCTTTGCCTTCGCGGAATTCCGTCCGGCTGGAGCCGCGCTGAGCCACTCGCCGAGAGGCGACCCGCACACCGACCCAAAATTTCATGACCGCGGCGGTACCGGGAACATTCGACCGGTACGAGCGGTTGTGTCATACGTCGGTGTGCTGAGTGTCCCCCGGGCTACAACCTTTGCCTTCGCGGAATACCGTCCGGCTGGAGCCGCGCTGAGCCACTCGCCGAGAGGCGACCTGCACACCGGCACCACGTCGCGCCCCCACGGTCAGTTGACCGTGGGGGCGCTTCGTCACGAGACAATGACCGACGTCATCGGTACGTCACGAAACTCACCGACGCATCGAGCCAGCTTGGCGATCCCGGTCGACCTGGGAGAGGATCCGTGCATGCGATCTGGAACCGACCGTACGAACCGGCGGATCTCCGCCAGACGGCGGAGCCTGCCCGCGTGACCCTCCCCGACACGACCACCACCCGCCCCGAGCTGTCCCACCTGGGTCAGCTCGAGCGGACTGCGCCGACCGGGTCACCGGAGCGGTTACGGGTGCTTCTCATCGAGGACGACCCGGGCGACGCGTTCCTGGTACAGGAACTGCTCGTCGAGGCGCGCGCCCCCGTCGACCTGGAGATCGCGACCAGCGTTGCCGAGGCGCGCTCCCGGCTGCGATCGGTCGACTGCATCCTGCTCGACCTCGGGCTTCCCGACGCGAGCGGCCTGAGCGGCCTGCGCGAACTGCTCAACGAGACCACGGGGACGGCCGTCTGCGTCCTCACCGGCCTCGAGGACGAGCACCTCGGCATCGCGGCGGTCGGCGAGGGCGCCCAGGATTACCTGATCAAGGGCCAGGTCGACGGTGTACTCCTGACCCGCGCGCTGCGCTACGCCGTCGAACGGAAGCGGGCCGACGAGAACGCCCGGCGGCTGCGCGAGGCCCAGCTGCAGCAGGCCGAGTCGGCGCGGCTGGAGCGCGGTCTGCTGCCCCAGCCGCTGGTCGACCCCTCGACGGCCGGACTGGTCTCGTTCTACCGTCCGGGCCGCCACCGGGCACTGCTCGGCGGCGACTTCTACGACGTGGTCGAGGTAAGCCCCGGCCGGCTGCAGCTGCTCGTAGGCGACGTCTGCGGCCACGGGGTGGAGGAGGCCGCGCTCGGCGTCACGCTGCGGGTGGCCTGGCGGGCGCTGGTGCTCGCCCAGGTGCCGGACGATGCCGTACTTCCCGCCCTGGAGCAGGTGCTCGTCAGCGAGCGCCGGTCAGAGGAGCTGTTCGCGACGGTCGCGATGGTCAGCGTCGACGTACCCGCGGGTCGGGCCACCATCCGGCTCGCCGGCCATCCGCCGCCCGTACTGCTCACCGAGGGCCGCGCCGTGCCGTGCGAGGTCGACCCCGGCCTCGTCCTCGGCGTGCTGCCCGGAATGTCGTGCCCGGCGATCGAGATCGACCTTCCCGGCTCGGACTGGGGCCTCCTCACCTACACCGACGGCCTGATCGAGGGGCTGGGCGGCGACACGTACGATCGACTGGGTATCGAGGGGCTGTGTGCCCTGCTCAACGGCTACCGCGACACCGTCGCCACGCCGCACGAGCTGCCCCGGTGGCTGGTCGGCCAGGCCGAGCTGCGAAACGGCGAGCCGCTGGCCGACGACGTCGCGATGCTGCTCCTCAACGCTGGTGGTGCGCAATGGTGAGGCACTGGACGCTGAGCCGGCGGGTCACGGCCCTGTGCGCGGTCGTCGTCCTCCTGCTCGGCGCGCTCGCGACCGGCGCGACCGCCACGGCCGAGACGAGCCGGTCCCACGTCACGGAACTGCTGGACCGGATCGGCCCGCTTCGCACCGACTCCGAGCGCCTGCTCACCGCCCTGGTCGATCAGGAGACGGGGGTACGCGGATTCGCCCTGTCCGGCACCGAGCGTCTCCTCGCTCCCTACCCGGCCGGGATCGCCGAGCAGCGCCGCCTGATCGCCGAGATGCGCGGCTTGACGCGGGACCGCACCGTTCTCACCCAGTTGGACGCCGTCGACGCCCAGGCCGAGGCGTGGCGGGCCGAGGTCGCGGAACCGGCGATCTCGGCGGCCCGCGCAGGCGACTCGACGGCGGCCCAGTCGATCCTGTCCGAGCCGGCCAGGGCACGGTTCGACCAGATCCGGGCCTCGGCCACCGCCCTGCAGGACCGGATCATCGCGGTCCGGGCGGCCGCCGCCGACCGGATCCAGGCCGGCCAGAAGAGGGTCATGACGCTGCTCCTGCTGGCGGCGATCGTGGTGCTGGTCGCCGGACTGGCCCTCGCCGTGCTGCTGCGCCAGCTCGTGACCCGGCCGGTCGTCACCCTCGCCGGCGAGGTCCGCCGGGTCGCCCGCGGCGAGTACGACCGCGAGATCAAAGGCGCCGGGCCGCCGGAGTTGGCCCGGCTGGCCCGCGACATCAACGCCATGCGCCAGCAGATCGTCGCCGACCTGGGCACGGTCCGCCGCGCACACGTCCAGGTGGAGCAGGCGAACCAGCTACTCGAACAGCAGGCCGCGGAGCTGACCCGGTCCAACCGGGACCTGGAGCAGTTCGCGTACGTGGCCTCGCACGACCTGCAGGAGCCGCTGCGCAAGGTGGCGAGCTTCTGCCAGCTGCTGCAGCGCCGGTACGCCGGCCAGCTCGACGAGCGGGCCGACCAGTACATCGCGTTCGCCGTCGACGGCGCGCAGCGCATGCAGCGGCTCATCAACGACCTGCTCGCGTTCTCCCGGATCGGGCGGATCACCAGCGGGTTCACCGAGGTCGACCTGGACCGGGTGGTCAGCGAGGCGGCCGCGCAGCTGAACTGGCGGAGCGAACAGGTCGACGCTTCGGTCACCTGGTCCGGCCTGCCGACCGTACGCGGCGAGGAGCCGCTGCTGTCGGCGCTGTTCACGAACCTGATCAGCAACTCGCTGAAGTTCCGCCACCCCGACCGCTCGCCGCACGTGCGCATCGAGGCCGAGCGGGTCGGCGACGAGTGGCAGATCTCCTGCGCCGACAACGGCATCGGCATCGAACCGGAGTACGCCGACAAGATCTTCGTCATCTTCCAGCGGCTGCACCCCAAGAACGAATACCCCGGTACGGGGATCGGGCTCGCGATCGTCAAGAAGATCATCGAGTACCACGGTGGCCGCGTCTGGCTGGACGCCGAGGCCGAGGAGGGTACGGTCATCCGGTTTGCGCTGCCGGCGACCGCCGACGAGCCCGTATCACCGGCCGCCACCGGCCAGCCGGAGTTGATCCCGGCGGCCGCCGAAGCCGCCCGCACCGAGGAGACCGCACCGTGACCGACGCCCTCTACGGCCCCGCCCCCACGCCGATCGAGGTACTGCTCGTGGAGGACGACCCGGGCGACGTGCTCATGACGCGGGAGGCGTTCGAGGAGCACAAGGTCCGCAACAACCTGTCGGTCGTCAACGACGGCGCCGAGGCGGTCTCCTTCCTGCGCCGGGAGGGTGAGTACAGCGACGCGCCGCGGCCGGACCTGATCCTGCTCGACCTCAACCTGCCCCGGCGCGACGGCCGGGAGGTGCTCGCGGAGATCAAGAACGATCCGGAGCTGCGCCAGATCCCGGTGGTGGTCCTGACCACTTCCGCCGCGGACGAGGACATCGTGCGCAGCTACCAGTTGCACGCGAACGCGTACGTGACCAAGCCGGTCGACTTCGACCGCTTCATCGACGTGGTCCGCCAGATCGACGACTTCTTCGTCAGCGTGGTGAAGCTCCCGCCCCGGGGTTGATCATCGTCGGTAGGTCGCGGCCCCGGGGCAGCCCCGAGGCCACGACCTAGAGGCCACGACCTACCGGATGTTGTAGCGATCTAGCTTCCGCCGCCGAGCTTGTGCAGCAGGAGCGCCTCGGCCAGGCAGCCGCGGGCGAACTCACCCAGGTGCAGGCTCTCGTTGGGCCCGTGCGCCCGCGAGTCCGGGTCCTCGACGCCGGTGACCAGGACCTCCGCGCCCGGGAACATCTCCTGGAACGTCGCGATGAACGGGATCGAACCGCCGATGCCCATCTCGACCGGTGAGGCACCGTCCCACGCCGCCGCGTAGGCCGCGCGGGCCGCGTCGTACGCCGGGCCGGACGTGTCGATCACGCACGGCTCGCCGCCCTGCTCCAGGGTGACCGTCACCCTCGCCCCCCACGGCGCGTTGCGCTCCAGGTGCGCGACGAGCGCCTCGTACGCGGACTTCCAGTTGTCGCCGGGCGCGATGCGCACGCTCAGCTTGGCCTTCGCGGCCGGTACCAGCGCGTTGGGCGCCTCGCCGGTCGGCGGCGCGTCGATGCCGAGTACCGAGATCGACGGCTTGGCCCAGGCCCGCTCCACGATGCGACCGGTACCGATCAGGTCGACGCCGTCGAGCACGCCGGCCTCATGGCGGAACCGGTCCTCCGGGTAGTCGAGCGGGGCCGCGGCGCCGCGGACGAGCCCGGAAACCGCGACGTCACCGTTGTCGTCGTGCAGCGTGGCGAGAAGCCGGGACAGTGTCGTCAGCGCGTCCGGCACCGGCCCGCCGTACATGCCGCTGTGCACCGCGTGGTCGAGCGTGCGTACCTCGACGAAGGCGTTGACGATGCCCCGCAGTCCGGTGGTGAACGCCGGCTGACCGATGTCCCAGTTGGCGGAGTCGGCGATCACGATGACGTCGGAGGCCAGGTCGTCGCGGTACTCACGCAGCAGCGCCTCCAGCGACTCCGAGCCGTACTCCTCCTCACCCTCGACGAACACGACCACCCCGACGGGCAGCGCGTCACCGAACGCCCGCAGCGCGGCGAGGTGCGTCATGACGCCCGCCTTGTCGTCCGCCGCGCCGCGCCCGTACAGCCGGCCGTCGCGCTCGACCGGCTCGAACGGGTCGGTCTGCTGCCACTGGCCGAGGTCGCCGGGCGGCTGGACGTCGTGGTGGGCGTACAGCAGGACGGTCGGCGCACCGGGCGGGGCCGGCTTGCGACCGATGACGGCGGGCTGCCCGCCGGCGCGCACGATCCGGACGTCGGGCAGGCCGGCGCCGCGCAGCAGTTCGGCGACCGCCTCGGCGGAGCGCTCGACCTGGCTGTGGTCGAAGCCCTCGAACGCGATGCCCGGAATCCGGACCAGGCGCTCCAGGTCCGCTCGTACTCCCGGCAGTTCACGGTCGATCGCGGCGCGCAGTTCGGTCTCGCTGATGGGTGCGGTCATGACCGCGATCGTATGTTCCCCCGGGGTCAGGGCTGCTCGTCCCCCCGATCCCGATCCGCGTTGGTCGCGTCCGACCAGGCGTCACCGGTCGGCGGCGGCTGGGAGCCGTTGGCCCGGGGCCGGCCCACGCCGGACACCCAGTCCCGTACCCGGTCGGCGCCCGCGCCGACCCAGTCGCCGGCGCCGTCGCCGAGGCGGCGGAGCAGGGACATCAGCGGATCCTGGGACCGGGCGAACGACTCCCGGTACGAGTCCGCGGCGGCCTTCACGTCGTCGCGTACCGAGGAGGCGCTCTGGTCGTCCCGGCGCGGGTACTCGCCGCTGAGGATGCGCTGGTACTCCCCCGAGTCGATCCACTGCCGCAGCGCCGCCGCCCGCGCGACCGGCAGCGGATGGGTACGGTCGAGCACCATACCGATCTTGATCATGCTGTCGCGCAGGTCGCCGGCCCGGTCGTACTCGGCGGCCTGCTCTCCGAACGCGGTGACGTCGATCTCGGACAGGTCGCCGCCGCCCGCGAGCTTCATCCCCAACCGCAGGCACGCGTGCGGGTCCTGCCCGGCGAGCAGACCGGCCCGGTCGGCGGAGAGTTCGGCCTTGCGCCACCACTCGCGCAGGCCCGCGGCGATCGCCCGCAGCGCCAGCGACCCCACCGGCAGCCAGGCCAGCCGGGCCGCCCAGTCCTGCAGGATCATCGCCATCGTGCGGTAGACGGCGTGCCCGCTGAGCAGGTGGCCGATCTCGTGGCCGAGCAGGCAGCGCAGTTCCTCGTCGTCGAGCAGCTCCAGCGCGCCAGAGTTGATCACGATGAACGGCTTCGACATGCCGATGCACATGCCGTTGATGGAGCGGTCGTACTGCACGAACAGCTCGGGCAGTTCGGCCACGTCGAGGCTGGCCGCCGCCTCCGCGAACAGCCGGTAGACCCGCGGGTACTGCCGGTGGTCGACGCGGATCGCGCTGCCCAGGTACTCCAGCCGCAGCGCCCGCTCGTTCCACAGGCCGGACAGGGCCTTCAGTACGTCGTCGAAGCCTCGCAGTTCGCGGAGCGCGGCGAGGGCTCCCCGGTCGGCGGGGTGCTCCCAGGCCCGCGAACTGATGCCGGTCAGGACTACACGCCTGCGTACCGGCGCCGATTCGTCGGTGGTCATGAGCGTCCTCTCCGCGTTATCGCCGTACCTCGGATCGTCCTCCAGTGGTCGTGCTCCGTAAATACTGGTACTCCGGGTCAAGCGGTCCGTCCGGGGCGCCGTTGACCACGAGGTCCGCGTGCTCGGCCGTACGGTCGGCGGCGAAGTGGGCAGCCTCGTCGGCGAGCCAGCGCAGCAGGTGCGGCCGCAACGCCTCCCCGTCACGCCGGACCGCCCGCGCCAGCCGAAGGTCGCGCGGCGCGGTGACGAACACCGAGAGCGTGAGCTCCGGGCGGATCACCGCCCGCGCGCTGGTCACTCCCTCGATCACGAGGACGTCCGGCACGGGTACGGGTACCGCCCCACCGAACCGCGCCGCGTGCCAGTCGTAGCGGCGGTAGCTGCCCGGCCGGCCACCGCGCAGCGGCTCCAGCACGCCCCGGTCGAAGCGGGGCCAGAACGTGACCATGTCGGCCCAGCCGTCGAGCAGGTCGTCGGTGTGGATCTCGGTGGTCTTCACGCCGGCCTCGCGCAGTGCGTGGGCCAGCCGGCCGGCGAAGGTGCTCTTGCCGGCGCCGGCCGGACCGTCGACGGCAACCAGGCGGACCGGCCCGAGGCGGGCCGGGGCCGCGCGGATCCGCTCCGCCAGATCGGCGAACGTCCCGGGCGCGCCCGTCTCGGGCACGCTCGCGGCGCTCGTCCCGGGGGCGCCCGCGGCGCTCCCGGGCTGCCTGCTCATGGCGCGCCCGGCGGGACGAACGGCAGCCCGGGTGGTGGCCCGGACTCGATCAGGCGCCACAGCGCGCCGGTGTCGAGGTGCTCCTCGACCAGGTCGCCCAGCACGTCGAGGCCGCGCTCGCGCATCGCCGCGAAGTCGGTGTCGGGGGCGACCCGGAACCCGTGCCGGCCGGCTCGGCGGGCCGCCACGTACAGGAACGCGCGGCGGAACTCGTCGCACTCGAAGGCGCCGTGCCAGTGCGTACCGAAGACGTTGCCGACGCGGGCTCCCTCGCCGATCCCGCCGGTGACGTGGATCAGCGGGGTGACGTCGCCGGCGGACACGTACCCGTGGTGGATCTCGTACCCGCGCACCGGGACGCCGAAGCTGGCGCCGACGGGGCGGGCGAGCGTCTTCTCCGGGGCGAACGCGATCTCGATCGGCAGCAGGCCCAGCCCGGCCACGGTGCCGCGCCGGCTCTCGACGTCGTCGTGGATCCGCTGGGCGAGCATCTGGTACCCGCCGCAGATACCCAGCAGCGGCCGGCCCGCCTTCGCGTGGGCCAGTACCGCGTCGGCTAGGCCGGTCTCCCGCAGCCAGTTCAGATCGTCCACGGTGGACTTGCTGCCGGGCAGGACGACCAGGTCGGCGTCGGCCACCTCGGCCGGCTCGGTGGTGATGCGGACCCGTACGCCGGGCTCGGCCGCGAGCGCCTCGGCGTCCGTGGCGTTGGAGATGCGGGGCAGCCGGACGACGGCAACCCGCAGCCACTCGGTGCCCACGGGCTGGGTCGGCCGGCCGAGGGTACGGCCGTACGCCAGGGAGTCCTCGCCGTCCAGCCAGAGGTCACTCTTCCACGGAAGCACGCCGTAGACCGGGCGGCCGGTGAGCTTGTACAGGTCGTCCAGGCCCGGCTGGAGCAGGGCCGGGTCGCCGCGGAACTTGTTGACCACGAACCCGGCCAGCAGCGCCTGATCCTTGGGCGACAGCAGGGCGAGCGTCCCGTACAGCGCCGCGAAGACGCCACCTCGGTCGATGTCGCCGACCACGATCGTGGGGAGCCGGGCGGCCCGGGCCAGGCCCATGTTGACGAAGTCCCCGGCCCGCAGGTTGATCTCGGTAGGGCTGCCGGCGCCTTCGCACACCACCACCTCGTACTCGGCGCGCAGGTCACGCAGCGTGTCCAGCACGGTCTGCCGCAGTTCTGCGCGGAAGTCGCGGTAGCTGGCCGCGTCGACCTGGCCGACCGGCCGGCCGAGCAGGACGACCTGGCTGCTGCGGTCGGAGCCGGGCTTGAGCAGGACCGGGTTGAACCGCACGCTCGGCGCGACCCGGCAGGCGGCGGCCTGCATCGCCTGCGCCCGGCCGATCTCACCGCCCTGCCCGTACTCGTCCACGACGACGGTCGAGTTGTTGGACATGTTCTGCGCCTTGAACGGGGCGACGCTGACGCCACGCCGGGCCAGCCAGCGGCAGATGCCGGCGGTCAGCAGGCTCTTGCCGGCGTCCGAGGTGGTACCGGCGACGAGCAGTCCCCCGCTCATCGGGCCCTCCTCTGAGCTCTCGCGGCGGTGGCGATCACCGCGAGCGCCGTCGCCCCGGCACTGACCAAGCCCGACAGCCGGACGGCCCGGCGGATGTCGCCGACCTCGGGGGCCCGGCCGTGCCGGCCGAGCAGCGGACGCTCCTCGACCCTCCCGGCGTAGTTGTTGCGCCCGCCGAGCCGTACCCCCAGCGCCCCGGCCATGGCCGCCTCACACTGCCCGGAGTTGGGGCTCGGGTGGCGGCGGCCGTCGCGTACCCACGTCCACAGGGCTCGCGACCGACCACCGCCGACCAGCGGAGCCGCGGCGACGGTGAGCGCGGCCGTGATCCGGGCCGGTACGAGGTTGGCGGCGTCGTCGAGGCGCGCGGCGGCCGTACCGAACCGGGCGTACCGGGCCGACCGGTGACCGACCATGGCGTCGAGGGTGTTGATCGCCCGGTAGCCGACCAGCCCGGGAAGCCCGGCCACCGCGCCCCAGAACAGCGCGCCGACGGCGGCGTCGGACGTGTTCTCCGCGACCGACTCGACCGTGGCCCGGGCAAGCTCGGGGGCGTCGAGGGCGGACGGGTCCCGCCCGCACAGGTGCGGCAGGCGCTCGCGGGCGGCGGCGAGGTCGCCGCTTTCGAGCGCCTTGGCCATCGCCGTCGCTTCCCGTCGCAGTGAGGTCGAGCCGAGGACCGCCCAGGTCGCGGCCGCCACCAGCGTGGCCCGGGCCACCGGTCGACGCCGGGTGGCGGCACCCGCGACCAGGGCCACGGCGGTGGGCACGCCGACGGCGACCGCCGCGTACCGGGCGCCGGCCCCGCTGGTCGGCGCGTACATCCGCCGTTCGAGGGCGGCTGCCGCCCACCCGTACCCGGCTACCGGATGCCACCGCCGGGGGTCGCCCAGCGCGGCGTCGAGCAGGGCACCGGCGAGCAACCCGGCTCCGGTGGCGACGGCGATCTTCCCAGACACCCGTGCAGCGTAACGACGTCCGGCCCGCCGCGCCGCCGCGCTCCTCGGGCGCCGGCCGGGATCGGCTCTCCACCGGTGCCGATCCCGGCCGCCCCCGTCCCCCGTCGGGGTCTTTTAGGCCGGTACCGCTATCCGCGACCGCCCGCGCCGCCGGGGTGACGGATCCGTGCCGGTCGAGCCGGTGTCCGACTCGTCGTCGGCCTCGCCGCCCTCGGACTCACCGTCTCCGACTCTGCCGTCGTCCTCGGACGCCCCTGCCTCGTAACCGCCGCCCAGCCCGACGGCCCGAATCACGTTGATCGCGTCCTCCGTCGCGGAGCGGTCGTCCGACCCGTCGGCCCCCGCCGAGTCGAACTCGTCGTACGAGTCGTCGGTCCGCGTCGACGGCGGTTCGAAGGTCGGCGTCGGCGCGTCGGAGGGTGACAGTTCGTCCAGGTCGCTGCGGTGCCGTGCGGAGCCGTTCACCGGCACGCTCGGCTCGCCGCCGATCCGGGTGTCGGCCTCGGCGTCCTCGACGGCGCTGGTCGTACCGGCCGGGCGGTGGCGCTTGAAGGTGGCGAACCCGCGCGACAGGTCGTGGCCCACCGCGATCGCCTCCAGTTCGTAGGAGACCCGGTGCTGGCCGTCGTCGCCGATCCAGTCACGGGTGTACATCCGGCCGGTCACCACCAGCGGGTCACCGGTGAGGACCGACTGGGTCACCCCTTCCGCGAGACGCCTCCAGCAGGTGACCCGCACCCGCAGGCTGGGTCCGTCGACCCAGCGGCCGCTGTCCTTGTCGTAGCGGCGGGACGTGCTGGCCACCCGGAAACTGGCCACGAGGGTGTTGCTGCCGTTGGTGCGCCTGAGCTCCGGTGTATTCAGCGCGTTTCCGACAATAGTTACGGTGGTGTCGAACATCGCTTCTCCCCTGCAATCTCGGCCGTATGAGTCGACTCGCGGCACAGCGTGGTCCCGCACGGGGACGCGCGTCTGCCCGTACCCGTCGATCTGTGGACGGCGAGGGTGCCTGTGGACGGGGCAGCGCGCACGGCGATGATCTGTTAGGGGGTATCCGCTTAGTTGACTGGACGGTAACCTCCCTGCCGTGGAGACGGACCTGCTCGGAGAGCCGTACGAACGGCAGACGATCGACCTCGGCGTGGACGACGAGGGCCCGGTGACCGCGACCCTGGTCCGGCGGCGGGCCGACCGGCCCGACGGGCGCGCGGTGCTGTACGTGCACGGCTTCTCGGACTACTTCTTCCAGCTCAACCTGGCCGATTTCTACACCGCGCGAGGGATCGACTTCTACGCGCTGGACCTGCGAAAGTACGGCCGCAGCCTGCTCTCCCACCAGACGCCGAACTTCTGCCGCGACCTGAGCGAGTACTACGCGGAGCTGGACGAGGCGGCCCGCATCATCCGCGAGGTCGACGGTCACGACCGGCTGCTCGTGAACGGGCACTCCACCGGCTGCCTCATCACCGCGCTCTGGGCGCACGACCGCCGCGTCACCGGCCTGGTCGACGCGATGTTCTTCAACAGCCCGTTCTTCGACATGAACGTGCGCCGGCGGATCAAGATGGTCATGACGCCGCTCGCGATGCGGAAGGGCCGGACACAGCCGTACTACAAGATGCCGGCCAGCCTCAACGAGGTGTACGGCAGCAGCATCCACCGCGACCGGCACGGCGAGTGGGACTACGACCTCGAATGGAAGCCGCTGCCGGGCTTCCCCGTCACCGCCGGCTGGCTGCGCGCCATCCTGCTGGGCCAGAAACGGCTGCACACCGGCCTCGACATCCAGGCGCCGGTCATCGTCGCGTCCTCGACCGCCAGCTACAAGCGCGCCCGGTGGGGCGAGGCGGCGCGGGCGGCCGACTCCGTCCTCGACATCGACCACATGGCCAGATGGACCCCGGCGCTCGGCCGACGGACCACGTTAGTCCGCATCGAGGGTGGCCTGCACGACCTGGCGCTGTCGGCCGAGCCGGCCCGCAAGCAACTCTTCGACGAGCTGGGCCGGTGGATGGACGCTTACTTCTCATAGGTTTCCCAGCCGCTGTCGCGCCGGACCAGGAGCTCGCGGGTCAGCAGATACTGGTCGCCGGCGAAGAACACCCGCTCGACCGTACGCTTCGCGGCGTCCAGGCCGGGCTGCGACTCTGAGCCGGTCACGATGACGACGTCGCGGGCCGGTACACCGACGACCAGGTCGCCTGCGACGTCAGCGGCCAGACGCCCCCACAGCCGGTCGACCAGGAGCAGGCTCGACTCGATACCGTCGAAGGCGAGCATCAGAGTCGGCGGCCGCCCGTGCACCCGGACGGTGTCGATCCTCGCGTCGAGGTTCTCGGCGGCCTGGTTTCTCAGTGCCCGTCGGGAGAGCCCGAGGCTGTCAAGGTCGAGCCAGTTGACCAGCCGCTGGCCGTACGGCGGACCGAACGAGTACGCGATCGCGAGGTCACCGGTGAACTCGTCGAGCACCGGAGCGGCCGGGTCCCCGGACGGGTCCTCCGCCGCGGGTGCGAGAAGCGGCAGGAACGTGGTGCTCGTCACGTGCACGGAAGCACGGTAGCCGGTCGCTGCTCGCATTGGGCATCGTCCATATAGCCTGGTGCGCTAGTAGTATTTATACCGTAAGCCCGAAACGTTCCATGACTTGCTGTAGTCATCTGGAACGTTTGCGTACATGGCGGGAAATCGGACGCGCCGGTACCCCTTACGACCAGCATGAAGGCGTGGTATGGCGGTAGCCTTTGTCGGCGGCGCCGAGAGGCGTCGTCAGGCGCTCGTAGCTCAGTGGATAGAGCAGAGGACTTCTAATCCTAAGGTCGCAGGTTCGAATCCTGCCGGGCGCGCAGACGTCATGCCGTGAGGCACCGCGCCGCATACGTCGAGCCGATCTTGGCCGGGCATGGCGCCGAGCAGGTACGGACACGGCCGCTGCTCCCAGGTACGCAAGCAGCGCGCCCGGCGGATCCTCTCCGGGCCAACGAACCGGTGCGGGACACAGGAGCCGCCTGTACCCGGATGGCCCCACGCCGCCGCGCCGACCCCCGAGATCACAGCTGCCAAGCCGTCGGCGCCCCACAGCGTTACTCCGGTCAGATTCACCGCCAACGACTAGTGTGCGAACATCGGCTTGAACTGGGAGGCGAGCGCGCCATGGATCCGATCAAGCTCGCCAAGCTCCCGGACATCAAGCCACGGTCGCCGATCACCACGCTCGACCGGGAAAAGTACCTTGGCCAGCCCGACACCTTCCCAGTTGATCGAGTAGCTCCGCTCGTCGGGATGTCGCCCATCTTCATTCGAAAAGTCGTCGGCAAGACCGCCCCGCTCACCGTCGACGACGTGATCCTGCTCCTCGACCAGGACGCGTACGCCGAGACGTTCATCCGCCGCAGCCAGGTGCTCGACCACCTCTTCAAATCGGAAGGGCCCCGGGAATCGGCGCTCCTACCGGAGCCGGAGTCCTACGACATCCACGAAGGAAACGTTCTGCAGGTACTCGGGCACTTGCCCCGCGAGAGCGTTCAATGCGTCGTGACCTCGACGCCGTACTGGGCCTTGCGGATCTACAAGGAATCGTTCTGGGTCCAGTGGGCCGATGGAGAGTCCTGCCCCTACGGCCACGAGCAGACGCCCGAGGGATTCATCCGGCACACCGCCGAGGTCCTGTTCGCACTGAGTCGGGTCCTGCGGTCGGACGGTTCCATCTGGTGGAACGTGATGGATTCGTTCAACACCCGGACCCAGATCCGGGGCAACGCCCTTGAAGCGCTGCACGCCATGCAGGGCAAGGACAAGCGGTCGTGGTCCGAACACGAGTGCCGTCGCTACAGCGCCGGCCACTCGTACCTCAAGGACGGCGAGCAGTGCCTGATCCCGTGTCAGGTCGCCGAGCGTGCCAGCAGGATGGGGCTGTACGTCAAGAGCATCGTCACCTGGGCGAAGACCGGCACCTTGCCGGAGCCTCAGAATTCCAGGGTCAGCCGAAACCTCGAGTACGTCATTCACCTTTCGAAGGTTCGTACCCCGAAGTTCGACAAGGATGCCTACCGGACACTGCCGGTCGCCATGGGCGGGCGGGACCCACGCACCGAACTGGACAAGCTCTCCGACGTCTGGACGATCTCCCCGTCCGTCGGCGGCGACGGCCACGGAGCCCAGTTCCCGCTGGCGCTTCCCGGCAGGTGCATCGGCTTGACCACCGAGCCGAACGACGTGGTGCTCGACCCGTTCGCGGGGAGCGGCAACGCCGGCGTCGCGGCCATCAAACTCGGCCGCCGGTTCATCGGAATCGACGTCGCGAAGGACTACGCGGATCAGGCACGACGCAAGATTTCTCGCGCGATGACGGCGCCCTGGCCGGTACCGCCCGCGCGGCCATTGGCTGGCCGACCACGGACCCCGGTCACCACCACCGACCCTGCTCGCCCTTGGCGCCCTGCCTGACGCTGCCCAGCCACTGTGGCCCCATGCCGTCGATCTTCACCACCAGGTCGGCCACCTCCGCGCCCGGATCACCGCCGTAGTGCTTGATGACCAGGGCCGACACCTCGTCCCCGGCGACGGGGTGCGAGCCGCCGCGTACCTGGTCGACCCGTGACACCCGCCTGCTGAAGGCATCCTCGTCCGCGGCACTGACGCCGTACGTGACGATGCTGCCCAACACTGCCATCGCCGCCCCCTCCGATCCTTACGCGAATCACGGCATGGACGACGGTAACTTAACCCGCGGCGCGCGACGACACAGGATTCCGTTGCGCAGTCGCGACGATCGGGGTCCCGGCCGTCCCCGAACGGCCCTTGACCCGCCTTGAGCGGCGGCGATATATTTTTCCCATTCTTCGGCCGCCATTATTCGCAGCCATGAAACATTTTCGAGTATGACCACCGGGGCAATTCCGGGTCATTTATCGGTGCCCCGAACCGCAGGTCAGGACCGGTTGATCTCCATTCAGGAGGTGATGCCGCCATGCCTATTTTCGGCTGGGATTGACGCCTCGGACTACGACTGGGATCGCGGCCCGATGGACCTGGGCTCGGCGGTCCGGGACGGAATGACGTTCTTCACCCACAAGGCGACCGAGGGCACCTCGATCAGGCACGCCCACTACCGGGACGCGCTGACCCGGGCGGCCGCCGCCGGGATGGCCTTCATGGGGGCGTACCTGGTCGTCCGCACCCCGGGTAACAACGGCCACGGGTCCGTCCCAGCTCAGGTCAGCTACTTCCTGTCGTACCTCGACTCGCAGACGCCGTGGTGGCGGACCCGGCCGGAGTTCTTCCTCCAGGTCGACACCGAGCACTGGGGCTACGACGATGTCGGGCCGCAGCACGGCGCCGAGGCGTGCGCCCTGCTGCGCGCACAGACCGGCAAGTGGGTCGTGCACTACGCCCCACGCTGGGCGTACGGCGACAGCATCCCCGGCGACGACCCACTGTGGGCGTCGTCGTACGGCACCAACCCGGCCGCGCCGTACCGCCAGGTGTACCCGGGCGACAACAGCAGCGCCTGGGCGCCGTACAGCCGGCGTACGCCCATCTTCCTCCAGTACGGCAGCAGAACCACGATCGGCTCGCAGCCGAACTGTGACGCCAACGCCTACCGCGGGACTGTCGACCAGCTCCGCACCGTCATCACCGGAGGAGACATGGACCAGCAGACCGAACGCGCACTCAAGGTGGCCTTCGCCGTGCCGTACGACCAGGACCCGGCGGCGATCAGCCCCGGCTGCTGGGTGTCGAGGGCGGTCGAGCAGCCGCTGCGCGAGACCCTCGGCAAGGTGCGCGAGGTGTCGACCAAAGTGGACGCTCTACAGCCCGGCACGCCGACCCAGGCCCAGATCGACGCGGCGGTGCTCAAGGCGATGAAGGATCCGGACGTGTTGAAGGGCATCGGCGACGCGATCGCCTCGCATCTGCACGTGACCTGACGACGCCGGACCGGGCGCACTGGGTGAGGGCGACGCAGGAGAGTACGAGCAGCGCGCGGCTCCTGCCGTAGCTTGACAGAAATCGGGCTTCCGTAAACCACCGGGGCGCGCGAGGCTTGTGCCATGACATCGTCAACCATCGACCTCAGGATGCTCGCCGACCCGGCCCTCCGCGCCGACCCGTACCCCCTGCTCGCCCAGTTGCGCGAGGCCTCGCCGCTGTCCTTGATGGACGGTGCGCTGGTGGTGACGGGCCGGCACCGGGACCTGGCGGCCATCCTGCGCCACCAGAACGCCAGCAGCGAGCGCCAGCGCTCCATGGTGGCACCGTCCGGCGTACCGACCGGAGCGCTGTCGTTCCTGTCCCTGGACCCGCCCGACCACACCCGGCTGCGCCGGCTGGTCTCCTCCGCGTTCACCCCCCGGGTGATCGCCGCCCTGCGGCCGCGCGTCACCGAGGTGGTCGACGCGCTGTTCGCCCGGGTCGCGGAGCAGGGGCGCATGGACGTGGTCGATGACCTGGCGTATCCGCTGCCGGTGCAGATCATCAGCGAGATGCTGGGCGTGCCGCGGGAGGACGACGAGCAGTTCCGGGTCTGGTCCGGCCTGCTGGCCCGGGCGCTGGACCCGCAGTTCGCCGACCCGGACCCGCAGCGGATGGCCGGGGCGGAGACCGCGCGGGACGAGTTCGACCGGTACTTCTCCCGCCTGATCGCGCAGCGCCGGGCCCACCCGCGCGAGGACCTGCTGTCGCTGCTGGTGCACGCCGAGTCGGAAGGCGACAAGCTCACCGAGTCCGAACTGCTGGCCACCTGCGTACTGCTGCTCGTGGCCGGCCACGAGACGACGACGAACCTGATCGCCAACGCGGTACTGGCGCTGCTGCGCAACCCGGACCAGCTCGACGCCCTGCGGGCACGGCCGGAGCTGGTCGAGGGCTGCACCGAGGAGACGCTGCGCTACGACGCGCCGGTACAGCTCACCACGCGGGTGGCCCGCGGCCCGCTGCCCGTCGGCGATCTGGAGCTACCCGAGGGCGGCGTCGTCCTGATGCTGATCGCGGCGGCCAACCGCGACCCGGACGTGTTCGACGACCCGGACCGCTTCGACATCACCCGCAAGCCCGGTGGGCACCTCGCGTTCGCCGCCGGCATCCACTTCTGCCTGGGCGCCGGGTTGGCCCGGCTGGAGTCGGCCGTCGTGCTCGACGCGTTCGCGCGGCGGATCGTCGCGCCGCGCCTGCTCGGGCCCGTGGAGTACAAGGCGAACTTCACCCTGCGCGGCCCGGCCCGGCTGGATGTCGGGTTCGACGGGGTCACCACCTGACGTTTGCGCGTACCGGCGGGGCGGGCACATGAGAACCGACTGAGCCCGCCCCTTGCCGCCGGACGAGAGACCGACACCCATGAGTGAGTACTGGTACAAGGAGGCGGTCGTCTACTGCCTCGACATCGAGACGTTCGCCGACTCCAACGGCGACGGGGTCGGCGACATCCGGGGGCTGATCGGACGCCTCGACTACCTGGCCCGGCTCGGCGTGACCTGCCTGTGGCTGAACCCGATCCACCCCTCCCCCGGCCGTGACGACGGGTACGACGTCACCGACTTCTACAACGTCGACCCGCGCATCGGCAGCCTCGGCGACTTCGCCGAACTGCTGCACCAGGCGTCCAACCGCGGCATGCGGGTCATGATCGATCTCGTCGTCAACCACACCTCGGACGAGCACCCGTGGTTCCGGTCGGCCCGCTCGTCACCGGACTCGGAGTACCGCGACTGGTACGTGTGGTCGGACTCCGAGCCGTCGGACCGGTTCCAGGGCATGGTCTTCCCCGGCGAGCAGCGCGAGACGTGGAGCTACGACCGCACCGCGAGGGCCTGGTACTACCACCGCTTCTACGACTTCCAGCCCGACCTCAACTTCCGCAACCCGGCGGTACGCGAAGAGGTCAAGAAGATCATGGCGTTCTGGCTGCAGCTGGGTGTCGCCGGGTTCCGCATGGACGCCGTACCGTTCATCATCGAGCTGACCGAACCGGGCAAGAACCCGTGCCCGATGGACTGGGACTTCCTCACCGAGCTACGCCAGCACGTGCAGTGGCGCAAGGGCGACGCCGTCCTGCTGGCGGAGGCCAACGTCGAGCCGGACAAGCTCCCCGAGTACTTCGCCGACGCCGGCGGCTCGAACAGCCGGATCCACATGCTGTTCGACTTCATGCTCAACGGGCGCCTGATCCTCGCCCTGGCCCGGCAGGACCCGGAGCCGATCATCGAGGCGCTGCGGGCGACCCCGCAGCTGCCCCGGGGCGGCCAGTGGGCGACGTTCCTGCGCAACCACGACGAGATCGACCTCTCCCGGCTCACCGCCGAACAGCGCGCGGACGTGTTCGCCGCGTTCGGCCCGGACGAGAACATGCGCCTGTACGACCGGGGCATCCGCCGCCGCCTGGCGCCGATGCTCGGCGGTGACCGGCGTCGCCTGGAGCTCGCGTACTCGCTGCAGTTCAGCCTGCGCGGCACGCCGGTCCTGCGCTACGGCGAGGAGATCGGCATGGGCGATGACCTTTCGCTACCGGGCCGCAACGCGATCCGTACCCCGATGCAGTGGTCGCCGTCGACCGGCGGCGGATTCTCGACAGCCGAGGAGACGGTCCGCCCGGTGATCTCCGGCGGGGACTACGGGTACGAGAAGGTCAACGTCACCGACCAGCGCCACGACCGGGACTCGCTGCTCGGCTGGTTCGAGCGGATGATCCGCACCCTTCGGGAGAGCCCCGAGGTCGGCGCCGGGTCCTGTGTCCACGTGGACCGCAAGCTGCCGGCCGGGGTGCTGGCACACCGGGCCGACGGATCCACCGGCACCATGCTCTTCCTGCACAACCTCGGCCTCGACGAGGTCGTCGTCGACCTCGGCGACCTGTTCGGACAGGCGCACGACCCCAACCAGGTGCTCGGTGACCGCGACTACCCGCCGGTGGGGCGCCTGGACGCGCTCGAACTCGGCGGGTACGGCTACCGCTGGATCCGGCTGGACCGCTCTCCGGGTACCTGAGCGGCTTCAGAGCCACCCGGTTGCGGCTCGGGTAGGCGTCTCAGGCGTGCCTGTCGCCGGTCGATTCGACCGGTGACACGCTCCCGCACGAAGGACAAAGCCTGTGACCCGTACGATCCGTCGCGCCGCCGTCTCCGCCGCCCTGATCACCGCCGCGTTCGGCGCCACGCTCACCGTCTCCGGTGCCGCCAACGCCGCCACCGTCAGCCCCACCACGGTCGAGAACCAGATCAGCACGCTGATCAACTCCAAGCGTGCGGCGGCCGGCTGCGGCGCCCTGCGCACCGATGAGCGGCTGCGTACGGTCGCCCGCGCGCACAGCGCCGACATGGCGACGCGCAACTTCTTCAGCCACAACGGCTCCGACGGCAGCACGTTCGCCACCCGGATCAAGAGCGTCGGGTACACCCGCGCGTACGGCGAGAACATCGCGTGGGGCTACCGCACCGCGACCGCCGTGGTCGACGGCTGGATGAACAGTGCGCCGCACCGCGCCAACATCCTCAACTGCGCGTACAACAACGTCGGCGTCGGAGTGGCCTACAAGGCCGACGGCACCCCGTACTGGACGCAGGACTTCGGCCGCTCCTGACCCCCGGTGAGTGAGGAGGGCGCCCCTGTCGACAGGGGCGCCCTCCTCACGTTGCGCAGCGGGCGGCCAGAATGCAGGTGTCGTCGTCCGGGTTGGCCGGTGGGAGCCGGCGCAGCAGCTCGGTCAGCGAGCAGTCGCCGCCCTCGGCGATGCTCGCCAGCAGCGAGTCGGCGACGTCGTCCAGCCGTTCGTCGTGCCCGCCGCCCCGCGGCTCGATCAGCCCGTCGGTGAACAGCACCAGGGTGTCGTCGCGGGCCAGGGTGGCCGTCGCCGTCCGGTAGCCCGACCTGGCGTTGGCGCCGAGCAGCATGCCCTGCGGCCGGGCCAGCTCGCTCACCTCATGACCGTGTACCAGCAGCGGGACCGGGTGTCCGGCCTGTGCCCAGGTCAGTACCCCGGTGGTCCGGTCGAACCGGGTGATGACGGCGGTGGCGGTCCGGGGCCGCTCCCCCTCGCGGTCGCACAGCACGCGATTCAGGTACCCGAGAAGCTCCGCGGGGTCCGTCGTGGTCGTCACGACCAGCGCGGCGAGGGCGTGCCTCAGCTCGGTCATGGTGGCCGCCGCGGTGAGGCCGTGGCCCGCGACGTCGCCCACGGCGAGGACGACGGTGCCGTCGGCGGCGGCCGCCGCGTGGTACCAGTCGCCGCCCACCGGCTCGCCGTGCTCCGCGGGCAGATAGCGCACGGCGACCTGGAGTCCCGGCAGGGTGAACGGTGCCGCCGGCAGCGGCAGGATGATGTGGCGTAGCTGCTCGGCCAGCCGGCGTTCGGCGTCGATGACGCGCCGGGCCTCGGCGGCCGCCCGGCGCAGCGCGGCGTTCTCGGCCCGCAGGCGCACCACGGCCGCCGCGAGCGAGGCGTACCCCTTCGCTGGCGACGCGCCGGCGTTCATCTCCTGACGATGGCACACCGGGGCAGCGAGCTGAACCCCCGATAGGCCTGAAACCGTTGGTACATAAGGAAGGTGCCCTTCCCTGCCGGGAAGGGCACCTTCGGGTCGTGCTTAGTAGACGCTCACGCCGTAGACGCTGAGCGCCTCGGTCACGGGCTGGAAGTACGTGGTGCCGCCCGAGGAGCAGTTGCCGCTGCCGCCGGAGGTGAGGCCGAGGGCCGTCGAACCGGCGTACAGCGAGCCGCCGCTGTCACCGGGCTCGGCGCAGACGGTGGTCCGGTACAGGCCGGACACGCTGCCCTCGGCGTAGTTGACGGTCGCGTTCAGCGCCGTCACCTGGCCGCTGTGGATGCCGGTCGTGCTGCCGCGACGGGTCACCGTCTGGCCCACGTACGCGTTGCCGGCGCCCGTGATGTCCTGCGAGCCGACCATGCCCGACTTGGTGATCGAGGTGTTGGTGTACCGGACGATGCCGTAGTCGTTGCCGGGGAAGCTGGTGCCGGCGCGGGTGCCCAGGGTCGCGCTGCCGTTGGTCCAGGTGGTACCGGCGTTGGTGCAGTGCCCGGCGGTCAGGAAGTAGTAGGTGCCGGCGCTGTCCCGGACGTTGAAGCCCAGCGAGCAGCGCGAGCCACCGGTGTAGATGGCGTCGCCGCCAGAGATGCGGGTGCTCAGGGTGCCGGCCATCGGCACGACCCGGACGATGCCGCCGAGGCGGGTCACGGCCGCGTCGAGCTGCTGGCGCTTGGCGCCGGTGACGGTGTTGTCGGCCTCGACGACGACCTGGTTGCTCTTCGGGTCGACGTACCAGGCGGTACCCGGGATCTTGGCGGTGCGGTCGAGCTCGGCGGTGGCGCTGTTGAGCTGCGTGGCGCCGTACTTGACCAGCTTCGGGGTGGCGCCCTTGGTGCGGACGGTCTGCGCGGCGGCGTCGTCGGTGACGGTGACGACCATGGTGCCGCTGGTCGAGTCCAGGTAGGAGCCGGCCGACCGGGCACCCAGCTGATCCGCCAGGCCCTGCGCGGCGTCGGCGTCGGCCGCGGTGAACACCTTGGCGGGTGGGGATGCCTGGGCCATGGACGGGGCAGCCAGCGTACCGGCGACCAGTCCGGCGGCCGCGACACTGAACGCGGCGCGACGGAACGAGGACCTTGTGAGTCTCACGCAAACCTCCGGGGATGAGGACGGTGTCCAAGCGGCTGAAGATCACCGCGTACGGGGGATGCTGCCATCGCATAAATGCATGTACAAGAATGAATCAAGACGCGGGGGTATGTGCAAGGGAAAACATTCTGACCCATTTCACATACCCTGCGTCGAGACCGGAGTGCGGTAGATCACAGCGTTGGTCCGCAAACGCGACGAGAGGCCGGCGATGCCGGCCTCTCGTCGTTATGTCCGCTCGCTGGCGTCAGCGGCGCTCATCCAACTGCTTGCAGGTCACGCAGAGGGTCGCCGAGGGGTACACGGCCAGCCGGGCCGCCGCGATCGGCTCGCCGCACCCCTCGCACCAGCCGTAGCCACCCTTCTCCAACCGCTCCAGCGCCCGCTCGACCTGGTCGATGCGTTCGCGGACCGCGTTGGCGAGGGAGATCTCCTGCTCACGGTTGAAGGCCTTGGTGCCGATGTCGACGACGTCGTCGCCGGCGTCGGGTACCAGCAGGCCGCGTTCCTGAGTCGTGATGTCGGCGACGAGCTCGCGGTGCTCGGCGCGCAGGTCCTCGAGGCGCGCCTGGAGGGCGGCGCGGATGCTCGCCGTCTGGACTTCGACGTCGCTCGGCGGCGTGGCCCCCGGACCCGCCTTCGTCGCCGACAGCGGGCCCGCGTTCGGCGAAGCCGGCAAGACCGTCGGTCCGACAAGGGCGGTGGTGTCGGCTTCCATCAACATGGGCACTCCCAGTCAGCGGCCCGCCGGTCCGCCGGCCGGGCGTTCTCGTACTACTCGTCACTGCCTCACGTCGACGCCGCCTCGACTGATCGCGCGTCGATGCCGGCCCCGGTACCCCGGGAAAGCCCGCACGAAACCAACGGCAGAAGCCTGCATTTCGTCGCGGCTCTGCCGATAGGCGACGCGTGACCTCGTCTGTTCAGCCGCCGACCGCCCGGAGCGCACGCCTGCGCGCCTTCGTGGAAGTGACGGCGGCGACCCTGGACGCGGTCGCCGGCGAGCAGCGACTGGCGGCGCTCGTCGCGGACCTGATCGAGCGCTCCCTCGACGCTCATGCCACGGTGTGGATCCTGCCCACCGACGGCGGGCCGATGAGGATGCTGGCCGGCAACCATCCCGAGGCCGACGAGACGCGACTGGCGGGCGTGCTGGCGGAGTGGACGGCCGACCCGGCCACCGACGCCGACGCGGCATGGATCGACGGGATCGCGCTGCTGCCGATGCGGGTACGGGACCGGCTCGCCGGTGCGGTGGCGGTCTCCCGCCCGGGCGGAAAGCCCTTCACCGATGACGACGTCGACTTCGTCCACGCGCTCGCGGACGTCACCGGCGCAACGATCCGCAACGCACGGGTACTGGCGGACTCCGCCGAGGTAATGGAGGAGCTACGCCAGCAGGGCGAGCTGATGGAGTACATCTCGGACGCGCTGATCGCGTGCGACTCCGAGCGCCGGATCGTGAACTGGAACGCCGGCGCGGAGCGGGTCTACGGGTACCCGCAGGGCGAGGCGCTGGGCTGCGACGTCTTCGCTCTGCTCGCGACGCAGTTCTACACGGTGAGCGGGGTCGCGTTGCCGCTCGAGGAGGTGTTCGAGCAGGTCGCCAACGTCGGTCAGTGGCACGGCGAACTGCACGAGCGCCGGGCCGACGGAGCGCCCCTGACGGTCATGTGCTCGCTGACCTCGCGGGGTGGCCCGGCCGACGGGGACACCGGCGTCGTCCTGGTCAACCGGGACGTCACCGACCAGCGCCGGGAGGAGCACCGTGCCCTGCACGACGCCCTGACCGGACTGCCCAACCGCCGGCTGCTGACCAACCGGCTGTACGACGCCCTGGCCCGCCGGCACCGTACCGGGTCGGCGCTCGCGGTGCTCTTCGTCGACCTGGACAAGTTCAAACCCATCAACGACACGTACGGGCACGCGGCCGGCGACGAGGTGCTCATGGTGATGGCGCAGCGGTTGACCGAGGTGGTACGCCACAGCGACACGGTCGCCCGGCTCGGTGGCGACGAGTTCGTCGTCGTGGTGGAGGAGGCCGGCACGCAGGAGAACATCCGGTACATCACGCGGCGGGTGGTCGAGTCGCTGGCCGAGCCGATCGACGTCGGCGGCCCGAAGGTGGAGGTACGGGCGAGCATCGGGGTCGCCGTGGTCAACGCACCGCAGGGCGGAGGCGAGATCGCCCCGGACACCCTCATCGGCATCGCCGACGAGGCCATGTACGAGGCAAAGCACAACCATTCGGGCATGCGCTTCACGTACTGTTCGGACATATCAGGTAAACAGGGGCGCGTCGGAGCCGCCTGAATCAGGGCAGATGGGCTAGAACTAGGCATGCGAATCGGCCGTCATCGACCGGCGTTGAGCACCCTCCCGCCGCATCACCGGCTTCGAGCAGCGAAAAGGCACGGCCAGCACAAGAGAATTAGCCCGATAGCTGACATGGGTAACGGTGAGCACACGTACAGTGACTGCCATGGCGAATGAAGCGAGCACCTGGACCACCGGGCAGACGATCCTCGCCGTAGACGACGAGGCGGACCTGCTCGAGGCGGTCCGGCGGGTCCTGAGCCGACGGGGGCACACCGTGCTCACCGCCGGCGGGCCGGCCGAGGCACTCGAGGTGTGCCGTACCCACCCCGGCCGGATCGACCTTCTGCTCACCGATGTCCGCATGCCCGGCGGCAGCGGCACCGACCTGGCTGCCCAGGTCGCCCAGGTACGACCCGACCTCTCCGTGCTGTACATGTCGGGCCTGCACGACACGGCAGACGACCAACCGGGCGTACCGCGCCGGATGGTGGCCAAGCCGTTCACGCCGGCCAGCCTCGGGGAGGCGGTCGACAGCGCCCTGGCCGCGCACGCCGGCCGCTGAGGTTCGTTACGGCTGCTCAGCAGCCGTCGAGCACCTGGCGCACCGTCTGGAGCAGTTCCGCCTCCGAGAACGGCTTCTCCAGCAACGTCACACCGGGCTCCAGGGTGCCGCTGCTGGCGAGGACCGGCCGCGCGTACCCGGACATGAAGATCACTTTGACGTCCGGCCGGAGCGCCCTGACCCGCTCGGCGACGTCCTTGCCGAGCATCTTGGGCATCACCACGTCGGTCATCAGCAGATGGATCCGGCCGTCGTGAGCGCGGGCCACGTCCAGGGCGTCCAGCGGCGACTCGGTCATCAGCACCTCGTACCCGCCCCGCCGCAGGATGCGCCGGGCCACCTCGCGGATCGCCGGCTCGTCCTCGACGACGAGGACCGTCTCACCGCCACCGGACGGGATCCCCACCACCACCGGCGCTTCCAACTCGGCCGGCGCCTCGTCGGTGGCCGGCAGCAGGACCGTGAAGGTGGTACCGACCCCGGGCTCGGAGGCGATCTGCACGTCGCCGCCGGCCTGCCGGACGATGCCGTACACGGTCGCCAGCCCCAGGCCGGTGCCCTCACCCTTCGGCTTGGTCGTGAAGAACGGCTCGAACGCCCGCCCGATGACCTCCCGTGGCATCCCGGTACCGGTGTCCTCCACCCGGATCGCCACGTACCGGCCGGCGGGCAGCCCGGCCTCGTTGCCGACGATCATGTTCCTGGTCCCGATCGTCAGGATGCCGCCGCCGAGCATCGCGTCGCGCGCGTTGACGGCCAGGTTGACCAGGACCTGTTCGATCTGGCCAGGGTCCGCCTTGACCGGCCACAGCCCCGTGGACAACTCCGTGAGAAGCTGGACGTGCTCGCCGATCGAGCGGATCAGCAGCTCCTTGACGTCGCTGACGACAGCGTTGAGGGAGAGCACGCGCGGGCGTACGACCTCCCGCCGGCCGAACGCGAGAAGCTGGTGGGTCAGCCCGATGCCCCGCTCGGTGGCGCGCTGGATCTGCTGCATGTCGCGGGCGACCGAGTGCCAGCGGTCCGGGTCCGCCACCGCGGCCATCTCGATCTCTTCCGACACGAACGCGGCGTAATTGACGATCACCGCGAGCAGGTTGTTGAAGTCGTGCGCCACGCCGCCCGCGAGCTGTCCCAGGCTCTCCAGCCGCTGTGCCTGCTGCAGGCGGCCCTCCAGCCGCTGCCGCTCGGCCTGCGCCTTGAGCCGGTCCCGCTCGGCCTCCGCCTCGAGCCGCTCGGTCACGTCCCGGACGGCTGCCGCGGCCAGTACCCCGTCATCGGTCTCCACCCAGCTCAGGCTGATGTCGACCGGGAACAGGGTGCCGTCGGCGCGCCGGGCGGTCAGCTGGGAGTGACCGGCCAGGGGTCGCAGCTGCGGGTGGGCCATGTACTCCGCCCGGTGCCTGATGTGCAGCTCGCGCGCCGCTTCCGGCACGAGCAGCTCGACCGGCTGCCCGATCAGGTCGTCCCGGCGGTAGCCGAAGGTGCGCTCGGTCGCCGCGTTGCAGATCACGATCACGCCGTTGGCATTGATCCCTACGATCGCGTCGGGCGCCTCCTCCAGCAGTCCGCGGTACCTCGCCTGCGCCCGTTCCCGCTCGCTGACGCTCCGGCAGACCGCGGCGATGCCGACGACGGCGCCGCTGTCGTCGGTGATCGGCGACGGGGTGATGCCCACCTCGATCGCCGTACCGTCGCGCCGCAGCCGCCAGGTCCGGTAGCGCTCGACCCGCTTGCCGACCCTGACCGAGGCGATGACCGCATCCTGTTCGGTGCCCCGGTTCTCCGGCCACAGCACGCCGACGTGCCGGCCGATCATCTCCGCCGCCGGGTATCCGAACAGTTCCTCGGCACTGCGGTTCCAGCTGGTGACGACGCCGTCGAGGGTCATGCTGACGATCGCGTCGTGCGACGAGCGCACGATCGCCGCGAGGAGCGCGTGCTGCGGCGGAGCGCAGTCGCGACCGGCGTCGGTGCCAGCGCCGGCATCGTCGCCGGCGACGCTGCCGGCGTAACCAAACCGCCGCGACTGTCCGTTAGAGCATTCAGCCATGATCCCCTACTAAACACGTACTATCCAGACCGTATCTTTAATTTCGGTATAAGCGGGGCAAATTGACCAGATCGGCGGACCAGCAGCGACGCCTCGAGACCCGGGTCAGGTTTCGCGACATCGGCCAGGTCCTCGACGAGCGGGCGATCACGACGGTGTTCCAGCCGCTGGTGCACCTCGACACCTACGAGACCGTCGGGTTCGAGGCGCTCAGCCGCGGTCCCGTCGGTTCGCCCTGGTACGAGCCGTCCGCGCTGTTCCCCGCGGCGCAGGCGGCCGGCCGGCTGGCCGAGTTGGACTGGATGTGCCGGGTACTCGCCTACCAGCAGGCCCTGCGCGCCGACCTCGACCAGTCCATCGCCCTGTTCGTCAACACCGAACCCCTCGCTCTGCGTACCGAATGCCCAGCCGACCTCGCCCCGTGGCTGGAGACCGCCCGCCGTCGGCTGCGCGTGGTCACCGAGATGACCGAACGCGCGGTGGCCGCCGACCCGTCCGCGCTGCTGACCGCGGCGGCGACGGCCCGCTCCAGCGGCTGGGGGGTCGCCTTCGACGACGTCGGAGCCAACCCCGCCTCCCTCGCGCTGATGCCGTTCGTACACCCCGACGTGGTCAAGCTCGACATGCACCTGGTGCACCACCCGCACCGCCCAGAGGTGGCGCGCGTCGTCAACGCGGTCGTCGCTTACGCCGAACGCACCGGCGCAACGATCCTGGCCGAGGGCATCGAGACCGAAGAACACCTGGCCACAGCCCGCAGCATGGGTGCGCGGGTAGGACAGGGATGGTACTTCGGCCGGGCCCAACGCCTGCGGCAGCCCCCGCCGCCGCCGCGCGATCCGCTGGCCTTCGTACCGGCGCCGGAGACGGCCGCGCCGGCGAGCCGGGCCGAGGCCCGTACCCCGTTCGAGATCGTCTCCGCCCGGCGCCCCACCAGCCTGTCGACCAAGCGCATGCTGCTGCCGATCAGCCAGTACCTGGAGGCCAAGGCGACCGACCGGACCGAACCACCGGTACTGCTGAGCTGCTTTCAAGAAGGCCGCCACCTAACCCCGGCCACGGTACGCCGCTATACCGACATAGCCGACACAGCCGCGCTCGTCGCGGTGCTCGCCACCGACGTGGACGAAGAGCCGATCCAGGGGGTACGCGGGGCGCAGCTCACGTACGACGACCCGCTCCGTGGCGAGTGGAACGTGATCGTGGTCGGTCCGCACTTCACCGGCGCTCTGGTCGCACGCGATCTGGGCGACAGCGGACCGGAGATGGCGCGCCGGTTCGAGTACGCGCTCACCTATGACCGGGGGCTGGTACTCGCGGCGGCGCGGTCGCTCCTGCACTGGGTCGTCCGAACCGATTGACATCGGCCGGACAGGTTCGTTCCGAACGAATCTTCGGGTGGACGAGAGTCCGCCATGCGGTTACCTGTGTGGAATGTCTCATTCCTCTATATTCTTCACAGTGGTCAGAACGGGGATTGGTCGACCACTGACCGGCCGCACCTCGATGACCAGCAACAACTCGGACCATCATCCCGAGTGGACGATCGTCATCGAGATCTCCCGAGTCACTTTTGTAACGCTGTGCCATGCACCAAGAACCAGACGTGATCACGACTTTCCCCTAAGTAGGGGACTCACCTCGTGCATCGGACACCGCGTACTTCCGGTACGCTCAAGATCACGTTAAGTTGGTTTAGCCCGCTCGGCAATCCGTCGCCCAACCCGGGTGACGACGAGCCGGCACCGCCGAATCGCATGACCCGTCGCCGTACCCGCGGCGCGCGGGAGTGAACCGGGGAACCAATCGACGGCGCTCACGCGCTGTCACGGGGTGAATCCGCAGCACCGTGCGGTAGGGCCACCTTCTTCCGGCCCGAACCCGTCAGCTAACTCGGTAGGCGGTCAGGAAGAAGGGTGCTTTGTGCCTGCAATACCACGACTGCTGCGTGCCATCCTTCTGGGCGCGGCTGCGGTAGCCGTCCTCGCTCCCGCGACGGCCGCTAGCGCTGACCCCTCCCCCAGCGACGTGCAGCAGCAGATCGACCAGTCCTCCAGTGCCCTCGAGAAGATCGTCGAGCAGTACAACGGGGTCGGCGAGAAGCTCAAGGCGACCCAGGCCGCCGCCGACGATCTCAACGCGAAGATGGCGCCGCTGCAGTCGCAGCTCGACACGGCGTACGCCAGCGTCGGCCAGATCGCGGCAACCGCCTACAAGGGCGGCGCCGCGAAGCCGATGGCCCTGCTGCTGTCGGACGGCTCGCCCGAGAGCCTGCTCGGCCAGCTCACCTCGCTCAACCACCTCGCCAGCGTGGAGCAGCGCCAGATCCAGGGCTACGCGCAGGCGAAGACGCAGTACGACGAGCAGAAGAAGAAGCTCGACGACCTGCTCAACCAGCAGCGCGCCGACCAGAAGAGCCTGGCCGACCAGAAGGCGAAGATCGAAGGCGATGTCGCCAACCTGATGGCGCTTCGCAAGAGGCTCCTCGGCTCGGCTACCGCGACCCCGCCCGCGAAGGTGGCGGCACCCAACATCGCCGGCAGCGCCGGCGCCGCGGTGCGCTTCGCCTACGGCGTCATCGGCAAGCCGTACGTGTACGCCGCGGCCGGCCCGAACGGGTACGACTGCTCCGGCCTGACCATGGCCGCCTGGAGGGCCGCCGGCAGGTCCCTGCCGCACAACGCCGAGATGCAGTGGAACCAGGTGGCCCACATCAGCTCCGGCCAACTCCAGCCGGGTGATCTCGTCTTCTACTCGGGGCTGGGACACGTCGCGATCTACGTCGGGAACGGACAGGTGATCCACGCACCGCAACCCGGCGACTACGTGAAGCTCGCCAGCGTCAACATGATGCCGCCGTACGGGTACGGCCGGGTTCGCTGACGCGTCGCTGATCGCGGGAGACTGGACACACCGGTCTCCCGCGATCATGCTTTCCGGAGTGAACTGGGACCCCGCACAGTACGAACGATTCGCCGCCGAACGGGCCCGCCCGTTCCACGACCTGGTCTCACAGGTGCCGACCCCCACGCCGGAGCGCGTCGTCGACCTCGGCTGCGGCCCCGGTACGGTCACCGCCACGCTGGCCGACCGCTGGCCGGACGCCCACGTGGAAGGCCTCGACTCCTCACCGGAAATGATCTCGAGGGCCACCCGGCTGACCCGACCCGGACGGCTGGAGTTCGGCCCCGACGACATCGCGCAGTGGCGACCGGCCCCCGGATCCGTCGACGTGATCGTCTCCAACGCCGCGCTGCAGTGGGTACCCGATCACGTGACCGCGCTGCCCGCCTGGGCCGCGTCCCTGCGCCCGGGTGGCACGCTCGCGGTACAGATACCGGTCTCGGCAGGCATCCCCGCGGCGGAGGTGTTCCGCGCCGTCAGCACCTCGCCCCGATGGGCGGACCGGCTGCGGGAGGCCACGTCGAGCGTCGGACCACGGAGCGTGAGTCCGGTACGGCCTGCCGACGAGTACATCGACGTCCTCGCCGGCAGCGGTCTGACCGTCAACGCCTGGCAGACGACCTACCTGCACATCCTGCCCGGTGAAGACCCGGTCCTGGAGTGGTTCGCCAGCACCGGCCTGCGGCCCTATCTTGACGCGCTCGCCGACGACCCGGCCGCGCTGGCGGGCTTCCGCGACGAGGTGGCGGAGCGACTGCGCGAGGCGTACCCGCGCCGCGAGTACGGCACGGTACTGGCGTTCCCGCGCCTGTTCCTCGTCGCCACCCGAGGCTGATGCGCCGCCCACGTACGCTTGACCGATCTGCCCCTCGGCGTCACCCGCGTGCGCGCATCGGCAAGTTTGTCCACAAGCGAACATAGACACTGCGCAGCATGTCGGGGATCCGCTACCCTCGGGTGCGCCTGACATGGGGGCGTACTCGGGGAGGTGCGGCATGGCGAGATTGCCGGAGGACGACGAGCCCAGGTGGCTGCGCGACTATAAGTCCATTAATGTCGATATCGACGGCTTGCACGCCTTTGCCGGAGCCGTCGACACCGCGGTGGAGCAGAACTTCCAGCCTCACACCCGGCCACTGATGGACTCATACGCGAAGGGCGTCCAGTTCGGGGCCAGCAGCAAGAGCGGCGACGTACAGGCGGCGAGGCTGAAGTACCACGACTGCCTGGTCGGGGCGACCGAGCAGCTCACCGCGTACGTCAACGCGTCGAAGATCCTCGTCGACGCCATCCGGCAGGTGGCGCAGAACTACGGCAGCTCCGACGCGCTGTCCGCGGCCCAGGCCAAGGAGGTCGAGGCCGCGCTGGGCAACGCCGTCGTGAGCGCGCAACAGGCGCAGGCCGCCGCCGACGCAGCCGCGGCCCAGCGGCAGGCACAGGCACACCACGGGTCTGCGAGGGCGATATGAGCTCCGGGGACGAGAAGTACTACGGCGGCTTCTGCACCAACTGGGCCGCCTACGACCTGCCGGTCCTGTGGAACAGCATCAAGGACGAGGGCCGGCCGGAGAACTACGAGCAGGGCACGTCCTGGCAGCGCACGTACGAACTGCTGGCGTACCACATGAGCGAGCTGCAGCGCTGCCGCGACGACCTCGCGGCGAAGTGGCCACGAGACCAGAGCCCCGCCGCCGGAGTGTTCCTCGACTACATCGACAACCTCATGGGGTCGATGAAGCAGATGAGCGAGGACGCGCTCGCCAACTCCTCGGCCGTCACCGGCATCAGCACCGCCCTCCTCACCGCTCGTGGTGAGATCAAGAAGCTGAACGACCAGTGGCAGGAGTACGAGCACAAGGAGAAGAACCCCGACAAGCTGCTGGGGTTCATCCCGCTGGGCGCGGACGTGCCGGACGACTGGCGCAAGGACCTCAGGAATCAGGCCGCCAAGCACATGGTGGAGGCCGATACGCAGGTGTTCCAGCACACCAGCAAGATGGTGGTGCCGGAGGTGTACCAGGGTCCACCTTATTTCGACAGCAGCTGGACTCCGGACAGCGCCTCGGGCACAAGCTCGGCACCCGGCGGAGGTGCCGGCGGTGGTTCGCGCGTCGGTGGAGCGGGCTGGGCCCGGCCACCCGTCATTCCGCCGCCGACGATGCCGGACCCGTCCTTCGCGGAGTCGCCCACCGGCGGTGCGGCCGCTCCCGTCCTGTCCGGAGGGACGTCGGCGCCGATCGCCCCGCCCGCTCCCACCCCGCCGGCGCCTCCGATCGCCCCAGCCCCGCCGCCGGGAGTCATCACGCCCCCGCTCATGCCGTTCCCCGGCGGGCCCACATCGTCGACCGGCGGAGCCGTACCGGCCCAGCGGTCGGGCGGTTCCGCGCCGGTCCGGGCCGGCGCCGGCAGTCGCGCGGGCGGGATGGCACCCGGTGGCGTCATCGGCGGCGCCCCGCCCGCCGGTCGGCCGGCCGCGGCGGGTGGAGCACGCGCCAACCCCGTCGGTGGAGTCATCGGCGGCGGCAACGCGGCGGGCGGACCGCGAACGGCCGCAGCTGGCGGCAACGCCATGAGCGGCGGCGCTCCGGTCGGTGGTCGCCGAGGGCCGAACGACCGCGACGGCGAGGGCAACCGTTTCGACCCGGACGACCCGTGGGCGGTGGCAGAGGGAGTGCCCGGCGTGCTCGCACCCAACCTTGAGCGGGAACAGCACGAGCCGGGCCCTGGGGTGATCGGTATCGACCGGTGAGGTGGAAGCGGCTGCGTGCCGCCCTCGCCCTCGCCGGCGTGGTCTCGGTCCTGCTGCCCAGCACGCCGGCGCACGCGGACGCGGTCCGGGATGCCCAGTGGCACCTCGGATTCCTCCGCATTGCCGAGGCGCACAAGTACAGCGAGGGGGAGGGCATCGTCGTTGGCCTCGTGGACACTGGTATCGACGCCAACCACCCGGATCTCGCCGGCAACGTCCTGCCCGGAATAGACCTGGTCGATCCCGGCGGTGACGGCCGGCGCGACGAGGGCCGACACGGCACCTCCATGGCCGCCCTGATCGCCGGCCATGGACACGCGGGAGGCGCCGGGGTCCTGGGCATCGCGCCCAAGGCGAAGCTGCTGCCCGCGCGATCCGGTCGGGTGGCAATCAACTTCCTAGGCAGGGAGAGCGAAGGCATCCAATGGGTGACGCAGCACGGCGCGAAGGTGATCTCGTTCTCGATCGGAGGCCCTGCTAACCGACGACTCCAACAGGCGGTGGAGCAGGCGCAGGCGGCCGACGTCGTCATCGTGGCCGCTGTTGGCAATGTGCCGGAAGTAAAGGAGGTCGTGTATCCCGCGGCCTACCCGGGCGTCATCGCCGTCGCCGGAGTGGACCAGGCAGGCAACCACGCCGCCGTGTCGGTCACCGGCCCCGAGGTCGTCCTCTCCGCTCCGGCCGTCGACGTCGAGACCGCCGGCCTCAACGGCACGTACGGCAAGGGCACGGGCACCAGCGAGGCCACGGCCATCGTCGCGGGAGTGGTGGCGCTGGTACGGGCCAAGTACCCGCAGCTCTCGGCGCCCGAGGTGGTCCACCGCCTCACCGCCACCGCGATCGACAAGGGACCGCCCGGCCGTGACAGCGAGTACGGCTTCGGCATCGTCGACCCGGTCGCCGCCCTGACCGCCGACGTACCGCCGCTCAAGCCCAGCATCGCGCCGGTCACCGCCGCCCCGACGCCGTCCGCCAATGCCCAGCCGGAGAAGAAGCCGGTACGGACGGTCCTGATCGTCGCGATCACCGCGATCGCCCTCGTCCTCGTCGCCGGCCTGGTCGCGACGATCACGGTTCTGAACCGGAGCCGGCGAGGCTGATAGATCTTGCAGAAAAAGACGAAAGGGCCGGACCCTGACAGGTCCGGCCCTTTTCCCTGTTCTAATGCTCTCAGGCGGCCTGCATGCCCTCCGCGCGAGCCAGCTCACGCAGCCGGCCCAGCGCCTGGATCTCGAGCTGGCGGATCCGCTCCCGCGACAGCGAGAACCGCGACGCCACCTCGGTCAGGGAGTGCTCCCGACCGTCCTCGAGACCGTACCGCGCCCGCATGATGCCGGCGGACCGGTCGTCGAGGTGGTTGAGCAGGCCCTCGATGCGCTGGCGCTCCAGGGCGGCCAGGACGAGGTCCTCCGGCGACGGAGCGTCGGAGTCCGCGACCAGGTCACCGAGGTTGGTGTCACCGTCGTCGCCGACCGGCGTGTCGAGCGACACGGTGTCCTGCGACCAGCGCTTCAGCTCGTTGACGCGCTCCACGGGTACGCCCAGAGCGGCAGCCAGCTGCTCCGGCTCCGGCTCGTTGCCGTGCTCACGGGTGAGCTGACGCGCCACGCTGCGCATCCGGTTGACGTCCTCCACCAGGTGCACCGGCAGTCGCACGGTGCGCTCCTGCTGGGCGATCGCCCGGCTGATCGCCTGACGGATCCACCACGTGGCGTACGTCGAGAACTTGTACCCGCGTACGTAGTCGAACTTCTCCACCGCCCGGACCAGTCCGGTGTTGCCCTCCTGGATCAGGTCGAGCATCGGCATGCCGGACCGGACGTACCGGCGGGCAATCGACACGACCAGCCGCAGGTTGGCCCGAATGAACTGATCCTTGGCACGCTCGCCCTCTGCTACCAGGCGCTCCAGCTCGTCCCGAGTAGCGTCGCCGTCGCGCGGCCCCTCGGTCCCGAGCAGGTGCTCCGCGTAGAGCCCCGCCTCGACAGACTTGGCGAGTACGACCTCCTGCGCGGCGTCGAGGAGCGGCGTCTTGGAGATCTCGTGCAGATATACGCCGACCAGGTCGCGCTCTTCGGCGACCTCGCTCGTCCGCATCGCCGTCATCTTCTCCACTTCGGGCCCTCCCCCGTCGTCTTATCGCGTTCCCGCACTGTCCGCTCTCAAACCGGACACCCCCCGGGTACTGCCCCTCTCACAACAGACCAGGACGCCGGTTGATTCCGATTTACCCTCCGCTGCGGGTACCGACCGCTGAGATGTACACCACTTACCCAAACGGACGGGGAGCTGCACAGGTTCAGTTGGCCAAAAAGAGTTCGTGATGGCCGGGCGGATGGATGCCTGTAGTACAGGGATCACTTCGTCCGCGTAACCGGCACTCTGAGGACAACGCTCAAGACGCTAGGAGCATTCCCCCGAGACGGGATCAAAACCGGCAGGTGGAGATCAATACGCCCGGTTGTGCCACTTTTCCAGCACTTTGACCTCATCATACGGGCTGAGTCCGTCCTCCCCCGGCGGCCTGGCCACGCCGCCCAGCCAGCCCAGAGTGTCGCGGGCGGTGTCCGCCACATCCCGGGTGCTCAGGCCGGCTTCGAACGAGGCGGAGACGTCGCGGGCGAGGAAACCGGCGTACTCCGGCAGCGGCAGCCACAGCGGCAGCGAGCCCTCGCCCATCCAGGGTTGTACCCCCTGCTCCAACAGGAACTCCTGGTCGACCCAGGTGAACCGCACCGGGGTGGCGACGCCCGCCGCGACGTGGGTCAGGAAGTGCTCGCGCGACACCGGGGCGCCGGTACCGTCGTACACCCCGGCGAGGCGGGTCTCGGCGGCCCGTACCAACCAGTCGGCCAGGTCCCGGACGTCGACGTACTGCACCAGGTCGCCGGGCTCACCGGGGGCGAGCACCTCGCCGCCGCGGGCGAGCCGGGAGACCCAGTACCCGAAGCGGTTGGTCTCGTCCTCCGGTCCAATGATCAACCCGGCCCGGCAGACGAACACCCGATCGGCGCCGAACCCCTCGATGAAGGCCTGCTCACAGGCGACCTTGCGCGGGCCGTAGGTCTCCGGGTCGGCCGGATCGGCGTCCGGCGACGCAGGGGCGAGCAGCGGCGCCTCGGCTACGCGCTGGCCGGGAGTGCCGTGGTCGGCGTAGGCGGAGACGCTCGACACGAACACCGCGTGCCCCACCCGCGGCGCGAGCTCGGCAACCGCCCGGCGCACGTGGTCCGGGCGCCTCGACACGTCGAGCAGCGCGTCGAACTCCATACCCCGCAAGGGCGCCAGACCCTCCGGGTCATCCCGGTCGATGGGTACGAAGGTGACGCCGGGCTCCGGTTCACCGGAGACACCGCGGGCGGCGCAAGTCACCTCGTGGCCGGCCGCCACGGCCGCGCGGACGAAGGCTCGACCGAGAAAGGCGGTTCCACCGAGTACGAGTAGGCGCATGGTCAACGATCCTGCCGGGCGGCGGCCCTCCGCGACAGCGCCGTTCGCCACGGGCGGACACTCAGTCGCGCAGTACGTGGAGCAGGACTCGGTTGACCGCGTACACGGCCAGCAGCACCACGGCGAACCAGGGCCGGCCGGTGTGGGCCAGCCCGGTGGCGGCGGCACCGAACCAGACGATCTCGAAGGCGAGCTTCGCCGGGCCGGGTAGCGGCACGGTCGCCTTCGGCGAGGCGAACAGTCCCCACAGCACAGCGGCGAGAACCGGCGCTCCCAGGCCGAGCAGCACCTTCAACCGCAGGTCGTCTCCGACCACGAAACCCCAGTACCCGAAGGCTGCCAGGGCGGCGAGCTCGAGCAGAAACCGCAGCGCCAGGTTGGCGAGGCGCATCAGGCGCGCCCAACGACCGTCATAGCCAGCAAGCTAAGATCGCCACCTTCCGTCGTCAAGCAGCCACCCTGCCGCCAGCCGTGGGATTTCACGTGTGACGCGCCGGGGCGGATTCGCACGCGACGCTGCGGCCCCGCCCGCACCCCTCGACGGTCCCTTCTGTTGACCGCCCGTTCGCCTGAATGGCTCGCTTCCAGCGATACGACCGGCAAAGATGTCGCTCGACGCATATAGAACGTCGCCGAGAACGTCGCCAACAAGGAGAGACCATGGTCGAGTCCCGCCCCCGACGGCTGGTACGGGCGGCGCGGCTGTTAGCCGTACCCACCCTCGCCGCCGCGGTGGTCGCCTTGCTGCCTGTCGCGTCCACGAGACCGGCACAGGCAGCGTGGACGCCACTGTCACCCGTGAATGTCACGTTCGCGAATGCCGAGCACGCCCTCACCGCGAAGGGTCACCTGATCGCGTTCAACGACTTCCACGGCAACATCGACCCGCCGAGCGGCAGCAGCGGCCTGGTCAACGGCAACCCGGCCGGGGGCGTCGAGTACCTGGCGAGCTATGTCAAGAAACTGCGCGCGCAGGCGCAGCGCGAGACCCGTGACGTGTACACCGTCGCGGCCGGCGACCTGGTCGGCGCAGCGCCGCTGGTGAGTGCGGCGTTCCACGACGAGCCGGCTATCGAGGAGATGAACTCTCTCGGCCTCGACGTCACGTCGGTGGGCAACCACGAGTACGACGAGGGGGTCGACGAGCTCAAGCGCCTGCAGCGCGGCGGCTGTCACCCGGTCGACGGCTGCCAGGACGGCGACGGCTTCGATGGGGCGACGTTCAGGTACCTGGCCGCCAATGTGATCGAGAAGCAGACCGGCAAGCCGATGCTGCAGCCGCTGGACGTCAAGTTCGTCGGCGGGGTGCCGGTGGCGTTCGTCGGCATGACGCTGGAGGGCACGCCGGGCATCGTCAACCCCGCCGGGATCCAGTCGGTGACCTTCAAGAACGAGGTCGAGACGGCCAACCAGTACGCGGACGTGCTGGGCCGGTTCCTCGGCATCCACGCCATGGTCCTGCTCATCCACCAGGGTGGTAGCCAGCAGACCACGCAGCCGGCGATCCCGGACGTCTCCGGGTGCGAGAACTTCGCCGGGGACATCACGAAGATCGTGCAGGGCCTGCGGCCGGAGTACGGCATCGTGGTCTCCGGGCACACGCACCGGTTCTACAGCTGCGCGCTGCCGAACTCCTCGGGCGCCACGTCGGTGGTCACCAGCGCCGGCTCGTTCGGCACGATGGTCACCGACCTGTCGTTCACGGTCGACAAGCGCAGCCGGCGGTTCGCCACGGCAAGTGCGCGCAACGAGGTCGTCCTCAACGGCGTCCGCAACCCCGACGGCACCTGGGCCAAGGACTCCAAGGGCAACTTCGTGCGCAACCCCGCACTGGTGGACGCTCCGGCCAAGGCGATCGCCGACAAGTACCGCACGGCGGTGGCCCCGCTCGCCAACAGGGTGGTCGGCACCATCACGGCGGACATCTCCAACGCGCCCAACGCCGCCGGCGAGAGCCCGCTCGGTGACGTGATCGCCGACGGCATGCTCTCGTACACGAAGTCGGCGCAGGCGCAGCTCGCGTTCATGAACCCGGGCGGCATCCGGACGCAGCTGTCCTACGCCAACTCCCCCGGCGGCGAGAAGCCCGGCGAGGTCACGTACGGCGAGTGCTTCGCCGTGCAGCCGTTCAACAACCTCGTGGTGACGCAGACCTACACCGGCGCCCAGCTCAAGGAGGTGCTGGAGCAGCAGTTCGCCGGGTACGGCGGCCAGACGGTCACCAAGTTCCTCCAGGTATCGGCCGGGTTCACGTACTCGTACGACAGCACCGCGCCGGCCGGGCAGCGGGTCAGCAAGCTCGCGCTGAACGGCGTGACGATCGACCCGGCCGCCGGCTACAAGGTGGCGATGAACGACTTCCTCGCCAACGGCGGTGACGGTTTCGCCGGGTTGACGGTCGGCACCGGCCGGGTCACGGCGCCAGGTTTCGACGTCGATGCCCTGGTCACGTACCTCGGGACCGGCCCGATCGCGCCGGGACCGCAGAACCGCATCACCAAGCTGGCCTGATAGTCCACAGTAGAACCGGGGTGGCCGCGTCCGCGGCCACCCCGGTTTCATGGGGTAACCGTACGAGCCCTTGCCCGTTATGCTCGCCACAGCGCGTCGGTGTTCTGGCGCGGTGCGTGAGGTACATGGTGAGAGGAGACCGGCGTGGATCGGCGACCGACCTGGGCTCCGGAGGATGTCGACGTCGAGCGGCCGAGCATCGCGCGCGTGTACGACTACTACCTCGGCGGCTCACACAACTTCGCGGTGGACCGCGCCTTCGCCGACCGGGTGCTGCGGCTGATGCCCGGGACGACGACGGCTGCGCAGGCCAATCGGGCGTTCCTCCGGCGCGCGGTGCGCCACCTGTGTGAGATCGGCATCCGCCAGTTCATCGACCTCGGCTCGGGGATCCCGACCGCCGGCAACGTCCACGAGGTCGCCCACAGCGTCGATCCAACGACGAAGGTGGTCTACGTCGACATCGACCCCGTCGCTTACGCACACAGCCGAGCGATTCTGGCCGACGATCCACACACGACAGTGATCAGGGCCGACCTCCGCCAGCCGGCCGAGGTGCTGGCCGACCCGCAACTGCGCGAACAGATCGACTTCGACCGGCCGGTGGGCGTCCTCCTGGTGAGCGTCCTGCACTTCGTCTCCAACGAGGAGCGCCCGGCCGACATCGTCGCGGGGTACGCCAGCGCCACCGCGCCCGGCAGTCACCTCGTCATCTCCCACGCGAGCGTGGAGGGGACGACCGAGGCGAGCAGCGAGGCTCTGGACCTCTACAAGCGGTCGTCCGCCAACGTCGTCACCCGCACGGCAAAAGAGGTGGCCGGTCTGGTCAGCGGACTCTCCCTGGTCGATCCCGGGGTCGTGCAGTTGACACAGTGGCGCCCCGAGTCCCCCGACGAGACCACGTCCTGGGAGGAGATTCCCGTCCTGGCCGCGGTGGCCCGACGGGAGTGATCCAACACTCTCCGTTGTATTTGTTTAACGCGATGAGACCTCTCAATCAACAGACCGCCATACCGGTTCCCTCCCGCTGAACCAACCCGTATGCTCGCAACGCTTGCTTGTGCGGAAACGGGGAGGGAGTTTTCGTGGAGCGGCTCAACCGGGATCCGGACCACATGGACGTGGACCGGCTAGAGTCGCACACGTCGATATCCACCCCTCACGCCGGTACACGCTCCGTAACCGTGGAGCGACCGTATCGCCGGACGGATCCGGGCTAGGTCGCAACGCGATGCGGGCCTCGAAGCCAGAACCGACCGACCGCGCCAGATCCGCTCCCACGCCGGAGCGGATCGCGAGAGCGTGGGCGCGCGCGATGGCAGGGACGAGCTACGTCTCGATGAGCCGGCGGGAGTTGCACTCGTACCTGAGCGGCCTGGCGAGCCGGTTGCTGTCGGCCGCCACCGCGGAGACCTTCGAGCCCTCGGTCGGGTATGAGGTGGGCGCCGCACTCGTCGACGCACACTTCACCCTACCCACGTCGCTCGACCGCACCCTGTGCGTGCTGGCCGAACAGTTGAGCGGTGCCGGTACGCCCGCCCGCGCCTCGGCGCTGCAGAGCGCCCTGGCGGCCGGGTACGCGCAGGCGCTGCGCGACCGTACCCTCGCTGAGCAGGAGGAGATCCGTGCCGCCGCGATGCTGGCCCGGTCGGAGGCGGAGGCGGCGCGCTGGTCCAGTGAGGCCCGGTTCCAGGCGGTCTTCGCCGGCGCGGTGATCGGGATCGCGATCGCCGACATCGACGGCAGCATCATCGACGTCAACCAGACCACCTGCGACATGCTGGGGTACACCCCGGCGGAGCTACGGCAACTCGCCGTGGAGCGGTTCATCCACCCCGACGACGCCCCGGGAGTCAGGGACGCCTACCAGGACCTGCTGCGCGGCGAACGGGAGCACTTCAGGCTGGAGAAACCGTACTACCGCAAGGACGGCCAGGCGGTCTGGACCGATCTCGTCGTCTCCCTCATCCGCGACCAGGAGGGTCAGCCACAGTACGTGGTCGCGATGATCGAGGACATCACCGAGCGGCACCACCTCCAGATCCGGCTGCGCCACCAGGCGCTGCACGACCCGCTTACCCAACTGCCGAACCGGACGCTGTTCTTCGAACGGCTCGGCCAGGTCCTCGACGACGCCGAGGAGGATGCCCGCGTCGGCGTCTGCTACCTCGACGTCGACGGCTTCAAGATGATCAATGACACGCTCGGCCACGACATGGGCGACTATCTGCTCCTCGGTGTCGCCCGTCAGCTGCACTCCAAGGTGTCGGGCCCGGGCCAGCTCGTCGCGCGGACCGGCGGCGACGAGTTCGTCGTACTGGTCGAGCGGTCCGCCGGCCCCGAACAGCTCGTCGCGATCGCCGAGGCCGCGCTGACCGCCATCCGCGAGCCGGTCCAGCTCGGCGGGCACGAGATCACCGTCTCCGCGAGCGTCGGGGTGGTGGAGCGGGCGGCGGACACCACGAGCGCCACGGAGCTGATGAAGGCGGCCGACACGACGCTGCACTGGGCCAAGCGGGACGGCAAGAACCGCTGGGCGCTCTTCGACGCCGACCGCCACGCCCACGAGGTGGCCAAGTTCGAGCTGTCGGCCAGCCTGCCGGCCGCCCTCGAACGCGGCGAGTTCCTGGTCGAGTACCAACCGCTGGTACGGCTGCTGGACGAGACCGTGATGGGCGTCGAGGCGCTCGTCCGGTGGCGCCACCCGAAGCTGGGGCTGCTGGGTCCGGACCGGTTCATCGAGATGAGCGAGGAGACCGGCCTCATCGTCCCGCTCGGACAGTGGGTGCTGGGCGAGGCGTGCCGGCAGGCCGCGGCGTGGCAGCGGCAGTACCCGGAGATCGACCTGGTGACGAGCGTCAACCTCGCGGTTCGGCAGGTCCAGGACCCGGGCATCGTGGACGTGGTCAGCGCGATCCTGTCCGAGACCGGCCTCGACCCGGCCAAGCTGCAGCTGGAGCTGACCGAGAGCGCCGTCATGGGTACCGCCGGGCGGCCGCTGCAGACCCTGAACGCCCTGGCGGGTCTCGGGGTCCGGCTCGCGATCGACGACTTCGGCACCGGGTACTCGAACCTGGCCTACCTGCGCAGCCTGCCGGTACACAGCCTGAAACTGGCCGGCTCCTTCGTCGCCGGGCTACGCCCGCCGGACTCCCCCGACCCGGTCGACAAGGAGATCGTGGCGACCCTGATCAAGCTGGCGCACACGCTCCACCTGACCGTCACGGCCGAGGGCGTGGAGACCCCGCAGCAGGCCGCCCGACTGCGCGCGCTCGGCTGCGACACGGCGCAGGGCTGGCACTACGCCATGCCCGGCGCGGCCGAGGAGGTCATCGCATTGCTGAACCCGAGATCCACCAGCGACGCCCCGACCCTCGACGCCCCGACCCTCGACGCCACGACCGTTGACGTCACGAGCGGAAGCGCCGCCCCGAAGAGCGCCCCCGCGACGAACGGACGACGGCCGGGAGCGGCCCCGGACGGCGTGGCGGTGCCGACCTCAACGGTCGGCACCGCCAGTTCCTGACGGCCGCGGGCCGCTGGGTGGTGCTGTCCACCCGACGGCCGCCGCCAAGGCATTCTCACGACAACGACGCTGTACGCACGACGCGGATCACACGTCGTCCCAGCGGAACAGCCAGGCGGCCAGCGCCGTGACCACGATCGCGAAGCCGGCGAGGATGCCCATCTGGGGAAGCACCGCCTCGGGCCCCTTCCCTCGCACCATGACGTCGAGCATCGCCTGGTTCAGGTGCCGCAGCGGGAAGATCTGCGCCACCGTCTGCAGCCACTTCGGCGCGCTGTCCAGCGGGAAGAACGAGCCGGACAGGAAGGCCATCGGCAGCACGACCAACTGGGCGATCACGTTCGCCGCCTCCTGGGTCTTGGCCCAGGCGCCGGCGAGCAGCCCGATGGACAGGAACGACAGCGTGCCGACCAGGATCACCGGAATCGACATCCACCAGTAGCTTGACAGCTTCAGCCCGAAGTACGGCAGCAGCCCCACGCCGAGGAAGATGGCGGTCTGCACCAGCGCGACGCCGATGCTGACGCCGACCCGGGCGCCGATCACCGAGCCGATGCTCACCGGGGACAGCCGCAGCCGCCGCAGGATCCGCTTCTCCCGCCAGGTCACCAGCGTCATGGCCGCGCCGAAGGTGGCGCCGGTGGCGATCGCCCAGCCGAGCAGCCCCGGCGTCACGAACTGGATGGCCGTCAGCGACTTGTCCTCGACCTGCTCGGAGTTGAGCTTGAGCCGGGGTGGCGTGCCGGCGAGGGCCAGGTTGGACTGCTGCACCAGCGACTCCATGATGCCCCGTACGGTGCCGGCCCGCACCAGGTCGGCCGCGGAGTAGCGCACCACGACCTGGTCGCCCTGCTGCTCGATCGCGGCGGCGTAGTCGCCCTTGCGTACCGCGTCGAGTGCCTTCGCCGGGTCTGCCATCTTCGTCACGTCGAGGACCTTGCTGATTTCGGCCTTGGCGTCGGCAGGCAGCTGGTCGAGGACGGCCACCTGGCCCACCTCGACCACCTGCGACCGGGACACGCCCTGGTTCTTCAGCAGGCCGCCGAAGAGGGCGAGGAACATCAGCGGGAACAGGATCGTGAAGAACAGCGCGGTGCGGTCCCGGACGAACCCGAGAAGCATCGCCCGGGAAAGGCTGACGAACCCACGGTTCACGCGCGGTACTCCCGTCCGGTCAGGTTGAGGAAGACGTCTTCGAGCGTGGCCCCGCGCACCGAGAGCCCACGTAGTGCGTTGCGCTCGGCGAGCGTCGCGAGCACCGGGGCGGGAGTACGGGTGACGAAGGTGAGCGAGACGCCGTCGTCGTCGACCTCCACCGTTCCGTCGAACATCCGGCGCGCCTCCTCCACCGGGAGCACACCGGTCTCGATCGCGATGTGGGTGGCCGCGTCGAGGCCGCGTACCAGTTCCGCCGGCGGCCCGGACTGGAGGATCTTGCCACGGTCCATGATCGCGACCCGGTCGCAGAGGATCTCGGCCTCGTCCATGTAGTGCGTGGTGAGGACGATCGTGCGTCCCTGGGTGTTGATCGCCCGCAGCAGATCCCAGAGGTTGCGCCGGGCCTGCGGGTCGAGCGCGGCCGTGGGCTCGTCGAGGAAGACCAGCTCGGGGTCGTGTACGAGCGCACAGGCGATCGACAGCCGCTGCATCTGGCCGCCCGACAGCTTCTCCGCCCGGGTGTCCGCCTTGTCCGACAGCCCGACCACGTCGAGCATCTCGTCGGCCTTCTTCGGCCCCACCCCGTACAGCGAGGCGAACGTGCGGATCTGCTCCCGCGCGGTCAGCCGCTCGAAGAACGACGAGGCCTGCAACTGCACCCCGATCCGCGGCAGCACTGCGGAGTTGCGCGGCCACGGCGACGAGCCGAACAGCCGTACCTGGCCGGCGTCGGCCTGCCGCAGCCCTTCGATGATCTCCAGGGTCGTCGTCTTGCCCGCACCGTTCGGGCCGAGGATGCCGAAGAACTCGCCGGCCTCCACCTCCAACGAGACCCCATCGACCGCTTTGACCGCTCCGTACGCTTTATGAATTTCACTGACCTCTATGGTCGACACCATGGCTGGCAGGTTAGCCGGATCATGCACAGCGCCGTTGTCCGATGATCAAGTCATTCGGATCGGACTTCTGACCGTTCGGCGGCGAGGCGCCGGTCGGCGAGGGCGCGCCACACCCACGCGCCGGCCTGAGCCACACTGGCGGGGTGAATTCCCGGTACATCGCCGCGATCGACCAGGGCACGACCTCGACCCGCTGCATCGTCTTCGACTCCGACGCCACGGTCATCTCCGTCGACCAACGGGAGCACCGGCAGATCTACCCGAAACCGGGCTGGGTCGAGCACGACGCGGCGGAGATCTGGCACAACACCGAGGCGGTGGTCCGGGGTGCGGTCGACCGCGCCGGACTGAGCCGGGCCGACCTCGCGGCCGTGGGGATCACCAACCAGCGGGAGACGACCCTGCTGTGGGACGCCGCGACCGGAGAGCCACTGCACAACGCGATCGTGTGGCAGGACACCCGTACCGACCGGCTGATCGCCGAGCTGGGCCAGGGCGACGTCGACCGGTTCCGGGACAGGTGCGGCCTGCCGCTGGCCACGTACTTCTCCGCACCCAAGATTCGCTGGCTCCTCGACACCATCCCCGGCCTGCGGGAACGCGCCGAAAAGGGCGAGGTGCGCTTCGGCACGATGGACACCTGGCTGATCACGAAGTTGACCGGCCGGCACGCCACCGACGTCACCAACGCCAGCCGGACCATGTTGATGAACTTGTCCACTCTGGACTGGGACGACGAGCTGCTGGCCGCGTTCGACATCCCCCTGGCGATCCTGCCGGAGATCCTGCCTTCGTCCTATGTGTATGGTGAGGCGCGCGGCTTCCTGGGTGGCGTACCCGTCGCCGGGGCGCTCGGCGACCAGCAGGCGGCGTTGTTCGGGCAGACCTGCTTCGCCACCGGTGAGGCCAAGTGCACGTACGGCACCGGCTCGTTCCTCCTGCTGCATACCGGCGAGCGCCCGGTACCGAGCGAGCGCGGGCTGGTCACCACGGTGGCCTACCAGATCGGGGACGCCCCGCCCGCGTACGCCCTGGAAGGGTCGATCGCGGTGACCGGCGCCCTGGTGCAGTGGCTCCGCGACAACCTGGGCCTCATCTCGAACGCCGCCGAGGTGAACGACCTCGCGGCGACCGTGGACGACAACGGCGGCTGCTACATCGTGCCGGCGTTCTCCGGCCTGTTCGCACCGCACTGGCGGGCCGACGCGCGCGGGGTGATCGCCGGGCTGACCGGATACGTCACCAAGGGGCACCTGGCACGGGCCACCCTGGAGGCGACGGCGTGGCAGGTCAAGGAGGTCGTCGACGCGATGGCCGGGGAGGCGGGGGTCGACCTGACCGCGCTGAAGGTCGACGGCGGGATGACCGCGAGCGAGCTGCTCATGCAGTTCCAGGCCGACGTGCTCGACGTCCCGGTGGTGCGACCCACGGTCGCGGAGACCACCTGCCTCGGCGCGGCGTACGCCGCGGGCCTGGCCGTCGGGTACTGGCCCGACCTGGAGACGCTGTGCGCCAAGTGGCGGGCCGACCGCCGGTGGGAGCCGGCGATGGCCGCGGGCGAGCGCGAGACCGGGTACCGGTTCTGGCGCAAGGCGGTCGACCGCACGATGGGCTGGACCGAGTAGCACTCTTCCTGACCGGCCCCTGAAAGGCGGCGGGCGAGGCGGCCGCAGGGGTGGCCGCCTCGCCCGCCATTTCAGGGAGGGAGGGAATGCTCAGGGGGACTCGCCCAACGTCGCGCTGATCTGCTGCTCGGCCCCGTTGCGCACGATCGTGAGCTGGATGGACTCACCGGGCTTGCCGGCCTGGATCGCGCCGACCAGCGACCGGGAGTCGGTCACCGTCCTGGACCCGGCCTTGGTCACCAGATCGCCCTTGCGCAGGCCGGCCTTGTCCGCCGGCCCACCGGCCACCACGTCCGTGATCAGGGCGCCGCCGCTGCCGTTGCCGACCTGAACACCCAGGTACGGGTGGCTGACCTTGCCGCCGTTGCGCAGCTGCTCGGCCGTTGACTTGGCCCTGTTGCTCGAGATCGCGAAGCCCACCCCGATGTTGCCCGCGGATCCCTGGCCGGAGGTCAGGATGGCGGTGTTGATGCCGATGACGTCGCCCTTGATGTTGACCAGCGGGCCGCCCGAGTTGCCGGGGTTGATGGCGGCGTCGGTCTGGATCGCGTCACCGATCGAGCGCCCGGGACCCGAGGCCGACTGGCCACCCTCGTCGATGGTGCGGTGCAGCGCGCTGACGATGCCGGCGGTGACGGAGCCCTGGAGGCCCAGCGGACTGCCGAGGGCCAGGACCGTGTCGCCCACCTGGACCGCGTCGCTGTCGCCGAACCTCGCCGGGGTCAGATCGGAGACGCCCTGCGCCTTCACCAGCGCGAGGTCGCCGGCCGGGTCGGTACCCACGATCGTCGCCTTGGCCGTCTTGCCGTTGCTGAAGGTGACCTCGACGCTGTTGCCGCGGGCGCCCTCGAGGACGTGGTTGTTCGTCAGGATGTAGCCGTCGGCGGAGAACACCACGCCCGAGCCCTCACCGGATCCGGTGGTGATGTCCACGACGCTCGGCTGGACCGAGGCGGCGACCGCCGCGACCGAGCCGTCGCTGGTGGCCACGGTGCTGCCGGTCACGGTCCTGGCGGGGGCGCTCCTGTCGAACTGGTGCGCCACGAACCCACCCGTCACACCGGAGAAGAGAGCGAGCGCCACCGCTGCGACGCCGATCACGACGCCCCGCGCGACCCGACTGCCGGAGTTCGGCGGGGGCGTGGCCGGCTGCCAACCGGGCGCGCCCGGATACGGCGCGCCGGGGTAGGGTCCGCCGCCGTACGGGCCGCCCGGCCCGATCGGCGCCTGGTACGGCGCTCCCACTTGGTGGTACGGAGCTCCAGAAGTCTGGTACGGGGCTCCCGACGGCTGGTACGGCGTCCCGGGGGCCCGGTACGGCTCACCGGGGGTCTGGTGGGCGCCGGCGGTAAGCGGGGTGGTCGGCGCCTCCGCCTCGGACCCGCCCCCGTAACCCGCCGAACCGGCCTGCTCTGACGCCGCGGCCGGCGCGGAGCCAGCCGGCTCCTGGCGCCGCTCGTGTTCCTGCGGCGTCGACTGGCCGGCCACCCGGTCGTTCGACGCCCCTGATGCCCATGCGCTGTCGTGCTCGCTCATGCCTCAACAATGCCGGTAGATGCTTCGCTGGAACTGGGACCCGCCTGGGAGGTTTCTGGGAGCGCCGCGTGGTCCGCCAGCTCCTCGAGACTGCCCAGGAGCGGCAAGCGTACCCGGAATGTCGCCCCCTGACCGGAAACGCTGTCCACCTCGACGGCCCCGTCGTGCGCCGCCACCAGGGCGGCAACGATGGCCAGCCCCAGCCCGGCGCCGCTGTGCCGGCCCGCCCAGGCCTGGCCGTCGCGGGCCGCCGCCTGCCGGGTACGGGCCTTGTCCACCCGGTAGAAGCGTTGGAATACCCGATCGGCCTGCTCCGCGGCGATCCCCGGACCGGCGTCGATGACCTCCAGGACCGCCGTCGCGTCGTCCGCGGACAGCCGCAGCGTGACCGGGGTGGCCGGCGGCGTGTGGGTGAGCGCGTTGGTCATGAGGTTGCCGACCACCTGCCGCAGTCGCGGCTCGTCGCCGAGCACCAGGAGCGGCCGCCCGTCCGCCGGCGCGTCGAGCGTGAGCGGGCGGTCCGGCGCGATGGCGTGCGCGGCCTCGACCGCGTCGCCGGCGAGCACCCGCAGCTCGACCGGGGCGAGTACGAGTGGACGCTCCTGATCCAGGCGCGCGAGCAGGAGGAGGTCCTCCACGAGCAGGCCCATCCGGGCGGCCTCGTCCTCGATGCGGCGCAGCACGTCCCGGATCTGGTCCGGCTCGACGGCGCCCTGCCGGTACAGCTCGGCGAAGCCTCGGATCGTCGTCAACGGCGTGCGGAGCTCGTGCGAGGCGTCGGCGACGAACTGGCGCATCCGCTCCTCCGACAGCCGGGCGCGCGCCTCTGAGAGCTTGGCGGCCTCGGCGGCCGAGCGCGCCCCGGACTCGGCATCCCGCGAGGCCGCCTCGGCGGCACGCGCGGCCTGCTCGGAGGCGGCCTGCGCGGCGAACGCCCACTCGATCTGGGTGAGCATCGCGTTCAGCGCCCGCGCCAGCCGGCCCACCTCGGTGCGCGGGTCCGACTCGGGCACCCGCTGCCCGAGCTGCCCGGCGGCGATCTGGGCGGCGGTGCGCTCGATCTCGACGAGCGGGCGCAGGCTGGCCCGTACCAGCGCGACGCCCAGCGCGGCCAGCACCACCAGGACCGATCCCCCGACCACGAGCTCCACCGCCACCAACCGGTTGACCGCGTTGTCGACGGAGTTCAGCTTCTGGCCGACGACGAGGTACGCCCCGTTGGGCCGCTGGGTGATCAACAGCCGCCACCGGCGCGACCCGTTGATCGCGGGCACGGTGTACGGATGGTCGAGGTGATCCGCGTGCTCCTGGGGGGTCTTGGGCAGCGGCGGCAGGTCCTCGGGCCGGAGCGACAGGTCGGCGGTGGGCGCCCGACCGACGCCCCACTTGGTCTGCTCCCGGATCATGTAGTCGCTGGGGAGCACGATGAAGCCCAGCGCCGGCAGCGGTACCGAGGCCTTCTCGTACGTGTGCGTGGTGTCGGCCAGCTCGTCGTCGATCCGGCCGATCAGGTAGCTGTGCAGGGCCAACGCGCTCACCGACGCGGTGACCAGGAGCGCGGCCAGCACCAACGCCAGCGCTGCCGCGACGAGCTTGACCCGGAGTGGCGTGCGGGCCAGTAGCGCCTTCACCGGCTCAGGTGGGCAGCCGCAGCACGTACCCGACGCCGCGCAGTGTGTGGATCAACCGCGGCTCGGCGACGTCGACCTTGCGTCGCAGGTACGAGATGTACGACTCGACGATGCTGTCGTCGCCGCGGAAGTCGTAGTTCCAGACGTGGTCGAGGATCTGCGCCTTGGACAGCACCCGGCCCGCGTTGAGCATCAGGTACCGCAGGAGCTTGAACTCCGTCGGCGACAGCGACACCGTGGCGCCGGCCCGGCGCACCTCGTGGGTCTCCTCGTCCAGCTCCAGGTCGGCGAAGGTCATCTTGCTGGATTCCCGGTCGCCGCCGGTACGCCGCAGCACCGCCCGGATCCGGGCGGTCAGCTCCTCGAGGCTGAACGGCTTCGTGACGTAGTCGTCGCCGCCCAGCGTCAGGCCGCGGATCTTGTCTTCGGTCGCGTCCCGGGCGGTCAGAAACACCACCGGGGTACGGCTGCCGCCGGCGCGCAGCTTGCGCACCACGTCGAAGCCGTCGAGGTCGGGCAGCATCACGTCGAGAACGATCAGATCGGGCCGCTGCTCGCCGGCCGCGGTCACGGCCTCCCCGCCGCTGCTGGCGCTGGTGACGGCGAAACCGGCGAAGCGCAGGCTGGCCGAGAGCAGCTCAAGGATATTTGGATCATCCTCGACCACGAGCAGTCTCGCCTCAGCCTGCGCTCCACCCGACAGCGATGCACCCCCGGATTGTGCAGCGCCGCCGCGTACCCCCATAGCCATATCGTGGTTCCCCTCACTGAGGCAGGGCTGAACTTTGCCTGGGAGTTTCCTGGAAGGCGCTCCCGCACAGAATTGTGCCAGGTCGGCGGGGTCAGGCGGCCCGCGAAAGCTCCAATGGAGCTGCCGCACCGTCAGCCGTCCACGATCGCGGAGGACCGTGCACCACGGACCGGGCGACGCGCGCCAGGGTGCGCCGGGACACGCCGGGCACGGGGTACAGCGCGGGGTGGACCTGGACCGTGACGTGCAGGCCACCGATGGTCAGGACCCGACGCAGCGACGCCAGGAGGGTATCCTCACCGAGGAACGCGGCGATGCTGGTGTCCCCGCCACCGGCCAGCCGGAAGCGCAGCGTTACCGGCGCCACCGGTACCCCCGCGTCGATGGCGGCCTGGAACATGGCCGGGCGGAAGCGACCACTGGTACGGCCGCATGAGGTCGTACCCTCCGGGAACACCGCCACCACCCCGCCGGCGCGCAGCGCGGCGGAGACCGAGGCCACGGTCCGGGGCAGCGCCCGCGGGCGCAGTCGGTCGATGAACACGGTCCCCGCCACCGCGGCGAGGGATCCGATCACCGGCCACGACCGAACCTCGCGCTTGGCGAGCAGCCGGGACGGCGCGGACCCGAGCAGGACCAGGACGTCCAGCCACGACACGTGGTTGGCCACGATCAGCGCCCCGCGCCGGGGCAGCCGGCCGCGGACGTCGTGCCCGACCCCGAGCGCGCCGAGCACCCCCCGGGCGTACAGGCTCATCAGCCGGGCCCGACCGGCCGGCGGGAGCAGCGGGATCACCGGCAGGGTGACCGCGGCGGCGGCGATGACCGCCGCGGCCGCCGCGGCCCGCGCGACCACCCGGAGTCGGCCGACCCGCGGAACCGAGTCCGGGGACGGCAGGCAGTAGATGTCACAGGTCGACCGGGGCAGCCACAGCGATTCGGTGACCATCTATCTACTCCCCCAGCCTGTGATCCCCAAGAAAATGGCGCATGTACCGGCGGTCGACCCGGTCCAGCGAGAGCAGGACGAAGAGGTCGGCCACCGCGAAGTCCGGGTCGTGGGCTGGCGCGCCGCAGACCCACGCGCCGAGCCGCAGATAACCCTTGAGCAGGGGCGGCATGGTGACCTTGCGCTCCGGTCCGGACCTGATCGGCCACGGGTTGCGGGGCGTCACCCGCAGCGCCGGCGGGGCGAGGTGGCGCGCCTGTACCTGGTTCCACACGGCCGTGGCGTCGTCCTGGGGTACCGAGGCGCAGCCGGCGACCCAGGTGTGCCCGGCCAGGTGCATGTACCGGGCGATGCCGGCCCACATCAGGTTGATCACCGCGCCCGTACGGTGGTCGGGGTGTACGCAGGAGCGGCCGGTCTCCACCAGTGCGCCCCGGAGCGGGGCGAGCGGACGGAGGTCGAACTCGCCGTCGGAGTACAGCCGGTCGGTGCGCCCCGGCGGGAGCATCCGGTACGTGCCGACCACCTCGCCCGAGATGTCCTCGGTGATGATCAGGTGGTCACAGTGGGCGTCGAACTCGTCGATGTCGAGGCCGGGTACGTCGGAGCGCAGCGTGGCACCCAACTCGCCGGCGAACACGTGGTGGCGCAGCCGTTGCGCGGCGCGCACCTGCTCACCCTCGGTCGCCACCTGGACGCTGTACCGGGCAGTGGCCGTGGATCCGGTGACCGCGAGAATCGTCATGCCGGGAAGCGTCAGGCGCCAGGTCGGCGACCGTATGTCATCGATGCGAGCCGAAGTTGTCGGTTTCGTGAACGAGTGCCCGAGGTCCACCCGCGCGTCGTGGCGAGGGTGCGCGCGGCCGACCGCGTAGGGTCCGCTCGAGTACATGATCGGAAGGCGGACGGATGATCATCCCGGCCACGTTCAACGGGCCGCCGGACTCGGCCAACGGCGGGTACACGGCCGGCATGCTGGCGCGGTACGTCTCCTCCCCCACCGGTACGGTGGTGACGCTGCGGCAGCCGCCTCCGCTGGCGACCCCGCTGGACGTCGACGCCCGCAACGACGCGGTCGAGGTGTACGACGGCGACCGGCTCATCGCGTCGGCGGCCCCGGTACCCGAGCCGCTGTTCCAGACGGTGCCGGCCGTGTCGTGGACCGACGCGAGCGCGGTCTCGAACGGGTACGCCGGCTTCACCGGGCATCCGTTCCCGACCTGTTTCGTCTGCGGGCCGCAGCGCCCGCCCGGCGACGGGATGCGCCTGTTCCCCGGGCGCCTGCCCGACGGGCGTACCGCCGCGCCGTGGATCGTTCCCGAGGACGTCGAGCCGACGCTGATGTGGGCGGCGCTGGACTGCCCGGGCGGCTGGTCGATCGGGATGGAGAACCGGCCGTACGTGCTGGGCAGGATGGCCGCGCGGGTCGACGCGCTGCCCGCGGCCGGCGACGGCTGCGTGGTGATGGGCGCGCTGGTCGCGCAGTCCGGGCGCAAGGCGGACGTGCTCTCCACGGTCTACGGCCACGACGGCGAGGTGCTCGCGCTGGCCCGCGCGACGTGGATCGCGATCGCCTGACGTCTCCACACCGGGCCGCCGTACCGCGTAGCGTGTCATGGTCGCGGTCCGGCGGGGCCCCGCCGGATCGACCTCACGGCCCGGCGCGTCCGCCGCATTGACCCCGCCCGGCACCATGACGGATCTAGGCGGTGTGTAGCCGAGCGCCACAGCGCCACGGGCCGCCTCACGGAGGGATACCAATGTCCGACGGACAGATCGTCGTCTCCGGCCTGACGAAGCAGTACAAGAACGTCAGAGCCGTGGACGACCTGTCGTTCACCGTCGAGCCCGGCCGGGTCACCGGCTTCCTCGGCCCGAACGGCGCCGGCAAGACCACGACGCTACGGATGGTTCTCAACCTGGTGACCCCGACCGCCGGGGCGGCGACCATCGGCGGTCGTCGGTACGCGGACCTGCACGACCCACTGCGGACGGTCGGCGCGATCCTCGAGGCGTCCGCCGCCCACAAGGGACGTACCGGCCGCAACCACCTCCGCGTCATCTGCGCGGCGGCCGGGCTGCCGGACAGCCGCGCCGACGAGGTGCTCGAACTGGTCGGACTGGCGCCGGCGGGAAGCCGCAAGTTCAAGGGGTACTCGCTGGGCATGCGCCAGCGGCTCGGCATCGCCGCGGCCATGCTGGGCGACCCGCGGGTGCTCATCCTCGACGAGCCCGCCAACGGCCTCGACCCCGAGGGCATCCGCTGGATGCGCGACCTGCTGCGCCGGCTGGCCGGCGAGGGCCGCACCGTCCTGGTCTCCAGCCACCTGCTGTCCGAGATGCAGCTGCTCGCCGACGACGTCGTGATCATCGCCGCCGGTCGGCTGGTACGGCAGGGCACGGTCGACGACGTGATGGGGTCGATGTCCACCCAGGCCCGGGTGCGGGTCCGCAGTCCGCAGGCCGAGGCGCTGGGCGCGGAGCTCAAGCGGGCCGGCGCGACCGTCGCCACGGACGCCGACGGCGCCCTGCTGGTGACCCGGGTGGAGGCGCCGGCGGTCGGCGCCGCCGCGCTGCGCGCCGGCGTGGAGCTGCACGAGCTGGTCACCGAGCGACCCGACCTCGAGCACGTGTTCCTCGAACTGACCCAGGGGAAGGCCACCATCCGATGAACCGGCTCATCCGCAGCGAGCTCCTCAAGATCCGCACCACCCACACCTGGTGGATCTTCGCCCTCGCGACCGTCGCCGGCACGGCGGCGGCCCTCGCCCTCAACTTCCTTCAGGCCCACCTGTTCCTCAACGCGACCGACGACATCGCCAGCGGCTCGTCGCCCGATCAGGCGCAGTCGATCGCGGCGCAGAGCCAGGTGGTCACCCAGGCGGCCAACATCTTCACCTCCGGGCAGTTCCTCGGCTGCCTGTTCGCGGCGCTGATCGGCATCCTGTTGATCACCAACGAGTACTACCACCAGACCGCGACCGCGACGTTCCTGACGACCCCGCACCGCACGACAGTGGTGGTGGGCAAGCTGGTCACGGCCGTCATGTACTCGGCGGTGTTCTGGCTGGTGTCCACGGCGATCGCGATCCCGGCCGGGTTGATCTTCTTCCAGGCCGAGGGCCTCCCCAGCCACCTGGGCGACTGGGACGTCATCCGCGCCGTCCTGCTCAACCTGATGGCGTTCGCCATCTGGGCAGTCTTCGGGGTGGGGTTCGGGGCGCTCATCCGGAGCCAGATCGGTGCCACGATCACCGTGTCGGTGGTGTACGTGGTGGGGTTCTCCGCCGCCGACCTGATCTTCACGCTCCTGCACCAGTGGCTCCAGCAGGACTGGATCCGGACCGCGCAGGTGATCGTGCCCTCGACGGCCTCGCAGGTGATGCTGGCGCCGGTCAAGCTCTTCCCGCAGAGCCCGCCGCAGTGGGTGGGTGCGCTCGTGCTGATCGGGTACGGATTGATCGCCGGCCTGATCGGTACGCTGATTCTCCGGAAGCGGGACGTTTCATAGACATCGGGTATCTTTTGGGTGACTGTGAAGCGCAACACGGGAGGACGTCGATGCCGTCCTCCCGGATCGCGCAGCGTAGCCTTGAAGCCGTCTTCTGACTTCGGTAACGCGCGCACGTGGAAGAGGCGATTACGGACGTGGCAACTCCAGCGACCAACTCGCAGGACAACCCATTAGCGGGCTTCGGTCCCAATGAGTGGATCGTCGAGGACATGTACCAGCGGTACCTGTCCGATCCGGCGAGTGTCGACCCCGCGTGGCACGACTTCTTCGTCGACTACCGGCCCGGTGGTGACGGGGCGGCTGCGGCAGAGGCGCCCGCGGCGGGCGGCACGGCCCACGCGAGCGCCCCGGCCGCCGCCCCCGCGAAGCCGCAGGAGGCCGCGAAGCCGCAGGAGGCCGCGAAGCCGGCCGCCGCCCAGCCGGCCACCGCTGCCCAGCCGGCCGCCGCGAAGCCGGCCGCCAAGGCCGGGCCCGCCACCGCGGAGCCGAAGGCCAAGGCCCCCGCGGCGGGCTCTTCCCAGGGCACCAGGACCACCCCGCTGCGCGGCGTCGCGGCGAAGATCGTCGCCAACATGGACGCCTCGCTGGAGGTGCCCACGGCGACCAGCGTGCGGGCCGTGCCGGCGAAGCTCCTCGCCGACAACCGCATCGTGATCAACAATCACCTCACCCGTGGTCGCGGCGGCAAGGTCAGCTTCACCCACCTCATCGGGTACGCGATGATCAAGGCGCTGGCCGACTTCCCGGAGATGAACAACTCGTTCGCGCAGGTCGACGGCAAGCCGGCGCTGGTACAGCCGGAGCACGTCAACCTCGGTATCGCGATCGACCTGGCGAAGCCGGACGGCTCCCGTTCGCTGGTGGTGCCGAGCATCAAGGCCACGGAGGCGATGGACTTCCGGCAGTTCTGGCAGGCCTACGAGGACGTGATCCGCCGCGCCCGCCGCAACGAACTGACCATGGACGACTACGCCGGCACCACGATCTCGCTGACCAACCCGGGCGGCATCGGGACGGTCCACTCGATCCCACGGCTCATGACCGGTCAGGGCACGATCCTGGGCGTCGGCGCGATGGAGTACCCGGCGCCGTACGCCGGCATGTCCGACGAGCGCCTCTCCGACCTGGGCATCAGCAAGATCATCACGCTGACCTCGACGTACGACCACCGCATCATCCAGGGTGCTCAGTCCGGCGACTTCCTGAAGCGCATGCACGAGCTGCTACTGGGTGAGCACGGCTTCTACGACGAGATCTTCACCTCGCTGCGCCTGCCGTACGAGCCGGTGCGCTGGGTGCGCGACGTCGACGCCAGCGCCGAGGGCCAGGTCGACAAGACCGCCCGGGTGCTCGAACTGATCCACGCGTACCGGGTGCGCGGTCACCTCATGGCCGACACCGACCCGCTCGAGTTCCACATCCGCAAGCACCCCGACCTCGACGTGCTGCAGCACGATCTGACGCTGTGGGACCTCGACCGCAAGTTCCGCGTGGGCGGGTTCGCCGGCAAGCAGAAGATGAAGCTGCGCGACGTGCTCGGTGTGCTGCGCGACTCGTACTGCCGGCGCGTGGGTGTGGAGTACATGCACATCCAGGACCCGGAGGAGCGCCTCTGGATCCAGGAGCGGGTCGAGCGCCGGCACGAGAAGCCGAGCACCGAGCAGCAGAAGCACATCCTCAACCGGCTCAACGCCGCCGAGGCGTTCGAGACCTTCCTGCAGACCAAGTACGTCGGCCAGAAGCGGTTCTCGCTGGAGGGCGGCGAGAGCCTGATCCCGCTGCTCGACGAGATCCTGCAGGACTCCGCCCGCGCCAACCTCGACGAGGTCGTCATCGGCATGGCGCACCGCGGCCGGCTGAACGTGCTCGCGAACATCGTCGGCAAGCCGTACGAGAAGATCTTCTCCGAGTTCGAGGGGCACATCGATCCGAAGTCGTCGCACGGCTCCGGTGACGTCAAGTACCACCTGGGGCAGGTCGGCAAGTTCGCCACCCCGGACGGCGAGCACGCGACGACCGTATCGGTCGTGGCCAACCCGTCCCACCTGGAGGCGGTCAACCCGGTCCTCGAGGGCATCGTGCGGGCCAAGCAGGACCGCATAGACCTCAAGCTCGAGGGGTACACGGTGCTGCCGCTGCTGATACACGGCGACGCCGCGTTCGCCGGCCAGGGCGTGGTGGCCGAGACCCTGAACCTGTCGCAGCTGCGCGGCTACCGCACCGGCGGCACGATCCACGTGGTCGTCAACAACCAGGTGGGCTTCACCACCGCGCCGGAGTACTCCCGCTCGTCGATGTACTCCACCGACGTCGCGCGGATGATCCAGGCCCCGATCTTCCACGTCAACGGGGACGACCCGGAGGCGGTCGTCCGGGTGGCGCAGCTCGCGTTCGAGTACCGGCAGGCGTTCAACAAGGACGTCGTCATCGACATGGTCTGCTACCGCCGGCGCGGTCACAACGAGGGCGACGACCCGTCGATGACCAACCCGCTGATGTACCAGATCATCGACACCAAGCGCTCGGTGCGGAAGATCTACACCGAGGAGCTGATCGGCCGCGGCGACATCACCGTCGAAGAGGCCGAGGAGCTGCTGCGCGACTACCAGCAGCAGCTGGAGACGGTGTTCAAGGCGACCCGGGACGCCTCGTCCGGCCCGTCGACGCGGATCACCCGACTGCGTGCCCCCGAGCCGGAGCCGGAGGTCGAGACCGCGATCGACACCGGGCTGCTCAAGCGGATCGGCGAGGCGCACGTCAACCTGCCGGAGAGCGTCACCCCGCACAAGCGGGTGGCGCAGCTGCTGGAGCGCCGGCACAAGATGTCGGTCGAGGGCAACATCGACTGGGGCTTCGGCGAGATCGTGGCGTTCGGCTCGCTGCTCGCCCAGGGCGTCACGGTGCGGCTGTCCGGCCAGGACTCCAAGCGGGGCACGTTCGTGCAGCGGCACGCCGCGGTCGTCGACGCGGTCAGCGGCCGCGACTACTTCCCGATCCAGCACCTGAACGACCAGGGTGGCCGGCTGTTCGTGTACGACTCGCTGCTGAGCGAGTTCGCGGCGATGGGCTTCGAGTACGGGTACTCCGTGGAGAACCTGGACGCGCTGGTGATGTGGGAGGCGCAGTTCGGCGACTTCGCCAACGGCGCGCAGTCCATCGTGGACGAGTTCATCTCCTCGGGCGAGGTCAAGTGGGGTCAGCGCACCGCGGTGACGCTGCTGCTGCCGCACTCGCACGAGGGCCAGGGCCCCGACCACACCTCGGGTCGCCTGGAGCGCTACCTGCAGCTGTGCGCCGAGGACAACATGCGCGTCGCGGTACCGACCACCCCGGCCAACCACTTCCACCTGCTGCGCCGCCAGGCGCTGTCGCCGAAGAAGAAGCCGCTGGTGGTGTACACCCCGAAGTCGCTGCTGCGGCACCGGCTCTGTGTGTCCTCGGTGGAGGACTTCACCACCGGTACCTTCCAGCCGGTCATCCCGGACGCCGGGATCACCGACAACGGTGCGGTGAAGCGGGTGCTGTTCTGCTCCGGCAAGGTGTACTACGACCTGGTGCAGGCCCGCGCGGACCGGCAGATCACCGACACCGCGATCGTCCGCATCGAGCAGCTCTACCCGCTGCCGGTGGAGGAGGTCCGGGCCGCGATCGCGCAGTACCCGAACGCGGACGACTACGCCTGGGTACAGGAGGAGCCGGCCAACCAGGGCGCGTGGTCGTTCATCGCGCTCAACCTGCTGGAGCACCTGGAGGGCGTGCGCCTGCGGCGCATCTCCCGCCCGTCGGCGGCGGCGCCCTCGGTGGGTTCGACCAAGATGCACGACGCCGAGCAGGCCGCGCTGATCGAGGCGGCACTGCCCCGCGCATAGCGGTTCTCGCGGATCGTGGACACCTGGCAGGCCTGTGACCCCGCCAGGTGTCCACGATCGCTGGGGAGGGGACGAGGAACGATGTACTTCACCGACCGGGGCATCGAGGAGCTCTCCGAGCGTCGCGGCGACGAGACCATCACCATGGACTGGCTCGCCGAGCGGCTGCGGGACTTCGTCGACCTCAACCCCGAGTTCGAGACCCCTGTCGAGCGGCTGGCCACCTGGCTGGCCCGGCTCGACGACGAAGACGACGAGTAGATGATCTCGCCTCCGCCGGGCTCCGGTTCGACCGCTGGCTGACCGGGTACCGGGCATGGTTCGCCGCCCGCCCCGCCTGACCCTCTTCGTTTCCACCGGGGCGCGTGCCTACAGTCGACCAGTGCACCGCCGCGTCCTGCTGCGCGCGATGACCGCGCTTGCTCTCGCCGTACCCGTCGGTGGTTGTGTCGAATCGCCCAGCCGCCGGCCGCCCGGCGGCGCGCCCCCGACCCCCCAGCCGGCGACCGGCGCGCCCGGCGCCGCCCCGGCGTCGGCGTTACCGCCGCTGCGCGGCAGGCCGGCGCCGGCGAAGCCCTTCGCGGTCGGGGTCCGGGACCTTGCCCTCACCCGCGGTGCCGACCGGCCCCTGCCGACGACCGTCTGGTACCCGGCCGACGGCGCGCCGGACGGCGGTACCCGGCCCGGCGCGGGTGTGGCGCCCGGCCGGTTCCCCCTCGTGCTCCTCAGCCACGGCCTCACCGGCCTTCCGCAGGCCCTCGCCCCGGTGGCGATCCGCTGGGCGGCCGCCGGCTTCGTGGTGGCCGCGCCGGCGTACCCGCACACCAAGTACGGCGCCCCCAGGTTCGACATCACCGACGTGGCGAACCAGCCGGCCGACGCGTCGTACGTCATCAGCGAGATGCTGGCCCGGGACGGTCGGGAGGGTGACCCGTTCGCGGGCCATCTCGACACCGTCGCCGTCGCCGCGGCCGGACACTCGGCTGGCGCTTACACGACGACGCAGATGCTGTCCACGCAGCGCGACCCGCGACTGCGCTCGGCCATCGTGATCGCCGGTGGCCTGCTGGGCGGGGCGTACACCGGGCCGGTCACCCCGGTGCTGTTCGTACACGGCGACGCCGATCCGACGGTCTCCTACCGGGGCGGGCGCGCCGCCTACGGAGCCGTACCGTGGCCGAAGGCGTTCCTGACCATGCTCGGCGGCGATCACGGCAGGTACATGGCGAGGGGCGGAGCCGGCTTCCAGCAGATGATCGAAACCACGACCGACTTCCTGCGCTGGTCGCTGTACGGCGACAGCCGGGCCAAGGCGCGGCTGAACGGCGACGGCTCCTCGACCGGTACCTCGCGGTGGGAGTCGGCGGGGCTCAGCTGAGCGCCAGGTAGGCGACCACGGCGAGAACGACGACGGCGACGGCGACACCGATGACGAGCGGCGCCCGGGACGGCGCGCCCTCCTCCGGCGGCGCCTGCGCGAACGCCTTGAACTGCCCGGTGTTACCGCTCGGGTCTAGCTGCTCGTTGGACATGGACGCACATTAACGAAAGGAGCGGGCGGGTCGCGGACAACAGCCCCACGACCCGCCCGCCAATCCTCACTTCGTGTGGTCGACGACCACCTTGCCGAAGATGTCACCCGACGCGAGCCGCTCGAACGCTCCCCGTACGTCACTGAAGGCGTGGACCGAGTCCACGATCGGGCGTACGCCCCGGTCGGCGCAGAGCCGCAGCAGTTGATCCAACTCTTCGGCGGTGCCCATCATCGAGCCGAGGATCTCCACCTCGCCGGCGAAGACCCGGCGCAGGTTCACCTCCGGCAGGTGCCCGGAGGTGGCCCCGGAGACGACGATGCGACCGCCCCGGTTGACGCACTTGAGCGAATGGTCGAACGTCGCCTTGCCGACGGTCTCGATCACCACGTCGACCCGCTCCGGCAGCCGGGCACCGCTCTCCAGGGCGGTGGCGCCGAGCGCCGCGATCCGCTCCCGCTTGTCGGCATCGCGGCTCGTCGCGTACACCCGCGCGCCGAGCGCCACGCCCAGCACGACCGCGGCGGTCGCGACGCCGCCGCCGGCGCCCTGGACCAGGACGCTGCCGTTCTCCGGCAGCCGGCCCTTGGTGGTCAGCATCCGGTACGCGGTGAGCCACGCCGTCGGCAGGCAGGCCGCCTCGGCGAAGGACAGCTCGGCGGGCTTCGGTACGAGGTTGCCCGCGGGCACGGCCACCCGCTCGGCGAGCGTTCCCGGGTAGCGCTCGGACAGGATCGACTGTGCGCCGTTGGGCTCGGTGATCACCGAGTACACGACGACCTCGTTGCCGTCGGGGTCGACCCCGGCGGCGTCGCAGCCGAGGATCATCGGGAGCTGTTCGGCCTTCAGCCCGACCCCGCGCAGCGACCACAGGTCGTGGTGGTTGAGCGCACTGGCCTTGATGTCGACGGTCACCCAGCCGTCCTGCGCCGGTTCGGGCTGCTCCCCTACCGTCAGCGCGGCGAGCGGGTCTTCGGAGTTGAACGTGGAGGCATACGCGGCACGCATGTCGCGACGCTAGCAGACCCTTGGACGCCCCTGATCGGCACAACCACCGATGAAGAAGTCGTTGCCTCAGGCCCTGCTGGAGACCACGACCTCCGGTGTGCACGCTGTGCCGATCAAGGGGACCACGTCAGGAGCGGGTGACGCCGTCGCGCACGGCGGCCGCGGCCACCGCCTCGGTCACCGCCGGGGCCACGCGGGGGTCGAGCGGACTCGGCACGATCGCGTCGCGGCGCAGCTCGTTCGCGACGACCCCGGCGATGGCGTCCGCCGCGGCGACCTTCATGCCCTCGGTGATCCGGGTCGCCCCGGCGTCGAGCGCGCCCCGGAAGACGCCCGGGAACGCGAGGACGTTGTTGATCTGGTTGGGGAAATCGCTGCGGCCGGTGGCGACGACCGCGGCGTACCGGGACGCGATCACGGGGTGCACCTCCGGCGTCGGGTTCGCCAGCGCGAAGATCGCGCCGCCCGGCGCCATGCCGGCGAGGGCCTCCTCCTCGATCGTGCCGCCGGACAGGCCGATTAGCACGTCCGCGCCGCGCAGCGCCTCCGCGATGCCGCCGGACACCCCGTCGCCGTTGGTGAGCTCAGCCATCTCACGCTTGATCGGCGTCAGGTCCGTACGGTCGGAGTGGATCGCGCCGCGCGAGTCGACCACGATCACCGACCCCGGCTCGACCCCGCCGGCGATGAGCATCTTGGTGACCGCGACGCCGGCCGCGCCCGCCCCGCTGACGACCACGCGCAGCCGCTCGAGCTTGCGGTCGAGCAGCGCGGCCGCGTTTCGCAGCGCGGCGAGGACCACGATCGCCGTACCGTGCTGGTCGTCGTGGAACACCGGGATGTCCAGCGCCTCGTCGAGACGCTGCTCGATCTCGAAGCAGCGCGGCGCGGCGATGTCCTCCAGGTTGATCCCGCCGAACGACGGCGCGATCGCCTTGACTGCGGCGATGATCTCCTCGGTGTCCTGGGTGTCCAGGCAGATGGGGACGGCGTCGACGTTGGCGAACTGCTTGAACAGCGCGCCCTTGCCCTCCATGACGGGCATCGCCGCGCGCGGCCCGATGTTGCCCAGGCCGAGCACCGCCGAGCCGTCGGTGACGACGGCCACGGTGTGCTTGACCCAGGTGTACTCGTGAACCAGTGTCTCGTCGGCTGCGATCGCCTCGCACACCCGCGCCACGCCGGGGGTGTATGCCAGGGAAAGGTCATCCCGGGTGGACAGCGGGACGGCGGAGTTGACCACCAGCTTCCCGCCGCGGTGCAGGGTGAAGACAGGGTCGTGCTGATCGAAGGACACGGGGCCTCCTTGCCGCGTTGAAAAAACGTACGTGGCGCGCCGTGTCGCTGCGGGTCTGAAACGACGGCGGCGCGCGCTCATGCGCGGGGGTCTCCCTGGTCTACGGAGAGCATAGTGGCCTGGGCACGGACACCCGCGTGGACAATGTCACGCCGACGCCGAGACGTCGGCCGATCCCAGGGGTACACCGAGCGCCGTTGCCCAGCAGCGGCGCGCCGAAACTCAGGCCCCCGCCGAAACTCGGGCCCCGCCCAAACTCGGTCGTACCCGAAACTCAGCGGCGCCGAAACTCACCGTCGCCGTCGCAGCAGCGACGGGCGCGGCCACCAGCGCAGGACGACCCTACCCTCGACATCGGCCACGCCGTACGCCCGCGAGTCGTCGGCCACGAACTCGTTGTCGCCGATCAGCCACCAACCGCCGGCCTCGGCCCGAGCGACCCGCTTGACGACCAGCAACGACGGGCGTACCCGGAACCGCGCCACCACGACGTCGCCCGGCCGTACCCGCGTCGTACGGCGCACGAGCAGCGCGTCACCGTCCCGCAGGGTCGGCGACATCGACGGGCCTCGCACCAGGACCGGGTACCACGGCAACGGCAATCCGGGCATCTCCTGTCGCTGTAAGGAGTGGGCAGGGGTAACCTCGCCCTTGAGAGATCATCGCAAACCACACCAGGAGGGTTCGATGCGTCTGCCGCGTCTACTCACTCCCCGCACCGTCGTATCCGCCCACTGCGACCTGCCCTGCGGCGTCTACGACCCCGCACAGGCCCGCATCGAGGCCGAGTCGGTCAAGGCGATCTGTGAGAAGTACCAGGCCAACCAGGACCCGGAGTTCCGTACCCGGGCAATCATGATCAAGGAGCAGCGGGCCGACCTGGTCAAACACCACCTGTGGGTGCTGTGGACCGACTACTTCAAGCCGCCGCACTTCGAGAAGTACCCGCAGTTGCACGGCCTCTTCAACGAGGCCACTAAGCTGGCCGGCGCCAGCGGCGCGAAGGGTTCTGTCGACCCGGACGTCGCGGACAAGCTGCTCGCGAAGATCGAGGAGATTTCCAAGATCTTTTGGGAGACGAAGCAAGCCTGACACTCAGGTGATGGTTGGTGGCCCCCGCGCCCGGGTACGGGCGATGGGGGCCACCAACCCATCTGGACCGATCACCGATCGGCCCGAACCCGCGGGTACGGGGCTCGGCGGTGGACTGCCGCGGGAGGTGGAATGAGCGTCGAGATCCGGCCGATCAGCCGGGCGGACGTGGCTGCTGTGGTGTCGATGGTGCATGAGCTCGCCGAGTACGAGCGCGCCCCCCGGGAGTGCCACCTGACCGAGGCACAGCTCGAAGCCGCCCTCTTCGCCGACCGCCCGGCCCTGTTCGGGCACGTCGCCCTGATCGACGGTGAGCCGGTCGGCATGGCGCTGTGGTTCCTGAACTTCTCCACCTGGCGGGGCGTGCACGGGGTGTACCTCGAGGACCTGTACGTGCGCCCCACCGCCCGCGGCACCGGTATCGGTCGGGCGCTGCTCGCCACCCTCGCGGCCGTCTGCGCCGAGCGCGGGTACGAGCGCCTCGACTGGTGGGTGCTGCACTGGAACCCGGCGCGCGAGTTCTACCACTCCATCGAGGCCGTACCGATGGACGAGTGGGTGCCCTACCGGTTGACCGGACCGGCCCTGCGATCGCTGGCCGAGCAGGCACCCACGGCGAAGTCCGAGGACCTACAGTCGTCGATGCGGGGTGATGCAGGGTGACTCAGGTCGTACCGGAGCGGTCCACACCGGATCAGGCTGCCGACGTCGTACTGCTCGCGGTGCCGGCCTCCGGCGCCTGGCTGGGCGTCCTGCGTACCGCCACGGCGAGCCTCGCCTCGCGCCTGTCGTTCACCCTGGACGAGATCGAGGACCTGCGCATCGCCGTCGACGAGGCGTGCGCGATCCTGCTCGCGCTGGCCTCCCTCGACGCCGCCCTGTCCTGCCGGTTCACGGTGACCCAGGACGCCCTCACCGTCGACGCGACGGTGCCCATCGACAACCCGTCGTCGGTACGCCTGCCGACCGGCGAGTCGTTCGCCTGGCAGGTGCTCAGCGCCCTCGCCGACGACGTGGCGGCCAAGGTCGAGAACGACCTGGTCTGCATCCGGCTGACCAAGCGCCGCCCCAGCCAGCCCGACTGAGGCGCTCCCCCGTCCGGCTGAGCGGGTCGCCACCGGCCGGGCGGGCCGCCCGGCAAGGTCACTGCACCCCGAGCGCCTCACGGGTGGCTGGGGCGATCAGCAGGCCCGCACCGAGCAGGCCCAGCGCGAACACCGGTACGCCGAGCCAGGCCAGCCCACCGGAGACCATGTACCAGCCGATGGGCAGCAACATCAGCTCCATCACGACCGCCGGTCCCCGCGCCCAGGCCCGGCGGCGGGCGAGCGCGAGCGCGAGCACGCCGAGCAGGACGGCGATCAGGGCGGCGAAGCCGGTGACGATCATCGCGTCCCGCAGGCTGGCCGCCCGGGCGGTGAAATCCTTGTAGACGAGGAACGCCACGATCAGGGCGACCACCGTGGCCTGGACGGTGAGCAGGCCGACCGCAGCGCGGAGCGTAGCCGCCGCCGATCCGCCGGATGGGCGCTGAGATCCCGTCACGCCGGTCACTGTACCGCCGAAGAACAGGCTTGCCCGGGCAGCCTCCGGGTACAGTGCCCGCCATGCGTGCGCTTCTCGTGGTCAACCCCAAGGCGACTACCACGAGCGAGCGCAGCCGCGACGTTCTGGTCCGCGCGCTGCGCAGCGAGGTGGATCTGACCGTGGCCTACACCCGACGGCGGGGTCATGCGGCCGACCTGGCGCGGGACGCCGCCGCGGAGGGTATGCACCTGGTCGTCACGCTCGGTGGTGACGGCACCGTGAACGAGGCCGTCAACGGATTGATGGCGGCCGGCGACAAGGCCGACAACCGGCCCGCCCTCGCCGTTGTCCCCGGCGGTTCGACCAACGTGTTCGCGCGCGCCGTCGGCATGCCCAGGGACTGGGCCGACGGGGCCAGCGTGATCCTGGAGGCGCTCCGCGAGGAGCGCTCTCGCATGATCAACCTGGGCCGCGCCGACGACCGGTACTTCACGTTCTGCGCCGGGCTCGGGCTCGATGCCGAGGTGGTCCGGCGGGTCGAGCGGGCGCGACTGCGGGGCCGCACCTCGACGCCGTGGCTGTACCTTCGCTCCACGCTGACCCAGTACTTCCTGGAGACCGAGCGCCGACACCCGCCGGTGACCCTGGAACGCCCCGGCGAGCGGCCGTTGGTCGGGCTGGCGACGGTCATCGTCCAGAACGCGGCACCGTGGACCTATCTCGGTGACCGTCCGGTGAACCCGTGTCCGGACGCGTCCTTCGACACGGGGCTCGACGTGATGGCATTGCGTGAGCTACATGTGCCGAGCACCACGCGCACGGTGAAGCAGATCTTGTCCCGCGAGCCGCAGCCACACGGAAAGCGTGTTCTCAATCTCCATGATCTTGAAACTTTCACGCTGCGCGCCGACCGTCCGATGGCCTTTCAGCTCGACGGCGACTACCTCGGCGAGCGGGACAAAATCGAACTCCATTCCGTCGCAGATGCGTTACGAATCGTGTGCTGAACCGTTGTCCTTTGTTGGACAGCACACAAAAGCGAGGCTCAACGGTTGCGACACTCGTGAAACGGTGGCAACCAGTGACCACGAGTACTACTTTTGTAACCGACAGTCGTAAGCACGGGGCCCGGGCGGACCTGAAAAACCGGACATACACAGCGTGACCTCACTCACGCGCTCCGAGTTTTTCAGAACCTGCCCCTTGACATCGCCATAGTTCGTGAAAGTATTCACAAGCGAAGCGAGTTGCCTGCTCACGCGCTGCCGCCCAGCCGGGGTTCATCCACACGGACGGTTTCGCGAGACGCATATAGGAAACATTTAACGCACTCACTGCCACTGATCCGCAAACCAAGGAGTGTTGCCGCCATGTCGGACTGGCGCCACCGTGCTGCCTGCCGCGATGAGGACCCGGAACTGTTCTTCCCGATCGGGACGTCTGGTCCGGCCCTGCTGCAAGTCGAGCAGGCTAAGGCGGTCTGTCGGCGCTGCGCCGTGACCGACGAGTGCCTCCAGTGGGCACTCGACTCGGGTCAGGACGCCGGCGTCTGGGGCGGAATGAGCGAAGAAGAGCGGCGCGCTCTCAAGCGGCGCGGCGGCTTGCGGGTTCGCGCTCACTCTGCCTGATCTGGACCGTGTGACGCCCCGGGGAGCGCTGCTCCCCGGGGCGTCACTGTCGGTCGACAACTCCATGTCTTCGGTGACCCTCACGCTCAGTCGAACAACTCTTCCAGGAAGCCACGGCGCTTCTTGTGCGGGTGATGACCGTGACCGGGGTGCTGGCCGTACATCGGGTACTCGTCGGAGTCGAAGTCACGATGACGCCGATCCTGGTGCGGTTGCTGGTACGGCTGGTACGGCTGCGACTGGTGGGGCTGCCCGCCGCCGTGCCATGTCTTCTCCGCGTCGACCAGTCGCTCCAACTCACCCCGGTCGAGGAAGATCCCCCGACACTCGGCGCACTGGTCGACCGTCACGCCGCTGCGCTCGTACTGGCGCATCTGTCCCATGCATTTGGGGCATGTCATCTGCATCTCGTCACGGTACCCGCACCCGTCTATATCCGATCTTGTAGTAGCTCGCGGCTACACGAACTTCGACTTCTCCCGCACCGGGTCGCCCAACTGTCGGCGGAGCCGCGGCCTGGAGGCCACCTCCACCCGGCCACGTCCGAAGGCATCGATGTGCCCCCACCGCCCGGGAATGTCCAGTAGCTCGATGCGCCCGATCCCGACCGGCAGGGCCGGGTCGACCACCAGGTGGTCGCCTAGCGGTTCCAGGCCGAGCATCGTGCGCAGCAGCAACAGCGGCGTACCGGTGGACCACGCCTGCGGCGAACAGGCGGTGGGGTACTGGACGGGGTACCTGGTCAGCGCCCGGTCGTAACCGGCGAACGCCTCCGGCAGCCGCCCCTCGAAGAACTCCGCCGCGTCCAGCATGCCGGCCGCCAGGCGCGCGGCCTCCTCCTTGTACCCGTACCGGCGCAGGCCCCAGGCGATGAAGGAGTTGTCGAACGGCCAGACCGTACCGACGTGGTAGCCGACCGGGTTGAAGCGGGCCTCCCCCTGCGCCAGCGTCCGCACGCCCCAGCCGGAGAACAGCGCCCGGCCGAGCAGGTGCCCCACCACGGCGCCGGCCTTGTCGTCGTCGACGATCCCGCTCCACAGCAGGTGGCCGTTGTTGGACGCGAGCGCGTCGACCTGGCTGCCGTCCGCGTCGAGGGCCAGCGCGTAGTGCTGGCGATCGGAGATCCAGTAGTCCTGGTTGAAGCGCCGCTTGCACGCGTCGGCGTCGGCGTCCAGCCGGTCCGCGTACTCCGGGTCGTTCCAGATCTCGCGGGCCAGCCGCGCGCCGCGCTTCTTCGCGTCGTACGCGTACCCCTGCAGCTCGCACGTTGCCCGGGGAAAGCCGGGAAGTCGGCCGTCGTGGTACGAGATGGAGTCCCACGAGTCCTTCCAGCACTGGTTCTCCAGGCCCGTCTCCGGCTCGCGCGGCTGGTACGCGATGTAGCCGTTGCCCATCAGGTCGGCGTACTCGTCGATCCAGCCGAGCGCGGCGCGCGCCTCCAACTCGAACTGGCGCACCAGGTCCGCGTCGCCGGTCCACCGCTCGTACTCGTCCAGCAGCACCACGTACAGCGGCGTCGCGTCGGCGGTGCCGTAGTACGGCGACTGCGGCCGCTCCTCGAAGGCGGTCAGCTCGCCGTAGCGCATCTCGTGCAGGATCCGCCCGGGATCCTCGTCGCGGAAGTCGTCGACGCACCTGCCCTGCCAGTCGCCGAGCACCCGCAGCGTGGTCGCCGCGAGCTCCGGCGCGAACGGCAGGGCCTGCAGGCTGGTCAGGATGCTGTCCCGGCCGAACATCGTCATGAACCACGGCAGGCCGGCGGCCGGGAGGCTGTTGCCGCCCGCCAGGACCGGCGAGAACCGCAGCGCGGCGAGGTCGACCAGGCTGCGCCGGTACGTCGCCTGCAGGGACTCCCAGTCGCACTCCAGTCGCGGCGCCCGCCCGATCCACTTCTCCAGGTCGCCCCTCATCTTGGTCGGGGCGGTCGCGCCACGGCTCGGCTTGGGCATGAGTGACCGGCCCCCGACCCCGGGGCTCGCCGGGGTCACGTGCAGCTCGGTGGTCCACTTGCCGTGCGGCTGGAGCCGGACGTCGAAGCTCAGCCCGTGCTCGTCGACCTGGGCCGGCGCCGTCGTGGAGATCATGGTCTCGCGGCGGAAGGTCTCCCGTTCGTACCCGAGTAGCAGGCGACCGTCGTCGACGCGGGTGTAGTACTTGCCCTTCTTCGCCAGGTTGTCCTTGATCTCGAACAGGTCGGCGAAGTCCGCTGCCGCCTCGACCCGGATCGCGAGGTCGACGGGCTGCTCCTGGTGGTTGAGGACGGTGAGCCGCTCGTGCAGTCCGTCGCAGACCGTGCGCTGGCGGATCACCGACTGCTTGGCGTCGACGTACACGCTGCTGGGCGCGGCGACGAGGAAAAACCGGGTCTCGTAGTACTCCAGGTCGTCGGTGGAGAGCATGGTGAGCCGCCTGCCGTCGACCGTCAGCGCCCAGGTGGACAGGAAGCGGGTGTCGTACGAGAAAAGCCCGGTCGGCTCGGTGAACGACGCCTCGATGTCGCCCTGCGGGTCGCTGACCACGAACGTGTTGCCGTCCAGGGTCTGTACCAGGCCGTCGGTCATGACCGCTCCCCCACGGCGTTCTGGGTGACGAACGGGCGTCGGCGGTGGGAGCAGGGCCCCGGAAGCAGCCGCTGCACCACGACCCACGTCTCCCGGTCGCCGTCGACGGACAGGGCGCCGCGCAGCATCGCCGCGATCGCGTTCACCTCACCGGTGACGATGCCGTCGAACAGCGCCCGATCGGCGCAGATGCCGCAGCAGCTCTTGCCGCTGCCGCGGGTCACGTGGAGGTCGCCCTTGTCGATCTCCACGCGCCAGTGCGACGCGTGCCCGCCGTCGGTGATGTTGAAGCGCACCGTCGCGGTGATCCTCTCGAGCCGCGGTTCGTGCCCTCTTCGACCCAGCTCGTCGAAGAACTCCTCGGTCGGAGTCGCCATGGCCCCAGAGCCCCCTCACGTTCGCGACAGCAGCCCGGAGAGCGGCGTCGCCACATGCCAGCGCGGTATGCCCGGAAGGCGACGCACAGACGATCTGGACGCGCCGACCGGACTGCAACAGCCTCGCCGGAACGGGCGGGCGGGGGCATCACCCATACCGGGTGAAAGGCGGGTCGGAGCGTGAAACCTCGGCCGGAGGGGGTCAGGCAGCGAGGGGTGCGGCCCGGCCGACGGCGTCGACCCGGTCGAGGACGAGCCGGGCCAGCTCGGGCATCGCGCCCAGCGGCTGCGCCGCGGCGACCGCACCGGCGGTACGGGCGGACTCCACCGCCGCGTCGTAGAGGCGCCCGGGGGCCAGGAAGTACGCGGCGAGCGCGACCGAGCGCGCCCCGCCCTGGCGCAGCGCGTACACCGCCTCACCGGGGGTGGGTGCGCTGGCGGAGGCGTAGGCGGGCAGGCACGGCAGGCCCAGGCGGCCGCCCAGGGCACGGGCGGCGAGGTCGACGGTGGACAGTGCGGCCCGGTCGCGGGTACCGGCGGCGGCCAGGACGACGGCGTCGAAGGGTACGCCCGTCTCTGCCAACCGCCGGCGCAGGCCGGCCAGCAGCGGCGCGGGTACGACACCGCCGACAGGGCCCACCACGTCGGTCAGCTCGACGGCCAGGTCCACGCCGTCGGTGCGGGCCTTGGCGAGGGCGGCCGGGATGTCCACCCGACCGTGGTACGCGGAGGTGAGCAGCAGCGGTACGACGGTGGCGGAGGTGAAGCCCGACCCGCGCAGCGAGGCGAGCACCTCCTCCGGCCGGGGCCCCTCGTGGTCGAGGAACGCGGCGCACACGGTCTCACCGGGTCGGGCCGCGGCGACCGCCCGGGCCAGGGCCCGGGTGGTCGCCGCCGCTCGCGGGTAGCTCGAACCGTGCGCGACCAGGACGACCGGACTCACAGATGCAGCCCGCATTCGCTCTTGTCGAACATCGGCCAGCGACCGGCGCGGGGGTCGGTGCCGGGCGGGGTGCGCTTGGTGCACGGCCAGCAGCCGACCGAGGCGTACCCCTGACGCAGCAGCGTGTTGACCGGCACGTTGTACCGGGAGATGTACGCGTCCACGTCGGCCTGGGTCCACGCGGCCAGCGGCGAGACCTTGACCATGCCCCGGTTGGCGTCGAAGCCGACGACGGGGGTGTTGGCCCGCGTCGGGGACTCGTCGCGCCGCAGACCGGCCGCCCACGCGTCGTAGCCCTCCAGGCCCCGCTCCAGCGGCTCGACCTTGCGCAGGTCGCAGCACTCGTCGGGCCTGCGCGCGTACAGCCGGGGGCCGTACTTCTCGTCCTGCTCCGCGACGGTCAGCTGGGGCCGGATCGACCGGACGGTCACCGGCAGCGTCCGCTGCACGATGTCGCGTACCCGCAGGGTCTCGGCGAAGTGCAGGCCGGTGTCGAGGAACACGACGTCGACACCGGGCGCCACCCGGGACACCACGTGTGCCAGTACCGCGTCGGCGAACGAGCTGGTCACGCAGAACCGCTCGCCGAACGTCTCGACGGCCCAGGCGACGATCTCCTCGGCCGGCTTGCCCTCCAGCTCGTGACCGGCGACGGTGGCCAGTTCGCGCAGCTCTTCCTCGGTACGGGTGTTCATCGCGCTCGTCACCGTGAAACCTCCAGTGCCTTGCCGATCAATCCAAGAAACTTCACCGAGAACACGCGGGCGCAGGAGTGGCACTCCCACGCGCCGTGGCCGCCCTCCGCAGAGGGGCGCAGGTCTTCCTCGCCGCAGTACGGGCAGTACAGGGGCGCCTGCCGCTCACTCATGCCAGTTCCGCCTCGTCGGTGCGGACGACCCACTGCGCGAACGTTTCGCCGTCGGTGCGGGCGGCGAGGTAACGACGGGCCAGCCGCTCCACGTACTCGGGCAGCTCGTCGGCGGTCGTCTTGAGGCCGCGCACCTTGCGGCCGAAGCCGGCCGTGTGTCCGGCGGCCACGCCCAGGCCGCCGCCGAGGTGCACCTGGAAGCCCTCGACCTGGCGGCCGTCCGCCGCCGTCACGATCATGCCCTTGAGCCCGATGTCGGCCACCTGGGTACGCGCGCAGGCGTTCGGGCAGCCGTTGAGGTGGATCGAGATGTCGGCGTCGAAGGACGCCAGCCGCTTCTCCAGCTCGTCGACCAGCGACGCGGCGCGGGCCTTGGTCTCGACGATCGCGAGCTTGCAGAACTCGATGCCGGTGCAGGCCATCGTGCCGCGCCGCCACGCCGACGGCTTCGCCTCCAGCCCGATCTCGCGCAGCGCCGCCACGATCGAGTTCACGCGATCCTGGTCAAGATCAAGAATCAGGAGCTTCTGGTACGGGGTGAGCCGCACCCGGCCGCTGCCGTGCGCCTCGGCGATGTCCGCGACCTTGGCCAGGATCTCCCCCGAGACCCGGCCCGCCACCGGGGCGACGCCGACGTAGTACTTGCCGTCCCACTGCTTGTGGATGCCCACGTGGTCGATCGGGCGCTCGGGCAGCTCCGGCGCCGGGCCATCGACCAGCTTGCGCCCGAGGTACTCGTTCTCCAGCACCTCGCGGAACTTCTCCGGGCCCCAGTCTGCCATCAGGAACTTCAACCGGGCCCGGTTGCGCAGCCGCCGGTACCCGTAGTCCCGGAAGATCTTGATGACGCCGTGCCAGACCTCGGCGATCTCGTGCAGCGGCACCCACACGCCGAGCCGCTTGGCGAGCATCGGGTTGGTGGACAGCCCGCCGCCGACCCACAGGTCGAAACCGGGGCCGTGCTCGGGGTGGATCACGCCGAGGAACGCGACGTCGTTGGCCTCGTACGGGGTGTCGGGCAGCCACGAGATCGTGGTCTTGAACTTACGCGGCAGGTTGGACAGCTCCGGGTCCCCGATGAACCGGTCGGAGATCTCCTTGATCGCCTCGGTGGCGTCCAGGATCTCGGCCTCAGCCACGCCGGCGACGGGGCTGCCCAGGATCACCCGGGGCGTGTCGCCGCACGCCTCGGTGGTCGACAGGCCCACGCCCTCGATCGTCTTCCAGATGGCCGGCATGTCCTCGATCCGGACCCAGTGCAGCTGGATGTTCTGCCGGTCGGTGATGTCGGCGGTGTCACGCCCGTACCGGGTCGACACGTCGGCGATGGCGCGCAGCTGGGCCAGGTCGAGCTGGCCGCCGTCGACGCGCACGCGCAGCATGAAGTACTCGTCCTCGAGCTCGTGCGGCTCCAGGACCGCCGTGCGCCCGCCGTCGATGCCGGGGCGGCGCTGGGTGTACAGGCCCCACCAGCGCATCCGGCCGCGAAGGTCCTGCGGGTCGATGCTGGCGAAGCCGCGGTGCGCGTAGATCGTCTCGATCCGCTGGCGGACGTTGAGCCCGTCGTCGTCCTTCTTGAAGCGCTCGTTGGGGTTCAGTGGTTCGCGGTACCCCAGCGCCCACTGACCCTCACCACGGCGGGGGCCCTTGCCCCGTGCGCCGGATCGGGAAGTGGCGGGGACGGCGGTAGCCGTCATGCGAGCGTCCTCCTGCTGATGGTGGGAGCGCGCGCACCGGTAACCGCGAAAGAATGCGGTTGACTTCGATGTCAGAAAAAAGTCCGGCGCGGTCGCGCACCCGGAACGGAAATACGGGCGGCGTCAGGCAGCCGGACAGATGGCGCTGCGCACGCGACCGAAGTCGACGTGTCGGCGGCTGGTAAGCCGCAGGGAAGCAGCAGTCATACGGACGATCGTGCCACGAACCAGGGCGCCGGCGCCACGGTTCCGTGAGGGCGGTCTCACTCGGCACCAGCGGTTGACCAGCGGAAATTCTCTTTAACACACCAGATTGATAGGGATTTCTGCGCGCTGTGGAGACGCGGGGGAACGCCCAGTTCACCCGCGGATCTCACCGCTTGGAAAGTCCCGCAGTCGGGAAGGTCTCACCGCTTGGAGAGCGGAACCACCAGCACCGCTTCGGTACCGCCCTCCGCCCGCCGCCGCAACTCGATCGAGCCGCGCAGCTCACCGGTGGCGAGGGTACGCACGATCTGCAGCCCGAGCCGCTCGCTCGCCTCCAGGCTGAAGCCGTCCGGCAGGCCGAAGCCGGTGTCGGCCACGGTCACGTGCAACTGCCGGCGGAACCGGTGCGCGCTGATCACGACGGTACCCTCGTCGCCCGGCCCGTACGCGTGCTCGACGGCGTTCTGGAGCAGCTCGTTGAGCACCATCACCAGCGGCGTGGCGACCTCCGCCGGGAGCACGCCGAAGGTACCGGTACGCCGCATCACCACCCGCGACTCGGGCGCCCCGACCTCCTTCGCCGCCGACGCGACCCGGTCGACGATGCCGTCGAAATCCACCGCCTCGTCCGACGACATCGACAGCGTCTCGTGTACCAGCGCGATCGAGGCCACCCGGCGTACCGACTCCTCCAGGGCGGCCCGCGCCTGCGGTACCCCGACCCGCCGGGCCTGCAGCCGCAGCAGCGCCGCGACCGTCTGGAGATTGTTCTTCACCCGGTGGTGGATCTCCCGGATGGTGGCGTCCTTGGTGATCAACTGCCGGTCCCGGCGGCGCACCTCGGTCACGTCCCGTACCAGGACCAGCGCGCCGATGGGCGTACCGGCCGGCATCAGCGGGAGCGCCCGCATCAGGACGGTGGCCCCGCGCGCCTCGAGTTCCCGGCGCGGCGGCGCCTCGCCCCGCAGCGCGGCGAGCAGCGCCTCTGCGCTCTCGCCACCCTCCAGCGGGTCGTCGGCCAGCCGCCCGGTGATGGCCGACAGCTCCTCCCCCACCAGGTGCGTCGTCAGGCCGAGCCGCCGGTACGCCGACTGCGCGTTCGGGCTCGCGTACGTGACCTTGCCGCCGCCGTCGAGCCGGATCAGCCCGTCGCCGACCCGCGGCGCGCTGGTCGTCTCCCCCGGGTGGCGGTACGGCGGGAAGCTCCCGTCGGCCACCATCTGGGCCAGGTCATCGGCCGTGGTGAGGTAGTTGAGCTCCAGGTGGCTGGGGGTACGCGCGGTCGACAGGTTGGTGTCCCGGCCGATGACCGCGATCACCCGGTCGCTGCCGGCCCGCCGGACCGGGATCGCCTCGTGCCGCGCCGGGGTGTCGCCGTACCAGACCGGATCGCCCTCCCGCCAGATCCGACCCTGGTCGCGGGCGATCGCCAGGTGCGCCACCTCGGCCCCACCGAAGATCCGGCCGACCTGGTCGTCCTGGTACGCGGTCGGCCCGGTCGTCGGGCGTACCTGGGCCACACACAGGAACTGGCCGTCGTCGAGCGCGACCCACATGATCAGATCGGCGAACGACAGGTCGGACATGAGTTGCCAGTCGCCGGCGAGCCGGTGCAGGTGCTCGATGTCGGCGGGCTCGAGGTTGGTGTGCTCCTCGACGAGGTCACGCAGCGTGGACACGCTTCACAGCCTGCCACGCCCCGCCCTGTAGCCTCTTCAGGCGTGCGCCGCTTTGTCACTACCCTCGTCGTCGTGGCGCTGTGCGCCGCCCTGTCCGGTTGCGGCTGGCTGCGAGCCGGCGGACAGAGCAGGACCAAACCGAACGGGTTCGTACTGCGCGGGTACGCCACGGTGGCGGGGGCGCCGGCGGGGCAGGTCGGCAGCCCCTGCCAGGTACCGAACTCCGGGATCGCGCCCGGTACGCCGCTGAAGGTGACCGACCCGCCGGACCACACGCTGGCGATCGGCACGCTCGGCGGCGGGGTGCTCGCGGCGGACGGTGGGACGTACCGGTGCAACTTCCCGTTCGAGATCTACGGCGTGCCGGGCGGGCACACGACGTACGAGATCAGCGTGGACAACCGTCCGCCGGTGCGCTTCCCGGCGGACGAACTACGCCAGGACAAGCCCGCCGTGATCCTGGTCGACGCGCCTTCTTCTCCGACCCCTTCCCCATGATCATGGGTAGCGGGACTCTCAGAGGGTTGTGGTGACCTTCTTGAGGCCGCGGGGGGCGTCGGGATTCTCACCCCGGTGCCGCGCCAGCTCCAGCGCGAGGCGCTGCAGCGGCAGGATGTCCAGCAGCGGCGCGTACCGCTCGTCGACGTCGGGGGTGGGGATGCGCAGCGCCGCACCGGCCACGTCGGACGGGCCGATCGCCACCACGTCGGCGCGGCGCTCGTCCAGCCGGGCCAGCACCTCGCGCATCGCGGCGCCGCCGGGGCCCGACCCGACGACGGCGAGCACCGGCACGTCCGGGTCTGCCATGGCGAGCGGGCCGTGCAGCAGGTCGGCGCCGGAGAATGCCAGCGCCGGCAGGTACGAGGTCTCCATCAGCTTGAGGGCGGTCTCCCGGGCGGTCGGGTACGCGTAGCCCCGCCCCGTGGTCACCATCCGCGCCGCGAAGCGGTACCGGGGGGCGAGCTCACCCGGCGTCGGGTCGTCTGTCAGGGCCTGCGCCAGCGCCGGCAACTCGGCGAGGGCGGCCCGCTCCTCGGCGGGCAGCGCACCGTCCCCGGCGCGCACCCCCTCGACCAGCATGAGCAGCGCGAGCAGCTCGGCCGAGTACGTCTTGGTCGCGGCGACCGCCCGCTCGTGCCCGGCCGCGATGTCGATCGACAGCTCGGCGGCGCCGGCCAGCGGCGAGGACGGGTTGTTGGTCACGGCCAGGGTGTGCGCGCCCTGCTCCCGGGCGACCCGGACGACCTCGCACAGGTCCGGCGAGCCGCCGCTCTGGGAGACGCCGACGACCAGCGCGTCGCGCAGGTCGGGACGGGCGCCGTAGACGGTGTACGCCGACGGCGAGGCCAGCCCGGCCGGGATGCCGAGCCGGATCTCGGTCAGGTACGCCGCGTACAGCGCCGCGTGGTCGGAGGTACCCCGGGCGGTGAAGATGACGTGGCGCGGCGCCCACCCGGCGATCCGCGCGGCCACCTCGGCGATCGCGGGCGCCTGCACGTCCAGCAGCCGGGCGTAGACCTCGGGCTGCTCGGCGATGTCCGCCGCCATCCCGCTTCCTGGCTGGCCCGTCACGACGTCCTCCCGACTGTTTTTGCGCGTTTCAGCAAGGATGGTCGCACAAACGAGCAGGAGCACACAACGAACGCGCAGTTTCGCGCATCACACCCGGTCCCGCCATGATCATGGAACCCTTTCCGCGCTGGGAACCGGAAGAGGCTCCGTGATCATGGGAGGGGTTTGCGCAGAGCGAGCAGGTTCACCTCGGGCGCCGGTACCCAGTCCCGCTCGGGGATGCGGTGGAAGCCCATCGAGGTGTACAGCCGCTGCGCGGAGACCACGAAGTCCCGGCAGCAGATCACCACGGCGCCGCGGCCGGCCTCGGCGGCGCGACGCAGGCACTCGTCCACCAGCAGCCGACCCACCCCGAGCCCCTGGGCCGCGGGGTCGACGGCGAGCATCCGGAACTCGGCCTCGTCAGGGCCGGCCAGCTCGGCGTACCGACTACCGGGCAGTACGAACGTCACCGAGCCCAGGAGCCGGTCGGTCCTGGTGTCCACCGCGACGAGCACGGTGCCGTCGGCCGCGCGCGACACCACGTCCGCGAGTACGCGCTCGTACCCGGTCGCGGCCCCGAGCTGCCCGGACTCGGTGTACGCGGCGACGGTCAGCCGGCCGATCTCGGCGTATTCGCCGGGCACCGCCAGCCGGACCGCAACGATCATTCGATCACCGCGATGAGGTCACCCTCCTGGACCACGTCGCCCTCGTTGACCACAAGCTCCTTGAGCACCCCGGTGGACTCGGCCACGACCGGGATCTCCATCTTCATCGACTCCAGGATGACGAGGGTGTCCCCCTCTTCGACCGTCTCGCCGGTGGCCTTGACCACCTTCCAGACGTTCGCCACCATCTCGGCGTGGATCTCCTCGGCCATGTGCCCGTCCTCTCGTGTCGTTGCCCCGGTATCCAATCACGGCCGGCGGAAAACCGGCGGTCGAGTCGGCTGGTGGGGCGCGCGCCGTCGCACTGACCCGCGGCTTCGCGTGCCGCATCGCGGCAGCGCCTGACGCGTCACGTCCGGTTTGTGGCGTCGCTCTTCCCGGATCGGCGTAAGGGACGGGCTGGATCGGCGTAAGGGACGGAGACGAGGCGGACTACTCCGTCTGAAGCTCCCGGAACTCCCGCTCGTCGCCCTCGAAGACAACCAGATCGGCAAGCTTCTCGCGCAGGCGCTGCTTGAGCTCGGCCGGCGCCTTGTCGGCGCCGCAGGAGCGGGCCACCAGCACCTTCACCTCCTGCTCGATGCCGAACTCACGCAGGCACGGCGAGCATTCGTCGAGGTGTTCGCGGATCAGTAGCCGCCGGTCTTCGGAGCACTCAAGGTCGAGGTACAGGTAGACCTCGGCCAGCACCTCGCGGCAGTCGGTCTCGTGGGGTTCGCCGCAGCTCATGCGATCACCTCGCTGCGCTCGGTGATGCATTCGCGAGGCACTGAGCTGATGGCTCGCTCGCTCCGCTCACTCACGACGATCACCTCGCTGCGCTCGCCGGGCACTGGGCTCATGGTTCGCCAGCTCCGCTCGCTCACCGCGACGCCTCCTGCCCGGCCGGCTGGCTCTCCGCAGCGACCCGGTTGAAACCCCGGTCGGCAGCGTAGCGCTCCAACAGCTTGCGCAGGTTGCGCCGGCCGCGGTGCAGCCGCGACATCACGGTGCCGATCGGCGTACCCATGATGTCGGCGATCTCCTTGTACGAGAAGCCCTCGACGTCGGCTAGGTAGACCGCCAGCCGGAACTCCTCCGGCAGCGACTGCAGCGCCTGCTTGATGTCGGAGTCGGGCAGCCGGTCCAGCGCCTCGGTCTCGGCCGACCTGAGCCCGCTGGAGGTGTGCGACTCCACCTCGGCCAGCTGCCAGTCGTGGATCTCGTCGGTGGGTGCCTGGATCGGCTGGCGCTGCCGCTTCCGGTACGAGTTGATGTACGTGTTCGTGAGGATGCGGTAGAGCCAGGCCTTGAGGTTGGTCCCCGGCTCGAACTGGTGGAACGCGGAGTAGGCCTTCAGGAACGTCTCCTGGAGCAGGTCCTCGGCGTCCGCCGGGTTACGCGTCATCCGCAGCGCGGCCCCGTAGAGCTGGTCCAGGAACGGCATCGCTTCCTGCACGAAACGGTCACGCCGCTGGTCGGGCTTCTCGTCTACTGACACGCGCCCCTCTTCCCTTGACCGTCCCACCGAGGATACGCCGCCCGGTCGAACGCCATTTCCGGATGGGTGGACGGTCGCTCCATCGAGGGAGACAGCGGGCCAGGTCGGGTCGGCCTTGGCCGGCGCGGGCTCGATCGCCGCGGACCATCCCGGCCCGGTCAGTACGCGCCGCCAACGCTCCGCTTCGTACGTGTCGGACTCCCTGGTAACAGTGCGCACCCGGGATCCTCCCTTCGCCAGTGGTCGATACACCTCGAGGTGCCAACCTTCCGGCGGGTGCAACCCGGCCACGACACAGATCATTCCGGGATGTGGTGTGAGGGATCAGGCAGCGGCCCAGCCGTGCCCGGCGAGCCACCCGCGCGCGACGCCGGCCACCGCCGCGGGATCACGACGCAGATCGTGCGTCTCGCCGCGGAGTACCCGCACGTCGACCTGGCCGGACGCGGTCGGCACGCCGAACGCGTCCCGGTCGCCGTTCACGACGAGGGTCGGTAGGTCCACGGGCAACTCCCCGGCCCGGCTGCGATCGGGCTTCCCCGGCGGGTGCAGCGGGAACGCCAGCGCGAGGGCGCCGGCCGCGCCGAGCTCAGCCGCGGTACGGCAGGCCACCCGGGCACCGCTGGAGCGGCCCCCGACGATCAGGGGCAGCCCGGCGGGCACCAGGTCGCGCAGGGCGGTGACGACGGTGACGTAGGCGCGGTCGAGCTGGCCGGCCGGCGCGGGCGCGCGGCGCCCCGCCACCCGGTAGGGCTGCGTGACGCGCGCGACGACCACGCCGGCGGCGACCGCCGCGTCGCGTACGGCGACGAGATCGACGGCGTCCACCCCACCACCGGCGCCGTGGCCGAGCACGAGCAGGCTCCTGGGCGCGGTGGTGGGCTGGTCGACGTCGAGCCGTGCCGGTCCGTACGGGGTGGCGACCTCGATCATGCCTGCATCGTCGCAGCCGTCCGGCTATCCGCTGGCGGCACCCACCTGCTCGAGTACGCGCAGGACGTTCATCCCGGCCAATCGTTCGGCGTCGTACGGCGCGCTGTGCACCTCCGAGCGCCAGGCGACGAGCATCGCCCGTCTCTCGCGCGGGGTCGTGGCGCCCCACACTCCGTGGCAGTCACCGACGTCCAGCGCCCAGGCAAGGCAGGAGCCCTGCACGTCGCAGGTCCGGCACAGCGCGACGGCGGCATCCGCCGGCTCGCTGGGCGCCGGAAAGAACGTCTCCGGATCAACACTCTGGCACAGGCCCCTGGTGCGCCACGTCGGATCGAGATCGCGTTCACTGAGCGCGCGGACAAGCCGCGGATCGCGCCTGGCTGCAGCAACCTCGTGTGGACGTGGCATTCGCGCCCGGGTCATGCACCCACCTCCCCCGTGGGTTTACGACTATTCGGCGGGCGCACACAGACTTAGAACACCACGCCCACCGGCGCTGTGTTCTACCGCACATCGGCGCACTTCGACAAGTGCGTTGCGCGAGATTACGTAAAAGCCGCCTCCCAATTACCGTCGTATCAGTCGAAAAGCGTCAGGTCCTGTGGCTGCCCCACGGAGCCGCCGAGGGCCGGCGCGGGCACCCGCTCGATCAACCCCGGGCCGTCGTTGCGGACATCGCCGACCGCGCGGCCGACACGTCGGATCTCGATCGAGTCGAGGTATTCGGCGGGCGGTGGCCCGATCATCGCCGCCGCGGTCGCGGCGTCGGCGTCCAGCCAGTGCCGCCAGCGGCCGGCCGGCAGGACCAGCGGCATGCGGTCGTGTACCCCCGCCAGCTCGCCGACCGCGGCCGTGGTCACGATCGTGCACGTCAGGAGCTTGTCCCCCCAGACCGTCCAGAGGCCGGCGAAGGCCATCACGTCGCCGCCGCGGTGGGTCATGAAATACGGCTGGCGCTGCTTGGGCGAGAGCCGGACCCACTCGTACCACCCGTCGGCGGGGACCAGGCAGCGCCGGGTGGCGAACGACGGCGCGTACGCCCGCGTCGTCGCCACCGTCTCTCCGCGCGCGTTGATCATGCGGGCGGCGCCGCTCGTGCCCTTGGCCCACGGTGGCACGAAGCCCCACCGGGCCAGGGACAGCACCTGGTCGCCGGCGCTGCGGGAGCGGCGCACGATCGGCACCGCGTCGGTCGGCGCCACGTTGTAGTCGGCGGCCAGCCCGTCACCCGTCTCGTCGCTCGCTTCGAACAGCGCGCTGAGATCAGTCGCGCTACGGGTTGTCGCGTACCGGCCGCACATGGCAACCACGCTACCGGTGACAGGGTCGCCCCGCCGCCCCGTTCACCCGCCATGATCTGCACAAGTTCCAGGAAGTAGTGGCCTCAGGGCACCCGTCGAGACCACGACTTCGGCGAAGTCGTGGCGACCATGTGGGACGCGATCGTCGGCGCCCGGACGCGTTCGGCAGACTGTACGAGTGGCAGACAGCAACCCCGCCGTTACCCGACCGTCCGGATCCGAGCGGCCGTGGACGGCCCCGACCGCCGCCGGACCCGTCGCGGCGACCGTACGGTTGCCCGGCTCGAAGTCGATGACCGCGCGGGCGCTCGTACTCGCGGCCGTCTCGGCCGGGTCGAGCACCCTACGTGCCCCGCTACGCGCCCGGGACACCATGCTCATGGCCGCCGGCCTGCAGGCCATGGGTGCGACCGTGAGCACCGGCGACGACGATCTGTGGGTGGTACGCCCCCGCCCCATGCACGGCCCGGCAAAGGCCGACGTGGGCCTGGCCGGCACGGTGATGCGCTTCCTGCCCCCGGTGGCCGGGCTCGCCGAGGGGCCGGTGACGTTCGACGGCGACCCGCGCGCCCGGCAACGGCCGATGGCGCCGCTGATCGACGCGCTGCGTCGGCTCGGGGTGGAGATCGAGGCGACCGGGGGCGGGAACCTGCCGCTGACCGTGCGCGGCGCCGGCCGGGTCACCGGCGGCGAGGTCACGATCGACGCGTCCAGCTCGAGCCAGCTCATCAGCGGCCTGCTGCTCGCCGGCGCGGCCTTCGACCGCGGCCTGGTGGTACGTCACGTCGGGCCCCCGGTACCGAGCGCTCCGCACCTCGAGATGACCGTACAGATGCTGCGGGCGGTCGGAGCCGGGATCGACGACAGCACGCCGGACGTGTGGGCGGTCCAGCCGGGCCGGCTGGCCGGCCGGGCCTGGGACATCGAGCCCGACCTGTCGGGCGCCGCGCCGTTCCTGGCCGCCGCCCTGGTGACCGGCGGCGCGGTCACCGTGCCCGGCTGGCCCAGCAGCACCACCCAGGCCGGTGACCGGTTGCGCGAACTGCTGTCGGCGATGGGCGGCCAGCCCGGCCTGTCCACCCGGGGCCTGACCATGCGGGGCACCGGCGCGGTACACGGCCTCGACGCCGACCTGTCCGAGGTCGGCGAGCTCACGCCCGTACTCGCGGCTCTTGCGGCGGTGGCCGATTCACCGTCGCGGCTACGGGGCATCGGACACCTGCGCGGGCACGAGACCGACCGGATCTCGGCGCTGGCGCGCGAGCTGGGTAGCCTGGGCGCGGACGTGACCGAGCGGCCCGACGCGCTGGAGATCCGGCCCCGGCCCCTGACCGGCGGGCGGTTCGAGACCTACGACGACCACCGGATGGCCCACGCCGCCGCGGTCATCGGGCTCGCGGTGCCCGGCGTCGAGCTCACGGACGTGGCATGCACCGCGAAGACGATGCCGGAGTTCCCGGCACTATGGTCGGCGATGGTGGGCGAGAAAACGGGTGACCAGCGAGGGGTAGAGCGCTGAGGCGACCGCGCGAGTACGACGAGGACGACGTACGGGTACGGCCCGGCCGGTCCACCCGGCCGCGTACCCGGATCCGCCCACGCCACGAGGACGCCGTCGAGGGCTTCGTGGTGGCGGTCGACCGTGGCCGGTACACCTGCCAGGTGGGCGACGGCCGGATCGTCGTCGCGATGCGCGCCCGCGAGCTCGGCCGCCGCGGGGTGGTCGTGGGCGACCGGGTACAGCTCGTCGGGGACGTGTCCGGGCGCTCCGACACCCTCGCCAGGATCGTGCGCATCGACGAGCGGACCTCCACGCTGATGCGCACCGCCGACGACGTCGAGAACAGCATCGAGGGGCGCCAGGAGCGGGTCGTCGTCGCCAACGCCGAGCAGCTCGTCATCGTCAACTCGCTGTCGGATCCGCCGCCGCGCACCGGGTTCATCGACCGGTGCCTGGTCGCCGCGTACGACGCCGGCATCGAGCCGCTGCTGTGCCTGACCAAGGCCGACCTGGCCGGCCCCGAGGAGGTCCTGCACTACTACGCCGAACTGGACCTGCCGTACGTGCTGTGCCGCCCGGAGGAGGAGCCCACCGAGCTGATGGAGGCCCTGACCGACCGGCTCTCGGTCCTGGTCGGCCACTCCGGGGTCGGCAAGTCGACGCTGGTGAACCGACTCGTCCCGGGCACCGACCGGGCCGTCGGGGTGGTCAGCGCCGTCGGCAAGGGCCGGCACACCTCCACCAGCGCCGTCGCCCTCCCGCTGCCCGCCGGCGGCTGGATCATCGACACCCCGGGCATCCGGTCGTTCGGCCTGGCCCACGTCTCGCCGGACAGCCTGCTGCACGGCTTCTCCGACCTGGTCGAGGCGACCACCCGGTGCTCGCCCAACTGCGACCACACCGGCGCCGGCGGCGACTGCGGGTTGGACAAGCTGATCGCCGAGGGCGGGGCCGACCCGCGCCGGCTGCTGTCGTACCGCCGGCTGCTGGCCTCCCGCAGCGGCGAGGACACTGACACCACCGGCTAGCGTCGGCCGACCTTCACCGACGACGCCCGGGTCGCCGACCTGACCATCGCCCTCGATCAGACCTCGACCGAGCCTCAGACCTCGACGTAACCGCCGACCCGCCAGTAGACCGCGTTCTCCCGGGCCAGCAGCGCCTCGTCGACCAGGTACCGGCGCAGCGAGGCGTAGTCGGGGTACCAGGCCCGCAGGATCGCGTCCACGGCCTTCTCCGGGTACTTCACCCCCGGCTCGAAACACGCCGCCAGGTGCTCCAGGATCACCCGGCGCTTGCCGTGCGCCGCCGGGATCCGCACCAGCCGGCCGTCGACGATGAAGGTACGCAGGATGGCGTCCTTCTGCCGGTCCGGGTCGAGCGGCTCGGTCTCGGCCGGCTGCGGCGCGTACTCGCGTACCGAGTCCTTGAAAGCGTCGACCTGTGCGACGAACCGGCCGTCGACGACATCGACGAGGCCGCCGTGCTGGAGCCGGCGGAGCGCGGCCACCACGGTCCTGGCCGCTAGGCCGGTTCGGTCCGCGACCGTACTGGGAAGATCGGCCCCCAGCACGACGGCCGAGAACACCCGCAGCCGATCCGTCTCGGCCAGCAACCCGCACAACGCTTCCGGTCTCACGGCTATCCAAGATATCCGCGGCCGCCAGCCGCTTGTCGGGCCGGTCACCGCTGACGTGCGGCGATAGCGCACGTCCGATAGGTTTTGCAGCCATGGCCCGGTACACCGACGATCTCGCCCTGGCCCACCTGCTCGCCGACACCGCGGACGCGATCTCGGTGGCCCGGTTCCGCGCACTCGACCTGCATGTGAGCGCGAAACCGGACCTGACACCCGTCTCCGACGCCGACACCGCCGTGGAGAAGGCGCTGCGCGCGACGCTGGCCCGGGCCCGCCCCCGCGACGCCGTGCTCGGCGAGGAGTACGGCGCGACGCCCGCGGCCGGGACGGGCCGGCGCCGCTGGATCATCGACCCGATCGACGGCACCAAGAACTACGTCCGCGGCGTACCGGTCTGGGCCACCCTGATCGCGCTCGTGGAGGGGGACGAGCCGGTCGTCGGCCTGGTCTCCGCCCCGGCGCTGGGCCGCCGTTGGTGGGCCGCGACCGGGCTCGGCGCGTACGCGGGCCGTCACCAGTCCGCCGCCACCCAGATCCACGTCTCCGGCGTGAGCCAGCTCGCCGACGCCTCGTTCTGCTACTCGTCGCTGACGGGCTGGGAAGAGGTCGGGCGACTGGACGCCATGCTCGACATCATGCGGCACACCTGGCGCAGCCGGGCGTACGGGGACTTCTACGGGTACATGCTGCTCGCCGAGGGCGCGGTGGACATCATGGTCGAGCCGGAGCTGTCGCTGTGGGACCTGGCGGCGCTGGTACCGATCGTGACCGAGGCCGGTGGCACGTTCACCGACCGGGCGGGCCGGCCGGGGCCTGGTGGGGGCAGCGCGATCGCGACCAATGGAAAGTTGCACAGCGAGATCTACGCCCGTCTGGGTGAGTGACCCGACTACCCGACGTCCTGACTCGACGGCGCTTCTTCGGGGTCTATCCTTCCCCGGTGATGTCTGCTGGCTGGTTGTTCCTCGCGGCGATGATCGCCGCGTATGGCGTGGCCAACCTGCTGCAGTCCGTCGCCGCCGCCCGTACCGACCTGCACCCGGGGTTCGACCTGCGGCTGCTGCTGAGCCTGGGCAAGCGCAAGACGTACCTGGTGGGGCTGTTCTGCCAGTTCGCCGGCTTCTCCCTGGCCTTCCTGGCCCGCCGGGACCTGCCGCTGTTCCTGGTACAGGCGGCCGTGGCGGCCGGTCTCGGGGTCACCACCCTGCTCGGCGTACTGGTACTGAAGTGGCGCCTACCCAAGGCGGAGGTGGCGCTGCTCGCTGCGCTGTCCTGCGGCCTGGCCGGGCTGGTGCTCGCAGCCCAGCCCCACCCGTCCCGGCCGCTCGGCCTCGCCGGCGTTGTCGGGCTGGCCATCGCCCTGCTGGTGATCGCCGTGGTGGGCTTCTTCGCGGCCCGGCTGCACGGCTCACACGGCTCGGTCGCGCTTGGCTCGCTGGCCGGCGTGGCGTTCTCCGCGGCGGCCGTGGCTTCCCGTCCGCTCGCCGGGGCGGACTCGATCCACCAGTTCGTGACCGACCCGCTGCTGTACCTGCTGATCGCCCATTCGGTGGTGGGCCAGCTGCTGCTGGGCATGGCCATGCAGCGCGGCTCCACCACCTCCGCGGTAGCCGCGATGGACGCCGCCGCGGCCGTACCCGCGGCCGCCGTCGGCCTGCTGTTGCTCGGCGACGAGATCCAGCCGGGGCGGGAGTGGCTCGCCGCGGCAGGCTTCCTGGTGACGCTGCTCGCAGTGATCGGGTTGAGCTTCTACGCCGAACCACAGCACGGCCACGCGCACAGCAGGGCACGGGTGCCAGTGGCGGCCGGCCGGGGCTCGCACCGCTCGGACTGACACGCGTCAGTCCTTCGGCGTCATGGAGGCCCTCCTGACGGTCTTCTCGGCCTCGGTGCGGTCCATGCCGGTCGCGCGCAGCAGGTCGGTCGCCACGAACCGGATCTGTCCGATCGCCATCTGGCCGGAGAAGCCGAGCGTCGCGTCATGGGCCCGCGAGGCGTGGCGGACCGCGGCGCAGACCCGTTCCCGGGTCGCGGCCGGGTCCTCACCGCGCTCGAGCGCCTTGGCCAGTAGACGGGTAGCCGTGCCGAGCGCCTCCACCGCGGCGAACAGCTCGGTCGGTACCGGCTCCTCGTCGCGCAGCAGCGCGACGGTACGCCGGGCCAGTACCCGCGCGTTGCGGGTGACGCGGTCGAGGTCGGGGCCGCTCTCGGCGTACCGCGCCAGCTGCTCGCGGTAGCGCCGCCAGACCGGTGACAGCCGCACCGCCTCGCGGCTGGCCGCCAGCGCGTTGGCGTACTCGGTCAGCTGGGCGTTGGTGGCCCGCAGCCGCTCCAGCACCTCTTCGGCTGCGGCCCGGTCACGCGCGTCCAGCGCCGCCGCGATCCCCTCGAAGCCGTCGGCGATCGCGTTCAGCAGCGGCTCGGCCGCCCGATGCGCGACCGTCAGCGGGTTGGGCGGTAGCAGCAATGCCGTCACCAGCAGACCGACCCCGCCCCCGACCAGGGCGTCCACGAACCTCGGGTACGCCAGGCCGGCCCCGGGCGGTTGCACGGTGGCCACCAGCACCGCCGACGAGGCGGACTGGATGACCAGGACCGGGCTGGCGCGGACGAAGAGGGCGATGGTCACGGCCAGCGCCACGACCGCGGCGAGCTGGAACGGGCCGGTGCCGATCAGGTAGATCAACACGTCGCCGACGAGGACACCGACGGCGACCCCGACGGCGAGTTCGAAGACCCGTCTGATCCGGTGTCCCAGCGCGGCGCCCAGCGGGATCACCGCCGCGACCGGGGCGAAGAACGGCTGCTGGTGCCCGACGACGTCGTGGGCCACGAACCAGGCCAGGCCCGCCGCGCTACCGGCCTGGACCACGAGAACGGCGTTCTCGCGTACCCGCGTGAGCCGGTCCCGGATCGATGCGGCGGTCGTCGAGACGGCGGGTAGGGCCATGCGCCGAGGGTACGGTCCGGCCGGCTGGATGCCGGCGATCGACGCGCGGTCCCTGTCTGCTCGCCTATCGACGGCGGCCCCACCGCTCGTGGCGGGCGGCGCGGACCCGTACCGGGTGCGGCTTGCGCTGATGGTGCTCGCGCGTCGTGAGCCACAGCGCGGCGAGCGCGACCGCGGCGACGACGACTGCGGCGAGCAGGTAGCCGACCGTCGTCATGTTCCCGGCGGCGGCGGTATCGGCCAGCAGCACGAACAGCCACAGCGCCAACGCCGGCCTGGTCGCGCGGCTCCGGTGGCACACCATCGTCATCACCTCCACCAGCAGCAGTACCCCCGAACTCACGCGGCCATGCATGCCGCGAGGCCCGGAAGGGCACCCTTGTGTCATCCACCCGAACGGATGCGATGGGGAGGCCGGGTGTGCGACTCGACGACTGGTTCCTGCTAGCGCAGGAGCGCGGCAACCCTGCGACCTCGCTCGACTCGCGTCACCCGGACGGCGCGGCGTGGACCACCGGCAACCGGGTACGGCCGCTCGTGCACGGCGCTACGTACTTCGCCGAACTGCTCGCGGCGATCCGACGGATGCGAGCCGGCGACCTGCTCGTGTTCTCCGACTGGCGGGGTGACCCGGACGAGCGGCTGGACGGGCCCGGTACCGAGGTCGGCCGCGTGCTCTGCGACGCGGCCCGGCGCGGCGTCGTGGTCAAGGGCCTGATCTGGCGCTCGCACCTGGACAAGTTCCAGTTCAGCGAGGCCGAGAACCGCCACCTCGGTGAGGAGATCGAGGCGGCCGGCGGCGAGTGCCTGCTCGACATGCGGGTACGCAACGGCGGCTCGCACCACCAGAAGTTCGTGGTCCTGCGCCACCCCGGCCGCCCCGAACTGGACGTCGCCTACGTCGGCGGGATCGACCTCTGCCACAGCCGGCGCGACGACGCCGACCACCGGGGCGACCCCCAGGCGTTGTCGATGGCGGCCGAGTACGGGCCCCGCCCGCCCTGGCACGACGTGCAGGTGGAGATCCGCGGGCCGGCGGTCGGCGACGTCGAGACGGTGTTCCGGGAGCGCTGGGAGGACCCCGCGCCACTCACCCGCAACCCGCTCCATCTGGCGCGCGACCGGATCCAGGGCGAGGACGTCACGCCCGACCCGCTGCCCGAGCGGCTGCCCGACCCGCCCGCCTGCGGCGACCACGCGGTCCAGTTGCTCCGCACGTACCCGTACCGCCGCTCCGGGTACGCCTTCGCACCGCAGGGTGAGCGCAGCATCGCCCGGGGCTACCGCAAGGTGCTGGCCCGCGCCGATCGACTGGTCTACTTCGAGGACCAGTACCTGTGGTCGAAGGAGGTCGTGGAGACGTTCGCCGAGGCGCTCGCGGACCGGCCGGAGCTGCGGATGATCGCGGTCGTACCCCGCTTCAGCGACCAGGAGGGCCGGGTCTCGAAGACCGCGCAGGAGTACGGCCGGATGCGGGCGATGCGGACGCTGTTCGACGTCGGCGGCGACCGGGTGGCGGTGTACTGCCCGGAGAACCATCAGGGCACGCCGGTGTACGTGCACGCGAAGGTGGTCGTCGTCGACGACGTGTGGGCGATGGTCGGCTCCGACAACGTGAATCTGCGATCGTGGACGTACGACTCGGAGCTGTCCTGCGCGGTCCTGGACCCGACCGGGGCGTACGCGCGCGACCTACGGCTGACGCTGGCACGCGAGCACCTGGACCGGGCCGACGGTGACGACGAGGACCTGCGCGACCCGGGGGCCGCGTTCGACGCGTTCGACGCGAGCGCCCGCAAGCTGGACGACTGGTACGCGGCGGGCCGGGTCCGGCCGCGCCCGCCCGGCCGGCTGCGCAGGTACACGCCGCCGGTACTGAAGCCGGCGACGGCCATCTGGGCCCGCCCGGTGTACCGGCTGATCGCCGACCCCGACGGCCGGCCCGCCGCCCTCCGCCGCCGGCAGGAGTTCTGACGCGGCAGTTCTGGCGGCGGCGGTCGTTGTGCCGGGTGGTCTCAGGTCCGTCCGACCAACGCCCGCTCGGCCGCCGCCTTCAGGGCATCGGCCAGCGCCGGCACCTCGGCGGCGCCGTACACCAGCAGGAACTGCCGGTCCTCGCCGCTCTCGCGCTCCGTCGCGGTGGCCCGCTCCACAACCACCTGGGTGCTGACCACGCCCTGGTCGGTGGAGACGTCCATGTCGGCTACGCCCACGTCGACCTGGCGAACGAAGAGTTCCTCAAGCTCATCGGCCATGCCGAAACGCTATGTCGGTGCCCGCCACGGCTACCTCGCCCGATCCGGGTGATGTCCCCGGTCCCGAATGAGATCAGCGGCGCCGGGTGGGTGGCCTGAAGTGGAACCCGGACTGTGGTGACGGGAACCGGTCGACGTCCTCCTCGACGTCGCCGGCATGCCATACGAAGGCAAAGGTCCAGTACACGGGGTTCGACTGCCCTCTCCCCCACCGGGTAAACGCAGCACATCGATCGAACAACGACGATGTGGCGTGAGCGTCACCGGCTCGGTTCGCCGTGCTGCATGGACATCTCCAGCCGAACCGTCGTCCCGCCGTCGCCACTGTGAACCTCGACGTGATCGGTCAATTCCGTGGCGAGCCACATGCCTCGACCGCCGTCGAGATCATCGGGCGGCGGCAGGGTGATCGTCACTGAGCGCGGTATTCCTGGTCCCTGGTCGCTGACCTCGGCGATCAACCGACGTGCGTCGTCCTGAATGACGACGAGCTCGCCGCTTCCCCCGGCGTGCCGGATGGTATTGGTGACCGCTTCGTTGACCGCGAGCGCGAAATCCTCGGCGCGTCGGGTGTCCAGGCCGGCGCGGGCTGCCAGGTGTAACACGTGTCTGCGCAGCTCGGTTACGTTACCGAGCGTGATGACTTCATCGATCAAGGTTCGTTGATCGTCATCCTCGACACTCATCAGCGTTCTCCCCTCGACCAAGCCACCACCCGCCCATACCCGGAAAGACCAGGACAGGAAACCCTGTCAACGACAGAGTTGAGCTACTCGGCCCGACCTGGCCGCACGTCGCTGAGGAGGCTCGCCGGTATCAGAGGCAGATTCCGCAGGAGATAGCGACTACTGGTGGCCGTTATGAAGGACGAGGATGGCGACGTCGTCTTTCGTGGGTTCGTCGCCGATGAGGGCGGCCATGAGGGTGGCGCACACCCGCTCAGCCGATCCGGGGGTCAGCGCGCCGACGAGAAGCTCGAGACCTTGGTCGATGGGTCGAGTGGGCCGTTCGATGAGCCCGTCGGTGTAGAAGAGCACGAGGCTGTCGTGGGTCAGCGGCACGTCTACGGTGCGGCGGCGAGTGTAGGGGTAGGCGCCGAGGGGCAGGTCCACCGGCACGTCGAGCAGCCGGGCCGGTCGGCCGGGCTCGGCGAGGACAGGTGGCAGGTGCCCGGCGACGGACATGACGGCCTGATCGCGGGTCGGGTCGAGCACGGCATAGACGACGGTGGCCATGGCGTCGGGTTCAAAGAGCTGGATCTTGCGGTCGAGGCGGGTCAGGACCTCGGCGGGGTCATTGGATTCCAACGCGTACGCGCGTAGTGCGCTGCGGATACGGCTCATGACCACGGCGGCTTGCAGACCGTTACCGGCCACATCGCCGATAACGGCTCCGACATGGCCAGAGGGCAGAACAAACAGGTCGTACCAGTCGCCGCCGACTCCGACCTCGGCGCCGGGAACATACCGAGCGGCCGCGTCGATACCGTCAATCATGCCTAACCGGCCGGGCAGGAGACTACGTTGCAGGGCCACCGTGGTGGCGCGGTCGATGCTGGCCAACCGGGCCTGGGTGGCGAGGCTGATTCGGTCCGCGACCCGTTGCAGCAGGTCCACGTCGTCATCGGAGAACCAACGAGGGGTTAGCGTGCCGACGTGCAGAACACCGATGACACGTCCGGCCACGATCATCGGTACGCCGAGCATCGAAGCGATCCCCTTGTCGAGCAGGATCGGGTTGACCACATTGGTGGGGTCGACGTGCTCGATGCGTACGGGTTGTCCGCCGGCGGCCACCCGGCCAGCGAAACCGGCGCCGACCGGTATCCGCACTCCTTGGCGAACTTCTTCTTCGAGGCCCCGAGCCGCGGTGGCAACGAGTTGCTGACCGGAGGGATCCAGGAGAAGAACCGTGGCGGTGTCGACGTTCAGGATTTCCCGCACACGGTCCAGGAGTTCGACGAGTAGATCCTCGACGTCCAGGTGCGACAGGGCCGCGTCGGTCACCGCTTGTAGGCGGCGCAGTCTCTCACTGCTGTATGAGGTGTCCGGCTCAGTCGTCACGCCCGAATCGTAGCTACGCCGGATTTGTCCAGCGTCGGCCGCCGGACAGGACCCGGCGACGGTCACACAACCAACGTTCCCGCTGAGACCGCCGCAACCAGACGGCGCCCAGCGACGTCAGCGGCCCTCGGTCCCCTGGTAGGCGAGATGCTCCCGCACGCCCGATAGGTCCAGGATCCGGCGTGCTACGCCCCGAGGAGCATCGACGAGGTAGCTCTTGGCCCTTTCCTCGGCTGACCGACGCCCCTTCAACAGGACCCTGATGCCGGACGAGTCAAGGAAGGTCACCTCGGTCAGGTCAACGACGATGCCTGGAACATCGTCTGCCTCCAGGCCGGCAGCAATCCCCTGTTGCAGGACGTCCGCCGTAGCGAGGTCGACCTCACCGGTCACGATCAGGTACAGAATCCCTCCGTCGCGACGATCCGTCGAGACTGTCAGGGTCATTGTCGCTCCTCAGCCGGCTCTTGGGTGGCGCCGGGACGCACACCCGATGTCTGGATTATGCAGGGAGGATGGGTAACCGATGAAGTCGCCGGTCATGGGAAGAGTCTCGCCGGCTCGGTCAGAGGAAGCGCCGGCAAGGTCACGACCGGTCTTCCCGCGCCCTGGCCCTCGCCCCGACCGGGTCGCCTCACCGCTCGCCGGGCGCCGGGCGGCCCTACGACCCGCGGTGCGGCTACGGGAGACGCGAAAACGCCCCCTCAGATGATCTCTGAGGGGGCGTTTTCCCTGGTAGCGGGGAGAGGATTTGAACCTCTGACCTCTGGGTTATGAGCCCAGCGAGCTACCGAGCTGCTCCACCCCGCGTCGCCTGGTAAACATTAGCGCACCGGTCTCTGATCGCCAAACCGGCCTCGGGTGGCCTAGGTCACCGCCGTCCCGCGGCCGTCCCAGGGCCCGATCTTGGACAGTGGTGCAGCCTGGAGGTGGCACCACTGTCCAAGATCGCGAAGAGCGACGCTACGGACTGGACGGGCGGGACGGGCTGGACGACGGCGCCGCGGTACCTGCCGGCTGCGCTCCCCCGCCGGACGCCTGCTGCGCCGCCTGGTACGCCTTCACCGCGTCGTCCAGGGCCTTCAGCGCCTGCCCGTACTTGTCGAAGTCACCGCTCTGCTGTGCCGCCCGCAGGTCGCTGATCGCCTGCTGGATCCGGTTCGCCGCCTCGGCCACCGCTCCGGTCTGTGGCGCCGGCGGCGCCGTGGTCGGCGGCGGTGTCGGCGACCCGCTGCTCGGCGGCTGCCCCGCCCCCTGCTTGACCAGGCTGTCGATGGCCCCCTGCAGGGTGTCCTCGTACGCCACGTACTTGCCGTAGCTGACCAGGACCTTACGCATCAGCGCGTACGAGTTCTCGGTGGTGCTGCGGATGTAGAGCGGCTCGACGTACAGCATGCCGCCCGCCACCGGCAGGGACAGCAGGTTGCCGTAGACCGGTTTGGAGCTCTGGTTGCGGAACTGCGTCAGATCCCTGGTGACCTCCGGGATGCTGGTCATGTTCTGCTGGACCTGGCTCGGCCCCTCCGTGCCGCTGCCCTCGGGCATCTGGAGCAGTTGGATCTGCGGCTTCCCGTTCACCAGCGAGGCCGAGATCAGCGCCGCCAGGTTGTTGAGCCGGTTCCGCGGCGTCATCACCGCGGTCAGCTGGAACTGGGGCTGCTCCTGGCCGGGGAACTGGGCGACCAGGTAGTACGGCGGCTGCTTCTGCGCGCGCTTCTCCGGATCCGGCGACGGGTCGTCGGGCACCTGCCAGAAGTTCGGCCCGGAGAAGAACTGGTCGGGCGCTGTCACGTGGTACCGGGCCAGCAGCTCACGCTGGACCTTGAACTGGTCCTCCGGGTACCGGAAGTGCTTCTCCAACTCGGCCGGGATGTTCTTGCGCGGCTCGATCAGCTTGCCGCCGAACGCCTGGTTCCACGCCTTGAGGACCGGGTCGCTGTCGTCGTAGCTGTACAGCTTCACCGTGCCGTCGTAGGCGTCGACCGTGGCCTTGACCGAGTTGCGCAGGTAGGTCACCTCCTCACGGGCCTGCGCGAAGGTACCGGTACCGGTCTGGGCGTCGCTGGTGGCGTCGCGGAGGTTGACCCGCTGCGAGTACGGGTACGTCGACGAGGTCGTGTAGCCGTCGAGGATCCAGACCACCCGCCCGTTGATCACGGCCGGGTACGGGTCGCCGTCCAGCTTCAGGAACGGCGCCACCTTCTCGACCCGGTCGCGCGGCGTGCGCTCGTACAGCAGCTTGGAGTTGTTGTTGAAGACGCTTGACAGCAGGAAGTTCGTCTCGCGGTACTTCGCGGCGTAGAGCAGCCGGCGCCAGTACGCGCCGACCCCCACCCCGCCCTTGCCGTCGTAGCTGAAGTACTGGTCGGCTCCGCTCGTCGGCCGGTCGAACTCGGCGTCCTTGCCCGCGGGGCCGCCCACGATCGCGTACTCGCTCATCCGCTCGCCGTAGTAGATGCGCGGCTGGGTCGTGTTGATCTGCTCGGTCGGCGTCGAGCACGACTCGCTGCCCGCCGGCTTCTTGTTGTCGGTGCTGGCGTCGTTGAGGAAGCCGGAGACGAACAGCGGCTGGCCGCCGCAGACGATCCGGTTGGCGGGGGCGGCGACGAAGCCGTACCCGTGCGTGTAGACCGTGTGCTTGTTCTGCCAGTTGCTCTGCTGCGGGCTCAGCCGACCGTAGTTGATCTCCCGTGCGCCGACGACGTAGTCCTGCGTCGCGCCCTCGAACGGGTACCGGTCGATGTCGAGCTTGTCGCCGAAGTCGTAGAAGCCGCGCGCCTGCTGTAACTGGGTGTACGTGTCGGAGATGACCGCCGGGTCGAGCAGCCGGACGTTGGGCACCGTCCCCTTGTCCGCGGCGAGGTCCGCGGGCGGCACGGTGTTCGCCGCGCCGTAGGCGGTCACCTTCACGTCGTTCAGCCCGTACGCCTGGCGGGTCGCCTCGATGCTGCGCTGGATGTAGGGCGGCTCCTTGCTCAGCGGGCTCGGCTGGACGGTGAACGACTGCACCGCGTACGGGTAGACCCCGCCGATCGCGACCGCCGAGATGACGAGCAGGCCCAGCGCCACGCCGGGCCACAGCAGGCTGCGCATCCAGGCGTTGGAGAAGACCAGGATCGCGATCGCGACCACCACCGAGATCCACGCGAGGATCTCCTTGGCCGGCAGCAGCGCGTTGATGTCGGTGTACCCGGCGCCGGAGACGTCCGCGCTGTCGTTGTGCCCGAGCAGCAGCCCGCGCCGGTCGAGGTAGTACGCAACGGCCTTGAGCAGGACGAACATCGCGACGAGCGCGGTGAGATGTGCCCTCGCGGCGACCGTCATCCGTTCCCCGGCCCCCTGCAGGCGTACGCCGCCGAACAGGTAGTGCATCGCCAACGCGCCGAGCACCGAGACGACGACGGCGGTGAAGGCGGCGCCGAGCAGGTAGCGCCAGAACGGGTACTCGAAGACGTAGAACCCCACGTCCAGGCCGAACTGCGGATCCTTGACCCCGAACCGCTGGGCGTTGGAGAAGAGCATCCACTGCTGCCAGCGTCCCTGCGCCGACAGGCCTGCGAACAGCCCGACCAGCACGGCGAAGCCGGTGATCCAGGTGCCGACCCGGGGGGCCAGCAGCAGCCGGTACCGGTCAAGCGCCTGCTGTTCGAGCGAGTGCGGACGCAGCAGCGGGCGCATCCGGTAGGCCAGGTACAGGTTGGCCGCGACGATCACCGCCATGCCGACACCGAAGATCGCGAACAGCACCAGCCGCGTGGTGAGCACGCCGCTGAAGACCTGGCGGTAGTGCACCTCGTCGAACCAGAGCCAGTCGGTCCACGCGTCGATCATGCGGTCGAACAGCGTGAACAGCAGGAACAGCACGGCCAGAACGACGATCGTCACCCGGCCCCGCCGGTTCACCCTGGCCATGGGGGTACGCATTACCACGGTCGACTCCGCCCGCTCGCGTCACGAAAACGCCACCAGCGTACGGGTTCGAGTCACGTACAGCGCCCGGCCTGCGCCGGTCTAGACCAAACCGACGCTCAGGGGGTGCAGAGCGCGGGCTGCCGGTGGTCCCGGACGGCCTGGAGCGCGGCGAGCGCGTCGTCCAATGTGGCGACCTTGGCCAGCGGCAGCCCGGGCACCGCGTTGGCCGACGCCTCCGCGCAGTTGGCGGCCGGGGTGAGGAACACCTTGGCGCCGTCCCGCTTGGCCGCGACCAGCTTCTGCGGGATGCCTCCGATCGGGCCGACCTTGCCCTCGTCGTCGATCGTGCCGGTCCCCGCGACCACCTGACCACCGGTCAGGTCGGCCGGGTCGAGCTTGTCGATTATGCCCAGAGTGAACATCAACCCGGCCGACGGACCGCCGATCTTGTCCAGGTCGATCTTCAGCTGGAACGGGTGCGGCTGCTTCGGCTCCACGGTGACGCCGATCCGCGGATTGCCGTCCTCCGGGCGCGGGACGATCGTCGCCGTGGCCGCGGCGCCGCCGCGGGTGTACGCGAAGGTACGCGGAGTACCCGCCGGTTTGGACTTGATCGCCTCGGTCAGCTTCGCCGGGGTCGCCACCGGCGTACCGTCCACCGCCGTGATCACGTCACCCTGCTTGAGGATCCCGTCGGCCGGCGTACCCGCCTTGACCTCGCGGACGGTGACCTGCACCGGGTAACCCAGCTTGGTCAGCGCGGCCGTCTCGGCGCTGGTCTGGGAGTCCTTGAAATCCTGCGCGTTCTGCTGGTCGACCTGCTGCTGGGTCTGGTCCGGCGGGTAGACCAGTTCGCGCGGCACCACGGCGTAGTCGTGCTGCAGCCACCCCCGGACGGCGTCGAAGAGCGTCAGGTCCGTGGTGACGCTCACCGTGACCAGGCGCAACTGCCCCGCCGACGTACTCACCGGCGCGCCGGTGACGCTGATGACGTCGTGCTTGTCGGCCTGCCCCAGCGTGTTCACGGTCGGCCCCGGGCCCAGCGCCACGTAGGGCACCCGGATGGCGAAGAAGGCCTGCCAGAGCAGCAGGGCGAGCAGCACACCGCCGAACAGGACGGTGGCACCACGACGTCTCATGGCCGCGAGCCTATCCGGCACGCTCCACGGCGACCGCTAGCAGGCATCGCGTACCGTTGAACAGTGCCCGCAGACACCCCGTTCGGATTCGGTTTGCCCGGTGGTGGCGACCTGCCGGATCCCAACGACCCGCAGCAGATGCAACGGTTCCTGAGCCAGCTGCAGCAGCTCTTCGCAACGCCCGGCGGTGGGCCCGTCAACTGGGACCTCGCCCGCCAGATCGCCCAGGCGCATCTCACCGGCGCGCCCGGGATGGGCGGCGGCCAGCTGCCGTTCGGGATGACGCTCCCGCCCGGGACCAGCGCGCCCCCGCCCCCCTCCGACCAGGCCCCGGTGGGCGACCCCGCGGTCGGCCCGGCCGAGCGCGCGGCGGTCACGGAAGCGCTCCGCCTGGCCGACCTGTGGCTGGAGCCGGAGTCGGCGCTGCCCTCCGGCATCGCCTCCACCGCCGCGTGGACGCGGTCGGAGTGGATCACGTCCACCCTCGACGTCTGGCGCAAGCTGTGCGACCCGGTCGCCGCGCGCATGGTGGCCGCAATGGCCGACCTGGTGCCCGAGGAGGTCCGCGGCCAGCTCACCCCTATGACCTCGATGGTGACCTCGCTGGGCGGCGCGCTGTTCGGCGGACAGTTGGGTACCGCGCTCGGCTCGCTCGCCGCTGAGGTGCTGTCGGCCGGCGATATCGGGCTGCCGCTCGGACCGGCGGGCACCGCCGCCCTGGTACCGGCCAACATCGACGCGTACGGCGAGGGCCTGGAGATCTCCGGTGACCAGGTCCGGCTGTACGTGGCCCTGCGCGAGGCCGCCCACCAGCGGCTGTTCGGGCACGTCGGCTGGCTCCGCGGGCACGTACTCACCGCGGTGGAGACCTACGCCGCCGGCATCCGGGTCAACCGGGAGGCGATCGAGGAGGCGATGAACCGCTTCGATCCGACCAACCCGGAGGGTATGCAGGAGATCGCGTTGGAAGGCGTCTTCTCGCCGGAGGACAGCCCGCAGCAGAAGGCCGCCCTGGGCCGGCTGGAGACCGCGCTCGCCTTGATCGAGGGCTGGGTCAGCCACGTCGTCGAGCGGGCCGCCGATGACCGGCTGCCCGACGTCGTCCGCCTCGCCGAGGCGTTCCGGCGGCGGCGCGCCGCGGGTGGGCCGGCCGAGCAGACGTTCGCCGCCCTGGTCGGCCTCGAACTGCGGCCGCGCCGGCTGCGGGAGGCGACCGCGCTGTGGGCGGCGCTCACCGAGCACCGGGGCATCTCCCACCGGGACGCGCTGTGGGGCCACCCCGACCTGCTGCCCGACGAGGACGCCTTCGCCGACCCGACCAGCTACGCGCAGTCGTCGCTCGAGCTCACCGATCTGGAGAACGAGCTGGGCGACGACGCGCCCGGTACCTGATCTCCGCGATCTTGGACACCTGGCGGGCCTATGACCCCGCCAGGTGTCCAAGATTGCCGGTGGACAGGAGCGCGCGGGTCGTCTCCCACCCTTCGAGGCCCGGATCGAGCCGGGCGAGATCGTCCGGGCCGCGCAGTCGGTGCCAGCCCGGCGTGACGGCCACCAGCGCCTTGCGCGGCGCCGCCTCGCGTACGTCCTCCGCCCGGCCACCGTCCAGGTCGACCTGCGGCAGCCAGTCGGGCAGCGGCAGCCGGCTCGCCACGCCCAGCAGCCCGCCGCCGGAGGCGGGCGCCACCGCGGCCGTCCGGCTCGTCAGCGGCTGGAGCAGCTTGCCGATGAGCATCCCGGGCAGGTCCGGCGCGTCGGCGGCGAGCACCGCCCCCAGCTCGTAGCCGTCCTCGGCCGCGGCCCGCAGCGCGTCGACCGGGGTGGCGTCGGGCAGTTCGTACACCGGCATGCCCGGCCAGGCGACGGCCGCCGCGAGGTCGCGGTCGGCCGGGGACACGGCGATCGCCGGCTCGGCCGCGGCGAGCGTACCGAGCAGGTCGACCACGTCCTCGGCCAGCGCCCGCCGCCAATCGGCCAGGCTGATTCCCGGCGGTGCCCAGTTGACCTGGTTGAACAGGGCGATCACAACACGCGGGCTCAATCGTCACTCATCCCGAGGCAGACGGCGGCGGACACCCCCTCAAGGTAGCCGCGTGCACGCTCGGTCTTGGGGTAGCGGGCGACAAGATCCCAGAAGTCGGAGTTGTGGCTGGGCACGACGAGATGGGCCAACTCGTGCAGCAGGACGTAATCGATCACCCAGTCGGGCATCTCCTGCACCCGGTGCGAGATGCGGATCGTGCGGTCGGCTGGGGTACAGGAGCCCCAGCGGCCGTTCTGGTTGGTGACCCATCGCACGCTCACCGGGCGCGCCAGGGTGGCGTACTCCGGCAGATACCGGGTGACGATGCGCATGGCCCGCGCCTGCAGGGCCGCGTCGGTACGCCGACTACGCTGCTCGCGCGCGTCGAGGCGCTCCAGCATGCGGTCGACCCATTCGCGCTCCTCGGCGCGGGAGAACTGGGCGGGGATCAGGACGACCACCCGCTCACCCTCGCGATACGCGGACACGGTCCGCCGTCGGCGCTGGCTGCGCCGTACCTCTACGACGGGCTTGCGGAGTGTGTTCTGGCGCAGCCCGGGGGTACCGCCCACGTGGGCACGCTAGCCGGCATCCGCCCATGGGGCGCAAGAGTCAATTCTCTGTCACCCGCCCGCATGAGGATGTTTCCAGCTATCTTGTCCGAAAGATTCCTAGGGAGCGACTCGCCGCCGGACGCGCCGAATCCATCCGCGCGTCACGTGTTGTCCACCGTCACCCACACCCTTACCCACAGAGTTATCCACAACCTGTGGACAATAATCAGTCGGCGTGTCTCGCATAACCACACTTTCCCCGAGACTCAGACAAGGCAGACTCACGTGGTCTACTCGCTCACGTGGCGACGTGGTACCGCTACCCCCCGCCGCCAAACCGGCGGTGGCGGCGGTACCCGCTGCCGCGGTGAACCGAGCGCGTCGACTGATACAGCCGTCGGCAGAACCGTGCCGGCGGGAACCATGAGGAGGGCATCGTGGCCGAGACCTACAACGGCTACTGCGTCAAGTGCAAGGAAAAGCGTGACTTCCAGGGCGAGGTCGCCGTATCCAAGACCGGCATGAAGATGGCGAAGGGCGCCTGCCCGGTTTGCGGCACGACCGTCAACCGAATCCTGGGCAAGGCCTGATCCGTCCCTGACCGGACGAGTCAGCCGGACCTACGGCCGGTCCGGCCCGCGATGTGGCGGTCTGGACCGGCCGAGGTCCGGCCGGCGACCAAAACCCGACACTTCAGCACACCCCGTGTGAACAACCCCCGGTACGGCTGTGGACGGGCGGCACCCGCCTCCCCCGGGGCTGTGGACAACCGCCCCGGCGCCGCGCGGATCGTCCATCCTCTGGCCGCATGGACCGACCGACGCTGCTACCGCACCTGCGCCCGCTGTGGCGGGACCGCACCACTCTCCAACTCGGCACCGACCCCGAACGGGCGATCATCGTCGAGTTCACCCAGCCGGTCTCGGCACGCATCCTCGGCCTACTCAACGGCGCCCGTACCGAACGGGCGATCTTCACCGACGCCGCCGCCCTGGGCGTACCGACCGCCGAGGTCGCCGCGGTCCTCGCGGCCCTGCGCCAGGCGGGCGTCCTGATCGACTCGCGGGCGCTGCTGCCGCCCGGCGTACCGCAGCCCCGGCGCGGCCGGCTGGCGGCCGAGGCGACCGCGCTCGCCGCGCGTCCGGACGCGGGAGCGGCCAGTACGCCCGCCCACGCGCTGCGCCGGCGCGCGCTGTCACGGGTACTCGTCACCGGGCAGGCCCGGCTGGCGGCCCCGATCGCGGCGACGCTGGCCGCGGCGGGCGTGGGCCACGTCCCGACGCGGGTGCCCGGCACGGTCTCCGGCGACGACGTGGTCCCCGGCGGGCTGTCCGTGGCCGACGTCGGCCGGCCCGCCGGCGAGGCGGTGCGGGAGGTGGTCACCCGGGTCGCCCCGGAGGTCCACGTGACGCCCCTGCGACCCGACGACCTGACGCTCGTCGTACGGGCGGGGTCCGACGCGACCCCTGCCGCCCTCGTGGCGCGGGCCTACGCCCGGCGCCGGCTTCCGCACCTCGCGGTGGCGGTACGCGACGGTGCGGTCGTCGTGGGCCCGTTCGTACCACCCGCCGGCTCACCGTGCCTCGCCTGCCTCGACCTGCATCGCCTCGACCGTGACCCGGCTTGGCCGACGCTCGCGGCCCAGTTGGCCACCGCGCCGCCGACGGGCCAGGCCTGCGCCGCCACGACCACGCTGATCGGGGTCGGACACGCGGTCGCCGAGATCCTCGCGTACCTCGACGGCGGATCCCCGCGTACCAGGGGAGCTACGATCGAGATCGACGGCGCCGGCGGCGAGAGACGGCGCAGTTGGCCCCCGCATCCCACATGCGATTGCCGACGAGTTCGCCGATCGTTGCCAAGAACAGGTAAGAATTGACGCAATGACCGACATCCCCCGCCGAGCCGTCAGCCGGTCGGCCAAGCTGGCGTCGCTCCCCATCGGGTTCGCCGGTCGAGCCGCCCTGGGCCTGGGCAAGCGCGTCACCGGCATGGCCTCCGAAGTGATCTCCACCGAGGTGCAGCAGCGCACCGCCGAGCACCTGTTCAGCGTGCTCGGGCAGCTCAAGGGTGGAGCGATGAAGTTCGGACAGGCGCTGTCCGTGTTCGAGGCCGCCCTGCCCGAGGAGGTGGCCGGGCCGTACCGGGCCGCGCTCACGAAGCTGCAGGAGGCCGCGCCGCCGCTGCCGGCCGCGAGCGTTCACAAGGTCATCGCGTCCTCCCTCGGCGCCGACTGGCGGGATCACTTCCAGGAGTTCAACGACAAGCCCGCGGCGGCGGCGAGCATCGGGCAGGTCCACCGTGCGGTGTGGGCCGACGGGCGTGCGGTGGCGGTCAAGGTCCAGTACCCGGGCGCCGGCGACGCGCTGATCTCCGATCTCAACCAGCTGGGCCGGCTGGCCGCCCTGTTCCGCGTCATCCAGCCCGGCCTCGACGTCAAACCGCTGGTCAGCGAGTTGAAGGCGCGCGTGGTCGAGGAGCTGGACTACGAGCTGGAGGCCTCGGCGCAGCGGGCGTTCGCGGCCGCGTACGACGGCGACGACATGATCTACGTACCGCAGGTCGTGGCCTCCTCGCCGCGGGTCATCGTCACGGAGTGGGTGGACGGCACCCCGCTGTCGAACCTGATCTCGTCCGGCAGCGAGCCCGAGCGGGACGCCGCCGGCGAGCGCCTGGCGCTGCTGCACTTCTCGGCACCGCATCTGACCGAGGGGCTGCTGCACGCCGACCCGCACCCCGGTAACTTCCGGATCCTGGCCGACGGCCGGCTCGGTGTGCTCGACTTCGGCGCGGTCGCGCGGGTGCCGGACGGGATGCTCGGACAGATCGGCCGGCTGACCCGGCTCGCCCTGGACAGCGACGCCGAGGCCGTGCTGACGGGGCTCCGCGACGAGGGCTTCGTCAAGCCCGACCTGGAGATCGACGCGCAGGCCGTCCTGGACTACCTGGTGCCGATCCTGGAGCCGATCGCGGTCGCCGAGTTCCGGTTCAGCCGGTCCTGGCTGCGGTCGGAGGCGACCCGGCTGGCCAATCCGCGCAGCGCCGCGTACCAGTTGGGCCGCAACCTGAACCTGCCGCCGGCCTACCTGCTGGTGCACCGGGTGACGCTCGGCTCCATCGGCGTGCTGTGCCAACTGGAGGCGAAGGCCCGGTACCGGGAGGTCGTCGAGGAGTGGCTGCCGGGCTTCTCGGACTGAAGGTCCCCACAGTCTGTAGACAGGCGTGGCCCCGGGGTGCACCCCGGGGCCACGCCTTCGCCGTTGTTGTGGTGATCAAGGAAGGTTACTCACCCAGCATGCGCGCACTCTCACGACGTACGCGCATCGCGATCTGCCGGGCGGAACGGTGAGCCTCAGAATTCCCCAGGTCCTGAGGCCGGGGCATTCGTGCTCGTGACAGTGCTTCGTTGATGAGTTGTATGCCGGTCGGGATGTTCACGGTGGTGCTCCTCGGTCGTGGTCTGCTCGGTAGCGCTTCGGGCCGGACCGACTGCGGCTGTCGCAGTCGACGGCTGGCGGGCTTACGGATCGTCATGTCAGGCCGCCACTCCGGCGACGACGGCCGCGGTACGAGCCGCGACCTCGACGCGCAGGACGGCGTCCCGGGCGACATCCTCCTTACGCGGGCGGCCACGCGGCCGCTTGCGCGGCACGACCGCGCCCCGGTCGAAGATCTCGCCGCCCCACACGCCCCAGGGCTCCGCTCGCTCCAGGGCGCCGGCCAGGCACTCCACGCGCAGCGGACACTCCGCGCACAGGGACTTGGCCAGCTCCAACTCGGCGGGCGCGTCGGCGAACCACATGTCCGGGTCGAACGTGCGGCAGGGTAGCTCCGACCTCACCGGGGACGCCGACGTGTGCAGACGGTCCGCACCCACCTCGACACTCAGGTCGAGGGGTGCCGTCGCCAGACTCATTCCGGTCACCTCTCTTTCTGCTCGGGGTCTTGATTACTCGTGGTAAAAGACTGAGGCCGCGGATCCCGGTTGCGGGTTCCGCGGCCTCGAGGTGAGCCGGTGGTCTAGATCTTGTCTAGACCGGCCTTCCTCGAGGTGGAACTCCGCGGACATCGCCGAAGGTCATGTCGACCTCGACGCTGCCCTTGGCCTTGAGCCCGTACGTGGACGCATTGCGCCCCTCGATGCGGGCCCGCTGAGCCTGGATCTGCGACGTGCCGACAACCAGTCCGCCGACCACACCCGTGTGGCCCACGCTGGCGTGGGCGAGGGTGGAAGCGACGGGCGAGACTGGAACGCCGAGCACCTGAGCGCAGGCAGCAGGCAGCGTGGACGGTCGCCTGTTGATGGTCATCAGCTTCACGTCGTCCACCTCCTGTCTGCTCTCGTCGCGACGTGGTTCGCACCCCGCACGGTCGGCGTGGATCTGCCGTCCTCGTGGTGTGTCAGCAGGCTATTCCCGGCCGCGATGGCGGCGCAAACGATTTTCCGAAGAAGTTATGCAAGATTTTTTGGAGCAAGATCATCTATGTCGGCTCCGGCGATCAACGCGAGCACCGCGTCGCCGTACAGGCCCAGCTTGCGGGGGCCGATGCCGGCGATACCGGCCAACTCCTCCAGCCGCTGCGGCTGCCGCTCGGCCAGCGCGGTAAGGGTCGCATCCGTGAACACCACGTACGCAGGGACTTTCTGCTCCGTCGCGACCCGGATGCGCCACTCGCGCAGCCGCTCGAACAGCTCCTCGTCCATAGTCGACGGACAGGCCGAGCACCGGCCCAGCTTGCGGTCGACGCCGTTGAGGAGGGCGCTGCCGCAGACCCGGCAGGACATCACGGCGGCCCGTCGGCGCGTGCCGTCGGATTTCTGACTCTGGCGCGCGGGCGCCCGAGCGGCCTCCGGGTCGAGGGAGGGCAGGAACCGGCACGGCCGGCGGTGCCGCCCGCCGGGCGAGCGGGCCCCGCCGTAGGACAGCCAGAGCCACTGCCTGGCCCGCGTGATGCCGACGTAGAGCAGCCGGCGCTCCTCCTCCACCGCCTCCGGCGTCTTCGCGTACGTGGTGGGCAGGGTGCCCTCTGCGAGGCCGACCAGGAAGACGGCGTCCCACTCGAGCCCCTTGGCCGCATGCAGGGACGCCAGCGTCACGCCCTCCACCGTCGGGGCGTGCTGGAGCGCCGCCCGGCGCTGCAACTCCTCGTTGAAACCGTCCAGGGTGCCCGGCATCGCCGCCGCTCCCGGCAGCGGGATCGCGGCGGCCGTGGCGTACTCCTCGGCGAGGTTGACCAGCGCGGCCAGGGCCTCCCACTGCTCCCGCGCGTTGCCGCCGGCCGGCGGGGCCTCCGGACGCCATCCGACCGCTTCGAGGGCCGTGACGACGGCCTCCCGCAGCGGCGTGTCAGCCACGGTGGTGCGGCTCGCGGCCCGTAGCGCCACCATCGCCCGCCGGACCTCGCCGCGCTCGAAGAAGCGCTCCGTGCCCCGCACGACCACCGGCACGCCTGCCTCCGCGAGGGCCTCCTCGTAGCTCTGGGACTGTGCGTTGGTACGGAACAGCACCGCGATCTCACTGGCCGGCAGGCCGCCGGCGACCAGCTCCGCGCACCGTTTCGCCACCGCCTCCGCCTCCGCCGGCTCGTCCGGGAAGACCCGCAGGTCGGGCTCGGGCCCGCTCGGGCGCTGACCCACCAGCTCCAGCCGCAGCCGCGCGAGGTCACCGCGGGCCTGCGAGATCACCGCGTTGGCCAGGCCGACCACCTGCGGGGTCGACCGGTAGTCCCGCACCAGCCGGACCACCGTCGCGCCCCGGCGCTGCCGGGGGAAGTCGACCAGGTACGACGAGGTCGCCCCGGTGAACGAGTAGATCGTCTGGCTGGCGTCGCCGACCACGGTCACGTCGTCACGGCCGCCCAGCCACGTCTCCAGCAGCCGCTGCTGCACCGGGTTGACGTCCTGGTACTCGTCGACCACGAAGTGCCGGTACTGGGACCGGATCTGCTCGCCGACGTCGGCGTGCTCCTCCATCGCCCACACCGCCGTGCGCAGCAGATCCTCGAAGTCGATCACCCCGCTGGAGCGCTTGACCCGCTCGTACGCCGCGTAGACCTCCGCCACCCGGGCCGGGTCCACCGGGGTCTCGCGGTTCGCCTTCGCGGCGGCCACCGGGTACTCGGACGGCTCGACCATCGACGACTTCGCCCACTCGATCTCGCTGGCGAGGTCGCGGGCGGTCGTGCGGTCGGCGCGCAGTCCGGCCCGGACGGCCGCCAGCCCGACCAGCCGGGCCTTGCTGTCGATCACCTCCGGCAGCTCGCGCCCGGAGAACAGGCGCGGCGCGAAGTAGCGCAACTGGCGCAGCGCGGCGGCGTGGAACGTCCGGGCCTGTACCCCGGCGACGCCGAGCTGGGCCAGCCGGCTGCGCATCTCCGCGGCGGCCCGAGCGGTGAACGTCACCGCCAGTACGTGCTGGGGCCGCACCTCCCCGGTGAGCACCCGGTGCGCGATGCGGTGCGTGATCGCTCTGGTCTTGCCGGTGCCCGCCCCGGCGAGCACGCAGACGGGGCCGGCCGGAGCCACCACCACCGCCCGCTGTTCGTCGTCGAGGCCCGCGAGCACCCGCCCGGCAGGTTCAGAAGATTGCGCCACAACGTGGAATCATCTCAGGCCGGTGCGACGTTCTGCCGGAAGCACGTGTCAAGGTTCAGCTATCGGAGGCGACCGGAATGATCACTATGTACTCGACGCCGTGGTGCGGCTACTGCCACCGGCTAAAGACCCAGCTCGACCGGGAGGGGATCGAGTACACGGTCGTCGACATCGAGGCCGACGAGAAGTCCGCCGAGTTCGTGATGAACGTCAACGGCGGCAACCAGACCGTTCCCACGGTGCTGTTCGCCGACGGCTCGACGCTCACCAACCCGACGATTGTGCAGGTCAAGGCCCAGCTGGCGACCCTGTCGGACCGGTGAGCCAGGTCCGCACGAGGTAGTGCGCGATCGATGAGGCCATCGGCAGGCCGAAATCGGTCTCGTCGCCCGCGAGGCTACGGGCCACCTCGGCGCGGGTGAACCAGCGGGCGTCAGTGATCTCGTCGGCGTCGACCCGTACCGGCTGGTCCGGGTCGGCTACGGCGAGGTAGCCCAGCATCAGCGAGCCCGGGAAGGGCCACGCCTGGCTGGCGACGTAACGAGCATCACGGACCGTGACGCCGACCTCCTCGCCTACCTCCCGGACCACGGTGGCCTCGGCCGGCTCCCCCGGCTCGACGAAGCCGGCGAGGCAGGAGTACCGCCGGGCCCAGCCGGGCGCGGTCCACGCGCCGTTGTGGCCGAGCAGGCAGCGACCCTCGGGGCCGGCGACGTCGTCATGCACGAGCACGATCACCGCCGGATCGGTACGCGGGAACAGCGTCTCGCCGTCCTCGGTCACCCTGGTCCAGCCGCCCTGGGTGACCGTGGTCGGCTTGCCGGTGCGCGGCGAGTACAGGTGCCGCGCATGCCAGTTGACCAGCGCGACGGCGGTGATGAACAGGCTGGCGTCCGGCTCATCGAGGACGTGGCCGACCTCCCGCACGTTCGCCTTGCGGGTACCGGGCGGCGCGGCGACCTCCGTCCGGACGGCGAAGTACGGCCGGCCCTGCGCGTCCTCACCCAGGAAGTAGCGCTCGGCGCCGGGGTCCACCTCGGCCGACGGGGTCAGCACCAGGCCGGGCGGCTCGTCGCGGACGAGCGCCCGGCCGTCGTCGACCACGACCACCAGGGCATCGACCCAGGCCCGCGCCAGCCACTCCGGATCGGTACGCCGGTGGGCGGCCCGGTCGAAATCGGTGACCCGGCCGCCCGGAGGCAGTTCCGACTCCTGGACCTGACGTGCTCCGTTCGGGTTCAAACCACTTCGCTCCCCGCCCGGGTCACCGGAGTCAGCGCCGACAGCGACGGCTCGATCCGCTCGGCGTCGCCGAGCACCAGGCTGACCGCCCTCGCCGGCGCCAGGTACCGGGCCGCGGCGGCGCCCACCTCGTCGACGGAGACCTTGGCCAGCCGGCCCGCGTGGTCGGCCAGGTAGTCCAGGCGCAGCCCGAAGCCCGCGTACGTGACGGCGAGCCCGGCCAGCCCGGCCTGGGTCGACATGCCCAGCTGCAGCGTGCCCAGCGCGTACTGGCGGGCCTGCTCCAGCTCGTCCTCGCGCGGCGGCAGGCTGGCCAGCCGGCCGAGCTCGTACATGGTCTCCAGCAGCGCCGGGCCGGTCACCTCGGTCGCCACCTCTGCCGCCACGGTCAGCGACGAACCGGCGACCGCGTGCTCGATCAGCGAGTGCGGCCCGTACGTGTAGCCCTTGTCCTCGCGGATGTTCTCCACCCACCGGGACGAGAAGTACCCGCCGAAGATCAGGTTGGCGAGCTGCAGCGGGGCGTGGTCGGGGTGGGTACGGGGTACCGCCGGCAGCGCCACCCGCAGCGAGGACTGCACCGCGTCCGGCCGGTCGACCAGGGTCAGCGGCCCGGGTTCGAGCTCCGGCACCGCCGGTAGCTCGACGTCCTTGCCGTCGCCGGTCCACGCCGAGAGCGCCCGCTCGGCGGCGGCGATCGCCTTGTTCGGGGTCACGTCGCCGACGATGACCAGGATCGCGCCGGCCGGATGTATCCGCTCCGCGTGCAGCTTGCGCAGCGCGCCGGGCGTGACCGAGACGACCTGCTCCGGAGTGGGCGTCTGCACCGCGTACGGGTGACGGCCGTAGATCCGCTTCAGCAGCGCCTCGCGGGCGAGGTGCGAGGGCTGGCTGAGCGCGACCCGGATCCGGTCGGCCAGCCGCCCGCGTTCGGTGGCGACCTCGCCGGACGGGTAGGACGCGCCGGTCAGTACCGAAGACATGATCTCCAGCAGCCGTTCGAGCCCCGCCGTGAGCGAGTTGCCCGACAGCAGCAGCCGGTCGGGGTCGGCGCCCGAGTTCAGGCCGCCACCGACCTTCTGCAGCTCGGCGGCGATCTCCACGCCGGTGAGCCCGTCCGCGCCGGACAGCATCGTCTGGGTCAGCACGGCCGTGCGGGCCAGGTGGGCACGGGCGAACGGCAGCCGCAGCCGCACCTCGACCAGCGGCACCGCCGGCCGCCGGATCGCCATGACCGTCAGGCCGTTGGGCAGCGTCTCTTCAACGATCTTGGGCAGCTTCAACGGGCGGTTCGGCCCGAGTGCCGGCAGTTGCCTCACTTGTTTCCACCCCCGGGGATGACCTCGACGGACGCCCGCCGCTGCGCGGTGAGAGCCGCCGCGGCGGCCAGGATCTGCTCCTCGGTCACCTCGGCGATCAGCCTGGGCAGCTCGTTGATCAGCTCCGGCGCGCCGCGCTGCTGTTCGAGCACCGCCATCTGTAGGCACCTACCGAGTACGGCGTCGACGTCGCGCAGCAGGTGGGTGGCCATCCGGGCCTGGGTACGCGCCAGCTCGCCCGGCGCGAGACCGTCGGTGGCGATCCGCTGGCACTCCTCGTCGATCGTGTCCAGGACCTTGCCGACGTCGCCGCCCGGGGGCAGGTGCGCCTGCAGGAGGAGCGCGGTGGGGTCGCGTACCGCGAACGGCTCGCCCATGAATCCGAGGTACCCGCCCACGCTGGTCACGCTGCGGTCCCGTAGCACCATGCGCTCGACCAGGCGGGACGCGTCGCCGTCGGTGAGCACCTCGGCCAGCACCACATAGGGCAGGTACCCGGCCAGGTCGTCGATCGGATCCGGTACCCGCCAGGCGGCCGCGACGGCGGGCAGCGGCGCCAGCCGGTCGGTGTACGAGTGGCGGCGCTCCTCGGCCAGGTCCGGCTCGTCGAAGTCCGGCCGGGTCGGCGCCTTCCGCGCCGGTACGTCGCCGAAGTGCTCCTCGACCAGCCTGGTCGCCTCGGCCACGTCGAAGTCGCCGGAGACCGACAGGACCGCGTTGCCGGCGGCGTAGTACCGCTGGAAGAACTCGGCCGCGTCTTCGACCGTGGCCGACTCCAGGTCGGTGAACGAGCCGTACCCGTCGTGGGCGTTGGGGAACGTGTCGAACATGACCGGCGGCAGCTTCAGCCAGGGGAAGCCGCCGTAGGGCCGGTTGAGCACGTTCACCCGGATCTCCTCCTTGACCACGTCGACCTGGTTGCGCAGGTTCTCACTCGTCAGGCGAGGCCCGCGCATCCGGTCGGCCTCGAGGAACAGTGCCCGCTCCAACGCGTTGGACGGCAGCGTCTCGAAGTAGTCCGTGTAGTCGAGGTGGGTCGATCCGTTGAACGTGCCGCCGGAGCCCTGCACGTATCGGAAGTGGGCGAGCTTCTCCAGGTTCTCGGAACCCTGGAACATCAGATGCTCGAACAGGTGCGCGAACCCGGTACGCCCCTCCGGTTCGGAGCGGATGCCGACGTCGTAGACGACGGCGACACCGACGACCGGAGCGCTGCGGTCGGGGGCGAGCACCACGCGGAGGCCATTAGGCAGCGTCAGGCGCTCCACCGGGTACTTGGTGGCCGGAATCCGGATGGCGGAACTACGAACAGACACCCTTGCGACACTAACCGGTCCGCGCGGCGTCCGATCATCCCACCGGCCGTACTGAGTCCAGAACGCTGTCCACGACCCAGTCGTACTGGCGGTGGGTGCCCGGAATGGACACGTACAGGATCGCCGCGCGCGGCCGTCCGACGTCCACCAGGGCCACCCCGACGAGTTCGTCGGTGGCCTTGAGCCCGGCCTGGTGGAAGCGCATCCGGAAGGTGGTCACCCAGGCCGGTCGGCCGCCCAGCGTGGTCTGCTCGTCGCGCAGCACGTCCATCTGGTTGGGCTGCGGGTAGTACTCGGCCCGCACGTCCGCCGCCACCTGCCGGCCGGTGCACTCCAGATCCAGGCTGAGCGAGTCGTTGTTGGCCGCGGGTACCGAGCCGGACAGGATCGAGGCGAGGTACTGGCTGCGGAAGCCGAGCGGGTCCTGGTAGCTCTCGGTCACGAAGTACTGGCCGGTCTGGTACGACACCCGCAGGGTCCCCTTGGTCCAGGTGTCGTGCCACGGCAGCCACGGCTCGCCGTACGAGGCGTACGAGATGCCGGAGGCGGCGTCGTCGGTGCGGGGGCCCGGCGGCGGTGGCGCGGCCGGTGGACCGCCGGGCGCGTCGTGGGACGGCGGCGGGCAGAGCTTGGCGAGATCGGGCCGGGTGTCGCTCGGGCCGGCCGGGCGCCGGTCGAACGGCGAGCCGCCGCCGGTCATCACCATCGCGAGCACCACGACCACGCCGACCGCGACCACGGCGATGGCCGTACCTCCGAACCACCAGAGCATGCTGCGGTTGCGCCGGGCCGGATCCCTGTCCCCGGCCGGATCCGCCGGCGGGACCGCCAGCGGCGCCGGTGTGCGGGTGAGCCCGGTGACCGTGCCGGCGCGGTAGCCGGGTCTGCGCGGCGGCGCGGCCGGGGTCCGCGCGGCGGGCTCGGCGGGGGTCCGCGCGGCGGGCTCGGCGGGGGTTTGCGCGGTGGGCGCCGGCGGGTATGCGACGCCGCCGGCCGGGTCGTCCGGATTGGCCGGGTCGTGCGCACCGGCCGGCGGACGGGCCCAGGGTGAACGCTGCTCGGTCATCGTGCTGCCAGTGTCGCAGGCATCCGTCGCGCCCAACACAGGGCGTGGCGCGGTCCACCCTCCACCGGATCGCTCGACGTCGACGTGGCTCAGCCGCGCGGTGCGGTCACCGCCGGCGGGTCGAACCGGACGACCTGCGAATGTCCCGCACCGGCGGTCGGCCACGGGCCGAGTGCGAGCGCCGCGGCGAACAGCACCCCGGCGGCCGCGACCGCGACGACGACAAGCACCTCTCCGACGCCGGACCCCCGCCGGCCCACCACGATGCCCGGATCCGCTCTCATGGCCGTCTCCCCCGTATCACGCCGATGCAAGCCAGCATTGAGGAAGACGGCCGCGACTGGCCAGAAGGTTGTCAGATGCCGGGCACAATCTCCCCTACGACGCCCGAGGCGCCCGCGACCGGCAGGCTGGTGACGATCACGGCCAGCCCGTCCTCGTCCGGCAGGTGCGACGGCCGCACGGTCACGCCCTCGCGAATGTGGACGAACGCCGGGCGTACCCGCTCGACGGGCACGCCGGCCAGCGCCGCCCAGGCCTGCCGGTACGCGGCCAACTGCACCTCGCCCGCCGCACCGGCCGCGCCGGTCGGTGGGGCGCCGGTCTTCCAGTGCACCACGTCGTAGCTGCCGTCCGGGTTGGAGAAGACCGCGTCGATGCGCCCCCGGACCACCACGCCGTCGACGACGGTGGCGAAGGGCACCGCGACCCGGACCGGCGTCCGGTCGGCCCACTCGGTCTCGAGGAACCGCTCTCGCAGCAGGTCCAGGTTCTCGTCGCCGGTCCCGTCGGAGTCCGCGGCACCGGGCAGCTCGTCGAGGTCGAGCAGGCCGTCGGAGTGCAGGCGCTGCTCCAGCCAGCGGTGGAACTCGGTGCCGCGGCGGGCGTACGGGGCGGGGCGCACCGGTAGCGGGCGGCGCAGCGCCGCGGCCAGCCGCTCCGGGTCGCGGCGCAGCGTCGCGAGCTGGGACACGCTCATATGCGGTGGCAGGGCGACCTCGACCGGCGCGTCCGGATCGGGCGTGAGCCGGGCCCGCTCGGCCAGGAGCAGGTCGACCTCGTACATCCAGAACGGGTCGTCCTCGGTCGACTCCGGCTGGCGACCGGCCAGCGCGGCGCGGACCAGGTCGGCGGCCTCCTCCAGCGACTGGCGACGGGGTCCGAGCGGGTCGGCCGGCCAGCTCACCTTCGGCAGGTTCGCGGTCACGGGGTTCGTCGCGCCCTCCGGCGGCGCGTCGGCCCACCGGTCCACCTCGCCGGCGCCGGCCAGGCACCTGTCGCGGATCTCCACCAGGAAGGGCGACGGCCCGCGCGGACGCTTCGCGGTCTCGCCCCACCAGTACCCGCTGGCGAGCAGCAGGCGCCGCGGCCTGGTCACCGCGACGTACGCCAGGCGCCGCTCCTCGCGCTCGTCGTGGGCGTCCCAGGCCGCCTCGAACGAGTCGATCGCGCGCGCGATGCCGCGCTGGTCGGTGGCGTGGGACAGGTCCAGCATGGGCAGCCCGGCACGGTCGCCACGCAGCTCGAACGGCATGACACCCAGCCCGTGCAGCCAGTGGTCGCCACCGTTGGGCCGGCCGGGGAACACCCCGGCCGTCAGCCCGGCCACGGACACGACGTCCCACTCCAAGCCCTTCGCCGCGTGCGCGGTGAGGATCTGCACCGCGCCGTCGACCACGGACACCTCCCCGGGCGCCAGGCCGCGCTCCTCGCTCTCCGCGGCCGCGAGGTACGCGAGGAAGGCCGACAGCGTGGGCGCCTCCGATTCGCTGGCGAACCGGGCCGCGATGTCACCGAGCGTGTCCAGATGCCCCCGGGCCAGGCCGGCGTCGCCCGGGCGGACCGCCACCTCGACGTCGAGCCCGATGGTGTGCTCCACGTCGTTGATCAGGTCGGGCAGCTGCTGGTCGAGCCTGCGGCGCAGCCCCCGCAGTTCGGCGGCGAGCGCGGCGAACCGGCGGTACCCCTCCGGCGAGTACCGCTCCTCCTCCCCCAGGTCGTCGAGCGCCTCGACCAGCGCGGCCTCGTCGTCGCGTACGGAGTACACCAGCGGCTCGTCGCTGGCGCGGGACGCGGCCAGCGCGCGGGCCCGGCGGTGGAGCGCGACCAGGTCACGCGGCCCGATCCGCCACCGGGGGCCGGTGAGCAGGCGCAGCAGCGCGGCTCCCTCGGTCGGGTCGGCCAGTACCCGCAGCGTGCTCACCACGTCGCGGACCTCGGGCGTGTCGAGCAGCCCGCCCAGGCCGACGACCTCGACCGGTACTCCCCGGGCGCGCAGCGCGGCCTCCACGGCTGCGATCTGGGCGCGGGTACGCACGAGCACGGCCGTGGTGGGGCGGCGCTCGACCGCGATCGCCGCGGGTTCGACGTCGTCGCCGGCCCCGGCCGCGGTCCGCCAGGCCGCCACGATCCGGCCGGCGATCCACTCCGCCTCGTCGGCGTAGGTCTCCAGCAGCGCACAGTGGACGGTCGAAGTGGACGCCCGGGCCGCCACCCTGGGCGCGGCGGTCAGCTTGGCCACCCGGTGGCCGAGCGGCTCGGACAGCGCGTTCGCCACGTCAAGGATCTCGGGGCGGTTGCGCCAGCTCGTCGTCAGGGTCAGCTCCCGCGCCTGCTTCCCGTCGCCTCCCGGGAACTCGGCCGGGAACCGTTCCAGGGTGCCGGCGCTGGCGCCCCGCCAGCCGTAGATGGACTGGGCCGGGTCGCCGACCGCGGTCACCGGGTGCCCGCCGCCGAACAGCGCCCGCAGCAGGACGACCTGGGCGTGGCTGGTGTCCTGGTACTCGTCGAGCAGCACCACCCGGTACCGGTCGCGCTCGATCGCGCCCACCTCGGGGTGGTTCGTCGCCACGGTCGCGGCCCGGGCGAGCTGGTCGCCGAAGTCCATGGTTTCGAGCAGGTGCTTGCGGTCGGCGTACCCGCGCACCAGCGGCAGCAGTTGCAGCCGTGCCTTCTGGCGGTCGAGGATCTCGCGCACCGACTTGAGCATCTTGCCCGGCCTGGACTCGATCTCGGCGAAGAACCTGCCGGTCCAGGCGGCCACGTCGGCGGGGGTACGCAGGTGCTCGGACAGGTCGGCGGAGAGCTTCAGCACCGCCTCGGTGACGGTCGTCGGGGCGACCAGGACGTGCGACATGTCGCCGTCGTAGCTGACCACGACGCCGTCGGCGATCTGCCAGCAGGACGCCTCGCTCATCAGCCGGTCGGACGGCTCGTACCCGGCGCGCAGGCCGTGTTCGGAGACGACGCGGGCGGCGTACGAGTGGTAGGTCGCCACGGTCGGCTCGCCGGTGATGAGCTCGTCGCGCCCGAGCCGGTGGACGAGCTGGGACAGCCGTTGGCGGATCCGGTGCGCCAGCTCGCCGGCGGCCTTGCGGGTGAAGGTGAGGCCGAGGATCTGCTCCGGGCGTACGTGCCCGTTGGCGACGAGCCAGACGACCCGGGCGGCCATCGTCTCCGTCTTGCCCGAGCCGGCGCCCGCGACCACGAGCAGCGGCTCCACCGGCGCGGCGATCACCTCCGCCTGCTGCGGCGTGGGTGGCGGCTGGCCGAGCAGGCGCGCCAGTTCGAGCGGGGTGAAGCGGGGACCGGCGGACGACCGCGGCCTGGGGACCTGGAACAGCGCGTCCTGGGTCACGGCCGGCCCTCCACATTGATCGCAAAGAATGACCTTGTGCGGCTACCGGCGTGCGTACAGCAGCAAGAAGTGACATCTTGCCCGGATCTCGGACGCGAGGGGCGCGGGAACGACGGGCGCGACGCGGACGGCGGCCCGCTCACGAGACGTCGCCGTCGGTGACCTGCCGGCCGTTGCCGGAGATGGGGCACGAGGTACGCACCGGGCAGACCCGGCACTTGTTGTTGCGTACCGCGGAGAAGGTCGACGCGGCCATCGCCTGCGCGGTCCGGCTCACCATGTCCCGGGCCCAGCCGGGGTCCTCGGTGTCGGCGAGGGCGGCCTGACCCTGCACCCTGGCGCCGGCGCGGTCGCCACCGAGGTGGACCAGGGCCGCACCGCCGGGCTCGTCGGACTCGTCGAACGCGCCCGCCTCGATCGCCGCCTGGTACGCGGCCAGCTGCGGGTGGTCGGCCACCTCGGCCGCGGTCGGGGTGCTCCGCCCGGTCTTGAGGTCGACCACGACCAGGCGGCCGTCGTCGTCCAGCTCCAGCCGGTCGACCCGTCCCCTGATCTGCAGGTCGTCGCCGAGGCGTACCAGGAAGTCGCGCTCGATGGCGATCAGCCGGCGGGGGTTCTCGGTCAGCCACGCGAGCAGCTTGTCCAGCATGGCCTCGGCGCGTTGCCGCTCCCGCCCGGCCAGCCAGCGCGCGGAGAGTTCGATGGCGTCGAAGCGGCCGGCGACGTAGTCCACCAGCGCCGCCCGGTCGACGGTCGCGTCCGCGGCGAGCAGCGCGGCCGCGTGGACCAGGTTGCCGATGCTCTGCTCCGGCGACGGCCGGCCCTTGCCGCCGTGGCGCTCCAGCAGCCAGCGCAGGCTGCACCGCTGTACGACGTCCACACTGGACGGCGTGACGGTCACCGGCTCGCCGGGGTCGACGATCGGGCGCTCGTCGGACAGCTCCGGCAGGCCCCACCAGTCGTCGGGGTGCGCCCCCGGCACCCCGGCGGCGGCAAGCCGGGCGAGCTGCGCGGCGGCCGCCTTCCGGCGCGCGGGCGGGCTGTCCGGCGCGGCCACCGCACCGCGAAGCTCGGCCACCAGCGCCGGCAGGGTGAGCGCGCGGGGCGGTACGGCCTCGGGCTGGATCTCCTCGGCCAGCTCGGTCAGGAACCGGCTGGGCTGCTCCTCCGCGTCACCGCCGGCCACCGCGGTGACCAGCAGGTGCCGGCGGGCCCGGGTCGCGGCGACGTAGAACAGCCGTCGCTCCTCGTCGAGCAGGGCGGCCAGCCGCCCGGCGATGCTCATCTCCCGGCCGGCCGCGAGGTCGACCAGCACCTCCGAGCCGAGCACACTGCCGCGCAGCCGCAGGTCGGGCCACGCGCCCTCCTGTACGCCGACCAGCGCGACGAACTCCCACTCCTGGCCCTTGGCCGCGTGGGCGGTGAGGATGCGGACGCACGAGCCCCGGTCGGCGGTGGGCGCATGGGAGTCCCCGGGCAGGTCCTGGCCGAGCACGTGGTCGAGGAAGGCCTCGGCGCGGGCACCGGGCAGCCGGTCGACGAAGCGCGCGGCGGTGTCGAAGAGCGCCACGACGGAGTCGAGGTCGCGGTCGGCCGCCGCACCGCGCGGCCCGCCCTCCGCGCTGAGCTCGGTCCACCGCTCGGCCAGGCCGCTGGCGCGCCAGACCACCCAGAGCACGTCCTCGACGGTGGCCCCGTCGCCGGCCGCAGCCGCGCGCGCGGTGGCGATCAGCCCGGCGACCGCCTTGGCCGGCGCCGCCCAGCGCCGGTCCACCTCGGCCAGCACCGTGGCGTCCTGGAGCGCCTCGACGAGCAGTACGCCGGACGGGCGCCGGTCGCCGTCCGCGAAGGCGCGGGTCCGCAGCCCCTGCCGCAGCCGGCGCTCGGCCAGCGGGTCGGCCCCACCGAGCGGTGAGTGCAGCAGCGCCACCGCCGCCTCCTCGTCGAGGCGCTCGGGGTCCAGGGCGCAGCGCAGCAGGAGCAGCAGCGGCGCGACCGCCGCCTGGGCCTGCAGCGGAAGGTCCTCGGCGGCCGTCATGGTCGGGATGCCGGCCTGCTGCAGCGCCCGGCGCAGCGGGGCGAGCTGGCGGGCGGTCGACCGTACGACCACCGCCATGTCCGACCAGGCCAGGCCGTGCAGCAGGTGCGCCTCGCGCAGCCGGTGCACCAGGTACGCCGACTCGGTCGTGACCGAGCGGAAGACCCGCACCTCGACCGTGCCGGGCTGGGCGGACGGGCTCGGCGCGAGCACCCGGTGGCGGGACGGGCCACGCAGCCGCACCGCCACCCGGCGGGTCGCGGCGAGCAGCTCCGCGCCGCTGCGGTACGACCGGGTGAGCGTCACGACCGGCGCGGTCTCCCCAGTCGCGGTGAGGAAGCGGTCCGGGAAGTCGGCCACGCCGGACGGGTCGGCGCCGCGGAACGCGAAGGTCGAGGAGTCGGGGTCGGCGAAGACGACGAGGTGCTTGCCGCCGCTGGCCAGCGCCGCCAGCAGGTCGCGGTGCGCCGGGTCGGTGTCGGCGAACTCGTCGACGTAGATGGCCGACAGCCGCCGCCGCTCGCCCGCCAGCAGCTCCGGGTCGTCCAGCAGCAGCGCCGTCGCGGCCCGGACCAGCTCGGCGCCGTCGTACCCGACCGAGCCCTGGCCGGTCGCGTCGCGCAGGGCCAGGACCTGCCGGTACTGCCGGTAGAAGCGGGCCGCCGCCCACCAGTCGGGCCGGCGCAGGGCACGGGCGTGGGCGGCCAGTTCGGCGGGGCCGATCCCCCGCTCGACCGCCCGCAGCAGCAGGTCGCGCAGCTCGGTGGCGAACGCGCGGGTACGCAGTGCCGGGCGCAGCGCCTCGGGCCAGGCGTCCTGTTCGGACTCGCTGTCGAGCAGCTCCCGGATGACGAGATCCTGTTCGGGCGCGGTGAGCAGCCGCGGCGGCGGGTCGCCGGCGAGCGCGGAGGCCCGTCGGAGCAGACCGAACGCGTACCCCGGGAAGGTGCGGACCATCGGCTGGGCCGAGGTGCGGCGGCCGGTCGCGACGGCGAGCCGGGCGTCGATCCGGTCGCGCAGGCGCAGCGCGTGCCGGCGGCTGTGGGTGATCGCGAGCAGCCGCTCCGGGTCGACGCCCTCGGCCGCCCGGGCCGCCACCGCCTCCACCAGCGTCGACGTCTTGCCGGTGCCCGGGCCGCCGATCACCAGCAGCGGCCCGCCGAGGTGCGCGATCACCTGGCGCTGCATGGGATCGTCGACCGGTACCGGTGACGCGGCGTCGCCCGCCCCGGCCGGGCGCACGAGTCGGTAGTCCCGGCGGGTGGAGCCGGGTGCTTGGGAGGGGGCGGTCACCGGCAGATCAGATCAGACCGGTACGACATATCGACGCAGGTCACGCCACCGCTGCCTCCATCGCGTCGAACGCGGCCGGCACCGAGTCCACGACGGTCAGCAGCCCGAGCCCCTCGGCCCGGGCGAACCCGGACGGCGCGAGCCCACGCAGCCAGTCGAGCAGGCCGTCGTAGAAACCGTCCGCGTTCAGCAGCACGACCGGCTTGGCGTGCAGCGCGAGGGTGGCCGTCGTCCACACCTCGAACAGTTCGTCCAGCGTGCCGAGGCCGCCCGGCAGGGTGAGGAACGCGTCCGACTTGTCGATCATCAACGTCTTGCGGGTCGACATCGCGTCGGTGACCAGCAGTTCGTCGGCGGCGGCGTCGGCGACCTCCAGGTCGACCAGCGACTGCGGGATCACGCCGAGGGTGTGCGCGCCGGCCGACCGGGCGCCCGCGGCGACCGTACCCATCATGCCGACCCGGCCGCCCCCGGAGACCAGGGTGTGGCCGCGGCGGCCGATCTCCACGCCGACGGCGTAGGCCAGGTCGAGCCAGCGGCGGTCCAGCATGCTCGAGGAGGCGCAGAAGACGCCGACCGCCGCCACCTAGATCTCCCCGTCGATGCGGGGCCCCCGCCGGTCGGTGGAGAGCCGCTCGGGGCTGCCGGCTTCCCGCTCGGCGGCGGCCGCGGCCTCCTGCTGCTCGGCGGCGGCGCGGGCGAAGGCCGCCTGCTGCTCGGCGTTCAGCGCCACGTCGGCGTTGACGATGTGACTGACCGCCTCGTCGACGTCGTCGGTCAGGCAGATGAGCTTGAGGTCCTCAGGACCGATCTTGCCCTCGACCGCCATCGTGTCCCGCATCCAGTCGATGAGGCCCTGCCAGTACCAGGTGCCCATGAGCACGACCGGGAAGCGGGTGACCTTCTTCGTCTGCACCAGGGTGAGCGCCTCGAACATCTCGTCGAGGGTGCCGAAGCCGCCGGGCAGCACGACGAAGGCCTGCGCGTACTTGACGAACATGGTCTTGCGCGCGAAGAAGTACCGGAAGTCGATGCCGACGTCGACCCAGTCGTTGAGCCCCTGCTCGAACGGCAGCTCGATGCCCAGCCCGACGGAGAGCCCGCCGGCCTCGGCGCAGCCCTTGTTGGCCGCCTCCATCACGCCGGGGCCACCACCGGTGATCACCGCGTAGCCGGCCCGCGCGAGCGCCGCGCCGAGCCGCTCGGCCAGCTCCCACTCACGGCTGTCGGGCTTGCTGCGCGCCGAGCCGAAGACGCTGACCGCGGGCGGCAGGTCGGCCAGTGTGTCGAAGCCCTCCACGAACTCGCTGAGGATGCGCAGCGCCCGCCAGGCGTCCCGGGTCTTCCAGTCCGCCCGGCCCCAGGAGTCGAGCAACCGCTGGTCGGCGGTGCTGAGGGGGATGGCTTCGCGCCGGAGCGTCACAGCGCCCCGATGCCGCTCGGGCAGCCGCCTGCCCCTGCCGTTGACATTGCCGTTGGCCATCCGACCACGGTAATCGACTGCGTCACGGTAAGGGCCGGTTAGGCTGCCAGCCACCGCCGGAGCGTCGCCGCGCCGGCCCGGATCTTGGAGATCTCGACGTGCTCCTCCGGCTTGTGCGCCAGGTTGGGGTCGCCGGGGCCGAAGTTCAGCGCGGGTACCCCCGCCGCCGCGAACCGGGCCACGTCGGTCCAGCCCAGCTTGGCCTGCGGTGGCTGGCCGACCACGTCGAGGAACTCCTTGGCGATCGCGCCGTCCAGGCCGGGCATCGCGGCCGGCGCCGAGTCGGTGATCTCCACCTCGAAGTCGGGGAACAGGCCGCGTACGTGGGCCGCCGCCTCGGCCTCGGTACGGTCCGGGGCGAACCGGTAGTTGATCTCGACCCGGCACTCGTCCGGGATCACGTTGCCGGCGACGCCGCCACTGATGCGTACCGCGTTGAGCCCCTCCCGGTACGTGCAGCCGTCGATCGTCACCGTGCGCGGCTGGTACGCGCCCAGCGTCGTCATGATCGCGCCGGCGGCGTGGATCGCGTTGACGCCCAGCCACGACCGCGCCGCGTGGGCGCGCTGCCCGGTCGCGGTGACCACGGCCCGCATGGTCCCCTGGCAACCCGCCTCGACCAGCCCGTACGTGGGTTCGAGCAGGATCGCGAAGTCGGCCGCGAGCTTGTCCGGGTGGGTACGGGCCAGCACGTTGAGCCCGTTGCGCTCGGCCTCCACCTCCTCGCAGTCGTAGAAGAGGTACGTCACGTCGTAGCGCGGCTCGGCCACCGTCGCGGCCAGGTGCAGGGCGAGGGCGGCACCGGACTTCATGTCCGAGGTGCCGCAGCCGTGGATCAGGTCGCCCTCGGCTCTCGACGGCAGGTTGCCCGCGACCGGCACGGTGTCGAGGTGGCCGGCGAGCACGACCCGCTGCGGGCGGCCCAGCGCGGTGCTGGCGAGCACGACGTTGCCGTGGCGCTCGACGCTCAGGTGCGGCGCGCCGCGCAGCGCCGCCTCGACCTGGTCGGCGAGGGCCGCCTCGTTGCCGGACACGGACTCGACGTCGACCAGGGCGCGGGTCAGTTCGACCGGGTCGGCCAGGATCTCAGGGCTCAGCACGGCCCCGACCCTACCGTCCGGCGCGGGGCCCGACGCGATAGCGTGACAGGCCGTGAGGGAGCGCGGCACCGGGGGCCGACGCTCGAGCGAGCGAACCGGGAGACACCGTGAGTAGCGATTCGCCCGCCTGGGGCCTGGGACTTGCCACCGTCACCGCCGAGGGGCAGGTGCTCGACACCTGGTACCCGACCGGAAAGCTGGGGTTCGGCACCCCCGACGTGGACGCGAAGGCCGGTGAGCCGCTGCCGGTGGCCGAGCTGTTCGACTCGTCGGTGGCCGAGTCCGGCCCGATCCCCGGCCTCCGTACGGCCGCCGTCCTCACCATGATCGGCTCGCTGGCCGACCCGCCGAAGGACACCTACGACGTGTACCTTCGCCTGCACCTGCTGTCCCACCGCCTGATCAAGCCGCACCAGGCCAACCTCGACGGCATCTTCGGGCTGCTCGCGAACGTCGCATGGACCTCGGCCGGGCCCTGCCCGCCGGACCGGGTGGACGAGCTGCAATGGGCGCTGCGGGGGCGCGGCGAGCGGCTCGCGGTGTACGGCATCGACAAGTTCCCGCGGATGGTCGACTACGTGACCCCGGGCGGCGTGCGCATCGCCGACGCCGACCGGGTACGGCTGGGCGCCCACCTCGCCAGCGGTACCACGGTCATGCACGAGGGCTTCGTCAACTTCAACGCCGGTACCCTCGGCTCCTCCATGGTCGAGGGGCGCATCTCGGCCGGGGTGGTGGTGGGTGACGGCACCGACATCGGCGGCGGCGCCTCGATCATGGGCACCCTCTCCGGCGGCGGCACAGAGGTCATCTCGCTCGGCGAGCGCTGCCTGATCGGCGCGAACGGCGGCATCGGCATCTCGCTCGGGGACGACTGCGTGGTCGAGGCCGGCACGTACGTCACCGCCGGCTCGAAGGTGAAGCTCCCGTCCGCCGAGGTCGTCAAGGCGCGCGAGCTGTCCGGCCAGAACGGCCTGCTGTTCCTGCGCAACTCGATCACGGGCGCGCTGGAGGTACGGCCGCGCACCGGCCGGGGTATCGAGCTCAACGCCGCGCTGCACGCCAACGACTGAGGCTCGGCGACAGCTACGCCGGGTGGTGCTTCTCCTGGAGCCGGGCCACCGCCCAGAGGTCGGACAGGGCCACGGCCAGGTCGAGCTGCTCCGGGCACAGCCGCGCCTCGGCCGGGTCGACCGGGGGCACCGCGGTGTCCTCGCTGCCCTCGCCCATCGGCCCGCGCGGGGCGCAGCCCCACGGCAGGATGCCGCTGATCCACGGGTAGATGTAGATGTGACGGGGCGGCGGCTCGGCCGGCGGCTCGGGGTGCAGCGCGTGGAAGTCGCGGGGCGGCCGCGGCGGTTCGGCTCTGGTCACCGGGCGGGGCACGGCCGCCACGGCCGCCCGGCCCAGGCCTTCCATGAAGTCGTCCACGATGTTCCACCGGGGTACCGCGATGTCCTCCGCCGTCACCCGCGGCCGTCGTCTCGGTCTGGTCATCGCCGCCTCCAGTGGTGCGTCGCCAGCCCGGTATTACCCGAGGTTACGCCTGGTATGCCGCAGGGCCGCCGGCCGGTTTCACCGATAGCCGCGCGAGGCGGACGGCGCGGGCGGGTACCGTAACCTACTCGCATGGTGGATAAGCACCCGGCGGAGCTGCGGGTGGCGGTGCTGGGCACCGGACTGATCGGCGGCTCGGTCCTGCTCCGGCTGCGGCAACAGGGCTTCGACGTCGCCGGCTGGGACCCGGACCCGCGTGCCTTGTCTTACGCCCGCACGCACGACATCGCGTTCTTCGAGCACCTCGCCGACGCCGTCGCCGACCGGGACGTGGTGTTCCTCGGCGGCCCCCTGTCCACCCTGCCCGACACCCTGGCCGAGGTCGTCAAGCACACCGACCCCACCTGCGTCATCACCGACGTGGGGAGCGTCAAGGCGCCGATCGCCCGGTACACCCGGGAGAACGGGTGGTCGCACCGGTTCGTACCCGGTCACCCGATGGCCGGCAGCGAGCACTCCGGGCTGGGCTCCGCGAACCCGGTGCTCTTCAACGACGCGGCCTGGGTGCTGTGCACCGAACCGGACACACCACTGGAGCCGTTCCGCCTGCTCACAGCCCTGATCACGACCGCGCTCCAGGCGCGGGTCGTACCCCTGGAGCCGTCGCCGCACGACGCGGTCGTCGCGCTCTCCTCGCACATCCCGCACCTGCTGGCCGGCAGCCTGGCCGGCTCCGTCGCCCGCTCGCAGGTGCGGCAGGGCGTACTGAGCCTGGCCGCGGGGAGCTTCCGGGACGGTACCCGGGTGGCGGGCACGCCGAGCGCCCGTACCGTCGACATGCTGGTGCACAACCGGGAGGCGATCACCCGGAGCGTCACCCTGGTCCAGAGGTTCCTCGCCGAACTCGTCGACGCCCTCGAACGGACCGACGTCGCGGCCCTCACCTCGGCCTTCGAGGAGGGCCGCGGGCTGCGCCTGGCGTTGGGGGACCCGACGACACGGACGATCACCGAGCGGTTCCCCGTCGAGGGCGACCCGGCGGCCGAGTTCGACTTCCTGGTGCGGCTGGGCGCCGAGGGCGGCCACCTCACCTCGTGCGTGGTGGAGGACTCGACGGTGGTCTACACCGCGTGCCGACCTACTTCGCCAGGCGGGTGACCGCCGCGTCGACGCGCTCGTCGGACGCGGTGAGCGCGACCCGGACGTACCGGGAACCGGCCGGCCCGTAGAAGTCGCCGGGCGCCACGAGGATGCCGCGCTCCGCGAGCCAGTCCACGGTGGCCCAGCCGTCCTCGCCGCGGGTGCACCACAGGTACAGCCCCGCCTCCGAGTGTTCGATCGTGAACCCGGCGGCGGTCAGCGCCTCCCGGAGCAGCTCACGGCGGCGCCGGTACCGTTCCCGCTGCTCCTCGGCGTGCGCCTCGTCACCGAGCGCGGCGATCATGGCCGCCTGCACCGGCGCGGGCACGATCATGCCCGCGTGCTTGCGGACCGCCAGCAGCTCACGGACCAGGGCCGGGTCCCCCGCCACGAAACCCGCCCGGTAGCCGGCCAGGTTCGAGCGCTTGGACAGCGAGTGCACGGCCAGCACGCCGGACAGGTCCCCGTCGCACACCGAGAGGATCGAGACCGGCGAGGAGTCCCACGGCAGCGGCAGGTAGCACTCGTCGCTGGCCACCACGGCGCCGCGCTCGCGCGCCCAGTCGACCACCTTGCGCAGGTGCTCGGGGGGCAGCACCTTGCCCGTCGGGTTGGCCGGCGAGTTGACCCAGACCAGCTTCACCGGGGCCGGCCCCACCGACAGCAGCGAGTCCGAGCGCACCACGGTCGCGCCGGCGAGCCTGGCGCCGACCTCGTACGTCGGGTAGCACACCGACGGGATCACCACCACGTCGCCGGGGCCGAGGCCCAGCAGCGTCGGCAGCCAGGCCACGAACTCCTTGGAGCCGATCGTCGGCAGTACCTCGAACCCGTCGGCTACCCCGCACGAGCGCGACACCCAGTCGGAGATCGCGGCCCGCAGCTGCGGCGAGCCGGCGGTCAACGGATAGCCGGGGGCGTCCGAGGCCTCCGCCAGCGCCGCGCGTACCAGCGGCGGCACCGGATCGACCGGGGTACCCATGGAAAGGTCGACCAGCCCGTCGGGGTGCGCGGCAGCCCGCGCCTTGGCGGGCGCCAACCGGTCCCACGGGAAGTCGGGCAGCCGGGCGGACAGGCCCGCGGGGCGCTCCGGGGCAGCCCACGGGCCGGACCGTTCCTGCGAGCGGTCCGGCCCGGTTGGCCTCGACATCGTCGTCAGTGCTCGGTCGCCCGCGGCGGCTGGGCCGCGACGAAGGAAGCGTCCTTCTCGATCTTGCCGACCTTGGACGCGCCACCGGGAGAGCCGAGGTCCTCGAAGAACTCGTAGTTCGCTCCGGTGTAGTCCTTCCACTGCTCCGGCACGTCGTCCTCGTAGAAGATGGCCTCCACCGGGCAGACGGGCTCACACGCTCCGCAGTCGACGCACTCGTCCGGGTGGATGTAGAGCATCCGGTTGCCCTCGTAGATGCAGTCGACGGGGCACTCCTCGATGCACGCCTTGTCGAGCAGGTCGACGCACGGCTCGGCGATGATGTAGGTCACGGCTCGTCCCTCCACTGAACTCGCCGCACCGGCACCCGGTCGCGGCGCGTACGAGCCTAGTATCCCGCCCGGGAGGTGGTCGAACGTGCTGGGGCCACATGATGTCGGGCACCGGGTCGTGGTGCGTCGCCGGGCCGGTTTTCGTGCCGAACGCCAGGTTTTCTCCGACGTTCTCGGCGAACTAGTTGATCTCACCGAGACCGATCTCACAGTCCGTACCGTGGAACGGCTCATCCGGGTGCCGCGCGGTGAGATCACCCACGCGAAGCGGGTACCGGACCGGCGGCGGCCGAGCGCCACGGAGGCGCTCGAACGGGTCGCGGCGGCCGGCTGGCCCGCGCCGGAGCAGGCGCAACTGGGCGAGTGGCTGCTGCGGGCCGGTGGCGGCTGGACCGCCCGCGCCAACTCCGCCCTCCCGATCGGCGACCCCGGCCGTACGCTGCACGACGCCGTGGACGCCGTGGAGGCGTGGTACCGCGCCCGGGGCCTGCCACCCAAGATCACCGTTGCGGAGCCGGTCGGCGGCCGGGTCACCGCCGAGATCACCCGGCGCGGCTGGCGGCCGGCGCCGCCGACGCTGGTACAGACCGCCGCGCTGCCCGACGTGGTCGCTTCAACGAGCGCGGCTGACGACGTGCGGCTCGACACCACTCCCCCGCCCGGCTGGTTCACCGCGGTCGCCGGGCACAAGGGGTCGCTGCCGGAGACCGCGCGCGGCATCCTCACCGGCGTGCCGGTGGCCCGCTACGCCGGGATGTACACCGCCGACGGCGAGCCGGTCGCGGTCGGCCGGGGCGTGATCGCGGGCGGACCCTGGCTGGGCATCTCGCTGGTCTCCGTCGACCCCGCGTACCGGCGTCGCGGGCTGGGCCGGGCGGTCGTCGGCACGCTCGCCCGGTGGGCCGTCGCGGCCGGGGCGACGTACGCGTACCTGCAGGTCGAGGAGCACAACGAGGCGGCGGTGGCGATGTACGCCGGACTCGGCTTCAGCGCCCACCACGCGTACGCGACCTGGACCGCGCCCGCCCCGTGACCCCGCGAAATTACCGGCGCACGACCCGGCGGGGCTTGGACCGCAACTGATCGGCGTACCGCTTCCAGGACTGCGACTTGTAGTCCTGCCCCAGCGCCATCACCACGAGCACGCCGAATACCGCGCCGCCGGCCGCCAGCACCAGGAAGTACAGGATCTGGTTGATGAAGAAGTCGACGCCGTCCTTGAGCGGGGTCGTACCCACCAGCAGCGGACCGAGCAGCACCGACAGCAGACAGGCCGCGAGCGCGGCGGGCGCCAGGTCGCCGACCACCCGCGACATCGGGTACCGGCGGGCCCACCAGAACGCCGCGCCGGCCATCACGACGGCGACCGTGATCAGCGCGACCACGCCGATCCGCGTGGTGAACCGGTCACCGGAGCCGGTGAGCTTGACCACCCACCGGGCGACGACGTTCGTCGCGAAGATCTCGCCGCCGAGAATCCCGACCGGCAACCACCGTTGCTTCACCGATGCCTCCCGTGCCCGTATGCCGTAGCGATACGGCAGCCACTTTTCCGCAGCATCTAATACCGGACGGTCACCGTCCAGCACAAGAACCTGTGAGTATCCCGTGACTAGGCTGGACGCCGCAGCGACCGCATGGTCAGCCAGTAGGCCGTCACGGCGAAGCTCACCGGGCCGGCGAGCATGGTCACCAGGGCGACCCAGTTGTTGGCGGTCAGGATCGCGTCACCCTCGGCGCGTTTGCTGGCGGCGAGCACGATCGGCACCGTCCAGGCGGCGAACGGGGCCAGCACGGCGAGGGGCTTGCCGGTCACCGAGTGCGTGAACCAGGCCAGCGCGGCGTTGCCCGCGATCGCGAGGAGCAGCGCCACCGGCACCCGGACGGAGTGCGCGTGCCCGCCGCTGCTCCAGTGCAGGGCCAGCGGGGTCAGGAACGCCTCCCAGACCGCCGAGACGAAGGCGAGCGCCGTCGCGACCAGAGCGCCGACCCAGGCCAGCCAGGCCGGGCCGGGACCCGCAGGCGGAGCCGGAGCGGTCTCGACGGGCAGCCCGGTGTTCATGATCACGCCGATGCTGCCGCGGCAGGCGTCGCGCCGGCGGACGCCGTGTCCAGGCCGGCGAACAGGTCGTCCTCCCAGCCGTACTCGCCGCTGCCGGACCCCTTCTCCCCCACCGCCAGCCGGTAGTGCTCCACCCCCAGGGCCCCGCTGCCGAAGTTGCCGGCGATGGCGAACAGCCAGGACGTCGGCGGGATCTGGGTGGCGTGGGCCTCGATCGCGGCGAGCTTCGCGTCGGCGTGCTTCTGCCCGTCCACGCAGGCGGCGATCTCGGATTCGGGGCTGCCGAACGGCAGGTCGTCGGCGTTGGAGACGCCGCCGAACGGGTTGTCACTGGACTCGGCGAACTGCGCCATCCCGGCGGCGAGGACGCTGCGCGGCACGGCGGTCCAGTACACCTTGCGCGGCGCGAGATCACCTGCCATTTCGACCGCCCGCATCGCGACCCGGTGCGCCTGGATGTGGTCCGGGTGGCCGTAGAAGCCGTTGGGGTCGTACGTGACCAGCACCTGCGGGCGCACCTCGCGGATGATCTCGAGCAGCAGGCCGGCCGCCTCGTCGAGATCGGCGCCCCAGAACGCGCGGGGGTGGTCGTTGGTGGGCAGGCCCATCATCCCGGAGTCCCGGAACCGGCCCGCGCCGCCGAGGAACCGGTGGTCGGTCACGCCGAGGGCCCGGCAGGCGGCGTCCAGCTCCGCGATCCGGTACCCGCCGAGCTGGTCGGCCTGGTCGGCGGCGAGCCCGGACAGTGCCGGCACGTGGATCTCGCCCTCCTCGCCCAGGGTGCAGGTGACGAGCGTGACGTGCGCCCCGGCCGCGGCGTAGTGGGCCATCGTCGCCCCGGTACCGATCGTCTCGTCGTCGGGGTGGGCGTGCACGAACATGATCCGCCGATCAGGGATGCTCACGCAGGCAACTGTACGCACCCCCGGGCGCACAGGGACGCGCCAATGGCATGACAAGGCACGGCCCGCCGAGAGAACATTTCCAGGTGGATTATCCGGAGCTGGCCGCACGTACCCGTCGATTTTCTCTGGGCGCCCCCCGAGCGGTGACCGTCACCGCGGACGGTGCCCACGTCCTGTTCCTGCGCTCCTCCGGCCCGGAAGACCCGGCCGACAAGCTGTGGGTGTTCGACGTCGCCGGCGGGCAGGAGCGCCTGGTGGCGGACCCGGCGCAGCTGCTGTCCGGCGCCGACGACCTGCCGGCGGCCGAGCGCGCGCTGCGCGAGCGGCTGCGGCTGTCGGCCGCCGGCATCGGCTCGTACACGCTCACCCCGAACGGGGCGGGCGTGCTGTTCACCCTCGGCGGCCGCCTGTTCCGCGCCGACGTGCGGACGGGCGAGGTCGCGGAGGTTCCATCCGCCGGCTCCGTCGTCGACCCCCGGCCCGACCCGACCGGACAGCGGATCGGGTACGTCTCCGCAGGCGCCCTGCACGTGATCGACCCCGACGGCAACGACCACGTCCTCGCCGCCGAGGACGGCGTCACCTGGGGGCTGGCCGAGTTCATCGCGGCCGAGGAGTTCCACCGCTTCCGCGGGTACTGGTGGTCACGGGACGGCCGGTCGGTGCTGGCCGCGCGGGTCGACGAGTCCCGGGTACCGCGCTGGCACCTGCACGACCCCGCCAATCCCGACCAGGCGCCGACCACCGTCGCGTACCCGCACGCGGGCGGCCCGAACGCCGAGGTCACCCTGCACCTGCTCGACCTGGACGGCGGCTGGGTCGACGTGCACTGGGACCGGGAGACCTACCCGTACCTGGTCTCGGTGTCGTGGAGCGAGGCCGGCGGGCCGCTGATCACGGTGCTGCGCCGGCTCCAGCAGCACGGCCTGGTGCTGTCGGTCAATCCCCGTACCGGCGAGACGCAGGTCCACGCCGAGCTGGCCGACCCGCGCTGGGTCGAGCCGGTGCCGGGCACCCCGGCGTACCTGCCCGACGGCCGGGTACTCGTCGGCGGCGAGCTGGCCCACGACGGGTACGACGCCCGCTGCCTGTTCGCCGACGGCAGCCTGCTCACCCCGCCCACGCTGTACGTACGGCGGGTCAGCGGCCGGTTCGACGGCGACCTGATCGTCGAGGCGACCGACGGCGAGCCCAGCGAGCAGCACATCTACCGGGTACGCGTGGCGGCGGCCGGTACCGGCGTCGAGGCGCGGCGGATCACCACGGCGGCGGGGTGGCACATCGCGTACGCCGCGAAGGACACCCTGGTCATCGGCGAGCTGTCGCTGGAGCACGCCGGCACCCGGTACCGCGTGTTCCGCGGCGACGAGCCGGTCGGTGAGCTGACGTCGCTGGCGGCGAGCCCCCCGTACGCGCCCCGCCCGGTCCTGCAGCGGGTCACCGACCGCCGCTTACCGACGGGGGTGCTGTACCCGCGCAACCACGTCACCGGCCGCAAGCTGCCGGTCCTGGTCGACATCTACGGCGGGCCGGGCCACCAGGAGGTGCTGTCGGTGCGCTCGCGCTGGGTCGAACGGCAGTGGTGGGCGGACGCCGGCTTCGCGGTGGTCGTCATCGACAACCGGGGTACCCCCGGCGTGTCGCCCAGCTTCGACAAGGCGATCCACCGGCGCTTCGCCGACGTGGTCCTGACCGACCAGGTGGACGCGCTCGCCGCGCTGGCCGAGAAGCACACCGACCTGGACCTGTCCCGCGTCGCGATCCGCGGCTGGTCGTTCGGCGGGTACCTGTCGGCGCTCGCCGTGCTGCGCCGGCCGGACGTCTACCACTGCGCGGTGGCCGGCGCCCCGGTCACCGACTGGGCCCTCTACGACACCGCATACACCGAGCGGTACCTGGGTCTGCCGGACGACGGCAGCGACGTGTACGCGCACAACTCGCTGGTCGAGATCGCCGGCGAGCCGCCGGCGGGTCCGGACGACGCGCGGCCGATCATGCTCATCCACGGCATGGTCGACGACAACGTGGTCGCGGCGCACACGCTGCGGCTGTCGGCGGCGTTGCTGACCTCGGGCCGGCCGCACTCCATGATCCCGCTGACCGGCGCCACCCACATGGCGGCGGGCGGGCTGAGCGAGCGGCTGCTGCGCCTGGAGCTGGACTTCATCCGCCGCTCACTGCCGTCGGCTTGATCCACAAAACTCCCCCGGAGTTGTGGTCCCGGCGGGATTCCGGGACCACAACTCCGGAGAAGTTGGAACAATCATGGGTATGGCAGCCCTGCTCTCCCCAGACGAAGTCGCCGGCGCACTGGCCGAACTGGATGGCTGGTCCGGCGATACCCGCGAGATCAGACGTACCCTCGACGCCCCCAGCTTCCCCGCGGCGATCCGGCTGGTCGTCGAGGTCGCGAAGGTCGCGGAGGACGCCGACCACCACCCGGACATCGACATCCGGTGGCGAACCGTGACGTTCGCCCTGAGTACCCACTCGGAGGGCGGCGTGACGGCCAAGGACACCGCGCTGGCCCGCCGGATCGACGAGCTGGCCGAGGCGCACGCCTCTTCGTGACCCCGAGGTGAAAGGGGACCGGGAACGGGTGTTCCGGTCGCTGCGCACGGGCTCCCGTGCATAGGGTCGAATCATGACCCACTTCGACGCAGCGACCGTGGCAGTCGAGGCGGCACTGGCCGCCGGCGCCCGGTACGCGGATGCCCGGGTGATGCATCGACGGTACGAGTCGATGAACGCCCGCAACGGCGAGATAGAGGAGCTCAGCCAGAACGAGGACGCCGGCATCGGGGTCCGCGCGCTGGTCGGTTCGAGCTGGGGGTTCTTCGCCGTCCCCGACCTGTCCGACGCCGCCGCGCGGCACGCCGGCACCCGCGCCACCGAGATCGCCAAGGCGAGCACCAGCGTGCCGGGTCCGGCGGTCGACCTGGTCAGCGTGGTGGCGAGCGTGGACTCGTGGGCCAGCCCGTGCGAGATCGACCCACTCGGCGTCGCCCTGTCCGACAAGGGCGACCTGCTCGCGAACGCCACGGCCGAGTCGCACAAGCACGGCGCGGACGTGGCCGAGGGCATCTACCAGATCTGGGACACCCGCAAGTGGTTCGTCTCCTCCGAGGGGCACCGCATCGACCAGCACGTACGGGAGTGCGGCGCGGGCATCGCGGCGACGGTGGTCGGCGAGGACGAGACGCAGCGCCGCTCGTACCCGTCGTACCGTGGCCAGTACGGCACCCGCGGCTGGGAACTGGTCGACTCCATCGACCTGGGCGCGCACGCGGCCCGCATCGCCGACGAGGCGAAGGCCCTGCTCACCGCGCCGCTGTGCCCTCAGGGCGAGACCAACCTGATCCTCGGCGGCGAGCAGTTGGCGCTGCAGATCCACGAGTCGGTCGGGCACGCCATCGAGCTGGACCGCATCCTGGGCTGGGAGGCCGCCTTCGCCGGTACGTCCTGGCTGGACCTGGCGAAGCTGGGCAACCTCCGGTACGGCTCCGAGCTGATGAACATCACCATCGACCCGACGATCCCCGGCGCGCTGGGCTCGTTCGGCTACGACGACGAGGGCACCCCGGCCGCGCCGCGCCACGCGGTGCGCGACGGCCTCTGGGTCGGCGTGCTCGCCGGCCGGGACTCGGCGGCCGTGGCCGGCCTGGACTACGCCGGCAGCGTACGGGCCGACGGCTGGGCCAGGCTGCCGATGGTGCGGATGACCAACGTGGGTCTCCAGCCCGGGCCGCACACCCTGGAGGAGATCATCGCCGCGACCGACGACGGCGTGTACATGGACGTCAACCGCTCCTGGTCGATCGACGACAAGCGGCTGAACTTCCAGTTCGGCTGCGAGGTCGGGTACGAGGTCAAGAACGGCCGGCTGGGCCGGATGCTGCGCAACCCCACGTACACGGGCATCGGGCCGCGGTTCTGGGGATCGATGGACATGCTCTCGTCGGAGATCGTCGCGTGGGGCACCCCCAACTGCGGCAAGGGCCAGCCCGGCCAGGTCGGCCACACCGGCCACCCGGCCGCTCCGGCGCGTTTCACGAACGTACGAGTAGGGGTGCGGGGATGACGACCCAGGTGGACACAGAGCTCGACATCGCGGGTCGGGTACTGGAGCTGGTCCGCGACGTCGCCGGGCCGGGCGCCGAGGCCGAGGTCTTCGTCGAGCGCCGGGAGCTGGCGCTGACCCGGTTCGCCAACTCGTACATCCACCAGAACGTGGCGGACGTGATCACCCACGTACGGCTGCGGCTGCACGCCGACGGGCGCACCGCGGTCGGCTCGAGCACCCAGCTCGGCGACGGGCTGCGCAGCCTGGTCGAGCGCACCGTCGCCGCGACCCGGCTGAGCCCGCCCGACCCGAGCTGGCCCGGGCTGACCCCGCCGAGCCCGGCCGTGACCGGCGGCAACGTCGACGAGGCCACGGTGGCGGCGACGCCCGCGGACCGGGCGGTGCGGGTACGCCGGTTCGTCGAGGCGGCCGAGGGACTGACCACCGCCGGGTACTTCCGGACCAACCACGTCAGCGCCGCGTTCGCCAACTCGGCCGGCCACTCGCTGACCGGCGCGACGACCGAGGCGGCGATGGACGGCATCGCCCGTACCGGCACCTCCGACGGCGTGGCACGCCTCGCGTCGCCGCGGCTGGCCGACATCGACGGCGGCGTGCTCGGCATGCGCGCCGCGGCCAAGGCCCTGGCCAGCCAGAACCCGGTGGAGCTGCCGCCCGGCCAGTACGAGGTGGTACTGGAGTCCGACGCCGTCGTCGACCTCCTGCGCAACTTCGCGATGTGGGGGTTCAACGGCAAGGCGTTCCTGGAGAACCGCTCGTTCGCGCGCCTCGGCGAGCAGCAGTTCGACCCGGCGGTGACGTTCGTGGAGGACGTCACGACGCCGCGGGCGATCGGCCTGCCGTTCGATGTGGAGGGCACCCCCAAGGGCCGGTTCGAACTGGTCGCCGGCGGGGTGACCCGGAGCGTCGCCCACGACCGGCGTACCGCCGCACAGGCCGGTACCGAATCGACCGGCGACGCCCATCCGGGCTCCCGCGCCTTCGGCCCGGTACCGCTGGGGATGACGATGCTGCCCGCCGCTCCGGGCGCCCCGTCCGGTGAGGTGGCCGGCCCCGCCGCGGACCTGTCGGTGACGGCCCTGGTCGCCGGGGTGCGCCGCGGCCTGCTGGTGACCGACTTCTGGTACACCCGGGTCCTCGACCCGCGGCCGCTGGTGATCACCGGCCTCACCCGCAACGGGGTGTGGCTCATCGAGGACGGCGAGATCACGACCCCGGTGCAGAACTTCCGGTTCACCCAGGCGTACCCGCAGGCGCTCGCGCCCGGGGCCGTCCTGGACGTCGGTACGCACACGGTGACGCAGCCGGGCGACTGGGGCAGCGAGTCGTTCGTGGCGCCGGCGGTACGCCTGGCGTCGTGGAACTTCACCGGCGGCGCCTCCGGCTGAGCCCTCGGCGTCCCGCTTCGGCTCCGCCGGCCGGGTCGCGATCTCCGCGATCGATCCGCGTCGAGTGACTTTGCGCACACGAGTGGCTATTTATGGCCGCTGATCTTTCGGAACGTCGATAGCAGACGCAAGACTCATTCCTTGCGTGTCTTTGCTCACATCGGGCGTAACGTATGCACCGGCACGTCTGGGACGGGGTCGGGGGTGGCTGTCTGTGCAGTTCAGCCCCTGGACCCCGGCCCGGCGGCAGACTGAAGACAGCGAGCCTCATCACTCACCCCGCACAGGGAGCGAAGCCAGAGATGACGACGACGGCAACGAGGCCGGCCGGTCAGCGGCCGCGCGCCGCGATCGCGGCGAAGACGTTGCGAACAGACCGGTGGTGGTTGGCACCACTGTTGACGGTGTCCCTGCTGACCCTGTGGGTCGCCTACGCCACGGTCCGGGCGTTCATGCAGGACTTGTACTGGGTCCCCGACTACCACTACCTGACGCCGTTCTACTCCCCCTGCGTGTCGACCGGCTGCGCGCCGGAGTCCGCGGAGTTCGGCCGGTTCCTGCCGAACTGGCCGATCATCCCGTTCGCGGCGGTGACCCTGCCGTTCCTGCTGCTGTTCCGGCTCACCTGCTACTACTACCGGCGGGCGTACTACCGCTCGTTCTGGGCGTCACCGCCGGCGTGCGCGGTACCGGACGGCCACCGCAACTACTCGGGCGAGACCCGCTTCCCGCTCATCTTCCAGAACGCCCACCGGTACTTCTTCTACGCGGCCGTGCTGATCTCGCTGATCAACACCTGGGATGCGATCGTCGCCTTCCACGGCAAGGGCGGTGGCTTCGGCTTCGGTCTGGGCAACATCGTGCTGCTCGTCAACGTCGTGATGCTCTGGGCGTACACGCTGTCGTGCCACTCCTGCCGGCACATCATCGGCGGGCGCCTCAAGCACTTCTCCAAGCACCCGGTGCGCTACCGCGCCTGGGGCTTCGTCTCGAAGCTCAACGGCAAGCACATGCAACTGGCGTGGATCACCCTCGGCACGCTGATGCTGACCGACGCGTACGTCATGGCGGTCGCGGCCGGCTGGATCTCCGACCTGCGCTTCTTCCACTGAGACTGGGTTCAAGGAAAGCAGCCAATGACCAACATCGAGCGACACAACTATGACGTCGTCGTGATCGGCGCCGGCGGCGCCGGGCTGCGGGCGGCGATCGAGGCCCGGCTCGCCGGCAAGAAGACCGCGATCATCTCCAAGTCCCTGTTCGGCAAGGCCCACACCGTCATGGCCGAGGGCGGCGCCGCCGCGGCGATGGGCAACGCGAACTCGAACGACAACTGGATGGTCCACTTCCGCGACACCATGCGGGGCGGCAAGTTCCTCAACAACTTCCGGATGGCGGAACTGCACGCCAAGGAGGCTCCGGACCGCATCTGGGAGTTGGAGACGTACGGCGCGCTGTTCGACCGCACCGCCGACGGCAGGATCAGCCAGCGTAACTTCGGCGGCCACGAGTACCCCCGGCTCGCGCACGTCGGCGACCGTACCGGCCTGGAGCTGATCCGCACGCTCCAGCAGAAGATCGTCTCGTTGCAGCAGGAGGACTACGCGGCCACCGGCAGCTACGAGTCGCGCATCCGGGTCTTCGCCGAGACCACGATCACCGAACTGTTCGTCGAGGGCGGCCGGATCGCGGGTGCTTTCGGGTACTACCGCGAATCCGGCGAGTTCGTCCTGTTCGAGGCGCCGGCGATCGTGCTGGCCACCGGCGGCGTGGGAAAGTCCTACAAGGTCACGTCGAACTCGTGGGAGTACACCGGCGACGGCCACGCGCTCGCGATGCGGGCCGGCGCGACGCTGATCAACATGGAGTTCCTCCAGTTCCACCCGACCGGCATGGTCTGGCCACCGTCGGTCAAGGGCATCCTGGTGACCGAGTCGGTCCGGGGTGACGGCGGCGTGCTGCGCAATTCAGAGGGCAAGCGGTTCATGTTCGACTACGTCCCGGACGTGTTCCGCAAGCAGTACGCGGAGACCGAGGAGGAGGCCGACCGCTGGTACACCGACCCGGACAACAACCGGCGCCCGCCCGAACTCCTGCCCCGCGACGAGGTGGCGCGCGCGATCAACTCCGAGGTCAAGGCCGGCCGGGGCACACCCGCCGGCGGGATCTACCTGGACATCGCGTCGCGGCGTCCGGCCGAATTCATCCTCAAGCGGCTCCCCTCGATGTACCACCAGTTCAAGGAACTCGCCGACGTCGACATCACGAAGCAGCCGATGGAGATCGGGCCGACCTGCCACTACGTGATGGGCGGTGTCGAGGTCGACCCGGACACGGCCGCGGCGGCGGTCCCCGGCCTGTTCGCCGCCGGTGAGGTCTCCGGCGGAATGCACGGCTCCAATCGGCTCGGCGGCAACTCCCTGTCCGACCTGCTGGTCTTCGGCAAGCGGGCCGGTGAGTACGCGGCCAGGTGCGCCGACGAGACCACGAAGCGGGTCAAGGTACCGGCCGCGACCCTCAACGCCGCCGTGGAGAACGCGCTGGCCCCGCTGGGCCGCGGCGAGGGCGGCGAGAACCCGTACACCGTGCACGGTGAGCTTCAGCAGGTGATGAACGACCTGGTCGGCATCATCCGGCGCAGGTCCGAACTGGAGGAGTCGCTCGGCCGGCTGGCCGACCTCAAGGAGCGGATCAAGAAGGTCGGCGTCGGCGGCGGCCGCCGGTACAACCCCGGCTGGCACCTCGCGCTCGACCTGCGCAACATGCTCGCCGTCTCGGAGTGCACGGCCAAGGCGGCGCTGGAGCGGGAGGAGTCGCGCGGTGGGCACACCCGCGAGGACTTCCCGCAGATGGACCCGGACTGGCGCCGGGTCAACCTGGTCTGCTCACTGCAGGGCGAGGACGTACGCCTGGAGCGCAAGGCGCTGCCGACGATGCGCTCCGAGCTGATGCGGTTGTTCGATCGGGCCGAGCTGGCCAAGTACCTGACCGATGAGGAACTGGCGGATTTCGACGCGGCCGCCGAAGGCGTCGCCGCGTCGGGTGGCTCAGCCTCGAATTCCGCCGCTGTCGGCGGAGCCGACAAGGGTGATGTGTGATGGGCGAGCAGCGCAACTTCCGGGTCTGGCGCGGTGACGACAACGGCGGTCAGCTCGAGGACTTCCAGGTCGAGGTCAACGACGGCGAGGTCGTCCTCGACATCATCCACCGGCTGCAGGCCACCCAGGCGCCCGACCTCGCGGTCCGCTGGAACTGCAAGGCGGGCAAGTGCGGCTCCTGCTCGATGGAGATCAACGGCAAACCGCGACTGGGCTGCATGACGCGGATGTCGACGTTCGCGCCGGAGGAGACGGTCACGGTCACCCCGCTGCGCACCTTCCCGGTGATCCGTGACCTGGTCACGGACGTGTCCTTCAACTACCAGAAGGCCCGGGAACTGCCGGCGTTCGCACCGCCGGCCGATGTGGCGCCGGGCGAGTACCGGATGCAGCAGATCGACGTGGAGCGCTCGCAGGAGTTCCGCAAGTGCATCGAGTGCTTCCTGTGCCAGAACGTCTGCCACGTCATCCGTGACCACGAGGACAACAAGCAGGCGTTCTCAGGCCCCCGATTCTTCATCCGGGCGGCCGAGCTGGACATGCACCCGCTCGACACCCGGACCGACCGCAAGGACGCGGCGGTTGAGGAGCAGGGCATCGGGTACTGCAACATCACCAAATGTTGCACCGAGGTGTGCCCCGAGCACATCAAGATCACGGATAACGCGATCATCCCGATGAAGGAGCGTGCGGTGGACCGCCGATACGATCCGATCGCCTGGCTCGGCTCGAAGATCTTCCGCCGCGAGCAGCTCGACAAGCCGGCCGGGTACGCGACCGCGGGCGTCGCCACCGCCCCCCGGCCGAACGCGGGCACCGCCGACACGCCGGTCGAACAGGCCGCGGCACACGGCGCCCAGGGCGACATCAGCGCGAACTGGCACCGTGAGGCGGCGGCCGGCCATGCCGCCCCGGTCGGTCCGGACGGCAAGCTGCCGGTCACCGAGTTCACCGGGCAGCTCGCCGGAGCGCAGTCGCCGTTCGGCGACGACGTCGAGTTCCCGATGCCGGCTACCGACATCAACTACCAGCACCCCAACCGCCCCGACGAGCACTGACCGGGGCACTCCACCCGCTCACCATGATCACGGAGACTTTTCCGTCCTGGAGCACGGAAAAGTCTCCGTGATCATGCGGAAGGCCCGCCGGCGAGGCGCCGCAGCGCCCCCACGTACCGCCGGGTGGCCAGGTCCTGGGCCAGCCAGCCCACCGGGCCGGCCAGCCGGGTGTACCAGCGGGCCGGTCGGCTGAAGGCCCGCAGATCGAGCCACACCTGGTCGGCCTCGTCCAGGTGGACGACGAACGCCTCCTCGCCGCTCTCCGGATGCCCCGGCAGCGTGCCGTACGCGTACCCGTACCGCCGCTCCTCCTCGAGTACCCACACCACCTGGCACGGGATGCGCAGGCCGGGCAGGGACATGGTCACCCGTAGGCCGACCGAGGGCGGCGGCGACTGGCGTACCCGCAGGCCGGCCAGGCGCTGCATGTCCCAGGTCCGCAGGCCGGCCACGACCAGCCGGAACGCCTCGGCGCCGGTACCCAGCCGCTCGTGCCGCCGCACGTGCCGGTACCCCGGCGGCAACCGGTCGCCGCGGGTCGCGCCGACCTCCGGGTACGTCAGGTCCGTCATAGGCTGATCATTCCCCGCTTCCATGATCGCGGAACGTTCTCCGCGCCGGGGTACGGAGGAAGTTCGTGATCAGCGGGAAGGGGACGCGCCCTCTGCCAGCAGCGGCCGCAGCGCCTCCGCGATCGGTACGTCCGCCGGCATCCATGCCACGTCGGACAGCTCGTCGGCGGCCAGCCACCGCATCTCCGCGTGCTCGGTCAGCCGGGGCGCGGCGTCGCCGCACAGCCGAGCGGTGTACACCCGCAGCACCGCCCGACCACCCGGCAGCGGTACCTCCGGCCCGACGGTGGGTCCCACGTCGATCCGTACGCCCAGCTCCTCCCGGCATTCGCGGATGAGTGCGGAGACGTCGTCCTCCCCCGGCTCGACCTTCCCGCCTGGGAACTCCCAGTGACCGGCCGACTCCGGCTGGTCGGAGCGGGCGCAGGCGAGTACCCGGCCGCCGGAGATGATGGCCGCTCCGACCACAACCAGTTGCATGGGCCGTTCGTTGGTCACGGGCATCAAGAGTGCCAGACGCGTCGTCTGATCGGGCAAAAGTACGGTCCGGTAGGACAACGCACGGGGTAAGTGTGGCCGTCGACACACCATGTGGCCACGGGCAGACTTGCAGACACAAAAAGCAACGAGCAGGCTTCAATTCGGCCACGAGCCGGTTTCGGAGCCCGAGAGGTGGGATAATGCGCGTTCGCCGGGGCGCCAATCGCGTCGACTATCTCGACGATGCGCTGAGCCTGCTCGACGGGTGGACCCGGTCCGGCCGGGAGTTCCATCGCACGCTCCGACTCGACGACACGCAGCACGCGGCGCTCGCCGAGCACATCAAGATCGTGGCTGACACGCTCCAACTGCGCCCGCAGATCCGCCGGCTCGACGGGCACACGCAGATCAAACTGTGTACGACCGAGGGCGAGGCGCTCTCCAACGGCGAGGTCACGCTCGCGGCGCGGATCGAGGCCATGTACCGCACGATCCAGAAAACGGCCTGAGGGCAAACCGAGCAGCCGCTGACCGGCAAAGAGCGGTACGCGCGGTGCGGGCCGCCGACCGGTGTAGCCGTCCGACGACCCGCGAGCACGCGAGGCGGCCGTCAACGTGGCCCGCTACCGCCTGCGCCGCCGGAACGATCCGGTCGCCCTGACGGTCATGTGCCTGTTCTTCATGGCGCCCACTGGATGGCTCGCGATCACCGAGATCCCATTGTGGTGGGCCGGAGTCGCCTTCCTGCAGCGGGCAACCAACGACGGCGATCCATGTATACCTTGGTACGGCGGGTGGCGGTCTCGGCACACCTTGAATCGGCGGAGGTCACATGGATCCGACGCTTGTAACCGTCCTGGTCGCGGCGGCCAGCGCGGCGAGCGGCGAGCTGGGCCGGCAGGTGTGGACCGCCCTGACCAGGCTGGTGCGGCGGATCCCCGGCTCTTCCGGTACGACCGAACTCGCCGCTCTGGAGGCGACCCCGACGGATCGCGCGACCGCCGGACGGCTGGCCCGGCTGTTGGCGGAACAGAGCGCGTCAGACCCGGACTTCGCGTCCGCACTGGCCGCATGGCGAACCCGGGCGGCCCGGCTTCAGTCCACCGGCGGCGTACACAACGAGTTCAAGGGTGGTACGGCGACCACGGTCATCATGGCCGGGGACGTGGGCGACATCAATATCGGTACACCCACCCCACCGCCGACCACTTCCTAGCGGCCGGCCATGGTCATGCCCGGGGAACAGGAGGGCGTCCACAACGTCTTCTCCGGCCAGGCGACGTACGTCATCCAGGCCCGCGACGTCGGTGACATCCACTTCCACGGCGTTCCCGGTGAGACGCCGCAGGATCGCGCCGCCCGCGAACTGGCTCGGGTGGTGCATGCCCAGTGGCGGGACGAGGCCGGTATGCGCGGGCTGTCGGGTACGGCGAAGCTCGCGGTGCGCTGGGTCGCCGACTGGGGCCTGGCCGATCACCGGCAGAACGTCGGCGGCGATCTGAGCGGTACCGGCAACGGGCTCGCCGACCTGGCCGCGGCCTTCCGCGCCCTGCCGGAGCGGCGGCTGGTGATCCTCGGCGGTCCGGGAGCGGGCAAGACGTCGCTGGCGGTCATGCTCACCCTGGAGCTCCTGCGTACCCGCGGAACCGAGCAACCGGTCCCGGTCATCCTGCTGGCGGCGTCCTGGGATCCGCGGAGAGAGCACTTCGACACCTGGCTGGCCCGGCGCGTCCGGGAGGAGTACGCCGGTGAGAGTGACGCGCTGGACCGCCAGCGCATCCGCGAGCTGGTCCGCGACCGCCGTCTGATCCCGGTCGTCGACGGTCTGGACGAACTGCCGCAACCGGTCAGAGCCGAGGCCCTGACCGGGCTCAACCGGGCACTCACCGACGGCACGCCACTGATCCTCACCTCGCGGACCGCCGAGTACGCCGAGGTGGTCACCGATCACGACGTCCTGCGGTCCGCGGCGGTGATCAGGGCGCAACCCGTACCCGCGGCGACCGCCGCGGAGCATCTGCGGGCGACCTCCCATCCACAGCGGTCCGGCCGGTGGGAGCCGGTCCTGACCGCGCTCGCCGACCACCCGGACGGCCCGCTGGCCACGGCGCTGTCGTCACCATTGATGCTCTGGCTGGCCCGGACCGCGTACGGCGAACCGACGGCGAATCCAGCCGAGCTCGTCGACGAGGCACTCTTCCCCGATCCGGCGACGATCGAGCGGCATCTGCTCGATGCCCTGATCCCGGCCGTCTTCCGAACCGGTCCACCCTCACCGGACCAGCCACGGCCGGTACGCGACTGGGGACCGGACCGGGCGCGGCGGTGGCTGGGGTTCCTGGCCGCCCACCTGACCCGGTTGCATACCAGGGAGCTCGGCTGGTGGGAGCTGCACCGGGCGAAGCTCCCCTCGGTACTCAAGGCGCCGGTGCTGATAGTCACCTACTTCCTGCTGATGTGGGCCATGAACACGCTCACGACCTGGTACGCCGGATCGGACCCGTTCCAGGCGTTCACGGTCGCCGTCGGTTCGACGATGGCCCTGATGTTCGGGCTCATGGGCGGCATGATCGCCCAGGTGGCGCTGCTGGGCAAAGGCGACCTGCCACGCCGACCCGCCAGGCTGTTCGGCCGGCGGCGAGCGCACGTGCCGGGTCCCGTGGCGCTGATTTTCCTGCTGGCGCCGCTGGTGATGTTCCTGCTGCGCGACCAGCCGGCGCTCGCGCTGGGGCTCACCCTCCCCGGGCTGCTGGTGCTGTTGGTGGGCATGCCCGGTAACAGCGCGCGGGTGGCCGGCCCCCGGGCACTGCTGCGGGGCGAGCAGGCGAGCACGGTACTCGGGGTACTACTGGTCAGCCCGGCTGTCGGGGCGATCGCGGCCGCCTTCATCGCCCCGATCGCCGGTCTGCCGTCCGCGCTGGGGACGGTCCTGGTGGGCGGCGCCGGCGCCACCGCGGTGGTACTGCTGCTCAGCCCGTGGAGTCGTTGGCTGCTGGCGAAGGTCGCGCTGGCCGGCACCGGTCGCCTGCCGTGGTCGGTGTTGACGTTCCTCGAGGACGCCCGGCGGGCCGGCGTGCTGCGGCAGGTCGGCGGCGTGTACCAGTTCCGGCACGCGCGGTTGCAGGCGCGGCTCGCCGCGACGTCGGGTATCGCCGAGCAAAGCGCAGCACCCGTGACGTCAGCCCTGGCACCGGAGGAGGAGCCGCAGGCGGTCCGGTTCCACGGATACACCGGGATGCTGCTGCGCCGGGGCCAGCCCAGGAACTACGTCCTACCGTGGTCCTTCGCCCTGATATGGATCATCATCATCACGACGGAGCATGGCTGGGGCGAGCAGGGGGCGTGGCTGACCGTCGGCTTCTTCGTGATCCTGCCCCTGATCCTCGACCTCGTCGCGCCGCCAACTGCCCGGCGCAGAGCCGAGATGTACCTCGACAGACAGTCCATCCGGGTTACGACCAGACGGCGCCACTTCGAATTGCCATGGTCGGACGTGGCGCAGGTGGCGGTACGCGACTTCGAACCCCCGATCGGCGGTCCCCGCAGCGATCAACGCATGCTGCATCTGCGGCTGTCGCCGACCTCGGCTGCGGGCCGTCGGATCCGGGTCAACCGCTCCGGCTGGTTCCCGATCTGGTCACTGGGAGAGGGTCCGGTCCCGCCGGAGCTCGAACACGCCCTCGCCCGTTTCGCGGGCGAGCGCTGGACGCCACCGGAACCGGATGGTGAGTAGCTGAGCGTCAGCGCGGACCGGCGGCGTGCGCGCCGGCCTCACTGCGCGCCTCCGAAGCCGGTGTGACCTCGACACCCTCGGGAGTCGTGACCCGCGGCCGGCCGCGCAGGTACAGGAACCAGTAGAACCCGGCGACGAACAACCCGCCGCCCACCGCGTTGCCGAGGAAGGCGAGGACGAGGTTGTGTACGACCTCCCCGCCGCTGACACCCGGCACGTGGGCGAACATCGCCGCCGGGAGGAAGAACATGTTGGCGACGACGTGGTCGAAGCCGAGCGCGACGAACGCCATGATCGGGAAGAAGATCGCCAGGATCTTGCCCGCGATGTCCTCGGCCGCGTAGGCCATCCAGACCGCAAGGCAGACCAGCCAGTTGCAGCCGATCGCGCGAAGGAAGATCTGCAGACCGTTCTCGGCCACCGCCTTGCCCTTGGCGACGGCGGCGAGTTTGGCGAAGGTGAGCGCACCCGCAGTGCCGGCAGCCGAGTGTGCGGATCCGATGACTCCGGTCTTCACCGCGAGGAGGTAGGCGACCAGCAACGCGCCGATCAGGTTGCCGACAGTGACGATCACCAGGCTCATCGCGGCCCGTCCGACCCTCACGCGGCGCGAGGTCAGCGCCAGCGGCAACAGCGCCATGTTGCCGGTGACCAGTTCCGCCCCGGCGATGACGACCAGGATGAGGCCGGTCGCGAAGACCGCGCCGAAGATCAGCGTGGGCAGGTTGCCCCAGGCTTCGGTCTTCAGCCCGGCCGTGACGACGACGCTCAACAGCCCGGCGAAGCCGATGTAGGCGCCGGCAAGGATCCCTCCGGCGAGCATGCGGTCGGGCGTGAGGTTTGCCTTCGCGACGCCGGCGTTCACCGCTGCCGTCGCGATCTGGTCTGGTGTCTTGAAGCTCATCGTTCCCCTGTATGTCCTGACTCTGCCGGCCGGAGGACATCCCTTCGCCGCCGCGTTCTGTACACGTAACTTTCAGTTACCCAGAAACGGCAAAAGGTTACATCCGGCGATGGTTCGGGCAAGCGTGTTGGCCCTCACAATCCGTCTCCGCCGACGGCATGCCCGATCGGATCGGCATGACGTAGGCCACGCGGATGCGTGCCGGGGAATGGCCACACCACACGCAGAGTTGATCAACACTGGGCGCCGCACCACCCCCCCTGGGCGCCCCGCAGCCGAGACGACCGGAGAGACGATGAGCACCCTGTTCCACCCGTTCACCCTGGGCAAGATCGAGCTGGCCAATCGGATCGCGCTGGCGCCGATGACCCGCAACCGGGCGGGCGCCGACGGCGTACCGCAGGACATCACCGCCACCTACTACGCGCAGCGCGCCTCGGCGGGCCTGATCATCACCGAGGGCACCCAGCCGAGTGCCGTGGGGCAGGGCTACGCCAACACCCCCGGCATCCACTCCGCCGAGCAGGTGCGCGGCTGGCGGGCCGTCGCGGACGCGGTACACGAGCGTGGCGGTCGGATCATCATGCAGCTCATGCACGCCGGGCGGATCGGCCACCCGGACAACAAGGGCGGCCTGGAGTCGGTGGCGCCGAGCGCGATCGCCGCGCCCGACGAGATCTTCACCGCGAACGGGATGCAGCCGTACCCGGTGCCCCGGGAGCTGGCCACCGACGAGCTGCCCGACGTGGTGGCGGAGTTCGTGACCGCGGCCCGCAACGCCGTCGACGCGGGACTGGACGGGGTGGAGCTGCACGCCGCGAACGGCTACCTGCTGCACCAGTTCCTCGCCCCGTCCAGCAACACCCGCACCGACGCCTACGGCGGCTCCCCCGCCGCCCGGGCCCGTTTCGTCGTCGAGGTGACGCGCGCCGTGGCCGAGGCGATCGGCCCGGAGCGGGTGGGTATCCGGATCTCCCCGGCGCACAACATCCAGGGTGTGCTGGAGACCGACCCGGCCGACGTGGCGGCCACGTACGGCGCGCTCATCGACGCGATCGCGCCGCTCGGCCTGGCATACCTGCACGCGCTCGCGGACCCGGCGAGCGACCTGGTGGTGGACCTGCGCCGCCGGTTCGGCGGCCCGTTCATCGCCAACGACGGCTTCGCGTCGGTGACCACGCAGGACGCGGCGAAGGAGATCCTCGACGACGGCCTGGCCGACCTGGTCGCCGTGGGCCGCGCCTTCCTGGCCAACCCCGACCTGCCCCGCCGCTGGGAGCTCGGCGCTCCGCTCAACGAGCCCGACTCGGACACGTTCTACACGCCGGGTGAGCGCGGCTACATCGACTACCCGACGCTGGACCGCTAGGCCTGGCCACCGGGCCGGCGGCGCCGGACCTGAACGTGAATCGGCCCCGTGCCTCGATGGACTTCCCGTCGAGGCACGGGGCTGCTTCGCGTGCGCGGCCGCCTACGCGGCCAGTAACAACTCGGTGAGGTCGTCGAGGCCGAGCGCTGCGGCGTAGTCGCCTTCGAACGGGACGTCTTTGCGGTACTGGTGCCAGCCGCGGAAGTTGCCCGACATCCCGTCCGCGCCGCCCTCGGCCGGGTGCAGCGGCCGGGCGACATGCTCGAACGGGCTTAGGTGGCGACTGTCCAGTAGCCGGTCGTGCAGTTCGACATCCGCATTGGGGTCCCGTGTCCCCAAGTGGGTCAGGTACGACACTCGCGCGCAGCGGCCCGTGCTGACCGGCAGCCACCTTTGAGGATCGTGGCGAGCCTCGGCGAGCTCGTCAGCTGACAGCAACGGCAGGTGCCACTGGTCGTACCCGACCGGGCGGGGCGACGAGTCCAGGTACGCGCGCAACGCCAGGCGGGCGGCACGGCGGATCTCCGGCTGCGCGTCCGGGTGAACCCGCAACGCAAACAGGTTGGACCAGTCGGTCGCCGTGCACAGCACGGTGTGCCACATGAACGGCTCGAGGAGCCGGTTCACCAGTTGCTTGTGCACACCGAGCTCCCCGAGGACCTGCGCGTGCCCGACCATGTCGGCGAGCGCTGCACGCCACTGCGCTTCCGCAGCATGCGGGTCATCGATCTCACTACCGGCCTGCATCCCAGACTGGTTGCGGCCCCACTCGTCGGGAATGAACGGATCGGCGAGCACGTCGTCGATCGTCTTTGCCAGCGGCCGGGCTCGGCTGGACTGGCTGTTACGCGACAGTGCCCGGTGGGTGTTCCACTCAGGCAGGATGATCCGCGGGAACGTCACCTGCATCGTCGTTAGCCGCACCCGGAGCGGACTGATCGAGTCCACAATGACCCGTGCGTCGTACACGTGAGGCCCTCCTGCCGCCGACAGCGGCGACAGAGTACGGCAAACCAGCCGTAGGAGATCGGTCTGGCGCTCAAGACACATGGCCTAGTTCCGTTGCTGTCGACAACTACGGGCCCGGCCTGATCCCTCGATGCGAACTACCGGCGGAGCGGTCAGATTCGGCGTCGTCCGAGGTCACGGGGCTTGTCGGGGTTCGTCGCGGTCGGGTGCGGCCGGCACGGTTGCTGTACTCCGCTGCTGTACTCCGCGAGCCTGCCCGAGGTCAGCCAAGGCGTCTGCCGACCTACGCATTACGAGTCCTCGGCCAACCAGTAGTCGTGGGGTTTCTGGTCGTCGTCGACCTGCGGCCGACGTCCACCATCGTCCGCCACTGTTCAGTGGCTTGGCTGCTCGGATGGCTGCTCGACGGAAGTACCGCCTAACCAAGGACCGGCACGCAGGTACGACCCCAGCTCAGCCGGGATCGACCCTGTTGACAGGACCCACTCATCGGCAAGCGATGCGACCACCAGGACCTGGCGCTCGAAACGCAGCCGTAGGCCGCCTACCGCAGGCTCCGACACATAGCCCTGGATCAGAGCGAGGTCGACCAATCGCTGGCCGACGAACGCGGACAGAAGATCAGGGGCGTGCGCTGGCTCCACCCGGGTCTCCCCATGTTCCTGCATGTCATACGACGCGTAGGGCTCACTGAATTCCAGACGCAGATAGTCGCCGGTTCCGTGAGCCATGAGGAAGGGTTTGCCCTCGAAGTGCAGCCAAAAGTGGATCAGGCTGGCAGCGCCACCGCCCCTCTCGCCCTCGTACCAATGGCGAGCCTCGGTCACCGCGAGCAGCCTCCGCCCAAGGAGGCCACGTACAAGTGCAGCCGTTGCGGCAACATCGCTCACGAGGCAGAACGCTACCGCCCGCCGGACAGTGCCCCCTCAACCTTCCGAATACAGGCAGTGAGGTCGCCTGTGGTCGGACGCGAGACCAGACGGCTCCCCTCGGTCTTGTGCAGGCCGGCGCGGTACGGCTGGGTTGCTGTACATCGCGCGGCTGAATCGGGAGCCAAATGTTGAGTCGGAACTCCACCGCCGGTAATCATGTGATCGGGCGACTCAGGCAAGGCTCCAGGCGCGGATGGACGACTGCGACGCGCAGGGTCTCGCGGGCTGGCACTGCCAGCATCCCGACCTCGATCGTGAGGCCGAATATCCTGCAGTAGCTTGCCGAACACGCGAAGGAGTCCGATGACCGAGCCCAGCCAGGCTCTCGAGCAGATCACGCTCGAGGCGGAACTCGTCGACGAGGACGCCGAGCGGGAGATCGCGAAAGCGGTCAGCGGTCGCCAGGCGATCGCTCGGAAGTATGCCCGCTGGGTGCGCCGACGGAACCCGGACGCCACGCCCGCCGAGATCATCAAGGCGCTCGAGCGGCACTACCTGACCGCGATCAGTGTTGCGGGCGGGATCGTGACGGCCGGCGGCATCGCAGTCAGCTTCATTCCGGGCGGCGGCGCCGCCAAAACCGGCGTCAAGGCCGGTGTCAAGGCCGCGGCGATCGGTCTGGCCAAGACCGCGGCGGCGACGAATCTTCTGCCCGCCGCGGACGAGCAACTGCACTTCGAGATCACCGCGATGTTCGGGCTCGCCCTCGCGGACATTCATGGCATCACCTACGACCAGGATCAGGCGAAGGCGCTCGTGTACGGCCTCTCGAACAGCCGGGTGAGCCAGGCCCAGATCACCTCCTTCGCCACCGACCTCGCCAAGGCTTCGCCATCGTCGGCGGTCGACATGGGGCAGCGTATTGCGGATGGACGTGGTGACTGGTCCCACTGGGCGAGCACGCTGGCCGGCTCACTGCCCGGCGACGGGGCGAAGTCACTGATACAGAGCATCCAGGGCGGCAAGCTCGAAGACCTCCGCGAGCAGCTCGGCAAACGGGGGCAGACGGCCGTCGAGTTCAGCGTCGGGGCCGTCCTGAGCGGCGCGTCGCGGTTCGTCTTCGGACGTGAAGTCGTCGTCGCGGCTCAGGGCGCCTTCCCTCCGGCTCCCGAAGCATTCCCGGACCACCTGGCCGTTGAGGTGAAGGAGAAGCCGGACAAGGGCGACGAGCCGAACCGCGCGCTGCTCGCGCTCGAGAGCGCCGCGCAGGCGACCGGAGGCTGGGTCGGCGGCGCCGCGACCGCCGTGGGCAGCGGCGTCACCACGGCCGCCAGTACCGTCTCCCGGCCGTTCCGTAGCGTGGACCTCGACGGAGACGGGATCCCGGACGAGCCGCAGGCGCTGACCGCCGCAAAGGGCGTCCTCGACGGCGCCAAGAACCTCGGAGCGGGCCTTGCCGGGTTCATGCGGCCGAAGAAGCGGGGTCGTCACGACGCGGGTGACGAAGACGACTAGCGGGACCCCGGCGAGTCAAGCCGTCGCATCCCCGGCCGGTGAGTGCGTCGCGCTACACGTTGAAGCGGAACTCCACCACGTCGCCGTCCTGCATCACGTACTCCTTGCCCTCGATGCGGACCTTACCTGCGGCCTTCGCGGCGGCCATCGAACCGGTCGCGATCAGGTCGTCGTACGCGACGACCTCGGCCTTGATGAACCCGCGCTGGAAGTCGGAGTGGATCACGCCGGCGGCCTCCGGGGCGGTCGCCCCGATCGGGATCGTCCAGGCCCTCGACTCCTTCGGACCGGCCGTCAGGTAGGTCTGCAGGCCGAGCGTACGGAAGCCGACCCGGATCAGCTGGTGCAGGCCGGGCTCGTGCTGGCCGATCGACTCGAGCAGCTCGCGCGCCTCGTCCTCGGGCAGGTCGATCAGCTCGGACTCGACCTGCGCGTCCATGAAGATCGCCTCGGCGGGCGCGACCAGGGCGCGCAGCTCGTCCAGGACGGCCTCGTTGGCCAGCTCCTCCTCGTCGACGTTGAAGACGTACAGGAAGGGCTTGGTCGTGAGCAGGTGCAGCTCGCGCAGCTCGGCGACGTCGATGCCGGCCTTCTCCGCGCCGGCGTACAGCGTGGTGCCGGTGTTGAGCAGTTCCGCCGCAGCCTTGGCGGCCGCCACGAGCGGCGCCCGGTCCTTGCGCAGCTTCGCTTCCTTCTCCAGCCGCGGGATCGCCTTCTCCAGCGTCTGCAGGTCGGCCAGGATCAACTCGGTGTTGATCGTCTCGATGTCGTCGGACGGCGAGACCTTGCCGTCGACGTGCACCACGTTCGGGTCGCTGAACGCGCGTACGACCTGGCAGATCGCGGACGCGTCGCGGATGTTGGCCAGGAACGCGTTGCCCCGGCCCTGGCCCTTCGAGGCGCCACGGACGAGACCGGCGATGTCGAGGAACGAGACGGGTGCGGGGATGATCTTCTCTGACCCGTGGATCTCCGCGAGCTTCTCCAGCCGGGGGTCGGGCAGGCCCACCACGCCGATGTTGGGCTCGATCGTGGCGAAGGGGTAGTTGGCCGCGAGCACGTTGTTCTTGGTCAACGCGTTGAACAAGGTGCTCTTGCCGACGTTGGGCAGGCCGACGATACCGATGCTGAGACTCACGTGCGCCGAGTCTACGCGGTGTCAGCGCCAAGATCCGGGCGACTGCTGTGCGTCAGATCCTGGCCTGCTGGCGCCACAGGTCAAGGACGGCCCGGTCGCCGCGCACGTCGAGACCGTCGGCACCCCGCCTGTTCCACAGCATCAGGTACAGATCATTGGCACGCCCCGTCAGGGTCAGGTCGGCGGCGTCGGCACCAGGGTCCACGCGGCGACTGTCGGGCCCGATCATGATCGTCCACGCCGCGTCGACGTCGGTCGCCGCCACCGCCATGCTCCGGGGCGGGTCGGCGACCAGACGGCCACGTGGCCTGCTCACGAAGCCGTTGAGCAGTTCGTCGACGCCGTCGGCCGCGAACTCCGGGTCCCAGTCGGGGACGCCGCCGGTCACCGACTCCGCGTCGGCGCGGTGGATCGCGGTCTCGTGCGCCTGCCGGCGGGCCCAGAACGCCAGCGGAGACGGGGCGGGCAGGAACGTCCAGCACGTTACCGACTCGTCGGCGGAAGCCAGCGTGTCGACCAGCGCCCGATGACCCTCCCGGAACCAGCCCACCAGCGCGTCGTCGGCATCGGGTGCGGCGAACTCCGCCAGCCCGTCCCGCCTGAACGGCTCGTTTCTTCCCGTGGTGACGTAGGAGGCCGCCCACCGGTGCACGCCGCCCAGGTGGCCGAGCAGGTCCCGGATCCGCCAGCCCGGGCAGGCCGGGATCTCGGTGTCCACACCGGCGCGCTCGGCGGCGTCCGCCATCCGTCGGCCATCGTGGTCCAGTACGGCGATGTGGTCAGCGATGCGCATGCCGGTCAGCATGCCATCGACCGGCGACAAAATCCGCCGACGGTGACGCGCACGGCCATGTCCGAAAACCGCGAGCATCCGGTACCCGACAGGGGCAGGATCGAAGGCGTGGAGTTGGACTTCGAACGGTGCTACCGGGCGGTCGACAGCCGGGACCCGCGCTTCGACGGCTGGTTCGTCACGGCCGTGACGTCGACGCGGATCTACTGCCGCCCGTCGTGCCCGGCCGTCACGCCGAAGCGGCACAACGTCCGGTTCCTGCCCTCCCCGGCCGCGGCGCAGCGCGAGGGTTTCCGCGCCTGCCTGCGGTGCCGCCCGGACGCGGCGCCCGGCTCGCCGGAGTGGGACAACCGGGCGGACGTGGTGGCCCGCGCGATGCGGTTGATCGGCGACGGGGTCGTCGACCGGGACGGCGTGCCCGGCCTGGCCGGCCGGCTCGGGTACACCGAGCGGCACCTGCACCGGATGCTGCACGCCGAACTGGGCGCGGGGCCGCTGGCGCTGGCGCGGGCGCAGCGCGCCCAGACCGCGCGGGTGCTGGTCGAGACGACCGACCTGGGCCTGGCCGAGATCGCGTTCGCGGCCGGATTCCGCAGCGTACGGCAGTTCAACGAGACGATCCGGGACGTGTACGGGCGGCCGCCGTCGGCGCTGCGGGAAGCGTCGGCGGCGCACCGGACCGCGACACCCGGCACAATCACGCTGCGGCTGCCGTACCGGCGCCCGCTGCACGCCGAGGCACTGGTCGGCTACCTGGCCGCCCGCGCGATCCCCGGCGTGGAAACGGTCGACGGCGACGGGTACCACCGCACGCTGCGCCTGCCCCACGGGTCCGGCACCGCGTCGCTGGCGCCCCGCGACGGCTACATCCAGGCCACGCTCCGGCTGACCGACGTCCGTGATCTCGCCCCGGCGGTGGCGCGCTGCCGCCGCCTGCTCGACCTGGACGCCGACCCCGAGGCGGTGGACGCCGCGCTCGCCATGGACCCCGCGTTCACCGAGACGATCGAGAAAGAACCGGGGGTACGCCTACCGCGTACCGTGGACGGCTTCGAACTCGCCGTCCGGGCGATCGTGGGCCAGCAGGTGTCGGTCGCCGCGGCCCGGACGGTGCTCGCGAAGCTGGTCCGGGCCTGCGCGGTCGACGGCGGCGAGGAGATGCTCTTCCCGGGCGCCGCCACCGTCGCCGCCGCACCGGACGAGGCATTTTCCATGCCGGCCGCCCGCCGCCGTACGATCCGGGCGCTCGCCACCGTGGTGGCCGACGGTGATCTGGTACTCGACGACGGCGCGGACCGCGCCGAGACCGAGCGGCGGCTCCTCGAACTTCCGGGGGTCGGCCCGTGGACCGCCGGCTACGTCGCGCTGCGCGCGCTCGGCGACCCTGACGTCTTTCTCCCGACCGACCTGGGCGTACGCCGGGGCGCAGCGGCGCTCGGCCTGCCCGATGATCCGACGGCGCTGGCCGCGTACGCCACGCGCTGGCGGCCCTGGCGCTCGTATGCGCTGATCAGACTCTGGAGGCACGCATGAACTGGTATACGTCCACGATGGATACCCCGGCCGGCCCGTTCACGATCCTGCTGGCCGACGACGACACGGTGCTGGCGAGTGGCTGGACCACCGACCCGGCAGTGCTGGCTCCCCTCGTACACTCGACCCTGAAACCGGCCACGGACCCGCAGCCGCGCGCGGACCTCGGCCCGGTCACCAAGGCCGTGCTGGCCTACCTGGACGGTGACCTCGCGGCGGTCGACGAGGTGCCGGTGCGCCAGCGGTCCGGGGTGTTCCTGGAGCAGGCGTGGCAGGTGCTTCGCGAGGTGCGCCACCCGGTCACGTACACCGGGTTCGCGGCGCTGGCCGGGCGGCCGGCGGCGGTGCGGGCGGCGGCGCAGGCGTGCGCCCGCAACGCGGCGGCGCTGTTCGTGCCGTGCCACCGGGTGCTGCGCACCGACGGGACGCTCGGCGGCTTCCGGTGGGGGCTGCCGGTCAAACGGTGGCTGCTCGACCACGAGGCCTGAATCCGCTCCCCATCCTATCTACGCTGATCACTCCCCTGGGGGCGATTCAATCAAGATCATCATATGGCGAAAAGCGGTGGGGAACGTCAGACCATCCCGGTAGCTTCGAGGCGTGCCGACCGCTGACAATCCTCTGACTGTCCCCCATCGGCTACGCAACCTGTGGCGAGTCCGCCACTACGTGCGCCCCTACCTCAACCAGATGGTCTGGCTGCTGATCGCGGCCGGAGCGGCGACGGGCGCGGGCATCGTGGTGCCGCTGGTGGTGCGCCGGGTCGTCGACGGCCCGGTGCGCCACGGCGACGCGACCGGCCTGCTCACCCTGGGCGCACTCGCCCTCGCGCTCGGCGTGGTGGAAGCGCTGCTCATCTTCATCCGGCGCTGGACCCAGTCCGCCTCGGCGCTCGGCATGGAGGCCGAACTGCGCCGCGACCTGTACGCGCACCTCCAGCGGCTGCCGATCGCGTTCCACGACCGGTGGCAGTCCGGCCAGCTGCTGTCCCGCGCCACCAGCGACCTCTCGGTGATCCGGCGCTTCCTCTCCTTCGGCCTCATCTTCCTGGTGGTCAACACCGGGACCTACGTCACCGTCGTCGCGCTGCTGATCCATCTGTACTGGCCGCTCGGGCTGCTCGTCGCGGCGAGCGCCGTGCCGCTGTTCTCCGTGAGCAAGCGGTTCACCCAGCAGTACTTCAAGGCGTCCCGCACCATGCAGGACCAGTTGGGTGACCTGGCCACCCAGGTCGAGGAGTCCGCGCAGGGCATCCGGGTCATCAAGTCCTTCGGCCGGCGCCGCCACCAGGGCGCCCGGTTCGCCGACGGCGCGCGGCGGGTCCACGACACCGGGGTCAGCAAGGCGCGCATGCTGGCCAACACGTGGTCCCAGTTCGACCTGATCCCGAACGTGACGCTGGCGCTCGTACTGGTCGTCGGCGCTCTGGAGGTCTCCCGCGGCGCCCTGTCGCTCGGCGGCCTGGTGGCGTTCGTGTCGTTGCAGGTGATGCTCGTCTGGCCGATCGACGCGCTGGGCTGGATCATCGCCAACGGCCAGGAGGCGATGACCGCCGCCGACCGGGTCTACGAGGTGCTCGACACCGAGCCGTCCATCGTCGACCACCCGGCGGCGGCCGTCGTCACGCCCCGCGACGTCGAGGGCCACGTCCGGTTCGAGGGCGTCCGGTTCGCGTACCCGGGTGCGCAGACCCCGGTGCTGCACCGCGTCGACCTCGACGTACGGCCCGGCGAGACGCTCGCCGTCGTCGGCGCCACCGGCTCGGGCAAGACCTCACTGGTGTCGCTGGTGCCCCGGCTGTACGACGTGACCGGCGGCCGGATCACCATCGACGGGCGCGACGTCCGCGACTACCGGCTCAGCTCCCTGCGCCGGATCGTCGGCGTCGCGTTCGAGGAGCCCACCCTGTTCTCGATGAGCGTGCGCGAGAACCTCGCCCTCGGCCGCTCCGACGCGAGCGACGCCGAGATCACCGAGGCGCTGGCGGTGGCGCAGGCCGACTTCGTGTACGACCTGCCGTGGGGCCTGGACACCCGCGTCGGGGAGCAGGGGCTGTCGCTCTCCGGCGGCCAGCGGCAGCGCCTCGCGCTCGCCCGCGCGGTGCTGGGCAAGCCGCGGGTCCTGGTCCTGGACGACCCGCTGTCCGCCCTCGACGTGCACACCGAGGCACTCGTCGAGGAGGCCCTGGCCCGGGTGCTGAAGGGGACGACCGCACTGCTCGTGGTGCACCGGCCGTCCACGGTCGCGCTCGCCGACCGGGTGGCGCTCCTGTACGACGGGGAGATCACGGCCGTCGGAACGCACTCCGAACTACTGGCGACCGTGCCCGAGTACCGCGCCGTGCTGTCCGCCTCCACCGACGCCGTCTCGTCCGGCCACCTGCTCGAGGAGGGAGCGGCATGAGCGTCGACCTCAAGGCCTGGCGAGGGGTCGCACCGGACGACGACGCCGAGCGTACGGCGGCGGAGGCCGCCGACGAGGCGTCGGTGGTACGGCTGCGCGCCAGAACCCGGCGGCTGCTCGGCTCGCTGCTGCGCCCGCACCGCCGCGCGCTCCGGGTGGTCGTGGCCCTGTTGCTGGCCCAGAACGCCGCCGCGATGGCCGGCCCGTACCTCGTCAAGCTCGGCATCGACCGGGGCATCCCGCCGCTGTCCGGCGGGCGGGACGACCCGACCGTACTCGTCGCGGTGGCGGTCGCGTTCGCCGTCGCCATCGTGACCGAGTTCGCGACCAAGCGCGGCTTCCTGGCGCTGTCCGGCAGGGTGGGCCAGGCCATCCTGCTCGACCTGCGGCGCCGGGTGTACGACCACTTCCAGCGGTTGAGCGTCGCGTTCCACGAGCGGTACACCTCCGGCCGGGTGGTGGCCCGGCTGACCAGCGACATGGACTCGATCAGCGAACTGCTCGACGGCGGGATCGAGGACCTCGTCCTCGCCGGCCTGTCGGTGATCTCGGTGGCCGCCATCCTGCTCTGGCTCGACTGGCCGATGGCGCTGGTCACGATGGCGTCGTTCCCGTTCCTGCTGATCCTGTCCCGCTGGTTCCAGCGCGCCTCGGCGCGGGCCTACCGGCGTACCCGGGAGGCGGTCGCCCTGGTGATCGTCCACTTCGTCGAGTCGATGGGCGGCATGCGGGCCGTGCACGCGTTCCGGCGCGAGCCTCGCAACCAGGAGATCTTCGACGCGGTCAACGACGACTACCGGGCTGCCAACCTGACGGCGAACCGCCTGATCGCGACCTACTCCCCCAGCATCAAGCTGGTCGGCAACGTGACGATCGCCGTGGTGCTCACCTACGGCGGCTACCGGGCCCTGCACGGGCAGACCGAGGTCGGCGTACTCGCCGCGTTCCTGCTCTACCTGCGCCGGTTCTTCGAGCCGATGCAGGAGCTCAGCCAGTTCTACAACTCGTTGCAGTCGGCGACCGCCGCGCTGGAGAAGCTCGCCGGCGTCCTGGACGAACCCCCGTCCGTACCGGAGCCGGCCCGGCCCGAGCCGCTACCGGCGGCCCGCGGAGACCTGCGCCTGGACGGCGTACGGTTCGCCTACCGCGGTGAGCGGGTCGTACTCTCCCGGCTCGACCTGCACATCCCGTCCGGCCAGACGGTCGCGGTCGTCGGCGCGACGGGTGCCGGCAAGTCCACGATCGCCAAGCTGGTCGCCCGCTTCTACGACCCGAGCGAGGGTACGGTCACGCTCGACGGCGTCGACCTGCGCGACCTCACCGACGACGACCTGCGCCGGGCCGTGGTCATGGTGACCCAGGAGAACTTCCTGTTCTCCGGCACCGTCGCCGACAACATCCGGTTCGGCCGCCCGGACGCCGGCCGCCAGGAGGTCGAGGACGCGGCCCGCGCGATCGGCGCGGACGCGTTCATCCGGGCGCTCCCCGAGGGGTACGACACCGACGTCCGCAAACGGGGTGGGCGGCTCTCCGCCGGCCAGCGCCAACTCGTCGCGTTCGCCCGGGCGTTCCTGGCCGACCCGGCCGTGCTGATCCTCGACGAGGCAACGTCCTCTCTGGACATCCCGTCGGAGCGGCTGGTGCAGCGGGCGCTGCGAACGATCCTCGCCGACCGTACCGCCATCGTCATCGCCCACCGGCTGTCCACGGTGGAGATCGCCGACCGGGTGCTCGTCCTCGACGCCGGTCGAGTGGTCGAGGACGGGCCGCCGGACGGGCTGGTGGCAGACGGCGGCCGGTACGCGACGCTCCACCAGGAATGGCGCGACAGCCTCGTCTAGACCGGCACAACCCGCCTGAAGTCGTGGTCTCCGGTGACGACCGGGGCCACGACTTCCCGGACGTTGTGATGACCTTGCCGATCTGCGCAGCCGCTCGTAATAGGGCGGCGCGGCGCGCCCGCCCTACTTAGCATCGGTCCATGACGGATACGGAGCGCACCGCGCGCCGCATCCCCGAGCGTCCGACCCTGGACGGGCTCGAGGAGAAGTGGTCGCGCCGCTGGCAGGAGGAGGGTACGTACGCGTTCGACCGGTCGAGGAACCGGGCGGGCGTCTACGCGATCGACGCGCCTCCGCCGACCGTATCCGGCGCCCTGCACATGGGGCACGTCTTCTCGTACAGCCACACCGACATCGTGGCCCGCTTCCAGCGGATGCGGGGCAAGGCCGTGTTCTACCCGATGGGCTGGGACGACAACGGATTGCCGACCGAGCGGCGGGTGCAGAACCACTTCAAGGTCCGCTGCGACCCGGCGCTGCCCTACGACCCGGCGTTCATCCCGACCGGCGAGTGGACGCCGATCTCGCGGCGTAACTTCATCGAGCTGTGCGAGCGGATGACGGCCGAGGACGAGCAGGCGTACGAGGCGATGTGGCGCCGGCTCGGCCTGTCGGTCGACTGGTCGTACCAGTACACGACGATCGGCCACGACGCCCGGGTGGCGAGCCAGCGGGCGTTCCTGCGCAACCTCGCCCGCGGTGAGGCGTACCTCACCGAGGCGCCGACGCTGTGGGACGTGACGTACCAGACCGCGGTGGCCCAGGCCGAGCTGGAGGACCGGCAACGACCGGGCGCCATGCACCGGCTACGGTTCGGCTCCGATGTCGAGATCGACACCACCCGGCCCGAGCTGCTGCCGGCCTGCGTCGCGCTGGTCTGCCACCCCGACGACGCCCGCTTCGCCGGCCTGGTCGGGCATACCGTGCGTACCCCGCTGTTCGGCGTGGAGGTGCCGGTCCACGCGCACCCGCTGGCGGACCCCGGAAAGGGTACGGGCATCGCCATGGTCTGCACGTTCGGCGACGTGACCGACGTGACCTGGTGGCGCGAGCTGAACCTGGAGACCCGTACGGTCATCGGCCGGAACGGCCGGCTGCTGCCCGAGCCGCCAACCGGCGTGGACGCGGCCTCTTATGCGGAGCTGGCCGGCCGAACCATCGCCCAGGCCCGGCGGCGGATCGTGGAGCTGCTCACCGAGAGCGGCGACCTGGTCGGCCAGCCGGCCCCGATCACCCATCCGGTGAAGTTCTACGAGAAGGGTGACCTGCCGCTGGAGATCGTGACCTCGCGCCAGTGGTACATCGGCAACGGCGGCCGCGACCTCGCGCTGCGCGAGAAGCTGCTGGAACGCGGTGAGGAGCTGCGCTGGGTGCCCGAACACATGCACCACCGGTACGAGCACTGGGTGCGCGGCCTGACCGGGGACTGGCTGATCAGCCGGCAGCGCTTCTTCGGCGTGCCGATCCCGGTGTGGTACCCCGTGCGCGTCGACGGGTCGATCAGCTACGGGCGCCCGCTGACCCCGCCGGAGTGGCGGCTGCCGGTCGACCCCGCGTCCGAGCCGCCCGAGGGGTACGACGAGTGGCAGCGCGGGCGGCCGGGCGGCTTCGTCGCCGACCCGGACGTCATGGACACCTGGGCCACCTCGTCGCTGACCCCGCAGATCGCCGGTGGCTGGGAACGCGATCCGGACCTGTACGAGCGGGTGTTCCCGTTCGACCACCGGCCGCAGGCGCACGAGATCATCCGTACCTGGCTGTTCGCGACGGTGGTGCGCTCGCACCTGGAGGCCGGCTCGCTTCCCTGGCAGACGGCGGTGATCTCGGGCTGGATCCTGGACCCGGACCGAAAGAAGATGTCCAAGGCGTTCGACGCCAACCCGGCGCTGGAGACGCTGGAGCGGTACGGCTCGGACGCGGTGCGGTACTGGGCCGCCACCGGCCGCCCGGGCACCGACCTCACGTTCGACGAGGCGCAGATCCGCATCGGCCGGCGGCTGGCGACGAAGCTGCTCAACGCGTCGCGGTTCGTACTCGGCCTGGGTGCCGCCTCGGCGCTGCGCGACGGCGTCGCGGCCGTGACCGAGCCGCTGGACCGGTCGCTGCTCGCGTACCTCGCGACGACGGTCGAGTCGGCGACGGCAGCCCTGGACGGGTACGACCACACGGGAGCCCTCACGGCCGCCGAGCGCTTCTTCTGGGTGTTCTGCGACGACTACATCGAACTGGTGAAGGAGCGCGCGTACGCCGGGTCGCCGTCGGCGCGGGCCACCCTCGCGCTCGCGCTGTCGGTGCAGTTGCGGCTGTTCGCGCCGGTCCTGCCGTACGTGACGGAGGAGGTCTGGTCGTGGTGGCGGTACGGCTCGGTGCACCGGGCGCCGTGGCCGTCGGCGCGGGAACTGACCGACGCCGTGGGTGACCGCGACGTGCTCACCGTCACCAGCGCGGCGCTGCATCAGGTGCGCCGGGCCAAGTCGGACAGGCGCATGTCGATGAAGACGGCGGTACCGCTGGCCGAGGTGCTGGGCCCGGCGAGCCAGCTGGACCTGTTGGCGCTGGCCGAGGCGGACCTGCGTGCGGCCGGCGGGATCGGCCGGGTCGACCTGCTGCCCGGGCGTACCGACGAGCTCGTGGTCGCCTGCGCATTTTGAACGTATCGGTTGACATGGCCGTGACCGGCCCCGCTCTCCGGTCACGGCCATGGGCAACATCGGCCCGGTATAGTCCGTCCGGTGTCCCTGGTCGATCGCGTGCTGGCCGTCGTGCCGCAACCGTTTCGTTCGATACTGATCAAGCGCCGCGAGTCCGTTAAGTTCCTCATGGTCGGCGGCTTCTGTTACGTGCTCGCCGTATTGATCAACTATGGGTTGAAGTTCACGGTGCTGCCCCACCGGCCCGTCACGGCCCTGACGATCGCCACCGTGATCACCGCGATCATCTCCTACTTCCTCAACCGCGAGTGGTCGTTCCGGACCCGTGGTGGCCGCCGCCGCCACCACGAGGCCACACTGTTCTTCCTGATCAGCGCGGTCGCGGTGGGGTTGACCGACATTCCGTTGCTGATGTCGCGCTACGTGTTCGACCTGAAGGTGCCGACGGTCTCGCGACCCGTTCAGGAACTGTCCGACTTCGTCTTCGGCATGATCCTGGGCACGCTGCTCGGCATGGTCTTCCGCCTGTGGGCGTTCCGCCGGTGGGTGTTCCCGCACGAGAACGTACGGCCCGACCGGGTCGGCCGCGCGTCGGCCCCGGGGAACGGCGACACCCGCGTCACCGGTCACCCGGTTCCGGCCGACTCCGCCGTCTCCGCCCGGCCCGGCGGCGCCCGGGACTCGGACACCGCCTCCTCATAGCGAGTTCAGCGCCAGTCGCAGCAGCCCGCTGCCGGCCGTCGGCCCCTGCTCCACCTCGCGCCGCAGCGCCTCGACGCCTACCCGGCGCTCCCGGACCACCTCTTCCACCATCGCCCGGATCGCGGCGAGGTCGTGGCACCACCGGCCGGCGTCGGCCACGGCCCGGCTCAGCGAACAGGTCCGGATCGGCGGCGCCACCTCGTCGCCCGGATCGGGCCGCCGGGTGCGGTGCACCCGTACGAACTCGACCGACCGGACCTGACGGGCGTGCGGCACGAGTACCCGTACCGCCGGGTCGGCGGGCAGGCTCCGGACGCCGTGGACCTGGAGCGCCACCCGGCCGGTGAGCGCGGCTCCGCGACCGGCGTAGAGGCAGGCGGCGATCCAGCGCTGGCGAGGGCTGAGCGGGTCGCCGAACGAGGCGTACACCGACGGCAGCACCTCACGCCAGGCGCCGGTATCCAGCCGCCAGCGCAGCCCGGCGCGGGTGACGCCGAGCAGGGTCAACTGGTCGTGGCGGACGAGACCGTCCTGTGTCAGCAGCACAATCGACTGTGCGCCGCCTCGGTGGCGGCGCACAACACCGAATCCGCAGCTGTGGACAACTACCGGCAGACGTCGTCAGAACCGGCAGGCGTCGTCAGAAGTCGCCGCCGAAGTCCCCACCGAAATCGCCACCGCCCCAGTCACCGCCGAAGTCGCCACCGCCCCAGTCACCGCCGCCGCCGTCGCCGCCCCAGTCACCGCCGCCGCCGTCGCCACCGCCGGGGTCCCAGCCGTGCTGGTCGGCGTAGTCGAGGCCCTGCTCGAAGCCGGGGTCGGCAAAGGCCGGGCTGAACAGTGCGTCGAAGAGCAGCATCGAGCCGACGGCTCCGGCCCCTGCGGCCAGTGCGGTCTTCCACAGCGGCTGGGAGTACCAGCCGGAGGGCACCGGCCGGCCGCCGACCATGCCGCCGGGGTAGTAGTACGGCGTGTCGCTGCCCGGCCGCGGGCCGGCCTTGATGTGCTGGCCCTGCACCTCCACCTCGCGCTCCCTGGTGAGCGCCCCGGCGGCGCGCTGGCCGGCCAGCGGCGGAAGCTCGGGTCCGGGGTCGAGCCCCAACGCGGTCCGGGCACCACGCACGTAGGCCAGGCCTTCCAGGGCGGTCTCCCGGGCCAGCTCGTACTGCTTCGGGCTGGTGGCCCGGTCGAGCTGTGCCCCGGCCGCGTTGTACCGCTCCCCCGCGTCGACCAGGGCCTGCTTGGCTGCCGGGTCGTCACCGCCGGAGAGGTTCATGACCTGGCCACCGAGCCGCTCGTACCAGCGCAGGGCCTCCTCCCGCGCGTCCGCGAGCTCCCGCTCGCGCCGCTTACGTCCGAAAAACGAGAAAACCACGAGGAACCCCCATTACGCCGAGGACTCGACTATCAGTTAGACGTTACCTACCCGTGTCTCGTACACGAGTACGGCATGCTAACGATCGTGGCGCTTCTCCTTCTCATCGTCGGCCTGCTCGTCGGTGCCGCCCTCGGCTGGCTGGCGGCCCGTAACCGATCCGCGGCGGACATCGCGCGGCTGGACGCCACGCTGCGCGCCACCAAGGAGGGCGAGGCGCGGCTGGAGCAGTCGCTGCGGGCGCTCAGCTTCGAGGCGAGCGCGCAGACCCAGGACGCGGTGGCGGACGCGGTCGCCCCGCTGCGGGAGGCGCTGCTGCGGTACGAGCAGCGCGTGGCCGAGCTGGAGCGGGACCGGGTCGGCGCGTACGAGGCCCTGCGCCAGCAGGTACGGGGCATGTCCGAGGTCTCCAGCGAACTGCGTACCGAGACCCGGCAGCTGGTGGCCGCGCTGCGGGCGCCGCAGGTGCGTGGCCGCTGGGGTGAGCACCAGCTCCGCCGCATCGTGGAGGCCGCCGGGATGCTGGGGCACTGCGACTTCTCCGAGCAGGTCGCCGGCGTCACCGACGCCGGTGGGGTCCGCCCCGACCTGGTGGTACGCCTGCACGGCGGCCGGCACGTGGTCGTGGACGCCAAGGCGCCGTTCGAGGCGTACCTGTCCGCGATGGAGGCGCGCGACGACGCGATCCGCAACGGTCACCTCGCCGCGCACGCCAAGCACGTACGGGCCCACATCGACAGCCTGTCTGCCAAGGCCTACTGGTCGGCGTTCGAGCAGGCGCCCGAGTTCGTGGTGCTGTTCATGCCCGCCGACCCGTTCCTCGACGTCGCCCTCCAGCGCGACCCGGCCCTGCTGGAGTACGCCTTCGCACGCAACGTCGTGCTGGCCACGCCGGCGACGCTGGTCGCGCTGCTGCGCACGATCGCGTACGCGTGGCGCCAGGATTCCCTGGCCCGCAACGCGGTCGCCGTACACACCCTGGGCAAGGAGCTGTACGCGCGGCTGTCGACCATGGGCGACCATCTCGCGAAGGTCGGCACCTCGCTGTCGGGCGCGGTGACCGCCTACAACAAGGCGATCGGATCGCTCGAGGCACGGGTACTGGTCAGCGCGCGGCGCCTCGGTGACCTGGGCGTCTCCGCCGAGGAGCTGAACGCCCCGGCCCAGGTCGAGGTCGCGCCCCGCCAGTTGCAGGCACCGGAGCTGGTCGACAGCGAGTACGCGTCACTGCTCTCTCAAGATCCGCGCAATATGTGAGCCGTTGCTGCCTCGGCGCTCCGAAGCAGCAACGAGCGCGACATTGCGGATCGTGCGACGGCGACGGGCGAGCGCGCGGATCTTGAGAGACGGGCGATCAGGCCTGGGTGGCGCCTGCTGCGAGCACGGCGGCATGGCCGGCCCGAGCGGCCGCGGCGGCCTTCATGTCCCGCTTCAGCTCCTGCGGCAGCGAGAAGGTCAGCTTCTCGTCCGCCGTGGTCACCTCGGCCACCTCACCGAAGCCGCGCTCCGCCAGGAAGTCGAGGACCTCCATGACCAGCTCGTCGGGGACCGACGCGCCCGAGGTCAGGCCGACGGTCGACGCGCCCTCCAGCCACTCCTCGCGGATCTCGCTGGCGTAGTCGACGAGGTACGCCGCCCGCGCACCGGCGTCGACGGCCACCTCCCGCAGCCGCTGGGAGTTCGACGAGTTGACCGAACCGACGACGATCACCACGTCGCAGGAGGGCGCCATCGACTTGACCGCCTCCTGGCGGTTGGACGTGGCGTAGCAGATGTCGTCGCTGGGCGGCGACATCAACAGCGGCAGCCGGCGCTTGAGCCGGTCGACGGTCTCCAGGGTCTCGTCCACCGACAGGGTCGTCTGGGACAGCCAGACCACCTTCGACGGGTCCCGTACGGTCACCTTGTCGACCGAGTCCGGACCGTCGACGAGCTGGATGTGCGCGGGGGCCTCGCCGGTCGTACCGATGACCTCCTCGTGCCCCTCGTGACCGATGAGCAGGATGTCGTAGTCCTCGGCGGCGAAGCGACGGGCCTCGTGGTGGACCTTGGTCACCAGCGGGCAGGTCGCGTCGATCGCCTTCAGCGAGCGCTGCTTGGCCTGCTCGTGGACCTCCGGGGCCACCCCGTGCGCGGAGAAGACGACGGTCGAGCCCTCGGGGACCTCCTCGTTCTCCTCCACGAAGATCGCGCCCTTCGCCTGCAGCGTGGCGACGACGTGCCGGTTGTGCACGATCTCCTTGCGCACGTAGATCGGCGGGCCGTACAGCTTCAACGCCTCCTCCACGGTCTGCACGGCGCGGTCGACGCCGGCGCAGTAGCCGCGGGGCTTGGCAAGCAGGACACGCTTCGGGGTATCGGTCACCCGCCCATGGTACGAGGCTGTGGTAAACGGACCTCGCGAGCCGGGCCACCGTACGCTGAGGCCCGTGACTGAAGCCGCCACGACACCTCCATCGACGACCCCCGAGAACCCCTGGCCGGTACGGGTCGTCAGCCAGAAGATCGCGTCGTGGATCGCCAGGCTGGGCTGGATCTGGGTGGACGGGCAGATCGCGCAGATCAGCCGGCGGCCGGGGGCCAGCACCGTCTTCCTCACGCTGCGGGACCCCTCCGCCGACCTGAGCCTGACCGTCACCACCAACCGCGACGTGCTCGACTCCGGCGCGCCGAACCTGGCCGACGGCGCCCGCGTCGTGGTCCACGCCAAGCCCGACTTCTTCCCGGCCCGCGGCACGCTGAGCCTGCGGGCCGACGAGATCCGCCAGGTCGGAATCGGCGAGTTGCTGGCCCGTATCGAGCACCTCAAGAAGCTGCTGCGCGCGGAGGGGCTGTTCGACCGGGCACGTAAGCGGCCGCTGCCGTTCCTGCCCCGGCGGATCGGCCTGATCACCGGCCGGGCCAGCGCCGCCGAGCGGGACGTGCGGGACAACGCCCGCCGTCGCTGGCCGGCGATCGACTTCCGCATCGTCAACGTCGCGGTACAGGGCCCCGGCGCCGTACCGCAGATCCTCGACGCGCTGGCCGTCCTCGACGCCGACGACAGCGTGGACGTGATCGTGCTGGCCCGCGGCGGCGGCTCGGTCGAGGACCTGCTGCCCTTCTCCGACGAGGCGCTGTGCCGGGCGGTGTTCGCCTGCCGTACGCCGGTCGTCTCCGCGATCGGACACGAGACTGACGTACCGCTGGTCGACTACGTCGCCGACCTGCGCGCGTCCACGCCCACCGACGCGGCGAAGCGCATCGTCCCGGACCTGGCCGAGGAGGTACGCCTGATCGGCGGTGCCCGTCAGCAGTTGCGGCGCCGCGTCACCCAACTGCTCGACCGCGAACAGCAGCGACTCGACGCGATCCGCAGCCGGCCGGTCCTGGCCCGCCCCGAGGCCATGGTCGACCAGCGGGAGACCGAGGTCAGAGCGCTGCGCGAGCGGGGTACCCGCTGCCTCAGCCACCGGCTCGACCGCGCCGGCGGCGAGCTGGAGCACACTCTCGCCCGGCTCCGCGCACTGTCCCCCGCCGCGACGCTGCAGCGCGGGTACGCGATCGTGCAGCGCCCGGACGGCGCGGTGGTCCGGTCCCCCGACGAGGTCGGGGCGGGCGACCGGCTGCGGGTCCGGCTCGCCGGCGGGGAACTGACGGCGACGGTCGAGGGCTGAAGACCCGCTGTGATCATGTAAGAATCACCCGGCACGCCCGAGAATCGGGATGTGGCGGGCATCTACCGCCGCGCCGGGTTCACCACGATCGACGAGATCGTCTTCCTTTCCCGTAGGGTGACAGCGTCATGAGTACCCCTGAACTGAGCTACGAGCAGGCGCGCGCAGAGCTGGCCACGGTGGTGGAGAAGCTCGAGGCGGGCGGCAGCACCCTCGAGGAGTCCCTGGCGCTGTGGGAGCGTGGCGAGCGCCTCGCGACCGTGTGTCAACAGTGGCTCGACGGTGCCCGAGCCCGGCTGGACGCCGCGCGGACCGAGTCCGAGTAGCACCGGTGTCCTCGCCCGGCGGGGCGAGGACACCGTCTCAGCGAGGACGCTGTCAGCGCAGCGAGGTCGCGAGCTGCGTCAGCTCCGCGTCGGCGGCGCGGCCCATCACGATCACCGTCCGGTCCTGCTGGCTGAGCACGTACGCGCGGTCGCCCTGGGTCGCGGTGTAGCGGCGCCACTCCTGGCCGACCAGCCCGGCCGGGCCCTCGTCGCGCGCTCCGGCACCCAGCTCCGCGGTGAGCAGGGCGCCCGCGCTCACGTTGCTCTCCACGAGCTGGGCGGTGCCGCCGCTGGGGCTTCGGAAACCGACCCGCAGCACCGAACCGGCGTCGCCGCGACGGAACGCCGAGCTGACCGGCTGCCAGCCGGCGGGCACGGCGGGCTCTGCCACCGGGAAGGCGCGGGCGGCGCGGGCGTCCGCGTACGCGGTGGAGGGGTCGACCACCGTCGGGCTCTCGCCGCCGAGAAACCTGTACATCCCCAGCAGGACTACGATCGGCACCAGAAGGACAAGCAGGGACAGCGCCATGTCACGGGGTGACCGGCCAAGACGCCGGGGCGCTGCGGTGGGGCTGGCTGTCTGCACGCTCCCCATACTCCCCGATCGAAGACATCAATGGCGGACCCAGGCCACCCGAACGACCGTTCACTCCCACGATCTGCCAGGATTGCGGCATCGCTGCCGCCCACGGACCAGGAGGCGCCGCATGACCGGAACAAATGTCCCACCAGTCCGCACGCCGCAGGAGCCCGACCGCAACCTAGCCCTTGACCTGGTGCGCGTCACCGAGGCCGCGGCCATGGCCGCGGGGCGTTGGGTCGGCCGCGGCGACAAGGAGGGCGGCGACGGCGCCGCCGTCGACGCGATGCGACGCCTGATCAACTCGGTGCCGATGCGCGGTGTCGTCGTGATCGGCGAGGGTGAGAAAGACAACGCCCCGATGCTGTACAACGGCGAGAAGGTGGGCGACGGCACCGGCGCCGAGGTCGACGTCGCGGTCGACCCGATCGACGGTACGACCCTGATGAGCAAGGGCATGCCCAACGCCCTGGCCGTCCTGGCCGTGACCGAGCGCGGCGCCATGTTCGACCCGAGCGCGGTCTTCTACATGGAGAAGCTCGCGGTCGGACCGGAGGCCGCGGACGTGATCGACATCAACGCGCCCATCGCCGAGAACCTCCGCCGGGTGGCGAAGGCCAAGCGCGGCAATGTGTCGGATGTCACCGTCTGCGTCCTCGACCGGCCGCGCCACGAGAAGCTCATCCACGAGATCCGCCAGACCGGCGCCCGGATCCGGTTCATCTCCGACGGCGACGTCGCGGGCGCCATCAGCGCCGCCCGCGAGGCCAGCGAGGTGGACCTGCTGGTCGGCATCGGCGGTACCCCTGAAGGGATCATCGCCGCGTGCGCGCTCAAGTGCATGGGCGGTGCGATGCAGGCCAAGCTGTGGCCGCGCGACGAGGCGGAGCGGGAGAAGGCGCTCGCCGCCGGGCACGACCTGGACCGGGTACTGACCACGGACGACCTGGTCAAGGGCGAGAACATCTTCTTCTGCGCGACCGGTGTCACCAGCGGTGACCTGCTCAAGGGTGTGCGTTACCGTTCCGGAGGCGCCTACACCCAGTCGATCGTGATGCGCTCCAAGAGCGGGACGATCCGCGTGATCGACTCCTACCACCGGCTGGAGAAGCTCAACCTGTACTCGGTGGTCGACTTCGACGGTTCGCCGATCGACCACGCCTGAGGCGGGCGCCTGAGACAGGCGTCACCCCGGGTTCGACGACGAATCGCGGCACCGGGCGCCGGTCGCGGGAAAGACTTCGGTGTGACCACTTCGCAGTGCCCGCCCGCCAGCGACACGAACGCTACCGACACGAACGCCGCCACCGTGGGGACCGCGGCCGCCACCCCGGCCCAGCGCGCGACCGGCCTGGCCGCGGCGCTGGGGTGCGGTGCGCTCGTCGCGGTCCAGTCGCGGGTCAACGGCGACCTCGCCGCCCGGCTGCATGACGGCATCGCCGCCGCCGTGATCTCGTTCGGCATCGGCCTGATCGTCCTCGCGGTCGCGGCGGCCGTGCTCCCGTCGGTACGGTCGGGCCTCGCGTCGGTCCGCGACGCCGTCAGCACCGGCCGTCTGCGCTGGTGGCACCTGCTGGGCGGCGCCTGCGGCGCACTGCTCGTACTGAGCCAGGGCGTGACGGTACCGGTCATCGGCGTCGCGGTGTTCAGCGTCGCGATCGTCGCCGGCCAGTCGGTCAGCAGCCTGGCCGTCGACCGGCTCGGCATCGGCCCCACCGGCCACCATCCGCTCACCCCGGCCCGGGTGATCGGGGCGGTGCTCACCGTCGGGGCGGTCCTGGTGGCCGTCTCCAACCAGGTCGGCCGGCCGGGCCTGCTGGCCCTGGCCGCGCTGCCGGCGCTCGCCGGCATCGGCACCTCCTGGCAGCAGGCGGTCAACGGGCGGGTACGGCAGTGGGCCGGCTCGGCCCTGCCCGCGACGCTGGTCAACTTCGCCGCCGGGATGGCCGCGCTCCTGATCACGTTCTCCGTCGATGTGGCCGTACGCGGCTGGCCGACCGGCGCCCTGCCGCACCAGCCCTGGCTGTACGTGGGTGGGTTGATCGGGGTCCTGTTCATCGCGGTCTCCGCGTCGGTCGTGCGCTGGACCGGCGTGCTGCTGCTCGGCCTGGCCACGATCGCCGGTCAACTGCTCATGGCCACCCTGATCGACTTCCTGGCCCCCGGCAGCGCCGGCGGACCGGGGGCCAACACGCTGCTCGGCATCGCGCTCACACTGGTCGCCGTGGGCATCGCCGCGCTGCCCACCCGGCGCCGACCTTCCTGATGATCACCGAGAGTTGTGGGCGCTATGACGGCCACAACTCTCGGTGATCATGAACGAGGGCGAGACCGGGCGGCCGTCGCAATTTCGGCGAGCGTCTCGTCGAGCGGGGTCGCGGTCAGCCCGAAGGTCCCGGTCGCGGCCGATGAGTCCAGTACGAACGGCGCCCGGAACTGGTAGTCCATCTCGATCAGCTCCCGGACGAACGGGTTGAACGGAGCCGCCAGGTACAGCGCGGCGCGCGGCAGGGCGGTGACCTTCACCCCGGGGTGCCCGGCCACCCGGAAGTACCGCTGCGCCAGGTCGCGGACCGACAGCGCCGGGCTGGTCGGCGCGTGCCACGCCCGGCCCCAGGCGCGCTCGTCGCGGGCCGCGGTGACCAGCATTCGTGCCATGTCGCCGGTGTAGGTGAAGCTGTGTGGCGCGTCGACGTCGGCCGGTACCCGGGCGGTTCGCCCCTTGGCCATCGCGGGCAGGATGATCGCGGAGAAGATGGACGCGGCCCCCGCGCCGATGTAGTCCGAGCCACGCACCTCGGTCACCCGTACCCGCCCGGCCCGGTGGGCGGTGAGGGCGTCGCGCCACATGCCGATCCGTACCCGGCCCTTGCGGCTCGTCGCGGCGAGCGGGGTCTCCTCCGTCATCGGTCCGTTCACCGGCCCGTACCCGTACAGGGTGCCGGTGATCGTCAGCACCGCACCGCTGGCCTCGGCGGCACCGAGCATCGCGTTCGCGATCGGCGGCCAGTCCGTGGGCCAGCGGTGGTACGGCGGGTTGGCGCAGTTGTACAGGGCGACCGCGCCCGCGCTCAGTTCGCGCAGCCGACCGGCGTCGGCCGCGTCGGCGGCGACCCGCTCGATCGCGGGGTGCGCCGGGCCGCCACCGCGACGGGTGACGATCCGGACCAACTCGCCCTGCTCGGCGAGGATCCTGGCGACCCCGGTCCCGACCGGTCCGGCGCCGACGACCACGTGAAGCGACATCTCTGTTCTCCTTCTAGAGCAGTGCTCTCTGTTGGAGACACCGTCCCACGCGCCGCCACAAAAGTCAAGAGCAGTGCTCTCTAAAAATGGCGACGCTCCGAATTGTGTGCAAAACTTGGACCATGACCGCCGCCTCCATCCGCGCCCGGGTCCGCGCCGAGATGACAGAGGAGATCAAGGCCGCCGCCCGGCGCCACCTCGCCACCGACGGCGCCAACCTGTCGCTGCGCGCGGTCGCCCGCGAGCTGGGCATGGTCTCGTCCGCGATCTACCGGTACTTCGCCAGCCGGGACGAGCTGCTCACCGCCCTCATCGTCGACGCGTACGACGCGGTCGGCGCGGCCGCCGAACGGGCCGAGGCGGGCGTGGACCGGGCCGACCTGCTGGGTCGGTGGTTGGCCGCCTGCCGGGCGGTACGGGAGTGGGCGTTGGCGAACCCGCACGAGTACGCGCTGATCTACGGCAGCCCGGTCCCCGGGTACGCCGCTCCCCCGGACACCGTCCCGCCGGCCAGCCGGGTCGGGTTGCTCATCACCGCCATCCTGGCCGACGGCTTCGCGGCCGGGAAGCTGGCGGCCGAGCAGGGACAGCCGGTGCCGCAGCCGCTGCGGCCGGAGCTCGCGGCCCTCGTCGGCCAGCTGGTACCGGGCGTGCCCGAGCCGCTGCTGGCCCGCGGCATGACCGCCTGGATCCAGCTCTTCGGCGCGGTGAGCTTCGAGCTGTTCGGCCAGCTCAACAACATGATCGAAGACCGCGGGACGTTCTTCGAGTACCAGATGAGGACAGCGGCACGGGTGGTCGGCCTGGAAGGCTGACCGGCATGGCCGCCGTACCGCGGGAGGCTCAGCCGTTGTCGGAGGAGTGACCGGGGAACAGGTGGGCGCCCGGATCGATCGCGACGGCCGCGTTGTTGACGGCGATCGCCGCCTCGCCGAAACCGGTGGCGATCAGGCGGACCTTCCCCGGGTACTCGCTGATGTCTCCGGCGGCGAAGACGCGCGGCAGGTTCGTGGCCGTGGTGGAGTCCACCAGGATGTGCCGCCGGTCGAGGTCCAGCCCCCAGGCGCCGAGCGGGCCCAGGTCGGCGGTGAAGCCGAGCGCCGCCACCACAGTGTCGGCGGGCAGTTCCCGGGCCTCGCCGCCACGGAGGGTCACCTCGACGCCCTCGACCCGTTCGCCGCCGCGAAGCTTGGACACCTCCGCGTTGACGATGATCGGGATGTCCAGCGCCTGGACCTTCGCGACCGTACCGGCGTGGGCGCGGAACTTGTCCCGGCGATGCACGAGGGTGACCGACTTGGCGATCGGGTGCAGCGACAGTGCCCAGTCGAAGGCGGAGTCGCCGCCGCCGACGATGACGACGTCGTGCCCGGCGAGTTCGGCCAGGCGCGGCACGAAGTAGAGCACGCCCTCCCCGGTGAACTCGGCGGCCGAGGGCAGCGGGCGGGCCGTGAAGCTGCCCATGCCACCGGTGATGATGACGGCGCCACAGTGCAGCGATTCGCCGGTCGACAGCCGGAGCACCGGCTTGCTGTCGACATAGGACAGTTCCTCGGCGCGGGTACCGAGCAGGTACTCCGGATCGGCCTGTGCGGCCTGCTCCACGAGGTTGGCAACCAGTTCACGACCCTTGATGGCGGGGAAGCCGGCGACGTCGTAGATCACCTTCTCCGGGTACATCGCCGAGACCTGTCCACCGGGCTCGGGCAGCGCGTCGATCACCGCCACCGACAGGCCGCGGAATCCGGCGTAGTAGGCCGCGAACAGACCGGTGGGACCGGCGCCGACAATGGCCACGTCGATCTCGCGCATCGGACGGCTCCTCGCAAGGCGTGGTCGATGCTGTAGAACGTACGGCCACCCTTCCCCGCTCGCAATGGAGGTCACACCCGCATTAGCGGGATTTCAGGAAACGGGCAGGGTCCGCTCGTCGCCGGTCGAGGTCTCCGCCACCGGTGCGCCCGACCGTCGGCGGCGGAAGAGCACGGCCGCGATCATGCCGGCGACGAGCCCGCACAGGTGGCCCTGCCAGGAGATGTTCGAGTCGACCACCGGCAGTACGCCGACGAGCTGCCAGCCGTACAGCAGACCGATCAGCAGCGCGACCGCGATGTTCCACCAGGACCGCTCGACCACACCGCGCACCACGAGCAGTCCGAAGTACCCGAAGATGACGCCGCTGGCGCCCACCACGACGGTTCGGGGGTCGCCGATGAGCCAGACCCCTGCGCCGCTGACCACCGCGATGAACGCCGTCGCTGCCAGGAACCGCCGGGCCCCCGCGGCCAGGACGAACGTGCCGAGCAGGATCAGCGGCACGCTGTTGGCCATCACGTGCTCGAAGTTGGCGTGCAGGAACGGCGCCAGCACCACCCCGTCGAGCCCCTGTACGACGTGTGGCTGGATGCCGCCGTCGCGCTGGAGGACCTGGCCGGTGAGGTTGTCGATCAGTTGGACCAGGAACAGCAGGGGTACGAAGGCGCACAGCGCCACGAACGCGCGGCCGATCGCGGAGTAGAACGCGTCGCTGCCGAACCGTGCGGAGTCAGGCTCCGCAGCCGGCAACATCGACGTGGGTGCGCCGTTCGAAGTCACGTACCCGTGTTACCAGCTCCACCCTCCGGCCGCCACCGGTCGAGGCAGAGAAATCAGTAGTAGCCCTTGGACTGGAAGTTCGACCAGGCGCCGCAGGGGGTCTTGTACTTGCCCTTGATGTAGCTGAGACCCCATTTGATCTGGGTGGCCGGGTTGGTCTGCCAGTCGGATCCGTACACGGCCATCTTCGAGCCGGGGTTGGCCTGTGGGATGCCGTAGGCGCGTCCGGTGCTGCCCGCGGTGGTCCGCCAGCCGCTCTCCTTCATCCAGAGGTTCCGCAGGCACGGCATCTGGTCGAGGCCGTAGCCGGCCTCCAGCATGAGCGCACAGCCGATCGCGACGTTGCCGGTGTACTCGGAGCAGGAGGCGGGGATCGGCCCGAACGCCGGCGGCTTGGCGGAGGGGCTCGCACTGGCGCTCGCGCTCGGCTTGGCCTGCGCCTTGCGGCGCGCGGCCTCCTCGGCGACCCTCGCCTGGTCGGCGGCCGCCGATGCGGCGGCGTCGGCCTTGGCCTGCACCTCGCGCTGGGCGTTCCGCGAGACGGCGGAGACCCGCTCACGCTCCGCGGCGTCCACCCGCTGGTCATCCTGGATGGCCTGGCCGGCCGGCCGCATTTCCCGCTGCTGGGACTGGCGCGTGGCGCTCAGACCGGCCGCCGCCGCCACACCGAGAGCGAGCAGTGCGACGGAGAGGATCCGAAAGATGCCGACGCGGTGCCACAGTCCAGCCACGAGCGGTTCCCTTCCTCGGGGACAGGTACCGGCACGCTACCGTCGCCGGGTTGCCGCGGGGCCTCGTCCCGATCGGCCGGGTGGGTCCGTCTGGCAACCAGGGAGGACCCGTTCCGCAACCGATCGGGCGACCCCCGCCGGAGTCGCAATCACCGACGTTCGATGTCACGCGCCGACGGCTACCCTCGCGTAGATGGGCGCGGAGGGCTAATCCGTACCGTAGCCTTGTGAGCTAGTTCACGGAAAAAGACATGCTAATCAGCTCGAAAAGGGCACGTCCTCCAGGAGATCCGTGACCACCTCGGCGATGGGTGAGCGCTCGGAGCGGGTCAGGGTCACGTGGGCGAACATCGGGTGCCCCTTCAGTACCTCGATGACCGCGGCGACGCCGTCGTGGCGCCCGACCCGCAGGTTGTCCCGCTGCGCCACATCATGCGTGAGCACCACCCGGGAGTTCTGGCCGATCCGGGAGAGAACCGTCAGCAGTACGCCCCGCTCCAACGACTGCGCCTCGTCCACGATGACGAACGCGTCGTGCAGGCTCCGGCCGCGGATGTGGGTCAGCGGGAGCACCTCGAGCATGCCCCTGGCGGCGACCTCCTCCATGACGTTCTCGTGCACCAGCGCCCCGAGGGTGTCGTAGACCGCCTGCCCCCATGGCGACATCTTCTCCGCCTCGTTGCCCGGCAGGTAGCCGAGGTCCTGCCCGCCCACGGCGTACAGCGGACGGAAGACGATCACCTTCTTGTGCTTGCGGCGCTCCATGACCTGCTCCAGGCCGGCGCAGAGGGCCAGCGCCGACTTGCCGGTACCGGCGCGTCCACCCAGCGACACGATCCCCACCGAATCGTCCAGCAGGACGTCCAGCGCGATCCGCTGCTCCGCCGAGCGCCCGCGTACCCCGAACGCCTCGCGGTCACCGCGCACCAGCCGGACGGACTTGTCCGGACCGACCCGACCCAGCGCCGAACCGTTGCTCGAGTGCAGCACCAGGCCGGTGTGGCAGGGCAGGTCACCGGCGCCGTCCAGCTCGAGCGTCTCCCCCGCGTACAGTTGCGCCACCTGCGCGGCGGCGATCTCCAGCTCGGCCATGCCGGTCCAGGTGGGATCGGCGGCCTGGCCGTGGCGGTACTCGTCGGTCGCCAGCCCGATCGAGGCCGCCTTGACCCGCAGCGGCATGTCCTTCGTGACCAAGGTCACATCGGAGCCCTCCCGGGACAGGCCGAGCGCGACGGACAGGATCCGGGCGTCGTTGGTCTCCGCCCGGAAGCCGTGCGGCAGGATGTTGTGGTCGGCGTGGTTGAGCTCCACCCGCAGCGTGCCGCCCACGTCGGTCACCGGCAGCGCCTCGTCCAGCCGTCCGTGCTTGACGCGCAGCTCGTCGAGGAAGCGCAGCGACCGGCGGGCGAAGTAGCCGAGCTCCGGGTGGTGACGCTTGCCCTCCAACTCCGAGATCACGACCAGCGGTATGACCACCTCGTGCTCGGCGAAGCGCTGGTACGCGCCGGGGTCGGAGAGCAGGACGGAGGTGTCGAGAACGAAGGTTCGGCGTACCGGCTGTCTGTCACCGTCCGGAGCGGCCGCGCCGGCCCGGCGGGAGGTACGGGATCGCCCCGTCGATTCCGACCTGCGGCCGGTCGACGAGGCGGACGGGGTCTTGGTGGAGCGGGGACGATCGGTCACGAGGCAACTCCCGGCGGGCGTCACCCCGGCGCCCACATTCGGCAGCCGTCCGTATGCCCGGCACGGGGGCGGGTGTTGGCCCCGTGGCAGCTCACGCGCAGTTCCGGGCCTCCCGGGTGGCCCGGGAAGACCCCGGCCCACACCTGAGAAGGTATGCGGCCCAGTCCATTTCGGCTAGCGTTGACACTCGAAGGGTTCATCTCTCACTCACCCGGGATGGGCGCTGTCGGCCCGATATGCACCTCTACGCTGAGTGGTATGCCCCCCCCTCGAAACGGCCGATGATCCCTGCGACCTGTCACTGGCCGAGGCGCTCTCGACCACCGCGGCTCGCGCGGACAGATGCGTGTTCTTCTTCGACTTCGACGGCACCCTGGCACCGATCCAGGACGATCCGGACGCCGTACAGCTGGCGCCGGGCGTCCTGGGGGCCATCACCGACCTCGCCGCCCGGGTGAAGCGGGTGAGCCTGGTCTCCGCCCGACCGGTGGACTTCCTGCGCAGCCGCTTTCCAGGAGTACCGCTGACGCTCCACGGCCTGTACGGACTGGAGAGCCAGTACGGGGCGGGCGAGACCGTCACCTACCCGCCGGCGCTGCCCTACGCCGATGTGATCGCCGAGCTGGCCCGCCGGGCGGAGCGGGAACTGCCCGACGACGTCCTGGTGGAGTACAAGCGGCTGTCGGTGGCGCTGCACTACCGCTCGGCCCCGGAACTGCGCGACACCGTCCACGCCTGGGCGCAGGAGCAGGCCGGCCGGCACGGCCTGCGCGAGCAGGAGGGCCGGATGGTGATCGAGCTGAAGCCGTCGGTTCAGCGGGACAAGGGCAGCGTCGTGGCCGAGGAGATCGAGGGGTTCTCCTGCGCCTGGTACTTCGGGGACGACCTCGGCGACCTGGCCGCGTTCCGGGCGCTGGCCGACCGCCGCACCACGCACCCCGACTTCCTGGGCGTACGGGTGGCCGTCCGCAACCCGGAGACGGGCGCCGAGGTGGCCGCCGCCGCCGATCTGCACCTCGAGGGCCCCTCGGCGGTGCCCCCGTTCCTGCAGAAGGCAGTCACGGCACTCTGAACCGTCCGCGATCTTGGACACCTGACGGTGCGACAGCCCCGCTAGGTGTCCAAGATCGCGGAGAGGGTCAGGCGCCGAAGCGGCGCTGGCGGTTGGCGTACTCGCGCAGCGCCCGCAGGAAGTCGACCCGGCGGAAGCCCGGCCAGTACGCGTCGCAGAAGTAGTACTCCGAGTGCGCGCTCTGCCACAGCATGAAGCCCGACAGCCGCTGCTCCCCGCTGGTACGGATGAGCAGGTCGGGGTCTGGCTGGCCCTTCGTGTACAGGTGCTCGGCGATGTCGTCGACCTCGAGCGTCTCGGCCAGCTCCTCCATCGACTTGCCGGCCTTCGCCGCCTCGAACAGCAGCGAGCGGACCGCGTCGGCGATCTCCCGGCGGCCCCCGTACCCGACCGCGATGTTGACCTGCACCCCGCCGGTACGGTCGATGGTGCGCTCCTCGGCGGCCTTGAGCGCCGCGACGAGCGACGCGGGCAGCACGTCCACCGCCCCGACCATGTGCAGCCGCCACGGGTTACCGTCCTCGGCCAGCTCGGTGGCGAGGTTCTCGATGATCTCCAGCAGCGGGTCCAGCTCGCTCGCCGGCCGGCTCAGGTTGTCGGTGGACAGCAGCCACAGCGTGACGTGCTCGACCCCCGCCTGGTCGCACCAGCGCAGCAGTTCGCGGATGCGGGCGGCGCCGACCCGGTGGCCGTCGTTGGGGTCGATGTAGCCCATCTCCCGAGCCCATCGCCGGTTGCCGTCGCACATCACCCCGACGTGTCGGGGGTGTGGCGTGCCGACCAGCTTGGCCGCCAGGCGACGTTCGTACAGGGAGTAGATCAGGTCACGCAGGCCCACGGCGAGCAGAGTAGCCACCTTCCCTTACGAACACGAGCCCCCACCACGAAGTGAACAGGCGTCCGACACGTCGCCTTCGCGACGCGCCGGACGCCTGTCACGGCCGCAGATGCTCGCGGCTAGTCCATGCCGAGACGAGCTTTCAGCGCGTCCAACTCAGCCCAGAGTACGCCGGGAAGCTTGTCGCCGAACTTCTCGAACCACTCGGTGACCTGCGGCACCTCGCCCTTCCACTCCTCGGCGTCGACCCTCAGCACCTCGGCGAGGTCGTCGGCGGGCATGTCCAGCCCGTCCACGTCGATGGCGTCCGGCGTCGGCACGTAGCCGATCGGGGTCTCCACCGCCCCGCCCCGGCCCTCCAGGCGCTCCACGACCCACTTCAGGACGCGGGAGTTCTCCCCGAAGCCCGGCCACAGGAAGCGGCCGTCGTCGCCACGGCGGAACCAGTTGACGTAGAAGATCTTCGGAAGCAGCGACGGGTCGCCGGCTCCGTCGGCGCCCTTGCCCATCTCGATCCAGTGCGCGAAGTAGTCGCCGCCGTGGTAGCCGATGAACGGCAGCATCGCCATCGGGTCGCGGCGGACCACGCCGACCTGGCCGACCGCGGCGGCGGTGGTCTCCGACGACAGGGTGGCGCCCATGTACACGCCGTGCGTCCAGTCGCGGGCCTCGGTCACCAGCGGGATCGTGGTCTTGCGGCGCCCGCCGAACAGGATCGCGGAGATCGGCACGCCCTTCGGGTCCTCGTACTCGTCGGCGAGGATCGGGCACTGCGTGATCGGGGTGCAGAAGCGGCTGTTCGGGTGCGACGACAGTTCGCCCGAGTCGGGCGTCCAGTCGCGGCCCTTCCAGTCGGTCAGGTGCGCCGGCGGCTCGCCCATGCCCTCCCACCAGATGTCACCGTCGTCGGTCAGCGCGACGTTGGTGAAGACCGAGTTGCCCTGGTCGAGGGTGCGCATGGCGTTGGGGTTGGTCTTCCAGTCGGTACCGGGAGCGACGCCGAACAGTCCGTACTCCGGGTTGACCGCGTACAGCCGGCCGTCGGAGCCGAACCGCATCCAGGCGATGTCGTCGCCGAGCGTCTCGACCTTCCAGCCCGGGATGGTGGGCTCCAGCATGGCGAGGTTGGTCTTGCCGCAGGCGCTCGGGAACGCCGCCGCGACGTAGTAGACCTTCTCCTCGGGGCTGGTGAGCTTGAGGATGAGCATGTGCTCGGCGAGCCAGCCCTCGTCGCGGGCCATCACGCTGGCGATGCGCAGTGAGTAGCACTTCTTGCCCAGCAGCGAGTTGCCGCCGTACCCGGAGCCGTAGCTCCAGATCTCGCGGGTCTCCGGGAAGTGCGAGATGTACTTGGTCTCGCTGCACGGCCAGGCGACGTCGGACTGGCCGGGCTCCAGCGGCGCGCCGATCGAGTGCAGCGCCGGCACGAAGTCGACGTCGTCGCCCATGACCTCGAGCACCTTGGTGCCCATCCGGGTCATGATCTTCATGCTCGCGACGACGTACGGGCTGTCGGTGAGCTCGACGCCGAACATCGGGCTCTCGGCGTTGAGGGGGCCCATACAGAACGGGATGACGTACATCGTGCGACCGCGCATGCACCCCCGGTACAGCTCGGTCATGGTGCGCTTCATCTCGGCCGGGGCCATCCAGTTGTTGGTCGGTCCGGCGTCGGCCTCGTCAACCGAGCAGATGAACGTCCGCTCCTCGACCCGGGCCACGTCCGACGGGTCCGTGCGGGCCCAGAACGAGTTCGGCTTGCGTTCGTCGTTGAGGCGTACCAGGGTGCCGGCCTCGACCAGTTCGTCGGTCAGGCGCTGCCACTCCGCGTCGGAGCCGTCACACCAGACCACCCGGTCGGGAGTCGTCAGCTCGGCTACCTCGCGAACCCAGCGCAGCAGTCGGGGGTGGGAGGTCGGGGCCCGGTCGAGCCCCGGGACGGTGGCCGGAGCGCTCATCACTCATCTCCTTGCGGTCGACTCTGCCCACGTACCCGAATAGGGCACCGGTGACCACGGGAGGCGACGGTCCGATGCGAAGAATTGGGTACGGGAAGTTGACCTCAGGTTAAACCGCCTGGCAGGCCGGAGCATCGCGGTGCCTTGTGAAAAACTGCACAAGCAATCGAAATTTTCCGGGGTCGCGCGCACTGCGGCGCGTTAATCCCCGTCATTAAGCAGTTTCACGCAATAGTTCAAAGGAATGGCGCCGAGCCACCCGCTGGGGCGCCCGAACCGCCCGATCAAATCCATCGAAGTAGATCGATGTACGGCGGGAGGGTGATCGCGTCGTCGGACACTCGGGACGGCGGAGGGTGTCGTACGCTCGGCCGGTGTCCGGCGCATCTCGCGTACAACCCGACCAGCCAGCCACCGGATCCTACGTATCCCCGGGGACGCAGCCCCGCGGGCTGCGCGCCCTTCGCGCCCGCCTCGGAGGACTCGTCCACGAGCTGGGGAAGTTCGGGACGGTGGGCGCCGTCACGTACGTGCTGGACACCACGATCCTCAACCTCGCGCTGTCCGCCGGGGTCAACCCGCTACTGGCCAAGACCCTCTCGACCGCGGTCGCCGCGACCGCGGCGTTCGTCGGCAACCGGTACTGGACCTGGCGCGACCGGGCCCGCTCCGGTCTTCATCGGGAGTACGTCCTCTACTTCGTGTTCAACGTCGTCGGACTGGGTATCGGTCTGGGGTGCCTGGGGATCAGCCACTACGTCCTGGGACGGGTGTGGCCGGTGTTCACCACCCAGCTTGCCGATGTGATCAGCGCCAACGTGGTCGGTATGGCCGGTGGCACACTTTTCCGCTTCTGGTCTTACCGCAGGTTCGTATTTCGGACACACAGCGTAATCGCAGCGGCGCCGGAGTTGATGACAAATAAGTTGACGAGCTCCGATAATGACGCCCGACACGACCCCTTGACGCGTGACGTAAGGTGACGTGGTGCGCCTCGTCCGATTTCTGCCACAGCGCTTGCAGCACGTGGCGCCTGAAGCCATAGCCTTCGCCGCCATCGGCCTTGGCAATCTGGTTCTCTACTTTCTGATCTTCAACGCGCTGATCTTCATCGGTGCCGTGAAGGCGACGATCATTGCCACGCTGGTGACGACGTACCTGGCGTACCTGGCCAACCGGCACTGGACCTACAAGGACCGGCCCCGTCGCGCCATGCGCCGCGAGTACACGTTGTTCTTCGCGGTCAACATGGTCGGGCTGTTGATGCAGTCGGCCGGCACCGGCCTGCTCAAGTACGGCTTCGGGATGAGCGAGCGGCAGGATCGGCTGGCGTTCAACATCACCACCACCGTGTGCATCTGCGCCGCGACGCTGTTCCGGTTCTGGACGTACCGCACCTTCGTGTTCAAGGACGAGCCGGCGACCACGAAGGTGGTGGCTCCCGAGCCCGCGCCGGCCATCGCTCCCGCCGAGGGCATGCCGGTGCCGGTACCCGGACACCGCCCGCCGGTCGAGGCCGACGAGTCCGCCCGGCTCGCGCAGATCCTGGACACCTGACCGGCCCATCGGCCGGCCAGGTGTCCAGGACCGCGGAGATCAACCCTCGATCTTCTTGACGATCGCGTCCCGATCCTCGTCGTCGAAGGTGTGCTTGGCCCGGTCGGCCTCGACCAGCTCGTACAGCGTGCTCTGGGTCTTCTCCACCCGCGGGATGTCGGTCAGCACGACCTGACCTCGCTCCCCCGCCGACTCGATGGTCAGCGTGCCGCAGCCCAGCATCCGGTCGACGATGCCGTGCGAGAACGACACGTCGTTGACCCGGCCGAGCGGGATGTCCCGGCCGGAGCGCGAGAAGACGCCGGTACGCAGGATCACCCGCTCGTTCGTGAGAACGTAGTGCGTCGTACGCCATACCAGCCACGGCCAGAACGCCAGCGTGATGACGGCCAGAAGCGCCAGCGCGCCGACTATGTACAGCCCCACCATCGACCAGGTGGCCGGCAGGAAAACCGCCGCCACGACCACCGCCGCGATCGCGACCAGTGCCACGAATATCGGGCGGATCAGCGCCTTCCAATGCGGGTGCAGGTGGGCGACCACCTGCTCGTCACTGGTGAGCACACTCTCCGGAAAACCCACCCCAGCCTCCTAGAAATCCATCGCGAATTCGGAGCGAGGTTAGTGGGTACCGGAGCGCACGGGTAGTGAGCGGCCTCGATCGCTCTCGGTCAGCTGGGCCGATCGCTTCTTGTCAGCCGCTTCGGTCGCTTCGCAGGTGTGTCACGTCGGCGGCGGCCAGGACCCTGCCGTCGACCACGATGCGACCGTCGGCGTCCACCCCGTCGGCGCGTCCGCGCAGCTCAGAGCCGTCGGGCAGCTGGACTCGCACGTCGCGGCCCAGCGTCGCGCAGTGGAACGCGTACGACTCGCGCAGGCCACTCGTGTCCGGATCGCCGCCTGCCGCGCGCCACCGGCCGTACCAGTCCGCGAGCGAGCGCAGGAACGCGTTGAGGATCGGGGCCCGGTCGGTACAGGCCGCGCCGGCGAGGGCCAGCGACGTGGCGTCCGGGCGGGGAAGCTCATGTTCGCGCAGCGTGGTGTTCAGCCCGACCCCGATCACCACGGCCGACCCCGTGGTCGCGCCGGGCGGCGGCGGGATCACCTCGGCCAGGATCCCGGCGCACTTCCGCTCATCGATCATGAGGTCGTTCGGCCACTTGAGGACCGCGTCCACCTCGGCGATCCGGCGGACCGCCTCGACCAGCGCGGCGCCCGTGAGCAGCGGCAGCCAGCCGAAGCGGGTGGGGTCGACGTCGGACGGGCGCAGCAGCACGCTCAGGGTGAGGCCGGCGCGCGGCGGTGAGGACCAGACCCGCCCGAGCCGGCCCCGCCCGGACGCCTGGCGCTCCGCGACGAGCACCAGCCCCTCCGGCGTACCGCTGCGGGCGAGCACCGCGACGTCGGAGTTGGTGGAGCCCGTCTCGGCCACCACCCGTACGTCGGTCCAGAGGCCGTCGGGTACCAGCAGGGCCCGGCGCAGCGCCGCCTCGCGCAGCGGCGGGCGCTCGAGGTCGCTGTACGGCCCTTCTCCCACCCCGACAGCCTAGGTGGCCGGCTCCGTCGGTATGTCAATGGCGTATCGCTGGTGTACATCACAGCGCGCCGGTCCGGGCACTAGTTACGATCGCGACGTGACCGCAGAGCTGACCGCTGACATCCACACCACCGCCGGCAAGGTCGCCGACCTCAACCGGCGCATCGAAGAGGCGGTGCACGCAGGATCCGCCCGGGCCGTCGAGAAGCAGCACGCGCGCGGGAAGAAGACCGCGCGCGAGCGGATCGAGATGCTGCTGGACGAGGGCTCGTTCGTGGAGCTGGACGAGTTCGCCAGACACCGCAGCACCAACTTCGGCCTGGAGCAGACCAGACCGTACGGTGACGGCGTCGTCACCGGGTACGGCACGGTCGACGGGCGGCAGGTGTGCGTATTCGCCCAGGACTTCACCGTCTTCGGCGGGTCGCTCGGGGAGGTCTTCGGCGAGAAGATCGTCAAGGTCATGGACCTGGCGATGAAGACCGGCTGCCCCATCATCGGCATCAACGACTCCGGTGGAGCCCGCATCCAGGAGGGCGTGGTCTCCCTCGGCCTGTACGGCGAGATCTTCTTCCGCAACGTGCGTGCCTCCGGCGTGATCCCCCAGATCTCACTGATCATGGGCCCCTGCGCCGGTGGCGCGGTCTACTCACCCGCGGTGACCGACTTCACCGTGATGGTCGACCAGACCAGCCACATGTTCATCACCGGCCCGGACGTCATCAAGACCGTCACCGGCGAAGACGTCGCCATGGAGGACCTGGGCGGGGCGCGTACCCACAACAGCAAGAGCGGCAACGCGCACTACATGGCGTCCGATGAGGACGACGCGATCGAGTACGTCAAGGCGCTGCTGTCGTACCTGCCGTCGAACAACCTCGACGAGCCGCCGGTGGTCGACGAGGCGGCCGACCTGGAGGTGACGGAGGAGGATCTGGCGCTCGACACGATCATCCCCGACTCTGCCAACCAGCCGTACGACATGCACACCGTGATCGAGTCGGTCGTCGACGACTTCCTCGAGGTGCAGCCGCTGTACGCGCAGAACATCGTGGTCGGCTTCGGCCGCGTCGAAGGCCGACCGGTCGGCGTCGTGGCCAACCAGCCCATGCACTTCGCCGGCTGCCTGGACATCGCGGCCTCGGAGAAGGCGGCCCGGTTCGTACGTACCTGTGACGCGTTCAACCTGCCGATCCTGACCTTCGTCGACGTGCCCGGCTTCCTGCCCGGCACCGGCCAGGAGTGGGACGGCATCATCCGCCGGGGCGCCAAGCTGATCTACGCGTACGCGGAGGCCACGGTCCCCAAGGTCACCGTCATCACCCGCAAGGCGTACGGCGGGGCGTACGACGTCATGGGCTCCAAGCACCTCGGCGCCGACCTCAACTTCGCCTGGCCGACCGCGCAGATCGCCGTCATGGGCGCGCAGGGAGCGGTCAACATCCTGTACCGGTCCGAGCTCAAGGACGCCGAGGACCCGGTGGCGATGCGGGCCGAGCTGGTCCAGGAGTACGAGGACACCCTGGCCAACCCGTACGTGGCGGCGGAGCGCGGGTACGTGGACGCGGTCATCGCGCCGTCGGGTACGCGGGCGCACATCATCAAGGGCCTGCGGGTACTGCGGACGAAGCGCGAGACGCTGCCGCCGAAGAAGCACGGCAACATCCCGCTGTGAGCGGGTGAAGCCCTGAGGGGGTCGGCGGACCCTCTCAGGGCTTCGGCTTGAACGACGCCGTGATGATCTGGAAGTACTGCAGGCTCTCCTGCCAGCGGGAGTCCGGCGTGGCCCACCAGATCGCGTACGCCTGGTGGTCCGAGGTCACGAACCCACGGTTGATCACGTGCGTACGGGTGCCGCTCTGGTCGTAGACGAACTCCCAGTCGGCGCAGGCGACGAAGTACTGCACCGGCTCGATCCGGATGCGCTGGTAGGCGGGGTACCACCTGGGATTGTTCGCCCGCTGCTGCTCCTGGTCCTGCCAGTCCTTGACCGGATCCATGTTCGGGTCGTTGGTCTGGTCGATGCCGAGCGCCCGGCCGGCACCGTCCCGGAAGTAGATCATCGTGCCCTCGTGCGAGATCGACCAACCGTCCGGCACGGCGACGCTGAAGCCCGTCGGGTCGTTGTGAAGGTGCCAGCCGGCGGGAATCACCGGGGTGGCCGGCGCGGGCTGCTCCGGCGCAGCCGACGTAGCCGGCGCCGGCGCGGCACCGCCGGGGGACGACCCGCCGGACGGCGTCGCGGCGCCGCCGGTCGCACCCGCGGTCGGCGTCGGGGCGGGCGGGTTCTGCGCCCTGTTGGATCCGGAGTCGGGCCACAGCGTGACCGCCCCGGCGACGAGGAGCAGCGCCAGTACGGCAGCGGCGGCGAGCAGCCACGGCCGGCGCCCCAGCGCCGGTACGAGAGCGCGCGGCCGCTGCCCGCCCGACACCGCCGGGGCGCTCGCCTCGCCGGTGACCGGCACCGACGCGCTCCCGGTCGGCCTGATCACGGCGGTGGCCTCGGCCTCCTTGGCAGGCTCGGCCTGCTTGGCGGGCTCGGCCTGCTTGGCGGGCTCGGCCTG
>NZ_BOON01000006.1 GCF_016863255.1 Planosporangium mesophilum
CGGGACGGTCGGCCGGTTCGGCGGCCGGGGCCGCCTTCGCGGGCGGGGTCGTCTTCTCGGGTGTGGCCACCTTCGCAGGCGCCGCAGCGGGCTTTGAAACGGGCACCGGAGCGGGCGCCGCAGCGGGCGGCTCCACGGGCTTTGAAACGGGCGCCGGAACGGGTGCCGACGCGGAGACCGTCGCCGGCGGAGCGGAGGGCGCCGGATCCGCCGCGGACGGCGCCGGCGCGGAGGCGGCCGGCGGCACGGGCGGCTCTGCAGCCGGCGGCACGGGCGGCTCGGCAGCCAGCGGCACGGGCGGCGACACCGGTTCGGCCTTCGGCGGGCGCGCCTGGCTCCGGCGGGGTTTGGGTACCAGCCACATCCGGGAGGCGAAACCGCCGCCGGCGGCCCGGCGCAGCAGCCGCTCGGCCTCCTCGGCGTCGATACGGCTCTCCGGATCCTTGCGCAGCAGTCCATTCAGGACAGACTTCAGCGGGCCCGCGTTACGCGCCGGCGGCGGCTCCTCCGTCACCAGCGCGGTCAGCGTCTCGATCGCTGACGACCGCTGGTAGGGCGAGCTGCCCTCGACGGCCGCGTACAGCGTCGCGCCCAGCGACCACAGGTCCGACTCCGGCCCGGTGATGCCCTGGCGGGCCCGCTCGGGCGCGATGTACGCCGGCGAGCCGAGCACCATGCCCGGTCTCGTCACCGTCGCGTCACCGGCCATGGTCGCCAACCCGAAGTCGGTCAGCACCACCCGGCCGTCGTCGGTGAGGAGCACGTTGCTGGGCTTCACGTCACGATGCAGGACGCCGGCCCGGTGGGCGGCGCGCAGCGCGCCGAGCACCTGAAGCCCGATCCGCGCGACCCGGGCGGGCGGCAGTGTGCCGTCCTCGTTGATCACCTCGTGCAGCGACCGCGACGGCACGTACTCCATCACGATCCACGGATGCATATCGGTGCGCACGACGTCGTAGACGCGGACGACGCTGGGGTGGTTGAGCCGCGCGGCCGCGCGGGCCTCGCGCAACGTACGCCGGCGCATCTCGTCGCGTTCCTGCGCGGTCAGCCCCTCCGGCGGGACGACCTCCTTGATGGCGACGTCGCGGTGCAGCACCTCGTCACGCGCGAGCCAGACCCGACCCATGCCGCCCTGACCGAGCGACCGGACAAGCCGGTACCGCTCGGCTAGTAGAGGTTGCGTGACCGACATCCCGAGGAAGATACCCGGTTTCGACCAAAGGCATGCGTCACCGTCACCGGCGCGGCTGACTGCGTCACACGGACCGGCGACGCAGAAGTACCCCGATAAGAATGATTCCACCTAATACGAAGACCCCACTACCGACCAATATGATCGGCAACAGGCCGCGAATCTCCTCCAGGTACGTGCTGCCGGCCACCACCGCCAGCGGGGCGCTGAACTCGTCGGTCACGGTGACGCCGTACTCCGGCACGTCGCGGGTCACGCCCACGGGGGACGGCAACTCCGACGGTTCGCCTCCGGAGGCCGGTTCCCGCAGGGCGGAGGCCTTCACCGTGCTGGTACGCGCGGCGCCGGTCGCGGGCTGGCTGACCACGCAGTCGGTGGGCTCCAGGAACGCGAGCGGCTCCGGCAGGTTCGCCGGCCCGTCCGCGGCCGGGTCGAGCACCACCCGCCCGCCCGATCCGTCCGCACAGGACACCTCTACGACGGCCGGCTCCTGGCGACCCGACCGCGCACCGGTCGCCCGCAGCGTCACCCGCAGGCGCGTGGTCGGCTCCGGCCGGTACGAGGCGGTGCACGTCGGCTCCGGACCGCCTGGCGTGAGCGAGACGCGCACGGTACCGTCGGCCACCGCCTCGGCGGCGGAGTCACAGCTCAGCGAGGCCAGCCGCCACGCGGTCGTGAGCGTGGACCGGGGCGGCACCGCGGTGAGCAGGTAGCCGCCGAACCCCGGATCCCGGGGTACGTCCCCGGCGGCGGCCGCCGGTACCCCGTACCCGGTGGTGTTGGCCGCCGCCCACCAGCCGCCGCCCACGCTGTCGACCGGGACCACCGCGAAGGCCGCGCCCGCGACGCCGTCGGCGGTGACGACCGCGAGTCGCAGCGCCGGCGCCTTGCGGGCCAGCCGCAACACGCACTCCAGCCCGACGCCGGCCACCAGGTCGACCTTGACGGTCATCGCATCCACGCCGACCGTGGCGCCGTTACAGAGCGCTCCCGCTACCGTCCACTGTGGCGCCTGCGCCGGCGGCGGCGTGACGGTCACGGTGTAGCGGCCGGGGGGCAGCGCGGTGAGGTCGGCGCCGCTCGCCGACACCGCCGTGCCGTCGGCGTCGGTCGTGGCCGTGAGGTTCTGCCGGGTGGACCCGCCGACGACGGCGAGCCCGAACGCGCCACCCGCTCCGGCACCGAAGAGCTTCAGGCTCAGGCCGCGCGGCAGCGCCGGTGGCTCCATCGAGTACGTGCAGAGCACGGTGTCACCGGCCGCGAGCGCCACCGACGCCGTGGCGGTGGCCGCGTCCACCGACGACCTGCTCGCCGCCGACCGTCCGTCCGATCGGCTGGCGCCGCAGGTGACCCCGGCCACCCGCCAGCCGGCCGGCACCCGGGGCGTCACCTGGTACGACGCGGGCGGCCGGGTGAACGACGCCTCGACCGGTTCGCCGGAGCCGGCCAGTGAGAACTGCCCGTCGGTGGCGTTGGTCAGCCCGGACACGAACGGCACCGGCTGGGGGTAACCGACCGGCCGGGTGGTGCGCATCCGCACCGTGACGGTGCCGCCCGCGGCGGCGCCCTTGACGTAGTACGCGTAACAGAAGACGTGCCGGACTCCGGACGGGAACGACAACCACTGGAGATTGCCGGCGGTCCGCCCGTCGACGGCGCAGCGCAGGGCGCCGAACCCGGACCCGTCGCCGACCGGCCGGTCGGGCGTGCCGCCCTGTACCCACAGTTGGCGCCGGGCCGCCAGGGCGATCTGCTCGTCACTGAGCGCGACGGTGACCCCACCGGCCAGCAAGCCGCCGGTGTCCCGGCCGGTCGGGTCCAGCCGGGGCGTCCAGTCCCTGGTCGGCGGTGTCGTGAACGGCCGCCCGGTCACCGTCGAGTACCGGCCCTTGCGCTCATGCGCCGAGCCCAGGGTGAACCGCCAGCCGGGCAGGTCGGCGCAGCCGCTGTCGATGCCGTCCTCGACGCTGGGATCGACCGGCTGACCGGCCCGGTACGGGCTGTCGCGCCCGGGCCTGCTCAGGGTCTCCCCGGCGTCGCCCCGGCTGAGCATCTCCCCCACGTCACCGCGGGCCCGGCCCACGGCCACCTCGGCGTAGGAGCCACAGGAGCGGGCCGCGAAGGTCACCTGGTACCGGGTCGCCGCCGACGACGAGTAGGGGGTCGTGTCCCCGGCGCGCGCCGGGCGCACCGGAACGGCGACCAGGGCGCCCAGCAGGCCGCCGACGACGACGGCGAGCAGCATGGGCGCCCTGCTCCGCATCAGGTTGAATGCCTCGATAAGGTCGAGTATGCGCGTCCGCGGCCCATCGGGGGCCGTGCCACGCGAACACATTTCGGGAGGTCAGGTGGCCGACGAGACGACTCCGGCGATTCGGGTGGTGCGCGGGACCCCGACGCCTGAGGAACTGGCGGCGCTGGTGGGCGTGCTGCTGCGACGCCCCGCCGCGGTACCGGAAGCACCGGCGACCCGGTCCCGGTGGCGCGCGAGCGCGCTGCCCGGCGTACCGCTGCGTTCGGGCCCCGGTGCGTGGCGCGCCTCCGGGCTGCCTGCCTGAATCTATGCAAAGTGTCACATATTGCGACCTCGCACGTCCGCGAAGCCGCAAAGAGTGACACTCTGCGCGGATCTCGGGATGGCCCTGCTGACACGCGGCCGCGAACAGCCGCTACGCTGCCGCGCAGCATAGTGCGGAGGCGGCAGGATGATCGACTTGAACTGGCGGTTGCATGGCGACGGGCGGCACATCCGCCCCGGTGAGGTGGTCGCCCCCGACGAGCGGCTGAGCTGGCCACGCACGATCGGCATCGGCGCGCAGCACGTGCTCGCCATGTTCGGCGCGACGTTCCTGGTCCCCCTGCTCACCGGCTTCCCGCCGGCGACGACGCTGTTCTTCTCCGGTATCGGGACCATCCTCTTCCTGCTGATCACCCGGAACAAGCTGCCCAGCTACCTCGGATCCAGCTTCGCGTTCATCGCACCGGTGGTCGCGGCGACGACCGCGCACGGCAAGGCGACGGCGCTCGGCGGCATCGTGGTGACCGGCCTGCTCTTCGCGGTGGTCGGCCTCATCGTGCACAAGGCCGGTACGGGCTGGATCGAGTGGCTCATGCCCCCGGTCGTCACCGGCGCGATCGTCGCGCTGATCGGGCTCAACCTGGCTCCGGTCGCCAAGTCCAACTTCGTCAAGCAGCCGGTCACCGCGCTGGTGACGCTCGTGGTGATCCTGCTGGTCACGGTCGTCTTCTCAGGGCTCCTGGGGCGGTTGTCGATCCTGGTCGGCGTGATCGCCGGGTACCTCGCCGCGGCGATCCAGGGCCAGCTCGACTTCACGGCCGTACGCAAGGCGGCCTGGGTGGGCCTGCCCGACTTCACCGCCCCGAGCTTCGACCTCGGCGTGATCGTCCTGTTCGTGCCCGTCGTCCTGGTGCTGATCGCGGAGAACGTGGGTCACGTCAAGGCGGTGGCGTCGATGACCGGGCGGCCGCTGGACCACCTGATCGGCCGCGCGTTCGTCGGTGACGGCCTCGCCACCGCGCTTGCCGGGGCCGGCGGCGGCTCGGGTACCACCACGTACGCGGAGAACATCGGCGTCATGGCGGCGACCCGGGTGTACTCCACCGCGGCGTACTGGGTGGCCGGCATGGTCGCCTTGCTGCTCGGGCTCTCCCCGAAGTTCGGGGCGCTCATCAACACGATCCCGCCCGGCGTGCTGGGCGGCGCGACGGTGGTCCTGTACGGCCTGATCGGCGTGCTCGGCGCGCGCATCTGGGTACAGGCGCGGGTCGACTTCACCAATCCGGCCAACCTGATGACGGCGGCCGTCGCGCTGATCATCGGTATCGCCGACTTCGCATGGAAGATCGGCAACCTGATGTTCAACGGCATCGCGCTCGGCTCGGTCGCCGCGGTCGTCGTCTACCACGTGATGCGCCAGATCGGCATCCGCCGCGGCACGGTGTCGCCGGTCGGCAGCCTGCCCGAGGCGACGCAGCCGGCACCGGCCGCGACCACCGGCAAGCGCGGCCCGTCCCGTCGGCGCCGTCGCCCGTAAGCCATGATCTTGGACACGTGTGCGACCCGTGGGCCCCATACGTGTCCAAGATCCAGGCGAGGAGTATGGACGACATGACCAGATTGGTACTGGCCTCGCAGAGCCCGGCCCGCCTGCAACTGCTGAAGTCGGCGGGCATCCCGGCCGAGGTCGTCGTCAGCGGCGTCGACGAGTCGGTGGTTCAGGCGGACGGGCCGGAGGCGCTCAGCGGGATACTCGCCCGACTCAAGGCGGAAGCGGTGGCGGCCCGACTCGGCCCCGAAGCGGTGGCGGCCCGGCTCGGCCCCGAAGCGGTCGCGGCCCGGCCCGACTCCGGCCCCGAGCCCGACCGGGTGCTCGTCCTCGGCTGCGACTCCGTGCTGGCCTTCGACGGTCAGATCCTCGGTAAGCCGACCGACGCCGACGACGCGGTACGCCGGTGGCGGGCCATGCGCGGCCGGTCCGGAGTGCTGCACACCGGGCACTGCCTCATCGACGCGCGGACCGGCGACAGCGCGGCCGCGGTCGCGTCGACCAAGGTCCACTTTGCCGACCTCACCGACACCGAGATCGCCGCGTACGTGGCGACCGGCGAACCCCTGCGCGTCGCGGGCGCGTTCACCATCGACGGGTTCGGCGGCGCTTTCGTCGACCGGATCGAGGGCGACCCGGGTACGGTCATCGGGCTGTCCCTGCCGCTGCTGCGCCGGATGCTGTCCGAGCTGGGGACCGAGCTGATCAGTCTGTGGCGGGCGGGCTGACTCAGTCCAGGGTCGGCGCGAGCGCGGGCTGCGCGGCCGCTACCCGGTTCCGCAGCGTCACGATGGCCAGCGCCGACATCGCCAGGAACGCCGGTACCAGCAGGAACGCCAGGTGCGGGCCGACCCGGTCGGCGACCGACCCGAGCGCGAACGGGGCCACCCCGAAGGACACCCCCACCGCGTACGAGGTGCGCGACGCCGCCAGGTCGGGCTGGCCGCCCGAGTGCTGGACCGCGAGCGCCATGCCCAGCGGGTACAGCAGCGCGATGCCCAGGCCGGTGACGACCAGCCCGGTCAGCGCCAGCCACGGAGCGGTCGCCGGCCAGAAGATCGCGAAGCCGACGGCGCTGAGCGCGAGCGCGCCGAGCATGACGGCGGCGCCGGGCAGGCGCGCCACCAGCCGGCTGCCGACGAGCCGACCCACGAACATGCCGCCGAGCAGGGTCGAGACCGCGGCCGTCGCGCCGGCCGGGCTGACGTGCGCATGGGTACGCAGGACGTCCGCCACCCAGAGGTTGAGGCAGACCTCCACCGAGCCGGTGGCGAGCAGGCTCGCCCACACCAGCCAGAACCGCCCCGGCAGCCGGCCGGTCGCCGGGGAGTCCTGGAGCTGGACCGCCGGTAGGCGTACCCGGGTCAGCAACGCGAACGCGGCGATCGCGACGACCACGGCGACCACGGCGGCGATCCCGGGCCGCCAGCCCAGGCCGGCCGCGACGCTCGAGCCGACGATGAGCGGGGCGACCACACCGATCGCGGCGGCACCGGCGTTGGCCTCGCTGATGGCGGCCGGGCCGCCCGGACCGTGATGGTCGGCGAGCGCGGCGGTGACGCCGTTGACGACCAGACCGCCGGCCGTCGACGCGAGAGCCGCCCAGGACAGGGTCGCCGGCAGGGCGTGCGACAGCAGCAGTCCGGCCGCGGAGACGCAGACACCGAGCAGGCCGCCCCAGATCACGGCGGCGCGGCCGAACCGGCGTACCAGCGGCGGTAGCAGCGCGCCACTGATCAGGCCCCCGAGCGCGAACGCGACGCCGTGCAGGCTCGCGACCGCCCTGCTGGTGTGCTGCTCGTCGCGCAGCAGCGGTACCACCGGGCTGAAGCCGTACAGAAAATAGGCCCACGCGGCCAGCTGTGCGTAGGTCAACCAGGTCAGGCGATCACGGACCAGCACACGGGGCACGACCGGAGACGCTAGCCGTCCACGGTCGTGCCCGGGTCAGCAGGGTTCAGCGCACACTGCGGGCGAACGACCGGGCCGCCCAGGCCGCGGCGGCGACCGCCAGTACGGACACGATGACGAGCGCCTTCCAGACGTTGGCGTTGCCCGGGTCGCCGGCGAACAGCGCCCGGGACGCGTTCACCGCGTACGTGAACGGGTTCCACTCCCCGACGGTCTTCAGCCAGCCGCTCAGCGGCAGCAGGATCCCGGACAGCAGCAGGATCGGCATGCTGACCGCGTTCATCAGCGGCGCCAGCGCGTCCTCGCTGCGCAACTTGAGCGCCAGCGCGTAGGACACCGCCGACAGCATCAGCGCGATCAGGGCGAGCAGCGCGAACGCGAGGAACAGATCGCCGGCACGTACCGACAGCCCGAAGGGCAGCGCCAGTACGGTCAGCAGGGCCGCCTGTACCAGCAGCGTGACCACGTCCCGCAGGGACCGGCCCAGCAGCAGCGCGAGGCGGCTGACCGGGGTCACCCGCATCCGCTCGATGACGCCCGCCCGCAGCTCGGCGATCAGGCCGAAGCCGACGAACAGCGTGCCGAACATGGCGAGCTGGACCAGCAGGCCGGGCACGAAGAACCGGTACGCGTCCTCGGCGCTCATCCGCAGCGCGCCCTTGAGCAGCGGCCCGAACAGCAGCAGGAAGTACAGCGGCTGCATCAACCCGACGATCAACCAGACCGGGTTGCGCAGCACGAGCGTCATCTGGCGGGTGAACACCATCCAGGTGTCCCGGACGAGTTTCATCTCAGGCTCCTTCGCCGCTGTCGCGCAGGGATCGGCCGGTCTTGGCCAGGAACACGTCGTCGAGGCTGGGGCGGTGCAGCTCGATCGAGCCGAGCGCCAGCCCCGCGCCGTCCAGGGAGCGCAGGATCTGCGGGATCGCGGTGGCACCGGCGTCGACGTACAGGCGCAGGCCGTTGTCGATGGTCTCCAGCCGGTTGACGTAGGACTCCCCCTGCAGCAGCGCGGCGGCCCCCGGGGTCGCCCCGTTGAGCCCGACGGTCACCACGTCCCCGGCGATCTCGCGCTTGAGCTCGGCGGACGTACCCTCGGCGACCAGCTGGCCGTGGTCCATGATCGCGATGCGGTCGCAGAGCGCGTCCGCCTCATCCAGGTAGTGCGTGGTGATGAAGACGGTCATACCCTCGTCGCGCAGCCGCCGTACCTCGTCCCACATGTGCGCGCGACTCTGCGGGTCCAGGCCGGTGGTCGGCTCGTCCAGGAAGACCACGCGCGGCTGGTGGATCACGCCGAGCGCGATGTCGACGCGGCGGCGCTGCCCCCCGGAGTAGGTCTTGCACGGCCGGTCGGCGAAGGCGTCCAGCTGGAACGCCTTGATCGCGTGCTCGGCGCGGCGCCGGGCCTCGGCCTTGTCCACCCCGTACAGGCGGGCCTGGTAGACCAGCTCCTCGCGGGCGCTCACCTCGTCCCAGGTGCAGCCGCCCTGAGCCACGTACCCGATGCGCCGACGCACCTCGCCCGGCGACCGCCGCAGGTCGGCGTCGGCGACCGTGGCCTCGCCGCCGTCCGGCTCCAGCAGCGTCGCCAGCATGCGCAGGGTCGTCGTCTTACCCGCGCCGTTAGGCCCGAGGAAACCGAAGATCTCGCCCTCCTCGACCACGAGGTCGACCCCGCGTACCGCCTCCACCGTCGTCTTGCGGCCGCGGAACGACTTCCGCAGCTCCTTTGTCTCGATGATCATTTCGGCCTCCGCCTGTCTCGTGACGGGCGCGCCGGCGGTCCCCCCGCTGCGCGACGCCGCGATGATGTCATGATGACGCCATATTGCGACGGACGGAAGCTATCGCGACATCGTTCTGCTAGTCAAGTTTGACTATTTCTCGACAGGTCCCGGGCCGAACTCATCGGCGATCGCCGCCCGCCAGCGCCGCCCGAACTCCGCCTGGTCGACCTCGCTGTCGTGCCAGCCCTCGCCGGCGGCGATCCGGTCGGCTATCCGACCGCACCAGGCGATCTCCGCCTCGGCGCGGGCGACCGTGAGCTCGGCCATCCAGGTCACGTGTGCCGGTTTGTACTTCGACCACTCCGGCTCACCGGCGAGCAGCGCCCGCATCGGCTCGATCCTCGCCTCCAGCAGGCGCACCCGGTTGCGCAGTGCCGCCACCGCTTCACGCCGGGGCAGCGCCGGCAGGTACGAGAAGGCCGCTCCGAACGGGTCGAACGGATCCTGGTACTCCCACCAGTACCGGCGCAGCAGCTCCTGGAACTCCTGGTCACCGGCCCGGGTCACCCGGTACGTGGTCCGGGCCGGTCGGCCGCCCACCTGCTCGGTGGCCACCTCGGCGAGCAGGCCTTCTTCTGCCAGTTTCCGCAGCGCGTGGTAGATCGAGCCCGGCTGGATGTTGGCCCACTGGTCCACGCCCCAGCTCATCAGCTCGCGGCGCACGTCGTAGCCGTGGACCGGCTGGAGCCACTTCACCAGACCGAGAATCATCAGTCGCGTTGTTGACACCCGACTAGCTTATAGCCAAATTTTACTAATCCGTGACGTCACGATCGTCATCAGGACGGCGACTGTCGCGAATGTCATCGCCGGAAGGTGATGTCGGCCGCATTTGGACGACCGGAAGCTTGGCTAAACTGCGCGGCATAACGGTCGGTCAGGCACGACGACGCTGCCTTCAGGCCGTCTCAGCAGCGGGAGGAGCGTCCAGGTGCGCAAGGTACTCATCGCCAACCGGGGTGAGATCGCCGTCCGGGTGATCCGGGCCTGCAAGGACGCGGGCCTGGCCAGCGTCGCCGTGTACGCCGACCCGGACCGCGACGCGCTGCACGTCCGGTTCGCCGACGAGGCGTACGCACTGGGCGGCGACAGTGCCGCCGACTCGTACCTTCGCATCGACAAGCTCCTCGACGTCGCGGCCAAGGCCGGCGCCGACGCCGTGCACCCCGGCTACGGCTTCCTGTCCGAGAACGCCGACTTCGCCCAGGCCGTCATCGACGCGGGGCTGACCTGGATCGGCCCCACCCCGCAGGCGATCCGGGACCTGGGCGACAAGGTGACCGCCCGGCACATCGCCCAGCGCGCCGGCGCGCCGCTGGTACCCGGTACGTCCGAGCCGGTCGGCGGAGCCGACGAGATCGTCGCGTTCGCGCAGGAGCACGGCCTGCCGGTGGCGATCAAGGCGGCGTTCGGTGGCGGTGGCCGGGGCCTCAAGGTGGCCCGCACGATCGAGGAGATCCCGGCCCTGTTCGAGTCCGCCACCCGCGAGGCGGTGGCGGCGTTCGGCCGCGGCGAGTGCTTCGTCGAGCGGTACCTCGACCGCCCCCGCCACGTCGAGGCGCAGGTCCTCGCCGACCAGCACGGCAACGTGATCGTGGTCGGTACCCGCGACTGCTCGCTGCAGCGCCGCCACCAGAAGCTGGTCGAGGAGGCGCCCGCGCCGTTCCTCACCGATGACCAGCGCGCCCGGATCCACTCCAGCGCCAAGGCGATCTGTCGGGAGGCCGGCTACCACGGCGCCGGGACCGTCGAATACCTCGTCGGCGTGGACGGCACGATCTCGTTCCTCGAGGTGAACACCCGGCTTCAGGTCGAGCACCCGGTCACCGAGGAGACCGCCGGCATCGACCTCGTACGCGAGCAGTTCCGCGTCGCCGACGGCGAGAAGCTCCGGTTCGACGCCGACCCGACCCCGCGCGGCCACTCCATCGAGTTCCGCATCAACGGCGAGGACCCCGGCCGCAACTTCCTGCCGGCCCCCGGCACCGTCACGGCGCTGCGCCTGCCCGAGGGGCCGGGTGTACGCGTGGACACCGGCATCGAGTCCGGCAGCGTGATCGGCGGCAACTTCGACTCGCTGCTGGCCAAGGTCATCATCAGCGGCGAGGACCGCCGGCAGGCGATCGAGCGGGCCCGCCGCGCGCTCGACGAGATGGTCGTCGACGGCATGGCCACCGCCCTGCCGTTCCACCGGGTGGTCGTGCGGGACGAGGCCTTCACCGACGAGCCGTTCCGGGTGCACACCCGCTGGATCGAGACCGAGTTCGCCAACGAGATCCCGCCGTTCTCCGGCGGCGCGGGGGCGGACACCGAGGCCGAACCCCGCGAGACCGTCGTGGTCGAGGTGGGCGGCAAGCGCCTGGAGGTCTCGCTCCCCGCCGGCTTCGGCGCGGCCGCACCCGCGGCGGCGGCCGGCCCGAAGGCGTCCCGCAAGCGCGGCTCCGGCCGCAAGCAGGCCGGCGCCCCGAGCGGGGACTCGCTGACCAGCCCGATGCAGGGCACGATCATCAAGATCGCGGTGGCCGAGGGCGACACCGTGGCCGAGGGCGACACGATCGTCGTACTCGAGGCGATGAAGATGGAGCAGCCGCTCAACGCACACAAGGCCGGTACCGTGAGCGGCCTGACCGCGGCCGTGGGTGAGGTCGTACCGGCCGGCACGGTGATCTGCGAGATCAAGTAGCTCGGTGATCGTCCCTTGATCGTCACAACGTCCCCGCCGTTGTGACGATCAAGGCGGTCTAGGCGACCTCCTCCGCCGCGGTCCTGGCCGTCTGCCGGCGCGCCTCGGCGGTGATCGGCACCGCCACCACCGCCGTCCCGTACGCGCACAGCTCGACCCAGTTACCCGTGATGTCGCGGTTGTCGAACCGCATGCCGATCACCGCGGTTGCCCCCCGGCTGTGGGCGGCGTTGATCATCTGTGAGATGGCCGACGCACGGCTCTGTACCAGCACCTGGGCCATCTGCGCGCCCTGACCGCCGTCCAGGGCGCGGAAGCCGGCCACGTAAGGGTTGCGGGTACAGGCCGTCACGCCGAGCACCTCGCCCAGTACCGCGCGGATCTCGTACCCGGGCAGACTCTCCGTCGTAACGACTAACACAAATGGAGCGTAAGCCTGATACGTCGCCCCGCACGGGTAATTCCTCGTCAGGAGCGCTCCGCGGCCGCCTCCTCGATCAGATTGATCACTCGTTCGGCCGACATCGGTCCCCGCTGGTCACCGCGTCTGGCCAGCGGTGACGAGTACACGTGCCGGTGCCCGGCCCGCCGCTCCTCCTCCCGGATGCAGGACTCCACGGCGCGCGGAATATTTCACACCGCATCGATCCTGCTCGACGGCTAGGCTCAGTGGAGAGCACAGCTCCGCACGGGGAGGACCACCATGGTGGACACGACCGAGTTCGTCGAGATCACTTCCGCGAGCGAGCTGCGGCAGCTGCTCGGTGAGCCGATGCCCCGGGCGGTCACCAAGGAGCGGGTACGGCTGCACGAACGCGACCGGGAGTGGCTGGCGGCCTCGCCGTTCTGCCTGATCGCCACGGCCGGAGCGGACGGCACCTGCGACGTCTCCCCGAAGGGCGATCCGCCCGGGTTCACGTACGTCGTCGACGACGCCACGATCGCGATCCCGGACCGTCCGGGCAACCGGCGCGCCGACGGCTTCCTCAACATCCTGAGCAACCCGCACGTCGGCCTGCTCTACCTGATCCCCGGCCGCCGCGAGACGCTGCGGATCAACGGCCGGGCGAGGCTGGTCCGCGAGGCACCGTTCTTCGACGAGATGATCGTGCAGGGCCACCGGCCCCAGCTCGCCGTCGTCGTGGAGATCGAGCAGATCTTCTTCCACTGCCAGAAGTCGTTCATGCGCTCGTCGCTGTGGAAGCCGGAGACCTGGAGCCCGGACGTGCTGCCGTCCCACGCGCAGCTCGTCAAGAGCGTGCAGAAGACCTCGGAGACGGTCGAGGAGCTGGAGCGCTACTACGGCGATCAGTACGCCGACCTCCTCTACAAGCCGGCCCTGTAGGCCGCCGCCGCGCCGGTAGGCCGCGCCGGCCCGGCGGGTACGGTCAATCGATGCCCGAGGGACACACCATCCGCCGCCTCGCCGACCGGCACCGCGAGCTGTTGGGCGGGCAGCGTGTGAGCGCGTCCAGCCCACAGGGGCGCTTCGCCGCCGGCGCCGCCCTCATCTCGGGCGAGGTGCTCGAGGAGACCGACGCGCACGGCAAGCACCTGCTGCACCGGTACGGCGACGACCTGACCCTGCATGTGCACCTCGGCCTGTACGGGAAGTTCACCGACGGGACGGGCGCGCCGCCGCCACCGGTCGGTGAGGTCCGGCTGCGGCTGGCCACCGGTGACCACTGGCTCGACCTGCGCGGCCCGGCCGCCTGCGAGGTGCTGGCGCCGCCGGAGGTCAAGGCGCTGCTCGGGCGGTTGGGCGCCGACCCGCTCCGCGACGACGCCGACCCGGACACGGCGTACGTCCGGCTCAGGCGCAGTACCAAGCCGATCGCCGCGCTCCTGCTGGACCAGTCGATCGTCGCCGGCACCGGCCTGATTTTCGTGACCGAGGCGCTCTTCCGGGCCGGCCTGCCGCCCACCATGCCCGGCCGGGCGCTCACTCCCGAGGCGTGGCGGGAGATCTGGGCCGACCTGCGGGCGTTGATGCGGGCCGCGGTGGAGGTGGGCAGAATCGACACGGTGCACGTCGCGCACACCCCGGAGGCGATGGGCCGACCACCGCGGATGGACCGTCACGGCGGCGAGGTGTACGTGTACCGCCGCACCGGCCAGCCGTGCCTGGTCTGCGAGAGCCCGGTACGGACGGCACCGCTGGCCGGACGCAACTCGTACTGGTGCCCGACCTGCCAGGTGTCGCCTTGACCGCAGCGCTGGAGCTGTACTTCGACCCGGCCACGGAGCGCCGCATCCACGTCCTCTGGAACGCCCTGGCCGCCGTCGACGTGCCGACCCTGCGCCAGATCAGCCCGCGGCACCGGCCGCACCTGTCGCTGGTCGGCGCGGAGCTGCTGGACGGGCCGACCGTGGCCAAGGCGCTCGCCGGGCTGCCCGCGGCGCCGCCGCTGACGCTGTCGTTCCAGTACACCGGGCAGTTCGTCGGCCGGGTGCTGTTCCTCGGGCCGGCGCCGAACGCCGCCCTGCTGGTCCATCAGGCCGAGGTATGGCGGCGGCTGCGCGACGAGGGGATCGAGCTGTCGGAGCTGTACGCTCCGGGCGTATGGGTGCCGCACGCCACGATGTCGATGCGGGTGCCCCGGCCGGTACTCACCGAGGCCATCCGCCGCTGCCTGGAGTTCCTGCCGATCGAGGCGACCATCTCGGCCGCGGCCGTGGTGGACCACAAGCGCGACATCCGGTTCCCGCTTCCGTGATCATGGGGAAGCAGGGGCGGCTACTCGAACTCGTGCTGCATCAGCTGGCGGGCGGCCTCGGCGACCGAGCCCGACAGCGACGGGTAGATCGTGATCGTGTGCGCCAGCTGGTCGACGGTGAGGTGGTTCTCGACGGCCATCGCGATCGGCAGGATCAGCTCGCTGGCCTTGGGCGCCACCACCACGCCGCCGACCACGAGACCGGAGGCGGGCCGGCAGAACAGCTTCACGAAGCCGTCCTCCAGGCCCATCATCTTGGCCCGGGCGTTGCCGGTCAGCGGCAGCATGACGGTACGCGCGGGCACCTTCCCGCTGTCGACGGCGGCCTGGCTGGCGCCGACCGACGCCAGCTCCGGGTCGGTGAACACGTTGGAGGCCACGATCTGAAGCTTCAGCGGCGAGACCGCCTCGCCGAGGGCGTGCCACATCGCGATCCGGCCCTGCATCGCGGCGACGCTCGCCAGTGCCAGCACCCCGGTGCAGTCACCGGCGGCGTAGATCCCGGGCACGTTCGTCCGCGAGACCCGGTCGACGGCGACGTGCCCGCCAGCGCCGATCTCCACCCCGTACTCCTCCAGGCCCAGCCCGGAGGTGTTCGGGATCGCGCCGACCGCGATCAGTACGTGGGAGCCCTCCACGGTGCGGCCGTCCTGCATCTCGACGACGACGCCGTGTGCGGTACGCCGGGCGGCGGACGCGCGGGCCTGCCCCATGATCTTCATGCCCCGGGAGCGGAACACGTTCTCGATGACCACCGCGGCGTCCGGGTCCTCGTGCGGCATCACCCGGTCCCGGCTGGACACCAGCGTGACCTCGACCCCCATCGCCAGGTAGGCGGAGGCGAACTCGGCACCGGTCACACCCGAGCCGACGACGATCAGGTGCCGGGGCAGCTCCGTCAGGTCGTACACCTGCCGCCAGTCGAGGATGCGCTCCCCGTCGGGGCGGGCGTCCGCCAGCTCGCGGGGGGTGGCGCCGGTCGCGATCAGGACCGTCGTGGCGTCGATCGGGTACTCCGGGTCCCCGTTGCCGGGCGTCACCATGACCCGGTGGGTGTGGCCGAGCGTGTCCTGGCCGAGGCGGGCGGTGCCCTGCACGAACCGTACGCCGGCCTTGGTCAACGTGGCGCAGATGTCGCTCGACTGCGCGGCGGCCAACCGCTTCACCCGCTTGTTGACCACCGACGCGTCCACGCGCACGTCGGCGAGGCTCGCGCCGTGGATGCCGAACTCCTCGGTGTCACGGTACGCGGTCACCACGTCGGAGCTTGCGATGAACGTCTTCGACGGCACGCAGTCGTGCAGGACGCACGCCCCACCCGCGCCCTCCCGCTCGACGACGGTCACCTCCGCCCCGAGCTGCGCGGCCACCAGCGCCGCCTCGTAGCCCGCGGGCCCTCCACCGATGATCACAACGCGATTCACAGGCTCAAGGGTAGCGAGACAGCGACGGAACGGGTGTCGCGCCACATATCGGATCCGACACGCTCCGCAGTATTCTCCCCGGAGGACGGCGGACGATATCGTCAGCGCCGTGCGTCATTACGCCGCGTACGGCTCAAACCTGGACCCCGCACGGATGCGGGCATACTGCCCCCGATCGCCGATGGTGGGTGTCGGCTGGATCGAGGGCTGGCGAGTCACCTTCGCCGGTGGTGACCTCCTCGGCTGGGAGGGTGCGGTCACCACGATCGTGGAGTCACCCGGCGACCGGGTCTTCGTCGCGCTCTACGACGTCCACCCCGAGGACGCCAAGCAGCTCGACGAGGTCGAGGGCGTGTCGGCCGGCACCTATCGCAAGCTCCACGTCCGGGTCGCCACCCTGGAGGGCGACGTGACCGCGTGGATCTACGTCTTCACCGGGTACGAGGGCGGCCTGCCGACGGCGTGGTACCTGAGCGAGCTGGTGAGCGCGGCGGAGCAGGCCGGCGCGCCGGCCGACTACGTCGAGCAGCTGCGGTCCCGCCCGACCCGGGACGCCAAGCCCTAGCTCGCTCCCCGGGCGGCGCCGCTGTCGGTCGAGGGCCCGGCCTTACGGAACCCCGGCCCTCGGTTGGCGGTCCAGTCGTACGCCCGGCCCGGCCTGGCCGACGCCGACGCGTTCGGCTGGCGCTCCCGGTGCTGGTCTTTCTGCAGTTCCCGGGCCGCCTCCAGCAGGTCGACGAGTTCCCGCCGCTCGTCGGGCTCCAGCGCTCGGTACGCCTGGCCGGCGATCCGGTCGGTCAGCGCCTCGGCCCAGGCGCGCCTGCGCAGCAGCGGGGCGAAGGACGGGTACGGCGGCTGCCAGCCGAACGTCGTGGCCCCGGACTCGCCGTCGGGCCCGGCCACGATCGCCTCCAGCGGGCTGAGCGCGCTCGCCCGTACGGCCTGGATGTGCGCGCCGCCGCGATGTTCGCGCAGCAGGTGCAGCAGGACCGCGGCGCGGGCACCGGGCGCGCGCTCCGGTACCGGCATCGCCCGCCACGCGGCGAACAGCGGCATCCCGGCCGCGTCGGCCTCGACCACGACCCGCTCGGCCAACTCCACCAGGCGGCTCAGCCCGTAGAACGACTCCAGCGTCTCCCTGCCCCACCGGCAGCACTCGGCGAGGTTGTGCCGGGCGATCTCGACCGGCGGCGCCACCTTGCGGGCCGCCTCCCAGCCGTCCCGTACCGCCTCGGGCGCGACGAACGCCATCGCCGCCGCGGCCGTGTCCGGACCCACGTCTCCCAGCGCTCCGGCGCGACCGGCCACATAGAACGCCCAGCCGGTCAGGCCCAACTGGCGCGCCTTGCGCATCGTCCGGGGGTCATGGCCGAAGGCGCTGCCGAGTTCGAGTACCGCACTCTTGGCGGCCGCCGCAGCCTGCTCGGGAGTCACCGGCCCATTGTGCCGGTGCGGTCGCTTTCCGTCACGCCTGCGGCTCCTCGGCTTCCAGGCGGTCCACTGTGGCACGGGCCTTCTCGACCCGGCGCCGGGCCGCGGTCACGGACCGCTCGGCCAGCACACGGGCCGCCTCCGCCTCCGCCAGTTCGGTGCGCGCGGCGAGCAGTTCCCGGTTCGCCGCGACCCGCGCCCGCCTGCGCTCGGCGGCGGCGGCCTGCTCGGCGCGGCGCTGGGCGGCAGCCTCCTCGGCCCGGCGCCGGGCGGCGGCTGCCTCCTCCGCGCGACGTTCGGCTGCCTCCTCCGCGCGACGTTCGGCCGCTTTCCGCTCGGCCCGGCGTTCGGCCACGGCGGCCCCCTCGGCCCGGCTCTCCACGGCGTTGGCCACACCGGCCTCGTCGGGCTCCCCCTCCCCGGCCGCCCCGCCGCCCTGGACCAGGCGGAGCCGGGGGCGGGGGGTCTCGCCGAACCCGGCGTACGTCACCGTCCTGGTGAGCCGACCGGCGCGTACCAGGTCCGCCACCGCCGGGTCGGCCAGCGCGGCACCGAAGGTGGCCTCGATCTCGGCGGCCGGCAGGTTGTCGCGGCGATGGTCGCGCCGGGCGAGCTTGATCACCTCCCGGGTGAGCCCGGCGAGCACGGCCCGGCGCTGTACCGACAGCTCGCGCAGGTCGTCGCCGCGCAGTTCGCGCTGGGCCGCACGCAGCGCCTCGCCCAGCTCGAGCAGCTCCTCCACCAAGTCGGGGCGCTCCCGTACGAGCAGGTTGACCGCCCAGCCCCCGACCGTCGGCCGGCGCAGCTTGCCGATCTCAGCGGCCAACCGGCGGTCGCCGGCCCGCCTGGCCCGCTTCGCCGCCTCGTCGCGCGCGGCCACGAACTCGTCCGGCGGCAGCGCGTACAGATCGGCCGCGACGGCGGCGAGCGGATCGGCATCCACCCACCTATCTTGGCTGTGATGCACGCCGACATCTACTTCTCCGTCGACATCGAGGCCGACGGCCCGATCCCGGGTCCGTACTCGATGAGCAGCATCGGGGTCGCCGTGGCCGGGCGGTTCCGCCGGACCTTCGAGGCGTTCGACCCGGGCGAGCGCACGTTCTACCGGGAGCTGCGGCCGATCAGCGACGACTTCGTACCCGAGTCCGCGGCCGTCTCCGGGCTCGACCGCGACCGGCTGCGCCGGGAAGGCACGGATCCCGCCAGCGCGATGACCGAGCTGACCACCTGGATCCGGGACAACGCGGTCGACGGCCGGCCCGTCATGGTCGGCTACCCGGCGGGCTACGACTGGATGTTCCTGTACTGGTACCTGATCCGCTTCACCGGCGAGAGCGTGTTCAGCCACGGCCGCTGCCTCGACATCAAGACCCTCTACGCGACCAAGGCGAAGGTACCGGTCAGCTCGGTGTCCAAGGGGACGATGCCCCGGGAGCTGAGGTCGGCGCACCGCCACACCCATCACGCCCTGGACGACGCCATCGAGCAGGCGGAACTGTTCGCCAACCTGATGCGTTGGGAGCCTAGAGGCTGATCCGCTGGCCGGGCTCCAGCCGCGCGTACTCGGTCTTCGACAGGTTCTTCATGTTCTGCGTCGTGATCATGTGGCCGACGTCGTTGAGGATCCCGTCGTGCATGGCGTACGCGCGCCGCGGCGCCACCTGGCGGACGAACTCGACCGCCTCGGAGAGCTTCATCCACGGCCCTGCCACCGGCACGAACAGCGTGTCGACCCGCGCGTCGGTCGGTACGTCGAACGAGTCCCCCGGGTGGTAGAAGCCGCCGTCGCCGCCCGGCTCCTCGACGAAGAATCCCACGTTGGCGACCTGCGGCAGGTCCGGATGGATGATCGCGTGCAGCCCGCCGTACGCGCGGAGCCGCAGCCCCGCGGCGCTGAACTCGTCCCCTGGGACCACCGGGTTGACCACCCCCGACAGGGCGGCGAGCTTCGGCATGACGTCCGGGTGCGTGAACACCTCGATGCTCGGCCGCTTGCCGAGCGCGTCGGCGAGCGCGTCGGTGTCGAGGTGGTCGAAGTGCTCGTGAGTGATGAGGACCGCGTCGGCGCCGTCGAGCGCCTCCCGCTCGGAGAGGGTTCCCGGATCGATCACGAGGACGGCCCCGTCGTGCTCCAGCCGTACGCACGAGTGAGAGAACTTGGTCAATTGCATCGTGACCTCCTCGCATCGAAACCGATACCTGCCGGGCGGAACCGCTGCGACGGCCGGGCACGTCCGACGGACGGCTTCACCGTTTGATGACCCTACCCGGGGAGGACATATGTCAGTCATACGTTCGTCGAGGTGGTTGGCGGTCGCGACGCTGGTCAGCGTGTCGATCGTCGCCGTCGCCGCCGGCTGTGCGTCGAACGGGTCGACGAACGCCAGCAGCTCGGGCGCCGGCGCGCAACGACAGGCCGGGACGCAGGCCAAGGACGCCGCCGGGGTCGCGCCGGTAGCGCCGGCCCAGGGCGGTAACGCCGCGAAGCCCGGGGCCGGCGCCCCGGCGCAGCTCGCGGTCGACTCCCGTGCGCTGATCTTCACCGGTACCGTCACGATCCAGGTCACCGACGTCGGGCGGGCGGCCTCGGACGTGAGCGGACTCGCCACCGCGGCCGGCGGCTTCGTCGGCGGTGACGAGCGCACCAGCGACAAGGATCGCGCCCAGGCACGGCTGACCCTCCGCGTACCGTCGGCGCGCTTCACCAGCGTCGTGGAAGGCGTCAGCAAGCTCGGCAAGGACGGCCGTGACGAGAGCCGACAACTGTCCACCCAGGACGTGACCGATCAGGTGACCGACGTGGACGCCCGGATCGCGACCGGGCAGGCGAGCGTCGACCGGGTACGCGACCTGCTGTCCAGGGCGCAGACCATCGGCGAGATCGTGTCCCTGGAGTCCGAGCTGTCCCGCCGCGAGGCCGACCTGGAGTCGTTGAAGTCCCGCAAGCGCACGCTCGACGACCAGACGACGCTGTCCACGATCACGGCGGTACTGCTGGGGCCGCCGACCGGCAAGGCCGCGCCGGACCAGTCCGACACCGGGTTCCTCGCGGGCCTCGCCGCCGGCTGGCGCTCGTTCACCGCCTCGGTACGGGTACTGCTGACCGTGCTGGGTGCGCTGCTGCCCTGGCTGATCGCGCTGGGAGTGCCGGCGCTGGCCGTACTGTGGTGGCTGCGCCGGGCCCGCCGGTCACGGGCCGAGCCGGCGAGCGCTCCGGCCGAGTGAACGTTCGGGGGTCATGCGCTCTTTCGCGCATGACCCCCGCTTGACGACCAGGTCAGAACGCGCCGGCGGACAGGGCCGCGAGGGCGGTGTGCACCATGACGCGTACGCCGTAGCCGATGGACCGCTCGTCGACGTCGAACGCCGACTGGTGGATGTCGAACTTGACGTCCGAGCCGGGAATGCCGCAGCCCAGCCGGATCATCGCGCCGGGCACCTGCTCGAGGTAGAACGCGAAGTCCTCGCCGCCCATGCTGATCTCGGCCTCGACCACCCGCTCCGGGCCGAGCGCGGCGCCGGCCGCACCGGCGATGACGGCGGTGGCGAGCCGGTCGTTGACCACCGGCGGCACGCCCCGGGTGTACTTGACGTGGGCCTCGGCGCCCGTGCCGGCGACCACGTCGTGGATCAGCTGCGTGATCAGCTCGGGCACCTCGCGCCAGGCGTCACGGTTGAGCACCCGGACGGTCGCCCGCGCGTACCCCTCGATCGGGATCGCGTTGGCGGCCTCGCCGGCGCGGACCGCGCCGAAGACCATGGAGACGCCGGCGCGGGGGTCCACCCGGCGATCCAGCAGCGACGGTACGTCCACCACGACCCGGCCCAGCGCGTGTACGAGGTCGGCGGTCAGGTGGGGTCGGGCGGTGTGACCGCCCCGGCCGGTGAGCGTCACCTCGACCTTGTCGGCCGCCGCGGTGAACGGTCCGGACCGCACGCCGACCAGGCCCACCGGCAGCTGCGGGTAGCAGTGCAGCGCGAAGATGCCGGAGACGTCCTTGAGCCCGCCTGCCGCGATCACCTCCGGCGCGCCCGACGGCATGTGCTCCTCCGCCGGCTGGAACAGCAGCCGCACCCGGCCGGGCAGTTCGTCGCGCTCCGCCAGTTGCGCCAGGGCGAGCCCCGCCCCGAGCAGCACGGTCGTGTGCACGTCGTGGCCGCAGGCGTGGGTGACGTTCTCCACCGTCGAGCGGTACGGCACGTCCTTGGTGTCGGGCAGCGGCAGCGCGTCGAGGTCGGCCCGCAGCGCGATCACCCGGTCGCCGTGCCCGATGTCGCAGATGACCCCGTTGCCCTTCGGCAGCATGCGCGGCTCGAGGCCGGCGGCTTTCAGCTCGCGCGCAACCAGAGCGGCGGTCTCGAATTCCTGGCCCGAAAGCTCTGGGTGTGCGTGGATGTGACGTCGTACGGCTACCAACTCCGCGCCCCGAGCGGCGAGCCAACGGTCGAGCTGACCGGGCAGCGGATCAGCCCCGGGCGGTGTCCCGGGCCAGGACGACGTCAGCGGGCTACTCGGTGGTAGCGACAACGCACTCGTCACGGTGAGTTCTCGATCTCGTTCTAAAGGATCAGCGCGCCCCGTGCGCGCCCCGGACAGCCTAGCCCCGTTGTGGTGACGGAGCGCAACATCATTCTCGTAGCGGCCACGTAGCGCTACGTCACGAAATCCCTGGTAGGGGCAATTCGAGGACGCCGGACCCGCCGCGAATGCGCTATTGGTCGCTGTCACGTGCCCCACCCCTCCTACAACGTGTGACGACCATGGCGGTCACGGACGGATTCACAATTGACACGCGACACTGATGACTGCCAATGCGTCTGCGCAGCTAGAACCGCGGCACAGTAACAGACAGTGACGACGATGGACGCGGACCAGGCGCGACTTCCGAGAGTCCGGCCACACACGGGTCCCCCACCGCCCTTCACCCATACGCCCACATCGGCAAGATCGCGAGGGTCTGGAGCAAAGCGTCGCTCTCCTTGCCGGGATGGACAGGGGACAAACATGGGGCGTTGGCCCCAATTCCGCCCTGTCCACCGCAATCCACCCGACTACGAGAGCACTACGTCCCTAATACCCGTTTTATCGTTCCAAACACGTACTGCGAGTTTGGTCGCTGTGCAATTGATCTCTTTGGGGAACCGTTATAGGCCGTCGACGATGAGTCGACGATGAATCGCTGAGCGTCACGGCGCTGACCTGTCCACAGCGCCGCATGTTTCCCCAGGCAGCGGTACGGGGTTTCGGACGCTCAGAAGCGGTCGCTGGGGCGGTAGAGGCCCCACACCCCACGCAGCGCGTCGCACACCTCGCCGACCGTGGCCTTTGCCCGCAGCGCCTCCTTCATCGGGTACAGCACGTTGTCCGTACCCTCGGCGGCCTTGCGCAGTTCGGTGAGCGCGCGCTCGACGGCGCCGTTGTCGCGCGAAGCCCGCAGCTCGGCCAGCCGCTGAGCCTGCGCCGCCTCGATCGACGGGTCGACGCGCAGCGGCTCGTACGGCTCCTCGGAGTCGAGGGTGAACCGGTTGACCCCGACCACGACCCGGTCGCCGTTGTCGATCTCCTGGGCCACCCGGTACGCCGACGACTCGATCTCGCGCTTCTGGAACCCGGCCTCGATCGCGTCGACGGCCGAGCCGAACTCCGCGACCTGCTCCATCAGCGCGACCGCGGCCTCCTCGATCTCCGTCGTCATCGCCTCGACGACGTACGAACCGGCGAACGGGTCGACGGTCGCGGTCAGGTCCGACTCGTACGCGATGACCTGCTGGGTACGCAGAGCGAGCCGGGCGGCCTTCTCCGTGGGCAGCGCGATCGCCTCGTCGTACGAGTTGGTGTGCAGCGACTGGGTACCGCCCATGACCGCGCCGAGTGCCTGCACCGCGACCCGGATCAGGTTCACCTCGGGCTGTTGGGCGGTGAGCTGCACACCCGCGGTCTGGGTGTGGAAGCGCAGCATCCACGACTTCGGGTTCTTGGCCCCGAACTCCTCGCGCATGATCCGGGCCCAGATCTTCCGGGCGGCACGGAACTTCGCGACCTCCTCCAGCAGCGTGGTGCGCGCGACGAAGAAGAACGACAGCCGGGGCGCGAAGTCGTCGACGTCCAGGCCGGCCTCGATCGCGGCGCGCACGTACGCGACGCCGTCGGCCAGCGTGAAGGCGATCTCCTGGACGGGCGAGGCGCCGGCCTCGGCCATGTGGTACCCGGAGATGGAGATCGTGTTCCACTTGGGGATCTCGGTCCGGCAGTACGCGAACGTGTCCGACACCAGCCGCAGCGACGGCTTGGGCGGGAAGATGTACGTGCCGCGGGCGATGTACTCCTTGAGGATGTCGTTCTGGATCGTGCCGCTCAGCTTGTCGCCGGGCACGCCCTGCTCCTCGGCGACGAGCTGGTAGAGCAGCAGCAGCACCGACGCCGGCGCGTTGATCGTCATCGAGGTCGAGACCTTGTCCAGCGGGATGCCGCCGAAGAGCAGGCGCATGTCCTCGATCGAGTCGATCGCGACCCCGACCTTGCCGACCTCGCCGTGCGCGATCGGGGCGTCCGAGTCGTACCCCATCTGGGTGGGCAGGTCGAACGCGACCGACAGACCGGTGGTGCCGTGCGACAGCAGCTGCCGGTACCGGGCGTTGGACTCCGCCGCGGTGCCGAACCCGGCGTACTGACGCATCGTCCACGGGCGGGAGGTGTACATCGTCGGGTACACCCCGCGGGTGAACGGGTACTCACCCGGTTCGCCGAGCCGTTCGGCCAGATCGGCCGGCACGTCGGCGTCCCGATAGACCGGCTTGACGGGGAAGCCGGACTCGCTGCGGCGACCCTCTGCAGACGACGAGCTCATACCCGGAGATGGTAAGCGCGCGTTAAGTCGATACCACCGCCCGTGTGGTGAGGGATACCGCACAAAGCCGTCATCGGGACCTCCCGAATGGGAGATTTCGTCGGTGAATGTGGATCCGGCTTCCCCTGCCCTGGGGCCACCGGGCAAGATAGGGGCGTTGTTGGCCGGAAGATCTCGTCCTCGCCAGCCGCTCTGAACGGTCCCGATCTGACACCGACCCGGAACTACGGTTAGAAGCCAGTGACGACTCAGCTACCGACGTGGCACGGCGAGCCGCTGCCACCCTCCGGCTCCACGGCGTCCACCAGCTCACGGCACAGTCAAGACTCGGATGGCGACATGACGGACTCGGCCATGCCGACCGACCGATCTTCCGACCGCTTCCGCGACCGTACCGAGCTCCGGCCGGAGGTCGTGCCCACCCGGAACGGCGACGGCGAACTGCGCGGCTCGCCGGGCACGATGATCGGGTCCCGGTACGCGCTGCGCACCGCGATCGGCCACGGCGGTATGGGTACCGTCTGGCGGGCGACCGACACCCTGCTGCGCCGCGACGTGGCGGTCAAGGAGGTCCTGCTCCCGCAGGGCATGGCCGCCAGCGACCGGGACGCGATGTACCAGCGGACCCTGCGCGAGGCGCGGGCCGCGGCGGCGCTGTCCCACCCCGCCGTGGTGCAGGTGTACGACGTGGTGACCGACGGGGGCCGGCCGTGGATCGTCATGGAGCTGCTCCAGGCGCGCAGCCTCGCCGAGATCATCGTCGAGGACGGCCCGCTCGCGCCGCGCGCCGTCGCGAAGATCGGCATCGCGCTGCTCGGCGCGCTGGAGATGGCGCACGCGGCGGGCGTACTGCACCGCGACGTGAAGCCGGCCAACGTGCTCATCTGCAACGACGGCCGGTGCGTGCTCACCGACTTCGGCGTCGCGCGGATGCCGGCGGACAGCCAGCTCACCACGCCGGGGATGGTGCTGGGCTCCCCGCACTTCATCTCCCCGGAGCGGGCCATCGGGGCGCCGTTCGGCCCGCCCAGTGACCTGTTCTCGCTCGGCGTGACGCTGTACACGGCCGTGGAGGGGCGCCCGCCGTTCGACAAGCCCGACCCGATCGAGACGATGCGCGCCGTCGTCGAGGAGCAGCCCGCGCCGTCGATGCGCGCGGGCGCGCTGGTGGGCGTGCTGGCCGGGCTGCTGGAGAAGGACCCGGCCCGGCGCTGGGACGTGCCCAGAGCCCGCGCCGTCCTGCGCGAGCTGCTCTCCGGCGCGCTCGCCAGCAACGCGACCACGCACCAGACCGACCCGTACGCGGTGGTGCGGCCGGTGCCGTACACGCCGCCCACCGCCCCGTCCGCCCCGTCGGGGCAGATCGGCGGCCCGGCGATGCTGGCCCCTGGCGAGAGCCTGAGCGGCGCCATCCGCCGGCGGCAGAGCACCGCTCCCCGTCCACCGGCCCAGCGCTCGCCCGTCGAGGCCGAGGGCGCCGACCCGGGCTCGGCCCTGCCACCCACCGGCGGGTTCCCGGCCCCGACCGGCGCGTTTCCCGGCAGCGCCGCCGGGGCACCGACCGGCCAGGTCTACGGCGCTGCCGGGCAGCCCACCCCCTCCGCTCGCCCGGGCGGGCACGCCCAGCGCGGCGCCGCGCTGCTCGCCGGTGCCGGGGCGTTGACCCGGCAGGTGTCGGAGCGGGCGGCCACGGCCTATCGCGGGCTACCGCCGAAGGGCCGGGTGGCGGTGCTCGCCGGCGCGGTCGTCGGCGTGCTGGTCCTCGGCATCATCGTCGGCACGACCATGTTCGGCGGCTCCGCCCCGGCCCCACCGGCCGCCAAGCCGAGCGCCACCCCGAACCAGCCGTTGATCCCGGTACAGGAGTACCGCGACCCCAAGGGAGTCGCGGTGAACGTGCCGGCGGGTTGGCGGCAGTCGCAGCCGAAGTCCGCCACGTACATGGACTTCATCGACCCGGCCAACCCGGATCGGTGGGTCCGCGTCAGCGTCTCGAGGAGCAACGAGGCGACCGGCCGCAAGGCGCTGGAGTCGGCCGCCCGCCGGTTCCAGAGCACCAGCGCCAGCGCCAACGGCAGCTGCCAGGGCTACCAGCAGGTCCAGTTGGCCGACACCAGGCTGGCCGGGTACGACGGCGCGGTCTTCGAGTACACCTGCGCACCGCCCGGCAAGGCGCCGCGGCGCGGGCGGTGGACCGCGATCGTGGTCAACGGCATGAAGTACGAGATCACGCTCTCGGCGCCGGCCGCGACCTTCGACGACAGCAAGAAGATCGAGGACGAGATGGTGCGGTCGTTCCGGCTCAGCGCCTGACGGCTCGTGGCGTCCCGGCTCCGGCTGGGTTGCCGGCGGCTACCCTACGGGGTTTGAGCCCGCGAAGCGGGCTCCCGCCTGCGGACGTCAACGATGGGAGCACCGGTGACCAGCCCGAACCACGAGTCGGCGAGCGTCGCGTCGGATGAGCTGGCCGCCGCGGCCCGGGCCTGGCTGGACGACGACCCCGACGCGGGCGACCGCGCCGAACTGGCCGCCGCGCTCGAGGCGCTGCCCGGCAGCGCCGCCGACCTGGCCGACCGCTTCGCCGGCCCGCTGCTGTTCGGTACGGCCGGGCTGCGCGGCCCACTGCGCGCCGGCCCCAACGGCATGAACCTCGCCGTCGTCCTCGGCGCCGCCGCGGGCCTCACGCGCTGGCTGGACGAGCGGCGGCTGGCCGGGCCGGTGGTCATCGGGTACGACGCCCGGTACCGCTCCGCGGAGTTCGCCGAGGCCACCGCCCGGGTGGTGACCGGTACCGGACGGCAGGCACTCCTGCTCCCCCGTCCACTGCCGACACCGGTCCTGGCCCACGCGGTACGCGCGCTCGGCGCGGCGGCCGGCGTCATGGTGACGGCCAGCCACAACCCGCCCCGGGACAACGGGTACAAGGTGTACCTGGGGGCCTCGGCCGCCTGCCCGGGCGGCGACGGGGCCCAGCTCGTACCGCCGGCCGACGCCGAGATCGAGGCCGCGATCCGCGCGGCCGGCCCGGCGAACCGCATCCCGCTCGGGGATCCGGGCGAGACGCTCGACGAGCGGATCGTTGCGTCCTATCTGGACGGTGCGGCGGCCGTGGTGGACCCGGCGAGCCCGCGCGACCTCGTCGTCGCGTACACGCCGATGCACGGCGTCGGCGCCCGCGTCCTCACCGGGGCGATGGTGGCCGCGGGCTTCCCGGCGCCGCTGGTCGTCGCGGAGCAGGCCGAGCCCGACCCCGAGTTCCCGACGGTGGCCTTCCCCAACCCGGAGGAGCCGGGCGCGATGGACCGCGTGATCGCGCTGGCCCGGTCCGGCGGCGCGGACCTCGCGATCGCCAACGATCCTGACGCCGACCGCTGTGCGGTGGCCGTACCCGACCCGACGGCACCGGACGGCTGGCGGACGCTGCGCGGCGACGAGGTCGGCGTGCTGCTCGCCGACCACCTGATGCGCCGGGGGGTACGCGGCCGGTACGCCACCACGATCGTGTCGTCCACGCTGCTTTCGAAGCTGTGCGCGGCGAACGACGCGCCGTACGGCGAGACGCTGACCGGCTTCAAGTGGATCGTCCGCGCCGGGGTGCCCGGCGTCCCCGGCCGCGCCACGGGCGGCGACGCCCCGCTGGTCTACGGCTACGAGGAGGCGCTCGGCTACTGCGTGGCGCCCGACCACGTACGCGACAAGGACGGCATCAGCGCGGCGCTGACGGTCTGCGAACTGGCCGCCGGCCTCAAGGCCAAGGGGGCGACCCTGCTCGACCGCCTCGACGAGCTGGCCGCCACGTTCGGGGTGCACGCCACCGACCAGGTGTCGATCCGCGTCGACGACCTGGCGCAGATCGCGGAGATGATGCGGGCGATCCGGACCCGACCGCCCGCGTCGCTGGTCGACCAGCCGGTGACCGGGGTGGAGGATCTCCTGCCGGCCACCGACGGGCTGATCCTGCGCACCGGGTCCGCCCGCGTCGTGGTGCGCCCGTCCGGTACCGAGCCGAAGCTCAAGGCGTACCTGGAAGTGGTGGAACCGACCGCGGACGGCGACGTGGCGTCGGCGCGGGAACGCGCCGCGGCCGCCCTGGCCGTGCTGCGCACCGAGGTCGGGGCCGCGCTCAACCCATGATCACGGAGACCCGGCGTCGTCATGGCGACGCCGGGTCTTCGTGATCATGGGAAAGGGTGAGTCAGAAGCGGGGCATGCCGCCGAACTGGCGGTCGCCGGCGTCACCGAGGCCCGGCACGATGAACTTCTTGTCGTTGAGCCCCTCGTCGATCGAGGCGGTGACCACGCGCAGCGGCAGGCCGGAGCGCTCCAGCCGTTCCAGGCCGACCGGGGCGGCCAACACGCACAGCACGATGATCTCGGTGCAGCCACGGTCGGCGAGCAGGCGGCAGCAGTGCTCCAGCGATCCGCCGGTGGCGAGCATCGGGTCGAGCACCATCACCGGCTTGCCGGTCAGGTCGGCCGGGAGCGACTCCATGTAGGCGCGCGGCTCGTACGTGGCCTCGTCGCGGGCCAGGCCGACGAAGCCCATGGACGACTCGGGCAGCAGGGACAGCGCCGCGTCGGCCATGCCCAGGCCGGCGCGCAGCACGGGCACCAGCAGCGGCGGGTTCGCCAGCCGGGTGCCCTCGGTCGTCGTCACCGGGGTCTCCACCGGGTAGGTCTCGACCGGGTAGTCGCGGGTCGCCTCGTACACGAGCATGGTGGTCAGCTCGTGCAGCGCGGCGCGGAAAAGCCCCGGCTCGGTGCGCGCGTCGCGCATCGCGGTCAGCCGCGACTTGGCCAGCGGGTGGTCAACCACTAGTACGTCCACGGCCAGCAAACCTAGCGCGACCGTCGGCACGACCCGCGCGCGGCTATCCAAGATCAGTAGTCGGACCCGTGCGTACACTGGCCGGCATGACGGCAACGGTGGCGTCGGGCCTCGATGAGGTGGCCCGGTCGAACGCGGCGCTGCGCGCGTTCCTGCACGGCCTGCCCGGTGTCGACCAGGTGGGTGCCGACCAGCGGGCTGCGATGCTCGGCACCCGGTCGATCAAGACGACGGCGAAGGCCTGGGCGCTCGACCTGGCGATCCGCATGGTCGATCTGACGACCCTGGAGGGGGCGGACACCCCGGGCAAGGTACGGGCGCTGTGCGCCAAGGCCCGCCGCCCCGACCCCGAGGACCCGTCCTGCCCGCCGGCGGCCGCCGTCTGCGTCTACCCGGCGATGGTCGGCGTGGCGGCCGAGGCCCTCGACGGCTCAGGCGTGCACCTCGCCAGCGTGGCGACCGCGTTCCCGTCCGGGCAGGCGCCGCTGGACGTCAGGCTCGCCGAGACCGAAGCCGCCGTGCGCGACGGCGCCGACGAGATCGACATGGTGATCAGCCGGGGCGCGTTCCTGGCCGGGCGTTACCTCGACGTGTACTCCGAGATCGTCGCGGTCAAGCAGGCCTGCGGCGACGCCCACCTGAAGGTCATCCTCGAGACCGGCGAGCTGGCGACCTACGACAACGTCCGGCGCGCCTCGTGGCTGGCGATGATCGCCGGCGCCGACTTCATCAAGACCTCCACCGGCAAGGTCTCGCCGGCCGCCACCCTTCCGGTCACCCTCGTGATGCTGGAGGCGGTGCGCGACTTCCGCGCCGCCACCGGCCGACAGGTCGGCGTCAAGCCCGCCGGTGGTATCCGCACCGCGAAGGACTCGATCAAGTACCTCGTACTGGTCAACGAGACGGTCGGCGAGGACTGGCTGCACCCGGACTGGTTCCGGTTCGGCGCGTCCAGCCTGCTCAACGACCTGCTGATGCAGCGCACCAAGATGTCGACCGGCCGCTACTCCGGCCCCAACTACGTCACGCTGGACTGAGGTTCATGGCTTTCGAGTACGCGCCGGCACCGGAGTCCCGTTCCGTTGTCGACATCCGCGAGTCGTACGGGCTGTTCATCGACGGTGAGTTCGCCGACGGGGCGGGCGGCCGGATCAAGACGGTCAACCCGGCCACCGAGGAGGTGCTCTCCGAGGTCGTCGAGGCGGACGCCGCCGACGTCGACCGGGCGGTGGCCGCCGCCCGGAGGGCGTACGACCGGGTCTGGGGCCCGATGCCGGGCCGGGAGCGGGCCAAGTACCTGTACCGCATCGCGCGCATCGTGCAGGAGCGGGCCCGCGAGCTGGCGGTGCTGGAGTCGATCGACAACGGCAAGCCGATCCGGGAGTCCCGTGACGTCGACGTACCGCTGGTCGCCGCGCACTTCTTCTACTACGCCGGCTGGGCCGACAAGCTCGGTTACGCCGGCTTCGGGCCGGACCCGAAGCCGGTCGGCGTCGCCGGCCAGGTCATCCCCTGGAACTTCCCGCTGCTCATGCTCGCCTGGAAGATCGCCCCGGCGCTCGCCTGCGGCAACACCGTCGTGCTCAAGCCGGCCGAGACCACGCCGCTGACCGCGCTGGCCTTCGCCGAGATCTGCCAGCAGGCGGAGCTCCCGGCCGGCGTGGTCAACATCGTCACCGGCGCCGGCGAGACCGGCCGGCTGCTGGTCGAGCACCCGGGCGTGGACAAGGTCGCGTTCACCGGCTCCACCGAGGTCGGCAAGCAGATCGCGCGGTCGGTCGCGGGGACGCGCAAGCGGGTCACCCTGGAGCTCGGCGGCAAGGCCGCCAACATCGTCTTCGACGACGCACCGATCGACCAGGCGGTCGAGGGCATCGTCAACGGCATCTTCTTCAACCAGGGCCACGTCTGCTGCGCCGGCTCGCGGCTGCTGGTACAGGAGTCGATCGCCGACGACCTGCTGGCCGCCCTCAAGCGCCGGATGTCCCTGCTGCGGGTCGGTGACCCGCTCGACAAGAACACCGACGTCGGCGCGATCAACTCGGCGGCCCAGCTGGAGCGCGTCCGGCAACTGTCCGAGCTCGGCACCTCCGAGGGCGCCGAGCGCTGGAGCGCACCGTGCGAGCTGCCCGAGCGCGGGTTCTGGTTCGCCCCGACGATCTTCACCGGCGTCTCGCAGGCCCACCGGATCGCCCGTGAGGAGATCTTCGGGCCGGTGCTGTCGGTGCTGACGTTCCGCACCCCGGCCGAGGCGGTCGAGAAGGCCAACAACACCCCGTACGGGCTGTCGGCCGGGATCTGGACCGAGAAGGGCTCCCGGATCCTGGCGATCGCCGACAAGTTGCGGGCCGGCGTGGTGTGGGCCAACACATTCAACAAGTTCGACCCGGCGTCGCCGTTCGGCGGTTACAAGGAGTCCGGGTACGGCCGGGAGGGCGGCCGCCACGGTCTGGAGGCCTACCTTGCCAAGTGATCGTCTCGCCGTCCGTAAGACGTACAAGCTGTTCATCGGCGGGGCGTTCCCCCGCAGCGAGTCCGGGCGCTCGTACCCGGTGCGCTCGGCATCCGGAGACTTCATGGCCAACGCGGCGCTCGCCTCGCGCAAGGACGCCCGGGACGCCGTCCGCGCGGCCCGTTCGGCGTTCGGTAAGTGGTCCGGCGCCACGGCGTACAACCGGGGCCAGATCCTGTACCGGGTGGCCGAGATGCTCGAGGGCCGCCGGGCGCAGTTCGTCGCCGAGGTGACGGCTTCAGGCGGCGACGCGGACGAGGTGGACGCCGCGATCGACCGCTGGGTCTGGTACGCCGGCTGGGCCGACAAGATCGCCCAGGTGCACGGCGGCGCCAACCCGGTCGCCGGCCCCTTCTTCAACCTGTCCACGCCCGAACCGACCGGGGTCGTGGCGGTCGTCGCACCGCCCGACTCGGCGCTCCTCGGACTCGTGAGCGTGATCGCGCCGGCCATCGTGACGGGTAACACGGTCGTCGTCGTCGCCGCCGAGGACAGGCCGCTGCCCGCGGTCACCCTCGCCGAGGTACTCGCCACCTCCGACCTGCCCGGCGGCGTGGTCAACGTGCTCACCGGCCGGGTCGCGGAGATCGCTCCGTGGCTGGCCAGCCACATGGACGTCGACGCCCTCGACCTGGCCGGCGTACCCGATCGCCAGGCTGCGACCGCGCTCGAGGTGGCCGCCGCCGACAACCTCAAACGGGTGCTCCGACCTGCGGAAACGCCGGTCGACTGGGCCGCGGGACCGGGCGTCGACCGGATGCTCGCATTGATGGAGACGAAGACGGTCTGGCACCCCAAGGGGGTCTAGATCGCGGTTCAATTCGCACGCAGGGGGTAACCGCACACCGAGTGCGGTACGACTAGGGTGTCTGTGCGCGAGACTGGCCGTCGCGACGGTCGCGTCGGTCGGCGCATCGAAAAGCGATACGGAGGTCGCCGTGGCCCGCCAGCCGTCGGGAACAGGTAACGCCGCAGACTCGGCGGAGGACATGAACTCCGGCACCGACGCTTTCAACGAGGCGGACGACGCCGGTTCGCCGGCCGTCGGCAGATCGGCTACCACCGATGCGCTGTGGGCGGATGTCCGGGTGCAGCCGATCGAGATCGCGCTTCCGTCCGGCGTCGGGTACACCCTGCGGGCGTACCGGTTGTCGACCGAGGTACGCGAACCGGAGTTCGGGGACCGCGAGGACGACATCCCCGAGTCGCGCCCGACGCACCGGCTGGGCGACGAGGACGAGGACGCTCCTCCCGGGATCGACGAGGACGAGCTGACGGCCCAGGCGCTGGCCGCCGGGCGGGAGGGCGGCCGGCACCGGGTCAGCCGCGAGGACGACCGCGACGACGCCGAGGTGGCTCGCGACTCCGACGAGGCCGGGGCCGAGACGGCGGGCGACGCCGACGGGACGGCCGCGGAGACCGAGGCGATCGATGAGGCCGAGGCCGAGGCCGAAGAGCCGGCCGAGCCTGAGGACGTCCCGGTGTTCCTGGCCGAGGACGGTGAGCTGCTGCTGTTCCGCAGCCCGGAAGGGCTCGTCGAGTACGTCCGCGGCGACGCCGATCACGAACTGACGCAGCTCGACACGTGGGACGAGCTGCGCGCACGGATCGAGCCGGAGGACATCGTCCCGCTCGACGAGGATCGCTACGAGCTGGACCTGGTGGTGGAGAACCTGCGCGGCGGCCACGACGTGTGGGACCCGGCGCTGATCATCCAGGCCGGCGAGGTCGCCCGGGACGTCGCGTACGCCCTCCGGATACGGCCGGTGATGACAGCCCTGGCCCCCGGCTCGCCTCTGGACGATCTGGACGAAGGCCTCCGAAGGGTCGAAGAAGGCGGGTTCGGTGCCTTCTTCGCACGTCGCAGACTTCGCAAAATTGACCCACAAACTACGGCAGCTCTGAGCTGGCGAACGGTCATTGGCAAGATCTCTGCCGTCGTGGACTGGCGCAACTGACCCCTGACCAGAGAGCATCATCCCGATGAACGGAGTGGGGACGTGTGGCGTGCGGGCGGGGCCGACCGGCCATACAGTCGCGCCGTATGGCTCACCGGCCGGTGGACCCCATCACGATGCGACTTTCCGATAGTTAAACCGTAGAGGCCAGCCTCTGCGGCGGGCACCGGCGAGATCCAGGGACAGGTCCTGCCGGTCGCGTTCCAAGCTCATGAGAACTGTCCCGAGAGGAGGACGACGCGGTGGCGCTCGTACGGGTGTACTGCGGTCTGACATCGGCAGACCTGAACGCCGTACCACCGGGCTCCGAGACCTGGCTCACCGTCGCCGTTGTCGACGACTCCGGTCGCCTCCTGGACATCTGTGACATCAGCGACGACGCACCCGGCTTCGCGGAACTCGGCTCCCTGCTCGCGGAGCGTTCCAACGGGCTCGAGTCGGTCGCCGTGGCGGCGGACAACGACGACCACATCGTCACCCAACTCCTCACCGCCGCCGGCCGCTACCTCGCCTACACCGACGAGGACTCGGCCGAGGACTACGCCGAGCGGTTCAGCGACTCCGAGTCCGCCGACGAGATGCAGTCCAGCCCCGCCGAGCGGCGGGCCATCGGGCTGGCGCGGGCGCTGCAGGCCGGCGTCCTGTCCGCCGTCGCCCAGGCAACCCCCCGCGACCTGCTCGGGCTCAAGCCGGTCCTGTCCGCGCACGCCGCCGTGACCACCGGCCGACAGGGCGCGGCCGCGACCCTGCGCGAGGTGCTCCGGGAGCTGTATCCGGCGGCCCTCCGCGCGTTCCCCGATCCCGCGGAGCCGATCCCGCTCGCCATCCTCGACGCGCTGCCCGAGCCCGGCCCGCTGGGCAGCGGCGCTGGCGGACGGGGCCGGGACGCCCAGGCCATCACCGAACTGACCGAGGCGGGCGTGGCAGACAACGCCACCGTGGCCGAGGCCGTGACCGCGCTGCGGGTGGCGATCGCCGAGACGCCCCGGCGTACCGGCATGAGCCGCTCGGTGACCAGCGCCGTCGCGGAGACCGTGCGGCAGTCGGTCGCCGCCGTACGCGCCCATGACGCCGCCGCGATCGCCCTGGTGTCGGTGCTGTCCGCCCGGATGCCGTCGGCCGGCACGCCGGCACAGCAGGCGGTCCGTTCCCGCCGCGCCGCGACCGAGCCCGCCGCGCCGCCGACCGCGGCCCCCGAATCCGCACAGCCGGCCGCCTCGCACGCCGCACCGGCCGCGACCGAGGCCGCCCGCCCGAGTCGCCGTAGCCGGTCGCAGTCGGCCTCGGTACGCCCGCGGTCGGCGCCGCCGGCCGGGGTGCAGCCGCGCTCCGCTCCGCCCGTCACGACGCCCACGGCGACACCCGCCGCCGCCCCGGTCGTCCCCGCGGCGCCCGTCCCGGTGGCACCGGCGGCCGCCGCCGGCAACCACCGCGTCGGCGCCATCGACCCTCCCACCGAGGTCCAGCCGGCCGCGCGTACCCGTGCCGCCCGCCGGGCCGCCGAGAATCCGGGCACCCCCGAGCAGCCGGCCGCGGCCCACCGCCAGCCCACCACGCCGGCGTCTGCGCCGACGCAGACGCGGGGCCCGGCCCCCGTCCCGGTCCACACGCCGCCGCCCCCGCCGGTACCCGTACAGGCGCCTCCGGCACCGATCCCGGCGCCTCCGCCGGCAGCGGCCCCCAGGCCGGTCAACCCGGCGGTCGGAAAGCAGCCCGAGCAGGTACGGCCGCAGCAGGCGCCGAACGTCCCGCCGCCGCCCGGCCTGACCCCGGCGTACGCCACCGGCCAGCGCCGCGACCCGCGCTCCGAGGCGCCCACGACGAGCTTCAGCGTGGCGCCCGGGGCGACGCCGGCCGAGCCGGCGGCGTCGTCGCTGCCGGCTCCGTCACGGCCCTCGCCGATCTCGGGTCCGCCTTCGCAGTCGTTGCCGGCTGCGGACCGGGGCTTCCCGCGTGCCCACCAGGAGTACCCGGCCGGGGCCGCCCCGCGGCCCGCGGCCGACGTGCCTCCGCCCGGCTCGCGCGCCAACTGGCCGATGAGCGGTGAGAGCGCGGACGGAGAGGGGCGCCCGGAGAACCGCACCCGGGACCGCTCACGCACCGGCGAGACGCCTCGGGTGGACTTCACGCACTCCCTCGACCTCCCCGCCGCGGCCGACGCGGCCGGCGCGGACCGGCCGGACGGCCGGGTCGTGCCGCCCTGGCAGTCCGACGACCTGCCGGCCGAGCCGCCCGCGCTGCGCCTGGTCGAGCCGGCGCCGCTGACCGACCCGGCGCTGTCCGCCGAGCCGCCGCGGTACCGCGAGCCGCTCGCCGGCGACCCGCGGCTGGAGGCTCCGCCGCTCCGACTGGTGGACCGCAGCGGCGGTACCGGCGGTCTGAACGGCGCCACGGGCGGCGGCCTGAACGGAACCCCCGCCGGCCCGAACGGTGCCGTCAACGGCGCTCTGAACGGCGCCACGGGCGGTAGCCTGAACAACGCCGCCGGCGGTCTCAACGGCGCCATCAACGGCGCCGAGCGGGGCCGCCGCGCCGCGCGGAAGGCCAACGCGGAGCAGTCCGAGCCGCCGGCCACCAACCAGATCGACGAAGACCTGCTGATCTTCGCTGAGGCGCGCTCGGCATGGTTCACCGACCACTTCGGCGAGGAAGAGGAGAAGCTCGACTTCGCCAGCCCGTCCGACGAGGGCTGGAAGGCGGCCTCGCACGCCGCCGAGCCGCTCGTCGGCGCGGAGACCCAGTCCGGCCTGCCCCGCCGGGTGCCGCAGCAGAACCTCGTGCCCGGCTCCCCCATCACCGCCCCGGAACGCCCGCTGCGGGTCGTCCGCGACCCCGCGGCGATCGCGGCCCACACGTCCGGGTACTTCCAGGGCTGGCGCCGTGGCCAGGAGGTGGGCGGCTACCGGGTCGGCGGACGGCCCGGACGCGAGTCGTCCGGCGGCTGGGACTTCAGCCGCGACCAGGGCGACGAGCGCGACTACGAATACCGGTCAGCCCGCCGTTGACGCGATCAGGCGCGGTCACCGTCGAGTCCGGACGGTGGCCGCGCCTGAGTCGTTGTGAGCCCCATGTCGTGCCAGGCATCGAGCGCGGCGTCACGCAGGAGCATGCGCCGATGGGCGCGTGGAAGGCATCCGGACACGACTGATCCGGCCCCGCTCGCGGCGAGCGTACGGGACCGGATCGTCGGTGACGGGCGCCTCAGGCAGGCGTGGGCGTACGGGTGCGGCGCATGGTCAGGACGTACTCGACCAGGGAGATCAGCACCTGCTTGGTGGATTCCCGGGTGCGGGCGTCACAGGTGACCACCGGTACGTCGGACGAGACCGCCAGCGCTTCGCGTACGTCGTCGGCGTTGTGGTACTGCACGCCGTCGAAGCAGTTGATGGCGATCAGGTACGGCAGCCGCCGATGCTCGAAGAAGTCGATGGCGGCGAAGCAGTCGGCCAGCCGCCGGGTGTCGACCATGACGACCGCGCCGATCGCACCCCGTACCAGTTCGTCCCACATGAACCAGAACCGTGTCTGGCCGGGCGTGCCGAACAGGTACAGGATCAGGTCACGGTCGATCGTGATCCGGCCGAAGTCCATAGCGACAGTGGTCGTCGTCTTACCAGGCACCTGCCGGGTGTCGTCGACGCCCACGCCTGCCGACGTCATGATCGCCTCGGTGGTCAGCGGCGTGATCTCCGAGACCGAGCCCACCAGCGTGGTCTTGCCCACGCCGAAACCACCGGCGATGACAATCTTCGCTGACGTGACCCGCCCGGACGACGAGCGGTGCGGCGTCATGTCAGAGCCTCCGAAGTCCACTCAGCACCCTTTCCAGCAGTTCTGTGCCCACCGCGTCGTTGTCCTCGAACGAGGTCGGCGCGTACACGGCGACCAACCCTTCCGCCGCCATGTCCGCGACGAGAACCCGCGCCACGCCGAGCGGCAACTGCATCCGCGCGGCGATCTCCGCAAGCGACTGCAGCCTGCCATCGCACAACGTGGCGATGTACTGCTGCTCCTGCCCATGCGCGTTGTTTCGCCCACCGCCGGTACGTCCCCGCACGGTGGTCTCGATCAGCGCCTCGATCGCGATCTCCAGCCTGGGCCGGGTGCGGCCACGGGTGACGGCGTACGGCCTCACCAAAGACCCGGTCGGCTCATCACGCTCGGCCATCCTCGCCGTTCACCTCCTCACTCCTCGGCCTGGTTATCGCACATGCGACTGGTCGCGACAAGAGCCCCTCAGCCCAGCAGCGACGCGGCGGGGCGCGGTGCGGGCGTCAGCGCCTCACCGACCCGGTCGACCAGCAGCGCCATCTCGTAGCCCACCTGGCCGACGTCGCACGCACGCGCGGCGAGCACCGCGAACGACGAGCCGTCGGAGATGGACATCAGGAAGAGGAACCCGTTGTCCATCTCCACCACGGTCTGCAGCACGGCACCGCCCTCGAAGCAGCGGGCTGCCCCCTGGGTCAGGCTGACCAGGCCGGACGCGATCGCGGCGAGCTGGTCGCCGCGGTCCCTCGGAAGGTCGCGCGATGCAGCCAGGAGCAGTCCGTCGGCGGAAACGGCGACCGCGTGTGCGACGCCGGGTACGCGATCGGCGAAGTTGGCGAGCAGCCAACCGAGATCCTGCGTTGTCGTCATGCCTCTTGCTCCTTGCCACCTTGCGAACTTTGGGGTCCGGCCGTGGTGTGCTCCGGGGTCTTCGCATCGCCGGACTTACTGCCCCGGCCGCGCTGAACGCCACGGTGGTACGCCGACAGCAGGCCACGCACGGCCTCCGGCGTGCGCTTGTGCGCGCTGACAGTACCCTTCTCGACCCCACCGGGGACAAGTTGGGACATCGGTACGCGCTTGGGCAGACCGGTGGGAGTCCTGGTGAACTCCTGCTGCTGCGACAGCGCCTGCGCCGCCTGCCAGCCCTCGTCCGCCGCGGTGCGCCATCCGGGATCCGCCATGGCCGCCGCCGCGGCGTGGGGCTGCGCCATGGGCTCGGCCACCGCGGCCGGCCGGACGGGCGCCTCCGGAGCGATGTCCGGCGGGGCCACGGGGGCCGGCGGGGGCATCGGCTCGTACGACGGCGTCCCGGTCGCCGGGGCGCTGTTCGGCGCCGCGGTCTCCGTCGACGCGGGGCCCTGCGTTCGGAACCAGGCCGACTCCAGCTCCCGGAAGATCGGGAGCTCCATCGTCTCGTCGGCGAACCGCTGGGCCGCACCGGCGGCACCGGTCGCGCTCGCGGCCGGGTGCTCGGTGTTCTGCTCCCAGTCGACGCGTACCCGCGGCATCTCCGCCGTCATGTCGAGCGCGGCGGAGAACGCGGGCGGTACGTGAGGCGGCTCGGCCTCGGGCTCGACCGACTGCGGCACCGGTGGCCACGCGGGCGGCGTTGCGGGCATGGCCATCGGCGACCGGTTGACCACCTCGTCGACCGGGCCGGGGGCCTCGGGCGCAAACGGCGACGGCTCGGGAGCGAAGGCCGTCGGGGTCATCGGCGCGGCGGCGTTGTCGGCCTCGGGCTCCGGCTGCACCGGGCGCTGGCGAGGAATCGCCAGCCCGTCGCCGGGGCCCGCGTCTTCCGGCGCCGGCGGTTCGGTCGGTCGCCGCTGCGGCAGCGGGTCACCGACCGACGTGCGGATCTGGTCGACGTCCGGGGTGCGGGTCTGGTCGCCACCCGGCGCACGGGCCGGCGGAGGAGCCGAGCCGTTGACGCCGCTGCCCCCGATGAGGTCGGACCACGCGGGCGGCTGACCCCAGCCGGGGCCGCCCGCCGGGGCACCGGTGTCGCCGCGCGTCGGCGCGTCGGCGTTCGGGCGGGAGCCGCCGAAGAGGCCGGTGTCGCCACCCGTCGGCGCGTCGGCGTTCGGGCGGGAGCCGCCGAAGAGGTCGGTGGCGCCGTTGTCGCCGTACGACCGGGAGTTGCCCATCCCCGCGGGGCTGGCGAACGGGGTGTTGACGGCACCGTTGAACTCGCCCAGCCCGCCGGAACCGGGGCTCACGTCGAAGCCGGAGGCGGCCCGCGGGTCCGTACCCATGCCGCCGAACCCACCGCCGAACGCGCTGCCGCTGTTGGCGGGCTCGTGCGGCCCGCCGGCCGACGGGGAGCTCTCCAGCGCCAGCGGGGCACCGAACGGCGAGGGCTCCGGCGCCGCGGCGGGACGGTCGGCGAGACCCTCCCGGGCACCGGCGACCGGCACACCACCGCGCCCGGCGAGGGCCCTCGGTACCAGGACGCTGGCGGGCAGCGTCAGGTCGGCCACCGTGCCGCGCTCGCGCGCCGGGCGCAGTTCGATCTTGACGCCGTGCCGCGCGGCCAGCCGCGCGACCACGACGAGGCCCATCATCCGGGACACCGCCACGTCCACCATGGGCGGGTTCGCGAGCCGCTCGTTGAGATCCCGGAGCTGCTCCGGGGAGATACCGATACCGCGGTCCTCGACCAGGAGGACGGCCCGGTCACCGACCCGGCGCGCCTCCACGACCACGGCCGAGTCCGGCGGCGAGAAGGCGGTGGCGTTGTCAAGAAGCTCGGCGATGAGGTGGACCATGTCGTTGACCGCGTGGGCCGCGATCTCGATGTCCCGGTCGAGCTCGCCGAAATCGACCCGGGTGTAGTGCTCGACCTCGGACTGGGCCGCCCGCAGCACGTCCATCAGCGGAGCCGGCTCACGCTGGATACGGGTGGAGTCGGCACCGGCGAGCACCAGCAGGTTCTCGTCGTTACGACGCATTCGGGTGGCCAGGTGGTCGAGCTGGAACAGCTCGGAGAGCCGGTCGGGGTCTTCCTCACCGCGCTCGAGCCGGTCGAGGTGCCCGATCAGCCGGTCGACCAGGATCTGGCTTCGGCGGGCCAGGTTGACGAACATCGTCGCGACGCTGGCCCGCAGGGCGGCCTGTTCGGCCGCGGTGCGGACCGCCTCGAGGTGCACGGCGTTGAACGCCTCGGTCACCTGGCCGAACTCGTCGTTGCTGCGGACCGGCAGCGGCTCGGCGATCTGGGCCGCCAACTGCTGCGGCGAGGCCTGGCTGGTCAGCTGCGGGTCACGCAGCCGGGCGACCGCCTGCGGCAGGCCGTACTGGGCGACCGTGAGCGCGCCGTGGCGCAGTTCGCGCAGCGACCGGGCCATCGACCGGGCGACGAACCAGGCGAAGAGGATGGAGAGCATCAGGAGTGCCAGCAGCACGGCGACCTGGAGGATCATCCGCTGCTGCAGGCTGTCGCGCAGGGCCGAGGCATCCTCGACGGCCTGCTCGTCCAGCGTGCTCTCGACCTTGCGGACCTGGTCCGCCCGGCCGACCATCGCCCGGTCCCACTGCGCCGCAGTGAAGATGTCGTTGGGCAGGTCCTCGCCGCCGAGGCTCTGGATGATGCTCTGGAAGTTCTCGCCCTCGCGCCGGTCGGCACCCGACACGGTCTTGTTGTAGAGCGTCTTCTGGGACTGCTCGGCGACCGCCTCGAACTGCCGGTACGCCAGCTCCTGTCCCTTGAGGGTGCCGATGAACGTCACCTTCATCTGTACCGGCATCGAATTCTGGAGCAGCGCCTGGAGCACGACCACGCGCTCTTCGGACAGGTACTCCTTGTTCTGCGACAGGGCCGCCGAGGCGCGCATCTCGGCGCTCAGGTGCGGGTCGTTGGCGAGCTGAGCCGCGGCACCGCGGACGGACACGAGGTCGCCGATGAGCGTCTGGTACCGGAAGATGGCGTTGGTGAGCGTCGTCGGCTCACTGGCGTTCTGCTGGCCGCTGGTCTTGATCTGCTCGCGCTGCTTCGCCAGGTCCGACAGCTCGGTGTCGATGCGGTTGAGCTGACCGCGGAAGTCGGCGGCGACGCCGGCGAGCGCGGAGCGCCGCAGCCGGTACTGCCTGAACGCTTCGTCGGTGAGAGCCGTCTGACGGTCGAACGCCGCGCGGGCGTCGGGGGTCGGTTTACCCAGTAGCAGGGTGGCGGCGGCCCGCTCGTTCTGCAGCTCGTGCACCAACCCGCCGCTCTGGGCGGTCAGCCCGGCCAGCAGGCGTGCCTGGTCGGCGTCGCTGGCGCGGGTGTAGTTGTCCACGAGGCCCAGCACACCGACCACGATGGTGGCGATGGTGGGCACGATCATGATGAGTCCGAGCTTGGACCAGATCGGCGCGTTACGTAGCCACCCGGCCGGCAGTTGCATACGCGAGAACGTAGAGGTCCCCGTCGTTGGCCGTTTGCTCACCTCACCGCCCTCCGAACCGGCGCCTGACGAATAGTAGGCACCCACGACCGGCCGACCGAATTTCGGCCAAGCCTCCGAGATTCCACCATGTCCGCTGGCAAAGAGAAAGCCCAGCATGGACTCCCCCCACGCGACCGCCAGCGACCACGGGGCCCGTGGGCAGCAAAATTACCCCTCGACAGCCCTCACCGAAGGACAGAAAGTCGTAAATGTCGGGATCGTGCCTGTGGGTCTTTTAATATGAGTCGCCCACCACGTCGAGCCGATGGGCGCGAAAGGACCGGACGGGAGAAGAGGACAACCGGCCGTCGTCCACCATGACGGAGGCCCGGCCCCGCGCCCCGGCCGACCCGCTCGGCCGAACGGTCGCTGCCCGGAGCCGTTCGACCGTGCCTCGCCCCTCCGATCAGCCGATCAGCTTGGCGTACGCCGGCTTGATGACCTCGTTGATCAGGACGAGCCGCTCGTCGAACGGGATGAACGCGCTCTTCATCGCGTTCACCGTGAACCACTGCAACTCCGACCAGCCGTAGCCGAACGCGTCGACCAGCAGCGCCATCTCGCGGCTCATGCTGGTGCGGCTCATCAGGCGGTTGTCGGTGTTGACGGTCACCCGGAACCGCAGGTCGCGCAGCAGGCCGATCGGGTGCGCCGCGATGGACGCGGCGGCACCCGTCTGTACGTTCGACGACGGGCACAGCTCCAGCGGGATCCGCTTGTCCCGAACATAGGCGGCGAGCCGCCCCAGCTTCCCGGTCGCCCGGTCGATGTCGTCGACGATCCGCACGCCGTGGCCCAGCCGGTCCGCGCCGCACCACTGGATCGCCTGCCAGATCGACGGGAGCCCGAACGCCTCCCCGGCGTGGATGGTGAAGTGGAAGTTCTCCCGCTGGAGGTACTCGAACGCGTCCAGGTGCCGGGTGGGTGGGTAACCGGCCTCGGCACCGGCGATGTCGAACCCGACCACGCCGGCGTCGCGGTACCGCACCGCCAGTTCGGCGATCTCCATCGACCTGGCCGCGTGGCGCATCGCCGTGAGCAGGGTGCCGATCCGGATCTGGTTGCCCGCGACCGCCGCCTGCGCCGACCCCTCCGCGAACCCGGCGAGGACCGCCTCCACCACCTCCGGCAGCGTGAGGCCGCGCTCCAGATGCTGCTCCGGAGCGAACCGGACCTCCGCGTACACCACCCCGTCGGCGGCGAGGTCGAGCGCGCACTCGGCCGCCACCCGGTGCAGCGCCTCGGCCGTCTGGGTCACCCCGACGGTGTGGGCGAAGGTCTCCAGGTACCGCTCCAGGGACCCCGAGTCGGCCGCCTGGGCGAACCACCGCCCCAGCTCGCCGGCGTCGGTGCTGGGCAGCGTGTGCCCGACCGTGTCGGCCAACTCGACGATCGTGGCCGGGCGCAGGCCGCCGTCGAGGTGGTCGTGCAGCAGTACCTTCGGCGCGCGCTGGATCTCTTCATAGGTGGGTGCAGGCATCCCCTGACCCTAAGGCCATGATGGTCGGGTGCACGCCGACATCCTGCGGTACCTGCGCTGCCCCGTGTGCTCGGGGTCACTGCGGCTCGCGGGGGCGGCGCTGCGCTGCGACTCCGGCCACAGCTTCGACCTCGCCCGGCAGGGGTACGTCGACCTGAGCGCCGGCCGGCTGACCCACGCCGGCGACACCGCCGAGATGATCGCCGCGCGGCAGGACCTGCTCGCGGAGGGGCATTTCCGGGTACTGACGGAAGCGCTCGTGGTGGCGGTGGGTGACCGGCGACCGGGCTTCGTGGTGGACGTCGGCGCCGGTACCGGGCAGCACCTGGCCGGCGTGCTGGACGCCCGCCCCGACGATCTCGGCCTCGCCGTCGACGTCTCCAAGCCGGCGCTGCGCCGCGCCGCCCGCGCGCACCCGCGGCTGGCTGCCGTACGCGCCGACGCCTGGCGCGGCCTGCCGGTGGCCGACGGCGCCGCCGACGTCGTCCTGGACGTGTTCGCCCCGCGCTCCGGGCCGGAGTTCCACCGGATCCTGCGGGCCGACGGCGTCCTGGTCGTCGTCACCCCGGCCGTCAGCCACCTGCGCGAACTGGTCGAGGCGCTGGACCTGGTACGGGTCGACCCGGCCAAGTCCGAACGGCTCTCCGCGACGCTCGGCCCCCAATTCGTGAAGGAGGACGAGCGGCGCCACGAGTGGCCGCTGCGGCTGTCCGCGGCCCGGGCGCGCACGGCGGTGGCGATGGGGCCCAGCGCCTGGCACACCGACCCGGCCCGGCTGGACTCTCTACCGGAGTCCCTGACGGTCACCGCGGCGGTCGACGTGACCCGCTGGCGACCGCGTCGCTGACGCTCAGGTCGACAGGTCGATCTCGTCCCAGTCCCGTGGCTCGTCGTGGTACGGGCCGTTGAACACCACCGCCCACTCCAGCGCCCAGCGGCGCTGGCCGATCGCGTTGGAGTCGAGCGGCCCGGGCAGCTGGAGCCGGTTCCGCTCGGCCTCCAGGTACGCCCAGTCCAGGCAGTAGTACAGGTCGAGCAGGGCCGCCGCCTGGCGCGGCTCGCGGGGCGCGGTGAGGGTACGCGAGCGCCAGGCCGCGTACGTCTCCCCCTGCGGCAGGTCGGGCAGCCGCTCGATGAGCCCCTGCGGCGAGGGGCGCAGCGGGTCCAGGTCGAGGGCGATGCCGAGCACCCAGGCCAGCGCGAACACCGCCTCCAGGTGCAGCATGAAGATGCTGTGGTCACCCTCGCCGGCGGCCACGAAGTGCCACTCGGGTCGGGTCAGCTGCTCGGCGAGCCGCGCCTCGAGCAGCCACTCCATCGCGAGCGGCGGCGGCATGCCGAAGGAGCGGGCCAGCACGACGTTGAGGATCGCGGCCCGCGCCTCGATCTCGGCCAGCGGACGCAGCTCCACCTGGTCACCCAGGTCCCACACCAACGGGAAGTTGGCCGGCGGCAGCGGCAGCCCCAACCTGTGCAGCTCCTCCAGGCTCGCCTTCCGGACGTGGTGCGGATCCGGCGCTGTAACGCTCACGGGCTCTCACTCGGCGGTCGCGTTGCTCGGGTACGTCCTTGAAGCGAACGAACTCTATATCGCTTTGTACCGCTACTCCGGGTCGCGGCGCGCCAGTTCCGGCCCGAACGCCGGCCGGCACACGGCGATGTACTCGGCGCCTTCGTCGGGCGCGGTGGCGTACCGGATGCGCTCCCCCGCCCTCGTCACGACCGCCTGCCCCGCGCCGACGGTCAGGACGCCGCCGGGCGTCTCCACCGTGATCCGGCCGCGCAGCACCAGGGTGTACTCGTCGAACTCCGGCGTCTGGAACGGCTCGGTCCAGCCGGCCGGAGCCACCATGTGGGCGATCGAGACCGCCTCGTCGCCGGTGTTGACCCGGCCGATGTACTCGTCGATGACCTTACCGCCGGGCACCGGCACCCGGGTGGCCTTCTCCACCAGTTCCGCCATCACGCGATCCTTTCCAGTACCAGCGGCCGGCGCTCGGGCGCGGCGTCCGCGACGACGACCGCGCCGCCGGCCGCCGCCAGCGCCGCGGGGATCCGGCCGGCGTCATCGGTACGCAGTTCGTACAGCACGTCGCCGCGCCTGACCTGGTCACCGGGCCGCTTGTGCAGCACGAGCCCGGCGGCGGCGCTCACCGGGTCCTCCTTGCGCGCCCGGCCGGCTCCCAGCAGCCAGGCTGCCACCCCGAGCGGGTACGCGTCCGCGCCGGCGACGTAACCGTCCCGGTCGGCCCGCACGTACTCGGTCTCGGCCGCAGTCGGCAGCGCCGCGTCGGGGTCGCCACCCTGGGCGCGGACCAGGGCCCGCCAGGAGTCCATGGCACGGCCGTCGGCGAGTGCCGCGGCCGGGTCGGCGTCGGGCAGGCCCGCTGCGTCGAGCATCTCCCGGGCCAGCGCGAGCGTCAGCTCGACCACGTCGGCAGGCCCGCCGCCGCCCAGCACGTCCACGGACTCCGCGACCTCGACGCCGTTCCCGATCGCGTACCCGAGCGGGGTCGTCATGTCGGTGAGCAGCGCGACCGTGGCGACGTCGTGGGCCTTGCCCAGCTCGACCATGGTCCGGGCCAGCTCGCGGGCGTCGTCGGCGCTCTTCATGAACGCACCGGTGCCGACCTTCACGTCGAGGACGAGCGCGGACGTACCCTCGGCGATCTTCTTGCTCATGATCGAGCTGGCGATCAGCGGGATCGCCTCGACGGTGCCGGTCACGTCGCGCAGCGCGTACAGCTTGCGGTCGGCGGGGGCCAACCCCTCCCCCGCGGCGCAGATCGCGGCGCCGGTGGTCTGGAGCTGTCGGACGAACTCCTCGTTGGACAGCCTGGTACGGAAGCCGGGGATCGCCTCCAGCTTGTCCAGGGTGCCGCCGGTGTGCCCCAGCCCCCGGCCGGACAGCTGCGGTACGGCCGCGCCGCAGGCCGCGACGAGCGGGGTGAGCGGCAGCGTGATCTTGTCACCGACGCCGCCGGTGGAGTGCTTGTCCACGGTGGGCCGGCTGACTGTCGTCAGGTCGAGCCGCTCCCCGCTGGCGATCATCGCGGCGGTCCACCGCGCGATCTCGTTCGCAACCATGCCGCGCAGCAGGATGGCCATGGCGAGGGCGGACATCTGCTCGTCGGCGACCGCGCCGCGGGTGTAGGCGTCGACCACCCAGTCGATCTGGGCGTCCGACAGCGCACCGCCGTCGCGCTTGGTCCGGATCACGTCGACGGCCGTGAACGCCTCGGTCATGCATCTTCCCTTCCGGCGCAGATCTCCATGATCGCCAACGGTGCTACGGGCGCCATACGCGCGCCACCTCGGCGGGCGGGTCGCCGACGCCGGCCCAGCTCAGCGTGCCGTCCGCCTCGACGACGACCACCCTGGAGGTACGGGCCCGGCCCCAGGCCACCGCCTCGGCCGCGTCGGCCCAGGTAGGGGCCTCCTGGAGGATTCCGGACGCCTCGTCGGCGTGGGACGCGCGCTCCCAGTACGCCGTCCACACCGGACGGCCGCCGGCCACGTCCCGGTGCACGAACACCGCACCGTGGCCGACGAACTCGAGCAGACGGTTCGGGACGACGTCGGGCGCCGGCTCACCGGACGGCGTACCGCGACCCAGATCGTCCGCGCCGAACGCGTACGGCAGCAGCTCGGTCATGGGTACCGGCCCGGTGGCCGTCTCCACCAGACACTGCGGGCCGCCATGCTCCCACAGGAGCTGACGGCAGCGGCCGCAGGGCATCAGCGGCGCGCCCGCGGAGTCCACACAGGACACCGCCACCAGCCGGCCGCCGCCGCTCGCGTGCAGCGCCGACACCAGGCCGCACTCGGCGCACAGTCCCACCCCGTACGAGGCGTTCTCGACGTTGCATCCGACGACCACCCGGCCGTCGTCCACCAGCCCGGCCACCCCGACCGGGAACCGGGAGTACGGCGCGTACGCCCGGTGCATCGCCCCCACCGCCGCCTCGCGCAGCGCGACCCAGTCCACATCCACGTTCAACGCTCCCACTACGTGTTCAGCCGCCCCGCCGGTACCGCTGACCGTCGGCGGCGGGCATCCGCAGCCGCTGCGAGGCCAGCGCCAGCACCACCAGTGTGGTGATGTGCGGGGCCGCCTGCACGAACTCACCCGGAATGGAGTCGGTCGTGGCGTACCAGACGCCGACCAGCAGCGCGACCACGACGGCGATCGCGCCGACCGCCAGGCGCCGGCGTACCAGCTGCCACACGCCGACCGCGAGCAGCAGCAACGCCAGGAACAGCAGCAGCGCGTGCACCGACTTGCTGCCTCCACGAAGCTGCAGCGCGTCGGTGTACCCGAACAGCAGCGCGCCGGAGGCCAGCCCACCCGGCCGCCAGTTGCCGAAGATCATGGCGGCGAGGCCGATGTAACCGCGCCCGCCGGTCTGGCCCTCGCGGTAGATGGTGGACGCGACCATCGACAGGAACGCCCCGCCGAGCCCGGCCAGCGCACCGGAGATGACCACGCCGTAGTACTTGTACCGGTACACGTTGACGCCCAGCGACTCCGCCGCCTTCGGGTTCTCGCCGCAGGAACGCAGCCGCAGCCCGAACGGCGTGCGCCACAGCACCCAGAACGTCAGCGGTACCAGCAGCGCCGCGATGACGGTCAGCGCCGACACCTCGGTCAGTGCGCCGCGCAGGATCCCGGCCAGGTCGCTGAGCAGGAACCAGTGCTTGCGCTCGAGACCGTCGAGGGAGCTGACCCCCGGTACGCTCCAGCGCGGCAGCTCGGGTACGGGCGGCGACTGGGTTACGCCGCCGCCGGGCAGGCCCTTGAACGCCAACTGCGACAGGTAGCGGGCGACGCCACCGGCCAGGATCGTGATGGCGACACCGGAGACGATGTGGTCGACGCCGAACGTGACCGTGGCGAGCGCGTGCAGCAGGCCGCCGAGGGCGCCACCTGCGATCGCGGCCAGTACGCCCACCCACGGTCCCCAGTGGTAGCCGGCCCACGCGCCGAACCAGGTACCGAAGATCAGCTGGCCTTCGAGGCCGATGTTGACCACGCCCGCCCGTTCGGCCCACAGGCCGCCCAGTCCGGCGAGCCCGATCGGGATCGCGGACTGCAGCGCCGCCCGGACGGCTCCGTTGGAGGTGAGGTCGTTCGCGCCGGTGAGCGTTCGGACCGCGGCCAGCGCGACCAGGGCGCCGGCGATCGCCAGCAGCAGGACCGGCAGGCTGAACCGCCGACCCCGCGTCGGGGCCGGGGCCGAGGCGCCCGGGGTGGGAGTCAGGACAGCATCGGCGGTCATGCCGGCACCTCACTTCTGTCCGCGCTCTTGTCGGGGCCCGGTTCGGAGACCGCGGCGCCCACCCGGCGTTGCTGCGCCCGGCGGCTGAGCCTGGTGGCCAGTTCGTACGCCACCACGACCGCGAGCACGGTCGTACCCTGCATGATCGTGATGATCTCTTTCGGGATCTCTTCGATGTCGAGGATCTGCGACGCTCGCGCCAGGAACGCCCACAGCAGCGACGCCAGCGCGATCCCGACCGGCGAGTTGCGGCCCAGCAGCGCGATGCCGATCGCGGTGAAGCCGAGCCCGCCGACCGACGACGAGTACGCGTGCCGCTCACCGAGCAGCTCCGACAGGCCGACCAGCCCCGCGACGCCGCCGGAGAGGAGCATCGCGTAGAGCACCATGCGCCGGGCGTTGACGCCGCTGGCCACCGCCGAGGTCGCGTTCTGGCCGCTGGCGCGCAGGTCGAACCCGAGGCGGGTGTGGCCGAGCAGGAACCAGTAGCCCACCCCGACCAGGACCGCCACCACGACGAAGCCCTTCACGTCGCTGGCCGAACCGGGGATCAGCGGGATGCCGGACAGCCAGGCGTCCTTCGGCAGTACCGGGGTCGTGACGTCGTTGCTGCCCTTGGCCTGCACGCCCAGGTGGTTGGTGGTCAGCAGGAACGCGACGATCTGACCGCCGATGAAGTTCAGCATGATCGTCGAGATGACCTCGCTGACCCCTCGGGTGACCTTCAGGACCGCCGCGACGCCGGCCCAGAAGGCGCCGACCAGCATGGCGATGACCACGATCAGCACGATGCGCAGGAACCCGGGCGCCCAGTCCAGGAACGGCGCGGCACCCACCGCCGCCGCCACCAGCGTCGCCAGCCGGTACTGGCCGTCGACGCCGATGTTGAACAGGTTCATCCGGAACCCGATGGCGACCGCCACGGCGGCGATGTAGTAGTCGGTCGACTTGTTGAGGATGTCGACGAGCGAGTCCGGCTGCGTGCCGTAGTCGAGCATCGAGCTGAACGCCGCGAGCGGGTCCTTGTCGCTGATCACCAGCGCGATCGACGAGATCAGCGCGGCGATCAGCAGGGCGGCGACCGGCGCGAGGAGCCGGGGCAGCAGTTGCCGCCAGTCCAGCCGCTCAGCCCAGGACCGCCGGGGTGCGGCCACCTCACTCATCCGGTCCCTCCGCACACGTCATGGCCAGGCCGAGCTGTTCGGGGGTCACGGTCGCGGGATCGGCATCCTCGACGAACCGGCCCCGGAAGATCACCTTGAGCGAGTCGGACAGGCCGATCAGCTCATCGAGGTCGGCCGAGATGAGCAGGACACCCATGCCCTCACGGCGGGCCCGCTTGATGTGCTCCCAGATCGCGGCCTGCGCGCCCACGTCCACCCCGCGGGTGGGGTGCGCGGCCAGCAGCACCTTCGGCGCGTGGCTCATCTCCCGGCCGACGATCAGCTTCTGCTGGTTGCCGCCGGACAGCGCACCGGCCGGCACGTCGATTCCGGGCGTACGCACGTCGTAGGAGGCCACGATCCGCGCGGTGTCCCGGCGGGCGCCGCGGTTGTCGAGCAGCCAGCCCCGCGCGTTGGGCGACTCGGTCTGGTGACCGAGCATCCGGTTCTCCCACAGCGGCGCGTCGAGCAGCAGCCCCTGGCGGTGCCGGTCCTCCGGCACGTACCCGAGGCCGGCCTCGCGCCGCGCCCGGGTGCTCCATTGGCTGACGTCGACGCCGTCCAGCACGACCCGCCCGGTGGCGGGCCGCATGCCCATGATCGCCTCGATCAGCTCGGCCTGGCCGTTGCCCTCCACGCCGGCGATCCCGACGACCTCACCGCGGTGGATGGTGAAGCTGACGCCGTTCACGATCGGGCGCCCGTCGGCGGTGTGCACCGCGAGGTCGGTGACGGACAGCACCCGCTCGTCGGTGACGGTCGACTCGCGTACCTCCGGGCTGGGCAGTTCGCTGCCGACCATCAGCGTCGCCAGCTGCCGGGAGGTCACCTCGCGGGGATCGACCGAGGCGACCGTCGTGCCGCGGCGGATCACCGTGATCGCGTCGGCGACGGCGAGCACCTCGTGCAGCTTGTGCGAGATGAAGATGATGGTGAGGCCCTCGCGGGTGAGCTGGCGCAGGTTGTCGAAGAGCTCGTCGACCTCCTGCGGTACCAGGACCGCGGTGGGCTCGTCGAGGATGAGCACCCGGGCACCGCGGTAGAGCACCTTGAGGATCTCGACGCGCTGCCGGTCACCGACGCCGAGGTCCTCCATCAGCACGTCCGGGTCGACGCCCAGCCCGTACTGCTTGGAGATCTCGCGGATCCGGCGCGCGGCGGCGCCGCCGATGCCGTGCAGCTTCTCGGCGCCGAGGACGATGTTCTCCAGCACGGTGAAGTTGTCGGCCAGCATGAAGTGCTGGTGCACCATGCCGATGCCGACGTTGATCGCCTGCTGCGGAGATCCGAAGACGACCCGCTCGCCGTCGATGAGGATCTCGCCCTCGTCCGGGCGGTGCATCCCGTACAGCGTCTTCATGAGCGTCGACTTGCCGGCGCCGTTCTCGCCCACGATCGCGTGGATGCTGCCGCGGCGCACCGACAGGTCGATGTCGTGGTTGGCCACCACGCCGGGGAACCGCTTGGTGATCCCCCGTAGCTGCACCGCGGGCGGCTCGCCCGCCCCCGCGGGGGGCGCCGCGGGTGCCACGTCGGTGCTCATCTCTTCCTCCCCGGTAGGGCGGTCATGACAGGTGGCGGGGCCCGGCATCGGGCCCCGCCACGATAGTCGTACGGTCCGGGTCAGCCGTTGGCAGGCTTCGACGGCACGGTGATCTTGCCGTCGATGATCTGCTGCTTGTACTCGTCGAGCTTGGACTTGATGTCGTCGAGCTTGCCGCCGCTGGTCGAGTACCCGACACCGTCGGCCTTGAGATCGAAGACGGTCTCGCCGGCGGTGAACTTGCCCTCGCCCTCGTCCTTGACGAACTGGAACACGGCGTTGTCGACCCGCTTGAGCATCGAGGTCAGGATGACGTCCTTGAGCTCGGGGGCGGAGGTCTCGTACTGGTCGGAGTCGACGCCGATGGCGAGCTTGCCCTTGGCCTTGGCTGCCTTGAACACGCCCGTACCCGAGCCGCCCGCGGCCTGGTAGACGACGTCGGCACCCTGGTCGAACATGCCCTCGGCGGCCGTCTGGCCCTTGGCCGGGTCGTTGAAGCCGGAGCACTTGTCGGCGACGGTCGACAGGTAGTTGGGCTCGACCTGGATGTCGGCCTTGACGGCCTTGGCGCCCGCCACGTACCCGGCCTCGAACTTCTTGATGAGGTCGACCTGGCAGCCGCCGATGAAGCCGACCTTGCCGGTCTTGCTCTTCAGCGCCGCGGCCGCGCCGACGAGGAACGAGCCCTGCTCCTCGGCGAAGGTGAGATTGGCCAGGTTCGGGGCCTTCACGCTGGCGTCGTCGATGATCGCGAACTTGGTGTTCGGGCAGGCCTTCGCGGCGCTGGCGATCGGACCGGTGTCCTTGTCACCCGCGTAGGCGAAGCCGACCGCGATGACCGGGTTGTACCCGGAGGTGCAGAGCAGCTTCAGCCGGGACAGCTTGTCGTTGTCGGTCTCGTCCTTGTTGGCTTCCAGCTCCTTGACGTCGAGGTTCAGGTCCTTCTTGACCCGCTCGAGACCGGCCGCGGCCGCGTCGTTGAACGACTTGTCACCGCGCCCGCCGATGTCGTACGCCAGGCCGACCTTGACGGTCTTCTTCCCGCCGTCGGAGTTGCCACCACTGCTCTTGCCACCACAAGCGGCCGTGCCGAGCGCGACAGCAGCCACGCCCACGATCACGAGCACCTTCATCCCACGCGCTCGGCGCAAGACGATCTCCTTCCGATTGCACCGCCACGTCGCGGTGTCGTCAACGGAGCGGAGCGTACGCCGAATCGGAAGCAAAACCCTGGTCACGTTATAGGGCTGTGACGTGACGTCGCCGGCAATCACCCCAACCGTCACAACTCGCGACCCCAGGGGATCGAAACAACTTCCGGGAAGTCGTTGCCTCACGCCGGTGCGGAGGCAGCGACTTCCCGGAAGTCGTGACGATCTCGGATCAGTGCCAGAACGTCGCGATCGCCGCGTTCGCCAGGGTCAACCCGACGATGGCGAGGAAGTGGCCCCGGTTGACCTCCGGCCGCTTCCGGGAGAAGAACACCATCACGAAGATCAGTACCGCGATGACGCCCTTGACGGCCAGTTTCACCGGGTCGGGCTCCTTGTCACCGCCGCCACGCAGCGGCGCCGCCAGCGCGAGACCGGTCACGACCTGGATCACCGCGCCCCACAGCATCGGCGGATTGATCCGAATCTTGCCCGACACGTACTGCGCGACCGCGCCGCCCAGCAGTACCGCGAACCCGATCAGGTGCGCGTACCGCAGCACCAGCCGGAGAGCCTCCATGCCCGCTCCTTCACCGCTTGCGGGCGGCGCGCCAACCGCGCAGCCCGAGAACCCCGACCGCGGTGCCGATCGCCAGTGAGACCACGATGAGCACCGCGTGCACCCACAGGAACGAGGTCGGGGTGTTGCCGTGCCAGGAGCGCGGGTCGGCCCAGATCGCGACCGCGAAGCGGGGCCAGATCACCCAGCTCCACACACCCACGGCCACCAGGAACACCGACCACCGTCGCGAGAGCATCACGGCTGCCGAGTATGCCGTACCCGCCGATGGGCGATCTGACGACCGCCCATCGGTGGCGCCCACGTCACCCGCGGCCACCTGCGATCCGCACGTGCTTGCATGAACTGTCGCAAGCCCTTTCGGGGTGGTTAGAGTGCCGCCATGACCCCCAGCGCAGGCGGCGACAGGGCGGCCGGCCCGAGCCGGGCCCGGTTGGCTGACGTCGCCCGGCAGGCCGGCGTCAGCGAGGCGACGGTCTCCCGCGTCTTCAACGACAAGCCGGGGGTGAGCGCCGAGACCCGGCAGGCCGTGCTGACCGCCCTCGACGTGCTCGGCTACCAGCGGCCCGAGCGGCTGCGCAAGCGCAGCGCCGGCCTGGTCGGCCTCGTGGTCCCGGAGCTGGACAACCCGATCTTCCCCGCCTTCGCCCAGGCCGTCGAGGGCACGCTCGCCCAGTCCGGGTACACCCCGGTCCTCTGTACCCAGACGCCCGGCGGTGTGACCGAGGACGAGTACGTGGAGATGCTGCTCGACCGGCAGGTCTCCGGCATCGTCTTCGTCTCCGGCCTGAACGCCGACACCACCGCCGACGCCGACCGGTACCGCAAGCTGATCTCCCGCCCGCTGCCGGTCGCGTTCATCAACGGGTACGTCGAGGGCGTCGAAGCGCCCTTCATCTCCTGCGACGACCACGCCGCCGGCGGGATGGCCGTCCGGCACCTCGCGTCGCTCGGGCACCGGCGCATCGGGCTGATCACCGGACCCGGGCGCTTCGTACCGGTACAGCGCAAGCTGGCCGGCTACCGGGAGGCGATGCGGAAACTCTTCGGCACGAGCGACTGCGACCTCGTCGAACTGTCGCTGTTCGGCGTCGAGGGCGGCGACGCCGCCGCCGGCCGCCTGATCGAGCGGGGCGTCACGGCGATCGCCTGCGGCTCCGACCTGATGGCGCTCGGCGCGATCCGGGCCGCCCGCTCCCGCGGCCTCGACGTGCCTCGCGACATCTCCGTCGTCGGCTTCGACGACTCGCCGCTGATCGCGTTCACGGACCCGCCGCTGACAACGCTGCGCCAGCCCGTACGCGAGATGTCCGTGGCCGCCGTGCGCGCCCTGCTCGACGAGATCTCCGGCGACCCCACGCCGAACTCCGAGTACGTCTTCCGCCCGGAGCTCGTCGTCCGCGGCTCGACCGGACCGGCGCGGGGCTGATCAGCTCCCGGTCAGCCGGGCGGCGATGCGGGCGAAGCCGGCGCGCAGCTCCTCCTCGCTCGGCGGCGTGCCGGGCTCGGTCAGCGCCGGCGCCGCGCCGCCCGGCGCGTATCCGTTGTCCGCGTATCCGTTGTCCGCGTACCCGTCGTCAAGGAGGTCCGGCTCCCCGTCGCTCTCGACGGCCAGCCGCGCGGCGGCGATCTCGTCCCGGATCCGCTCGACCGACACGTACGGCTGGAGCGGTTCGACGACCGCCATCAACTCCTCGTCGGCGACGATCGACTCGGCGAGAGCCATGGCGTGCGCGCGCTCGTACGGCCCGCAGACCACCGGCTCCCACTCCTCGTCGTCGCTCAGCGGTCCGAAGGTGATGATCCACGGCAGCTCGAGGACCGGCGAGTCTGGCGGAAGTTCCAATGTCACGAGTGCACCCACGCCGGACATCATCGCCCTGATATCCGCGCTGTTGTGCCGTTTACCCCGAATTCAACGTAAAGGGGTGCACCCGGCCGCTCGCGGTCGGGTGCAAGGGTGCGCCCCGGGTCGCGGACGACCCGGGGCGCACGAGAAAAACGGCCAGGCCGTCAGGCCGTCAGGCGAGCCAGCCGCCGCGCGAGCCGACCGTCGGCGCCGGCCACCAGCACCATGCCGGCGAAGAGCAGCGCGAACGCGATCAGGACGACCCGGTTCACGTCGACGCCGGTGACCGGCAGGCCGCCGGCCGCACCGGGCGCGGTGACGCTGACCGCCTCGACCACGTACCGCACCGCGCCGTCCGCCCCGAGGCCGGTCGCCAGCAGCGTGTGGCTGCCGACGGACACGCTCGACGGCAGCGTCACCGTCGCGGTGAACGTACCGTCATCCGCGACCGTCACGGTGCCCATGTCGACCGGCGTCGAGTACAGCGTCAGTACCACGGTGGTACCGGGCTTGAACCCGTTGCCCGAGATGGTCACCTTCCCACCGACCGGCGCCGTGGCGCTGCCGACGGAGATCGCGCCGGCCGGGACCGCGGCGGGCGCCTGCGGGGTACCGGAGGGCGGAGCGCTCGGCGTACCCGTCGCCTCCGGCGAGTCACCGTCCGCACCAACGGCCACCACGTGCAGCGTGTAGGCAACGCCGGCCGCCAGGTTGTCGATCGTGCACGGCGAGGCCGTGACCGTACCCGGGCAGGACCGGGTCGGGTACCCGTCGGCGGTCGCGGTCACCCGGTAGCTGGTGACCTCACCGCCGCCGAACGGCGGGATCCACGAGACCTCGATCGCGTTGGCACCCGGCCGACCGGTGACCTCCATCGGCTCGGTCGGCGGCCCGATCGCCACCGCGATGCCGGTGAGGCCCTCGGTGACCGGCGCCGACTTCTTCGTGGCATCGGTCGACAGCTCGGCCCAGATGCTCGCGTCGTACGTCCCCGGCGCCAGGTCAGGGATCTCGCAGGTACCCTCCGCGCAGGTCACCGTGGTGCCGGCCACGGTCGCCCCGGTCGCGGGGTGCGCCTCGGCCTTGACCGTGACGCCCGCCTGGTCGGTGCGGTAACCGATGAGGAGAGTGGTACCGAACGTTCCGTGGCCGAGCACCGTCGGCGCGGCCACCCCCACCGCCGCACTCGTCGTCGCGCTCACCTTGCCCGACTGGTTGCCGGCGTCAGTGGGATCCACGGCCCAGATGTGCACGGTGTGCGTACCCGGCGCGACGTTGGTGAAGTCGCAGTTCGCCGCGCCACACAGGATCGAGGTGGTGTCGGCTGCGTTGTCCAGCGTGGCCCGCACCTGGACCCCGGTCTGGCTGACGGTGTACGACGCGCTCACCGTCGTACCGTCCACGGTGGCTGTCCCCACGGTCGGATCGGCGACGACCATCAGGCCGCTCACCGCCGCACCCGGCGACGTTGCCGACGGCGTGGCCGCGTCAGCGGCCCAGACCTTCCCGCTGTACGTCTTTCCTGAAGTAAGACCGGAGACCGTACACGTACCGCCGGTGCCGGCGATGGTGGTGCAGGTGCCGCTCACCGGGGTGGTGCCGTCGGTCAACTCAACGCCGTGCGTCACGCCGGTCTGCGTGTCGGTGAAGTCGATCGTCGCGGTGCTACCGCGCACCTTCTTGCCGGTGATGGTCGGGTCCGCCGGGCCCGCCACGATCTGGACGTTCGGGACCGCTGCGACTGCGGCCTTGCCGTTGGCCGCCGGCGCTGCCGTGGACGGCGAACCGCCAGTTGTGGACGGTGCCGGCGTGGCGGCCGCCTTCCTGCCCTTCGCCCGGTCCTTCGCCCGGTCCGTCGCCCGATCCTTCGCCCGGTCCTTCGCCTGAGCTGAACCCGACGGCGCCGGTGACCTGTGCGCTGCCTTGGCCGCACCGTGACCGGTCCGGTGCGTCGACGTGGCCGTACCGGCTCGGCGCGCCGCCGAGGCCTTACCGTCCGCCGAGGCCTTACCGTCCGCCGAGGCCTTACCGTCCGGCGTGGCCTTACCGTCCGGTGCGGACGACGTGGCCGCCGCCGGATCCCCCGCGCCGTCCGCGGCGTACGCGGGTGCGGTCGCCAGGCCGACCGAGGCCGTCACCCCCATGACGGTTCCTGCCGCAAGCAGCGCCCATCTCGGTGCCCGTGCCCGCTCCCGGGACATGATTGTTTGGAGCACTTTCAACCCCCCTGTGTGTCCACGCGGCGTTCTTGCCGCTCAAGACCCACAAGCAATCTATGACCAATGTGGAGGATTCGGGCCGAATCCAAAAAATTCAGTGATTTTACGTATCGTCCGCACGTCAGGCCCGCAGCCGAACCCGGCGTGTCGCAAAGACTGCCGGTACGGATGAGGGGACGCAAAACGCAGACAGGGGTGCTTCCCGGTTCCGGGAAGCACCCCTGTCTGCGTGCGTGATGGTCAGGCGGCGCGGGTGGCGCCGCTCGAAGTTACAGCGATCAGGCGCCGTTCACACTGCGGCGGCGCCACACGACGGTCAGACCGATCATGAACGCACCGAGCAGGACGACGCCGGCGCCCAGGGCGACCTGCTTGCTCAGGGCCTGGCCGTCCTGGCCCGTTACGGGCAGCGAGGAGTTGCCGCTACCGGCCGCCGCGACCACGACGACGACCGCCGTGACGGAGTGGGCGTTGCCGCTCGGGTCCACGCCGGCGCCGGTGAGGGTGGCCTTGCCGGTCTGGGTCAGCTTGACCGAGGTGCGGAACGTGCCGTTGGCGTCGGCGGTCACGGTGTTGACGACCGCGCGCGGCGCGGGCAGGCCGGCCAGCACAACCTGACCCTTGTCGGCCGCCTGGTACGAGGCGGTCGAGTTGGTGCTGCTGTAGGTGACGCTGATGGTCACCTCCGAGTTGGACTTGAAGCCCTCGCCGACGAACGGCACGGCCTCGCCGGCGACCGCCTTGGCCGGGACGGTGCCCGCCGGCGGCGGGTAGTCCTGCGCGTTCGCCGCCGAGGGCACCGCGAGAGCGGCACCCACCACGGCAAGCGCCATGACCAGAATTCGTGATCCGCGCACGATAAAACCCCCGTAGTTGTTGTGGGTGCGCTCTGACGTGTGTTGCTGGAACCGCGAGGAATCTAACGCGTAACGTGGCAAAAATCCGCGGAATGGACATTTAGGTTCCATGGGACCACGCCAGGGGTCGTCCACAAGCGAGGGCGATGGGTGGGCCCAGCGCCGGCCGGTGGGATGCCGGTCAGCAACACAGCCTCTATCGTCCGTTTTTGCCCTGGCTTTAGGTCAACCGTCACAATGTCCACGGCACGCCGCCGCTCCGCCCCCGAGACCATGGGCGGAAGCTGCCCGTCCAGCAGGACGTCCACCACGTTTCCGCCGGTTGGGCTGAATATCGAGACGTTCGTCCGGATCGTGTACGGTACGCCGGCCAGCGCCAGGCCCGTCACGTCCTTGGACAGCCCGGAACTCGGCGCCGTCGACCCGAGCGTGACCCGCAGCTTCAGCTCCATGCTGCCGTCGGGCCGACAGGCCGTGGCGGTCAGGTCCGCCGCGTGCGTGAGGTAGTAGCCCAGCTTGGCCCCGGTGCCGTCGTTGAGGAACACGCCGACGGTCGGGCTGGTGCGGTCCGTGATCGGCAGCGAGCCCTCCAGCATCGTGCCCGCGAGGTGCTGCTGCTGTTGCGGATCCGCGCTCCACACCAGGATGCGGCGCTCGCCCACCGCGCGGGCCAGTTGGTTGACCAGGCCGGCCATGTTGCGCGGCTGCCGGGTCAGCACGTCGAAGACCGCCCGGGCGGCCGCCGAGAAGAACTGGTCCTGGGCCACCGTGGAGAACTTCGCGTACACGTCGGACAGCAGCATCCGTACCGCGTTGTCCGACGTCAGCTTCGTCCCGTTGGGGAGGGTGACGGGGCCCTCGGCGGCCAACAGGTACGACAGTGCGACCGGGTCGGTGGCGATCACGCCGTCGACCGCCTGACCACTGCGGCGCTGGTACATCTCCCGGTACAGCTTGGCGACCGTCGGGAAGTCCGGGGTGAGGTTGACGTCGGCCGGGTACTCCGCGGGCCGATCGGTGTAGAGGGCACGCAGCGCCGGATCGAGCGGCTGGACCGGGCGCGGGAACGTCCCCATCGCGGTGGCCGTGCCCTGGTCGACGAACTGGACCGCTCCCCGGTCCGCCCTGACGACGAGGAAGGCGCCGGGCATCCCGCCGGTGGCGCGCACCTCGGCAGGGTTCTGGAACACCAGCAGGTACGTGCGCGGACCGCCCGCGCCGAGCATCGCCGGCAGCAGCGCCGACGCCCGCTCCGCCGTCTCGGTCACCCGTACCGCGTGTTGCAGGCCATCGCTCAGCTCCTTGACGCCGGCGCTGACCTGAGGGAGCAGATGCCCGGTGTCGATCGAGGCGACCCGGTCGCGGGCCTGCCGGACGGCGGTCGCCGCGACCGCGATCCGGGGCGCGGCATTCTGTACGGCGGCGAGGTCGATCCGGCCGTTCTTCGGCGCGAGGGTGCTCAGGTCGATCGCGCCGGCGGTGTCAACGAGCGGCGGCAGGCCCCGCCTGGCCAGGTCGTCCACGGCGGTCGCCACGGTCCGGACGGCGGCCAGGTTGCCGCCCGCCCACGGGGCGTGCCCACCGAGCCTCCAGCCCGGGTCGTCGGTCTCGGAGTGGGCGGCCCGAGTCTCGACCTGCAGCGCGGCCAGAGTGACCCGCGCGCCGTTGATGTCCCCGCGCTGCACCTGTCCCTGGAGTTGCTGGATCAGTGCGCCGGCCTTGCGCAGATGTTCGCCGGCGCGCAGGCCCCGTACGCCGACCCAGGTGACGGCGAGCGCCGCCACGCAGGTCAGGACCGCCACCGCTGCTATCACCCGCCGCAGCCGGCGCCGTGGACGGCGACGACGGCGTTCCGGGCTCCCTGGAGCGGATCGCCGGCGCGGTCGCTGGTCGGCCGGCGACTGCTCACCCTCGACCACTTCGCGGGGGCCCACCACTTCCGCGTTCCACAGCGCTTCCCACTGGGCGTCGTCATAGCGGGGGCCTCCGGGCTGTGGGCTGTCTGTCATGGCACCCGCTCGCGTGAGTCCGAATTATCCCTTCAGAAGATGCTAACGGGACAACAAAGACAAAGCGAACATACTGACGGCATCACGGAGTGAGCGGCGTCGGAACCCGCCGGCGTAGCGCTCGGGACAGCGACTCACCGGCCCGACCGCCAACGCGCGGTACTGCCGGCGGAGCCCGGTCCTCCGAACGGTCAAAGTTGACATTAGCCTCTGATGGCTGAAATTGGAACTAACTCCTTAACGTTGCAAATGGTACTAAACTGCCCTCACGCGTGACCCGGCCGGCCCGCGCCGACCTGTCCGGACGTCAACCAGGAGCGCCAGGCATGAAGATCGGAATCATCTCCCAGTGGTACCCGCCGGAGCCCGCCCTGGTCCCGCCCAGCCTGGCGCAGGAGCTGGCCCGGCGCGGGCATGAGGTACGGGTGTTGACCGGGTTCCCCAACTATCCCGACGGCAAGGTCTATCCGGGATACCGGCAGCGCTGGAACGACCGGTCGGCGACCGACGGAGTGACCGTCCGTCGGGTACCGCTGTACCCCAGCCACGACAACTCGCCGGTCCGGCGGGCGGCGAACTACCTTTCCTTCGCCGCCACCAGTTCCCTCGCCGCAGCGCGGTACCTCGCCGGGGTCGACGCGGTGTACGTGTACCTCACACCGGCGACCGCTTTCGCCGCATCGGCTCTGCTGCGTCTGCTGTACCGGATACCGAGCGTGATACACATCCAGGACATCTGGCCCGAGTCGGTGACTCAGTCCTCGCTCGCACCGCACGGCGGGGCCGGCGCGCTCATGGACCGGACCCTCTCGACGCTCATGCGCGGCATCTACCGCTCGGCAGCGGGCATCGCCGTCATCGCCCCGTCGATGCGCGACCTGATCGTGGAGCGTGGCGCGGATCCGGCGAAGGTTCATGTCGTTCTCAACTGGACCGACGAGTCGCTGTTCCACCCGGTGGACGCGACCGAGTCGGCCCGCCGTGAGATCGGGCACCGCGGGCGCTGCACCATCATGCACGCCGGCAACATCGGCTCGTTCGAGAACATCGAAGCCACGATCCGGGCGGCCGCAGCGGTCGACCAGTCCGGACAGGTCGACCTGGTGCTGGTCGGGGGCGGCTTCGAGGAGCATTCCGCCCGCGAACTGACCAGCCGGTTGGGTGCCGGCAACATCCGGTTCCTGGGGCGGCGGCCCGCGTCGGAGATGGCCGCGCTGTACGCCGCCGCCGACTACCAACTGGTCACGCGGCGGGATCTGCCCATCTTCCACAGCACGATCCCGTCGAAGCTGCCGTCGGCGCTCTCATGCGGCTCGCCGGTCGTCGTATCGGTGCCCGGTGACGCCTCCCGGATCGTGGAGCGAGGTGGGGCCGGCGTGTCCTGCCCACCCGATGACTGGCAAGCCCTCGCCGATCGGTTCCTGCAGGCCGCCGCGTTGTCACCGGTCGAGCGGGCCGACATGGCGCGGCGCGCCCTGGATACCTACCGGTCGCAGATGTCGATGCGGACAGGCGTGGACCGGTTGGAGGACATGCTGCGAACCGCGGCGGGCGGCGGACGACCGTCGAGGGGGAACAGTGACCGCTAACCGGGCCACGACGACGGACGTACCGCGAGACCGCGATGCGGCACGCCGGTTCCGCGTCCTCGCCGTCTGCGGATCGTTCGCGCCGGGATTCCGCGGTGGCGGTCCGATCCGGTCCGTCGCTCGCATCGTCGACACGGTGTCTGAGCACGTCGACATCACCCTGCTCACCAGCGACCGCGACCTGGGGTGTCGTGACCCCTATCCCGGGCTGTCCGGTACGTGGGTGAACCGCGACCGGACCCGGGTGTTCTACCTGAACACCGGCAGCCTGTCGCAGTGGCTTCGGCTGTGGCGCGAACTGCGCGCCACCCCGTTCGACCTGTTGTACGTCAACAGCCTCTGGTCCCCGCAATTCACCCAGGTTCCTGTCCTCGCCGTGCGACTCGGCCTCATCCGCGCGGGAAACGTACTCGTCGCTCCTCGCGGGGAGCTGTCCCCGGGTGCGTTGGCGCTGAAGTCATGGAAGAAGCGGCTGTTCCTGAAGTGGTGGGGTCCGTTCCTGAAACGGATGGGCGTCATCTGGCACGCCACCGCCGACAAGGAGGCGTCAGAGATCCGGGCCGTGTGCCCGTGGGCGCACATCGAGATCAATCAGAACCAGGTGGCGCTGCCACCGGAACCGCTGTCCCCGTCCGGAGCGTACGACGGACCTCCGCGACTGGTCTTCATCAGCCGGGTGTCGCCCAAGAAGAACCTGGACCTGGTCCTGCAGGCGCTGAACGAGTTGTCCACGCGGGTCGAACTCGACATCTACGGCCCGCTGGAGGACGCGGCGCACTGGAAGCACTGCGAGGCGATCATCAGACGACTTCCGGCCTCGGTCCGGGTCCGGTACCGCGGTGAGGTGTCGCCCGAAGACGTTCGCCGCACCTTCCACGATTACGACGCGTTCGTATTCCCCACCAGGGGGGAAAACTTCGGGCACGTCATCGCCGAAAGCCTGTCGGCCTCGTGTCCGGTGGTCTGCTCGGACCGGACGCCGTGGACGGAGGTCCTCGAATCCGGCGGCGGTCGCGTGGTACGGGATCTCACCGCAGGGGCGCTCGCCGCGGAGCTTGAACGCATCACGGCGATGACGCCCGATGAGCGGCTGCGTGCGCGGTGTCGCGCCGGCGAGACCTACCGGTCATGGCGGCGGAAAACGCCCGACCGCAACATCCTCGACCTGGCCCGGCAGACGCTGACTTCCGTCGCCCGATGACCGCCACCAGAGCGCGGGCATAGGGCTGGTGGCTCGCGTGCGCCTCCACCTCGATCCCCGGCGGTACCGGTCGGCTACCGCTCTCTCCTCGTTCCGCCGGAGCGTGGCCAGGACAGCGTTCTTCAACATCGCCACGACCGTCACCGCCGGGATCGCGGGAATCGTCATAGCTCGCTCCCTGGGACCTGCCGCCAGGGGCGAGTACGCGGCCGTCACCGCGTGGTTCACTGCCGCGTTCACCGTCGGCGAACTGGGGCTGACCGCGGCGACAACCTTCTTCGTGGCCCGCGACGCTCACCTGGCGCCGCACTACGTTTCCACGGCACGCAACCTGCTGGTCGCCTCGGGCGTCGTCGTGGCCTCCGCCGGAATGCTCGCCACGCCGCTGCTGGCACCGGAGAACGGTACGGTCGCCGGGGGCTATCGCATCGCCTTCCTCACGTGCCTGGCGAGCTTCCTGACCGTCGGCTACATCGCCAGCATGCAGGCGTCCAACATCAACCGCTGGAACCTCATCAGGATCTCGCAGCCCGCGCTGTACGTGGCCACGGTCACCCTGCTTCACCTGACCGGGCAGCTCGATCTGACGACGGTCGTGTTGGCCATGTCCCTCACGACCGTCGCGCAGACCGCGATGGCCTACCTCCTCGCCCGCGGTCAGCGGCTGACCGGCGGCCGCGCGGACTTCGGGCTGGCCCGGCCGATAATCCGCTACGGCACCGCCCAGCTCGCTTCGTCCGTGCCGATCCTCGTCACCACCCGACTCGACCAGCTCGTCCTCTCCCTGACCGTACCTTCGGCCGCCCTCGGCAACTACGCCATCGCAGCCACGCTGGCCACCCTCGCAGGACCGCTCGTCGCCGCCCTGGGCCACGTCGCCTTCCCCCGGCTGGCATCGCAGGCCCTGTCCAGTAGCGGAGCTGACCGCCTGCAACGGTCGACCGTACTCGCTGCCGCCGGTGTCAGCGGCGCGCTGACACTCGTCCTGGCGGCTTCGGCCCCATGGCTGATCCCGACGCTCTTCGGCGCTGACTACCGGGACGCCGTGACGCTGGTCTGGCTGCTCGCTCCGGGTGCCGCGTTCGCGGTGTGCGCACAGGTCTGTGGTGACCTGCTGCGCGGCCAAGGCCGGCCGCTCGCCGCAGCCCGGGCACAGGGAGCCGCCGCGGTGGCGATCGTCGTGCTGATGGCCGCCCTGCTGCCCGCGCTCGGGGTCGTCGGCGCGGCCATCGCCTCGACCACGGCCAACGGGTTGGCCCTCGTGATGGCGCTCGGAGCGTTGCGCAAGGCGTCGGCCGGGGGATCGACGCCCCCTCCTCCCCCGGCGCAACCGCTGCCTCAGCCGGTGGTCGACGGACTGTCCACACCGATCCTCAGCCCACCCGCAAGGAGATCCATGTATCGGCGGAGGAACCAACGATGAACGAGAATGTCCTACTTCTCGCACCGTCCCTCGGCCTCGGTGGAGGCATCGAGCGCTACGTCTCCACGATCGAGGCCGTGTTCACCCAGCACGAGGTTTCCTACCAGCGGCTCAATCTGCTGGACGTGAACCGGCCCAACGGGATCGTGACCAAGGCGCGTTTCGTGCGGGAGGTACTGCGGGCCACGCGGGCGAGCGAGCGGCCGACCCGATTCGTCGTCGCACACTGCAACCTGCTGCCCGTTGTCGAACTGGCCGCCAGGATGCCCAACTTCGCCGGTGCCACCGTGATTCTGCACGGCTTGGAGATCTGGGCGGGCCGACACGTACGGGGACACCGGACCATGCGCCGCCCGGACGTACGGGTGGTGACCGCGAGCAACTTCAGTGCCGGCGCACTTGCCAGAACGAGCCCGGCGAACGTCCTCCACCCCGGAGTCTCCGCGGCCTGGTACCGGATTCTGGTCGACGCCGCTGAGCAGGCGCGCTCCGGGTCCGGCGAGCTGAATCTCGTCACCGCCTTCCGCCTCGACGACTGGCGGGACAAGGGCCTCGGCACGCTTCTCGACGCGGTCCGTCTGCTCCGGGACGACCGGGTGCGGCTCACCGTCTGCGGCAGTGGACCCGTCACCGCGGAACTGCGGGCAGCGGTCGAGCCGTACCCGTGGTGCCGGCTCAGGCCCGGCCTCACCGACCAGATGCTGGCCGACCAGTTCGCCTTCGCCGATCTCTTCGTGCTCGCCACCCGTACCCGCAGCGGGTCGGACGCCTGCGGCGAAGGGTTCGGTCTGGTTCTGCTGGAGGCGCAGTTGGCCGGCACCGCCGTGGTGGCGCCGGCGTACGGGGGCAGTGGTGACGCATTCCAACCCGGCATAACCGGACTCGCGCCGTTGGACGAGACTCCCGAGGCACTCGCCGCGGTACTCGCCTCGCTGTTGGCGGACGACCAATGGCGGACCGAGATGGGACGGGCTGCCGCGGCCTGGGCACGGAGCCGTTTCGAACCAACCGCGTACGCGGACAACCTCCTGCGGGCCCTCCTGGGTGACCCCGCTCCGGAATTCCGTCCGTCACCGGCACAACCGAACCTCGTGCAAGCGCCCTGAACTGACGCAAGATCCGGCCAGCGGCAACATCGCCGCGCAGATCGCGAACGGAGAGCCTCCATGTGCGGCGTATGTGGGGTGATCCGCGCCTCCGGCACCGGCACCGCGGACCGCTCCCTCGTGACCACCGTCAACGCCCGGCAGCACCACCGGGGGCCGGACGACGCCGTCCAGTGGTACGGCGAACAAGCCGTGCTGGGACAGACGCGCCTCGCCGTCATAGATCTCTCCGAGGGCGGACGCCAGCCGTTCGTCTCGGCGGACGCGTCCGTTGTCGTGGTATTCAACGGCGAGATCTATAACCACGACGAGTTGCGTCGGCGGTACCGGCTGGCGGTCGCGGACCGCTGCGACGGCGCGGTCCTGCCCGAATTGTGGCAGCGGCTGGGCACCGCGATGTTCGCGCAGCTACGCGGAATGTACGCGATCGCCGTCCACGACGTGCGCGCCCGCACGGTGACGCTCGCCCGGGACCCGTTCGGGGTCAAGCCGTTGTACTGGACTCGAACGACGGACGGTGCGATCGCGTTCGCCTCCGAGCCGCGGCCCCTGCTGCCCCTGGTTCCGCGTCCGCGGCTGGACCCCGAGGGCGTCCACAACTACCTCATGTACGGGGCGGTGGGCCGGGACCGGTCACCCTTCCGGGAGATCACGTCCGTACCGGCCAATGGCTGGGTCCAGTGGGACGCGGCGACGACGAGGACCGACGGGACCGTCAGTGCCGGCCTGTTGGAGGCACTCCCACCGGCCTCCCTACAGCAACTGCGCGACGAGTTCGTCCGCTCGGTCTCGCTGCACCTGGTCAGCGACGTTCCGGTGGCGCTGCTGCTCTCCTCCGGTCTGGATTCCGCCGCGCTGGCCTGGGCCTGCGCCGAGCTGGGTACCGATCTCACCTGCGTCACGGTCGATCTGGGCGGGGGCGTATCGGAGGCCGCAGGCGCCGGCCGGGTGGCCGCCCGTTTCGGTCACCGTCACGAAATCGTCTCCACCAGCCCCGATACCTCCATTGTGGAGCGTTTCTTCGCCGCCATGCAGAAGCCGTCCATCGACGGCCTGAACACGTTCCTGGTCAGCCGGGCAATCGCCTCCCTCGGAGTGAAGGTGGCACTGTCGGGCCTGGGCGGCGATGAGCTGCTCGGCGGCTACCAGAGCTTCCGGGCCCTGCGGTATCTGCCCCTGCTGCGGGCCGCTGACACCGTGTCGCTCACCTCGTTGCTGGCGAAGCTCTACGGCAGGCGGAACCACAAGGCAGCACACCTCCTCGGCGCGAACGGTCCACGCGACGCCGCCGGCCTCGGAGATCTCTACCGCCGGGTCTTCCTCGACGACCAGGTCGGCGCGCTCGTCCCGTGGGCACCGCGCGGCGAGGCGGCGCCGCCCTCCTCCGACACGTCGGCGCAGACCCTGTCACGGGTTGAACTCACGAGCTACCTGGGGGGAACGCTGCTTCCCGACACCGACGCGCATTCGATGACATGGTCGGTGGAGATGCGCGTACCGTTCGTCGACGTCCCGTTCGCGCGGACCGCTCTCGCCGTCGCCCCCCGGCGGGGAGTGGGCAAACGACGGTTCGCGGAGGCTGTCGGCGACCCAGAACTCCGGGCCATCACCAGGCGCAAGAAGCAGGGCTTCACCCTGCCCATGGACGATTGGATGCGGACGGGGCCATTGGCTTCCTGGGTACAGGCCGCCCGGTCCCCCGACGCCCCGGTGCGGGCACTGCTGCGTGGCGACGCCGTGGACCGCGTCCTGCACGGGTGGGACGGAGGCCACCTGAGGTGGTCGCGAGCCTGGTCGATCGTCGCGCTCGACGGTTGGCTGCGCAGCGTCGGAATGGACGTCGCGGAGATCGAACTACCGGTGGCCACGGCCTACCGGAAGCGGATCGCGCTCGACTGACAGCGAACCCGGGACGCCGGTCCACGTCGCTCGGGTCGCCGAGGCGCCCTGAGATGGACCTGCTCGTGACCCGGCGCAGCGCCCCGGGCAGCCGCACGGCCGGCGATTGCCCGCAGTCGCTGAGGCGCGTGTCAACGCACGCCGGGCGAACCCGTCTGTACCAGTGGTTCGACCTGGCTCACCACGGGCTCAACGGCGGCCAGCAGGTTCGTCGCGGTGGCCGGCGGGCCCTCGAGCCGGATGAGGGCCAGGCGGGTTCGGCCGGTCAACGGGTGCCGGACCGCCCGGATATCGAACAGCGCATAGCCCTGCTCGACCAACCAGCCCGCCGGGCTCCCCCCGTCACCGAACATCTCCGGGGAGTACTCGAAGACTATGGACGGCCGGTGCTCGGCCACGATACGGCGCGCACCGGCCAGCACAGCCGCCTCATGCCCCTCAACGTCGATCTTGACCAGAGACACGGGCTGCTGGATGACGTCGTCGAGGGCCACGGTGGGCGTCGGAAGGGCCGTGCCGTTCAGGTAGGGATGCGGCAGCAGGCTGGCCCGACCCTTGTTCGAATCCGGACCGGTGGGCCGGTAGAGCATCCTGGTGTCGCCTCCGACGTCGGAGGCCGCCGCATGCAGCACGGTGACGTTGCTGAGATCGTTCAGCACGATGGTGGTACGGGCACGGTGCGCGAGTGCCTCGTCCGCCTCGACCGCGAGGACGTGCCCGCGGGGACCCACGAGCTTCGCCAGGCGTGTCGTGTGGATGCCGATGTTGGCCCCGACGTCGACACAGGTCTCTTCCGGCCGGACCAGGTGCCGGAACAGTTCCGCCAGGTGCTCCTCGTACGCGCCGAAGACCCACAGCCGCCACTCGAGGAAGCTCGACAGGTCGGCGTCGAACCGGTCGCCGAACTTCGTGGTCAGTCTGCGGACCAGTTGGCCCGGCTGTGCGTGGGTCCTGCCGTACGAACGATTGAGAAGCCGTCCGGGTCCACGGAGGGGCAGGCGTCGACCGAGGATCGGCGCTATCGGGCTCAACGCGAGGCTGCGGGTCCTATAGGACACTGTGCTCATCCCTGTCTGAACTACGTTTGTCAACGAACACGCGAACCGACGATCCCGCCGCAGCAGGGCCACGCCGGGCGCGAGGGCCGGACCCGGCTGCCGGCCGGGACCAGAGCGGCAATGCGCCGGCCGGGGCCAGAGCGGCAACGCGCCGGTCGGCCGCAACGCCGCCAGGCAGTCCCCGGCGAGACGCGGCGACGGTCGGCTCCACCGGCTTCGGTGTCGGGGAAAGCAGCAGGAACGCGATGAGTAGCCAGGCGATCGTGGCCACTCGATTGGCCGTCAACGCGGGCATGCCGACCGAAGCGCCGATCACGAGAAGGACGAGCCCGCCGGCGAACGACGACTGCGCCTGGTCGACGTGGGTTCGCCGACGCGCCCAGATGACCCCCAGGGTCACCAACACTGCGGTGTAAAGGACGGCCCCTACGATGCCGGCGACGACCAGCGCTTCCACCCACGCGTTGTCATAAGGAGCGGCCAGGCCACGGATACCGAACCCGAACCACGGCGACGACTCGAGCACGGCCGAGGTCACCGGCTGCAGCGCCGACGCGCCCCCGAACCGCCCCGCCGTGTACAGAGCCATGACGCCGTTGGCACCACCGGACGGGTGGAGCAACAGGCCCAGGTAATCACTGCTCGCGCTCGACAGGAGCAAGCCGGACTCGGCGGCTACGGTGGCGAGGACCGCCAGGCCCACGAGGACCGTCAGGCGCAGCGTGCGAGCACCGGACACCCGGATCATCTGCCAGACGGCGATCGGGAATCCGACCAGAAGAAACACCTTGGAGACCGTCAGCACGCCACCGAGGGTCAGAAACAGCGTGATGGTCCCCAGCTTCAACGCGTTCTCGCGGTACAGATAGGTCGCCGCGAGCACGCTCATTCCGTAGAGCGCTCCTGCCTCGAACGGCTGGTTGATTACGCCGCTGTACCGCCCCATCTGCGCGGCCTTGGCGGCAACCGTCAACTGCGGGTCACCCTTGTCCCAGAACCGCCCGAGCAACCACGTCAGGTCGTAGACGGATGACACGAAGGCCAGGGCAGCGTTGAGGCACATCGCGACGACGAGGACCGTGCACACGATCCGGACGAGCCGGGTCGGGTCAGCGCCCGAACCGACGAGCATCGCGCCGATCAGCAGACAGGCGATCGGCAGGAGGAAGTTGTCCAGCCCCGCCCCGGCGCTCCCCGGAGAAAACCAGCCGAGGTCGATCAAAGGGTACAGCGCGCGCAACACCGCCACGAGCAACTCGGTGACCAGCAGCGCCAGGACCAGCGCGCCTCCACGGGTCATCCGCAGCCGCAACCACAGGCAGAAGACCGTACCGACCAGAAGCGACCCGTACACCGCGACCTGCTCGGTCCGGACGCCGGGCAACGACGTGTACGGGCCGAACACCGCGACAGTGATGAATGCGGCCGTGAAATACGCAATCGGATGCCTGTCCGGCCGGTCCGCCGCGCTCTTCAGTGGTTTGAAGCCGTTGACGTAGCTCATGAGGCGGTCACCGGTGTCGCGGTCACCGGCTCGCGGTAGGCCGGGAAGAAGCTGTCACCGGCCGGGAGGCTGCCTGCACGGCGAGCGCGGTTCTGGACCAGGCTCGTGTACCGAGCCGGGTCGCCCACCATCCGTACGGCGCGGAACGTGCGAACGCCTCCGGGGTCGAAGGCACGCTTGTAGCGGAAGATTCCATCGCCGCGTTCGTAACCTCCACCCAGGACGAAGCCCTGCCGTCCGGTGCGCCGGCCGTACAGCACCACCTCATGCTTCAGCAGATCGTTGGGTGCCATCGGGAACGCCTCTGCCCTGGTCCCGCCGAGGAACGAGTACAGGTGGGCGTCGCTCTCCAGCACCAGTTCAACGCTGACCACCCTGCCGGTGTCATCCAGTACCGAGAAGACCGAGTAACTGCCCGCCAACTCCTCGGACAGCGTGGTGAAGAAGGTCCGATCGAAGTGGTAGTAGGCCGCCGCGCCGCGTCGCCGCATCGTTTCCCCGTACACCTGGAGGAAACCGTCCACATCGTTCAGACGATCCTCCCGCCGGACGCTACACCCGGCCCGAGCCGCCTTCTTCACGTTCTTACGCACCTTGTGCTCGTAGTTCGCCCAGAGCTCCTCCGGCGTGCGCCGCAGGTCGACCACGACGTTCTCGGACACGTCGACGACCTCGGTCTGCGGTGTCCGAATCCCGACTGCCATGTCGGACTCGAGAGACAGCCGCAGGAAGACGGAGCACAACCCGGCCCGGACGACCCAGTCGGCCAGCTCCGCGAGCACCGACTCGGCGTACCGTCGCCCCCGTCCGGGAGTTCCCGGAAAGAACGGACCGCCATAGCCGTAGGGCGAGATGGCGTCATAGAGCTCCTCATCCGCCCACGGCAGATCCCGCAACGGGCGGATCACCAGCGGCAGCAGGGCGGACTCCGGTTGCCCGTCGAGGATCAGCGCGACGGGGCGCCCCGCGTCACCGGCGAGGAGCCGACAGTAGGCGGGATGGGCGAACGGTTCCCGGCCGCATCTCCGCCACCATTCGAGCCACTCTTCGCGGTCGGTGTCTGCCTCGAGAACGCGAGTCACGCCTCGCCCCCTTCCGACGTTGCCCGGCGCATCCGGATGAAGCAAGCAAACGATGGCGGCACCGTCGGACCGGCTTCCGAACCGATCACCGCGTACGCGCGGGCGGCACCCAACGTGACGCGCAGCCGTGTCACGTGCCGATCCATGTTCCGGTCCCAGTTGACGCGCATGGCGTCGCCTACCATCCGGATCCTCGCTTCGGACCCGGCCCCGAGCCGGACCGTCAGGTCCGCGAACCCGTACGCCGCCCGATGCGCCTGGAACAGCGGCCAGTCCACAATCCTGATCGGACTTTCGGGCGGGCTCGCCGGGTGGCCGGTCACGTCGGCCCAGCACACCCGGCTGACCTCGCGGAACCCATAACGGTGGTACAGGGCCAGGGCGGGCTCGTTGTCACAGGCGACGTCCAGGCCCACCCGATCGACTCCCAGTCGTCTCGCGATCGCGAGGCCGTCGGCGAGCAGCCGGTGCCCATAGCCACGCCCGCGGAACTCCGCGCCCACCGACAGCCCGTTGAGGAACAGTTCGGATTCCAGAATCCGCCAGTCCGCGACGGCGATCAGCTCGCCGCCGAGTACGACGGTCCGCAGGAGCACGGTTCGCGCGTGCGGTGGCGGGGTCAGCGCGGCTGCGAGGAACCAGGGGTAGTCCGGGGTGTGGTACGGGACGAGGCCGGCCACGCCGGCCGGTACGCTCTGGCGGAGCAGCTCGACGGCGGCCTGCGTCGCCTGCCGGTCTCCGCCGTCGAGCTGGCCCACGGCAACCGTGCCCGTCATGACCGGCTCTTTCGTTCCGCGTCCAGATCCGCCATCAGGGCAGTGGGGTCGACCACTACTCCCCTGGCGGTGAGCGCCTGCCAGCCGGTCCGGGCCAGGATCTTGAGGTCCAGCAGGTACGACCATTCGGCGACGTATCGAGCGTCCATCGCCAGCCGGTCGTCCCAGGTGGCACCGTTGCGCCCGTTCACCTGGGCCAGGCCGGTGATTCCCGGCCGGGCGTCGAAGCGCAGTAACTCCCGGCCGGAGTACCACGGGTCGTACCGGGGCAGCAGCGGTCTCGGTCCTACCAGGCTCATCTCGCCGCGGATCACGTTCAGCAGCTCCGGAAGCTCGTCAATGCTCGACTTGCGCAGGAACCGGCCGACGGCGTTCATCCGTGCGGAACCCGGCAGCAACACTCCGAGCGGGTCCCGGGCGTCCGTCATCGTTTTGAACTTGAGCAGCCGGAACGCGCGTCGTCCGTGTCCGGTCCGCAGTTGGCTGAAGAGGACGGGACGGCCCAGCGACACCGCTATCGCGATGGCGGCAAGCGCCGTCAGCGGAGCCGTCAGTACAAGGACGACGACGGCCAGCACGAGGTCGGTCGCCCGCTTCGCGGCGGAGCGGTAAACGGCCGGCTCCCCAGCCCTCACTGCCCGTTCCCCACGAACTCCGCGATGGCGTCGCAGACGCGGCCGATCTGCTGCTCGTCGAGCGCCGAGCCGCTGGGCAGCGTGAGTCCGGTCTCGAACAGCCGCGCCGCCGCACCGGTCAGTACGCTCCTCGCGCCGGCGAACACCGGCTGCAGGTGCATGGGCTTCCAGACCGGCCGGGTCTCGATGTCACGTTCGGACAGGTGGGCCGACAGCTCGCCGGCGCACCAGCCGGCGGTCGCCGGATCGACCACGATCACGGTCAACCAGCAGTTGCCACCGTCGTCCTCGTCGCCCAGCACGCTCACACCGTCGACGCCGGCGAACAGCTTGGCGTACCGGTCGCGCAGCCCGCGCCGCCGCTCGATCATCTCGTCCAGCCGCGCCAACTGCGCCCGCCCCAGCGCCGCGAGCAGGTTGCTGAGGCGGTAGTTGTACCCGATGTCGGTGTGCTCGTAGTGCACGACCGGCTGCCGGGCCTGCGTGGCGAGGTAACGGGCGTGCGCGGCAAGCTCCGCGTCGTCGGACAGCAGCATCCCGCCGCCCGACGTGGTCATGATCTTGTTGCCGTTGAACGAGAGCACCGCGGCCCGGCCGAACGATCCCGCCGCCGCGCCCCGGTACGTGGCGCCCAGGGCCTCCGCCGCGTCCTCGACCACGGGCACCCCGTACTCGGCGCAGAGCGGCAGGATGGCGGCGTAGTCGGCGCACCGGCCGAACAGGTCGACCGGCACGACCGCACCGACCCGGCGGCCCTCGGACCGCAGCGCGACCAGCGTGTCCGCCAGCAGGGCGGCATCCAGGTTGCCGGTGGCGGGGTCGCAGTCGACGAACACCGGTTCCGCACCGGTGTACACGACCGCGTTGGCCGTCGCGGCGAACGTCAACGTCGGCACCACCACGACATCACCCGGCCCCACCCCGAGACCGAGCAGGGCCAGGTGCAGCGCGGCCGTGCCGGAGCTGAGCGCTACGGCGTGCGCGACCCCGACTCGCTCCGCCATCTCCCGCTCGAACGCGTCGACGCTCGGCCCCAGCGGCGCCACCCAACCCGAGCGGACGGCGTCGAGCAGGTACCGCTCCTCCAGCGGGCCGATGTCCGGAGCGGACAGGTACACCCGGCCGGTCATCGTGGCAACGCGCCTTTCTGCCCTAAATGAACGTTATGGTGACCCATACCGGGGCCTTCGCCGCCGCGTCGGCCGGGACGGATCGAGTAGGGAGCACAGCAGGTGACCACGGGCGACGGATTCCGGATGTTGATCGTCTGCCACGCCAACATCTGCCGGTCGCCGATGGTGGAGCGGCTGGCGCGGCAGGCGTTCGAGTCGCGGCTGGGACCGGCCGCCAAGGCGGTCGAGATCTCCAGCGCCGGCACCCACGCCCGGTCGGACTGGGCGATGCACCCCAACACCGAGTACGTGCTGCGCGAGTACGGGGCGGACGTGAGCGACTTCGCCAGTCGCCGGCTCACCCCGGACCTCGTCGCCTCCGCCGACCTCGTGCTGGCGGCCGACCGGGAGCAGCGCTCCGCCTGCGTGACGCTGGTTCCGTCGGCCCTGCGGCGGACGTTCACGCTCAAACAGTTCGGCCGGCTCGCCGCCGCCGTCCCGGCGCACCGGCTGGCCGCCGGGTCACCGCACGAGCGGCTGGCGGCGCTCCGGGACGAGGCGCTCATCGTGCGCAGCGAAGTGCCCTTCGTCCCTCCCGCCGAGGATGACCTGGCAGATCCCGTCCGCGAGCCGATCGAAGCGTTCGCATACTGCTCGCAGGAGATCTCCGAGGTGCTTCGGGTCATCGTGGACCGGATCGCGTCGGAGTAGGAACGGTCGTCTCCCCGTACGCCGGCGACTGTTCCTTCGTCCGCGGCCCCATGTTCGAAGGCGGTGCCCCGACGGACGCGCGCCCCACCCTCGGAGCCGCGCCGGAGACCGGGGCCGCCGGCGGGGCCGAGATCGGCCGCGCGGGCGGGCCGGATGCCGGCGGAGCCGGTGGGGCGGATACCGACCGGGCGTGCTGGGCCGAGGTGGCGCGGGCAGGCGACGCCGAGGCGGTCAGCGCGGCCGGGACCCGCTTGCCGTTCGACCGCCCGCCCTCGTCCTGGCCGTAGTAGTAGTAGTTCTCGGACTTCATCCCCGGCACGAGGTTGAGCGCGCAGCCGAGCAGCCGGGCGTTGACCGTCTCGAGCGCTTGCAGCGCACCGGTCACCTGGGCGGTCGACGTCTTGGCCGCGCGCACCACCAGCACGGCGCCGTCGGCGACGGTCGTCAGGATTGCGGCGTCGGTCACCGGAAGCAGCGGCGGCGAGTCGATGACGACGACGTCGAAGCGTTCCCGGAACGTGCCGAGCAGGTCCGCCATGTGCTGCGAAGCGAGCAGTTCGCTCGGGTTCGGCGGCAGGAAGCCGCTGGGCAGGATCCACAGGCCCTGGCTCCACCGCTGGATGACGTCCTCCGGCTGCGCCTGGCCGGCCAGCAGGTTGGTCAGACCGACGGCGCCCTCGATGCCGAAGTACTCGGCGACCTTCGGGCGGCGCAGGTCGGCGTCGATGAGCAGGACCCGCTGGCCGGCCTCCGCGAACACGATGGCGAGGTTCGCCGACGTGGAGGACTTGCCCTCGCTCGGCAGGGCGCTGGTGACCACCATGACCCGTACCGGCCGGTCGACGTCGACGAACTGCAGGTTGGTGCGCAGCTTGCGGAGCGCCTCGGCCCGCGCCGACCGCTGCGCGCTACCGGTGACCAGCGGCGCCTTCGCCGCCTCCGGATCGTTCGGAATCATGGCCAGCACCGGCGCGCCGGCCAGCTCCTGCAGCGCTTCGGCGCTCTTCACCGTGTTGTCGAGCAACTCGCGAAGGACCGCGATCGCGGCACCGACCAGCAGCCCGAGCAGGACGGCGAGGCCGAGGTTGCGGGCCGGTCGCGGCGAGACCGGGGTCTCGTCGAGCTTAGGACCGGCGATGACTTCGACCTTGACCGTCGACGCGAGCGGCGCGGCGGGGGTGGGGGTACCGGCCGTGGCGGGAGTCTCCAGCGACTCGACCATCTTGGTGAACTGCGCGGCCAGTACGTCCGCGATCAACTTGGACCGCTGCTTGGAGCCGTCCGTGACCGTGGCCTGCAACAGTACCGTCTCCGGGACCGGCTGTGCCGTGATCCGCTGCTGCACCTGGTCAGGTGAGAGGCCGACCCCGGGCTGCTTGGCGACCACCGCCGCCAGGCGGTCACCGGTGATGAGGGTGCCGTACGACTTCACCCGCTGCTGGGACAGCAGGCTGCCCTGGTAGGCGTCGGTGACGCCGCGGTTGGGCGTACCGATGAAGAACGTCGTCGTCGTCGCGTACTGCGGGGGCGTCCGGAGCGTGATGACCGCCGCCACCGACACCGCGAGGGCGACCGCGGCCGGCAGCAGCCACCAGCGCTTCCTGATCGCGCGGAGGTAATCCCGCAGCTCCACCTTGCCTCCTAGACAGCGGTCGTCCTTTCGTCCGCCAAGTCTACGAGTCCGGCCACCTTTTACGCCGATTTACCGTTTTTAAGCGTATAGAAACCACAAAACAGGCCGATAGGACAGAGTGAAGAGGTACCCGGTGGACCGCGAGCCCGGTCCACCCCGATACGGAGCACGAGCCGAACGGACAGGAACCCCTTGAGGCCCCAAATGGGACGATCGACCCAGAGACAGCTGATGATCCTCGCGTCGTTCGCCGTGGACGCCGCCGCGTGGGCGTTCGGGCTGTCCGCCGCCGTCTTCACCCGGTACGAGTTCGCGATGACGCCGACCCGGTTCGGCAGGACGGCGCTGGTGGTCGCGCTGGCCATCTGCCTGCAGGCGATCATCGGGTACGCGCACCTGCTCTACCAGGGCCGGTACCGGTTCGGTAGCTTCGAGGAGGTCCGCGGCGTCACCCTGACCGTCCTGCTCGCGATGGTCGCGCTGCTCGGCATCGACCTGGTGGCACCCGTCCGACTCGTACCCGGCAGCACCCCGGTGGTCGGCGGCATGGTCGCCCTCGTCGTCATGTTCGGGGTGCGCTATCTGCGGCGGCTGCAGCGCGAGCGCGCCAGCCGGCCCGACACCGACCACGCGACCCCGGTGCTGCTGTTCGGCGCCGGATCGGCCGGCCACGACCTGCTGCGCTCGATGCTGCGCGACCCGCAGGGCCGCTACCTGCCGGTCGGCTTCGTCGACGACGACCCGGCCAAGCGGTACCTGCGCAGCCAGCGCGTCGCCGTGCTGGGTACCCGGACGGACCTGGAGGCGATCATCGCCGCCAAGAAGGCCCGTACCGTCGTCTTCTCCGTCGCCAACGCCGACGCAGAGCTGGTCCGCGACGTCCGCGACCGCACCCTGCGCGCCGGTGCCACCTTCAAGATCCTGCCCTCGGTCAGCGAACTGCTCGACGGCCGCGTCAGCGTCGGCGACATCCGCGACGTCCAGGTCACCGACCTGCTCGGCCGCCACCAGCTCGAGACCGACATCGACACCATCGCCGGCTACCTGACAGGCAAGCGCGTCCTGGTCACCGGCGCCGGCGGCTCCATCGGCTCGGAGCTGTGCCGCCAGATCCACCGTTTCAAGCCCGCCGAGCTGCTGATGCTCGACCGCGACGAGTCCGCCCTGCACGCCGTCGAACTGTCCCTGCACGGCAAGGCCCTGCTCGACAGCCCCGACACCATCCTGGCCGACCTGCGCGACACCGAAACCATCCGCCACATCTTCGCCACCCGCCGCCCGCAGGTGGTCTTCCACGCCGCCGCGCTCAAGCACCTACCACTGCTCGAGCAGTACCCCGGCGAGGCCGTACAGACCAACGTCTGGGGCACGCTCACGGTCCTGGAGGCGTCGGCGGGTGTGGAACGGTTCGTCAACATCTCCACCGACAAGGCCGCCAACCCGCAGAGCGTGCTCGGCTACTCCAAGCGGATCGCCGAGCGGCTGACCGCCCACGCCGCCCGTACCGGTACCGGAGTCTTCCTCAACGTGCGCTTCGGCAACGTGCTGGGCAGCCGCGGCTCGGTGCTGACCGCGTTCACCGCCCAGGCCGCCGCCGGTGGGCCCATCACCGTCACCCACCCCGACGTCACCCGCTACTTCATGACCGTCCAGGAAGCCGTCCAGCTCGTCATCCAGGCCGCCGCCATCGGCTCAGGCGGCGAGGCCCTCGTCCTGGAGATGGGCAGCCCCGTGCGCATCGCCGACGTCGCCCGCCAGATCGCCGACCTCGCCCCCCACCCCGTCGACATCACCTACACCGGACTGCGCCCCGGCGAGAAGCTCCACGAAGAACTCTTCGGCGACGGCGAACACGACGTCCGCCCCATCCACCCGCTCATCTCACACGTTGACGTGCCCCCACTGGACCCCACGCAGGCGCGGGCCCTCGACCCGTACGCGCCGGCGAACACCCTGGTACCGGAGCTGATCTGGCTGTGCCAGCCCCGTACCCGACCGCTCGCGGCGACGGCGCACACGCCGTACCGGACGATCGCCGAGGCGGTCCGCCAGACCGAGCATCACGAGGTGCGCTCGGCCTGATCCGCGTCAGCCACCCCCAGACGGGGCAGCGGCCCCGTCGGCGACCACCTCCGGGGCGCGTTCGGTAGCCCCGTTCTCCCCACCGGCGGCGAGGTCGACGACCTTGCCGTGCTCGCTGGTCGCCGCCAGCGCCGCGGCGAACAGGACGAGCTGGCTGAACAGGTACATGAAGACGAGCAGGCCGATGGCGCCGGCGAAGACCTGGTACGCGGGGTTGTGCTGGGTGCGGCCGATGTACCACCGGCCAGCGGTCTTCAGCACGAGCAACCCGACCGCGATCAGCGCCGCCGACGGGACGAGGCGGCGCAGCGACATCCGCAACCGGGGCACCAGGCCCAGCAGCGCGGCGCCGAGGATGAAGTCGACCAGGCCCGCGAACAGGGCGGCCGACTGGTTGAGCAGGACCCGCAGCGCGGACTGGCTGGGCTCGCCGATCAGCCCCAGTACCAGGTCCTGCACTCCCCCGGCGATCGACACGGACACGGTGAGAAGGACGCCGAGGCCGATGAGGACGGCGATGTCGACCAGCCAGCGCACCAGCCACGGGCCGGGGTGCTCGTCCAGCAGCCAGATCGCCCGCTGGGTCGAGCGCAGCGTCTCCACCCATCCGATCCCGGCGAGCGCCAGGCCGACCGCGGCCAGCCGGCCCAGGCTCTGCGCGGTACCGATCAGATCCTCGATTTTGACCCTGGGCAGGTTGGCCTCGAGGTAGGTCCGGACCGCCGAAACGACCAGCGGGTTGTCCCGCAGGACGTACCCGAGGATGCCGAAGAGCAGCATGGCCAGCGCGAACACGGCGAAGAAGCCGTAGTAGGCGTCGGCGGCGGCCAGCCGGTAGCCGTTGACCGTGTCGAAGCGCTCCCCCGCCCTGACCAGGTGGTCGAAGCCCGGCCATCGGCGGCGCGCCGCGGCGAAGCGGGCCCTCCCGGCGTTGATCAGCCGCTCGGCGTACCGCCGCACGTCAGCCTCCCCGTCTACCGGCCCGGGATCTAACCTCCATTGTCGGCGGCCGGGAGCGGACCTTCGACTGCGCCGAGGAGGTAGTCCCGGTGCGGTCGCCATCGCCCGTCCGAGCCGTGTTCGAAGAGCGTAAATCCTTCAACCGGAAACCGCGCCTCGAACCTGGCCAAATCTCGGAAAACGGCATCAAGCTGCGGCGGCGGTACGTCCTGGGCGACCGTCACGTGCGGGTGGTACGGGAACTTGGTGGCCCGATCGATGGCGTCGATGTCCTGGATCGCCGCGTTGAGCCGCTCGCACTCGCTGATCCCGGCCGCCACCGTCACGAACACCACCTCGGTGACCGGCCGGAACGTGCCCGTACCGCGCAGGTGCAGCGGAAACGGCGGGTGCTCCGCGGCGATCTCGGCCAGGCGCCGCTCGATGGCGGCGAGGTCCGCGGCGTCGACCTCGGTGGGGCCGAGCAGCGTGACGTGTGCGGGGACGTACGCCGCCTGGGGGTCACCCGCCTCGGCGCGTCGCCGGGTGAGCTCACCGCCCCAGGGCTCCGGTATGTCGATCGCGATACCGATCGTGGTACGCACGTCGGCTCAGCTGCTGGCGGCCGGGGCGAGGAAGCCGATGCGGTCGTACACGCGCCGCAGCGTCGCCGACGACACTGCCCGCGCCTTCTCCGCTCCGACCGCGAGCAGCTTGTCCAGCTGCGCCGGATCCTCGAGGTACGTCTTGGTGCGCTCCTGGATCGGGCGGATGAACTCGGCCACGACCTCGGCCAGGTCCTTCTTGAGGTCGCCGTAGCCCTTGCCGGCGTACGCCAGGACCAGGTCGTCGATGGAGCGACCGGTCAGCGCCGAGTAGATGGTCAGCAGGTTGGACACGCCCGGCTTGGTCTCGGGGTCGAAGACGATCTCCCGCCCGGTGTCGGTCACCGCTGACTTGATCTTCTTCGCCGCGCGGGCGGGGTCTTCCAGCAGCTCGATCAGGCCGTTCGGCGAGGACGCCGACTTCGACATCTTCGCGGTCGGCTCCTGCAGGTCGGTGATCTTCGCGGTGTCCCGGACGATGTACGGCTCCGGCACGACGAAGGTCTTGCCGAAGTTGGTGTTGAACCGCTGGGCGAGGTCGCGGGTCAGCTCGAGGTGCTGGCGCTGGTCCTCACCCACCGGTACCGCATCGGCCTGGTAGAGCAGGATGTCGGCGGCCTGCAGCACCGGGTACGTGAACAGGCCGACACTGGCCCGCTCGGCGCCCTGCTTGGCCGACTTGTCCTTGAACTGGGTCATCCGGCTGGCCTCGCCGAAGCCGGTGATGCAGTTCATCACCCAGGCCAGCTGGGCGTGCTCGGGCACCTGGCTCTGCACGAACAGGGTGCTGCGGTCAGGGTCGATCCCGATGGCGAGCAGCTGCGCCGCGCTCACCCGGGTGCGCTGGCGCAGCAGCTTCGGCTCGTGCCCGGCCGTGATCGCGTGCAGGTCGACGACGCAGTAGAACGCGTCGTGCGTGTCCTGCAGCCCCACCCAGTTGCGTAGTGCGCCCAGGTAGTTGCCGAGGTGGAACGAGTCGGCGGTGGGCTGGATGCCGGACAGTACACGCGGTCGGTCGTGTCGAGCCTGGGACATGTCGGCCATTCTGTCAGCCCGGTGCGGATGAGAGCGCCCTCGGGTGCCCGGAAGGGGCCTACCCGGAAGCGGCGACGTCACCCTCTGCCCGCCGGGGGGCTGCGATCCGGGCCAGCGCCACCCGCGCGACCCGCCGGCCGTCGAGCGCGCTGACGACCAGCCGCCACCGGTCGAGCCGTACCTCGTCGCCGACCGCCGGCAGCCGGCCCAGCCGGCACATGAGGAACCCGCCGAGCGTCTCGTACGGGCCCGGAGGCAGTGCGAAGCCGGTCACTTCCGCGAAGTCGGTCAGGTTGAGTCGGCCGTCGACCTCGGACGGTGCGGCACCGCCGGCCGGCAGCGGCTCGGGTGCGACGTCGTACTCGTCGTGGATCTCGCCGACCAGCTCCTCGATCAGGTCTTCGAGGGTGACGATGCCGGCCGTCCCGCCGTACTCGTCGACCACCACCGCGAGGTGATGACCTTCCCGGCGCATCTCCGACAGCGCCGTGAGCACCTGCTTGCTCGCCGGCAACCGCTTGACCTCGCGGGCCAGCTGGCCGACCGCCGCCACGTCGTCGCCGTCCGGGCGGATCGCGAGGTCCCGCAGGTGCACGAAGCCGACCACGTCGTCGGAGCTGCCGTCGATGACCGGGAACCGGGAGTGCCGGGCGTCGCGGACCAGCCGGAACGCGTGGCCGATGGGCAGCCCCGCGTCGAGGAAGACCACGTCGGTACGGGGCACCATCAGCTCCCGGACGTGGCGCGTACCCGCCGCGAGCACCTCGGCGATGAGCTGCCGCTCCTCCCCTCGCAGCACGGTGTTCACCGCGACGAGGTCGCGTAGCTCCGCCTCGCTGATCTCCTCGCGGCCCGCCGTGGGGCTGGCGCCGAGCCTGCGGGTGACCCACCGCATCACGGCGTCCGCGCCGCGCACGAGGACGCGGGCGAGAGCGCGGCGGACGGGCCCCGGAACACGGGAACGGCCGGCAACCGTCGCGGTATGCGGCCCGGTGTCCCCGGCCTGGTGCATGCCGGAATTGTAGGCGGGCCGGACAAGCCGTTCCGAAGGCTGCGTTAGATTTCCCTTGGACGGCGGTTGGGGAGGTATGTGGTGAGACTGCTCGTGACCGGCGGAGCGGGCTATATCGGCAGCGTCGTGACCGCTCTGCTGCTCGACGCCGGGCACTCCGTGCTGGTTCTTGACGATCTTTCTACCGGGCACGAGGCTGCCATACCCACCGGCGCCGCATTCGTGCGTGGCCGGGTACACGAGGTCATCGGCGACGTGCTCACCCCCGACTTCGACGCCGTCCTGCACTTCGCAGCGTTCATCGCGGCCGGCGAGAGCGTGGCCAAGCCCGAGAAGTACTGGGAGAACAACCTGATCGGGTCGCTGCGGCTGCTCGACGCGGCGCGCGCGGCCGGTGTGCGCCGGCTGGTCTTCTCGTCCACCGCGAACGTGTACGGCGACCCGGACACGGTCCCGATCCCGGAGACCGCCGAGACCCGGCCGCCCAACCCGTACGCCGCCTCGAAGCTCGCCGTCGACCACGCGCTCGCGGGCGAGGCAATCGCGCACGGCCTGGCCGCGGTCAGCCTGCGGTACTTCAACGTCGCCGGCGCCCACCGGTCCCCCGACGGCGGCCTGATCGGCGAGCGCCACGACCCGGAGACGCACCTGATCCCGATCGCGCTTCAGGTGGCGGCCGGCAAACGGGAAAAGCTCCAGTTGTACGGGGACGACTACCCCACCGCGGACGGCACCTGCGTGCGTGACTACATCCACGTCAGCGACCTGGCCGCGGCGCACCTGCTGGCGCTCGAGACGATGCGGCCGGGCGAGCACCGGGTCTTCAACCTCGGCAACGGCAACGGCTTCTCCAACCGCCAGGTCATCGACGTGGTCCGGGAGGTCACCGGGCATCCGGTACCGACCGAGATCGGCCCCCGCCGCGCGGGCGACCCGGCCGAGCTGGTCGCCTCGTCGGAGGCGGCCAGGCGCGAGCTGGGCTGGCAGCCGGCCAAGCCGACGCTGGCCCGGATGGTCGCCGACGCCTGGGAGTTCCTGCACCGTCAGGGGTAGTCCGAAAGGGGCGGGAACCCGGGCAGGGCGTCGCATTGCGGCCGGCCGGATCGAAGCCCTATGTTTCAGGCCGTCATGACGCGTCGATCTCGGACCACCCGCCCGCACCCGCAGCGCGCGACCGGGGATGGAGCCCACATGAAGGTGCCACCTCAGCCGCGCCCGGCAGCGTCCGGCGCATGACCCGCGTACGCCTCACGCGTGCCCTCGCCGCGCTGCTCGCGGCCGTCGCCGGGATCACGCCGGTGTCCGCCTGCCAGTCCCGGTCCCCCGCGGCCTCGTTCCACCGGGGCGTCTCCACGCCCCCGGTCCGACGCGATCTCCCGCTGGCCCACCGGGTGGTGCTCGGGCACCGCGGCGGGGTCGAGCAGGCCCACGAGAACACCATGGCGGCCTTCGACGACGCCATCTCGGTCGGCGTCGACTACATCGAGACCGACGTGCGGCACAGCGCCGACGGGGTCGCCTTCCTCCTCCACGACCCGGTGCTGCCCGACGCCTGCACGCCGTACGCCGGCCTGGAGGTCCGGGTGCTCAACGCCGTGCACCTGGCGGAGGTCCGCTGCGCCGGCCAGCCGTTGCCGCGCCTGTCCGACCTGGTGTCGAGGCTGGAGCGCCCGGACGCCGCCCGGATCTCGGTGATGGTCGAGGTCAAGGACGTCGACCCGCTCGGCGTACGGGACGAGCTGGCTCCGCTGGGCTGGTCGCGCGTGCTCATCCAGAGCTTCGACCTGGCGGCGCTGCGCGAGATCGAGCAGGCGAGCCCACAGGTGCGTACCTGCCCGCTGTTCTGGACCGCCGACGTGGCCGACCGGGCGCTGGCCGTCACCCACGACTGCGTCGGTCCGGAGTTCCACGCCGTCGACGCGGGCCTCGTCGCCAAGGCGCACGCCGCGGGCGCGGTCGTCTTCCCGTTCACGGTCGACGACCCGGCCGCGATGCGGAGCCTGATCGAACTCGGCGTCGACGGCCTCATCACCGACCGGCCGCGGCTGGCCCGGGAGGCCCTGGGCCTGGACCACCACCGCAATCAGGCCAGACAGCCGCAGTAGCGCGACCGCGCAGCCGCGGCTAGGCGGCCTCGATGATCATGCCGGCGCCGACCGTACGGTTGGTCGTCTCGTCGATGATGATGAACCCGCCGGTGGTGCGGTTACGCCGGTACTCGTCGGCCAGCAGCGGCACCGTGGTGCGCAGCTTGACCCGACCGATCTCGTTGAGCCCGAGCCCGTCGGCGCACTCGTCGCGGTGCAGCGTGTTGACGTCCAGCCGGTACTGGATGCCGCGCACGATGGCCCGCGCCGAGCGGGTGGTGTGCTTGATCGCGTACTTGCCGCCGACGCTCATCGGGCGCGACTCGTCCATCCAGCAGACCATCGCCTCGATGTCCTGCGAGACGGCCGGCCGGTTGTTGGGCCGGCAGATCATGTCGCCCCGGGCGATGTCGATCTCGTCGGCCAGCCGGATCGTCACCGACATGGGCGGGAACGCCTCGGCGATCGGGCCGTCGGCGGTCTCGATCGAGGAGATCGTGCTGGTGAAACCGCTGGGCATCGCCATCACCTCGTCGCCGGGCTTGAGCACGCCGCTGGCGACCTGGCCGGCGTAGCCGCGGTAGTCCGCCACCACCGTGGACTGCGGGCGGATCACGTACTGCACCGGGAAGCGCACGTCGACGAGGTTGCGGTCGCTGGCGATGTGCACGTGCTCGAGGTGGTGCAACAGCGACGGACCCTCGTACCAGGGCATGTTCTCCGAACGGGTGACGATGTTGTCGCCCTTGAGCGCCGAGATCGGCACCACGGTCAGGTCCGGCACGTCGAGCTTGGCCGCGAACGCCGTGAACTCGTCGGCGATGGACTCGAAGATCTCCTGCGAGTAGTCCACGAGGTCCATCTTGTTGACGCACAGCACCAGGTGCGGCACGCGCAGCAGCGAGCAGAGGAAGGCGTGCCGCCGCGACTGCTCCAGCAGGCCCTTGCGGGCGTCGACCAGGATCAGCGCCAGGTCGGCGGTGGAGGCCCCGGTGACCATGTTCCGGGTGTACTGGATGTGCCCGGGCGTGTCCGCGATGATGAACTTCCGCCGCGGCGTGGCGAAGTACCGGTACGCCACGTCGATCGTGATGCCCTGCTCGCGCTCGGCCCGCAGCCCGTCGGTGAGCAGCGCGAGGTTGGTGTACTCGTCGCCGCGCGAACGCGACGTCGCCTCGACCGCCTCCAGCTGATCTTCGAAGATCGCCTTGGAGTCGTACAGCAGCCGCCCGATCAGGGTGGACTTGCCGTCGTCGACACTGCCTGCGGTGGCGAAGCGCAGGAGGTCCATGGCCCGCGACGGGGCCTCCGGGGAGATGGTCATCTTAGAAGTACCCCTCACGCTTGCGGTCTTCCATGGCCGCCTCGCTGACCTTGTCGTCACCCCGGGTGGCGCCCCGCTCGGTGATCCGGGTCGCAGCGACCTCGTCGATCACCTTCTCGATCGTGTCGGCGTCCGACTTCACCGCCGCCGTGCAGGAGGCGTCGCCGACGGTGCGGTAGCGCACCTTCGCGACGAACGGCTCCTCACCGGCGCGCAGCGGCAGGAACTCGTTGATCGCGTACAGCATGCCGTCGCGGTCCACGACCTCGCGGTCGTGCGCGAAGTAGATCTCCGGCAGCCCGATCCGCTCCCGCGCGATGTAGTGCCAGATGTCCAGCTCGGTCCAGTTGGACAGCGGGAACACCCGGATCGACTCGCCGGGGTGGACCCGGGCGTTGTACAGCGACCACAGTTCGGGCCGCTGGTTGCGCGGGTCCCACTGGCCGAACTCGTCGCGGAAGCTGAACACCCGCTCCTTGGCGCGCGCCTTCTCCTCGTCCCGGCGGGCGCCGCCGAACAGCGCGTCGAACCGGTACTTCTCCACGGCGTCGAGCAGCACCGGCGTCTGGATGCGGTTGCGCATGCCGTCGGCCGACTCCCGTACCAGTCCGGACGTGATCGCCTCCGGCACGCTGGCGACGATCAACTGGACGCCCAGCTCCTCGACCCGGGCGTCGCGGAAGGCGAGCACCTCGGAGAAGTTGTGCCCGGTGTCGACGTGCATGACCGGAAAGGGGATACGCGCCGGCGCGAACGCCTTCTCGGCCAGCCGCAGCATCACGATCGAGTCCTTGCCTCCCGAGAACAGGAGGACCGGGCGCTCGAACTCGGCGACCACCTCACGCATGACGAAAATGCTCTCGGCCTCGAGAGCATCCAGGTGCGAGACCCGGTAGGCAGCCGTCATCGCATTGACACCCTTCATGGGGATACGCCTCAGCGCGCGCACCGCTCCAGTGCGGCGAGCAGCCGGGGCGCCAGATCCTTGCGGCACACCACAAGATCAGGGAGCAGGGGGCTCGGCCGATTGTATTCCAATCCCGACCCATCCAGTCTGGATGCGTGAAGGCCCGTGGCCGTCGCCACAGCGACCGGCGCCGCCGAGTCCCATTCGTACTGGCCGCCCGCGTGCACGTACCCGTCGACCTCACCGTCGATCACGGCGGCGATCTTCGCGCCGGCCGAGCCCATCGGTACCAGCTCGGCGCCCAGCGCCTCGGCAAGGCCGGTCAGGAAGGCCGGTGGGCGGCTGCGGCTCGCGGCCAGGCGCAGCCGGCCACCGGAGGCGGCCTGGTGCGACAGCGGCGGGTACGGCGGCGCGGCGGCGGTCGCCTGGACCCGGTGCTGGGCCGGCAGGGCGACCGCACCGGCGGCGAGCTTGCCCGTCTCCGGGCCGGTGCGCTGCCACAGAGCGATGTGCACGGCCCAGTCGGACCGGCCGGCCTCGCCGAACTCGCGGGTACCGTCGAGCGGGTCGACGATCCAGACCCGGTCGGCGTCGAGCCGGGCCGGGTCGTCCTTGCCCTCCTCCGACAGCACGGCGTCGGCCGGGCGGCAGCGGGCCAGCTCGTTGACGATCAACTCGTGCGACCGGGCGTCACCCGCGGCGCGCAGCGCGTCCGGGTCCTGGTGCCCCAACTCGGTCCGCAGATCGAGCAGCAACTCGCCGGCCAGGACGGCCAGCGAACGGGCAAACGTGGCGTCAGACGCCGGCGCGCAGTCGCGCAGGGCGCGGTTGACGAGAGTCCGCGTCATCTCACCTTCTCAATAGGCCCCCGAGGAGCGGACGACCGCGCTCAGGGTGCGTAACAAGATAACCAGGTCCAACGACAGCGACCAGTTTTCCACGTACCGCAGGTCAAGCCGTACCGCCTCCTCCCACGGCAGGTCTGACCTACCCGACACCTGCCACAGGCCGCTCATGCCGGGCAGCACCGCCAGCCGGCGGCGCATGTCCTCCGGGTAGGCCGCCACCTCCCGCGGGAGCGGCGGTCGCGGCCCGACCAGCGACATGGTGCCACCGAGTACGTTCAGCAACTGCGGCAGCTCGTCCAGGGAGAGCCGGCGCAGCCACCGGCCCATCCTCGTCACCCGGGGGTCGTCGCGCATCTTGAACAGCACGCCGTCCTGCTCGTTGAGATGGCGGATCTCGGCCAACCGGTCCTCGGCGTCGACGTACATGGTGCGGAACTTGTAAATCGTGAACTCGCGTCCGCCCTTGCCGACCCGTACCTGCCGGAACAGCACCGGGCCCGGCGAGTCGAGGCGGATCGCCATCGCGAGGACGACCAGTACCGGGCTCAGGGCGCCCAGCAGCAGCGCGGCGCCGACCCGGTCGAACGCCACCTTCACCAGCCGGCGGGCGCCGGACAGGGTCGGGTGCTCGACGTGCAGCATCGGCAGGCCGTCCACGGGGCGGATGGTGGTGCGGTCGCCGGCGACGTCGACCAGTGCGCTCGCCACGATCAGGTCGATGTCGTCGCGCTCCAACTGCCAGGCCAGCCGCCGCAGGGCCTGCCCGTCCAGCTCCGGGCAGGACAGCACGATGACGGTGTCCGCCCCGGCCGCCGAGACCGCGGCGGCGACGTCGTCGAAGGTCCCGTACACGGGGATCCCGACCCGGCCGTCGTGGTCCGGGCCGCGCGGCGGCAGGCATGAGCCCACCACCTCCAGCCCGTGGTACCGCTCCCGTCGCAGCTGCCGGGTCAGCGCCACCACCGCGAGCTCGTGGCCGACCAGGATCACCCGCCGCAGGCAGTCGCCGCGCTGACGAGCCCGGTGCAGGCGCTTGCGCAGCCCGAACCGGGCAACCAGGCAGGCCAGGATCAGTAGCGGCAGGGCGATCGACACGTACCCGCGGGCCAGCCGGATCTCGAACGCGTACGAGACGATGGCGAGGGCAGCGGTGAACGCGAACCCGGCGCGGAGCACCCGCTGGTACTCCTCGCTGCCCACGTACAGGTAGCGCCGCTCGTACGCCCGGTTGGCCGCCAGGGTGGCGACGAACACCAGCGGCAGCAGCGCCGACAGCACCGCGTACCCCTGGTTGTAGGGCGTCAGGTCGGAGCCGAAGCGCAGGCCGAACGCGGTGGCCGTGGCGCCCAGCCCGACCAGCGCGTCACTGCCGAGCAGCGCGAGCAGGTAGTCCCGTTCCCAGCCGCACCCGGTAGGCGCCGGGGTGGCCCGGTGACTGCGGACGGGGCGTCGCGGCGCCGGCGGCGGGGTGGTGCGCGGCGTGCGGCGGCGGGTGGGGCTCGGCCGCGCCGGCTTCAGCGGACCGGCGGGGCTGATCGGCGCGTCCGCGAGCCGGAACCGGCGGTCGAGATCCTGCACCGTCTCCATGCCCGACAGTGCGTCGGCGGCGAGCCGCCCCGGCTCTCCGGACCTGGAATCGGACGAGCGAACCAGCCCGGATGCCATGCGACCCCCTTGTCGTTGCATATCCACCTTTTGGCGCAAATTGCGCGCCCAGCGGTTACAACGGCCAGCCCGTACGGCGGGTCACGGGGTCAGTCGGCGTGGTACGTGTTCTGCGCGGTCTCCAGGCCCCGCTCCACGACCGCCTCGACGGCGTCCGCCGCGCGGTCGACGAGGTAATCCAGTTCCTTGCGCTCCGCCGAGGAGAAGTCCGAGAGCACGTAGTCGGCGGGGTCCTGCCGGCCGGGCGGGCGGCCGATGCCGAACCGGACCCGGACGTACTCCTTGCTGCCGAGCGAACGGGACATCGAGCGCAGGCCGTTGTGCCCACCCTCACCGCCGCCGATCTTCAGCCGCAGCTGACCGTACGGGATGTCGAGCTCGTCGTGGATCGCGATGATCCGGCCGACCGGAACCTTGTAGAACTGGGCGAGACCGGCGACCGGGCCCCCGGACAGGTTCATGTAGGTCATCGGCTTGACCAGGACGAGCCGGGGCGCGTCCACACCGACGCCCAGCCGGCCCTCGGCGGCCTCGGCCACCACTCTGCGGTTGCGGGAGAACCGCGCGCCGACCCGCTTGGCCAGCAGGTCGGCCACGAGGAAGCCGGCGTTGTGCCGGTTGCCGGCGTACTCGGGACCGGGGTTCCCCAGCCCGACCACCAACCACGGGGAGTCAAGCTCAGCCATCAACGCTCCAAAACGGTCGCGCCGACCCGGACCGGTGCACGGGGTTCGGCCGTGTACTGGTCCGGGTCGGCGCGGAAGTGGGACAGGCGGACCGTCAGGCCTCGGCGGCGGGCTCCTCGGCCGGCACCTCGGCCTCGGCGGCGGGCGCCGCAACCTCGGCCCCGAGCTCCTCGGCGGTCGGCGCGGCCGAGATCACGGCCACCACCAGCTCCGGGTCGGCCGCCAGCTCGGCACCCTCGGGCAGCACCACGTCGGCGGCGGTGATCTGGCTGCCGGCCTCCAGGCCGGCGATGGAGGCCTCGATGCGCTCGGGCAGGCGGGTGGCGTCGGCGAGGACGCTCAGCGTGGCGTGCTCGTGGACCACCAGCGTGCCGACGGCCGCGTCGCCGATGAGCTGGACCGGCACCTCGACGGTGACCTTCTCGCCGCGCCGCACGATCAGCAGGTCCACGTGCTCGTACGTGTCCTTGATCGGGTCGCGCTGGATCGCCTTCGGCAGGGCGAGGGTGCTGCCGCCGTCGTTGATGTCGATGCTGAAGAGCTGGTTGGCGCCACCGTGCCGGATGGCTGCGGCGAACTCACGCGCGGGCAGCGCGATGTGGCGGGGCTGCTCGCCGTGTCCGTACAGCACGGCGGGCACCTTGCCGGCGCGGCGGGTACGGCGGGCACCACCCTTGCCAAACTCGGTACGGGGCTCGGCGCTGATCTTTACCTCGGACACGGAAATACTCCTGATGTGATCTGTACTGCGGGCGGCGGTGCTCGGGCAAGGGTGCACAGGGCACGGCCCGGAGCACCGCGTCGATCACGGTGCCCGCTCGGTCATCGTTCGCGTATCAGGACGCGCATGGCCCGCAGGGCACCCTCGCCGTGGCAACCGCACCAGCCTACCCGAACCTCGCGGCCGAACTCACCCGGGGCGGCGGTGACGCATCAGCCAGGGCCGAGCGGTCGGTCACAGCGCCGCGCCGATCCCGGCGCGGCGCTGGTGGCGCGGTTGGTCCGCGCCAGGTCAGCTCAGGAAAGGCCACCGAACAGGGTCGTCACCGAGCCGTCGTCGAAGACCTCGCGGATGGCCCGCCCGATGAGCGGCGCGATCGACAGCACCGTGACCTTGTCGAGCTGCTTGTCGGCCTCGATCGGCAGGGTGTTGGTCACCACCACCTCGCTGATCTTGCTGTTGCTCAGCCGCTCGGTCGCCGGGTCGGACAGGATCGGGTGGGTGGCCGCCACGATGACGTCCGCCGCACCCTGGTCGACCAGGATCTCGGCGGCCTTCGTGATGGTGCCGCCGGTGTCGATCATGTCGTCGACGAGGAGGCAGATGCGCCCCTCGACCTCGCCGACCACCCGGTTGGCCACGACCTGGTTGGGCTTGAGCGGATCCCTCGTCTTGTGGATGAAGGCCAGCGGGCAGCCGCCCAACCGGTCGGTCCAGCGCTCGGCCACCCGCACCCGGCCGGAGTCCGGTGCGACGACGGTCATCGGACGGCCGGCGTACTTGTTCTCCACGTAGTCGGCCAGGATGTTCATCGCGAACAGGTGGTCGACCGGGCCGTCGAAGAAGCCCTGGATCTGCGCGGTGTGCAGGTCGACCGTCAGGATCCGGTCGGCGCCGGCGGTCTTGAACATGTCCGCGACCAGCCGGGCCGAGATCGGCTCCCGGCCGCGGTGCTTCTTGTCCTGCCTGCTGTACGGGTAGAACGGCAGGACGACGGTGATGCGCTTGGCGGAGCCGCGCTTGAGCGCGTCCACCATGATCAACGACTCCATGAGCCACTTGTTGACCGGCTGCATGATCGACTGCACGACGAAGGCGTCGCTGCCGCGCACCGACTCGCGGTACCTGACGAAGATCTCGCCGTTGGCGAAGTCGTAGGCGTCCATCGGAGTCGGCGCGACCCCGAGGACCGACCCGATCTCCTCGGCCAGGGCGGGATAGCCGCGCCCTGAGAAGAGCATGAGTGACTTGCGATTATCGGCGACGATGCTGCCCATCAGCTGTCTGCTTCCGTCTCGTCGGAGCGGGGTCGGTGCGGCAGTTATTCTTCGCCAGGCCGCTGCCCGACCTCGGGGGACGTGGTAGGCGGATGACTTACCTCACTGTCAACCGTAGCGTCGCCGGTTGTTGCGGCTTCGGTTGCCCTTGCCGCCTCGGCCGCCGTGGCCGCCGCGGTACCGGGGCGCTTGCGCGGCACCCAGTCCTCGATGTTGCGCTGCTGCGCCCGGCCCACCCCCAGCGCGCCCGGCGGCACGTCCTTGGTGATGATGCTGCCGGCCGCCGTGTACGCGCCGTCGCCGACCTGTACCGGCGCGACGAACATGTTGTCCGCCCCGGTACGGGCGTGGCTGCCGATCGTCGTGTGGTGCTTGTCGACGCCGTCGTAGTTGACGAACACCGTGGCGGCACCGATGTTGGTGTGCTCGCCGATGGTCGCGTCGCCCACGTACGACAGATGGGGCACCTTGGCGCCCTCGCCGATCTCGGCCTTCTTCGTCTCCACGAACGTGCCGACCTTGGCCTTCGTCGCCAGCCTCGAACCCGGCCGCAGGTACGCGTACGGGCCGACCTGCGCCTTCGGGCCGATCTCCGCGCCCTGCACGTGGGCCCGCACGACGACCGCCTCGTCGGCCACCACGCTGTCGGCGACCGTCGTGTCCGGCCCGACGACCGCGCTCTCTCCGACGCTCGTCGCGCCGCGCAGGTGCGTGTTCGGCTCCACGACCGTGTCGCGGCCGATCGTCACCGTCACGTCGATCCAGGTCGTGGCCGGGTCGATGATGCTCACGCCGGAGCGCATCCAGTACGTGTTGATCCGGTCGCGGAGCACGGCCCGCAGCACCGCCAGCTCCGCCCGGTCGTTGCAGCCGAGCACCTCGGTGGCGTCCACGGCCTGGTGGGCCGCCACCGAGTAGCCGTCGGCGACCAGCAGACCGATCACGTCGGTCAGGTACTCCTCGCCCTGGTCGTTGTCGCTGCCCAGCTTGCCCAGCATCTGACGCAGCACCGCCGCGTCGAACACGTACGCCCCCGCGTTGATCTCGCGGATCGCGCGCTGCTCGGCGGTGGCGTCCCGCTCCTCGACGATCCGCTCGACCCCGCCCAGCGCGCCGCGCAGGATGCGACCCATGCCGGTCGGGTTGGGCACCTGGGCGGTCAGGATCGTGGCGGCGGCACCGGCCTCCTCGTGACCGGCGACGAGTCCGGCGAGCGTGGCCGGGCGGACCAGCGGGAAGTCCCCGTTGACGACCACGACGCTGCCCGTCAGGTCACCGACGGCCTCCATGACCATGCGTACCGCGTGCCCGGTCCCCCGCTGCTCGGACTGCAGGACCGTCGCCGCCGCCGGGGCGATCTCGGCCAGGTGCCCCCGCACCTGGTCCGCGCCGTGCCCCACCACCACGAGAACCCGGCCGTCCCCGAGCCCCTCACGCGCCGCCTCCAGCACGTGGCCGACCACGGTACGGCCGAGCAAAGGGTGCAACACCTTCGGCAGCGACGACTTCATCCGCTTGCCCTCGCCTGCGGCGAGAACGATCAGGGTCCGGGAGCTGGTTGAATCTGCCTGCTCAGGGTGCACGTGCTGCTCCCTCGATGGGGGTCGGAGTCGGACACCGTCATCGTAGTCAGCCACAATCGGCCCACGCCGGTTGACGTTGCCCCCTCGGCGTTCGCGAGGTGACGCACCTACTGCTGGGCGGCGCCGGTCTCAGAACCACTAAGACCGCAAAGCGGGCTTGAGGAATGGCTCGGCCGCCAGGGTTCGAACCTGGAACATTCGCTCCAAAGGCGAAGGTGATGCCGATTTCACCACGGCCGACCGTTGTTACCACGGCCCCTGAAGACTACCCAACTAGCGATCGAGAGCGCACCCGACAACCGATCAACGAAGGATCGCCGCGCGCCAGTAGACCTCCATGCACATCCTGAATGCTAGTATTCACGATGTGCATGCATCGTCCCGACTACTTCCCCTGCTGCGCTCGCCGTTCCAGGGTGAGCTGCTGGCTTGGCTGTTCCTGCACCCCGGCGATGAGTACTCAGCGACCGACCTAGCCAGGCGATTCGGAGTATCGCAGCCCACAGCGAGCCGCGAGGCGGACCGACTAACCGAGGCAGGACTGATCGAAGAAAGGCGAACGGGGAATCTGCGCCTTCTGCGCGCCAAGATCGACACCGTCGTAGCGCGGCCACTGACCGACCTCCTGGCAGTTACATACGGGCCATTGCCGGTCATCAGCGAACTACTCTCCCGCGTCCCGGATGTGGACGAGGCGCATATCTACGGATCCTGGGCAGCTCGCTACCGCGGCGAGGCGGGCGCCATCCCTCGCGACATTGACGTACTCGTGGTCGGAGACGCGGACGAGGACGATCTGTACGACGCCGCTCGCACTGCGGAACAGCGCCTCGGACGCGAGGTCAACATCCACCGGGTAACACCGGAAACTTGGCGACAATCCGGAGGCGATCCCTTCCTGGAGTCGGTACGGTCACGCCCGACCGTCCCGCTCGACCTCGCCGAGGAGCGCACATGAGATGGGGACAAGGACGTGCCGCGATCGATGGCATGCTTTCCCGAGGCGAACTGGAACGCGTTCCACCTAGCGGCGAGCAGGCCGAACGCGATCGTGCCGGCGCGAGGAGCTGAGATGGATCGCTCTTGGAGGAGCTGAGATGGATCGCTCTTGATCGAAGCGTTCGTTCCGATCTGGGCGCTGACGCTGCTCGGCTTCCTGGCCGGACATCTCCGGCTGCTCGGCGAAGGGGCGGACCGAGCACTGGGCGGCTTCGTCTTCCACCTCGCGATGCCGGCCGCGCTGTTCACCGTTCTCGCCCGGACTCGGCTGTCGTTCAGCGGGCCCGCACTGGTCGCCTTCGCCGGCAGTACCGTCGTGACCATGGCCCTGGGGTTCGTCCTCAGTCGACAGTTCTTCGGCCGGAAGCCCGGCGAGGCCACGGTCGGCGCGATGGCCTCCAGCTACGTGAACTCGGCCAACCTGGGCATCCCTGTCGCGATACAGGTACTCGGCGATGCCGCCTTCCTGACGGGGGTGCTGCTGTTCCAGGTACTGGTCATCACTCCCTTGGTCCTCACGCTCCTGGACCGGGACGCCGACCGCGGACTCCGGCCGGCCCGACTGGCGACTCTGCCGCTGCGCAACCCGGTGATCCTCGGTCTGGCCGCCGGCACGCTCTGCTCGGCGCTGGGCTGGTATCCACCACCGGCGATTGCAGGGCCGCTCAGCCTGCTGGGCAACGCCGCCGTGCCCGCCGCCCTCGTCGCCCTCGGCCTGTCCCTGACGGTGCGTGGCCCGGGTGCGGTGGGCGAACGGACCGAGGTCCTATGGCTGTCGATCCTGAAGCTGCTGGTCCAGCCGCTGCTGGCCTACCTGTTCGGACTGCTCGCGCAACTACGCCCGGCCGACCTGCTCGCGCTGGTGGTCTGCGCGGCCCTGCCCACCGCGCAGAACGCGTACATCTTCGCGCGGGAGTACGGTCAAGCCGATTCGGTGGCGCGTGGGACGGTCATCGTCAGCACAGCGCTGTCCATGCTCACGCTCGCATCGATCGGTTGGCTGCTGGGTTGACCGAGCCATGCCGTACCTGGTGACCAACAGCCACCGATGCCAGTGCATGATCTTGCCGTGCACGCTCTTCGTCTACTGGTAGCCGGCCTGGTCGTCGGCGGCGTCGTCGCCATCGACGCCCCAGCCGGGTACGCGGTCACCGACGCCAGCCTCACCGTCAGCCCGCGCCAGGGCAGCCCGAGGGATCCGTTCACCGTCACGTACCGGTACTCCAGCCACCAGGTGATCGGGATGCCCGAGGTGCGGATCTGCGGGGAACCCACGTACCGGTTCTCCTGGGACGGCGGCCCGAACCTCGGTAGCGCCAGTCCGGTGCTGGACGGCGACTGGTGTGTCACGACGCTGCGCGCGACGCCACCAGCCAGCAGTTCCCTGTACCGCACGGTCAGCACGCACACCATCAGCGTGGTCGGCCTCTCCACCACGTACACGGTGACGCCGCTGCCGAGCCCGACTCCCGCCGCCACCCCGACCCGTACGGTGACCCGACCGCCGGCGACCTCCGCACCGACCCCCCGTGGACAGGCCTCGGCCAGCGCGATCAGCACGCCGCTGCCGGCGGCCAACGCCGGGTCGGCAGCGGCGTCCGAATCGGCCGGGCCCGCACCCGCCGCCGTCGATCAGCACCCCGCCGAAGACACCGCCTCGTCAACCGGATCGCTCACCGCGATCGGCGTACTGGTACTCGTCGCCGGCGCCGGTGCATTCGGCGTTCTCCACTGGCGGACCCGCCGTTCGACGCCCGCCACCACGGCTCCATCGTCACCGCCTGACGCCGTGGATACACAGCCCGCCACGAAATGACACGGTTAAACGCATAGATTCGTATCGCGTCTGACACCGACCAGCCCGGCCATCGCCAGATGACGATGCATGCGGCATTATCTCCCGGTGCGCACTCATCGCCTGGTGGTAGCCGGCCTGCTCGTCGCTGCCGGCGTAGCGGTCGACGCTCTGCCCGCCTTCGCGGCCCCCGAGTCCCGGATCACGGTCAGCCCCGGCAAGGGCACGCCGGATGCCAACTTCACGGCCACGTACCGGTTCCCGAAGCAGAACGAGTGTCCGGCCACGATCACCTTCCGCTGGGACGGACGCACGGACCTCGGTCGCGCGAAGCCCGAGCCGAACGGCGACGTATGCGTCGCCACGCTGCAGGCGAAGCCTCCTGCCGCCTCGTACAGCGGCAACAGCAACCACTTCGTCAGCGCCAGCAGTGGGGGCGGCGGCGGCAACAGCCAGGTGGCGTTCACGACCTACACCGTCACCGCGCCACCGCCTCCGCCCCCCTCCTCCCCCGCGACGCCGCCCGCCCCCGGCGCCGGTCCGGTCACCCCCGCGCCGTCCGGGGCCGCGGCACCCGGTGCCAGTGCCGGGGCCACGCCGGGTAGGTCGGGTTCCGCTGCCGCCGCAGCGGCCGGCGTGCAGGGCGGCACCGGCCAGGCGGAGGATCCCCTGCCGGGATCCGACCCGGGCAGCGCAGCCGAGGCGGGGACCGACGGTCAGGCCGCGGGCAGGAGCGTGACCTCCTCGACGCTCTGGCTCATCGTGGCCGGCATCGTGCTGGTCCTCCTCGGCGCGGGCGTGTTCGGCTTCATGGTCTGGCGGGCCCGCCGCTCGAGGCCCGACGGCCCTCTCGCGGCCGACGACGACACCCGGCACTACGACGACATCCAGCACTACGTCGGCAGCCAGCCCGGAAACGGCCTGCTGGTCGGCGGCGCGGCGCGGGCCACGGGCGTACTGCTGGGCAACGCCGCGCCCGCCCGTACCTCGGTCACACCGTCGCAATCGGACATCGTCACCCAGCAACTACCCGCCATGGCGCCAGCGGGCGCGCAGGGAGCTTCGGGCGGCGCGCAGGAAACTTCGGAAACTGCTCAGACCGAGCAGCCGACCCTCCGACTGGGACAGTCGGAACCGCCGACGAACCTGAACGTGGCCACGCCCGAACGGCCGACGAAGCCACAGGCGGCAGTGCCGGAGCGCACGGCACAGGCGCCGGAAGCGCCGAAGCCACCGTCACAGGCAGCGGAGGCACCGCAGGCACCGTCGGAGCCGACAGCACCGGCGCCGGAGGCACCGACAGCGACGCCTCCGGCACAGGTGCCATCAGAGCCGACCGCGGCGCCGTCGGCGGCATCGCCGAATCCGGCGGCCACCGCACCGGCCCAGCGCAAGCCGGAGACCGCCGAGCCGGCCCCGCTGGCCCGCCGAAAGCCCTAGCCGGAGCGCCGGAACCCCAGAAGCCGAAACGCCGTCAGAGCAGCGGTTCGCCCTCGAACAGGCCCAGCTCCTCGCAGTACAGCTCGATGCCGACCCCGTTGGGGTCGCGCACGTACAGGCTGTTGTCCACCCCGCGGTCGGGGCCGAGGTACTCCAGTCCGACCTCGTCGAACCTGGCCTTCGCCGCGGCGAACTGCTCGGCGTCCACCGAGATGGCGATGTGCTGGACGCCGCCGATGGTCTCGGTGAACGCCGGGTGGTCGTGACCGGGGAAGTCGAAGAAGCCCAGCAGGTTGCGGTTGCCGATGTCGAAGAAGAAGTGGCTGGATCCGCTGTAGTCGCGGTTCTCCACCAGCTCGACCAGCGGGAAGCCGAGGACCTCCTGGTAGAAGCGGATGGTCTCCTCGACGTCCCGGCAGATCAGTGCGACGTGGTGCACGCCCCGGGCGATGGTGGCGGGGCGGCCGGCGGTGGGCTGGAGGTACTTCTCCCGAAGCTGGGCCCGACGTTCGCGGACGGCCTCCAGCTCGCGGCCTTGCGGTTGTGGCATCGCGACACTCCTCTCAGGCCCCCGTATACCCAGAAGCCTATGAACAAACAGACCGGTCTGACTACGAGCCGGTCGCCTCTTCCTCGTCCAGCGCACCGAGGACCTGGTCGGAGATCGCGCCGAGGGTACGGACCTGATCTTCGGTCAACCGGTCGAAGAACAGTCGGCGTACGGTCTCGACGTGCCGGGGGGCGGCCGTCTCGATGGCCCGCCGACCGGACGGCGTGAGTACGACGAAGGCGCCCCGGCGGTCCTCCGGGCACTCCTCGCGTACCACCAGCCCGCGCTTCTGCATGCGGGCGATCTGGTGGGACATCCGGCTCTGCTCCCATTGCAGTGCCCGTGCGAGTTCGACGACGCGTACCCGCGCCTCCGGCACGTCGGTGAGGTGGACGAGCACGTCGAAGTCGGCGAGGGACAGCTCGGAGTCGATCTGGAGCTGACGGTTGAGCCGGGCGCCCAGCCGGCCCTGCATCCGCAGGTACCCGCGCCAGGCGCGCTGCTCGTTGTCGCCGAGCCACCGGATTTCTGTCATACGGACCACTCTAGCGGAATACATGATGCATCATGTACGTTGAGAGGCAAGTACATGACAGATCATGGAAAAAGGAGTTCTCGATGACCACCGCCATCATCCCGCTCACCGAGCTCACCGGCCAGTACGCGCTCGACGCCAGCCACACGCGGATCGGGTTCGTCGCCCGCCACGCGATGGTGACCAAGGTTCGCGGTTCGTTCAACGAGTTCGAGGGCACCGCCACGGTCGACGGCGCCGACCCGAGCCGCTCCAGCGTTTCGGTGACCATCAAGGCCGCCAGCATCGACACCCGCAACGAGCAGCGCGACGGGCACCTGCGCAGCAACGACTTCCTGGACCTGGAGAAGTACCCGGAGATCACGTTCGTCTCGACCGCCGTCGAGCCGATCGACGAGAGCACCTTCCGGGTCACCGGCGACCTCACCATCAAGGACGTGACCAAGCCGGTCTCCGTCGAGTTCACGTACGAGGGCGCCGCCAAGGACCCGTTCGGCAACCTGCGGATCGGGTTCGAGGGTTCGGTGGTCATCAACCGCAAGGACTACGGCGTCACCTGGAACGCCGCACTCGAGACCGGCGGCGTGCTGGTCAGCGACAAGATCACCCTTGAGTTCGAGGTCTCCGCCATCAAGGTCGCCTGAGCCCGGCCGTACCCGGGCCGGTGCGCAACAAGGCGCGTAGCAGGGAGGATTTCGGCATGAGCAGCGCCCTTCTCAGTCCCGAGGTGGACGTGCGCCGCGCCAACGAGCGCTTCGCCACCAGGATCGACTGGCTGGACTCCAAGCACTCGTTCTCGTTCGGCGGCCACTACGACCCGACCAACACCCACCACGGTCTGCTGCTGGTCAACAACGACGACATCGTCACGCCGGGAGCCGGGTTCGAGACCCACCCGCACCGTGACATGGAGATCGTCACGTGGGTCATGCGCGGGTCCCTGGTGCACCAGGACTCCACCGGCCACTCCGGCATCATCTACCCGGGCCTGGCCCAGCGGATGAGCGCCGGTACGGGCATCCTGCACTCGGAGAAGAACGACTCCTGGCGACTGCAGGGAGAGCAGCACACCGAACCGGTGCACTTCGTGCAGATGTGGGTGGTGCCCGACGAGTCCCGCATCACCCCCGGGTACGAGCAGCTCGAGATCTCCGACGAACTGCTCGCCGGCGGCCTGGTGCCGGTCGCGTCCGGCATGGACAAGCACGACGGCGAGTCCGCCATCCGAATCAAGAACCGGTACGCCGCGCTCTACGCGGCCCGCCTGTTGCCGGGCCAGAGCGTCGAGCTTCCCGACGCGCCGTACCTGCACCTGTTCGTGCCGCGCGGCAGCGTCACCCTGGATGGCACCGGCGGCCTGGCCGCCGGTGACGCGGTGCGCTTCACCGCCACCGGCGGGCAGCGGGTCACCGCGACCGAGCCGGCCGAGATCCTGGTGTGGGAGATGCACGCGGCCCTCGCCCGGTGAGTTTCGCGCTCACCCTCGGTGGTCGCCAGGTAGGTTCTCCTGGCGACCACCGAGGTAAGGGGTAATCGAGTAAATGGCTGTTGACCCGCTCCCCGCCGCCCGGATCGCGGCCGCGGCCGCCGTCGCGGAGACCTTCCAGCACGCGGGTGGGCAGCCCGGCATCGCCTACGGGATCGTCGCGGACGGCGAACTGGTCCACTCCGGCGGCATCGGCGAGCGGTGGCCGGGCGGACCGACGCCGGACGCCGACACGGTGTTCCGGATCGCGTCGATGACGAAGAGCTTCACCGCCTCGGCCGTCCTGCTGCTGCGCGACCGCGGCGCGTTGCGGCTGGACGACGCCGCGGAGAGGTACGTACCCGAGCTGGCCGGGCTCAAGGGCCCGACGGCCGACTCCCCCGCACTGACCGTCCGGCACCTGCTGACGATGGCGGGCGGGTTCCCCACCGACGACCCGTGGGGCGACCGGCAGCAGAGCCTGCCGCTTCCGGCGTTCTCCGAACTCCTGCGCGGCGGGTTGAGCTTCGCGTGGGCGCCGGGCACCAGGTTCGAGTACTCCAACCTGGGCTACGCCATCCTCGGCCGGGTCGTGGCGGCGGCGGCCGGTGAGCCGTACCGCGACTTCGTGACCGGACACCTGCTCGCTCCGCTCGGACTCGGCCGTACCGTCTTCGACGCCGGCGGCGTACCGGAGACGGAGCTGGCGCGCGGCTACCGCAAGCTCGGCGAGCGCTGGGAAGAGGTGCCGTTCGAGGCGTACGGGGCGTTCGCCCCGATGGGCGGCCTCTTCAGTACCGTCGCTGACCTCGCCCGCTGGGTTGCCGGCATGATCGACGCCTTCCCGCCGCGTGACGACAACGACGACGCGCACCCACTGTCCCGGGCCAGCCGGCGCGAGCTTCAGCAACCGCACCACGGCGTACCGCTGCTGCCGGACACCTGGCCGCTGGCGGACCGGTCGGTGCTGACGTCGCGCAGCTACGGGTACGGGCTGTTCGTCGAGGACGACACCCGGTACGGGCGGGTGGTGTTCCACAGCGGCGGCTACCCGGGCTTCGGCAGCCACATGCGCTGGCATCCCCAGCGGCGCCTCGGGGTCATCGTGCTGGGCAACAGCACCTACTCGGCGGCGCGTACCGCCGCCACCGACATGCTGAACGCACTGCTGGACACCGGGCACCGCACTGTCGCCGGCGGACCGCCGCCGCACGGCCGGCGGGCATGGCAGGCCACGTGCGAGGCCCGCGCCGACATCGAACGGCTGCTGAATACGTGGGACGACACGATCGCGGCCCGCTGGTTCGCCGGCAACGTCGACCTCGACGAGCCGATCTCCCGGCGGCGGGAGCGGATCGAACGGATCCGCGAGCAGGTCGGCGAGTTGCGGCCGGAGGAGGGGATCGAGCCGGTACACGACTCGCCGTCGCACTGCGCCTGGTGGCTGCGGGGCCCGAATGGCCGGGTACGGGTCGAGATCCGGTTGACCCCGGAGAAGCCGCCGCGGGTACAGACCCTGGACCTGACGACGGCGGTGGCGCCTGGTGCCCGCCTGCGGCCGATCGTGGACCAGTGCGTCGCCGCGCTCAACGCCCGGTCACCGGAGTTCCCCCCGGCCGTCGCGACGGACCCCTCGATCGACCGGGGCGAGCTCACCCGGCTGATGCGGCTGGCCGCCGGCTGGGCCGGCACCTGCCAGCGCGCGGAGGTCTGCGCCGGCAACGGCGTCACGGCCACAACGATCAAGATCACCGGCGAGTCCGGGGACCTGATGATGACCGTACGGACGGAGCGGAACAGCGCCGTCGTCAAGAAGTTCGGCATCGAACTGGCACTGTAGGGCTTCCGCCGGGCGACGTTTCCGGCCGTCGACGGGGGGAAGGCACAGCGCCGTGCCCGCCGACGAAGAGCCGTCAAGAGCCGAGTTCGAGCTGGACGCGGATCTGGTCGACGCCTTCACCGCCGGCAAGCTGAACGAGGAGGGCGAGGCCAGACTGGCCGACCAGGTGGCCCATCTGCTGCCGCTGCACTGGACCGCGCCGACCGAGATCATGGCCTCGATGCAACGGATCATCGACCATCTCGGCGGCGAGCGCGAGCTGCTCGCGTGGCTGGAACGCCGGCCGGGCCGGCCGCGGCTGGTGGCGCGGCTGTACGTCCTGATCGGGCTGCTCGACCAGATCAGCGACGAGGACGCCGTCGTCACCGCGCTCCGCGAACTACGGGAGAAGGTGCCGTACCCACCGGGTCTGGGCGGGTACCTCCTGCCGGACACCACACCCGAGACGCTCGCCGACCTCTCCGCGAAGATCGAAGGCCTGCTCGCCGACGACCGCGCCGACGACGCCTTCCGGCTGGCGATCGCCGCGGCGTCGATGCTCCAGGAGGTCGCGCCGCGGGCCGCGAAGCGCGACCCGGAGCTCGGCGTGCTGGGCGACGTGCTGGAGCAGATCCGGTGCGATCTCATCGCCGCGGCGGGCGGCCGGTAGCGCCATGCTGACGACCGGTAAGCGGCGTATGCATCGATGAAAAGGCACCCCGAACCGGATCAATTACCGTCCGATCACTGCTTCCTACGACACCGTAGGTTACGGTAACGTAGGTAGGACGCATTGTTTCCCCACCCCCTGTGAGGTGCCATGTCCGCTCCAGTCCTCGACAAGATCCCTTCTCCGCCTCCGACTCCGCCGTCATCCGCAGCCAAGCCGCTGACCGAAGGCAAGCAGAGCGCCGGCATTCTGATCGCACTCTGGGCCTTCGTGGCGCTGCCGTTCGCCGCGGTCATCGCCGCGGTGCCGGTCGCCTGGGGCTGGGGGCTGTCGTGGCTGGACGTGGCGATGGCCATCACGGTGTACGTGATCAGCGGCATGGGTATCGGGACCGGCTTCCACCGGTACCTGACCCACGGCTCGTTCAAGGCCAACCGGCCGCTGCGGATCGCGCTCACCGTCGCCGGCTCGCTGGCGATCGAGGGCAGCCCCACCCAGTGGGTGGCCGACCACCGGCGCCACCACGCGTTCTCCGACCGCGAGGGTGACCCGCACTCGCCGTGGCGGTACGGCGAGAACGTCTGGGGCCTGACCAAGGGCCTGCTGTACGCGCACGTCGGCTGGCTGTTCCACCGCGAGCTGTCCAACCGTGAGCGCTTCGCACCGGACCTGCTCGCCGACAAGGACATCCAGCGCATCGACCGGGCCTTCCCTGCGCTGGTCGCGACCTCGGTACTGCTGCCGGGCCTCATCGGGGGCCTGGTGACCTGGTCCTGGCAGGGTGCGCTGTCCGGGATCTTCTGGGCCGGCCTGGTCCGCATCGCCGTGTTGCACCACGTGACCTGGTCGATCAACTCGATCTGCCACGTGTACGGGGAGCGCCCCTTCGAGACCCGCGACGGCGACAAGGCCAGCAACTTCTGGCCGCTGGCGATCCTGTCGTTCGGTGAGAGCTGGCACAACCTGCACCACGCCGACCCCACCTGCGCGCGGCACGGCGTGGACAAGGGTCAGATCGACATGAACGCCCGGCTCATCTGGATCTGCGAGAAGCTGGGCTGGGCCACGAACGTCCGCTGGCCAAAGGCCGACCGGCTGGACGCCAAGCGACTCGCTCGCCTGGCACGATGAACTTGTGACCGACAACTCGAATAACGGCCAGTCTCCGTCCACCGCCGCGCGGCCTCGCACGCCGCGCGGCGGTGACGCTTCACCCCCGGCCAAGCCCGCGTCACCCCCGGCCAAGCCCCCTTCGCGGGTACGGATGTCGTCCGCGCAGCGGCGTGAGCAGCTCATCGCGATCGGCCGGCAGCTGTTCGCCGAGCGCGGTTTCGACGCCACCTCGATCGAGGAGGTGGCGTCCCGGGCGAAGGTGTCCAAGCCCGTCGTGTACGAGCACTTCGGCGGCAAGGAGGGTCTGTACGCGGTCGTCGTCGACCGGGAAGTACGGGCGCTGCTGGACCGCATCACCACGGCCCTGACCGCGGGACACCCGCGTGAGCTGCTCGAACAGGCCGCCGAGGCGCTCCTGGACTACATCGAGGGCGAGACCGACGGGTTCCGCGTCCTGGTACGCGAGGCGCCGGTGATGTCGGGCACCGGGAACTTCATGAGCGTGCTCAACGACGTGGCCCACCAGGTCGAGCACATCCTCGGTGCCGAGTTCAAGACCCGGGGGTACGACCCGAAGCTGGCCGAGCTGTACTCCCAGGCTCTCGTCGGCATGGTGGCCCTGACCGGGCGCTGGTGGCTCGAGGTGCGCAAACCCCGCAAGGAGACGGTGGCCGCGCACCTCGTCAACCTGGCCTGGAACGGCCTGTCCCACCTCGAGTCCAAGCCGTCCCTCATCACCGCGCGACGTCGCTGACCGCGACCGGCTGCTACTGGTGCGCCGGCTCGCCGGTCCGGAAGGCCGTCTCGGCCTCCGCGTCCTCGGGCGTGCCCACCTTGCCGTACAGGCCGGCGGCGAGGAAGACCATGCCGAAGATGAACGACATGATGCAGTTGACCATCGAGAACGCGAGGATGTTCGCGTCGGTCCGGAGCAGCGTCATCATCGCCATCCCGGCGATCAGGAAGACGCCGCCGGCGGCCAGGTTGATCAGGACGAACAGGTTCCGCCCGACCACCGCACCGGCCAGCACGGCGAGGCCGGTGATGATCGACAGGATCGAGAACGCGGGGTTCGTCCGCAGGCCCAGCACCCACTCGCCGTGCCGGGCGAAGAAGTCCAGGCCGCTGGTCTGGATGAAGCCGATGATGCCGAAGATCAACACGTACAACCCGATGAGACCTGACAGCGCGCGGTAGACCGGCCGCAGGGGGTGGTTGATCGGAATATGCGCCATGGGGTGCATTCTTCCCCATGACAGCGGTCGCTATGCCTCGGGTACCCGTTCCGCCAGCTCCAGCCACGCCTCCTCGGTGGCCGAGCGCTCGTCCCGTACCGCCCGCAGCTCCGCGTCGAGGGCCGCGACCTTCTCGTAGTCGGTGGCGTGGGTGGCCAGCTGCTCGTGCAGGCCCACTTCCCGCTGGTCCAACTTGCTCATCAGGCGCTCGAGCCGGGCCAGCTCCTTCTTCGCCGCCCGCAGCTCCCCCGCGCTCAGGCCGTCTCCGGCCTCGGCCGGGGCGGGCCGTTGCGGCGTCGTCGCCCTACCACCGGGCTCCGGGATCGGCGTGCCCAGCGTCGCCAGGTACTCGTCGATCCCGCCCGGCAGGTCGCGGACCTTGCCGTCGCCGTACATCGCGACCACGGTGTCGCAGACCCGCTCGATGAGGTACCGGTCGTGGCTGGCCACGATGACCGTGCCGGGCCAGGTGTCGAGGAGGTCCTCCAGGGCCGCGAGCGTGTCGATGTCCAGGTCGTTGGTGGGCTCGTCCATCAGCAGGACGTTGGGCTCGGCCGCCAGCAGCCGCATCAGCTGCAGTCGCCGCTTCTCGCCGCCCGACAGGTCGCCCACCGGGGTCCACAGCCGGGCGCCGGAGAAGCCGAACACCTCGGCGAACTGGGCGGCCGACAGCTCCCGGTCGCCCAGCGTGACGCGCCGGGCCACCTCCTCGACGGCCTCCAGCACCCGCAGGTGCAGCGGCAGCTCGCGCAGCTCCTGGGACAGGAACGCCGGCCGCACGGTCTGGCCGCGTTGCACCCGGCCGCCGTCGGGCGGGAGCGCCCCCGTCAGCACCCGCAGCAGGGTCGACTTGCCCGCGCCGTTGGCGCCGACCAGGCCGATCCGGTCGCCGGGCCCGATGTTCCAGGTCACCCCGTCGAGCAGCGACTTGGCGCCGAGGCTCACCGAGACGTCGTCCAGCTCGTACACCTGCTTGCCGAGCCGGGCGGTGGCCAGGCGCTGCAACGACACCTGATCGCGTACCGGTGGCACGTCGGCGATGAGCGCGTTGGCCGCGTCGATGCGGAACCGGGGCTTGCTGGTCCGCGCCGGCGGTCCCCGGCGCAGCCAGGCGATCTCCTTGCGGAGCAGGTTCTGCCGCCTCGCCTCGGTCGCCGCTTCGACCCGGGCGCGCTCGGCCCGCGCGAGGGTCCAGGCGGCGTACCCGCCCTCGTAGGCGCGGACCGAACCCTCGCCGACCTCCCACGTCGTGGTGGCGACGGCGTCGAGGAACCAGCGGTCGTGGGTCACCACGACCAGCGCGCCGCGCCGGCGCAGCAGGTGCGCGGCGAGCCAGTTGATCCCGGAGATGTCCAGGTGGTTGGTCGGCTCGTCCAGGATGAGCAGGTCCGACTCGCGGATCAGGAGCGCGGCCAGCGCGACCCGGCGCCGCTCGCCACCGGACATCGGCTCGACCAGCGCGTCCAGGCCCAGGTCGGGCATGCCGAGGCCGCCGAGCACCGTACGCACTCCCGCGTCACCGGCCCACTCGTGCTCGGCGCCGAAGCCCTTGGGCAGCCAGGCGGTACCGATGACGACGTCGCGTACGGTCGCGCCCGGCGGCAGGTCGAGCGTCTGCGGCAGCGCGGCGACCCGCAGGTCGCGACGGTGGGTGACCCGGCCCGTGTCCGGCTCGATCGCCTTGGTGAGCAGCTTCAGCAGGGTCGACTTCCCGGCGCCGTTGAGCCCGACGACACCGATCCGGTCGCTGTCGTCGAGCCCGAGGGAGACGTCGGAGAGCAGTTGACCCGCCGCGTACCCCTTGCTGACGCGGTCGAGGTTGACGATGTTGGCCACTACACCACCCGTGCCCCGGCGACGGGGCCGTGAACCGGCTGCGCCGACCGGCAGGAGCCGCTGTCGACGAGTTCCTTGGCGAGGGCTTCGGCGTGTCGGGCGTCGGTGGCCAGGAACACACAGGTCGGCCCGGAGCCGGAGACGATGCCGGCGAGCGCGCCGGCATCGTGGCCGGCGTCGAGCGTGCGGTGAAGCTCGGGGCGCAGCGACAGCGCGGCGTCCTGGAGGTCGTTGCCGAGCGCGGCGGCCAGTACCGCCGGGTCTCGCTGCCGGAGCGCGGCGAGCAGCGTGTCGGGGGCGCCCACCGAGGCCGGCGCGGCGCCGTCCCCGCGCAGGTGGTCGAGCTCGCGGTAGACCGTCGGGGTGGACAGGCCGACACCCGCGACCGCTACCACCCAGTGCCAGCTGTGCCCGCTGGCCAGGACCGGGCTGACCTGCTCGCCACGGCCGGTACCGAGGGCGGTGCCACCGAGGACCAGGAACGGCACGTCCGAACCGATGTCGCGGGCCACCACCGCCAGCTCGTCGCGGCCCAGGTTGGTACCCCAGAGAGCGTCACAGGCCACCAGCGCGGCCGCGGCGTCGGCGCTGCCACCGGCCAGACCGGCCGCGACCGGGATCTGCTTGCGCAGATGTAGCCGGGCCAGCGGCTGCCGCCGCGTGTACCGGGCCAGCGCGCGGGCCGCGCGCAGGACAAGGTTGTCGTCGTCGAGGGTCAGCTCGCCGGCGCCCTCACCCTCCATGGTGAGCGTGAGCCGGTCGCCGCGGCGGGCCGACAGCTCGTCGTAGAGCGAGACGGCGTGGTAGACGGTCACCAGCTCGTGGTAGCCGTCGGGTCGGACCGGGCCGACATGCAGGTGGAGGTTGATCTTCGCGGGCACGCGGACCCGAACCGGCCCCGCTGAACCCAGCCTGGGCCGCTCGTACTCCTCCTCGTCGAGCGGTTCCGTCACGCCGCAAACCTTACCCGCGGCCTCGAGCACGACCGGCCCGGCCGCCCGGCACCGACCCTCCGCCCGCCGCGGCGATGGCGGCGAACTGCTCCACCGACAGAGATTCACCGCGGGCGCCGGGGTCGACGCCGGCGGCGCGCAGCAGCCGCTCCGCCTCGTCGGGGCCGCCCGCCCAGCCGGCCAGCGCGCCCCGCAGGATCTTGCGCCGCTGCGCGAAGGCCGCGTCGACGACGGCGAAGACCTGGTCACGGTCCACCTCGGCCGGCGGCTCGCGACGGGTGAACGCCACCAGGCCGGAGTCGACATTGGGCACCGGCCAGAACACACCCGGCGGTACCCGGCCGGCCTGGCGGGCCTCGGCGTACCAGGCGAGCTTCACACTCGGTACCCCGTAGACCTTCGAACCCGGCCCGGCGGTGAGCCGGTCCGCGACCTCCTTCTGCACCATGACCAGGCCGTGGCGCAGGCCGGGCAGGGTCGCGAGCAGGTGCAGCACGACCGGTACGGCGACGTTGTAGGGCAGGTTCGCCACCAGCGCGGTGGGCGACTCGCCGAAGTCCTCCGGCTGCACCTTCATGGCGTCGCGGTTGATGACGTGGAGCCGGTCGGCGTGCTCCGGATCGTGCTTGGCGACGGTCGCCGGCAGCGCCGCCGCGAGCGCCGGGTCGATCTCCACCGCGTGTACCCGCTCGACCTCCGGCAGCAGGGCGAGCGTGAGCGAGCCCAGGCCGGGGCCGACCTCGACCACGACATCGGTCGGGGCGGGGTCGGCCGCGCGGACGATGCGCCGGACCGTGTTGGCGTCGTGGACGAAGTTCTGCCCGAGCGTCTTGGTCGGGCGCACGCCCAGCCTCGTGGCCAGCTCGCGCACCTCGGCCGGTCCCAACAACGTCATCCCGACAGCTTGCCACTGTCATGATCGGGGAGAAATCTCCGGCCCCGTACCGGCGTGCGGCTCTTCCGGTGCACCACCTCGTCACCAGGGGCCGAAGACCCTGTCCCCGGTCGCGGAGATCGCCGCGCACAGCTCGTCCAGGTCGGCGCCCTTGACCTCGGCCAGCGCCCGCACGGTCAGCGGGATCAGGTACGAAGCGTTCGGCCGTCCCCGGTACGGCGTGGGCGTCAGGAACGGCGCGTCGGTCTCCACCAGCAACTGGTCGGACGGCGTCACGGCGGCCGCCTCGCGCAGCGCCCCGGCGTTGCCGAACGTGACCGTGCCGGCGAAGCTCAGCACGTACCCCCGCCGCACGCACTCGGCCGCGAACTCCGCGTCGCCGGAGAAGCAGTGCAGCACCACGGTGTCCGGAGCGCCCTCGGAGTCGAGGACCCGCAGCACGTCGGCGTGGGCGTCGCGGTCGTGGATGACCAGCGCCTTGCCGTACCGCTTGGCGAAGCCGATGTGGGCCCGGAAGCTCGCCTCCTGCGCGGCCCGGCCCTCCTCGCCGGTACGGAAGGTGTCCAGACCGGTCTCCCCGATGCCCCGTACCCGCTCCTCGGCGGCGAGCGCCTCGATCTCCCGCAGCGCGGCGTCCAGGTCGGGCACCCGCGGGGCGTCGTTGGGGTGCAGCGCCACGGTCGCGACGACCGCCGGGTACTTGCGGGCCACCTCGACGCCCCAGCGGGAGGAGTCGACGTCCACCCCGACCTGCACCAGGCGGTCGACACCGACTGCGCGGGCCATCGCGATCGCCGCCTCGACGCTGTCCGGGCCGTCGGTGCCGCCCTCGTTGAGCGTGATGTCGAGGTGGGTGTGGCTGTCGATCACGGGCGCGGGCAACGGCTCGGGCGGCGGCGGGAACTCGCCGGCCCGCTGGGCCGCCTTGGTCTTGCGACGCTCGCTCGGGGATTGGTTGCTCACCGGGCCAGCATCACATACCGCCAATTCGCACTTTCGGTCCAGGGACTTCGCCCAGTTCGGCCAAGGAGCTGTTTACACGCAGTTCACGGGCCTCACCTAGGGTCATGCCGTGACAGTGGCGGGACGGACAGATGAACACTCTGCGTCGACGCACGCGCCACTACGCGTGCTCCATGAAGGCAACTGGTTCCCGGCCGACGAGGTGGCCAGGGGGGCGGCGTACGAGATGTTCGCCGACGAGCCCCGCCCCGGTTTCCTGCCCAATCCACGACCGGGCGCCCGACACCGGTACCGGCGCTTCGTCCACGTCACCGAGGTGCTGGCCGCGACCGGGTTCGGCGCCCGGCAGGCGGCCGTCGTCGCCACCGGCGAGCAGAAGCTCGCCGAACCGCTCGACCGGCCGTTACGCATGCCGGTCAGCCGCGCCCTGGACTGGGCCGGCCTGCACCGGCTCAGTCAGCAGCCGGCCGCCGCGAACTCGGCCGTGGCCGCGATCCGGCGCAGCGCCACGATCCGGAGCGGTAGCCGGATGGTCAAGGTCCTGTCGGCCCGCCAGCTCGTCGGCTACCTGCACGGCTGGCTGCCGAGCGGTTTCTGCTACCGCGAGTACGACGTCGCCCACCTGCGCACCCCCGCCGAGCTGGGCGTACTGCTCGGTGACGGCAGCGAACCGGACGAGGTGGCGTTCGTGCTGCGCTGGCGCGCGGTCGACCCGTGCGACTACTCCGTACCGCTGGTCGACGCCTACGCCGGCCTGGTGTCGATCCCGCCGCGGGACCGGCTGGGGCCGCCGGTCATCGGCAGCGGGTTCGCCCCCGCCAGCCGCCACCTCATCCCGGAGTTCGTCACCGCCGACCTGGCCGACCTGCCGCTGACCGCCAACGCGTCCCTGGCCGCCTTCACGCCGGACGGCACCGAGGTGACCCTCTACACCTACCTGGCCGAGCAGCGCGGCTGGACCCGCATGTGGGGCCCGCAGTGGCGTGACCTGCTGCTGAAGCTGGCCGACGCGTTCCCCGGCGACCAGGAGTACTTCCCGGTGCCGCCGGCGCCGACCCGCTTCGTGGGCCGCTTCCGGGACGGCCACTACGACGCGATCGCCGACCCGCCGGGCGAGTTCCGGCTCGCGGCGAAGACCCGCGCCGCCCGCCTCCCGGTCGAGTCCATCGCCCGGCGTACCGGGTACGCCCGCTGGCGGGACGCGCTCTGCACGATCGTGCGCAGCGAGGGCGGCTGGGTACGGGTACGGCCCTGCCGGCCCTGCCCGGAGACGGTCGCGCGGCTGGGCGCCCAGTGCATCGAGCGGGGCGTGTTCGAGACCTGGGCACCGACGTCCGAGCTCGTGGACGCCCGCGAGATCGACATCGAGTACCCGCTTTGATCTCCGCGATCTCGGACAGTTGGCGGGCCTATAGGTCCGCCAACTGTCCGAGAGCTACGAAACGGCCGTCACGACTCGAGGCGAGCCAGCTCCTCCTCGACGATCGAGGGGTCGAGCTTGCGGAACACCGGGGTGGGCGGCGCGAGCGGCCGGCCGGCCGGCAGTTCGGTCGGCTCCCAGCGGGTACCGACCGTGTAGTCGCCGGTCAGGATGGGGTACTCGGGGCCGCCGTCGAGATCTCCGACCTCGACGATCTCGGGCATCGGCGCGTGCACACCGGTACCGCCGAGCAGCTCGTGGATGCGCTGCGCGGCGTGCGGCAGGAACGGGGTCAGCAGCGTGTTGAGGTCGCTGACGGCCTGCAGCGTCACGTACAGGATCGTGCCCATCCGCTCTTTGTCTTCCTTGAGCTTCCAGGGCGCCGACTCCGACATGTACTTGTTGGCCTCGCCCACCAGGCGCATGGCCTCGCTGATCGCGGCCTTCTGCCGGTGCTTGGCGATCAGCGCGCCGACGGACTCGAACCCGGCGCGGACGGTCGCGAGCAGCGCCTCGTCGGCCTCGGTCAACGGGCCCGGGGTCGGTATCGCCCCGAAGTTCTTCGCCGCCATCGAGATCGACCGGTTGACCAGGTTGCCCCAGCCGGCGACCAGCTCGTCGTTGTTGCGGCGCAGGAACTCCGACCAGGTGAAGTCCGTGTCGTTCGACTCCGGGCCGGCGACGGCGATGAAGTACCGCAGCGCGTCGGCGTCGTAGCGCTCCAGGAAGTCGCGTACGTAGATCACCACGCGCCGCGAGGAGGAGAACTTGCGGCCCTCCATCGTCAGGTACTCGCTGGAGACGACCTCGGTCGGCAGCTCGAGCCGGCCGAACTTGCCGGGCTTGCCGTCCCGGGAACCCTCGCCGTCGTACCCGAGCAGGATCGCCGGCCAGATCACCGAGTGGAAGACGATGTTGTCCTTACCCATGAAGTAGTAGCTGCGCGCATCGGGGTCCTGCCACCACTTGCGCCAGGCCTCCGGGTCCCCGGAGCGGCGGGCCCACTCGATGGACGCCGACAGGTAGCCGATCACCGCGTCGAACCATACGTAGATCCGCTTGTCGTTGCGGTCCCGCCAGTCTTCGAGCGGAACCGGCACGCCCCACTCCAGGTCTCGGGTGATCGCGCGCGGGTGGAGGTCCTCGATCAGGTTCCGTGAGAAGCGCAGGACGTTCGGGCGCCACTCGTCCCGGCTGTCCAGCCACTTGTTCAGCGCCTCGGCGAGCGCGGGCAGGTCGAGGAAGAAGTGCTCGGTCTCCACGAACTCCGGCGTCTCGCCATTGATCTTGGAACGCGGGTTGATCAGCTGCTCGGGGTCGAGCTGGTTGCCGCAGTTGTCGCACTGGTCACCGCGCGCGCTGTCGTACCCGCAGATCGGGCACGTGCCCTCGATGTACCGGTCGGGCAGGGTGCGGCCGGTGGACGGCGATCTCGCGCCGAGCGTGGTCTTCGCAACGATGTACCCGTTGCGGTACAGGGTCTCGAACATCTCCTGTACGACCGCGTAGTGGTTGCGGGTCGTGGTCCGGGTGAACAGGTCGTACGACAGTCCCAGGCCGTGGAGGTCCTCCACGATCACCCGGTTGTACCGGTCGACCAGTTCCCGGGGGGTCACCCCCTCGGCGTCGGCCTGCACCTGGATCGGGGTGCCGTGCTCGTCCGTACCCGACACCATGAGCACGTCGTGCCCCGCCATACGCATGTACCGGCTGAAGACGTCGGAGGGCACCCCGAAGCCGGAGACATGGCCGATGTGGCGCGGACCGTTGGCGTACGGCCATGCGACGGCCGTCAGAACGTGACTCATGGCGTTCAAGCGTAGTGACTCCTGCCCCGACCGCATGAACCGGCACTTTCCCACGCCGACACGCGGCCCCGGTTGCATCGACCTGGCGCCTTGGCAGTGTGCAATGAAGGTTGTGACTGATCCTGCGCCGAACGCGACACCACGGCCGCTGTCCGAACCGGAGCCCGCCGCCGGGCCGGAGGCTCGACCGGAGTCGGCGGCGTCGACCGGCGGCCGCCCGTGGCCCGCACCCAGCCCCAACAGCGAGTGGTGGCTCGGCGAGAACGATCCCGACTCGGAGGACCGGTCCGACGCCGACGAGGACACCCAGCCGATCCCGGCGACCGCTGCCGCCAGGCCCGGCAGGCACGCTGCCGGGCCGGCACAGCCCACCGTCACGTACTCCCGGCCGGACTCGAAGGCCGGGGAGCCGTTGCGCGCGGACAAGGAGCCCTCTCCCACGGCCGAGGCACGGGCCCGGAAGCCGGTCGCGGAGCCGGCCACGCGGGCCACGGACGGCCCGGAGGCGCCGGAGGCTTCCCGGACGACCACCGAACCGGCCACGGACGCTGCGGAGGTCGGCGAGTCGGGGTTCCCCCTCTGGCCGGACAGCGAGGCCAGGACCGAACCGGCCGCGGAGCGACCGGCGAGCGACCAAACGGAGCCGGACCAGGCCGCCGCCGGAAGGCCGTCGCCCCGCAAGCCCCGGGCGGACGCGGCGGACACCCCCGGTACCGAGTGGCAGGCGTCGCAGATCCGGATGATGCGGGGCGGCCGACCGACGACGGTCAAGCAGGCGATCCAGCGGCCGCCGAGGCGGGTCACGAGAAAGTCACGTCCACCGGCGCTCGGCCTCAGCGCGCTACTGCTGTTCGGGCTGCTGGCCGGGTTCTTCGGCTGGGTCAGCGCGGATCCGTTCTGGATGGCGGTCGGCCACGCCCAGCGCGGTACGGCGACCGTCACCACGTGCGCCGGGCAGGGGCTCCAGGCGCGCTGCGTCGGCACCTTCCAGACCGCGGGCTTCTCGCGGGAGCGGGTCGCGGTGAGCGCCCTGTCCCACGACGAGCAGCGCCCAGGCGTGAAGGTACCGGCACGGATGGTCTCGTCCCAGGGACGCATCGCGTACACCGGCCAGCCCTCCTCGCTGCACCTGCGCTGGATCCTGGGCATCGCGCTGGTACTGCTGTGCGGCCTCGGCATCGCCTGGGCGACCGGAGCCGGACGGCTGGAGACCCGGCGGGCCCGGCTCGCGGTGTACTCCGCGAGCGTCGGCGGCCCGCTGCTGCTCGCCCTCGGCGTGGTCGCCGCCGCCTGGTAACCGGTGGCACAGCCCGGCGGCCGACCTGACCGGTGGGTCGCCCGCGCTTTGCACGTCAGGGCTGTTCGCGAGGGGCGTGGACGGCGTTGTACACCTCCCGCTTGGGTACCCCGCGCTCGGCCGCGACCGCGGCGATGGCGGCCTTCCGGGGCCTACCGGTCGCTTCGAGATCGGCCACCTCGACGGCCAACTCCGCCGGGGTCAGGCGTTCGGCGGGCCGCTCCGGCGTCCCCGCGACGACGAGCGTGATCTCGCCGCGCGGCGGGTCCTCGGCGGCCGACGCCGCGAGCTCGCCGAGCGTGGCGCGGCGGACCTCCTCGTACGTCTTCGTCAGCTCGCGGCACAGCGCCGCCGGGCGGTCGGGGCCGAACGCGGCGGCGAGATCGGTCAGGGTGGCCGCGACCCGGTGCGGAGCCTCGAAGAGGACCATCGTGCGCGGCTCGCCGGCCATCCGGGCCAGGTAGGCCCGCCGCTCGCTCGGCTTGCGGGGCGGGAAGCCCTCGAAGCAGAACCGGTCGGACGGCAGGCCGGACAGCGCCAGCGCGGTGGTCACGGCGCTCGGACCGGGCGCCGAGGTGACCGGCACCCCGGCGTCGAGCGCCGCGCGTACCAGCCGGAAGCCGGGGTCGGACACACTGGGCATGCCGCCGTCGGTGATCAAGGCGACCGTCGCACCGCTGGTGAGCGCGTCGACCAGTTCGGGCGTACGTCGCTGCTCGTTGCCTTCGAAGTACGAGATGATCCGGCCGGCCACGGTGACGTCGAGCTCCCGGGCCAGCCGGGTCAGCCGTCGGGTGTCCTCGGCGGCGACGATGTCTGCGGTGGCCAGCACGTCACGCAGCCGCGTGGAGGCGTCACCGACGTTCCCGAGCGGCGCGCCGAGAAGGATGAGAGCCACTCGGCGTCTCCTTTGTCGTGATCGGGGTGCACATGCGTCGCAAAGGCAGCCTACGATCGCCGGGTGAGCTGGCGTGCAGGGGCCGACGACGGATCGACCGGCAGGGTGTTGACGATGGAGCCACCCGTACCGAGGGACGCCGTCGCCGGGGTGCCGGAGTCGGTGCGCCGGCGCCTGCTCCCCCGGGTCGGCTCCGACCTGAACTCCTGGCTGGCCACGGCCGTGGTCGTACTGATCGCGGCGGTCCTGCGCCTGGTCGGCCTCGCCCATCCGCCCGGCAAGATCTTCGACGAGACGTACTACGCCACCGAGGGCCAGGAGCTGTTCGACCACGGGGTCGAGTGGCGGCCCGAGAACAACGCCGGCGACTTCGTGGTCCATCCGCCGCTCGGAAAGTGGATCATCGGCGCCGGCGAGTGGCTGTTCGGGCGCGACGAGTTCGGCTGGCGGATCGCAGCGGCCGTGTTCGGTACCCTCTCGGTCCTGATTCTGATCCGGGTCGCCCGGCGGCTGTTCGGCTCCACGGTCCTCGGCTGCGCCGCGGGCCTGCTGCTGGCCCTCGACGGGATGCACTTCGTACTGTCCCGGTCGGCGCTGCTCGACATCTTCCTGATGACGTTCATCCTGGCCGGGTTCGCCTGTCTGGTCCTGGACCGCGATCAGCGGCGGGCCAGGTGGCTCGCCGCGCTGGAGGGCGGGCTGGACCCCACCCAGGGGCGCCCGCGCCTGGGGGTGCCCTGGTGGCGCCTGGCGGCCGCCGTGATGATCGGCTGCGCCGCCTCGGTCAAGTGGAGCGCGCTCTGGCACTTCCTGCTGTTCATCGTCCTGATCGTCATCTGGGAGGTCGGTGCCCGCCGGGCCGCCGGCAGCCGGCACCCCTGGCGGGACACGTTCCTCGACGAAGCGGGGTGGATGGTGGCGTTCGGCGCCATCGCCGTGGCCGTCTACCTCGCGTCCTGGACCGGCTGGTTCGTCACCGACACCGGCTGGGCCCGCCATCACCTCGCCAACGACCTGCACCAGCGCGAACTGCCGGTGATCGGCGCCCTGCAGAACCTGTGGGAGTACCACCGGCAGGCGCTGCACTTCCACACCGGGCTGCACGACACCCACCGGTACCAGTCCTGGCCCTGGCAGTGGCTGCTGCTGGGCCGGCCGGTCGCGTTCTCCTACAGCCAGGACGGCGGGTGCGGCGCCGCGTCCTGCTCGGCGGAGGTGCTGCTGCTCGGTACGCCGGTGCTGTGGTGGGCGTTCCTGCCCGCGCTGGCCGGGCTGGCCTGGTTCGGGATCAGCCGCCGCGACTGGCGAGCCCTGGCGATCGGGCTCGCCGCCGCGGCCGGCATCCTGCCGTGGTTCTGGTACGAGATCCAGAACCGCACCATGTTCTACTTCTACGCCCTGCCGTCGCTGCCGTTCCTGATCCTCGCTGTGGTGTACGTGCTCGGCGCGATCATCGGACCGGCGCCCGGGCCCGGGGAGCCGCTGCCCGACCGCCGGCTGTTCGGCACGATCTTCGCCGGGGTGTTCGTGGGGCTGGTGGCGCTGTGCTTCGCGTACTTCTACCCGATCTACGTCGGGAAGGCCATCACGTACGCGGAGTGGAGCGCCCGGATGTGGCTCGGCGGCCGCTGGATCTAGATCGTCAAGCCCGCAGGATCAGCTTTCCGGTGGTCCGGCGGGCGAGCAGGTCCTCGTGCGCCCGGCGGGTCTCGGCCAGCGGGTACTCGCCACCCACGACCGGCCGTACCCGACCGGCCGTCACCAGCTCGAAAAGCTCGGTCAGCGGCGGGGCGAACATGCCCGGTACGGCCAGCGCGGGGCTGAGCCAGAACCCGACGACCGACAGGTTGCGCATCATCAGGCGGCCGGGCTCGACCGGCTTGGCGACCTGACGGGACGCGGCGCCGAACGTGACGAGCCGGCCGAACTGCCCGAGGGCCTCGAACGCCGCGTCGAACACCGGGCCGCTCACGGCGTCGAGGACCACGTCGACGCGCTTCCCGCCGTTGGCCTCGATGACCCGCTCGGCGTACCCGTCGGCGTCGCCGGAGACCGCGACGTCCGCGCCCAGGTCCAGGGCGAGCCGCTGCTTGTCGGGCGTGGAGGCGGTGGCGATGACGCGGCCGGCACCGAAGGCCTTCGCGAGCTGTACGGCCAGTGACCCGACCCCGCCCGCCGCGGCGTTGACCACGACGCTCTCGCCGGGCGTCAGGCGGGCGCTGGTACGCAGCAGGTGCCATGCGGACAGCCCCTGTACCAGCAGGGCGAGCGCCTCGCCGTCGCCGATCGCCTCCGGTACCTCGACGGTGAGCGCGGCGGGCAGGAGCGCCTTCTCCGCGTACCCTCCGCCCGTGGACAGCCCCATCACCCGGCGGCCGTCGGCGGTCCGCCCGATCACCTCGGAGCCGGGCACGAAGGGCAGTTTCGGGCTGCTCAGGTAGGAGCCGTCGGCGAGGTGGGTGTCGGCGTAGTTGACCCCGGCCGCCTCGACGTCGACCAGGACCTGGTCCGGCCCGGGTACGGGATCCGGCAGCTCGACCGGCTCGAGCACCTCGGGTCCGCCGTAACGAGAGATCTGGATGGCACGCATCGGGCCAGACTAATCCCGCATGATCCTGGAGACTGCTGCCTGTGAGGAGGGCGACGATGACGAGCTATCTGGACGGCCTGTTCTCGCTCGACGGGCGGGTGGCCGTGGTGACCGGCGGCAACTCCGGTATCGGCCGGGCCATCGCGGAGGCGCTGGCGTACGCCGGGGCCAGTGTCGTGCTGCTGGCCCGCGACAAGGACCGGCTGCGCGAGACCGCCGAGGCGCTCCCCAGTGCCGGGTACGTGGCGGTCGACCTGGCCGACCGGGAGGCGCTGGCAGCCGCCGCCGACGAGGCCGCGGCGCTGTTCGGTGAGCCCGACATCCTCGTCAACTCCGCCGGGGTCAACCCGCGCCCACCGCTGGCCGAGCTCACCCTCGCCGACTGGGACCTGCTCTTCGCCGTCAACCTGGACGCGCCGTTCCTGCTCGGTCAGCGGTTCGGACCGGGCATGGCAGAGCGCGGCTGGGGGCGGATCATCAACCTCGCCTCCCAGCAGTCGGTGCGCGCCTTCGCCAACAGCGGCGGGTACGGCGCCTCGAAGGCCGGCCTCACCGGGCTCACCCGGTCACAGGCCGAGGCGTGGTCGCGGTACGGCGTGTGCTGCAACGCGATCGCGCCCGGCGTCGTCGAGACGCCGATGAACCAGGTGTTCTTCGCCGATCCGGCGCGGCCGGCCGCGGCCGCGGCCCGCACGATGACCGGTCGCAACGGGCTGACCAGCGACTTCGCCGGGCTGGCGGTGTTTCTGGCCAGCCCGGCGTGCGAGTACGTGACCGGCCAGACGATCTTCGTAGACGGCGGCTTCTCGGTGGCGTAGTCACCACGCGCCGCTGGTGTCGGGCGCCGGCCCGGTACGGGGCGGGGTTCGCTGCCGCGCCGCCTCGTACAGCAGCACGCTCGCCGCGGTCGCCGCGTTGAGCGAGCTTGCCGAGCCGCCGATCGGGATGCGCACCATCCGGTCGCAGGCCGACCGCCACGCCGCCGACAGTCCCACGGTCTCGTTGCCGATCACCAGCAGGGTCGGCCGGGTCAGGTCATGGTCGGCCACGTCGACCTCGGCCGACTCGTCGGCGGCGACGACGGCGCACCGACCGTCGGCCCAGTCGAGCACCTCCCGGTGCGAGGGCATCCGCACCGCGGGTACCGAGAACAGCGAGCCGGTGCTGGCCCGTACCGTCTTCGGGTCGTACACGTCCGCGGCGTGCCCGGTGACGATGACGCCGTCGGCGCCGAACGCGTCGGCCGAGCGCAGCAGCGTACCGATGTTGCCCGGGCTGCCGGGCCGGTCGAACACGACGCCCAGGAACGAGGGGCCCACCTCGATGCGGCTGAGGTCGTCGGGGGCGATCGCGGCCACCGCGATCAGCTCGACGTCCGCGTCGTCCTTGTCGCTCAGCTCGCCGAGCAGGTCGGGCGCGACCGCGAACCGCGGGGCGTCGACCCGGTCCAGGATGTCCCGCGCCCACCGCGACAGGTCGTCGGTATCGCGGTGCAGCAGCGCGTGGAGCGGCCAGCCGTGCTCGACGGCCAGGTTGATCGGGCGTACGCCCTGGACGAGAAACTCACCGGCGCGCTGGCGCTTGGCCCGGTTGGTCAACAGGGACTGCCACTGCTGGAACCGGGCGTTGCGGGTCGTGATACGCACCCCAGCACGGTATGCGACCGTGCCGCCCGCTGCCCCACCGCTGCGGATCACCGGATCAGCCCGCGGCGTCGTCGGCCTGCTCGGCGGTGTCGTAGAGCGGAATCATGCGGGTGAGATGGGTGGCGTCGAGCACCTGCCGGACGATCGGCTGCACGCCCGCCAGTCGCAGCCACCCACCGTGGCGGGTGGCCATCAGATGCGTCTGCGCCATCATGTTGAGCCCGCTCGAGTCGCACAGGTCGACCCCACTGAGGTCGAGGACGATGCGCGGCTTCTCCTCCGCGGCGAGCGCCAGCAGCGTCTCCTTCAAAGCCTCATGGGTATCGAAGTAGATGCTGCCACTCGCCGCTACGACCGTATGATCCGCGCTCCGGCGGACGACGACGTCGACCCTGTCTGTCACCGCATGGCCCGCTTCCCGATAGCCCGTTTCCCCGCCGGCGGCGCGGGACCACTCCACCCCCAGCAGCCTAGTCGCCCACGGCGGTTCCGCATGGCGCGCGACGTACACCGGAGGGCCGGGGGTCCCGTGGCCGCCGCGACGCCGGCCGCAGGCCGTTTCCTCGGTGGGTGAGATCAAGCGACGCGGCCGAGTTCGTCAACGGGTACCGCGTTTGCCCGCTTCGATGCCACGAGCGACCTGGCGGCTTTCAATTCACGATGACGCGGCTTTTTCGGTGCGGCGAAATACCTGTGGAAATCGGCGCTCGGTGAACCCATTTCCGGGCTGCCGCTCCACCACGGTCCGGGGTAGATGCCAATAACACCTGGAGTCGCGCCGACTGTTCACCACCGTGGTGCATAGCGACACCCAGGCACGGCTGCCGCCTTGCCTGCCGTGCCGGACCTCCGGGCCACGAGCACAATCAGTAACCCCGTCCAGCGGGGTTCAACGAGCAACAGGTCGAGCGAGGACACGGACGGCGATCCCGGGTGGAGTGGCTGCGCCTACCGGCGGGCTCCCGCCTGGCGTCTTCGCTTCAAGATCAGCGCCGAGGCTCGGACCAGCGGTCCTGACTCTCCTCGTCGGAGTAGTCGCCGTCCTCGTGATCGAGCTCGTCATCCGACTTGCCGTTGCCAGCAAGCTCGCGCTGCAGTGCAGCGAGATCGGTGGTCGGAGAGTGATACTTGAGCTCTCGGGCCACCCTCGTCTGCTTGGCTTTGGCTCGGCCGCGGCCCATGGCTCGACCCCCTTGGACAGAAATTATGGGGACAGCCCCTCGTGCAGGCGGACCCCATCATGTAGGCACCTCTCGTTCGTCAACCATAACATCGTCCGCACGGCACTTCGGTGTCTCGGTGTCGCTGAAGAGCCGGCGCCGGAGCCGCCACACCACCTGGGGCTACCGCACGATGCCGGCCACCGACATGCGCACCATCCGCGCACCGCTCATCTACCGAGCGTCACCGTCGATCTTGATCGTCCACCGCCTACGACTCCGCCACACCGCTGACCGTCACTTCCACGAGTCCGGCGCCGCTGTTACGCGCCCGGAGGTAATCCTGCTCGATTCGCCCGAAGCCGTTCGCCTCGAACAGGCTGGCGAGTATGTCGTGCGTCTCGACCATGATTCCCTTGGTCTCGGTATTGCCCACCACGTAACCGATAGGCGCCCCGCTCATTACTTTTCTACCGACCGCGGCGAGGTGGATGTCCATGTCGTTGAAGAACTTGGTCACGTAATTTCCCATGAGCAGGCTCTGCTCATGCAGATCCTCGTACACCCGGCCCATCGCCCTGGCGACGTTCTCGGTCGGCTCGACGACGCCCTTTTGGAGCACCGAAGTAGCTCTGCCCCAGGTGCCGGCGATGGTGACGGTGTCGAGGTCGCCGGCCTCCCTCGGAGTTGAGATGAATTCCAGGAGGTACAGGTGGGGCCGCGTGTTCCATACGTAGCTGTACCTGTTGGGGTAGGGCGGAGAGGTGAAGACGGCCCCGATGGACCCGTCCGGTACCTCTTCCAGCCCTCGGCTGTCGGAGTTGATGATCTGCGCACGGCCCACGCGCGAGGGGATGTGGCGTTCCAGATCCTCGATCATCCGGGCGACCACCTCCTTGAACGGCCTGATCACCTCGATGTCGTGTGACGACCGGTCGACGAAGAACAGCTGCAACCGGCCGAGCGTGATGTTGGCCGTCGAGTAGACGATCTCCGCCAGGGCGAGCCTCAGGTGATCCGCGACGTCTCCCCCGTGCTTCCCGATGGACTGCCGCAGCGCCAGAAGCTGCCTGAGTACATCCGGACGCCACCACCGGTAGACGTTGTGGATGGGCGGAATCACGGTGCCGAGCTCGGCAGCGAACTCCTCGACGTCCAGTGGTCCGCTCGACAGCAGGTCGGCGGTCGACGACAGCACAGCCGCCAGCGCCACGCGAAGCTCGTCGACGCTGACGTCCCATCTGGTCGAGGTCCGCGAGACGAACGCGAGAAAAGGGTTGATCTCGAAGCCGACGGAGTCGAGGCCCCTTCGGGTGGCGACGATGCAGGTGGTGCCCGCACCGGAGAACGGCTCCAGCAATCGGCCCGAGTCGAATTGAGGATGCTCGTCGAGCCAGTGACCGACCAGGTGGGGCGAGTAGCTGGGCGTCAGCCGGAACCACCGGTGAAAGGGAGAGTCGAGGCCACCCTCGAAGGTGATGCGGTGACGAGGGCGACGCCGAGGGGTTGCGGTCGCGTCCGCCAGCACCAACGACTCGGGCAACCGCGCGGCTTCGTCGGTGGTCATCGGCGCAGATTACCGGAGGACGCGAAGCCTCGGCGTCGGTACGCGTAGGGCCAACGTGAGCGCGAGCCTGGACGGATCATCCACCATTCCGTCGGTTACTTGCGCCGACCTGTTCATTCTCGCACTCTGCGTCGATGGCGAGGTCATCGTGTGTACGGCCACGTACGGCGTCCGACGGCGGTTCGCGGACCAGACGTGGAGCAGATATACAGCACCTGAACCCTCAACCTTCCGAGTAGAGGCGGTGAGGTACCTAGTGGTCACGTACGAGGTGAGGGGGCCTGTCTGAGTCTCGTGCGGGCCGGCTCGGCATGGCTGGTTGCTGTCCCTCGCTGCCGTACACCTGTCTCTCCGATCCGCGACTACGGCTTTGGACGCCGATATTGTGGGGTGGCGATCTGTCCACGCAGCCGACCGCAAGGAGGACCACCATGTCCGATCAACTTCCGGTCCTGCGGACCTGTGGCTACTGCCGTGGCACTGGACGTCGCAACGAGTTCGACTGCCTGGCCTGCAAGGGCGCTGGCGTGGTCTGGTGTCCGGTACCCGACGCCGGCTACCCCGAGGATGACTGGCTACCGTCGCGCGATTCGAACCTGGGAAATCATCCACGGCAGGCTTGAAGAGAACCCCGCCGTCCTGGCCGATCCGCGCTCAGGCTGGCCGGCACCTCTACTGACCTGGGTCTACCCGTTGGCCTGCCTCCTCGCGGTCAGTCCTTTCTGTACGGCCACGTCCTGGTGTTCGACGGCGGTTCGCGGACCAGGTCCGGACCACAACGCGAGCAACCAAGGTCCTGAACCTACGGAGTACAGGCAGAACGGTCCGGTGGTGGTCCGAACCGGTCGTGAACAGGCAGGCCATGAAGCCTGCTGTACGTAGTCGAGGCCGGCGCTCGCTGGGCTATGAGGAGATCAAGCGACGTCTCCAGCGCCCCGTCCATTCCCATCCCCGCTGGTCAGCTGTGTCTCGTGTTCCGAGCTTTCGTGGACGGAGCCGAGAAGAGCCAGTTCATCCGGGGACAGTCGCAACGTGCCGGCCGCTACGTTGGCGACCAGGTGGTCGGGATTTCCGGTGCCCGGGATGGCCAGCACGTGCGATCCGAGGTGCAGCGTCCAGGCGATCCGGACCTGCGCGGCCGTTGCCCCGTGGGCGCGGGCGATGGTGAGTATCGCGTCCCGGTCCGTGCCGCTGAGGCCGGTCTCTCGCCCGGCCCCGGCGATGGCGAAGAACGGTACGAACGCCACGCCTTGCTCTCCGCAGGCGCGTACGAAGTCGTCCTGCTCGCCCCGCCGGTAATCGACGCCGTAAGGGTTCTGCACGCAGACCACCGGCGCGATGGCCTGCGCTTCGGCGAGGTGGTGCGGCCGGACGTTGGAGAGGCCCAGGTGCCGGATGAGGCCGGCTTGCCGCAGGTCGGCTAGTGCACCAAAGTGCTCGGCGATCGAGTCGAGCCCGCGCTGGCGCAGGTTGACGATGTCGAGATGGTCGCGGCCGAGCTGGCGCAGGTTCTCCTCGACCTGGCCGCGCAACTGTTCCGGTCGGGCCAGAGGTAGCCAGTCACCGGATGGATCTCGGCCAGGGCCAACCTTGGTGACGATGACCAGGTTCTCCGGGTACGGGGCTAGCGCCCGATTGATCAGTTCGTTGGCGGAACGTAGTGACGAGAAGTAGAACGCCGCGGTGTCGATGTGGTTGACGCCCAGGTCTATCGCGCGGCGCAGCACGTTGATCGCCTGTTCGCGATCGCGCGGCGTGCCGTCGGCGTTGGCCGTCAAGCGCATCGCGCCGAAGCCGACCCGGTTGACCGTCAAGTCGCCGAGCGTCCAGGTGCCGGCCGACGCTGCCGTGATCTCCTCATAGATCATGCTCGAAGCTTGCCACCCGGACGCCCTTCCCCGGACCCCTTACCCCCGGGGCAATCCACACGGGACGTTGACCTGCGGCTGGAAAGCCGCCGAGCTGCCGGCACGGTCCCCAGTGTCCGCGCCAGTCCGCCGTTGTCCGTCATCCGCCCGCGGCGTCCTCGGCCTCCCAGCGCAGCAGGTCGCCCGGCTGGCACTCGAGCACCTCGCAGAGCGCAGCGAGCGTCGCGAAGCGCACCGCCTTGGCGCGACCGTTCTTGAGTACCGCCAGGTTGGCGGGCGTGATCCCTACGCGGTCGGCGAGCTCGCCCACGGACATCTTCCGCCTGGCCAGCATCACGTCGATGTCGACGGCGATCGGCATCAGATCACCTCGTCCAACTCGGCCTTCATCTGCGCCGCTTCGACGTCCCGCGCGACGGCCTGGGCGAGCAGCATCCGCAGCACGAGCACGATGAGCGCGACCCCCAGGATGGCCACGCCAACCCCGCCCATGATGACGGTGACGCCCGGGTCGTCCCGCTGGCCCGGCGCATTGAGGACCGTGACCGCGAACCACACGAGTGCAGCCGCCACGATCGCGCCGATCACGCCGTCCACGTACCGGAAGGCGGCGTGGGAGAACACGGTTCCGCGTCGCACCATCGTCACCAGCCGCCATACACAGACCAGGGCGACCTGGACCGACACCATGCCCAGGATCGTGATCACGCGCAGCGGGGTCAGCGGGAGCGACCCCTGCTCCGGGTCGGTGGCCAACGCCCACACCATCAATGCCTGTATGAACACGGTGCCGGCGAGCACCACCACGAGCACGGCGCGCAGCGCCCCCACTGTCAGCTTTCCCATGGCCTATCCTTCCATCGAGTTACGATGGGAATCTATCGAAATTCGATAGGTCAAGCAAGATCTTGGACGGAGGGTGGGCGGCGGTTTCGCACCGCGGTGGGACGCCGCCTCCCCTCCCATGGCATGGCAATCGCGCGAACCGTCTTGATCTTGTCGAAGTCGGCCTCGCTTGAGAACAAATCGGACGAGAGCCTGGGCGGATCATGACCGCTGCTGTACGGGCGCGAAAGGGGCCGTTTCCGATCTTCGGAAACGGCCCCTTACCTCTGGTGGAGCTGAGGGGATTTGAACCCCTGACCCCCTCGATGCGAACGAGGTGCGCTACCAGTCTGCGCCACAGCCCCTTGCGATCATCTACCTCGCGGTAGCTGACCGGCGCCCACGATAACAGGTCGTGAGCACCGACGGCGAATTGGATCGCCGCGACACTCCGAGATCTTGGCGGCCCGGCACGACGACGCCGCGGGCCCCATGATCTACCAATCCTGGCCCACGGCACGGGCCTCGTACGCCCGCCCGCGTACCGCCGACTGCCCGGCCACCCGCGCGGCCTCCCGACGGGCCTCCTCGCGCTCCAACAGCTGCTGACGCAGGAGTTCCCTACGGGCCGCCGCCCGACGGGCCTGCTCGCGCCGTACGGCCGCCTGCCGGGCCGCCACCCAGGCGGCGTAGCGGGCCTCCGCGCGGCGGCGGCGCTGCTCCAGCATCGCCCGGTTGCGCAGGTGGGCCGTGTACGCCACCAGAAGCAGCCCGGTGAAGCCGGCGCTGATCCAGAATCCCGGGCCGACGACGACCACACCGACCAGCTCCACCAGGTTGAGCAGGACCAGCGCGGCGAACACCCGGCGGCGGCGGTACACCGCGCGGGGGTGCCGCAGGTGCTTGGGCGCCCGCTTGATCGGCTGGCGGGGCGGATCGGACGGAGAACCCTCAGCAGCCGAGGAGACCCCCACACCACCCGCCATCCGGGGCACGACGAAGCGGGGCGGGTTGATCGGCCGGCGTCCGGGCACGGTGCGGCGCCGGCGGTGCGTCTGGCCCCCGATCCGGGCCAGTACGCGAGCCGTCGACAGCGCCCGCTCCGCCACCAGCCGCTCGGTGGCGTCGTACCGGCGAACGAGCGCCGGAGCGAACGCCAGCAGGCCCGCGGCGGCGAGGACGGCGAGGAGCACCGAGGTCGGCACCCTCACCCCTCCCGTCACACCTGTATGGCAAAAGAAGAGTTGCAGCCGTGGCAACTCCGATATCCGAGGTTACGTGTCCTCGTCGAGTATTTTCCGGCGCCACGCTGCGCAATAGGCGCATGGACCAATTGGTACCTGATAGGTGGTGGTCCCAAACCCGAAAGGATGATCAGGCCGCGGCGCGGGTCCGGTGCCAACGCGCCAGCAGGCCACCTTCGTCGGCGACATCCTCGACCGTCAGGGCGTACCCGATATGGTCGCGCCATTCACCGTCGATGTGGAGATAACGCTCGTGGTAGGCCTCCTGGCGGAAACCGAGTTTCTCCACCACCCGCCGGCTCGGCCGGTTTTCGGGCCGAATGTTGACCTCGATCCGGTGCAGCCCACCGACGCCGAAGGCGTGGTCCACCGCGAGGGCCAGCGCCGTCGGGATGACGCCCCGCCCGGCGACCCGCGCGTCGACCCAGTACCCGGCGTACCCGGAGCAGAAGGCCCGCCGCACGATGCTGCCCAGCGTCAACTGGCCGACGAGACGCTCCTCGTCCGCGGCGAGCAGACACACCGCGAACGGCATCGCGGCGCCCTGGCGGGCGACGCGGCGCAGGTCGGCGTAGACGGAGCGGAACGCGGCCGGCGAGTTCAGCTCGTGCCACGGGCCGTACGGCGAGGGCTCCCAGGGGGCCAGCCACTCCTCGTTGGCCCGCCGGGTCTCCGACCAGGCCCGGGCATCGCCGCGCCGGTACGGCCGCAGCAGGACCGGCCCGTCACGGAGCACCGCCGGCCAGCCCGGCTGCATCACCGTCGCCGGTCCAGCAGCAGAACGTCCACCGTGGACCCGGCCGGCGCGGTCGTGACCCGCTCGCCGAGCACCATCAGGCCGTTCGCCTCCGCGAGACCGGAGAGCGTGTACGGGCCACCGGCGAGCGGCGCCACCGTGTACCCGCCGCCGCGGCGCTCGGCCACGTACGCCGGGCGGAACTCGCGCAGCCCGGACGGCGACTTGATCGTCTCCAGCAGGTGCGCCCGGACGCTCGGCCGGAAGACCGGGTCGGCACCGGCGAGCACCTGGATGACGGGCCGGGCCAGCACCTCGAACCCGATCAGCGCCGCGCCCGTGTCGCCGGGCAGGCAGACGACCGGTACGCCCTCGGCCCCGGCCATCGACGGCACGTTGCCGTAGCCCAACGATGTACATGGATAGACCGACACGTCGGTGAAGCGTACCGGTGGCCGCTGCCCGTCGCGCCGGGAGAGCACCCGCCGTACCATGTCGCCGGGGCCGACACCGGTCCCACCGGTCGTGATGATGAGGTCCGCCCGCAGGGTCTGGTCCTCGAGCAGGCCCCGCAGCCCTTCCGGGTCGTCGTCGCAGATCCCCACCCGGTACGCGTGCGCGCCCGCCTCGGCGGCCGCCGCGGTCAGCGCGTGCGAGTTGGCGTCGACGAGCTGGCCGGGCTGGCTGGCGCGGCCCACGTCGACGAGCTCGTCACCGGTCGCCACGATCACCGCGCGTGGGCTGGGGCGTACCACCACGTGCCCGATCCCGCAGCTTGCCAGCAGCGCGACCAGGGCCGGGTTGACGTAGGTGCCGGCCCGCGCGAGCAGGGCGCCGGCCGGGATCTCGTCGCCGGACCGGCGCAGGCCGAACCCGCGCCTCGGCGGCGAGTCGTACACCTCGACCGCCGCCATGCCCTGGTCGGTGGCGTGCACCGGGACCACGACGTCGGCGGCGGCCGGCAGCAGCGCGCCGGAGCCGATCGAGAAGCAGGTACCCGGGGTCAGCCGCACCGGCCGCCAGCTCGCCGCGCCCAGGTCGCCGATCACGTTCAGGCGTACCGGCCGGCTCGGCGAGGCGTCCACGACGTCCTCGAACCGTGCGGCGTACCCGTCGATCGCGGCGTGGTCGAACGCCGGCAGCGGCCCGGGCGCGTGCACGTCCTCGGCGAGCACGTTCCCGTACGCCTGGGTCAGGTCGAGGTCGAGTGCCGGCAGGGGCCGCAGCCCTCGCAGCACACCGGCCAGGTACTCGGCGAGCGGAGTCAGCTCGGCGCCAGCCGGATGAATAGTCGCGTCAAACTCCGTCGGGACCGTCGTCATACCGCTCGCCTCCTTTCCGATCTCGAACTTCTCCGATCTGTCATATCCCGGATGTCCCGGGCCACTATGACCGCGCGGAGCCTTCCGAACCATCAATTGATTCCACGAATCCGAGCAACCACGACCGGAAGGCCGGACCGATATCCTGCCGCTTCGCCGCCAATTGCACGACCGCCTGCAGATATCCGAGGGGCTGGCCGGTGTCGTACCGGATTCCCCGGTAGATGACGCCGTGAACCGGGGTCCCCTCGGCCAGCAGCAGCGCCATCGCGTCGGTGAGCTGGATCTCACCGCCGCTGCCGGGCTTGGTCCGCTTGATCGCGTTGAAGATGCTGGCCGGCAGCACGTACCGGCCGACCACGGCGAGGTTGCTCGGCGCCTCCTCCGGTGTCGGCTTCTCCACCAGGCCGGTGACCCGCACGACCTCGTGCCCGACGTCCTGGAGGGACGACTCGGCGGCCTCCACCGACGCGATGCCGTAGCGGCGCACCTCCTCCGGCTCGACCTCGATGAAGGCGAGCACGATGCCGCCGGTACGCGACTGCAGGTCCAGCATCGCCGGCAGCAGCGGGTCGGACTCGTCCACGAACTCGTCGCCGAGCAGCACCGCGAACGGCTCACCCGCGATGTGGGACTCGGCGGTGCCCACCGCGTGGCCGAGGCCGAGGGGCTCGTGCTGGCGGCAGGTGTAGATCTCGGCCAGTTCGCTGGGGCGCCGGACTGCCGCGAGCCGCTCGTCGTCGCCCTTCTCGATGAGCCGGGCCTCGAGGTCCGGCCGGCGGTCGAAGTGGTCGACCATGGAGGTCTTGCCGCGACCGGTGATGAGCAGGACGTCGGAGATGCCGGCGTCGGCGGCCTCTTCGACGATGTACTCCAGAACGGGACGGTCCACAACGGGCAACAGTTCCTTGGGTACGGCCTTGGTTGCGGGTAAGAACCGGGTGGCGAGACCGGCCGCCGGAATGACAGCCTTGACCGCCCGGCGGCCTTCCGAAATGGACGGAGATGGGGCACCCGTGGTTTCCGTGGTTGTGCGCGCGCTGTCGACCATGTCCGGAGACTAACCGCCGTGGCTTCGTCGCGACGCCTGAGGCGCGCTGGGCGCGCCGCTTGACGTGACGGCGGCCGCGTCCATGCCGTCCCCCGCCGGGCCCGCGTCGTCCGGGCCACCGGCCACGTTCGCCACGGCCGGTACCCCCTCCGCGCGCGCCCGGGCCACCCGGAATCTGTCCCGTCCGTCCGATTTTGCCTGGTAAAGGGCGTCGTCTGCGGCCTCGAGCACGGCGGCATCGCTCACGCCATGGTCGGGGTAGACCGCAATGCCGATGGATACCGTGACCGGGATCCGCACGGCCTGGGCCGAGCGGGCCGACCGGACGAACACCGGGGTACGCCGGATCGCCGCGACGAGGCGCTCGGCCACCACCTCGCCGCCGGTGGCGTCGGTCTCCGGCAGCAGGACGACGAACTCCTCGCCGCCCTGGCGGAACGCGAGGTCGACCTCGCGGATCTCGACCCGTACCCGCCGGGCGAACTCGGCCAGCACGGCGTCGCCGGCCGCGTGCCCGTACGTGTCGTTGACGTTCTTGAAGCGGTCGAGGTCCAGCGCGAGCACGGTGAGCCGGTGCCCGAACCGGCTGGCCCGCTCCACCTCCCGGCGCAGCGAGTCCTTCAGGTACCGGTAGTTCGACAGCCCGGTGAGCGGGTCGGTCAGCGACAGCCGCTGCGCCTCCTCGTGTACCCGCACGTTGTCCAGCGCGACAGCGGCCTGCCCGGCGAAGGTCCGCAGGGTGGTCAGGTCGGCGTCGTCGAACTCGTCGAAGCCGTGCCGGTCGTACAGGGCCAGCACCCCGCGCGGCGGCGCCGGAGACTCGGGGGCCGCCGGGCCCTCGGCGGTCGCGGCCATGAGCCCGCCGGTCGGGCCGGCCACCGCGCTCGGGCCGGGCGCGGCGAACGGTACCGCGACGTAGGTGCGGCAGCGGGGCTCGCCCGGGGCGAGCCGCGGGCCGTCGCGCCCGACCAGGCCCCGGCGCGCCACGCCGCTCGCGGCCACGTCGCCGAGCAGGCCGTCCCCCAGCCGTACCCGAAGTTCCTGAACCTGGGCCGGTCCGCCCTCGGTGAGCCCCTCGGCGCACCGGCCGACCAGCGTGCCGGTCGCCGGGTCGGCCAGCAGCAGCACGCCGGCCCGGGCCCCGGTCGCCGACAGCGCGCTCTCCAGGATCACCTCGAGGATGCGGTCGACGTCGTGCGTACTCGACAGCGTGTCCCCGAGCAGGCCGAGGTGGCCGCGCAGCTGGTCGCGGCTGGCCGTGAGCGCCTCCAGGTAGCCCTGCATCTCGCGGGCCATCCGGTTGAACGTCACGCCCAGCCGACCGACCTCGTCGCGGGTGCGGACCGGTACCCGGACGGCGAGGTCTCCGCCGGCGACCCGGTCGACGGCGTGGGACAGCTCGGTGAGCGGGCGCGTGGTCGAGCGGGCCAGCCACCGGGCGGCGACGATCGACAGCAGTGCGGTGACCGCGACCACCGCGATGAGCGCGGCGTACAGGGTGCGAGGCTCGTCGCGGGGCACCGACAGCGCGAGCGGCAGCGGCTGGCCGGGCCCCTGGTCGATCCGGCGGACCCACCGGCCGTTGTCGGTGCGGCCGGCGGCTCCGGCGCGCAGCCCGTCGGCCGCCGTGGTGACCTGTGCCAGGTCGCCGTCGCGCTCGGTGCTCCAGCGGTGGTCCGCGTGCAGCACGGTCACGGCCGCCCCGGCGGCGGTGGCGAGGCGGCGTACCAGGGCGGTGTCGACCGGCTCGACGGCGTAGACCTGGCCGAGCGGCCGGCCGTCGGCGTCGACCACCTGGACCCGCGCGGCGATGGCGACGGCGACGAAGCCGACCCCGTCGGACCCGCCGGCCATGCCGCTCCCTCCGGTTCCGCCGTCCCTGCCGTTCTCTCCGGCTCCGCCGGACGGGTCGCTACAGTCGGCCCACGGCCGCGCCGGCACGGCACCGGCGCTGTAGGCCACGTCCCCGCCGGTACCCACGAGCTGGATGCCCCCGGCGAGGTGGCGGCTGACGACCCGCTCCGCGGCGGCCGGTTCGAGGCTGCCACCGAGGACCGCCGCGGTCTCGGCGGCGGTACGCAGCCGCTGGCAGAGCGAGTTCATGGCGGTACGGAGGCCGCTGGCGGCCAGGTCGAGCCGCTCGGACGACCGGCTGTTGTTGACGGCGTCGACGGCCACCGCGACGAAGCCTGCCCCGAGCAGCACGGGACCGAGGACCACCGCGAGAAACGCGGCCGTCAGCCGCGTGCGCAGCGTCACTCGTCCTCCCGGTGTCAGCGGGGTCGATTGGTCACGCTCGTGTGATGCTGTCATAACGTACGGCGTTCCACTGACTGTCGCCGAGGTCCTTCGTGTCCGATTTATCTGATCTGTGCATCTTAGCCATGAAAGATGCCCTTGTGGTGAGCGCCGCGCCGGGGCGCGACAAGCGCGCGATCCGCTCCGCGGTGCTGTCGGCGCGCCGGACGCTGTCCCCGCAGGAGCGCTCGGACGCGGACGCCGCGATCCGGGAGGCTCTCGCGACCGTGGTGGCGCGGGTGCGGCCCGGTACCGTCTGCGCGTACCTGCCGATGGCCGGCGAGCCGGGCGGCGCGCGGCTGCCGGAGCTGCCGGGCGTCGGCCGGGTCCTGCTGCCGGTCCTCCGCCCCGACCTGGACCTCGACTGGGCCGCCTACCCGGCACCGCTGCTGTCGGGGCGGTACGGGCTCAGCGAACCCGACGGCCCCCGGCTCGGTGTGGACGCGATCGCCGAGGCCGAGCTGATCGTCGCACCGGGGCTGGCGGTGTCCACCGACGGCGTCCGGCTGGGTCGCGGCGGCGGCTCGTACGACCGCGCGCTGGCCCGGGTGGCACCCTCGGCACTCGTGGTGGTACCGCTCTACGACGGCGAACTGGTCGACCGGCTGCCGGCCGAGCCGCACGACCGGCCGGTGGACGCCGTGGTCACGCCGTCGGGCGTGGGTCTGGTGACTCACACTGGACGAAACCGGTCCGGATGACGCACCATTGGCACTCGAAGATGCCGAGTGCCAAATCACGGAGGCTGTCGTGCCGACCTACCAGTACGCCTGCACCGCGTGCGGCCACCAGCTCGAGGCGGTGCAGTCGTTCACCGACGAGCCGCTGACCGAGTGCCCCGCCTGCGAGGGCAAGCTGCGCAAGGTGTTCTCGGCCGTGGGTGTGGTGTTCAAGGGTTCGGGCTTCTACCGCACCGACTCCCGGTCGAACTCGTCGTCGTCGTCATCGACGGTGAGCTCGACCAACGGTGGCGAGACCACGAAGAAGGCATCCGAGAGCAAGCCGGCGGCGAGCACCTCGTCGGACAAGAAGCCGGCCGGCTCGACCACCGCGAGCTAGGCGCCGCGAAGGCCGCGCCGCGTGAAGGCGCGGCGGCGCTCAGCCCCAGTGCGGCGGCCGGTCTGCCAGCAGGCGGTCGTCGTTGCTGCCGGAGTGCTCGCCCCAGCCCGCGTCGGTGTCGTCACCGGTCTGGTCGGGCAGGATCACCAGATCCTCGGCGAAGGTCACCTCTCGCCGGTCGTCGGTGCGGTCGGGCGTGAGGTCCACGTCTTCGGTTCGGTACGGCACATACGCAGCGTAGTCCGAGGAGCCCGGATGTGAGGGTTCCCGCCGCACGGCGGCGTCCCTCACACTGATGCGGTCAACGCATCGAAGGGAATCTCCATGGGTATCGAAGACCCGACGCCGCAGGCCGCGCTGGACCCCACGGCCCAGGACAGCCAGGTCCGGCCCGGCCCGGCGGCGCCGAGCTGGGCCGACGAGTCCACCATCGCCATCCCGCTCTCCGAGCTGTTCGCGGACGAGGCCGAGGAGTGACCGCCGGGTGTTGGTAGCGTCGGGCTCGTGAGCAGCCCGAGCCCGTACGGGTCCGGCCCGGAGAATGTCACCGGGCGGCCCGCACCTGTCGTCGACGACGAGGCGCAGTGGCGACGACCCCCGGACGGGACCCCTCCGCCGGCACCGGCCGACCCGGCCCCGGCGGGCCGGCCGGCGAGCTACCCCGGGCCGCCTCCGACCATCCCGCCGCCGGCCGGTTGGCGGCCGCCGCTCGTCGTACAGGCGCCACCGCCCCGGTCGTTGCCACCCCAGGACCCCCTCGGCCTGGACCAGGCCGAGGGGCGGGCGCGCACGTTGACGTTCGGCATCGCCATGGTGAGCGGGGCGGTCATGGTCGTCCTGGTACTCGTGCTGTGCGGGCGGGCGCTGTTCTTCTGACCCGGCCCTCCGGCTCGGCCCGGCTCGGCCCAGGCCTGGCCAGGCCCGGCCAGGCCCGGCCAGGCCCGGCCAGGCCCGGCCAGGCCCGGCCAGGCCCGGCGAGACCCCATGGCGGTCAATTAGTACAAAGCCGACGTGGCTCCGACCACGCCACCTTGAGGTGCGGCATCGCGCGTGGTCTGATGGATGGATGTCCGGCGAAGAACTGCTGCGGTCCCGCGGTCTGCGGGTGACCCGGCAGCGCCTTGCCGTGCTCGACGTGCTCGACAGCGACCACGGACACCTCGACGTGGAGCAGATCACCGCCAAGGTACGCGGCCGGCTGGACTCCGTCTCGGTACAGGCCGTCTACGACGTGCTCGGCGCGCTGTCCCGCGCCGGCCTCGCGCGGCGGATCGAGCCGGCCGGCGGGCCGGCCCGCTTCGAGCGGCGGACCGGCGACAACCACCACCACATCGTGTGCCGGGGCTGCGGCGAGATCGCCGACGTCGACTGCGCGGTCGGGGCCGCGCCGTGCCTGAACCCGTCGCAGCTGCACGGGTACGAGCTGGACGAGGCCGAAGTGACGTTCTGGGGTCTCTGCGCCGGGTGCCAGGCCCGTCGTGCCGAGGACTGATCCGTGGCACGCTGACCCGGTGGGCAGCGGCGACGACAACGGCCTCGGGCTGTTCGGCCCAGGCTCGGTGACCTGGCGGGTGCACTCGGAGCCGATCATCGCGCTGGGCGGCCTCCGGGCCCTGTACCTGCAGCCGGCGCACCCCCGTGCGATGGCGGGTGTGGCCCAGAACTCCGACTTCCGGACCGACCCCTGGGGCCGGCTGGCCCGTACCTCGATCTACGTCGCCACGGTGGTGTACGGCACGACCGAGCAGGCCAACCGTGCCGGCGAGCGGCTGCGCGGGCTGCATGCGCGAATGTGGGCGACCGACCCGCACACCGGGGAGCGCTTCCGCATCGACGAGCCGGACCTGCTGCGGTGGGTACACGTGACCGAGATCGACTCGTTCCTGACCACCGCCCGACGGGCGGGCGTGGCGCTCACCGACGACGAGGCCGACCGGTACGTCCACGAGCAACGACGCGCGGCCGAGCTGGTCGGCCTGGCCGCCGACGAGGTGCCCGGTTCGGTCGCCGAGATCCAGGAGTACTACCGGGAGGTCCTCCCCCGCCTGCGGATGACCCGGGAGGCGGCGGAGAGCCTGCTGTTCCTGTCCGCGCCGCCGATGCGCTGGGGGCTCGGCTACACCCCGGCACGCGCCGCCTGGCTGGGGCTGGCGGCGCTCGGGATCGGCCTCCTGCCGCCGTGGGCCCGCAAGCTGTACGGCCTGCCGGCCCTACCGACCACCGACCTGACGGCATCCCTGTCGGCCCGTGCGCTGCGACTCACCCTGCGGGCCCTACCCCGGAACCTGTTCGAGGGCCCGATCTACAAGTCGGCGATGGCCCGGGCGGCGAGGGCCACCCCGACGGTCGGCGACCGCTCCACCCCGGGCTCCGCCTGACCGGTCGGCTACCCCTCCGGCGCGGACTCCGACGGCCGCTCGATCGCGGCCCACGGCTCACGCTCCGGGGCGGCCGCACCGGCGGGGCAGGTCCGACGGAAGTCGCACCAGGAACAGATCGGCCCCGGCGTGGTGGGGAACGCCACGTCGGGGTCGGCGCCGGCGGCCACCGCCTCCTCGGCGTCGATCACGTCCTGCGCGGTCTGCTCCGCCCGGCGCAGGTGCCTGGCCAGGGACTCCTCGGTGTGCTCGTGCGTCGCCACGGTGCCGGTGGGCAGGTGATGCAGCTCGACCCGGCGGCACCGGCGCCGGAACATCCGCTCCGCCGCGTACGCGTAGAGCGCCAGCGCCCGCGAACCGCGCGCGTCGTCGCCGTTGAGGTCGCGGCGCCCGGTCTTGTAGTCGACGATCACCAGTTCGTCGCCCACCTCGTCGATGCGGTCGACCCGCCCCGACAGCGCGAGCACCGTGGTGGGCGCGCCGACCGTCCGCTCCACCCCGAGCGGCTCGGCCGCCGGGTCGAGGCCCTCGACGTAGGTCTCCAACCACCCCAACGCCCGCTGGAACGCCTGCTGCTCCTGCTCGTCGTCCCGGTAGCCCTCACGCACCCAGGTGGCGCGCAGAAGCCTCGGCAGGGCCGCCGTGGTGCGCTCGGGGGCGGCCAGCCCGAACCAGTTCTTCAGGGCGCTGTGCACGCTCGCGCCCAGCGAGTTGTGGGCCCAGGGCGGCCCCCTCCGCGGCGCGGGCCGGTCGACGTAGACGTACCGGTAGCGGCGCGGGCAGTCCTCGTACGTGCCGAGCCGGCTCGGCGTACAGCTGAACAGCCGCCGGGGCGGGGCAAAAAGCCCCATCTGCCCGTCTTGCTCGTTAGGGTGGGCCGGGGTGGACGAACGGGTCGGCCGCTGTGTAGGCACATGACGATCCTGCCACCCGGGTGCGACACTTGTCCGACGCGCTATGGAGGCGCGGCCGGCCAGCACGACAGGCCGGCGGGCGCCGGGAGGTCTGATGGGGTTCATGCGATGGCTGCGCGGAGGTGACGAGGGCTCCAGCGCCACGAGCGCGGTCTCCGCGGGCCTTGCCGAGATCGACGGGCTGTTCCGGCCGTCGAAGCACAAGCAGACCGAGCACGTCGAGGAGCAGAAGCGCCGCCGGGTCGACGTGGCCGCCGCCGGCGGCATCGACCTCGAGCGTGGGGTGGCGGTGATCCGGGCCCCGCGAGCGGACCAGCCAGCAGTACAGGACTCACCAGCCGGCGGCGGTCAGCCGGTACGGACCGGCGAAGATCAGCCCAGGTAGGACCGGACGAACGCGGCCACCGCGTCCGCGATCAACTGCACCGCGATCGCGGCGACCAGGAGACCGGCGATGCGGGTCAGCACCTCGATGCCGCTGGGGCGCAGGATCCGCACGATGATCCCGGAGAACCGCAGCGCCAGCCAGACCAGCAGCAGTACCACGGCCATCCCCAGCGCGATGGCGGCGAAGTCGCCGGCGGTGTGCGCCCGCCGTACGAACAGCATCGTCGCCACGATGGCGCCCGGACCGGCCAGCAGCGGCGTTCCCAGCGGCACCAGGGCGATGTTCGAGGTCGCCTGCTGAGAAGACGGGTCGTCGGCCTTGCCGGTCAGCAGTTCCAGCGCGACCAGCAGGAGCAGCAGCCCACCCGCGCCCTGCAAGGCAGGCAGGCCGATGCCGAGATAGCCCAGGATCTGGTACCCGGCGACCGCGAAGAACGCGATGACGCCGCCGGCCAGCGCCACGGCCTGCCAGGCGGCCCGCTTGCGCTCGCGCGCCGGCTGCCTGCCCGTCAACGCGAGGAAGATCGGGACCATACCGGGCGGGTCCATGATCACAAAGAGCGTGACCAGGGCCTCGCCGAACAGCTTCGCGTTCATCGCAGCGGGCCGTAGCCTTTCGCGGCGCCGACGATCCGCTCGTACACGTCCGGCGCGGTCGTGTACGCGCCGAGCGGCACGGTCTTGTTGGTGCCGTGGAAGTCGCTGGAGCCGGTGACGACGAGCCCGAGGTCGGCGGCGAGCGCCCGGACGTACGCCCGCTCGGCGGGCGAGTGGTCGTCGTGGTCGGCCTCCAGCCCGAACAGGCCGGCCGCCGCCATCTCCGCGATGACGGCGTCGGGCACGATCCGGCCGCGCTTGGTGGCGTGCGGGTGGGCGAACACCGTCACCCCGCCCGCGTCGCGTACCAGCCGCAGCGCGTCGAACACGTCGAGGTCGTGCTTGGGCAGGCGGTACCGCTCTCCCAGCAGGTGCGGGGCGAACGCCTCGGAGACGCTCGCCGCCATCCCGCGCCGGATGAGCGCCTGGGCCAGGTGCGGCCGGCCGACCGTACCGCCGGCCGCGTAGCGGACGATCTCCTCCCAGGTGACGTCGATGCCGTCCGCGCGCATGAGGTCGACCATCCGCTGCGCGCGCCGCTCGCGGTCGGAGCGCACCGCGGCCAGCGCCTCGCACAGCGCCGGGTCGTCCGGGTCGAACAGGTACGCGAGCAGGTGCAGCGCGGTGGTCTGGTCCGGGCCGTACCACCGGCAGGACAGTTCGGCTCCGGGTACCAGCGTCAGCCCCGCCGGCAGCGCCGCCCGGGCCGGTTCCCAACCGCCCGTGGTGTCGTGGTCGGTGAGCGCGATGACGTCCAGCCCGGCGGCGGCTGCCGCCGTCATGAGCTCTGCCGGGCTCAGCGTGCCGTCGCTGGCGATGGAGTGGGTGTGCAGGTCAATTCGCATCAAACCCGACGGTACGGTATCGGCCGCCCGACCGGTCACGTACCTGCCGGTGCCACCACCATCCAGCGCTCCGATGTGGACGGCACCGGCCCACGGAAAGGTTGTCAGGAGGAGAAACGAATCTTCGATCGCCCGGTCAGGTGCCGTCTTCCTCGCCGTACTCGCCCTCGGCCACCCGACCCAACCTGGCCTCGACCGCCTCGGGCTCGTACATCTCCTCGACGATGCGCAGGTACAACTCGTTCGGGTTGGGCAGGTTCTCGACCTTGCGCAGCGCCTGGTCCTGGCCTGCGGACTCCAGTTCGAACGTGCCGTACTTGAGGAGCCTGCCCAGCGGCGACTGTACGTACTTCATGTCGGTGACGCGGACCAGCGGCATCATCGCGACGTTGCGGGTGATGATGCCGCTGATGACCATCACCCGCTTGTTGGTGAGGATGAACCGGTCGAACCACCAGTCGCCGATGCGCCAGCCGATCCAGAGCAGGACCAGGAGCCAGAGCACGATGACGATGGTGACGCCGCTGGGGATGTTCTTCTTGGCCAGGTACCCGGTGGCGTACCCCATCAGCAGGGTTGCCGCCAGGCCGATGCCGATCTCCTTGCCGAGCTCGATCCAGTGCCGCTTCCACTCGCCCCGGAACTTCTCCGTGGGGAACAGGTACCGCTGAACCACCCCGCTCGGCTCGTCCTCGAGCGGCATGACGCGCTTGGTGGTCAACAGCGGCGGCGGTGCGGACTCCCCTCGCAGGCCGGCCAGTTCCTCCTCGGTGAGGGGAAGCGGTTCGTCGACCACGTAGTAGGCGCCACCCGAGGCGGCCCCGCCGTACCCACCCGACATCGTCGACGACGGATCGTCCCCGGGCGGTCGCGAGAACTGCTCGGTGTCCTGGTCCTGCCAGCGGCGGGGAGGCTCGTCCCCGTCCGGTGGTTGCGGCGTCGTCATCGCTAGCTGACGAGCCTGGTGAAGAAGTCGCCGAAGCCCGTGCCTATGTCCACGATCCCGCTACCGATGGACTTCACGACCATGGCCGCCGAGGCCGGACGATAGGCCACAAAGAACACTAGAAAAGCGATGGAAGCCCAGGTGAGGACCTTTTTGACCATCTCGGGCCTTCCCTCTCCCCACGGCCTCGGTGTCGCGCCGCGGCCAACTCACGGTATCAGTTATGTGCCTTTGGGTGAATGTCGCTCATCCATCCGGTCAGAACTTGATCCTAATGGGGCCGCGCTATGCAGAGCCATGGAGATAGGGCGATGGGGCACCGAAAACGAGCTCACTCGGCCGGGACTCCACCAGATCGCACAGCGACAGATCCTCGGCTACCAGGTACCCGGAGGACGAGGGCCAGGCCACGGCGTACAGCCACATGCCCCTGGCCTCGCCCACGTACGCCGACCGGTCGTCGGCGGACTTCACCGACCACAGTGGCGTGGGCCAGCCCGCCGCCCGTACCTTCGCGTGCGCCGGCGCCCCGTCCCGCGCGCCCTCCAGGAACGGCCCCGGATCCGGGCCGGGGATGCCGGCGAACCGGGCACCCAGCCCGACCCCGGGCTCCTCGGCCACCAGGACGATGTCGGCGGGGCCGCGGTCGATCGGCGCCGGCCCGCTGCACGCCAGCACGGTCGCCCGTACCCCGGACCGGCAGTCGCCGGCCCAGCCGACCCCGGTCACCATCCATCCCGTGGGTAACGGCCACAACCCCCACAGCGGAGTCGGCGCGCCACTCGCACTACCCGTGGCCACCTTGGCGACGACCGACTCGAGGATCTGGGCGTTGATGTGCTCGGTGACGTGCAGTGGCAGTACCGGCCCGTCGACGTCGCAGCGCCAGCTGCTGTTCATGAGATCGGGCGGTCGTACCCGACCGCCACATCTGGGACAGCTAACGGCGATGCCCATGTGACTACGGTGCGTCGTCGTCACCGGGCAGTCAAGCCGGTTGGCAAAGGTGGCTCGGACTGATTTGCCCCAGTAGGGGATCTCGGGCGGAAACCCGCCGTCATCACCCCGGCGCGGCGTGCGCCCGCACCCAGGCGTGCATGGCGATGCCGCTGGCCACACCGGCGTTGATGGAGCGGGTCGAACCGTACTGCGCGATGGAGTAGACCTGGTCGCAGGCGTTCCGGGCCGCATCGGACAGCCCCGGGCCCTCCTGGCCGAAGATCAGGACGCAGCGGCGCGGCAGGACCACCGACTCCAGCGGGTACGCCCCCGGCAGGTTGTCGATGCCGACCACCGGCAGCCCCCCGGCGTGTGCCCAGCCGACCAGATCGGTGATCGTCTCGTGGTGGCGCACATGCTGGTAGCGATCGGTGACCATCGCGCCCCGGCGGTTCCAGCGGCGGCGGCCCACGATGTGCACCTCGGCCGCCATGAACGCGTTCGCGTTGCGGACCACCGTGCCGATGTTCAGGTCGTGCTGCCAGTTCTCGATCGCGACGTGGAAGTCGTGGCGGCGGGCGTCGAGATCGGCCACGATCGCGTCGACACGCCAGTACCGGTACCGGTCGACGACGTTGCGGCGGTCGCCCCGCGCGAGCAGCTCCGGGTCGTAGCGCGGATCCGTCGGCCACGGACCCACCCACGGCCCGACCCCGACCTCGAACTCGACCTCGACGTCCTCACTCACGACAAGGAAAGGTACGGGCTCAGACGGCCAGCGCGAGCGCCAGGTCGGCGAGGAAGCGCTGTTCGGCGAGGGTGACCCAGCCGTGCGGCCGCCCCGCGGAACAGACCGTGGTCGCGATCTCCACCAGCCAGTCCCGGTAGGCGTCGGCGTCCGAACCGGCGACGCGTCTGGCGAGGGTACGGGCGGCCGCCCGGCAATCGGTCAGTACGCTGACCATGGCCGATCTCGGGTCGGCGAACTCCCGCGGATCGACGTCGCCGGCCCGTTCGGCGTAGATCGCCGCCACCACGTCGTGCGGCAGGCGGCTCGGCGAGGCCCGGCCGGCGGCGATCGCCTCGATCCCGGCGAGGCCCTCGCCGACGGTGTGCCGGGCGTCCTCGGGCCGGACCGCCGTGGCGGCGATCAGGACCCGGCCGGGCAGGCGGACCAGGAGGTCCCACTCGGCCGGCGGAAACGGCAGCGCGATGGGTGAGCGGCTCGTTGAATGGTGCGACATGACGACCCTCCCAGGCTCAGCATAAGCGCGCCCGAAACCATGATCGTCACAAGCCGACCGGTGATCCATGATCAGGAGGAGGGCCGGGGCTCCGGGAAGCTCGGCTGCTCCGGGCCGGCGAACTCCTTCTTGGGCACCATGACCCGGCGCCGGAACACGCAGACCAGGGTGCCGTCCTGCTTGTAACCCCGGGTCTCCACGCTGACCACGCCGCGGTCGGGCTTCGAGCCGGACTCCCGCTTGTCGAGCACCGTCGTCTCGCCGTAGATGGTGTCTCCGTGGAACGTCGGGGCGACGTGGCGCAGCGACTCGACCTCGAGGTTGGCGATCGCCTTGCCCGACACGTCCGGAACCGACATGCCCAGCAGGATCGAGTAGATGTAGTTGCCGACGACCACGTTGCGCTTGAAATGGGTCGACGTCTCGGCATAGTGGGCGTCGATGTGCAACGGGTGGTGGTTCATCGTCAACAGGCAGAACAGGTGGTCGTCGTACTCGGTGACCGTCTTGCCGGGCCAGTGCCGGTAGACCGCCCCGACCTCGAACTCCTCGAAGTACCGACCGAACTGCATTTCCGACCCCTTCCCCTCGTCCGAGCTGACATTACCGGTTGGTAACCAAGCTGGACACGGAGACGTCGACCACAGAAAGCAATGAACGGCGGGGCCCTCCCCGGCGCCCGCCGCCCACGCTCTGTTGCGGAGAATTGTGCCGGGGCCCGCAACGCTGCGTACAGAGACGGGCGTCACAGTTACCAAATTGTGAGCCTAACGGGGCTGGTACCAGGAATTCACGGAAAGTCGATTACAAGAAGTGAATGACAAATCACTACGGGGCGTAAGCAAGAGCGGTGACGCCGAATCACTCACCCGGCGTGGTCGCCTGATACGAGTCACGGCCACGCTGATCGGTTGCGCACTGCTGCTGACCGGCACGGCCGTCGGTGACGACGACGACTTTCCCTTCGGCCCGTTCCGGGTCTACGCGAGCGCCGACCCGCCCGGCGCCCCGGTCGCCGATACCCGCGTCGAGGCGGTCGACACGGCCGGCCTGCGACGGATCCTGACCCAGGCCGACACGGGCATCCGCCGCGCCGAGATCGAGGGCCAGCTCGACCGCTTCACCGCCGAGCCGTCCCGGCTGTCCACCGTGGCCACGGCGTACCAGCGGCGAAACCCGGGCGCCGCGCCGCTGCGGGAGGTCAGCGTCGTGGTGCGCTGGCACGAGGTACGCGACGGCCGCCCGACCGGGCGGTCCTGGGACGCCACGACCGTGGTGTGGCGCCCATGACGAGGCTGGCCGGCTGGCTCACCGAGCCGGTACCGCGCGGGCGGGTCGCCTGGATGCGCACGCTGGTGTACCTGTTCGTCGCGGCCGATCTCGTCTTCTTCACCCCGTGGGTACGTCACCACGGCGAGCTGCCGGGCTCGTTCTACCGCCCGCTGCTCATCGGCCGGCTGCTGCACCTGCCGGCCCCCACCCCCAGCCTGGTCGACACGGTGTTCTGGCTGCTCCTGGTGGCCGCGTGCGCGGCAGCAACCGGCCGGGCACCCCGCGCGCTCGGCTGGACCGTCGCCATCCTGTACCTCGAATGGATGGTCGTGGCGATGAGCTACGGCAAGGTCGACCACGACCGGTTCGCGCTGCTGGTGGCGCTGGTCGCGCTGCCGACCGCCGGTCCGGCCCGGCACCGCGACACGATCCCCACCGAGCGTGGCGGCTGGGCACTGCGCGTGACGCAGCTCGCCGCCGTCGCCACCTACTTCCTGGCGGCCTGGGCGAAGCTGCGCTTCGGCGGCCTCGACTGGCTCACCGGCGCCACCCTGAACTGGGCGCTGCTGCGCCGCGGCACCGCGCTGGGTCAGGCGCTCACCCGCGTACCCGAACTGCTGGTCGCGGCGCAGTTCGGCATCATGGCGTTCGAGCTGCTCAGCCCGCTGGTCTTCGTACTGCCCCGGCGGGGGCGCCAGCTCGCGGTCGCCTTCTTCTACGCGTTCCACCTCGGCGTGTTCGCCACGATCACGATCTCGTTCATCCCGCAGCAGGTGGCGCTGGCGAGCTTCCTACCGCTGGAACGCCTGGGCGCATTTCTGCTCCCCCGTCGATCCAGGAGCAGTGGCGGGGCGAACCGGACAGACGAGGCGCCATATCTCCTAGATCGGCGCGGTTGGGGTCTCGGGAGGCGGCGGCAGCGCGCAGGCGGCGGTGCCGCCGGGTAGCCGGTGGCGGTTACGCGCCACCCACCGGTACGCGGGCCAGGCCAGCGCGAGCGCGGGCCGGGTACCGAGAACCGCGCCGGCCGGGCGCCACACCAGATGACCGCTCAGCCCGCGGGCCTGCCGCAGCAGCCGCGCGATGGCCACCGGCCCGGCCGCGACCTCGCCGTCGACGCCCACCCACTGCACGGCGTCCGCGCACCGGTCGGCGGTCAGCCCGAGGGCGGCGAGATCGAGCCGCTGCCAGGCCTTGAGCCGCGCCGGCGTGGAGATACGGCGCTCGATGAAGCGCACGCACGACGAGCAGAATGCGCAGTCACCGTCGTAGACGAGGGTCGGTTCCACCGGTCAATTGTGCGGGGTTGAGCCGGTCGGCTTCGGGTACGCCAGGGGTGACAGTCAGCACGTTGTGGAATTGCACCGACCGCCCGGTCGTTGCCCAAGAACGTAGCCGCAGAACGTAGAACGGAGACGAGAATGGCGACCGTAGCGCTCACTGCTGAGAACTTCGCCGAGAAGGTGTCCGGCGAGGGCATCGTGCTCGTTGACTTCTGGGCCAGCTGGTGCGGACCCTGCCGTTCGTTCGCGCCGGTGTACGAGCGGGCCTCGGAGAACCACCCGGACATCACCTTCGCGAAGGTCGATACCGAAGCCGAGCAGCTGCTCGCGAGCGAATTCGAGATCCGCTCGATTCCCACGGTGATGGCGATCCGCGACGGCATCATGGTCTTCGCGCAGCCGGGCGCGCTGCCCGAGTCGGCGCTGGAGTCCCTCATCAGCCAGATCCGCGCCCTCGACATGGACGAGGTGCGCCGCCAGGTCGCGGCCAACGCGTCCTGAGCCCCGTACCCGGGTTCCGGCGCTTGAGTCCGGCACCCGCTGGACAGCAGGTCGAACGGATGTTCGAATAGGCGGATGCGCTGGGACAACCTTTCGGTCAACGACGCCGACGGCGAACCCGCGCTGCCGATCCCGGTGGCCGGGGCCGTCACGCGCACCTTCGACACGCCCGAGTTCCGGGGCATGACGTTCTACGAGGTGCGGGCGAAGTCCATCATCAACCGGGTGCCCGGCGCCTCGCGGGTGCCGTTCGAGTGGACGCTCAACCCGTACCGGGGCTGCACTCATGCGTGTCGATACTGTTTCGCCCGCAACACGCACACGTACCTTGACCTCGACGCCGGCCGGGACTTCGACACCCGGGTCGTGGTCAAGGTGAACGCCGGCGAACTGCTGCGCAAGGAGCTGGCGTCGCCGCGCTGGCGCGGCGAGCAGATCGCGATGGGCAGCAACGTCGACTGCTACCAGCGGGCCGAGGGACGGTACCGGCTGATGCGCGACATCCTGACCGCCCTGCGCGACTTCGCCAACCCGTTCTCGATCCTCACCAAGGGCACCCTGATCCTGCGCGACCTCGACCTCCTCAAGCAGGCCGCGGAGGTCACCGCCGTCGGGCTGTCGATGTCGGTCGGCTTCGTGGACGAGGCGCTGTGGCGCTCGGTCGAGCCGGGTACCCCGAGCCCGCGCCGCCGCCTGGACGCGGTCCGGCAACTGTCCGACGCGGGCTTCGCGGTCGGCGTACTGATGGCGCCGATCCTGCCGGGAATCACCGATACCGCCGAATCCATCGACGAGACGGTCCGCGCCATCGCCGCCGCCGGTGCGGCCAGCCTGGTCCCGCTCGGGCTGCACCTGCGGCCCGGTGCCCGGGAGTGGTACCTGTCCTGGCTGGCACGGGAGCGGCCGGACCTGCTGCCGCGCTACCGCGAGCTGTACCACGACGGCGCCTACCTCGGCTCGGCGTACCAGCGGGAGTTGACCGCGCGGGTGCGGCAGGCCGCGCGCCGCCACGGTCTGCCCGCCGGCGGCACCAACACCGCCCGGCAGGTGCTGTCGAGCCCGCAGGAGGATCGGGTGCTGGCAGACCCGTCCGGCGTGAAGCCGCGGCCGGACGAGCAGTTGACCCTGCTGTAGCGGCGCGCGCCTATCCTTGCGGCCATGCCGCCCACCCCGGTCCCCCTGCGCCCGACCCGAGGCGAACTGGCCTGGCTGTTCGGGCCGTTGGTCGGCGCGCTGCTGAGCGTCGCCGGTGCGTACGTGGTCGACGGGTCCGGCGAGGTGCGGCAGTACGCGTTCCTGGCGGGCTGGGCCTTCTTCGCACTCGCCTTCCTGGGCACCGTGCGGGCACCGCGGCGGGGCGGCGCACCGGCGCCCGCGGCGTTTACCGTCACCCGACTGGCGGGGCGACCGGCGTTCGCCGCGCCACCCGCGTACCGGGTGATGTGTCCCCGGTTTGGTGGGCTCCTGGTGTTCCCGGTCATGGTGTGGGGGGCGAGCCCGGCGCTCGCGCCGCTCGCTGCGGTGGCGCTGGTCGGCGGGCTGCTCGCCGCCGTACGGCTGGCGCGCGGCGTGCCGGCGGTCGCGCTCACCCCGGAGGGGGTCGTGCGGGGCTACCCGGTGCGGCGCACCCTCGGCTGGGAGCAGGTCGGGCCGCCCGAGCTACGAAAGGCCGGGGTGCGGGCGGTCCTCGACGTCCGGGCCACCGGTCGCCGGAGCGCCTGGGCACGGCTGCCCGAGGTGACGACCGGCGTCAATCTGGTGTACCTGATGGATGCGGTGCGTCACTACGCCGACCAGCCGGAGCCGCGGTACGCCATCGGTACGGACGGCGAGCAGGAGCGGGTGTACGCCGAACTTCTGGCCCGGCGGCCCGATGCCGACGGACACGTCAGTCCACAGTAGATACTCGGCAACCCCTGGTGGACCGCGCTAACCTTTCCCTGGTGAGAACGCCACGCGAGATACTCGAGGAGTCGGTCACCATCGCGGTGGTCGGCGCCTCCCGCAACCCCGGAAAAGCCGCGCACGAGGTGCCGGTCCAGATGCTGCGGCACGGTTGGCGGGTGATCCCGGTCAACCCCAGCATCAACGAACTCTGGGAACAGCCCAGCTACCCGGTGCTGGCCGAAATCCCCGAGCCGGTCGACCTGGTCAACATCTTCCGCCCGAGCGCCGACGCGGCGGAGATCGTACGGCAGGCCGTGGAGATCGGCGCCCGGGCGGTGTGGCTGCAGCTGGGGATCGTCTCGCCGGAGGCGCGCGAGATCGCCGAGCAGGCCGGCGTCGACTACGTCGAGGACTCGTGCATCGCCGTGGTCCGGGCGAGTTCCGGACTGACCCGCAACATCGAGAATTCCTGATCGTGACCGATGGTCGTCACAACGTCCCGAAAATCGGGGCCTCAGCACCCTTGGCTTCAAATTCCGGGACGTTGTGACGACCTAGGGACGCTTCAGCGCTGCTTGTACTCCTTGAGCAGGCCACGCGAGATGATGGTCTTCTGGATCTCGGACGTACCCTCGCCGATGAGCAGGAACGGCGCCTCGCGCATCAGCCGCTCGATCTCGTACTCCTTGGAGTAGCCGTAACCGCCGTGGATGCGGAACGCCTCCTGGACCACCTCGGCGCAGTACTCGCTGGCCAGCAGCTTCGCCATGCCCGCCTCGACGTCGTTGCGCTTGCCGGCGTCCTTGAGCCGGGCGGCGTTGACCATGAGGGCGTGCGCCGCCTCGATCTTCGTACCCATCTCGGCGAGCTTGAACGCGATCGCCTGGTGGCCGGAGAGCGGCTTGCCGAACGTCTGCCGCTGCTGCGCGTACGCGACGGCGAGTTCGAAGGCCCGGATCGAGATGCCGCAGGCGCGGGCGGCCACGTTGACCCGGCCGACCTCGATGCCGTCCATCATCTGGTAGAAGCCGCGGCCCAGGCCGGCGTCGACGCCGCCGAGGACGGCGGTCTCCGGCACGACATGGCCGTCGAGGACCATCTCGGTCGTCTCGACGCCCTTGTACCCCATCTTCTCGATCTTGCCGGGAATGGTGAGGCCGGGAGCCGTCTCGCCGAAGCCGGGCTCCTTCTCCACCAGGAAGGTCGTCATGTTGCCGTACACGGTGTCGGCGCCGAGGTCGGTCTTGACCAGGGTCGCGACCACTGAAGACTGCCCGCCGTTGGTCAGCCACATCTTCTGGCCGTCGATGGTGAACCGGTCACCATCGCGGACGGCCTTGGTACGGATCGCGGAGACGTCCGAGCCGCAGCCGGGCTCCGACATCGAGAAGGCGCCACGGACGCTGCCCTCGGCCATCTTCGGCAGGAAGTACTTCTTCTGCTCCGGCGAGCCGTGCTGGCTGATGAGGTACGCGACGATGAAGTGGGTGTTGATGATGCCGGAGATCGACATCCAGCCGCGCGACAGCTCCTCCACGACCAGCGCGTACGTGAGCAGCGACTCCCCCAGCCCGCCGTACTCCTCGTCGATCGTGATGCCGAACAGGCCCATCTCGCGCATCCCGTCGACGATGTCGGCCGGGTACTCGTCGGCGTGCTCCAGCCGCTGCGCGTGCGGGATGATCTCCTTGTCCACGAACTCCCGGACGGTTTCCAGGATCGACTGCTGAACGTCGGTCAGGCCGGGCGTCTGGGCGAGGCGTGCCATGGTGACCCTCCAGGGCTATGGGGGAACGTGGCGGATATTTGAACGCAGATTAAGTTACTGACGAGTATCATGCGACCGCAGCTGTTGTGAATACAGTCACCGCAGAACACCGCCATCCGCAATGGTGCACCCGACGGTTACGGTTGAGCCGTGGCTTCGATGTACGACGATGAACCGACCGAACCGTACGGCCCCACCCGGCCGCTCGGTCCGGCGGAGCCGCCCACCCAGATCGACCCGTACCACCTCGGGTACGCGCCGGCCGGGCACGCGCCGCCGACGGCACGCCCGACCAACACGATGGCCATTCTCTCGCTGGTCTTCGCGTTCGTGTTCTGGCCGCTGGCGATCGTCTTCGGCCACGTCGGAAAGCGCCAGATCGCCCGTACCGGTGAGGCCGGCGGCGGGCTCGCGACCGCGGGCCTGATCATGGGGTACCTGTGGCTCGCGGTCAGCGTGTGCCTGTGCTGCGGCGCCCTCAACCTGATCCCGAACACCAACGGGTCCGGCAACTAGCGGTACTGGGCCTCCTGCACGCTGTTGCCGCCGTCGACGATGAGCATCTGACCGGTGATGTACGACGCCGACGGCGAGCACAGGAACGCGATCGTGGCCGCCACCTCGTCGGGGGTGCCCGGCCGCCCCATCGGGGTGCCGTACCCCTGCTTGAGCTCCACAAGCGTGGACGCTCCGGTGTGGATGATGCCGGGCGCCACCGCGTTGACCGTGATGCCGTCCGCCACCAGCTCCATGGCGAGTGCCCGGGTCAGGCCGACCACGCCGGCCTTGGCCGCCGCGTAGCCGGCCTCGGCCGGCAGCGCGTTCACCGGCCCGGCGGTGGCGGCCAGGTTGACGATGCGCCCCCAGCCGTGTTCCGCCATCCCGCCGACGAACGCGCGGCTGACCAGGAAAGCGGTGCTGAGGTTGCGGTCGATCTCCGCGCGCCACTCGTCGTAGCTGAGCTGGGCCACCGGCCGGAGCACCTCGGGGCTGGCCTTGCTGGCGAGGCCGGCGTTGTTGACGACGATGTCGACGCCGCCCAACTGGTCACTGATCGCGTCGGCGAGCGCCCCCACCTCGGCCTCCACGGTGAGGTCGGCGACGAAGCCGGTGACGCCCAGCTCGGTCGCCCGCTCGTGGATGCGGCGGGTGGTGGACACGATCGCCACGATGGCGCCGAGCGCGCGCAGCCTCCGCGCGGTCGCGTAGCCGATCCCGTCCGGGCTGCCGGCCCCGGTGACCAGTGCCACCTTGCCGTCGAGCCGGTCGCCGGCGAGCGGGGAGAACTGCTCGGGCATGGTCGACTCGTCGTCGGGCTGCTCGCCGCTCGGGACCGCCCGGAGGGTACGCCGAGCCTGCCCCGGCCTGCTCACGTCGCGCCGGCCGCTCTTCGCGCCGGCCGCGACGCCACGTCGCGAATCAGGTGCCATGCAGCGATCCTGCCCGTTAGGAGGGGGGCGGGCAACGACAACGCGAATGTTGCGCGGACGGATTGGCCGTACCGGGGGACAGCCTGAGCGTGCTCTCTGCCGCTACCCTGTCGAAGCCCGCCGTCACCGACGCCGGGCCGCGGCCGCGCGCCGCGCCTTTGTGAGCGTACGGAGCAAACCAGATGACACAGCCGCCGCAACAGCCGGACATTTGGTCGGACCCGACCCGGCCGCCGGCCGAGCAGCAGCAACCCCAGGCGCCGCAGCCGCCGCAGGGCCAGACGCCCGAGCAGCCGCAGCCGACTCAACCGCTCTACGCCGACCCGTACGGCGCCGCGCCCACCTCCGCGCCGGGGTACGCCGACCCGTACGGCGCCGCGCCGGGCTACGCCGCGCCGGGGTACGCCGTTCCGACGGGCACCCCGCAGAGCTACCCCGGCTACCCCGGGTACCCCGGGTACGGGTACGGGGCGCCGATGCCCGTATCCCCGCCCAACAACCAGATGGCGCTCGTGGCGATGATCCTGTCGCTGGTAGGCCTGGGCTGCGGTATCTGCGCCCCGGTCGGGGCGATCATGGGCCACATCGCGCGCCGCCAGATCCGTGAGCGCGGCGAGGGCGGCGACGGCATGGCGCTGGCCGGCATCATCGTCGGCTGGATCGTGACCGCGCTGTACCTGCTCTACTTCGGTTTCCTCATCATCATGATGATCATTGCTATCGGCAGTTCGTCCTCGACGACCTACTGAGAAGACACCGAAACGACGAACGCCCGCCGGGGACCCGGTGGGCGTTCGTCGTTTCGCGGTCCGGTCAGCCCTTGTCGGGGGGCGTGAACGAGCTGGTACGGGACATGCCCGCGGCCCGGCCCTTGCCGGCGACGACGAGCGCCATCTTGCGCGACGCCTCGTCGATCATCTCGTCGCCGAGCATCACCGCGCCGAGCTTGCCGCCCTTCTCGGAGGTGTAGTACTCGTACGCGTCCAGGATCAGCTCGGCGTGGTCGTAGTCGGCCTGGCTCGGCGAGTACACCTCGTTGGCCGCGTCGATCTGGCCGGGGTGCAGGACCCACTTGCCGTCGAAGCCGAGCGCCGCCGACCGCTTCGCGACCTCGGTGAATCCGTCGACGTCGCGGATCTGCAGGAACGGCCCGTCGATCGCCTGCAGGTCGTGCATGCGGGCGGCCATCAGGATGCGCATCAGGATGTAGTGGTACGGGTCGGCCGGGTACTCCGGGATGAGCTGACCGACCACCAGGGACTTCATGTTGATCGAGGCCATGAAGTCGGCGGGCCCGAAGATGATGGTCTCGACGCGGGGCGACGCGGCGGCGATCGCGTCCACGTTGACCAGGCCGGCCGCGTTCTCGATCTGCGCCTCGATGCCGATGCCGCCGACCGGCAGGCCGACCGTCTTCTCGATCTGGGTCAGCAGCATGTCCAGCCACTGCACCTGGGCGGCGTTCTGAACCTTGGGCAGCATGATCGCGTCGAGGTTGGCGCCAGCGCCCTCCACGACCTCGATCACGTCGCGGTACGTCCACGGCGTGGTGAGGTCGTTGACGCGTACCACCCGGACCTTGTCACCCCAGCCGCCGTCGTTGAGTGCGGCCACGATGTTCTTGCGCGCCTCCGGCTTGGCCAGCGGCGCCACCGCGTCCTCGATGTCGAGGAAGACCTGGTCGGCCGGCAGGCCCTGCGCCTTGCCGAGCATCTTTACACTCGAGCCGGGAACAGCCAAGCAGGACCGGCGCGGTCGTCCGAGAGCGCCCATACGAGGCTCCTTAGGAGTCGGTAAGTTGGTTACCCAACGGTAACCGTGCTGCGGGATCGGGGAGAACAGAGCTGTGGAAGATCTCACGGTCGTGGTGACAGGGGCCAGTTCGGGTGTCGGGCTCGCCGCCGCGAAGGCGTTCGCGGAGCGGGGCGCGCGGGTCGTCGTGGTCGGGCGGGATCCGGACCGGCTGGCGTCGGCGGCGGAGCAGGTACGGGCGGCCGGCGGCCGGGCTCCCGACAGCTTCCGGGCCGACTTCAACCGCCTGGACGACGTCCGGACACTCGCTTCCCACCTTGCCGACCGCTATCCCAGGATCGACGTCCTGGCCAACAACGCGGGCGGGCTCGTCAACTCGTACACCCTGACGGCGGACGGTTTCGAGGCCACCATCCAGGCCAACCACCTGGCGCCGTTCCTGCTGACCAACCTGCTGCGCGAACAACTGCGCGGCGGCCGGGTGGTCAACACCGCCTCCGACGCCCACCGCACGGGCGTGCCGGACCCGGACGACCTGGTCGGGCGGGGCGACCGGTACAGCATGTGGCGGGCGTACGGCGCGAGCAAGGCCGCCAACATCCTCTTCGCCGCCGAGGCGGCCCGCCGCTGGCCGGACGCGCTGTCCACGTCGTACCACCCCGGCGTCGTGCGCAGCCGGTTCGGCGCGGGCAGCACCCTGCTGAACTTCTTCTACCGGGCCGCCCCGTTCCTGGTCAGCCCGGAAGACGGCGCCGACACCCTGGTCTGGCTCGCGACCGCACCGGCCGAGGAGATCAATCAGGGCGGGTACTACGCGAAGCGCCGGCCCCGCCGGCCCACACCCACGGCGGCGGATCCGCAGCTCGCCGCGCGCCTGTGGGAGGCGAGCGCGAAGGCCGTCGGCCTCTAGCGTTTGCGGCTCTACCGCTTACGGACGCGGTGCAGGCGGAACGGGCGCCGTACGGTCCGCGCCGCCGGCGTGGGCGGTGGCGGGGCGGCCAGCGACGCGTCGGGCAGCGTCGGACCCGCCTCGGTGGGCTCCCCGGCCGGGGTCAGCCGGCTCACCACGCACTCGGCCCCCCACCGGGTGACGATCTCTCCGGTCGTACCGCTGGCGTTGAGCCGCTTCGCCGCCAACTGCGGCGCGACGGTGTCCCACTCGTCGGTGCCGAACGTCAGCCTCGACACTGTCGCCGGCCACGTCACGATCCGCCCGCCATGGTCGCCGCGGGCCGTGACGCACGCCTTCTCGGCCACGGCCAGGCCCGGCGCCGTCTGCTCCCCCGCGCCGCTCACGACGTACAGCGCACCGTCGATCCAGAGACACCAGACGGGATAGCCCGGCCCGACCTCCGGCACGGTCAGCCACGCCACGGCTGCCTTCTTCATCGCCTCGTCGATGAGCGGAACGCGCTCCATCCCTGCATTATGCGGGGTCGTCAGACCGGCGTCGGTACCCGCTGCTCGATCAACTCCAGCACCTCGGTGAGGCTGGTGACGACCGGACCCCTCCACCCGGGGTCACCCCGGAAGGCCAAATGGTTGACCAGGTCCGGGGCGGCCAGCCGGACCGCGGACATTCCGACCTCGCGCGCCCCCGAAAGTTCGCGGCTGCCGCCGTCACCCACGTACAGGCACTCGTCCGGTTCCACCCGCAGTTGGCGGCAGGCGGCCAGGTACATGGCGGGGTGCGGCTTGCAGTGCCCCACCTCCACCGAGTACACGCAGCCCTCCAGCAGCGGCGCCACCGCCAGGCGGGGCAGGAAGGCCGGCAGCTCGTACCAGCAGTCGCTGGCCACCACGACCGGTACCCCGCGCTCGCGCAGCTCCGTCAGGACGGACACCGCCTCCGGGCGCAGCACCGTGTCGGCGCGTACCGCCTCCGGGCGCGCCATCACGGCGTAGGTGAGCTCGGCGAGCGTCGGGCGGCCGCCGGCGGCGTACGCCACCCGACGCAGCCCGTCGATCGGGTCGCCGTAGCGGCCGGCGGCGCGCAGGTAGAACGTCCGGTCCAGTTCGGCGAAGAACGCCTCCGGGTCGCAGCCGAGCAGCCGGGCGATGACGCGATGGCGCGGGCCCCGGCGTACGGCGGTCGTGAGGGTGCCGAAGAAGTCGCACACCACCGCGCGTGGCGGGGCAGGAGCGGGAAGCATGAACGGGCCTTACCGACGGGGAAGTGACCAGGACGAGAGTAGCCAGCTCGTCACTCATGGTCTGTCGCCCTGTCGGCTCGTGTGACGTGGCAGCATCACCAGCCATGCGTACGACGACCTTGGCCCTGATGATCGCAGTGGTCGCCGTCTCGTCGTCCGCTCCCCTGATCGCGTACGCGGCCGCACCGGCGCTGGCCATCGCGTTCTGGCGGAACGCCCTCGCCGTCGGCGTACTGGCACCGGTCGCGCTCACCAGCCGACGCGCCGGGCTGAGCGGGCTGGACCGGCGTACCGCCGTGCTCTGCGCGCTGGCCGGGATCGCGCTCGCGGCCCACTTCGCGACGTTCGTACCCAGCGCCAAGCTGACCACCGCCGCCGCCGCGACCGCCATGGTCTGCACCCAGCCGGTCTGGGCGGCGCTGATCGCCGCCGCGCGTCGGGTACCGGTCGCCCCCGCGACCTGGACCGGGATCGGGCTCGCCGTCGCCGGCGCGGTGCTCGCGACCGGCGCGGACCTCACCGTCTCCGGCCGCGCGGTCACCGGCGACCTGCTCGCGGTCGCGGGCGGGATGGCCGGCGCGGTGTACATGACGCTCGGCGAGCGGGCCCGGGCGCGTACCACCACGACCGCGTACACCACGGTCTGCTACACCGTCTGCGCGGTCCTGCTCGGCGTGGTCTGCCTGGCCGGCGGCGTACCCCTGACCGGTTTCGACCGGAACACCTGGCTCGCGCTCGGCGCGCTGACCGCGGGCGCCCAGCTGCTGGGCCACTCGCTGGTCAACTACGCGCTGCACCGGGTGTCGGCGACCACGGTCTCGGTACTGCTGCTGCTGGAGGTGCCGGGCGCCGGGCTGCTGGCCTGGGCCTGGTTGGGTCAGGTACCCGCCGCCCGCAGCCTGCCCGGGCTGGCCCTGCTGGTCGTCGGCGTCGCCGTGGTCGTCCTCGGCGCGGCCCGCCGACCGACCGCCCCTTGATCGTCACCCGACGAACGGCGGGACGGCGATCTCGCCGGCGGAGACCGGTACGACGTGGCCGCTGACCGTCACCGAGGTGGCGGCCCCGCCGGCCGCGGTGACCGTGCAGTCCAGGGTGGACGGGCGGTGGATCTCCGCGCCCTGGAGGACCCGGTAGGCCGACGTGCCGTCGCCGGGCACGAGACCCGACGCGACCAGCCAAACCCCGAGCCCCAGGGCGGCGGAGCCGGTCGCCGGGTCCTCGGGTACCCCCAGCGCGGGCGCGAACATCCGGGCGTGGGCGACGGCGGTGGCCGCGTCCCAGGCGAAGACCTCGATCTTGTCGAAGCCGGCCGCCCGCAACGCGCCCGGGTCACAGGCGGCCCGGCCCACCGCCGACGGCGTCACGGACAGGAACACGTTGTCCAGCCCGCAGCCGGCGACCCGCGGCGGCGGGCCGACGAAGTCGTCGGGCCCCAGCCCGACCGCCGCGAGCAGCGGTGCCGGATCCAGTTCGGGGCCGACCGTCGGGGTACCCCCGGTCAGCGTCGCGGACCCGGTCGACTCGACCGCGATCGGCAACAGGCCGGCACCGCACTCCTGGACGACCGTGCCGGCCGGGAACCAGCCGGCACGGTGCAGCGTCACGGCCGCGCCGACGCTGGGGTGCCCGGCGAACGGGATCTCGGCACCCGGGGTGAAGATCCGGGCCCGGTAGGTCGCCCCGGGGGTCGTCGGCGGCAGCGGGAAGATCGTCTCGGACAGGTTGAACTCACGCGCTATCGCGTGCATCTGCTCCCCGGCCAGCTCGTCGGCGCCGTACACCACCGCGAGCGGGTTACCGGTGAACGGGCGATCGGTGAAGACATCGACAACCTCGTACCGCAACGTCGTCATGACGATCAGCCTAGACACCGCCGGGCGCGTCGGAAGCGTGCGGACTCGGCGTACCGACGATCGAACGCGACTAGTCTGCAATACGTGACTACCGCGACGAGGGTTTACGTCGCCCGGCTTGCCAACCTTCCCATGTTCGACCCGAACGGCGACCAGGTCGGGCGGGTCCGGGACGCGGTGATCCGGGTACGCCCCGGCCAGCTGCCACCCCGGGTGGTGGGGCTGGTGGCGGAGATCCCCATGCGCCGGCGCATCTTCGTACCCATCACGCGGGTGACCGCGATCGAGGCCGACGCGGTGATGCTCAGCACCGGCACGCTCAACCTGCGCCGCTTCGAGAAGCGCCCGGGTGAGCTGCTCGTCCTGGAGGACCTGCTGGACCGGCGGGTGACGGTCAACGACACCGGCCGCGAGGGCACGGTCGTCGACGTCGCCATGGAGTCCGACCGTACCGCCGAGTGGGCGCTGGGCAGGGTGGCGGTCCGCGAGCTGACCGGCCGACTGACCCGGCGGGGGCACCTGCACCAACTCGCGTGGAACGAGGTGCGCGGCCTGGTCGGCGCGCACGACACGCAGGGCACCGCCGGCCTGCTCGCGGTGCTCGACAACATGCGCCCCGCCGACCTCGCCAACGCGCTGCAGGACCTCTCGGACGCGCGCCGCGTCGAGGTCGCCACGGCGCTGGACGACGAGCGCCTCGCCGACGTGCTCGAGGAGCTGCCCGAACACGACCAGGTGGAGATCATCGCGGCACTGGGCCGGGAGCGCGCCGCGGACGTACTCGAGGAGATGGACCCCGATGACGCCGCCGACCTGCTCGCCGAGCTACCCAAGCCCGACCAGGAGGCGCTGCTCGACCTGATGGAGCCGCACGAGGCGTCCAAGGTCAGCCAGCTGCTCGACTACAAGCCCGGGACCGCCGGCAGCCTGATGACCTCCGAGCCGATCATCCTGCCCCCGGACTCGACGGTCGCCGAGGCGCTGGCCCGGATCCGGGAGCCGCAGTTGTCCCCGGCCGTCGCCGCGGGGGTGTTCATCACCCGGGCGCCGAACGCGACCCCGACCGGGCGATACCTGGGCGTGGTGCACTTCCAGCGACTGCTGCGCGAGATGCCCTCCGCGCTGCTGGGCGGCGTGGTCGACAACGACATCGACCCGCTGGACCCGGCCACCCCACTGTCGGAGATCACCCGGCGGATGGCGACGTACAACCTGGTCTGCATGCCGGTCGTCGACGGCAACGACCGGCTGGTGGGCGCGGTCACCGTCGACGACGTGCTCGACCACCTCCTGCCGCCGGACTGGCGCGACCGCGACCACGTGGAGCCACTGGTGGTCGGCCACCCGGCGGCGCGGGCGGCCCAGCTCATGGGCCGGCCGGTGCCGCCGCCGGGACGGGAGGACAACCTCCGTGGCTGACTCCCGTCGGGTGGGCCGCCTCGACCAGCCCCGCGAGCCGGGCCGGCTCACGCTGCCGCGGCTGGACAAGGAGGCATTCGGGCGCTTCGCCGAGACGTTCGCGCGGTTCATGGGCACCGCCCGGTTCATCTTCTACATGACGGTCTTCCTGATCGTGTGGGTGGGCGTGAACCTCATCGGGATCTTCGGATTCCGTTGGGACCCGTACCCGTTCATCCTGCTCAACCTGTTCTTCAGCGCCCAGGCGTCGTACGCCGCGCCCCTGATCCTGCTCGCCCAGAACCGCCAGGCCGACCGCGACCGGCTCTCTATCGAGGAGGACCGGCGGCGGGCGCAGATGCAGAAGGCCGACACCGAGTACCTGTCGCGCGAGATCGCCTCGCTGCGGATCGCGCTCGGCGAGGTGTCCACCCGCGACTTCGTCCGCTCGGAGCTGACCCGGGTGATCGAGGAGCTGGACGAGGCCGCGTACCGTCGCCACAAGCAGGAGCGCAAGGAGCAGCGCAAGGACCTGAAACGCGCCGCGCGGCGGGCCGTGGAGGAGGTCGGGCAGGAGGACGAGCCCGAGGAGTCGGAGTACGCCGACCAGCCGGAGACGATGGCCCGGTCCGTCGGCTCGGCCCCGGAGATCGGCTCGGCCCCAGAGATCGGCTCGGCCCCGGACGTTCGGGCGCCGCGCGCCTCAAGGGGCTAGGCGCGCGGCACGACCTGGGCAGATGGTCCCATCGTCAGGTACCCGACGTCCAGCCCCAATCCGGCATTGGCCACAACCACGGCCAATGTGACCTGGCTGTGGTCGGTCGCACGTACCGGCCCCGACCGCATCCCACCACCCGGACGTAACATTGGCGCCATGTCTGCCCCCGTCACCACCACCGAGGACGCGCTCCGCTCCGCCCTCGCGACCGTCAACGACCCCGAGATCCGCCGCCCCATCACCGATCTGGGCATGGTCAAGTCCGCGACGGTACGTCCCGACGGCGTCGCCGAGATCGGGATCCTGCTGACGGTCGCCGGGTGCCCGCTGCGCGACAAGCTGCGCAGCGACATCACGCTGGCCGTGGCCCAGGTGCCCGGCGTACAGGGTGTCGAGATCGACTTCGGTGTCATGACCGACGAGCAGCGCCGCAACCTGCAGACGAGCCTGCGCGGCGGCGGCGGGGCCGAGCCGGTCATCCCGTTCGCGCAGCCCGGGTCGCGCACCCGGGTGTACGCGATCGCCAGCGGCAAGGGCGGTGTCGGCAAGTCCAGCGTGACGGTCAACCTGGCCGCGGCCCTGGCGGCCAAGGGGCTGTCCGTCGGCGTGGTGGACGCCGACATCTACGGCCACTCCGTTCCCCGCATGCTGGGTACCGACGCCCGCCCCACGCAGGTCGAGGAAATGATCATGCCGCCGCAGGCGCACGGCGTGAAGGTCATCTCGATCGGGATGTTCACCGCCGGCAACGCCGCCGTGGTCTGGCGGGGTCCGATGCTGCACCGCGCGCTGCAGCAGTTCCTCGCCGACGTGTACTGGGGTGACCTGGACGTGCTGCTGCTCGACCTGCCACCGGGTACCGGTGACGTCGCGATCTCGCTGGCCCAGCTGCTGCCCAGCGCGGAGATCCTGGTCGTCACCACCCCGCAGATGGCCGCCGCGGAGGTCGCCGAGCGGGCCGGCGCGATCTCGCTCCAGACCCACCAGCGGCTGGTCGGCGTGGTCGAGAACATGTCGTGGATGGAGCTTCCGTCCGGTGAGCGGATGGAGGTCTTCGGCGCCGGCGGCGGCCAGACGGTCGCCGACTCGCTGACCCAGCTGACCGGCGCCAAGGTGCCGCTGCTCGGTCAGATCCCGCTCGACACCCGGGTACGGGAGGCCGGCGACGTCGGACGCCCGATCGTCCTCGATGCCCCCGACGCGCCCGCGGCCAAGGCGCTGAGCGCGGTGGCCGACCGGCTCGCGGTACGCCGGGAGAGCCTCGTCGGCAGGCCCCTCAACCTGCGCCCGGCGGGCCGGTAACCGGCGCGGCTCTTCGTCGATCCAGGAGAAATGGCGGCCCGGGAGCGTTCCCGGAGCCGCCATTTGTCCGAGATCGGCTCAGGTCGCGTCGTCGTACGTGTGCCGTCCGACCGCCGGCGGGGGCGCGGGTACCGGCGACGTCGGGGTGGCCTGGTGTACGTCCAGCGCGCTGGCCGTGGCACTCAAGTCGCTCTTGACGTCGTCGGCGGTACCGCGCAGGTCGTCGTAGATACCCTGGAACGGCCGGCGGAGCGCGGCCTCGTCGTCCTCGCTGAGCACGTGCTTGCGGAGGAAGGTCTTCGGGTGCAGGTCCTCCAGCTGGATGTCGGTGCCCAGCTCACGGCTGAGGTCGCCGGTCGCGTTGCGGGCCATCTGACGCAGCTGCCGCAGCATCCGGACCCCGTCGCTGATCGCCTTGGGGAGCTTGTCGGGGCCGAAGATGAACAGGCCGACCAGGATGATCACGATCAGCTCCCAGCCGCCGATGTTTTCCAGCCCCATGTCGCCCTCCCTCTGTCCCAGCCAGCGTACGCACCCGCGCGCACCGGACGGGAGCCGCTACTTCCCGTCCGCCGCCAGGACGACCTGCGCGTTGCGCCTGGCGCCGTCACGGGTGTACTCGACGCTGACGTTGGTGCCGGGCGCGTACTTGCGGACCAGCGCGATCAGATCGCCCGGCTCCTCCAGCGGGGCCCCGCCGACGCGGGTCAGCACGTCGCCGGCGCGCAGCCCGCCGTTCGCCGCCGGACCGCCGGCCGAGACGGCCTGCAACCGCACCCCGCCGCTCGGGCTACGGTACGCGGCCTCGATCTCCGCCCCGATCACCGTACGGCGCGCCTTGCCGGTGTCCACGATGTCCTGGGCGAGCCGCTTGGCCTGGTTGATCGGGATGGCGAAGGCGAGCCCGACGTTGCCGGCCTGGTCCTGGTCGGCGGCGAGGGACTTGATGACCGCGTTGATGCCGATCACCCGACCGGCCGCGTCGACCAGCGGGCCCCCGGAGTTGCCGTGGTTGACCGCCGCGTCGGTCTGGATCGCCGCGTAGTACCGCGTCGGCCCACCCGCCTCGCCGGCCGCGATCGGGCGGTCGACGGCGCTGACGATGCCGTACGTCACCGTGTTCGCCAGCGCCAGCGGCGATCCGATCGCCAGGACCGGGTCGCCCACCTGGGTGGAGTCGGAGTCGCCGAACTGGATCGGGGTGAGCTTGGGGCCGTCCAGCTTGAGCACGGCCACGTCGGACTCGGGGTCGCTACCGACGACCTTGGCCGGGACCGTGGTGCCGTCGCTGAAGGTCACCATGGTCGCCCCCGAGGCGCCGGCGACGACGTGGTCGTTGGTGATCGCGTACCCGTCGCTGGAGACGATGAAGCCGGAGCCGAGGCTGGTACCGCCACCGGCCGGGGACTTCACCGTGATCACGCTGGGCAGCACCTTCTTGACGACGCCGGCGAGGGATTCGGGTGGGCGCTGCGTGAGCGGCGCCGGGTTGGCCGCGCCGAGATCGGGACCCCGGCCCAGCCCGCCCCGGCTGGCGAACACGAAGCCGAGCGTGCCACCGAGCGCCCCGGCGAGCAGGGCGGTGATCACCGACACAAGGACGACGAGCCCGAGGCCGCTCCGGACACCGCGCGCCGACGGTCCGGGGGCCGGGTCGAGCGCGGGTACGTCGGAGGCCGTCGGCGTCACCACGACGGCGGCCGGCGCCGCCGGGTCACGCCAGGGATCGGAGAGCGCATCGGACCACCAGGGCGAATCGGCTCCGGCGTGCGAGCCGGTCGGTGCGCCCGGGCCGGCCCCGCCAGCCGCAGCGGCCGGGCCGGGGACGCCGGACGCTTCGGCAGCGGTCATACGCCGCCGCGTACCCCAGTCACTCACGATCGGTACTCCTTCGTCCATCCGTCACAAGGATTACACGTACCGACATCCCCCACACCGGCCGACCGTTCCCTAGGCTCGTACCAGACTTGCCATCGACCGGTCAGGAGGTGCGCCATCGCCGCGTCCACAAAGATTCCCCAACAGCATGCCGCCCACGCCCACGAGTTCGCGCAGGCGTACGTGGCCGAGGACGCCGTACTGGCCGCGGCCCGCGCGCACGCCGGTGAGGTCGGGCTGACGCCGGTCAGCCCCGCGGCCGGCGCCGCCCTGCGCTTCATCGCCGCGGCGGGCAACGCCAAGGCGGTGGTGGAGGTGGGCACCGGCACCGGGGTCAGTGGCGCATGGCTGCTGCGGGGCATGCGCCCGGACGGGGTCCTCACCACGATCGACATCGAGAACGAGCACCAGCGGGTCGCGCGCGTGATCTTCGCGGAGGCCGGATTCGCCCCGTCGCGTACCCGCATCATCACCGGGCGCGCCCTCGACGTGCTCCCCCGGCTCGCGGACGGCGTCTACGACCTGATCTTCGTCGACCACGACGCCAGCGAGTACGCCCGCGCCGTCACCGCCGCGGCCAGGCTGCTGCGCCCCGGCGGGGTACTGGTGCTCGGCGCCGCCCTCGCCGGCGGCAGGGTGGCCGACCCGGCCGTGCGCGAACCGGAGACGGTAGCGCTGCGCGAGGTGCTGAGGGAACTGCGCGACTCGGACGAGTGGATCCCGGCGCTGCTGCCCACCGGCGACGGGCTCCTCTGCGTGGTCAAGCGGCCGTGAGGACGGGGCGCGGGACCGCGCCCCGTCAGGAGGCCGCCGCTTCGACCGGGACTCCGGACGGCGCCTCGCCGGCCACCCGGTCGAGCCAGCGCACCAACGTGCGCACGCCCCAGCCGGTCGCGCCCTTGACCAGCTCCCGGTCCGGCGAATCGGCCCAGGCGGGCGCGGACATGTCCAGGTGGGCCCAGCGGTCGCGGAGCGTCCCGGCGAACTCTCGCAGATACATCGCGGCCATCACCGAGCCGGCACCCACCTGCGTGGAGTTGACCAGGTCCGCGACGTCGCTGTCGAGCGCGTCGCGGTAGTCGTCGGGCATCGGCATCCGCCACACCCGCTCACCGGCCGCGGTCGCCGCCTCGGCCAGCGCCTCGGCGAGCGGATCGCTGTCGCTGTAGAGCGCGGCGGTGCGCTTGCCGAGGGCGACGCTCTGGGCACCGGTCAGCGTGGCGAGGTCGACCAGGAGGTCGGCGTCCAGGTGCCGCGCCGCGTACGCCATCGCGTCGGCCAGGACCAGCCGCCCCTCGGCGTCGGTGTTGAGCACCTCGGTGGTCATTCCGCCGTAGTGGCGAACCACGTCACCGGGGCGGTAGGCGGTGCCGCTGGCCATGTTCTCGGCGAGCGGGGCCAGCGCGGTCACGCGTACCGGCAGGTTCAGCGCCGCCGCCGCGATCGTCGCGGCGGCCACGGCGGCGGCCCCGCCCATGTCCTTGCGCATCAGCCTCATGCCGTCGCGGGGCTTGATGCAGATGCCGCCGGTGTCGAACGTGATGCCCTTGCCCACCAGGACGACGTGGGTACGCGCCTGCGGCGGCTGCCACGACAGCTCCACCAGCCTGGGCGGGCGGACGGAGCCGTTGCCGACCGCCAGGATCGCGTTGAAGCCCTCGGCGGTCAGCTGCTCCGGCTCCCGGACGACCACGCTCAGGCCCGGGTGGGACGCGGCGGCCTCCCGGATCCGCTCGGCCAGCCACGCGGGCGACTTGCGGTCGCTCGGCGTGTTCGTGAGGTCCCTGGCCAGCATGGTCGCCTCGGCCACCGCACGGGCCACGGCCAGGGCCGGCTCGTACCGCCCGGTCTCGTCCACCACGATCGTGACGCTCGCCAGCTTGGGTGCCTTGTCGGGTGGCTCGGTGGCCACCCGGAAGCGGTACGCCGCGAGCCAGAGCCCCTCGGCGAGGCCGCGGACCGCGGCCGGGTCCACCGCGGCGGGCAGCCCGACCGTGACCGAGGGTTGTTGCCTGGCGGAGCGCGCGATCGCGGCCCCGGCCGCGCGCCAGCCGGCCTCGTCACCGGCGCCCACCCCGGTCAGCAGTACCCGGCGCGGGCTGGCGAGCGGGCGGGCCAGCGTGTGCACCACGCCGGCCCCACCGGTGTGTTCCACGTCGCTGATGAAGGCGAGCGCCTCCTCGCGTACCGCGCGGTCGGCGGCGTACGCGGTGGGCAGCAGCTCGCCGCCGGGGCCGGATTCACCCGTACGGGCACCCTTCCCGACCGGCAGCGCCAGCGTGTCCGGCACGGTCTGCTCGACCGCGAGCCGTATCTCGAGCACGGCCGCCTCCTCACGTTCTCGCCCACCTGCCGCGCCCGTCGGAACCGAAACGCGCCACCCCGTCGGGGAGTTCCGCGCGGGGGCCCGCCGAACTCCCCGAACCGGGCTGGCGATGGACGTTGTACAACGCTATGAACGTTCCAGTACCGCCGATGGGCCGCCCGCCGCACGACCTTCATGCGGTGTGCGGCGGGCACCTCCGGCCCGAAACCGCGGTCAGCCCGTGGCCGACTTCAGCGCCTCGCTCAGCGCGTTGGCCTCGTCGGGCGTCATCTCTACGACGAGCCGGCCACCACCCTCCAGCGGGACCCGCATGACGATGCCGCGGCCCTCCTTGGTGACCTCAAGCGGACCGTCGCCCGTCCGCGGCTTCATGGCCGCCATCTTGTCTCCCCTCACACACTTTATGGTGTTCAGATCCCGGGCACGTCGACCGCACCCGTGAGCTGCGCAGGCCCATTCCGTGACCCACGCGTACCCGCGGGCACGCCGGAAACGGCGCCGACCAATGATTTTCCCTGATGATGGCCCCAAGACCCAAACCGGGGCCGATTTGTTGTGACAGTGCCTGGTGCGTTAGCGCCAAAAGTGTCACAATATGCGGCCATGCAGGCCCGGTCGGCGCTCTTCGACCTCTACGGCGACCACCTCCAGCCGAGGGGTGGCCGGGCACCGGTCGCTGCGCTGGTACGGCTGCTCGCGCCGCTGGGAATCGCCGCCCCGGCGGTACGCACCGCGGTGTCCCGGATGGTGCGCCAGGGCTGGCTGCATCCGCTGCGCCTGTCCACCGGGCCGGGATACCTGCTGACCCCCAAGGCGGCCCGCCGGCTGGACGAGGCCGCCGCCCGCATCTACCGCACCGGCGCCAACTCCTGGGACGGCCGGTTCGACCTGGTCGTGATCGACCCGCCGGCCCAGCGCGCCGACCGGGGACGGCTGGCGGCGAACCTGACCTTCCTGGGCTACGGTGCGATCGACGCCGCGACCTGGGTCGCCGCCCGCCCCACCGACGAGGTCGAGACGCTGCTGGGCGAGTCCGGCATCCGGTACGAGCGCTTCTCCGCCAGCCACTCCGGCGGGGTCGACGGCGCGGTGGCCCTGGTCCGCCGGGCCTGGGACCTGGCCGAGATCGGCGCCGCGTACGAGGAGTTCGTGCGGGAGCTGACCCCCACGGTCACCGCGATCGACGCCGACAGCGACGACGAGCAGGCGTACGCGGCGCGCTTCACCCTCGTACACGCGTGGCGCACGTTCCTGTTCCGCGATCCCCAACTACCCCCGGAGCTGCTGCCCGAACCGTGGCCCGGCAGCGCCGCCGCCGCCTTCTTCGACAGCCACGCCGCACGGCTGCGCCCGGCCGCCGACCGGTTCGTGGACCGCTGCCTGGACCTCGCCACGTCCAGGCCGCCGGTCACCGGTACCCCGGTGAACCGCGCCCTGCCGCTACCCAGATGACCGGCGTACAGATCACCAGAAAGGCACCACCGTGACCGATGTCCTGCTCGTCGAGCGCGTCGACGAGATCGCCACCCTGACCCTCAACCGCCCCGACTCGCTCAACTCGCTCGACGTGGCCCTCAAGGAGGCGCTGCGCGAGGCGCTCGCCGAGCTGACCGCCGACGACTCCTGCCGGGCGGTCGTGCTCACCGGCGCGGGCCGGGCGTTCTGCGTCGGGCAGGACCTGCGCCAGCACGTCGAGAAGCTGGAGTCCGGCGACACCGACCCGCTGGCGACCGTGCGGGAGCACTACAACCCGGTCGCGACGCTGCTGGCCGAGATGCCCAAGCCGGTCGTGGCGGCGGTGCGCGGCATGGCGGCCGGGGCCGGCGCGTCGCTGGCGATGCTCGCCGACTTCCGCGTCGGCGGCCCCCGTACCGGCTTCCTCATGGCGTTCGCCAACGTCGGCCTGGCCGGCGACTCCGGTGCGTCCTGGGCGCTGCCGCGGCTGGTCGGCCACGCCAAGGCCACCGAGCTGCTGATGCTGGCCGAGCCGATCGACGCGGCACAGGCGCTGCGGCTGGGGCTACTGACCACGCTGGTCGACGACGACGAAGAGGTACTGCCGGCCGCGCGGGCCCTGGCCACCCGGCTGGCCAGCGGCCCCACCGTCGCGTACGCCCAGATCAAGCGCCAGCTGCGCATCGGCGGTACCGGGACCCTCGCCGAGGCCCTCGAAGCCGAGTACGAGGCGCAGAAGGTCAGCGGCGCCACCGCCGACCACCGCAACGCCACCTACGCGTTCGTCCGCAAGGAGCGACCGATCTTCGAGGGCCGCTAGTACCGGCGCTAATCCTCGTCGTCCTCCTCCGGGTCCTGGTTGGCCACCTCGCCCAGCACGTACGCCTGCATCGCCAACTCGTCGCCGCGCGGCGAGACGAACGCCGGCAGCTCGCGCGGGCCGAGCTGCTGCACGTACGTCCAGAAGGCGCGTACCGCCTCAGCCGGCGAGGGCGCCTCGATGGGCAGGTGGACCCCGACCAGCCACTCTCGCTGGGCCGCCGGCCCGGCGCCGGCCTTGTCGGCGAGCGCGGCGAACCGGTCGGAGTCGATCATGAAACAGCCCGCATCGGAAGCGAGGCCGTCCGCGGGCAGCGGCGCGTCGAACAGGTGCCGGGTGTACGCGATGTCCAGGTCGGCCGCTGGTGCGCCGGGAACCGGGTCGTCGGGGTCATAGTTGCCTGTGCCGACCGTGAGCACCCGCCCCAGCGCGAAGACGACCGGCTCCGCCCCGCCCGCTACCAGCGCCACCTCGTCCCCGGTCGCGGGTAGCGGACCGTCCAGCCCGGTCAGCTCCAACGTCTCGTGCCGGAACAACCGCTCCGCCTCGTACCGCTCGACCGGTACGACCACCGCCCAGTACGCCATGCCTTCATCTCATCACGAGAGCCCGCCAGCTCTCCGGGGTGACCGATCCGGCCGGCGGTATCGGGTTGATACCCGCCGCGCGCAGCTCCGCCGCGCCGACCGGTGCGACTTTCCGGACCGCCCGGGAAGGCTGGTGGTCGGCCGCCGCGAGCATCGCGGCGTCGACCCGTGGCGGCGGGTGGAAGCAGCCGCCCGGACACGGGCGACCATCACGATGAACATGCCCGGCAGGTTAGCGACGTCGGGCGACCTGCACGACCGAATTGTCAGCGCGGTCGGCCGCAGGCCACGTGGCAGTCGGCCAGGTGGTCGTCGACCATCCCGGTCGCCTGCATCAGGGCGTACGCGGTGGTCGGGCCCACGAAACGGAACCCGCGCCGCTTGAGTTCCTTGGCCATCGCGGTGGACTCGGGGGTGACGGCCGGCACCTCCGCGAACGAGCGTGGCCGCCGCTCGCGCGGGGCTGGCGCGTACGACCACAGCAGCGCGCTCAGCCCCCCGTCCAGTTCGGCGGCGGCCCGGGCGTTGTGCAGGGCGGCCTCGATCTTCGCCCGTTTGCCGACGATGCCCGCATCCATCAGCAGCCGCTCGACGTCGCCTGAGTCGAACGCGGCCACCTCGCTGATCATGAAGTTCTTGAACGCGGCCCGGAACGCCGGGCGCTTGCGCAGGATGGTCAGCCAGGACAGGCCGGACTGGAACGCTTCGAGGGTCAGCCGCTCGTACAGGCCGTCGTCGTCGCGTACCGGACGGCCCCACTCGTCGTCGTGGTAGGCCATGTAGTCCGGCGTCGCGCCGGCCCAGCGGCAGCGGGACAGTCCGTCGGGCCCGGTGACGAGATCGGTCACGGCAGCTCACCGGCCTCCACCATCCGGGCGAAACGCCGCAGCGCCTGGGTCAGGCTGACCTTCGAGCCCGGCCACAGAACCGGCCAGGCGACCTTGCCGGCGGTACCGCCGGGCAGGTGGAACCACTCGTGCCAGACCACCTGGGTACGGTCGCCGCCCATCGGGGTGCACCGCATCACGCCGGGGCCGCGCAGCACCCTGCCGTAGTGGACGACCCGGATCTCGTACGGCCGGTCGACCTTGATCACGCGCATCTCGTCGCGCAGCACGGCCGGGCCGACCTGGGTCACCGCCTCGATCGAACTGCCCTCACCGCCGTCGCCGTCGACCAGCCGTACCCGCGTGAACGGGATCCAGTCGCTCTGCCGCTCCCAGGCCAGCAGGGCCTCGAAGACCTGCGCCGCGGGGGCGTTGACGATGACGGTGGCGGTCACCTCACCGGCGCCCGGCTGTACGGCGTCGCCGAGTGCGGCCTGGGCCGCCCGGGCGGCGTCGCCCGGCGGCTCGCTCCGCGCACCCGCGGCGTCGTTGGTACCGGCACGGGGCTCGTCGTCGCCGGCCGTGGACGCCTGCCGCGGCGTCGTGTCGGTCGCCCCGTCCCCCGTTGACCGGGGCTGCGGGGTACTCACGGCAGCCTCATCTCCTGTGGCTCGGACGAGGAGTCGTCCGAGCCGGGTCCGCCGTCACGCGGTGCCGGCCCGGCCGGGCTCGCGTCGTGCTCCGCATCAGGGGACGAGCTGTGCTCCGGGCCGAGGTCCGTGGTCGGCTCCGGACCGCTCCGGATCGCCCTGGACGCGGCTTCCCGCGCGGCGCGGAGCTTGTCGGCGTCGGCAGACCGCCCGTCGCGCAGCGCGTCCACCTCGGCCTGCAGCACGTCGATCAGCTCCAGCTTGTACCCGATGTCGTAGGCCGCCCGGCGCAGCGCCGCGTCGACCTGGGCCATCCGGTAGCCCCGCGCCCCGGTGTCGAACCGGATCCGGGCGAGGTCGGACTCGACCAGCGGGCGGTCGGCGGGCAGCGGAACCGCCCTGCCCTCCCCCTCCACCGGCGCCAGCCCGGGGTCTGAGCCCGAGATGAGCACCGCGATGCCGAAGCCGATAGCACCGACGACGAGCGCGCCGATCGTCAGGAGCACGAGCTGACCCATCTCACGATCGTGGCACGCTCGCCTCGACCAAGCGAGTCCGGCGTGCTCAACAGGGCGAGTCGGACACCCGGACAGGGTGAGGGCGGGACGGGTCAGCTCCAGCGCAGGACGCGTTTGCGCCAGGCGTAGAGCAGGCCGAGCGCGAGCAGCCCGACGAAGATGCCCATCTCGACCACGGCCGCGGTGCCGAACCCGGGCCGGTCGAAGACGACGGCCCACGGAAAGATGAAGACACTTTCAACCGCAAAAAGCACATACAGGTACGCGTACACGTAGTAACGAACCTGTACCTGGGCCCAGTCGCCGCCGACTGGGTCGAGTCCGCACTCGTAGTTCTCCCACTTGCCGGGCGTGTCGGCCGGACGGCTGGGGCGCAGCACCCGGTTGGCCCCGAAGGCCGCCACGAACACCAGCGCGCCCGCGAGCAGAAGCAGCCCGAGCGTGGCGTACGAGCCGAGATAACCGGTCACGACCGCAGCCTAGCCGTACGTCGCTGTCGAATCACCGATCGCAGGGCTGCGTACCCCAGCACCCCGACCGATAATGGATGCCTTTGGGTGGTCCACCGGCCGGTTTTCGAACCACCGGAAGGCGGCTATCCGTACAAATGCGTGGATGCCGACGCCGGCGCAACGTGTCGTCACCCACGTAACGGAAACCACAGGGAGTCCGTCGGACCAGTTCGACGTAGGCTCGGGGTGTATGGAGGAGCGGGTCCTCGAAGGGCCCGTCGCCCGACGCTGCGCGACGGCGACTCATCCCCCCACCCGCCGTCACCGAGGAGGTCAACCACGTGACCAAGCAGGTCCGTCAACTGGATCGAGTGGTCATTCGTTTCGCCGGAGACTCCGGCGACGGTATGCAACTCACCGGCGACCGGTTCACCTCGGAGACCGCCCAGCTCGGCAACGACATCTCCACGCTGCCCAACTTCCCGGCCGAGATCCGGGCGCCTGCCGGCACGCTGCCCGGCGTCTCCAGCTTCCAGGTTCACTTCGCCGATTTCGACATCCTGACGCCCGGTGACACCCCGGACGTGCTCGTCGCCATGAACCCGGCGGCGCTCAAGGCCAACCTGGGCGACCTGCGTCCCGGCGCCGACATCATCGTCAACACCGACGAGTTCACCAAGCGGAACCTGGCCAAGGTCGGGTACGCCGACGACCCGCTCGAGGACGGCTCCCTCGACGGCTACGCGCTGCACCCGGTGGCGCTGACCTCCATGACCGTGCGCGCCCTGGAGAACTTCGAAATCTCCAAGAAGGACGCCGAGCGGGCCAAGAACATGTTCGCCCTCGGCCTGCTGTCGTGGATGTACTCCCGCCCCAGCGAGTCCACGCTGCGGTTCCTGGAGCGCAAGTTCGCCGCCCGCCCCGAGGTGGCCGCGGCCAACGTCGCCGCGTTCAAGGCCGGCTTCAACTTCGGTGAGACCACCGAGGACTTCGTGGTGCGCTACGAGGTCAAGCCGGCGAAGATGCCCGCGGGCGAGTACCGCAACATCACCGGCAACACGGCCCTGGCGCTGGGCGTCGTGGCCGCCGGGGTGCGCGCGAAGCTGCCGGTCCTGCTCGGCGCGTACCCGATCACGCCGGCCAGCGACATCCTGCACGAGCTGTCCAAGCACAAGAAGTTCGGCGTCACGACGGTGCAGGCCGAGGATGAGATCGCCGCGATCGGCGTGGCGCTGGGCGCCTCGTACGGCGGCGCGCTCGGGGTCACCTCGACCTCCGGTCCGGGCGTCGCCCTCAAGAGCGAGACGATCAGCCTGGCGGTGGCCCTGGAGCTGCCGCTGCTCATCATCGACGTGCAGCGCGCCGGGCCGTCCACCGGCATGCCGACCAAGACCGAGCAGGCCGATCTGGCCATGGCCCTGCACGGCCGGCACGGCGAGGCCCCGGTGGCGATCATCGCGCCGCGCTCCCCCGCCGACTGCTTCGACGCCGCGCTCGAGGCGGCGCGGATCGCGCTGACCTACCGGACCCCGGTGATCCTGCTCTCCGACGGGTACATCGCCAACGGCTCCGAGCCGTGGCGGCTGCCCGCCGTCGCCGAGCTGCCGGACCTGCGGGTCGAGTTCGCGTCCGAGCCGAACGGCCCCGAGGGGCAGTTCCTGCCGTACCTGCGCGACCCGGCCACCCTGGCCCGGCCGTGGGCCGTGCCCGGCACGCCGGGGCTGGAGCACCGCATCGGCGGTCTGGAGAAGGCCGACAAGACCGGTGACATCTCGTACGACCCGGCCAACCACGACTTCATGGTCCGTACCCGCGCCGCCCGGATCGAGGGCATCGAGGTGCCGGACGTCGAGGTCGACGACCCCGACGGCGACGCCCGGGTCCTGGTCCTGGGCTGGGGCTCCACGTACGGGCCGATCGGCGCCGCGTGCCGCTCCCTGCGCCAGCGCGGCCTGCCGGTGGCCCAGGCGCACCTGCGCCACCTGAACCCGATGCCGCGTAATCTCGGCGCGGTCCTCAAGGCCTACGACCGGGTGGTCATCCCGGAGATGAACCTCGGTCAGCTCGCCGGCGTGATCCGGTCGAAGTACCTGATCGACGCGATCGCCTACAACCAGGTACGCGGCCTGCCGTTCACCGCCGCCGAGCTGGAGAGCATGTTGGAAGAGGTCGTAAAGAATGCATGAAGCGAAGAATTCCGCTGGCGCGGCGCCAGTGGCGCTCAAGCTGACCGCGAAGGACTTCAAGTCCGACCAGGAGGTGCGCTGGTGCCCCGGCTGCGGTGACTACGCGATCCTGGCCGCGATGCAGTCGTTCCTGCCGGAGCTCGGCATCCCCCGCGAGCGCACCGTGTTCGTGTCCGGTATCGGCTGCTCGTCGCGGTTCCCGTACTACCTCAACACGTACGGCATGCACTCGATCCACGGCCGTGCGCCGGCCATCGCGACCGGCCTGTCGGTGTCGCGCCCGGACCTGTCGGTGTGGGTGGTCACCGGTGACGGCGACGCCCTGTCGATCGGCGGCAACCACCTCATCCACTCGCTGCGCCGCAACGTCAACCTGAAGATCCTGCTGTTCAACAACAAGATCTACGGGTTGACCAAGGGCCAGTACTCACCGACCTCGGAGCTCGGCAAGGTCACGAAGTCGACGCCGGTCGGGTCGGCGGACTCCCCGTTCAACCCGATCTCGCTGGCGCTCGGCGCCGAGGCGACCTTCGTCGCCCGGACGATCGACTCCGACCGCAAGCACCTCCAGTCGGTGCTGCGCCAGGCAGCCGAGCACAAGGGCTCCGCGTTCGTGGAGATCTACCAGAACTGCAACATCTTCAACGACGGCGCGTTCGAGGTGCTCAAGGACCCGTCCACCCGCGACGAGTACGTGATCCGCCTCCAGCACGGCCAGCCGATCACCTTCGGCAAGGACGGCGAGTGGTGCGTGACCCACCCGCCGGGCGCCTTCGGGCTCGAGGTGCGCCGGACCGCCGAGGTGTCGGCCGACGAGGTCGTCGTGCACGACGCGACGGTCGCCGAGCCGGCGTACGCGTTCGCGCTGTCCCGGCTACCCGAAGGGGACCTGCGCAACACCCCGATCGGCGTGTTCCGGGCGGTGGACCGGCCCAACTACGACGACCTGGTGCGTAGCCAGCTCGACGAGGCGAAGGCGAAGCTGGTCGGCGAGCCGGAGGCCGAGCTGTCCAACCTGCTCAACTCCGGCGACACCTGGGCCATCCTCTAGCTCGATCAACACAACCTCCGAGGTGAGGTCGTGGTCTCGGCACACCGCTACGACCACGACCTCCCCTGGGGAAGTTGTGACGATCAAGACGAGTGGCTGAAGCGACCCGAGTCGGCCGCCAGGTCCGGGTGCTCCACGGTGAGCGCGACGGCCACCGCGTCCTCCAGGGACAGCGTCGCGCCCTCGGCGTACGCGGCATCGAACATCACGTCGCCGAGCACGGCACGGGCCACCGCCTGCTGCTCGTGCCAGTACGGGCCGAACGGCCCGGCCGCCAGCCGCAGCCGGGCCCGCGCCGCCTGTGCCGCCCCGAACAGCCGTGCCGCGGTGAGCGGGTCGTCACCGGCCAGGCAGCGCACCGCCACCGCGTTGAGCGTCTCGCCGGACTGCGCGGAGAAGCCGAACCCCATCCGGGACCGCAGCGCCACCGCGAGGTGGTCGTGCGCCGCGACCACGTCACCGCGCCGCAGCGCCACCAGGCCCAGCAGCGCGTCGACGGTACGGCGACCGCGCTCGGCCGGTCGGGACGCCTCCAGCGGGCGGGCGTTGGCCAGCAGGTCTGCCGCCTCGTCCAGCGCGCCGCGCACCAGCAGGATCTGGGCCAGCGTGTACACGGCGAGCAGCGCGTCGCTCCACACGCCCTCCCGGCGGGCCCATCCCGTCACCTCCCGGCACACCCGCTCGGCGTCGTCGACCTGGCCCAGTCCGGCCAGCGGCGCGCCGCGCCCGGCGAGCACGCGTACCAGGAGGCCGACCTCGCCGGCACCCCGCGCCGAGGCCTCGGCCCGCTGCGAGAACCGCAGCCCCTCGACGTACTCGCCGTCGGCGCCGGCCGCCGCCGCGTGGGCGTGGTACGCGGCCGCCACCTCGCCCTCGGGTAGCTCCTCGCCGGTGGCCCTGACCCGCTCGTACAGCCGGAACAGCCACATCCGGGCCTCGCTCGCCAGCCCACGCTCGCACCACCACTGGTCCAGGCGGGTCGCGACGGCCAGCCCGTCCCGGGCGGCGCCCCGGCTCACCGTCCACCGCAGGGCACCGCGCACCTCGTCGGCCAGCGGGTCGATCGCGTACAGCGACAGCGTCACCGGACGGCCGTTGGCGTCCACGTGCGCGGCCCGGATCTGCCGCAGGCACCAGGCGACGTGCCGGTCCCGGATCGCCTCCTCCTCGCCGGTGTCGCGCAGGGCGCGGGAGGCGTACGCCCGGATCGGCCGCAGCAGCCGGTAGGTCGCCGTCTCCGCCCGCGGCTCCGCCTGGACCAGCGACTTGTCCACGAGCGTGGCGAGCGGATCGAGCGGATCGCCGCCACCGAGCGACTCGACGGCCGGCAGGGCCACCGGGCCGGCGAACACCGACAGCCGGCGCAGCAGCCGGGCCGCCGGGGCGTCAAGGGTGCGGTACGACCAGTCCAGCGCCGCCTGGATCGTCCGGTGCCGGTCACCGGCGCCCGGCAGCGACGTGCCGCCGCAGCCGGCGTCGAGGGTGGCGAGCACGTCGTCGATCCGGGCGGCGAGGTCGCCCGCGGACAGTACCCGCAGCCGGGCCGCGGCCAGTTCGAGCGCGAGCGGCAGCCCGGACAGCCCGGTCGCGACCCGGTCGAGGTACACCGCCTCGTCGTCGCAGGGCGGCTGCCCACCGCGGGCCGCGGCGGCCCGGTCGAGCAGCAGCGCGACGGCGTCGCTCGGGCCGCCCGCGGTGGCGTCCACCGGCAGCGGCGGCAGCCTCCAGACCACCTCACCGGGGAGTCCGAGCGGCTCGCGGCTGGTCGCCAGTACCCGCGCGCCGGACCCGCCGTCGAGCAGCCGCCCGACCAGCGGTGCGACCGCCGGTAGCTGCGCGTCGCAGGTGTCGAGGACGACGAGGGTATGACGACCGGCGGCATGGTCGGCGAGGGTCTGCGCGACCGTCCGGCCGGGCTCCGGGCGCAGCCCGAGCGCTCCCGCGACCGCGAGCTCCACCTGGTGCGGGTCGCCGGTACCGGCGAGGTCGACGAACCAGACCCCGTCTGGGTACTCGCCGACGAGGTCGCGCGCCACCTCGACGGCCAGCCGCGTCTTCCCCACCCCGCCCGCGCCGGTCACCGTGACGAGGCGGTGGTCGGCGAGCAGTTCGGGTAGCCGCTGCCGCTCGGCGGCGCGGCCGATCAGCGAGGTCGCCGGGGTCGGCAGGTTGTGCGGGGGGCGGACGGGCGTACGGGGGCGTGGGAAGTCCGGGGCGAGGCCGGCCGCCACGACCTGGTACAGCCGCTCACGGCCGTCGAAGCCGCGCAGCCGGTGCAGTCCGAGATCGGAGAGCGCGACCCCGTCGGGCAGGCGGCGCGCCGCGGCCGCGGTGGCCGCCGAGCAGAGCACCTGGCCGCCGTGCGCTGCCTCGGCCACCCGGGCCGCACGGTGCACCTCGGGGCTCGCGTACTCCCCGTCGACCGGCTCGGCGTAACCGGTGTGCAGCCCCATTCGTACCATCGGCCGCGTCCGCGGATCGGGCCACTCGTGCCGCGACAGCGCGCGCTGGGCCGCGACGCACGCGCGCAGGGCCGCGGTCGCGTCGGCGAACGCGACGAAGAGCGAGTCGCCCTCGGTGAACAGCACCACACCGTCGCCTGTGGACAGTGCGCGCCACAGCACCCGCCGGTGCTCGGTCAGCACCGCGCGGTAGTCCACACCGAGCATCTGGGCCAACCTCGTCGAGCCCTCGATGTCGGTGAACAGAAAGGTCACCAGCCCGTTCGGCAGGTGCGTCCGTGCCGACACGCGTGAACCTCCGCCCTGCCAGTCGCACTCATGCTGCCGCACACCCGCCGCGCGCACATCGTAGAAACGGCTCGCCTCGGCCCGAGGTCGCAGCCGGGGATCATACGAGCAGGCCGGTGGGGACAGGCGGGTTCGGCCGAGGTAACGACCGGAGGGTCGACGGGGTTGCGACGTATGGATGAGCTTCGTTACCAGCCGGTACGGCGGGGCTCAGCCGCAGCCGCACCCGCCTCCACAGCATCCGCCGCCAGGGCCGGCCGGCTCCCCCCGACGTCCGCCGACGGCCACAGTGGACAGCAGCTTGACAGTGTCGTCGTGACCACCGGGGCATCGGGCCGGTTCGCCCGCCTCGCGCATCGGCCGGCTCAGTTCGAAGGTGGCGCCGCAGCTGCGGCAGCGGTACTCGTAGCGGGGCATGTCATCAGATTACCTACATCAGCGCCGGTCGTTCCCGGGACGACAACGTCTGCACGGATGGGCCATACTCGACGGCGTGGGACAGGGGAACCGGGTGGTCGATCCGACGACGGCGCCGCTGCGGCCGGCGGCGCCAGCCGAGGAGGCGCAGGCACCCACCCCGATCCCGGCACCGGACACGGTCGACAAGTCAGACTCGATCGGCGTTTCCAACCATCGTGCACCGTCGACCCGGCGCCCCGGCCGGTGGCGCGCTCTCCCGGCTCGCGTCGGCCGGCGACTGATCACCGCCTCCCGCGCCGGCTTCCGCGCCACGGCGGCGTGGGCGCGGCGCCCGTACCCCGGGGTTCTCCGGTCCGGTCTGTTGGTCTTCGCGCTGATGGCCGGATCGGTCCTCGCCGGCGCGTTCGTCGTGCCGGCGCTGCCGACCTCCACCCAGCGCGCCTTCGCGAGGATCGACCCGGCCGCCTTACCGGATGTCCCCGGCGCCGGCCTGCCCGGCACCGATCCGAGCGCAGCCCCCGGCAGCGGCGCGACCGGCGCCATGACCAGGCCGTCGGACCTCGCCGCCTGGGCCAGGCCGCTGGCGGCGAAGCTCGGCGTCCCGGTGGTGGCGATGCAGGCGTACGGGTACGCCGAGCTGGCCACCGCCGCCTCCCAGCCGACCTGCCAGCTCCGGTGGACGACGCTCGCCGGCATCGGCAAGATCGAGTCGGCGCACGGCCAGCACCAGGCGACGCTCGCCCCCGACGGCAAGGCGCTCCCGCCGATCATCGGCGCGCCGCTGGACGGGCAGGGCAGCCGGATGGCCATCCACGACACCGACGGCGGGCGGCTCGACGGCGACCGTACCTGGGACCACGCCGTCGGGCCGATGCAGTTCATCCCCTCCACCTGGGGCCAGTACGGAGCGGACGCGGACGGCGACGGGGTCGCCGACATAAACGACATCGACGACGCGGCCCTGGCGGCGGCCCGCTACCTGTGCGCCGGCAACCGCAACCTCACGGTGGCCGGCGACTGGTGGGCGGCGATCATGGCGTACAACGCGGTCCAGGCGTACATCCAGGACGTCTTCAACGCCGCGAACGACTACGGCGTGCGCAGCCGCTGACCGACCGGCCGGAGACTTAATAACCGCTAAGGCCTTCCGTCCGGGCGCGAACATCGGCAAGCTAGGTGCCGTGCAGGTGCGTGAGTGGGATCCCGTCGCCGCTCCCACCGAGGAGCTTGCGGCACTGGTCCGCACCTTCAACCTGATCTTCGCCGCCGACGTGCCGGAGGACCCGCCGTGGCGGATGGACTCCTTCCGGGAGTACCTGGCGGTCACCATGCCCGAGGAGCGGCGCATCTGCTGGGTCGCCGAGGACGGCGACGAGCTTCTCGGGTACGCGAGCATCCTGCTCGTCGGTGACATCGCCGTACTGGAGCTGCTGGTGCGCCCGGACGCCCGCCGGGCCGGCGTCGGCACCGCCCTGCTCGCCGCCGCGGCCAGGCGCGCCGACGCCGAGGCGTACGGCTCGATCGGGGTGGAGGTGGTGGGCGACACCCCGGCCGCCGACTTCTTCGAGGCTCAGGGCTTCCGGTGCGCCTTCGTCGAGATGCGCAACCTGCTCGACCTCTCCACCGTGAACTGGGAGCAGCTCACCGGCCTGGCGAAGGGCGTCGGGTCGGGGTACCGGATCGAGTACCACCACGGTGGGCCGCCCGAAGAGCTCCTGGACGAGTACGCCAGGGCCAAGGCGACGATGCGGCTCAACCCGGCGTACGAACTCGAGCTGCGCCCCAGCTCGTACGACAGTGAGCGGCTGCGGGCCAGCCTCGCCACGCTGCGCGCCCGGGGCCTGAAACCGTACGTCGTGCTGGCCATCCACGAGCAGTCCGGCGCGGTCGCCGGGCTGACCGAGGTGGTCGTACCGGCGCAGCGGCCGACCCGGGCCGACCAGTACGACACGGTCGTGGTGCGGACCCACCGGGGGTACGGGCTGGGCCGCGCCCTGAAGGCCCGGATGCTGACCGAGCTGCGGACCGACGAGCCGCAGCTGGAGGACGTGCAGACCTGGAACGCGGTCGGCGGCGAGGCGATGCGCCGGGTCAACGACGAGCTGGGGTTCAAGCCCAACCGGGAGTGGCGCGAGTACGAGGCGGACGTATCCGACGTGCTCCGCCGGCTGGACGCGGCGAGCTAGGGCCAGCTGCTCGGAGGCTGCCACCAGCGCCAACGGTCGCTCCACCGGGGATCGGGCGGCTCCGGTGACGTGCGGTACTTCGCCACCCGCACCTCCCACTGGCTGCGCCGGCGCATGGCGTCGCGGAGCCGGCGGTCGCGGAAGAACGTCTCCGGCGGCCGCGCCAGCCCGTAGATGTCGGCCCACCACTCCCCCGGCTCCGGATCGGTGATGGTGTCCAGGTGCGACGGGTAGCGGCGCTCGGCGCCGTCACGCAGGTCCTCCCTGTCGAGCATCGGCGTGATCACCCTTCCGTGATCATCCACTACCAGCAGGTGCATCCCGGCCGCGTCGACCAGGCGGGAGAACAGCGCCACGCTGGCCGCCCGCGCACCCGACTCGACCCGACCGACCGAAGACGGGGACACCCCCGCCGCCCGGGCGAGCTCCCGCTGGCTCATGTCGGCCTTCCGCCGTACCGCTCGGAGAAGACCGGTGGTGGGGTACGGCTCGCGTTCGTTCTCGGTCACGCCCCCACCCTGGCCGGATCGGCCCGCTCGGCGCAGCCCCGCTCCGTCAGCTGTGGACAAGCTGTGGATAAGCGCTGCGAAAGAGCCGAGCGCTCGACCGGGCTAGCATGCGGTTCCGCCTCCGTCCGCGCGCGGCCCAGGGCGCGCGCGACCCAGGGCGCGCCCGATCAGGCGCCGACGGTCTCCCGCCGCCGTACCCGGGGCAGAACCTCCTTGGCGTACAGGTCGCACAGCTCGCGGTAGTGCGGGCCGATGTTCGCCACGTACACCTCGTCGTAGCCGGCCTCCTGGTACTTCTGGATCATGTCCAGTTGCCGGGCGGGGTCGGGGCCGATCGCGAACGACTCCTTGAGCATCTCCGGCTTGACCAGTTCGCTCGCCTGCTCGAAGTGGCGGGGCGACGGCAGCACCTGGGCCAGCTCGCCGGGGAGCCCCTCGTTGCGCCACTTCTCGTGCGCGATCCGCAGGGCTTCGTCCTCGCTCTGCGCGTAGCAGGCCTTGAAGCCGCCCTGCACCACCTTGCCGTCGCCGCCCTGCTCACGGAATTGGCGTACCTTGTCGGCGTCGGGCATCACACAGATGAACCCGTCGCCGATACGGGCGGCCAGTTCGATCGACTTCTTCCCGAAGCCGGAGACGTAGATCTTGGGGGGCTCGTCGGGCAACGTGTAGATCCTGGCCTGCTCGACCTGGTAGTGCTCGCCGTAGTGGTTGACGAACTTGCCCCGCCACAGCTCACGGATCACCTCGACGGCCTCTTCGAGCATGTCCAGGCGCATCGCGGCCGACGGCCACGGGTCGCCGAGGATGTGCTCGTTGAGGGCCTCGCCGCTGCCCACACCGAGAGTGAAGCGACCGCCGGTCAGGACACCGCTGGTCGCCGCCGCCTGGGCGATGATCGCCGGGTGGATGCGGACGGTCGGCGCGGTCACCGCCGTGGTGATCGGCAACGAGCAGACCTGGCTGATCGCGCCGATCATCGACCAGACGAAGGGGCTCTCGCCCTGCTCCTCCAGCCAGGGATGGAAGTGGTCGGAGATCCAGAGCGCCTCGAAGCCGGCCTGCTCCGCCGCCTTGGCCTGCTCGACCAGCTCAGCCGGTCCGTACTCTTCGCACGACAGGAAGTATCCGATTCTCATGTATGTCGGATACCCGGTCGCTGCGGTCAGTACCCCTTGCGCAGCAACTGTGCCGCCTCGACGGCCCAGTACGTGAGGATGATCTGCGCACCGGCCCGACGGATCGACGTGAGCTGCTCCAGGATGGCCCGCTCCCGGTCGATCCAGCCGTTGGCTGCGGCCGCCTCGACCATCGCGTACTCGCCCGAGATCTGGTACGCGGCCACCGGCACGTCGACCTCGGCGGCGACCGCGGAGATCACGTCGAGGTACGGCAGGGCCGGCTTGACCATCACCATGTCGGCGCCCTCGGCGATGTCGAGCGCGACCTCGCGCAGCGCCTCCCGCAGGTTCGCGGGGTCCTGCTGGTAGCTCTTGCGATCGCCCTCCAGCGTCGACTCGACGGCCTCGCGGAACGGGCCGTAGAACGCGGAGGCGTACTTGACCGCGTAGGCCAGCACAGCGGTGTCGGTGTGACCGGCCTCTTCGAGCGCCTCGCGGATCACTCCGATCTGGCCGTCCATCATCCCGGACGGGCCGAGCACGTGCGCACCGGCCTCGGCCTGCGCCAGCGCCATGTCGGCGTACCGGCGGAGGGTCGCGTCGTTGTCGACCTCGCCGTCGGGCGTAAGCACGCCACAGTGCCCGTGCGAGGTGAACTCGTCCAGGCACAGGTCGCTCATCACCACGGTGGCGTCGCCGACCTCGCTGACCACGTCGCGGATGGCGGCGTTCAGGATGCCGTCCGGGTCGGTACCGGCGGAGCCGCACTCGTCGCGGGTGGCCGGGACGCCGAAGAGCATCAGGCCGCCGATGCCGGCCTGTACCGCCTCGACGGCGGCCTTGCGCAGCGAGTCACGGGAGTGCTGGACCACGCCGGGCAGCGAGGAGATCGGGCGCGGCCCGGTCAGGCCCTCGCGTACGAACATGGGGAGCACCAGTTCGGCGGGGGCCGGACGGGTCTCGGCGACGAGCCGGCGGATAGCGGGGGTGCGACGCAGGCGCCGCGGGCGAACTGCGGGGAACATGTGTACTACCTCCGATCTCGGGCACCTGGCGGGCCTGTCACCCCGCCAGGTGTCCAAGATCCATGAAGAGACGACTAGCGATACCGTAGCGCGGTCGGGCCCTGCACCTTGGACCCGCGGCGCTGCTTGGCCGGCATGGCGGCCAGCTTCTCGCGCAGCTCGATCGCGTACTGCGCAAGCGCCTCCACCAGGTCCGGGACGCTCGCGTGCTGCGGCCGGACGTCGACGCGCAGCCCGAACTCGGTCGCGGTCTCGGCCGTCTTCGGTCCGATGACCGACACCACGGTGCGGGCGTGCGGCTTGCCGGCGATGCCGACCAGGTTGCGCACGGTCGAGGACGACGTGAAGAGCACGGCGTCGAAGCCGCCCGACTTGATGGCGTCGCGGATCTCGGCCGGCGGCGGCGCGGCCCGGACGGTCCGGTACGCCGTGACGTCGTCGACCTCCCAGCCGAGGTCGGTCAGGCCGGCGGCCAGGGTTTCGGTGGCGATGTCGGCGCGCGGCAAGAGGATCCGCCCGACCGGGTCGAGCACCTCGTCGTGCGGGGAGAACTCCGCCAGCAGCCCCTCGGACGACTGCTCGCCGGACGGGATCAGCTCCGGCTGTACACCGAACGCGCGTACCGCTTCGGCGGTCGCCTCACCGATACACGCGATCTTCACGCCGCCGAAGTGGCGGGCGTCGAGGCCGTGCTCGGCGAACTTCTCCCACACCGCACGGACGGCGTTGGTGGAGGTGAAGACGACCCAGGCGTACCGGCCGTCGACCAGCCCCTTGATCGCCCGCTCCATCTGGGCCGGGGTGCGCGGCGGCTCGACCGCGATCGTCGGCACCTCGCACGGGATCGCCCCGTACGCGCGCAGCCGCTCGCTCATCGCGCCGGCCTGCTCCTTGGTACGCGGGACGAGCACCTTCCAGCCGTACAGCGGCCGGTTCTCCCACCAGCCGAGCTTGTCACGGTGGGTGACGCCCTCGCCGAGGCTGACCACGATGCGGCCGGCGAAGCCGATCACGGCGGTCACCATGCTGTCCACACTGGACGACGTCGTGTACTGCGTGTCGCCGGTGCCCTCGCCGGTCACCGCCACCGGCGTGCCCGGGTCGACCCCGGCGGCCAGCAGCCCGTCCCGGACCGTGGCCAGGTCACCGGCGTCGATCGCGAGCGCCGCGGACGAGCCGCGGGCCAGGGCTGCGGCGATCGGCTCGAAGTCGAGGGTGTGCACGTCGTCGACGTCGGCGACGGTGCGCACGCCGGGCAGCGGCACACCGGCGTAGGTGGCCACGCCGGCGGCGGCGCCGATGCCGGGCACGACCTCGAACGGCACGTTGGTACGGGCGACCGCCTGCACCTCCTTGACCACCGAGTCGTGGCCGAGCGGGTCACCGCCGACGAGGTGTACAGCCTTCAACCCGGAGCGGGCCGCCGAGAGCAGCACCTTGGCGACGTCGCCCGAGGCCCCCTCGGCCGGCGAGAACTCCGTCTCGGGTGCCGCGTCCGCCTTGATCGCCTCGAGCATGGACTCGGGGACGCGGCGGTCGTACACGATGTGGTCGGCGGTCGTCAGCGCGTCGTACGCCCGACGGGTGAGCAGGCCGGGGTCACCCGGGCCGGCACCCACGAACACGACGCGGCCTGCGTTCTTACGGGTACGGGTCATGCTGTACTCCCCAGTACAGAGTCAGCGCCTTCAGCGAGCAGGTCGGTGGCGAGCAGCCTGCCGACCTGTCCGGCCTCGGCGAGCGTTCCGGTACGCGACAGCCGGACGCCGAAGCGACCGTCCGGACTGAACACCGCACCGCGCAAGTAGATCTCCAGACCGCTATCGCCTTCGGCGATCTCGGCCAGAGCGGCGACCGGCGCGGAGCAACCGGCCTCCAATTGAGCGAGCAGAGCGCGCTCGGCCGTCACCGCGGCGCGAGTGCCCGGGTCGTCGAGTGCGGCGAGCAGCTCGATCAGCTCGTCGTCGTCTTCCCGGCACTCCACGGCCAGCGCTCCCTGGGCGGGGGCGGGCAGCATGAGCATCGGGTCGAGGATCTCGGTCGCCTCAGCCGCCCGACCGAGCCGCGAGAGACCGGCACGGGCCAGAATCACGCCGTCAAGCTCACCCTGGGCGACTTTACGCAACCGAGTGTCAACATTACCTCGAATTGGAACGCATTTCAGATTTCGCCCGAGAGCGGCGATCTGGGCGATACGGCGGATCGCGCCGGTACCGATCCTGGCGCCTTCGGACAGTTCGGTCAGGGTCAGCCCGTCCCGGGCCACCAGTGCGTCGCGCGGGTCCTCGCGCGGCGGTACGGCGGCAATACACAGGCCATCCCCGAAGGTCCGGGGCGTGGTGGAGCCCCTCGGGCCGGGGCCCTCCTGCGCGGACGTCGGCAGGTCCTTGTAGGAGTGCACGGCGAAGTCGATCTCTTTCGCCGCGAGCGCGTCGCGCAACGCGCTGACGAACACGCCGACGCCCAGGTTGGCGATCGGTGCGCTGGACCGGTCGCCGGCCGTGCTGATCTCCACCAGCTCGACCTCGCGCCCGGTCTTGGCCCGGACGGCGGCGGCGACCAGGCCCGACTGGGCCATCGCCAGCGCGCTTCCGCGGGTACCGAGCCTCAGCTTTCCGTACACGGTCACGCCACCGCCTCGCTTCGCTCGGCGGTGCGCTCCCGGCGGACTGAGTTCATGATTCGCTCGCTGCGCTCGCTCATGACTCCTCCGGCCCGGAGACGGCGACCTCGCACGCCCCCACCGGGTCGATGCCCTGCGGGATCTCCAGCCCGAACAGGGCACGCAGCGCGGCCGCGTACGACTCACCGCCCGGCTCGGCGGCGAGCTGACGGACCCGTACCGACGGCAGGTGCAGCAGCCGCTGCACCACCCGGTGCACCGCGTGCGCCACGTCGTCGCGCTGTTCGTCGGTGAGGTCGGGGCGGCGCTGGCGCAGCCGGCGCATTTCGGCCGCGACCACCTCGTCGGCGCGGGCCCGCAGCGCGGCGACCGTCGGCGCCACGTCGGAGCTGCGCTGCCAGGTACGGAACGCCTCCACCTCGTCGCCCACGATCGTCTCGGCGGCGCGTATGTCGGTGTCGGCCGGCAGCCCGAGCCGCTGGCCTTCCGGCAGCGCGACGTCCCGGGCGACGCCGATGACCTCGGCGGCCTCATCCGAGCGCTCGTCTGCGGCCAGGCCGAGGCGTTCGAGGTCGACCAGGATCACGCCGGGCAGGTCGGCGACGCCGGGGGCGACGTCGCGGGGTACCGCCAGGTCGAGCACGAGCAGCGGCCGCGCGGCCGGACGCCGGGCGGCGGCCAGCACCTCGGGGGTGAGTACCGGCTCGGGCGAGGCGGTGGCGCAGACCACCACGTCGACGCGGGCGAGAGCGGAGGCGAGGTCGTCGAACGGCACCGCCTCGGCGTCGTAGTTGGCGGCGAGGCGCTGCGCCCGGGCCGCGCCGCGGTTGGCGACGTAGAGGCGGCCCGCGCCGGCCCGGCGCAGCGTCGCCAGGGAGAGCGCGCCCATCGCGCCCGCGCCGATCACCAGCACGTCCGCCGACGCCTCCGGCGGGAAGGTCTCGGTCTGCGCGCCGTACAGGCTCGACAGGCCGAGCCCCAGGGCGGCCGTGACGACGCTCTGGCCGGCCCGGTCGATCGCGGTCTCGGCGTGCGCGCGCTTGCCCACGCGCAGCGCCTGCTGTGCCAGTTCGTGCAGCAGCCGGCCGGCGGTGCCGTGCTCGGTCGCGACGGTGTACGCGTCGCGCAGCTGGCCGAGGATCTGCGCCTCACCGACGACCATGGAGTCCAGCCCGGCCGCCACCCGGAAAGCGTGCCGGACGGCGTCCGCCTCGTAGCTGACGTACAGGTGGGGAGCCAGGTCCGCGACCGCGCAGCCGGCCCGCTCGGCGAGCACCGCGCCGATGTCGGCGAGGCCGCCGTGGAACGCCGAGACCGCCGCATACACCTCGACCCGGTTGCAGGTCGAGAGCACGAGAGCCTCGCCGACGAACTCCTGGGCGAGCAGTCGGTTGAGCAGTTCGGGGGTCTGGTCGGGCGTCACCGCCAGCCGCTCCAGCAGGGCGACCCCCGCGGTGCGGTGCGAAACTCCGACGACAAGCAGGTTCACGTAGCGAGCGCCTCCCCATTGAGCGCTGGGCGGATCTTCACCCGGCCATTGGCCGGGTGCGACGGCAGGGTGGTCAACGCGGACTTGCGGTGCTCGTGGAACGACAGGATCTGCAGCTCGACCGCGAGATCGACCTTTCGCACATCCACCCCGTCGGGCACGGACAACACGCACGGCGCGAAGTTCAAAATGCTGGTCACACCGGCGGCCACCAGCTGGTCGGCGACCTGCTGGGCGGCCTCCGCCGGCGTGGCGATGACCGCGATGGAGATCGCCTCGGCGGCCACCACCTCGGGCAGGCGGCGGATGTCGTGCACCGGCAGGCCGTTGATCTGCTCGCCGACCCGACCGGGGTCGGCGTCGAACAGCGCGGCGATGCGGAACCCTCGGGTGCCGAACCCGCCGTAGCCGGCCAGTGCATGACCAAGGTTACCGACACCGACGAGCGCGACGGTCCGTCGCTGGGTGAGGCCGAGGACGTGCTCGATCTGGGCGATCAGCAGCGCCACGTCGTAGCCGACCCCCCGGGTGCCGTACGAACCCAGGTGGGACAGGTCCTTGCGCAGCTTCGCCGAGTTGACCCCGGCAGCGGCCGCGAGACCCTCGCTGGACACGGTGTCGAACCCGGTCTCCGCGAGGTGGTGCAGGGCACGGAGGTACTCCGGCAGCCGGGCGACGGTGGCTTCGGGAAGATCCGGAAAGCCGGCCCCGTCCGGGGCACCGGCGGCTTGCCCGTTGCGCTGCTGGCTCATCTGACTCCGAGACGTCGAACGTACTGGGACCCCTTGTGCCCAGCCGGGAACGGCTGTGCTATCAGGCTCGACGTCGTAACAGAGTAGGCGTTTGTGAACGTACGCACAAACTCACGATCTTGAAGAAGTCCGTGGTCAGCGCCCACCCGCCGAGCGTCACAGCCCGAGATATGCCCCCGCGGCACGGTGTGCCATTCATTCTCGACCTCGCAATGCGGCGGGTGGGCGCCGGGGACGATTATTACGCAATTCCGACTTATCCCCGTTCAACTTGCCGAAATTGCTCCGTTGCTTCTGCGGCGGTCCGAAGCGCTGGTGGGGCTGGCCTGACCTCGAAAAGGCAGGTCGGCGGGGTGGAGGCGAACGGCTCCGCTGCCGAGCGCTTTCGACGCGACGACCACGACGCATCCAGCCCTGCACGCCGCCGCCGAACCGCCGGCCATCCGCCGCCTGTTACGCCGACCCGGGATCGACCCGGCCTGTCTGCTCACCGGATTCCCACCGGCCCTGATCGGATTCGTGGTGCTCATCACGGGCTTCGCGATGGGCGTGGCCGCCAGGCTCGGCCTGATCCCCGACGACGAGCAGCACCGCCGGGTACTGGCCGAGCCGGCCTACCTGCGGGCCTGAGCCCCGATCGCCTCGCGGGCCAGCTCGACGGCCTCGACCAGGCTGGTCGCCACCGGCACCCCGGCCTCGACCAGCCGGTCCGGGTGGGTGAAGCCCCCGCCGTACAACACGCACGCCGCGCCGACGGCCGCCGCGGCGTGCGCGTCGTCGGCCGAGTCGCCGATCAGCACGGTGTCGGAGGCCTCGACGCCCAGGGCGGCCAGGTGCTCGACGAGGTGCTCGGCCTTGTGCCCACCGCCGACGACGCCGGGGCGCAGCCCGTCGATGCGCTCGAACACGGCGTGCAGTCCGCGCCGGGTCACCTCGGGCACCAGCTCCTCGTGGAACCACATCGACAGCAGGGACTGGGTGCCCGGCCACGCGCGCATCGCGTCCTCGGCGTCCGCCGCCAGCCGGCAGTCGAGCAGCCCGTCGCGGTAGAAGTCGTGGTAGATCCGGTCGAGCGTGACGAACTCGTCCGGCGACACCGTCCGGCCCAGGACGTGGCCGTAGTAGTCCGCGACCGGCCGGCGGAAGTCCCGCCGGTGCTCCTCCGCGGTGATCGAGGGGCCGCCGATGGTCTCGAGCGAGACGTTCGTCGCCGCGACCACGAGGGTCAGATCGTCGAGCAGGGTGCCGTTCCAGTCCCAGACAAGGTGAGCCACGGCGGCAACCTTAGCGACCGCGACCGACGTCAACGACCGAGATCCCGCAGCAGCCGGTCCTCCTCGACCCGCCAGTACCCGTGCTCCTTGCCGTCGAGGAGCACCACCGGGATGCGGTCGCCGTACTCGCCCTCCAGCTCCCGGTCGCCGGAGATGTCGACCTCGTGCCAGGTCTCGCCGGTCGCGGCGGCGACCCGGACCATCGCCTCCTTCGCGACGTCGCACAGGTGGCAGCCGGGCCTGGTGAACAGCACGAGTCGATCAGCCACCGAGCTCACCCCTGCGCACCTTGCCCGTGGCGGACTTGGGCAGTTCGGCCACGAACTCGACCGCCGTCGGGCACTTGAACCGGGCGAGGTTGCCCTCGCAGTACGCGATCAGGTCCTCGGCGGTGACCGTGACGCCCGGACGTCGTACCACGTAGGCCTTCACGGTCTGCTGGGTGTACGGGTGCTCCACCCCCACCACGGCCGACTCCACGACCGCGGGGTGGCTGCTCAAGACCAGCTCCACCTCGTGCGGGTACACGTTGAACCCGCTCACGATGATCAGGTCTCCGACCCGGTCCACCAGGAACAGGTCGCCGTCGGCGTCGGCGTACGCGACGTCGGCCGTGAACCACCAGCCGTTGGCGTCGGGGCCGCCGCTGCCGTCCGGCCAGTACCCGGAGAACAGGTTGGGGCCGCGGACGACCATGACGCCGGGGTCGGTACCGGGACTCCCCGGCGAGTCGTACTCGAGGTCGTCGTCGTCGACCCCCTCGTCGTCGACGGTGCCGACCACCTGGCCGTCAGCGTCGACGAGCTGCACGTCGACGTCGGGCAGCGGCCGCCCGATCGAGCCGACCTTCGGCTCCTTCTCCCCCATCGTGGTGGTGAGCACGGGCGCGGTCTCGGTAAGCCCGTACCCCTCGTACACCGGCCGGCCGACCACCTCGGCGAACCGGCGCGCGGTCTCGACGTCCAGCGGCGCGGCGCCGGAGACGGCGATCCGGACGCCGGCGAAGGCGGTCGCGAGCTGATCACCCATGAGGGACCAGGCGACGTACATCGGCGGCACCCCGACGACGACCGTGACGCCCTGGCGGCGGATGCGGGTCAGGGTGTCTGCGGGGTCGAAGCGCTCCACCAGGACCCCGCAGGCGCCGTGGTAGGCGATGGCGCCCAGGCCGGTGTTGAGCCCGTACGAGTGGAACAGCGGCAGCGTGAGCAGCACGACGTCGTCGGCGCCCATCGGCTGCGGCTCGATCGCCGCGAGCTGTGCGTGGTTGGCCAGCAGCGCCCGGTGCGAGAGCATCGCGCCCTTGGGCATGCCGGAGGTGCCCGAGGTGTAGAGGAGGACCGCGATGTCCTCGCCACCGGCGGTGGGCTCGACCGGGGTCGGGGCCGCGGCCAGCAGCTCGGCGAAGGGCCGGGCGCCAGCGGCGGATTCACCCACCGCGTACGCGTGGCGCAGCGCCGGCGCCTCCACGGTCGCGACGGCCGCGAGCACGGCCGGCGTACCGATGATCACCTCGGCGCCGGTATCGGCCAGCAGGTGCCGCAGTTCGCGGGCGGTATAGCCGGGGTTGACCGGCACCACGACCAGGCCGGCGCGGAGCGCTCCGAAGTACGCGGTGGCGAACTCCGGCACGTTGGGCAGCGCGATGGCGATCCTCGCCGCGACGGCGTTGTCATCGTCGGCTTGAACGCTGTCGTCGGCTTGATCGGTGACGCTGCGCAGTGCGGCCGCCACGGCATCGACCTGCATGTCCAGCTCGCCCCAGGTGATCACGCGGTCGTGCCAACGCAGTGCCGGGCGGTCCGCCCCGGACGACGCGGCTCGGCGGACGAGATCGGCGACGTTTCGTACGTCCTGCACGATCGCTGACACTATCGCGTCCGACCGACCCGGTTCACCGTGAGGCCGACTCGCCGACACGCCGATAGGTAACCGGAGATACCCGAATAGGTGACTTCGGCGTGTCTTAACGGGCATCAATGAGTGCCTTGACGCCGACCTTTTGCGCATAAACCCCTAAACCGGGCCGGTTTAAGCGCTGTGACGCACACAGTGTGCGACGGAAAGAGGGGTCGATCGGGAAATACTCATGCCCCGTGTAACGGACTGCGCACACCTGCGTGACGAACCCCCCTATAGTCAGCCAAGTCAGCTCGCCCCTTTTAGGGGGGTTGATACCTCTCACCCCGAGGAGGCCGCAGTGCCCTACTTTGCACCGCATCAGCGCTTCTCCGGCGCGGGCTGGAGCGCCGTATGCGCCACGCCCCCGCCCCCGTCATCAGGTCCGGCCGCCCAGTTCCGGCGGCTCGACCAGCCGGGGGGTGCGGCGAGCAAGCGCGTGGTCGGCCGCGGGCGCAACGCCGGCTGCGGTGCCACCACCAGCGGTGAGGAGCTCGGGTGACCGGGTACGAGCTGAGCGCCGGCCCCGACGTTCTCGCGGCGTGCCCCGCACTGTCCGACGGACTGCACCAGATCCGGGAGATGATGACTACCGCGATCCGCGGGGACAACGGTCTCCCCCATACCCGTCAACGCCCACCCGCCATCGACTCGCACGGCGTACGGCCCGCCCCGGGCTCGAACAGCCGCCCGGTCGACGGGCGGGTCGCGCCACCCGGCCGACTGTCGCCGGAGAGCCTCGAACAGCCCGGGACCACCCGCACCATCGCGGTCGACACCGAGCCGAAGCCCCAGTCCGGCGACGCCGGCGGCCCGCCGCCCGGGTACCCCGACCGCCCCGAGCCCACCGACGCCGCGTCGGCCGTCTGGCAGCTGGTCGAGCGGGCCCAGGCCGGCGACACCGAGGCGTTCGGCCTGATCTACGACCGGTACTTCGACACGGTCTTCCGGTTCGTGTACTTCCGGGTCGGCAACCGGCCGCTCGCCGAGGACCTGACCTCCGACACGTTCCTGCGGGCACTCAAGCGGATCGGCAGCTTCACCTGGCAGGGCCGCGACCTCGGCGCCTGGCTGGTCACGATCGCCCGCAACCTGGTGGCCGACCACTTCAAGTCCGGCCGGTACCGGCTGGAGGTCACCACCGGCGACGTGCTCGACGCCGAGCGCACCGAGAACGGCCCGGAGGGCAGCCCGGAGAACGCCGTCGTCGACCACATCACCAACGTGGCCCTGCTGACGGCGGTCAAGCAGCTCAACCCGGAGCAGCAGGAGTGCATCGTGCTGCGCTTCCTGCAGGGCTTCTCGGTCGCGGAGACGGCGCAGGCGATGGGCAAGAACGAGGGAGCGATCAAGGCCCTGCAGTACCGCGCGGTCCGCACCCTGGCCCGGCTGCTCCCGGACGGGTTCCAGGTGTGACACGCGACGGCATACAGCCATGAGGCGCGGCGCGACGGCGCCGAAACAAATTGTGTCCGACATCATATTTCGGGTGACCGTAACCGCAGCCGGCACACCTCCGTTGGAGGGGGTACGACCGGTGGCTGGGCGCCCGCCGGTCCCGGTGGCAACCCACGCCACCCCGTCGCGCCACATAGTCGCGACAAGCGAAGGGGGGTGCTCGCGGTGAACACGTCAGTCTTCCATCGCCGGCGCGCCGAGCGCTTCGCGCAGCTCCTCGACGAGGCCAACGGCGCCCGCCGCCACCATGTCCGGTCCGAGGCCGACCGCGAACTGACCGACCTTGTCGAGGTCGGTCAGCGGTTGAGCCGGATCGACCTCGGTGTGCGGGCCGATCCCGAGTTCCGAGACGGGCTGCGTGCCATGTTGATGGCGACGATCGAGCGTGAAGGCATCGGTGCGACGGCCGTCGCGCCCGAGGCCGGCACCCGGCCGATCGCCGCCGGACCGAAAATCGCCTGGGTACCGGTCCGCAGCCGGCGGGCCCGCGGTGCCGTCGTGGTCGGGTTGGCCGTCGGCACGCTCGCCATCTCCGGCATGTCGGCCGCCAGCGGCGACGCGAAGCCCGGCGACGCCCTGTACGGGATGAAGCGCTCCGCCGAGCGGGCGCAGCTGGCGCTGTCCGGCTCCCAGCAGGGGCGTGGCCAGCTCAATCTCGAGTTCGCGAAGACCCGGATCAGCGAGGCCGTCACCGGCCGCGGCGACGTGGTCACGATCCTCGACGACATGGACACCGAGACCCGTGAGGGCGTGCGGCTGCTCACCACCGCGGCCATCGACGGCCGCGACCCGGCGTCGCTGGACGTGGTCGACGCCTTCGTGGCCGAGCAGCGCCACGCGATCGCCGGCCTGCTCGACACCGTCATCGGCGACGCGCGTACCCGCACGATCGGCTCGTTGCAGCTGCTCGACCAGGTATCCACGCGCGTGCACGGCCTGCGGACCGCCATCAGCTGCGGCAACGTCGCGAACCTCGGCACCGACCCGCTGGGCCCGGTCCCCGGCGTCTGCATCACGCCGGGGCCGTCGAGCGAGAGCGCCGGCAAGGCGCCGGACAACGGCTCGAAGACCCCCCGGGGCACCACCGGTACCCCGGAGTCCGGCACCGCCACGCCCGCGACCCCGGCATCGAACCCCGGCAACGCCGGAACCGCCACGCCGGCCCCGAGCGGTACGCCGATGGACGCGCCTCAGTCCGACGCCACGATCGTCGACCGCATCATGCGCATGCTCGGCGGCGGCTGAGCCGACCACGGCAACGGGCGCCGGACGGAAACGCCGGGCGCCCGTACCGGCGCTTCGGCGGATGTACGCCGGTAATACGCCTGTCATCAACGCGCGACCCGGTACCGGACCGATACCCTCACAGGGGCGGCGAACAGCCGCCCCGATGCTGGACAGGGGGGCGAAGCATGGCGAGCCGGATCCAGATCCGCCGCAAGTCACGTCGCCGCGCCGGATCGACGAAGCTCGTCGATCCGGTTGCGGGATGGGCTGCGGCAGAGGTCGAGGAGGCGCTCACCATCCCGGCCGACCCGACGGCGGCCGCGTTCTTCGACGTCGACAACACGATGATGCAGGGCGCCTCGATCTACTATCTGGCCCGCGGCCTGGCTGCCCGCAAGTACTTCACCACCGGTGACCTGCTGCGCTTCGGGGTGCAGCAGCTCAAGTTCCGCCTGCTCGCCTCCGAGAACGCCGGTGACGTGTCCGCGGCGCGGGACGCCGCGCTGGCGTTCGTCGCCGACTGGCGCGTGGACGATCTGGAGCGGCTGAGCGAAGAGATCTTCGACGAGCTGATGGCCGAGCGCATCTGGGCCGGTACCCGGGCGCTGGCCCAACTGCACCTCGACGCCGGCCAGCGGGTCTGGCTGGTGACCGCCGCCCCGGTGGAGCTGGGACGGGTGATCGCGGCGCGGCTGGGGCTGACCGGCGCCATCGGCACGGTCGCCGAGGTCAACGACGGCCGGTACACCGGTCGTCTGGTGGGCGGCCTGATGCACGGCCCGGCCAAGGCCCAGGCGATCACCGCGCTGGCCGAGGCCGAGGGGCTGGACCTGACGCGCTGCTCGGCCTACAGCGACTCGGTCAACGACATCCCCATGCTGTCGGCAGTCGGCCACGCGGTGGCGGTCAACCCCGACTCGGCGCTGCGCAACGAGGCCCGCAGGCGCGGATGGGAGATCCGGGACTTCCGTACCGGGCGCAAGGCGGCCAAGGTCGCGGTACCCACCGCGGTCGGCACCGCGGTGGCCGCCGGCGCCCTGGTCGCCGGGGTGGCGCTCGCCCGCCGGCGCCGTGGCGCCCACGAGCATCGGTTCCTGATCGGACGCGCTCGGCGGTGAGCGCGCTGCGGGCCGGTCGGCTCGGCGACCGCGTCGGCCGCCGGCAGCGGTTGTCGGCGCTGATCAGCCTGGCGGTGGCGCTCGGGGCGGGCGGGGTCTTCCTGGCCGGCTCGCCGCCGCAGCGGACCCTCTCCGCGTCCACCGAACCGTCCCTGCCGACGCTCGCGCAGACGTGGCCGGCCGCGCGACCGTCCGACGCCCCGGGCCGATTGCCCGACGGCGCCGACTACACCCCGCTGCTGTACCTCGATCCGCAGACCTCGATCGGTACCGCGCCGACGCCCGACCGGGCCTGGGTACGCGTCCTGCTGCGGACCGGTACCGAACCGCCGCGGGAGGTGCACCGGGTGGCGGCGAACCGCAATCCCCAGTTCGCCGGTACCGTCTCCAGCGGCGACGACGTGATCTGGGCGGAGTCGACCGCCGACACAGGAGGCCACGCCGAGACCCGGCTGTGGAAGGCGAACCGGCGCACGGCCGCCCCGGCCGTGTCGCTGACCACCGATACCGGCGACGCCATCTTCTTCAACTCGCAGTACGACCTGGTCGTCGCGGACGGCCGGGTGCACTGGGCGGCGGCCGGCCGCAGCGCGGAGGTCATCACCGAGGTCCGCTCGGTGCCGCTGGCCGGCGGCCCGGTCGGCGTCCGGAGCGTTCCCGGCGCCTACTCGCTGTCGGCGTGGCCCTGGCTGGTCAGCGCCGGCAGCGGCCAGGCCGGTCCGGTCGAATTGCGAGATCTGCTGAGCGACCGCCGGGTACGGGTGCCCGCGGCCCGGACCGAACTGCTCACCTGTACCCCCGCCTGGTGCCGGGTCCTGGTCCTGAGCGGCAACGGCGGCCCCGCGCGCGTCGATCTGATGCGCGCCGACGGGTCCGGCCGCCGGCGGATGGCCGGCGGGCGGGTCAGCGCGGCAACGGCCGACGTGGCGCTGCTCGACCGGTTCGAGGTGCTCTCGCAGAGCGGGTCGGCCGGCTCCCCCGCCAACAGCCAGCAGTTGATGCTCTACGACGCGGCCCGCGGCCGCACCGTCGTCGTGTCACAGGGCGTCGGCGTGGTCTCCGTCCGCGGCGGCGTACTGAGCTGGTCCACCGGTGACAACGAGGCCCTCGTCTGGCACGCGCTCGACCTCCGCACGCTGCCCTGAGCGTCGCTAGGCCGACCAGGGGTCGGGGCGGCGCTCCAGCAGCCGGTGCAGCGTCTGCTGGATCGTCTCGCGTACCTGATCGGCGAGGTTGAACACGGCCATCGGGTCGTCCGCGGAGTCGACCATGCCCTCGGTACTGATGGGTTCGCCGAACTCGATGAGCCACTTGCTCGGCAGCGGCACCACGCCCAGCGGCCCGAGCCACGGGAACAGCGGCGTCACCGGGAAGTACGGCGTGCCGAGCAGGCGGGCCAGCGGCCGGATGTTCCCGATCATCGGGTACGCCTCCTCGGCGCCGACGATCGAGACCGGGATGATCGGCGTACCGGTGCGCAGTGCCGCCGACACGAACCCGCCGCGGCCGAAGCGCTGGAGCTTGTACCGCTCGGCGAACGGCTTCCCGACGCCCTTGAACCCCTCCGGGAACACGCCGACCAGCTCACCGGCGCGCAGCAGCCGTTCGGCGTCCGGGTTGCAGGCCAGGGTGCCGCCGGACTTGCGCGCCACCTCGGACAGCCCCGGCATGCGGAACACGAAGTCGGCGCCGAGCAGGCGCAGGAAGCGCTGGGCCGGGTGCTCGTCATGGACGGCGACGGCCAGCATCACCGCGTCCATCGCGACCGTGCCGGAGTGGTTCGCCACGATCAGCGCCGGCCCGTCCTCGGGCAGATGCTTGATCCCGTACGTCTCGATCCGGAACCAGGATCGGTAGAGCGGGCGCAGGACCGGGAGGAACACCGACTCGGTGAGCTGCCGGTCGAAGCCGAACTCGTCAACCTCGTAGTCACCGGTCAGCCGGTGACGCAGCAGCGAGAGCAGGCCCGCCATCCGCCGGTCCCAGACGTCCCCCTCCGACGTCGTCGGCTCGGTGCCCGACGCCTCGAACTCAACGCCGGTCATCGCTCCCCTTCCACGGCTTCACGGATCCGCCGGATGCTGTCCAGGATCGACTGCTCTGCCGCGCGGACCCGGCCGGGCCCCAACGGACCGAACCCGGCGCCGCGGACGAAGTCGTCGAACGCCACCGCCGTGGGGCGCGGTTCGAAGCCGAACTCCCGAACCAACCGGGTGGTGTCCACCACCCGACCGTGCACGAACAGGTCGAGCTGGTCAAGGGAGAAGTCGAGCACGCCCGATGTCTTGGCGAAGCCGGCCACCGCCGACAGGCCGGGTTCGACGACGGGCAGCGCCACCCGGCCGGCCCGGCGGATCGCCTGCGACAGCGTCAGCACCCCGGCGCCGGCGACGTTGTACGTCCCGGGGTGGGGCTCCACGATCGCCCGGTGCAGGACCTCGAGGGCGTCGTCGGCGTGGATGAACTGCAGCCGTGGATCGCGGCCGAGCACCGTGGGCACGACCGGCAGCGAGAAGTACCGGTTGAGCCTGGTACCGGTGCGCTCCCCGATGAACGGCGCGAACCGCAGCACGGTCGCCACGACGTCCGGGCAGCGGCGACGGAAGCCGCGCACGTACCCCTCGACGTCGAGCACGTCGCGGCCGAAGCCGCCGCGCGGCGACTCCCGCGGCTCGGTGTCCTCGGTGAAGACCGCCGGGTCGCGGAACGACGCGCCGTACGCCGCCGTGGACGAACGGACCACCAGCTTGCGCAACTCCGGCGCCTGCTGGCAGGCGGCCAGTAGCTGCATGGTGCCGATGACGTTGAGTTCCTTGGTCGCGCCCCGCCCGCCCGGCTGGGAGTCGACAGCGGTCGTGATCGCCAGGTGCGCGACCGCCTCCACACCCTCGTCGCCCAGCAGCCGGGCGATCTCCGGGTGACGCAGGTCGACCCGGTGCAGTTCGACGCCGGCGAGCAGGCGTGCCAGCTCGCCGGACGGCGCCGTCACGTCCACGCCGATGACTCGCTCGACCCTCGGATCCGCGGCGAGTCGCCCCGCGACCTGCGCACCGAGGTGGCGGGCCACTCCGGTCACCAAGACCACTCTCGGGGTGTTCACGCCATCACCTCACGCCCTTGTTACCCGAAAGGCGCATCGACAACGCGTACCGGATCTTGAGCCGGTAGGTGACGCGGCCTTCGCCCGGCTGCTGTGCATGGTGCCACCGCACCGCCGGCGGAAGGCCGGCGCGATGCGGAACATTTACGATCGCGCCACGGAGCGCTGGCACGTACCGGTCACAGGTACGCGCCGACGCACCGCACGAAGGTCACTTGCCGAGACGACGACGCTGGACCCTGGTCTTGCGCAGCAGCTTGCGGTGCTTCTTCTTGGCCATGCGCTTGCGGCGCTTCTTGACCACAGAGCCCATACGATTGTCCCCTTGTCAGGTACGTGTGGCTGTCACCGTCGCTCGGCGCCGGTGACAGGCGGGAAATAATGGCGGGTCCAGGGTAGCCGGCAGCCCGCGAGATCGGAAAACAGGCTCAGGCAAACGTTTCGCTGCTCACGGCCATCGGTCAGCCCAGACTCCGTTCAACATACCCGGCGCACTCGCCGGTGATCTCACCCCAGCCGGCGCCGAACTCGCCGGCCGCCGCGTCCGGTGCCGCGATCCCCTGGCGCACGACCTCGTCGAAGAAGCGCAGCATCTTCTCCTCGCCGAAGCGCTCGGCCAGCCAGCGGACCGACAGGAACGCGACGCCGTAGCGGCCGCTCGCGTCCTCGGCCGACGCGTCGGCCGCCGGCTCGGCCAGGGCGGCCACCGTGGTGGGCTTGCCGGCGCGCACGTACCGGCGCGAGGAGCTCAGCAACTCGTACTCGCTCAGCGGCCGCCCGACCATCCGCACGTACTCGGCGACGCCCTCGACCAGCCACCACTGCCTGGAGTAGTCGCGGCGCACGTCGGCAAGCGTCACCACGTGCGCGAACTCGTGCCGCAGGGTGTCTTCGACCTCGGTCCCGGTGACCCGCGGGCCGTTCAGCACGATCTCGGTGTGGCGTTCGGTGATCGGCAACGCGAACCCGGCGACCCACTCCGCCTGCCGCGCCCCGTACCAGCTTCCCCACTCCTCCGGCCCGGCGAGGTAGACCAGGTACCGGCCCGGCGGTGCGGACCAGCGGGCGTACCGGTCGGCGACCGCCGCCGCCTCCTCGGCCGCGGCCAGCAGCGCGTCCAGCCGGCCGGCGTACCGGACCGGCACGGCGACCACCGTCCGCGGCCCGACCGCCACCCGCAGCTCGCTGATCTCCCACGGCCGGGGGCCGAGGTCGGACGGGCCGGAGGAGCCGAACTCCACCAGGCTCAGCGGCCCGGCACGGTCCGTCCAGCGGGTGGCCACCGGCACCGTCACCGGCTGGCAGCCGGCGACGACGAAGCAGTACCCGATCTTCACGATCGCCCGCCAGCCGCCCTCGACCGGCTCCGGGTCGCCGCCGAGCGTCTCGCTCCAGCCCATGACCTTCATCGCGCGCAGGGTGCCGAACCGCCGGCGCAGCTCGCCGATCAGCGCCCCCTCGGACGGGTCGGCCGGTGCCACGAAGGCGGCCTCGTCGCCGTGCAGCAGCGCCGTGGCCTGCGCGTCGAGCACCAGCTGCAGTTCGGTACGGACCCGTAGCTGACGGACTGCCGAGGTGCGGGCGGACGCCTGCCCGGACGTGTCCGACCCGCCCCGGGCGCTCCCGGGTAACGCCTGCTGCCGGATCGTCAACGCGGCCCGGTCGAGCGGCCTCCACCAGCTACGACCGGCCGTCATCGCGGCCGGGCCACCGAACAGGCCGAACAGCGCCGCCACGCCGAGCGCCATCCAGACCAGCGGGCCGGACGGCCGGCCCGGTGACCTCGACGCGACCGGGCCGGGTGGCGGCCCCGGCAGCATCAGCGCGATCGCACCGGACCGCGGATCACGCTCCTCCTCGGTCACGGTTGGACGCTACGCGACATCGACTTCCCGCGCTCTGTGAACGCGCCCCGCCGAGAGCGGCTCCCCGGCCGAGAGCGGCTCCCCGGCCGAGAGCGGCTCCCCGGTCAGCCGCGCGAGGCGAGCGCCCGCGCGAAGAACGCGAGGTTGGCGGGGCGCTCGGCCAGCCGGCGCATCAGGTACCCGTACCACTGGGTGCCGTAGGGCACGTACACCCGCACCGTGTAGCCGTCCTCAGCCAGCCGCAGCTGCTCCTCGGGCCGCACCCCGTACAGCATCTGGAACTCGAAATCGTCGCACCCGTGGTCGAACCACTTCGCACGGTCCTCGGCGATGGCGATCATCCGGGGGTCGTGGGTGGCGATCATCGGGTATCCGTCGCCGGACATCAGGATGTTCATGCAGCGCACGTACGACTTGTCGACGTCGAGGCGGGTCTGGTAGGCCACCGACTCGGGCTCGGAGTACGCGCCCTTGCACAGCCGGATCCGGGAGCCGTGCGTGGCGAGCTCACGGCAGTCCGCCTCGGTGCGGCGCAGGTACGCCTGAAGCGCGACCCCGGCGGTCGGGAAGTCCGCGCGCAGCCGCCCCAGGATCTCCAGGGTCGAGTCGGTCGTGGAGTGGTCCTCCATGTCGAAGGTCACCGTGGTACCCGACTCGGAGGCCTTCGCGCAGATCGCACGGGCGTGCTCCTCGGCGAGCTTCTCGTCGAACGCCTGGCCGAGCGCCGACAGCTTCACGCTCACCTCGGCGGCCGGGGTCAGCTCGTCGCCGGCCAGCCCGTCGAGCAGGCTGAGGTACTCGTCCCGGGTCGCCTCGGCGTCGGCCGCGGTCGTGGTGTCCTCGCCCAGATAGTCCAGCGTCACGGCGAGCCCGTCGCCCACGAGTTCGCGGGCGACGCGCAGCGCGTCGTCGCCCGAGGTGCCCGCCACGAACCGGCTGACGAGGTTGCGGCTCAGGGGCACGCTCTGGACGAGCCGCTCCACCTGGGAAGACCCGGCGGCGGCGAGGATCACCGATCGGAACATGAGCAGAGCGTAGCGCCCGCCTTCTCGCGTGCACGGGATGCCGGCGCTCCGGACGGCAGGGCGGTCGCCGCCCGGATAACGGACAGGTGCCCCCCAGGTTTCTGCCACTGGAGACGTCCGTGGACTAGGGCTGGCGGAATTTCTTGTCTACCTTTGTCGCGTGGACTTCGACGCGTACGCCCGCACGGCCGTCGACACCGTCAACACCCCGCTGGCGGAGTTGGCAGACCTCCGGGAACTCTTCGGCGAGCAGGCATGGATGGCTGAGGAAGCCACCGAGCGAGACTTCACCGCGATCAAACGCGCCCAGAAGCGCCTGCGGGACGTGTTCGAGCACGGCTCCGCCGGCCGTGACGCCGCAGCCGTGGAAGAGCTGAACGCGCTGCTCGAGGCGTACCCGATCCGCCCGCGGATCTCCGGCCACGACGCCCATGACTGGCACATGCACGTGACCGGGCGGGGTTCTGCGGTCAGCTCGGAGTACCTGGCCGGCGCGGCGTGGGGCCTCGCGGTGTGGCTCTGCGAGCACGGCAGCTCCCGGTTCGGCATCTGCGCGGACGAGCGCTGCGGCAACGTGTACCTCGACACCTCGTCGAACTGCTGCCGCCGCTTCTGCTCCGAGCGCTGCGCCACCCGCTCGCACGTGGCCGCGCACCGGGCCCGCAAACGGGCCGCCGAGTCGGAGCCGGCCGCGGAGGCGGAGCCGGTCCGGGAGCGCCTGACCGTCGCCTGACGGCCTCCCTCAGACGTCCACGGTGGACGGTGTCTCCAGGTGCTGGCGGGCGAAGGCCAGCGACTCGGCCAGGTCGGCCTCGCGCTCGGCCCGGCTGGCCGCCTTGCGGGTGGTGACCTCCACCGCGACCGACCCGCGGAAGCCACGCCGTACCAGCGACTGCAGCAGGTCGGCGCACGGCTGGTTGCCCCGGCCGGGCACCAGGTGCTCGTCGCGCCCCTCGCCGGTGCCGTCGCCCAGGTGCACGTGGCTGAGGCCGCCGCCCATGGCGTCGGCCATGGCGAGGGCATTGGTCCGTGAGGCCGCGCAGTGCGACAGGTCCAGGGTGTAGTCGTCGAACCCGGCCACCGTCGGGTCCCACCCCGGCGAGTAGGGCACGAACTCCCGGCCGGCCATCCGCACCGGGTACATGTTCTCGATCGCGAACCGGATGGACGGGTGCTTCACCGTCACCTTGCGCAGCCCGCTGGCGAAGCCCCGGGCGTACTCGCGCTGCCAGGTGAAAGGCGGGTGCACCACGACGGTCGGCGCGCCGAGGGTCTCTGCCAACTCGGCGGCGCGGCGCAGCCGCTCCCAGGGGTCGGCGCTCCAGACCCGCTGGGTCACCAGCAGGCAGGGGGCGTGTACCGACAGGACCGGTACGTCGTAGTGCTCGGAGAGCCCGCGCAGTGCTCCCGCGTCCTGGCTGACCGCGTCGTTCCACACCATGATCTCCAGCCCGTCGTAGCCCAGCGTGGCTGCGACCTCGAAGGCGGCGGCCGTGGGTTCGGGGAACACGGACGAGGTGGAGAGCAGGACCGGCGTCACGGCTTCAGCCTAGCCGTCGCTTCCGCGCGGGAACCCAGATGCACCCATCAAGCGTCATGATCCCAAGACATCGAGGCGGCGCAGGATCACGCCCTCGCGCAGCGCCCACGGGCAGATGTCCAGCGCGTCGATACCCAGGCGGCGCATCGCCGTCTCGGCTACCACGGCGCCGGCGAGCAACTGGTGCGCCCGGCCGGCGCTGACCCCCTCCATCTCGGCCAGGGCGGCGGACGGCATCCGGCGGATGAAGCCGAAGACCTGGTGCACACCGGTGAGGGTGAGCCGCCGGGGCGTCCGCGGTCCGGCGCTCGACGGCGCGGCGCCGGCGAGCCGGGCCAGCGTGCGGAACGTCTTGGAGGTCGCGACGGCGCGGTCCCAGCGGTCGGGCAGCCTGCCGATGGCCTTGCCGACCTCCTCGTCGACGTATTCGCACAGCTTGTCGACCTGCGCCGGGGTCGGCGGGTCACCGCGCAGCCACTCCCGGGTGAGCCGGCCGGCCCCCAGCGGCAGCGAGAGCGCGGTGTCCGGCTCCTCGTCGATCCCGGAGGCCAGTTCCAGGGAGCCACCGCCGATGTCGAGGACCATCAGCCGCCCGGCCGACCAGCCGAACCAGCGGCGCACCGCCAGGAACGTCATCATCGCCTCGGCCTCACCCGAGAGCACCTGGAGTTCGACGCCGGTCTCGTCGCGTACCCGCCGCAGGACGGCAGCGGAGTTGGTCGCGTCCCGTACCGCCGAGGTGGCGAAGGCGAGCAGATCCTCGGTCTCGTGGTCGGCGGCCGCGTCGCGGGCCTTGGCGACCGCTTCGACCAGCGCGTCCGCGCCGGATCGGCTCAGCTTGCCGTCCGAGCCGATCTTCTCGGCCAGCCGCAGTTCGGCCTTCTCGGAGCCCGCCGGCCACGGGTGGGCACCGTGATACGCGTCCACCACGAGCAGGTGGACGGTGTTGGAACCCACATCAAGTACGCCCAGTCGCATCCGCATACCGTAAATCGCGCCGGGTAGCCGCGTACCGTATGTCCCGTGGTGGTGGAGATTATGGTTCAGCTTGAAGATTCCGGTGACCCCCGCAGCCGGGAGGTCGGGCTCGATTTTCCGCGCGAGTGGGTCGAGTTCGTCGACCCGGCCGACCCCGCGCACCTGATCCGCGCCGACCTGACCTGGCTGCTGTCGCGCTGGACCTGCATCTTCGCCCGTGGTTGCCACGGCATCGTGGCCGGCCGCGCCGCCGACGGCTGCTGCTCGCACGGCGCCTTCTTCACCGACTCCGACGACGAGAAGCGGGTACGGACGGCGGTGAAGCGGCTGACCCCGGAGACCTGGCAGCACTTCCGCAGGGGCTTCAAGAGCTACACCGAGATGGACACGATCGACGGGCAGAAGCCGGCGCGGCGTACCGCGACCCGGGGCCCCGACGAGCCGTGCGTGTTCCTCAACGACCCCGACTTCCCGGGTGGACCGGGCTGTGCCCTGCACGCGCAGGCGCTACGGGACGGGGTGCATCCGCTCGAGTACAAGCCGGACGTCTGCTGGCAGCTGCCGATCCGCCGGGACCAGGAGTGGATCAAGCGTCCGGACGGGCAGAAGATCCTGCTGTCCGTGCTCGGCGAGTTCGACCGCCGGGGCTGGGGTGAGGGCGGCCACGACCTGCACTGGTGGTGCACCTCCTCACCGGAGGCGCACGTCGGCGGCGCACCGATGTACGAGGAGTACGGGCCGGAGTTGACGGCGCTGATCGGCGAGCCCGCGTACCGGAAGCTGGCCGAGATGTGCGCGGCCCGCGTCAAGCTGGGCCTGGTCGCGAAGCACCCCGCTTCACCGCCCGACGCCTGAGCACTCCGCGCCATGATCGGCGCGTGGCCTGGCTGTCGGCGATCCCCCGCCAGCCGGGCCGGGGCGGCCCCGCGCGGCGGGCGGGCCTACGGCTCGAACTTGTACCCCAGGCCACGGACGGTCACCAGGTACCGCGGCGCCGACGGCTCCGGCTCGATCTTGGAGCGCAACCGCTTGACGTGCACGTCGAGGGTCTTGGTGTCCCCGACGTAGTCGGCGCCCCAGACCCGGTCGATGAGCTGCCCGCGGGTGAGCACCCGGCCGGCGTTGCGCAGCAGCAGTTCGAGCAGCTCGAACTCCTTGAGCGGCAGCTGCACCGGCTCGCCGCCCACGGTCACCACGTGCCGGTCGACGTCCATCCGTACCGGCCCGGCCGACAGCGTCGGCGGGGTCAGCTCGGTCGCCTCGCCGATCTGGCGGCGCAGCACGGCCCTGATGCGGGCGACCAGCTCGCGGGGCGAGTACGGCTTCGTCACGTAGTCGTCCGCGCCGAGCTCCAGCCCGACGACCTTGTCGATCTCGCTGTCCCGTGCCGTCACCATGATGATCGGTACGTGCGACTTGGCGCGTAGTTGCCGGCAGACCTCGGTACCGGACATCTCAGGCAGCATCAGGTCCAGGAGCACGATGTCTGCTCCGGTGCGGTCGAACTCCGTCACCGCCTCGGTGCCGGTCGCCGCGACGGAGACCTCGAAGCCCTCCTTGCGCAGCATGTACGACAGAGCATCCGAGAACGACTCCTCGTCCTCGACCACGAGCACTCGCGACAAGGTCCGGTCCTTCCTAGACAACCGAGTTCGGGTTGATCTCAACCGACTGCGGTAGCGGCAGGGAGGCCTCCGGAGGACGCCCGGGAAGCCGCAAGGTGAACGTAGATCCCACCCCGACGGTACTGCTCACATCGACGCGACCGGCGTGGTTGGTGGCGATGTGCTTGACGATCGCCAGGCCGAGGCCGGTACCGCCGGTCGCGCGCGACCGTGCCCGGTCGGCCCGGTAGAACCGTTCGAAGATCCGGTCCAGGTCCCGCGGCTCGATGCCGATCCCCTGGTCGACGACGGAGATCTCGACCCCGCCGCCGGCCGCCCGGGTCTTCACGGTGACCCGGGTGCGCTCCGGTGAGTACGCGATGGCGTTCTCCACCAGGTTCGTCACCGCCGTCACCAGTTGACCTTCACTGCCGTACACGGTCAGCTCCCGCTCGCCGCGAAACAGCACCTCGATCTCCTTGGCCGAGGCCGGCGTGCGGGTACGGTCGATCACCTCGGCGACGATCCGGTCGACCGCGACCGGCTGCGGCTCGGGCAGCGGTTCGGCCCCCTGCAGGCGCGACAGCTCCAGCAGCTCGCTGACGAGCCGCCCGAGCCGGGTGGACTCCTTCTGGATCCGCTCGGCGAAGCGCCGGGCCGCCGCCGGGTCGGGCGAGGCGTCGGCGTCGCCGGTCGCCTCCAGCAGCGCCTCGGCCAGCAGTTGCAGGGCCCCGACGGGCGTCTTGAGCTCGTGGCTGACGTTGGCGACGAAGTCGCGGCGCACCCGGGCCACCCGGTGCGATTCGGTCACGTCGGCCGCCTCCACGACCACGTGCCCGTCGTCAAGGGCGGAGGCGCGTACGTGCACGCCGAGCAGTTCGGCGCTACCGCCCTCCATGCTGGGCGGGCGGGGAAGGTCCAGCTCGACCTCCCGGCTCACCCCGGACCGGCGCACCTGGCCGGCGAGGGTGCGCACGATGCTGTGCGCGTCGGTCCCGGCGTCGCCCCGGTCCCGTACCAGTCCCATGTCCCACGCCGCGGGGTTGGCCTGTACCGGACGGTCGTCGGCGTCGAGGACCAGCACACCCACCCGGAGCGCGTCCATGGCCGCTCGGGCCAGGGGCGCCTGCGTGGGCTGCGGGGACGGGGGGCGGAGAGCTTCGGACGAACCGGCCTGCGAGGCGCCGGAGTTCAGGCCCGCGGGCCGCCCACCCTTCGCGGCTGGCGACACGACCACGAGGGTACGCCGTGAGCGGACAGCGACCGTCGCGACCACGCCTGCGACCAGGCACAGTAGCGCAGCGCACACGGTGAAGAGGTAACTCGACGGCACGCGTCGATGGTATGTGTCCAGGGGCCCCGGTGATCAGGCCTGAAGCCCTGAACCGGACATCGCTTCGCTGACTGTTCACCGTCACGCCGGGACCAGTTCACGCGTCCGCTCCGCAACGACGCCGTATGGGCCTACGCTGGGCGGTCAGCCCCACCGACAGGAGTGTCATGCGCGAAGAGTTCCGGGCCGACCTGGCCCAGGTCAGTCGGACCCTGGTAATGATGGCGGAGGCGGTCCAGGTCGCCATGCGCCGCGCCACCGAGGCGCTGCTCAAGGCCGACCAGACCGAGGCCGAGCAGGTGACGGACCGGGACGCCGAGATCGACGCGCTGTACCGCATCGTCGAGGACAAGGTGTACGACGTGGTGGCCCGCCAAGCGCCGGTCGCCTCCGACCTGCGGGTCGTGCTGACCGCGCTGCACATCGCCGGCGACATGGAGCGGATGGGCGACCTGGCCGACCACGTGGCGAAGTCGGTGCTGCGCCGCCACCCCGCTCCCGTGATCGCGCCCGAGCTGACCGGCGTGCTGGAGCGCATGGGCGAGGTGGCCGACCTGCTCGCCAGCAAGATCGTGACAGCGCTGAACAACCTGGACGCGGTCGCCGCCGCGCAGCTCGAGCGCGACGACGACGCCATGGACGACCTGCACCGCCGGCTGCTCAAGACCATCATGAGCCCGGACTGGCAGCACGGGGTGGAGTCCGCCGTGGACACGGCCCTGTTGGGCCGGTTCTACGAGCGGTACGCCGACCACGCCGTCAACGTCGGCCGGCACGTCGTCTTCCTGGTCACCGGCGAGAACGCCGCGTAGGTCATCTCCGCGATCTTGGGCACCTGGCGGTGTCATGGGGCCGCCAGGTGCCCACGATCGGCGAGGGTCAGCGGCCCTGGTTGGCGACGGCGGCGGCCGCCTCGCGCGCGGCCTCGGGGTCGAGGTAGATCCCGCCCGGGGTGATCGGCCGCAGGTCGCGGTCGAGGTCGTACCGCAGCGGGATACCGGTCGGGATGTTCAGCCCGGCGATCGCCTCGTCGGAGATGCGGTCGAGGTGCTTGACCAGCGCGCGCAGCGAGTTGCCGTGCGCGGCGACCAGTACGGTCCTCCCCTCCAGCAGGTCCGGCACGATCTGGTCGTACCAGTACGGCAGCATCCGGTTGACGACGTCCTTGAGGCACTCCGTGCGCGGCATCAGCTCCGGCGGCAGGTACGCGTACCGCGGGTCCCCGACCTGCGACCACTCGTCGTCGTCCGCGATGGGCGGCGGCGGCGTGTCGTACGAGCGCCGCCAGAGCATGAACTGCTCCTCGCCGTACTGCTCGAGGGTCTGCTTCTTGTTCTTGCCCTGCAGGGCGCCGTAGTGCCGCTCGTTGAGCCGCCAGGACCGGCGCACCGGGATCCAGTGCCGGTCGCAGGTGTGCAGGGCGATCTCTGCCGTACGGATGGCGCGGCGCAGCACGGAGGTGTGCACCAGATCGGGCAGCAGGTCGTGCTCGCGCAGCAGCTCGCCGCCGCGGCGCGCCTCGGCCTCGCCCTTGGCGCTGAGGTCCACATCGACCCAGCCGGTGAACAGATTCTTGGCGTTCCACTCGCTCTCGCCGTGGCGCAGCAGCACCAGCGTCCCGACTTCGCTCATGCCCCATATCTTCGCGTACCCGCCGGATCGGCGGGCCGGCACCCGCCATCGTGATCACCGGCACCCGTAAATCGGTGTCGTGCCCATCCCGGTCCGCCCTAGGGTGTAAGGAACACGAAGATCTTTGGTCATTACACGGGGGCGCACATGGAACGGTTGGGGCGGGCGTTACGCCACACGGCGGACGGGCTACCCGGCCAGTTCTGGGCGATCTGGACCGCCACGCTGATCAACCGGGCCGGCAGCTTCGTCGTCCTCTTCCTGGCCTTCTACCTCACCGCCGAGCGCCACTTCTCCCCCGCCACGGCGGGTGCGGTGGTCGGGCTCTACGGCGCCGGCGGCGCGGTCGGCGTGACGATCGGCGGGTACCTGACCGACCGCTGGGGCCGTCGCCCGACCGTACTGTCGGCGCTCGGCACGTCCTCGCTGCTCATGGTGGTGCTCGGGCTCGTGGACCAGCCGCTCGCGATCGCCGCCGCGGCGGCGGCGCTGGGCCTCGCCGCCGAGGCCGCCCGCCCGCCGCTGGGCGCCATGATCGCCGATGTCGTACCGGACGCCGGCCGCATGCGCGCCTTCTCCGCCTACTTCTGGGCGGTCAACCTCGGCTTCAGCGCGGCCGCGATCCTCGCCGGGTTCGCCGCGCAGGCGGGGTACCTGCTGCTGTTCGTCCTCGACGCGGTGACCACCGCGGCCGCGGCGATCCTGCTCGTGGTGAAGGTGCCCGAGACCCGGCCGGTCGCCCTGCCGGGCGCCGTCGAGGAGCGCGGCAGCCTCCGGGCCGCCGTCTCCGACCGCGTCTTCCTCGGCTTCGTGGTCTGCAACCTGCTCGTCGCTCTGATCATGTTGCAGCACATGTCGATGCTGCCGATCTCGATGCGCGCCGACGGCCTGTCCAGCCGCACCTTCGGGCTGGTGATCGCGCTCAACGGCATCATCATCGTCGCCGGCCAGTTCGCCGTGACCCGCCTGCTGCGCGACCGCCACCCCACCCGGGTGCTCGCCGTCTCCGCCGTCGTGATGGGCCTCGGGTTCGGCCTGACCGCGTTCGCGCACACGCCGGTCTGGTACGCGGCGACGGTCGCGGTCTGGACACTCGGCGAGATGCTCAACGCCCCCTCGAACGCGGCGCTCCTCGCGTCGCTGTCCCCCGTCTCGATGCGCGGGCGGTACCAGGGCCTGTTCAGCCTCTCGTGGCAGGTCGCCAGCTTCGCGGCACCGGTACTCGGCGGCTTCGTCCAGCAGGTGGCGGGCGGAGCCGCGCTCTGGCTCGGGTGCCTGGGGCTCGGGCTGGTCGCCGGGGCGTGGAACCTCGCCGCCGCGCCGGCCCGGCAACGACGGGCCGACGCCCTCCGGGCCTCGCCGGTGCCCGCCGCTCCGGAGCCGGTGGCTGCCCCGACTCCGATAGCCGCCTGATCGTCCCCTGGATCGTCACAACCCCCGATGGGGAAGTCGTGGCCTCACGGGGCCCGTGAGGCCACGACTCCCGGCACGCTGTGACGATCAGGCCCAGGGGACCTGGGGTGAGCGGTAGAAGTTGATGCCCTGCGCCGTCCAGCGCGGACCCTGCGCGCCCAGCCGGGTACGGAAGGCCTCCCAGTCATGGGTCGACGCCGGGGACCATCCGAGCTCGGCGATCGCCGCCAGCCGCGGGAACGCCATGTACTCGATGTCGGCCAGCTTCACGATCGTCTCCGTCCACAGTGGCGCCTCGACGCCCAGTACCGACGATTCGCTGACACCGTTGAGGTACGCGCCCGGGTTCCAGTCGTAGGCGTCCTTGACCTCCACGTACCCCGCCCACGACAGGCCCAGCGGCGTGTTCGCGTCGTACTTCATGTCCAGGTACGCCCTGTTGGCCGGCGACAGCAGCACCTTCGTGCCGCGCTGGGCCGCCGCCGCGACCTCCGGCGCCGAGCCGGTGGTACCCCAGTACTGCGCGACCGTGGACGGCAGCGGGTTCGCGTTCACGACCTGGTGCCAGGCGAGCGCCGACTTCCCGTGGGAGGCCACGATCTGCTGTACCCGATCCATGAAGGCCACGTAGTCGTCGGGCTTGGTGGCGTGCGCCTCGTCCCCGCCGACGTGCAGGTAGGGGCCGGGGGTCAGCGCGGCCAGCTCACGGACGACGTCGTCGATGAACGTGTAGGTGAGCTCCTTGTCGACGCAGAGCGAGCTGAAGCCGACGTCGATGCCGGTGTACAGCGGCGGGGCCAGCTCGTCGCAGTTCAGCTCGGCGTACGAGGCGAGCGCCGCGTTGGTGTGCCCCGGCATGTCGACCTCGGGCACGACCGTGATGTAGCGGGACTTCGCGTACGCGACGATCCTGGCGTAGTCGGCCTTGGTGTAGTACCCGCCCGGCCCGCCGCCGACCTGGGTGCTGCCGCCGTACGTGGCCAGCCGCGGCCAGCTGTCGATCACGATCCGCCAGCCCTGGTCGTCGGCCAGGTGCAGATGCAGGTAGTTCACCTTGTACGCGGCCAGCTCGTCGATGTACCGCAGGACCGTGCTGACCGGGTGGAAGTGGCGGGCCACGTCGAGCATCGCGCTCCGGTGGGCGAAGCGCGGACGGTCGACGATCCGGCCGCCGGCGACGAGCCAGGGGCCGGAAACCACGGTCGGGCTCTCCACGCTCGCGGGAAGGAGCTGCCGCAGCGTCTGTACGCCGGCGAACAGCCCCGCCGGCCGCTGCGCCCGGATCACCACGGCCTTCGCCGTCACGTCGAGCCGGTAGCCCTGGTCGCCGATGCTCGGATCGGCGCCCGTGAGCAGCAACGCGATACCTCGGCCCGCGCCCGGAACGACCGGCATCCGGTACCCGGTCGAGCGGCGCAGGATGCCCGCGAGGTAGTCGCCGACGTCGCGGGCCCCGCCCGAGGCGAAGATCTTGGTACCGGGGGTGAGCCGGAACGTCGTGCCGTCGGCCGGCTGTACCGTCACGGGCGCGGGCACCACGTCCCGCATCGATGGAACCCGGGTCGCCGTCGTACCGGCACCGGCGGCCCCTGGACCGACCAGAGCACCGGCCGCGGTCGTCACGACGAGCAGCGCCGCCCCCAGGGACGCGCGTAACCGTGAGCTGCCCATGCCGCCTCCCAGCCATTGTTAGGAAACCTGACTGAGAGACTATGGTCTATGTCCCGACGGGACAAGGGTCTATGCCTGGATCGCGACCCCGGCGTCGAGCAGCCCGCCGACACCGGCCACGCCCCAGTCGGCCAGCGCCTGCCGGGTGTGCTCGCCCGGCAACGGCGGCGGCGAGGTCAGCGCGGCCGGCGTGGCCGAGAACCGCGGTGCCGGGGCGGGCTGGGTCACCCCGTGCGACTCCACGAACGTGCCGCGCGCGGCGAGGTGCGGGTGCCCGCCCGCGGCCGCCTCGGACAGCGAGAGTACCGGCGCCACGCAGGCGTCCGAGCCGTCGAAGACGTCGAGCCACTCGGCACGGGTACGGGTGGCGATCCGCTCGGCGATCCGCTCGCGCAGCGCCGGCCAGTCGGCCGGGTCGTACGGGTTGCCGTCCACCCCGACCCGCGCCGAGAACTCCGCCCAGAACTTCGGCTCCAGCGGCCCGACCGCGAGGTGGTGACCGTCCGATGTGGTGTAGACGCCGTAGTTCGGGGCGGCGCCGTCGAGCAGGTTGGCGCCGCGCCGGTCGGCCCACATCCCCTCGCGCAGGAAGCCGTGCAACTGGGCGGAGAGCAGCGCCGCTCCGTCCACGATGGAGGCATCGACCACCTGGCCGACGCCGGTGCGGCGGGCGCTCCACGCCGCCGCCATCACGCCGAACGCGAGCAGCATCCCGCCGCCGCCGTAGTCGCCGAGCAGGTTGACCGGCGGGACCGGCGGCCCGTCCGCCGGGCCGATCGCGTGCAGTACACCCGACAGCGCGAGGTAGGTGATGTCATGGCCGGCGGTGGGGGCGAGCGGGCCGTCCTGACCCCACCCGGTCATCCGCCCGTACACCAGGGCCGGGTTGACCTGCCGGCAGTCGTCCGGGCCGATGCCGAGCCGCTCGGCCACGCCCGGCCGGAAGCCCTCGATCAGCGCGTCCGCGCGGCCGGCCAGGTGCCGGACGACCTCCGCCGCCTCCGGCCGCTTCAGATCCAGCACCACCGAGCGCTTGCCCCGGCCGAGCAGGTCATGACGCGGGTCGCCGGGGTGGGCGGGCGCACCCGGCCGGTCCACCCGCAGCACCTCGGCGCCCAGGTCGGCCAGCAACATGCCCGCGAACGGCGCCGGGCCGATGCCGGCGATCTCGACAATCCGCATACCGGTAAGGGGTCCAGCCACGCCGGGACGGTAACACCGACGAGGGCGGGCGGCGCACACCCCCATGTCCGCGCCGCCCGCCGGGCTCCGCGCCGGCCCCCGTCACCGGTGCGGACCCCCCGCCCATGCGACTAAGGATCGACCGCTTCGACCCGTCCTTCTGTCGCCCTCCGTACAGAGGGGCCGACGGCAAGCGGACAGGTGATGTCGATCACGTAGTCCGCTTGACGAAGTGTTCGAAGGCGCGGAGGTTGTCCAACGGTTCGCCCCGCTTGACCCGCCAGTCCCACTCGCGGCGGATCGCGGTACCGAACCCGATCTCGAGCATCGGGTTGAAGCTCTCGTCCGCGTACGTGAGCACCGAACCCAGCAGCCGGTCGAGCTCGTCGGGGGTGATCGCCGCCAACGGCATCCGGCCCGTCAGGTACACGTCACCCACGTCGTCGATCGCGAACGCCACGCCGTACATCCGGGCGTTCCGCTTGAGCAGCCAGGCCCACAACTCCTCGCGGTTCTCGTCGGGCTGGCGCATCACGAACGCCTCGATCCGCAGCGCGTGCTCGCCGACGATGAGATTGCAGTTCGTCTTCAGCTTGTGCGCACCGGGCAGGGTCACCACGAAGGAGTGGTCGCCGGTGCGGTCGAGCGGTACCTCACGCTCGGCGCAGACCGACTCGATCAGCGCGGCGACCCTGGAACGTTCGTCGGTCACGAGCAGGCTCCCGTCGACTGTGCGGCCCCGGGGCGGGCCCGGTGTTCTGCTACCGCCTCCCGGTACACCGCGAGCAGGCCGCAGGCAGTGCGGTTCCAGGAGAAGTTACGGGCGTGGGCCACCGCGCCGCGCGCGAGCTCGGCCCGCTCACCGGGGGCGGCCAGCAGGCGCCCGATCGTACGGGCCCAGTCGACCGGGTCGTGGCCGTCGACGAGGACGCCGGAGACGCCGTCGCGTACCGCCGTGACCAGCCCACCCACCGCGGCGGCGACCACCGGCGTACCGCAGGCCTGCGCCTCCAGCGCGACCAGGCCGAACGACTCGTTGTAGCTGGGCACGGCGACCAGGTCGGCGGCCCGGTACAGCTCGGCCAGGCCCTCGCCGGCCTGCGGCGGCAGGAACCTGACCACGTCGGAGATGCCCAGGTCGGCGGCGAGCTCGATGAGGGCCGCCGGCCGCTCGAGGCCGGTGCCGCTCGGACCGCCGCACACCACGACCACCATCCGCCGGGCCGTCTCGGGGTCGCCAGCCCGCAGCTCCGCGGCCGCGCGGAGCAGCACGTCGGGGGCCTTGAGCGGCTGGATGCGGCCGACGAACGCCACCACGAGCGCGTCCGGGGCCAGCCCGAACCGGTGTCGGGCGGCCAGCCGGGCCGCCTCCTCACCACCCTGCGGCGGCGGGCAGAACCGGTCGAGGTCCACACCGGGCTCGACGACCGCCACCCGGTCGAGCTCCGCCCCGTACAGGTCGATCAGCTCACGGGCCTCGGTCGGGGTGTTGGCGACCAGCCGGTCGGCCTCGGCCACCACCTGCTCCTCGCCGATCACCCGGGCCTTCGGCTCGGGCGTGTCACCGGCGGCCAGCAGCAGGTTCTTGACCTTCGCCAGCGTGTGGGCGGTGTGCACGAAGGGCACTCCCCAGCGGTCCTTGGCCAGCCAGCCGACCTGCCCGGACAGCCAGTAGTGGGAGTGAACCAGGTCATACCAGCCGGGCGCCCGGGCGGCCTCGGCGCGCAGCACACCGGTGGTGAACGCGCACAGCTGAGCCGGCAACTCCTCCTTCGCCAGCCCCTCGAACGGGCCGGAGATGACGTGGCGGACGAGCACACCGGGCGCCATCTCGACCACGGGCGGCAGGTCGCTGGCTGTCGCGCGGGTGAAGATCTCGACCTCGACACCGGCCTGCGCCAGGCGCTTGGCGACCTCGACGATGTAGACGTTCATCCCACCCGCGTCGCCGGTACCCGGCTGGTGGAGCGGTGAGGTGTGCACCGAGAGTGTCGCGACCCGCCGGGGCAGTTCCGAACGGGCGGGTCGGCGGCCTGGACCGAAGTTGTGCAGCGAATCCACTCGCGCCACATGTGCTCCTTCTGTCATCGCGCGTCCCGCTCCACGCTCCCCGTCCCGGTCAACGCACCGGGCCGGGGTCCATCTTCCCAGGACCGCACGACACACCTTCTGGTGTACCCCTGGTTGGGGGGAAGAACCCGTTGGCGGGAGGATCGGTGCATGTCACAGAGGATCGCCGTGGTCACCGGAGCGTCCAGCGGAATCGGCGCCGCAACCGCTCGCAGACTCGCCGCCGTAGGGTTCCACGTCGTGGTCGCCGCGCGCCGCGCCGACCGGCTCGACGCGCTGGTGAAGGAGGTCGGAGACGCCGGCGGGTCGGCCACCGCGGTCGCGGTGGACCTCGCCGACGACGCCCAGGTCGCCGCCCTGGCCGACGCGGTCGCGAACCTGCCGGGCCGGCTGGAACTGCTGGTCAACAACGCCGGCGGGGCGCGCGGCGCCGACTACGTCGAAGCGGCTGACATCGACGACTGGCGCTGGATGTACGAGGTGAACGTGCTCGGCACGGTCCGGGTCACGAAGGCGCTCCTCCCGGCGCTGGAGGCGTCCGGCGCGGGCACCATCGTGATCATGAGTTCGACCGCGGGACTCATCGTGTACGAGGGCGGCGGCGGGTACACCGCGGCCAAGCACGGCACCACCGCCGTCGCCGAGACGCTGCGCCTGGAACTGTGCGGCCGGCCGGTACGGGTCATCGAGATCGATCCCGGCATGGTGAAGACCGACGAATTCTCGCTGACCCGCTTCGGCGGGGACGCGGAGAAGGCCGAAGCGGTCTACCGGGGCGTACCGAACCCGCTGGTCGCCGAGGACATCGCGGAGTGCGTCGCGTGGAGCGCGTCGCTCCCACACCACGTCAACATCGACCGCATGGTGGTCCGTCCGCTGGCCCAGGCCGCGCAGCACAAGGTGCACCGGGTGGATTAGGTGTCCCGCCCGCTCGGCGCCATCACCCGCGGCACCACCGGCCCGAACCGGCTGCGCCGCGTCGACAACTGGATCGCGGTACACCTCGGCGGCCGGCTGCGCGGCGCCGACGACCCGTTGGTGGTGGACCTCGGGTACGGCGCCAGCCCGGTCACCGCGGTCGAACTGCGCTCCCGGCTCGCCCGGGTACGCCCGGACGTCCGGGTGGTGGGCCTGGAGATCGACCCGTCGCGGGTGGCGGCCGCGCAGCCGATGGCCGACCCGCCGGGGCTGCAGTTCCGGCGCGGCGGCTTCGAACTGGCCGGCCTGCGGCCGGTGGTGGTGCGCGCGATGAACGTGCTGCGCCAGTACGACGAGTCCGAGGTGGAGGGTGCCTGGGCGGCGATGCGGCACCGGCTCGCGCCGGGCGGGGTGCTGGTCGAGGGTACGTGTGACGAGCTGGGCCGGCTGGCCGCCTGGGTCGCGCTGGACGCGGACGGGCCGCTCAGCCTGACCCTCGCCGCCGCGCTGTCCACCCTGGACACTCCGGCCACGCTGGCCGAGCGGCTGCCCAAGGCACTCATCCACCGCAACGTGCCGGGCGAGCCGGTGCACGCGCTGATCCGGGCGCTGGACGAGGCGTGGCGCGCCAACGCCCCGTACTCGTCGTTCGGCCCACGGCAGCGGTGGCGGCGCAGCGTCGAGGCGGTACGCGCGGCCGGCTGGCCGGTGCTGAACCGCCCGTCGCGCTGGCGCCTCGGCGAGATCAGCGTCCCCTGGTCCGCCGTCTCCCCCGCCTCCCCCTCAGGATCCTGACGGAAGAGGGTGCGGGCTCAGAGGGCGCAGTTCACCAGCACGGGTTCGGGGTGCAGGACGACCCCGAACCGGTCCCGTACCCCGTCGCGGATCTCGCGCGCCAGGTCCAGCAGCGCGGCGGTCGTGCCGGTACCCCGGTTGGTCAGCGCGAGCGTGTGCTTGGTCGAGATGCCCACACCGACGCCGGCGTGCCCCTTGCCGAAGCCGGCGCGCTCGATCAGCCAGGCGGCGCTGACCTTGACCGATCCGTCGGCGCCCGGCCAGGCCGGCGGCTGCGCGCCGGCCCGCTCGCGCAGCGCCGCGTACTCGGACGCCGGCAGCACCGGGTTGGTGAAGAACGAACCCACCGACCAGGTGTCCGGATCGGACGGGTCCAGCACCATGCCCTTTCCCGCGCGCAGGGCCAGCACCGCTTCGCGGACCCGGGCCAGGTCAGCCTGCTCCCCCGGGGCCACCCCGAGGGAACGCGCAAGTTCCGCGTACCGAATGGGCGTCGACAGCGTTGAGACAGTGAGCGAAAAATCGACCGATAGAACAACGAAACGGTTGTTATGTTTAAAAATGCTCGTCCGGTACCCGAAGAGGCACTCATCGGGCCGCATCACCAGGGTCTCGCCGCTGTACCGGTCGTAGACCCGGATCGCGGTGATCGTCTCCGCTACCTCCTGGCCGTACGCGCCGACGTTCTGGATCGGCGTGGCACCGGCCGAACCGGGAATGCCGGACAGGCATTCGAGTCCGGCCAGCCCGTCGGCCACCGTGGCTTCGACCAGTTCATCCCACTGTTGACCTGCTTCGACGCGCACCGTCGCGCGCTCGCCCTCCCGGTGCACGCTGAACCCGCGGTTACGCAGGAGGACCACCGTGCCCGGGTACCCCTCGTCGGCGACGACCACATTGCTCCCGCCGGCGAGCACAAATGCGGATACGGCGGCATTATCAGTGGCGGAGCCGCTCGCGTCGGCCTTCCGGAGCGCGGCGACGATCTCGTCGGCGCTCGACGCCTCGACCAGTTCCGCGGCGGGGCCGCCCAGCCGCAGCGTTGTGTGCGAATTAAGCATTTCGTGATGGGTACGTTCGGACACGTGTTTCACCCTAGGCTGGAAGTCGGGGAGACATGCCACCGGCGCGGTCCGGTGATGGTGGGGAAGGGATCGGGATGAGCAAGCCACACTTCAGCAAGGAGTTCTGGGTGGCCGCCCTTCGGGCCGAAGGGGCCGCCTTCCGCACCGCCGCCGGACAGCAGGACGCGCTGGCGCTGTCCGTGCCGAGCTGTCCCGAGTGGACCGTCGAGGACCTGGCGCGCCACCTCGGCGTCCTGTACCGCTGGGTCGCGGGGCACGTCGGACGCGGCGTCACCAGCCGCCCGGACCCGCCCGACCACGACGAGGCACCGACCGGTACGGCCGTGCTCTCCTGGTGGGACGAGCGGTACGCGGAGCTGCTCAAGGCGCTCGACTGGCTCGACCCGGCGCTGCCGGCGTGGAACTGGGCGCCGCAGACCAAGAAGGCCGAGTTCTGGCACCGCCGGATGGCCCACGAGACCGCCGTGCACCGCTGGGACGCCCAGATGGCTGTCGGGCTCGGCGAGCGGATCGAGGCGAAGCTCGCCGCCGACGGCATCACCGAGGTGCTCGACACCTGGCTGCCGGCGGGCCGGCGGTGCGGTCCGCTGGACCGTCACGGCGTGGTCGCCCTGCGCGCCACCGACGTCGCCGCGGCGTGGGCGGTACGGCTACGCGGCCGCGGGATCGCACTGCTGGACACCGACACCCTCCTCGACCACGACAGCCACCACGAGCGCACCGTCGCCGCCGGGACCGCCAGCGACCTGCTCCTCGCGCTCTACGGGCGGGTGCCGTTCGACGTCCTCGACGTAGCCGGGGACGAGAGCCTCCTGGAGGCCCTGCGCACGGGTTAGGCGAAAAGCTCGGCGTACACCTCGTCCGCGACGGCCCGGCCGGCGTCGTCGAAGAGTACCAGCCTGACCTCGTCCGGGCTGGTCGCGGCCGTGCGGATGGTGTCGAGCGCCTGTACCACCGCGTCCCGCTTCGGCCACCGGTACACCCCGGAGGAGATCAACGGGAACGCCACCGACTCCGCGTCCAGCTCCGCCGCCACCCGCAGCGAGTTGGTGTAGCAGGCGCGCAGCAGCGGGGTCCGGTCGACGCCCTCGGCCCAGACCGGGCCGACGGTGTGGATCACCCAGCGGGCGGGCAGCCGCCCGGCCGTGGTGGCGACCGCCTCGCCGGTCGGCAGGCCCTTGCCGTACCGGGCGGCCCGCAGCGCCCGGCACTCCTCCAAGATGGCGGGCCCGCCCCGGCGGTGGATCGCGCCGTCCACGCCGCCACCGCCGAGCAGCGACGAGTTGGCGGCGTTGACGATCGCGTCGACCTCCTGGGCGGTGATGTCCCCGGTCACGAGTTCGACGCGCCTACTCATGGGGCTGCCCCAGCACGCGCCGGCTCAGCAGGGTGGCACCGGCCACCGCGCCGGGCATCACCAGCACCGCCACGAACGGCACGAGAAAGACCACGAAGACGGGGACGCCGAAGCCGAGCGCGAGCGCCCGGTTGGCGCGCAGCAACCGGCGCCGGTCGCGCAGGCGAAGCCCGCGGCGGTTGAACGGCACTCCGGAGATCTCCATCGCGAGCAGCCAGCCGCCGATCATCGCGCCGATGACGGGTACCACGGTCTGGCCGACGACCGGGATGAAGCCGAGGACGAACAGCACCACGCTGACCGCCACCGAGAGTACGAGCAGGCGCAGCGAGTCTGCCAGGTTCCAGCGGAGCGTCCGGTACCACGGCGCGTCGGACTCGCTCGCACCGCCGAACCGGTCGTCCACCCGCTTGGAGATGGCCTCGTAGAACGGGTCGCCGATGGTGATCGTCAGCGCCGTGAACGTGACGACCGCGAGGACGACGGCGCCCGCTCCGACCGCGACGGCGGCCAGCAGCCGCAGGGCCCGGGCCGCCTCGGCCGGCCAGTCGTCGGCGAACCAGGTCAGGAACACGGCCACGTCGTTGACGAAGTACAGCAGCGTGCCCAGCGCGGCCAGCACCACGGCGAACGAGACGACCCCCGGCACCAGGCCGAGCAGCAGCAGGCGCGGGGTGCGCGCGACCAGGCCGAGACCGCGAAACAGCAGAGCGGTACCGGTGAAGAACTCCGACAGGGCACTGCGTTGCCGCACGGTGGTAGCCACGGCGGCAGCCTAGTCGGTCAGCTCAACCCGTACCCGCCGGTTGGCCTTGCCCTTGCTCTCCACCTTGACCACCCGTACGCCGCCGATCTGCCTGGTCGAGGCGACGTGCGTACCGCCGTCGGCCTGCACGTCGAGTCCGACGATGTCGACGATGCGGATCTCCGGCTCGTCGGCGGGGATCAGGTTGGACTGGGTACGGATGATGTCCGGCAGCACCAGCGCGTCCTCGCGGGGCAGCACCCTGGTGACCACCCGCCGGTCGGCCACCACCTCGGCGTTGACCGCCTCCTCCAACCGGGCCTTGAAGTCGGCCGGCACCTCGGGCAGGTTGAAGTCCATCCGGGCCGTCCCGGGTTCCATGTTGCCGCCGGTGACCAGCGCGCCGAAGTCGCGGAACACCACACCGCACAGGACGTGCAGGCCGGAGTGGGTACGCATCAGCCTGGTCCGCCGGTCGTCGGAGACCGCGCCGGTCACCTCGGTGCCGGCCGGCGGGAGGGGGTCGCCCTCGGCGGGGATCAGGTACGGGTCGTCACCCTTGCGGGTGCCCACGATGCGGGTCTGTACCCCCTGCCAGAGCAGGACGCCGTGGTCCGGCGGCTGGCCCCCGCCACCCGGGTAGAACGCCGACCGGTCGAGCACGATGCCCTGCTCGGGGTCTGCGGCGAGGACCGTGCACGTCCACTCGCGCAGCGTCGGGTCGGCCAGGTCGAGCCGGTAGGTACGCCCGTGATGCGTGACACCCATGGCTGGAAACTCTATTCGTTGAGGAACGCGGTGATGCGCTCGCGCAGGTCGGCCCGCTCGGTCCACATCACCCCGGGCCGGTCATACACGTGCAGGGTGGCGCCCGGCAACGCGGCCGCAAGTTCCTCGGCAACCCCGACCGGGTGCAGGTCGTCACCGCGGCAGGCCAGTACCAGCGTGGACGCGGTGACCTCGCCCAGTGCGGCCCGGTCGGGAAGCGCCACCTGCTCGGGCAGCTCGGCCAGGCCCCGGGCGAGCCCGTCGCGCATGAGCTGCTCCAGCCGCTGGCGCAGGTACGACCACGCGGCCGGGGTCTGACGCAGCTGCGCCGGCGGCTCCAGCGCGATCACCTCGGCCACCGCGGCCGCGTCCCCGGACTCCACCGCGGCCAGCAGGTCGGTCAGGCGCTGACCGGCGGCCCGCGGCCGGGGCTTGTCGAGCACCGCCGGCAGGAAGAAGACTGCCTTGTCCAACCGGCTCGGGTTGTCGGCCAGCAGCCGGCACAGCGCACCGGCACCGAGGCTGACCCCGACGGCCCTGGTCGCGCCGTACAGGTCGGCCACCGCCCGCAGGTCACGGGCGAGGTCGAGGTAGGTCCAGCGGCCGGGCGGCGCGGCCGATCGGCCGTGGCCGCGGAACTGGAAGAAGATCCGGCGCCCGGTCACGCCGCTGCCGAGAGGTCGGGTCTCGGCGATGCCGGCGGCCAGTCCGTGCGCGAACACGGTGACCGGAGTTCCCGACCCGCTGGTCAGGACCTCCAGCTCGACACCGTGCGGGGTGGCGACCAGCTCGGTCGGTGGGGTGGGCAGCGTCGGTCGCCCGGTCTGCGGGCCACGGTTGACCGGCGGACGGTAGCGGTCGGGACGGCCGTCGGGCGGCGGCGGCCAGCGGAAGTCCATCACCAGGATCCGCGGCCGTCGATCGCGTCCCGCAGGGCGGGTCGCACGTCCAGCAGATAGACCGCCGCGATCGTGATCGCGATCAGCCCGAGGACGAACGTCGCTCCGCTCAGCAGCGTCACGAGCACCGACCCGCCGAGCATCGCGAGCCAGGCACCCTTCGGCAGCGTACCGATCGCCGCGAACGCGTCGGGGCGCTGCAGGAGACAGTGCCCGAACGCCCAAACCTCGATGACCAGCGCGAATATCAACAGCAGCAGATTGATCCAGCTGATGATGTCCAGGTAGAAGTGCGGCGCGGCAGTAGCCATACGGTGAGCTTAAGCGTGATCCCCGGTACCGCGTGGGCGGCACCGGGGATCAAGAGGTGTGTCTTACTTGTTGGCGGCGGCGCGGGTGCGCTTGGTCGGCTTCGCCGGCACCGACGGCAGCGGCGCCTGGGGGTCGTCCACGTGCTGGGCGATCAGCGCATCGGCCTCGGCCTTCGCCTCGGTCTTCTCGGCGTCCTTGATCTCGGCCTTGGCCGTGGCGAGCTGAGCCTTGGCCTGCTCGGTGCGGGCACCGGCCACGATCCGCTCACCGCGGGCCACCAGCTCGCTGTAGACGGCGGCGGCCTGCTTCTGCGCGACCTGGGCGCCCGCGGCGACCAGCTGCGCGTTGCGGAGCGCGCTGTCGCGCAGCTTGTCGAGGTCGGCGCGCAGGCTGCGCTCCGAAACCCGATCGGTCACGGCGTCGGTTACCGCGGGGCGCAGCTCGGACACGCGGCCACGTAGCTGCTCGACCCGCTCCGGCAGCTTGCGAAGCTGCTCGTAGGCGAGCTCCCCGGCACCGGCGGCGGCGTAGAGCGGGTTGGGAATCTTCTTGGACTCGGTCTTCGGGTTCATGCTGTCTCCTCGGTCTCGTTGTTCACATCGTCGACACCGGCGCCCGCGGCGGTGGGGGCATCGGCGGTCGGCTCTGATGTCGTACGGGAACGCCGCCCGGTGGCCTTACGTGCCTTACCGGCCGAGGGGGCGGTTTCGTCGGTGCCGCCAGCCGCGGCGGTCTTGCGGGTCGTGGTCTTGCCGGCGGTCCTGCGGGGCGAGGTGCCGCCGGGGACGCTCTTCGCCCGCCGGGCGGCGGAGTTCAGCTTCGCCGATCCGGGATCTTCTGCGTTCTGCGTACCCTCGCCCGCCGGCTGGTCAAACGTGGCGGAGGTCGCATCGGTGGCACTGTCCGCGTTGCGCGAGTTCTCGCGGCGGAACGTCTCATAGATCTGCGTCAGGGACTGCTTCTGCGCGATGTTCAGGTCGGGATCCGCCGCGATCGCCGCCAGTACGCCGTGGCCGCCGCTGGCGTCGAGCAGGCCGGCGCGCAGGTACATCATCGGCGTGGAGACCCGCAGCGCGTGGGCCAGCTGAGCGAGGACCTCCGCGCTCGGCTTGCGTAGCCCCCGTTCGATCTGGCTGAGGTACGGGTTGCTGACCCCGGCCTGCTGAGCCAGTTGACGCAGGGAGATCTGCGCGTTACGGCGAAGGTCATGAATGAACTCGCCGATGTCACGGGGCAGGTCACGTGGTGCGGTCACGATTCGAACGTACGCCGCCCTGCTTGCTCTTGCAAGCAAAGCGCTTGCTCGAGTTAGCGTGACTCCCAGCACACGTTCATTCCATCGCGGCCGGGTTCCGGGCGCATTACGACGCCATGTCCTGCAGAGAAGAAAGCCGGGAGGAAGAACGCGGGTGTCACCAGACCGCGCGCACCGAACCGACGGGCCGGCCGCCGCCGAGCAGCGGCGTCTCCGCGTGCCCGTCCAGCACCCCGCCGGTGACGCCGAGGCGCCGCAGCGCCGACACGAGCACCGGCATCCGCGCCCGCATCGCACCGTCGTCGATCTTGATGGCCACCGCACCGACCCCCGGCACCGCGACCGCCTGTACGCCCTCGGCGCCGCCCTTGGACAGCAGTCCGGGTACGCCCCGCATCAGCCGGGTGTCCTCGCCCAGCGTCCCGGACACCAGCTCGGGGTGGGCCCGCATGGCGTCGGCGACCCGGCGCTCGACGGTGCCGGGCGCCGCCGAGACCAGTCGCAGGAAGGCCACCGCGAGCCCGCGCAGCGACAGCGCGAAGATGGGCGCGCCACAGCCGTCCACGCCGAGGTCGCGGACGGTCTCGCCGGCCAACTCGGCGACACAGGAACCCAGCTGCCGCTGCAACGGGTGAGAGGGCGACCGGTAGTCGTCGTACGCCCAGCCGTTCACCGCGCAGGTCAGCAGCATCCCGGTGTGCTTGCCGGAGCAGTTCATCTGGATCGGCTCCCGGCCGCCGCCGGCCCGGATCACCTCGTCGCGGGCGGACTCGGCCAGCGGATAGTCCGGCGGGGTACGCAGCTCGGCCGCGTCGATGCCGCCGGCCGCGAGCATCGCGCGTACCCGCTCCAGGTGGAACGGCTCACCGTGGTGGCTGGCGCAGACCAGGGCGAGGTCGGCGTCGTCGGTCAGGTCCAGCCCGGCCCGTAGCATCCCCACGGCCTGCATCGGCTTGTTGGACGAGCGCGGGAAGACCGGCCCCGTCACGTCGCCGGCCCAGGTCACCACCTCCCCGTCCGGCCCGAGTACGACGACCGACCCGAAGTGGCGGCCCTCCACGAACTCGGAGCGGACCACCTCGGCCAGCAACTCGCCACCGGCGTACCGATCGGTCATTGTGCGTTTACTCCTAGCAGGGTTCGGGCTTCACTGACGGGCATCGGCGGGCGCTGGGCGAGCCGCGCGAACCCGGCCGCGCGGGCGACCAGTTGCGCGTTGCTCTCGACCGGCTGGCCCTTGGCGTACGTGACGGTGTCCTCCATGCCGACGCGCAGATGGCCGCCGGCCGACAGCGAGGCGAGCAGGACCGGCAGGGTGCTGCGCCCGATACCGGTGGCCGAGAACGTGGTGCCGTCCGGCAGGTCGCGCAGCGCGTGCGTGAACGCGACCAGGGTCTCGGCCGTACCCGGCGCGCCGCCCGGTACGCCGAGGACGAAGTCGACGTGCACGTGGCCACCGGCCGGCAGCCCGTGCTTGTCGAGCAGGCGCTGCAACGAGGTCAGGTGGCCGAGGTCGAAGATCTCGTACTCGGGGACGATGCCGAGCTCCTGCATCGAGGCGTGCAGCGCGACGATGAAGTCCCAGCGGTTGAGGAATACGTCGTCGCCGAAGTTGACCGTGCCCATCGTGCAGGAGGCCATGTCGGGTGCGGCGCCGAGCACCCGGATGCGGTCGGACTCGGGGTCGGTGACCGCCCCGCCGGTGGAGAGCTGCACGATCAGCCCGGTCTCGGCGCGCAGTGCGGCGACGGTGTCCCGCAGCCGGCCGAGGTCGAGCGTGGGCCGGGCGTCGGCGTCGCGGATGTGTACGTGGATGACGCTCGCCCCGACCGCCTCGCACTCCTTCGCGGTGGCGACCAGCTCGTCCAGGGTCACCGGCAGCGCCGGCACGTCGGTCTTGCTCGACTCGGCTCCGGTCGGCGCAACCGTGATCAACGTCGTTGTCGTCACGCCCAGCATCCTCGCACAGATCACATACGCGTCCGCTATGCGAGCGTTCGCGCCCGGGCGGCGGCGGACCGGCACTCCCCGGGGCGCGAGGAACCCGGGTACCAGCCCGTCTCACTCACCCGGGTCGATCGCGGCAGCCGCCTCACCGATCCGTAGCTCGGCGGCGTCCGCGACGTTCTGCTTCACCACGGCGAGCGCGATCATGCCGTACTCGAAGTGACGCGCGGCCGTACCGACGAAGCCGACCTGACGCCCCTCCGCCGTGGTCACCGCCGTGCCGTGTGCCGGCAGTTCCTCCGTGGTGATCCCGTCGAGGTGCAGCAGCACCAGCCGGCGCGGCGGCCGGCCGAGGTGGTGTACCCGGGCGATCGTCTCCTGGCCGCGGTAGCAGCCCTTCTCCAGGTGTACGGCGGGCGCGGTCCAGCCCACCTCGGCCGGCAGGGTGCGGTGGTCGGTCTCCAAGCCGAAGCGGGGCCGGCGGTCGGCCACCCGCAGCGCCTCGAACGCCCACAGGCCCGCCAGCGGCACCCCGGCCGCCGCGACCAGGTCCGCCTCGGCCCCTCGCGGTACGAGCAGGTCCGCCCCGTACGGCATGCGCCGCGCCCAGCCGCCCAGATCGGGCAGCGCGCCGACCGAGTACAGCGTGGTGGGCCGGGACGGCACGGAGCCGGTGGCGAACTTGGCACCCGGCACCGGGACGGCGTCGGGCGGCAGCAGCGGACCGACGCCCAGCGCGACGAGCGCCTGGTCGGTGTCCGGCCCGACCAGCGACAGCAGCGAGTAGTCGGCGCTGACGTCCGCCGGCTCGACGCGCATCAGGAAGCGCATGCGCGTCAGGAAGTCCAGCAGCGCGCCGGCCCGCCCCGGCTCGACGTCCAGCCAGGTGGTCGCGCCGTCGTCGGCCACCCCCGCGTGGTGCTCGACGTGTCCGTGCGGCGACAGGACCAGCATTTCGGTACCGGTCATCGCGGGCAGGTCGGTGAGGTACTGGGTGGTGAGGCTGTGCAGCCAGCTCAGCCGGTCCTCGCCCGGCACCGCGATGACGCCACGGTGCGACCGGTCGACCAGGCCGACCGAGGTGGCGAGGGTGCGCTGCTCGCGCATCGGGTCGCCGTAGTGGGCGACGACCCCGGCGTCCGGGCTTTCTGGGTCGAGCGCGGCGACGGGTACCGCGCCGGATGCCGTGATCACTGGTTCTCGCTCTCACTCGCTTGTTGGTCGGCGCAGGCCCCACAGGTGCCGAACAGGGCCACGTGGCCGACGTCGACCCGGAACCCGCGGCTGCGCTCCAGCTCCGCGACGAGGCCGTCCAGCATCGACGGCGACACCTCGTCGACCCCGCCGCAGACCCGGCAGACCAGGTGTACGTGCTGGTCCTCACCGGCCGCGTGGTACGTGGGCGAGCCGTGCGACAGGTGGGTGTGCGTCACCAGCCCCAGCTCTTCGAGCAGCTCAAGGGTCCGGTACACGGTCGTGATGTTGACGCCGGCCGCCGTGCGCGCCACCGCCGCGTGGATCTGGTCGGGGGTCGCGTGGCCGAGCGCGTACACCGCCTCCAGCACCAACTGGCGCTGAGCGGTCAGCCGAAGGCCACGCGCGCGCAGCACCTCGGCCAGCGACGGGTCCTGACTCCGCTGGCCACCCAGCCTCGATGACGACGACACAAGGTCGATCCTAGGCGACACTAAGCTCGCCACCATGGCTCGAGTACTCGCCCTCCTCGGCGTGGGGGTCGTCCCCGCCGACACGCCCATCCTCCGCGCCGACGATCTCGGCGTCCTCCGCGGTGACGGCGTCTTCGAAACGATTCATGTCCGCGACGGCGAGCCGTGGGGGCTCGAACCGCACCTGGACCGGATGGCCCGGTCCGCCGAGCGGTTGTCGATGCCGCTGCCGCCCCGCGCCGACCTGGTCGAGCTGGCCGGTCAGGCCTGCGCGGCGTGGTCGCCGGAGGTCGAGGGAGGGCTGCGGATCGTCTGCACCCGCGGGCCGGAGGACGGCGGGCCGGTCACCGCGTACGCGACGATCGCCCCGGTCGCGGCCGCCACGATCGCGGCCCGACACAACGGTGTGGCGGTGATCACCGCGACCCTGGGCGTACCGGCCGAGGTGCGCACCGAGGCGCCCTGGCTGCTCGGCGGCGCGAAGACCCTCTCGTACGCGATCAACATGGCCAGCCTGCGCTGGGCGGCCGGGCAGGGCGCCGACGACGTGCTGTGGGTCTCGGTGGACGGGTACGCGCTGGAGGCCCCGACGTCGACGCTGGTGTGGCTCGTCGACGGAGTGCTGTACACGGTTCCCGCCGCCACCACCGGCATCCTCGCCGGAACCACCGCCGCGTACCTGCTGGAGCACGCCGGTGAGCTGGGCATGCGCGCGGACGAGCGGCTGATCCGGCCGGCCGAACTGCACGACGCCGACGGCGTCTGGCTCACGTCGTCGAGCCGCGGCCTGGCCGAGGTACGCACGCTGGACGGCGTCACGCTCGACCCGTCACCGGAGACCACCCGGATGCGCAAGCTGCTCGGGTACTCCTGAGGTCCTGGACGCCTGGGCCGCGGGTAGCCGGCCCAGGCGTCCAAGATCTCAGCCGGCGACGCGCTCCAGGCGGGCGGACAGGTGCGGCGCCGGCGACTGGCCGACCGCCGCCATGTCGTACGCGTACAGCAGCGCGCCCTCCACGATGCCGTAGAGGCGGTGGCCGGAGGTCACCTCCTTGGCGGTCGCGGTGCGCACCACCGCGTCGGTCACCATCTCCACCCGGGTGCCGTTCGCCTCGACCCGCCCGAGGTACAGCTCGAGAAAGCCGGTCGGGTGGGTGAGCAGCACCTCGATGTCGTCGGACCTGGTGGGCATCGGCTGCGCCGCGTGCTCGACGGTGGGGTCGGTCTGCACCGGCCGCCACCACCCGACCTCGCGGGCCGACGGACGGATCGGCGTGCCGTCGGGCTCGATCAGCCACGTCCGCGACTCGTAGAACAGGAACGGCCGGCCGTCGTGGCTGAACCGGACCTCCTGGGCGTACTCGAAGTCGTGCTCCAGGGTGGGATAACCGCCCTGTCCACGACCGCGCCACAGGCCCACGAACGGAAGCAGCCCCAGCAGGGCGGGGTGCAGGTCCGGGCCGGTGCGCAGGTCGTGCGTCTCCTCGAAGGGGTACGGATCGACCGGGGTCTCCCCCATCCACACCGGATTGACCTGACTCTCCTCGCTCACCAACGCCCCCTGGACACGCGTACCGCTACATAGATCAACCCGCCGGCCAACGCGCCGAAGCCAGCGACCAACAGGCTGATGAAACCGATCTCGGTGACCATGGCGGGGCTACCCCCGCACCCGTCGCAGAACCGTGGTCACGGTGAGATCTTATGCTGCCCCCATGGCTCGTACTCTCGTCGTGAAGGTCACTGCTGGTTCGGACGCGCCCGAGCGCTGCGCGCAGGCCTTCACCGTCGCGGCGACCGCGGTGGCCGCCGGAGTGCCGACCTCGCTGTGGCTCACCGGAGAGTCCACCTGGTTCGCGCTGCCCGGCCGGGCCGCCGAGTTCGAACTGCCGCACTCGGCACCGCTGCCGGACCTGCTGGCGGCCGTGCTCGCCAGCGGCCAGGTGACCGTCTGCACGCAGTGCGCCGCCCGGCGGGGCATCGGTGAGGCCGACGTCATCGACGGGGTCCGGATCGCCGGTGCGGCGGTCTTCGTCGAGGAGTCGCTGGCCGAGGGCGCGCAGGCGCTCGTCTACTGAACGCCGCACCCGGTCGTCGCGGTCACCGTGACCGCGCCGTTGCGGGTACGCGCCACGATGCCGACCGGTCCGCTGCGGTAGGCGTACAGCTCGGGGCGGGCGACGACCGCGTCCGGTGCGGTGGCGCGCAGCGCGTCGACGAGCGACGCCGGGCCACTGCCGGCCGGCCCGTCCGCCTGCACGGTCCGGACGTACCCGCCCTGCGCGCACGGTACGCGGTGGGTCTGCCAGGCTGCGCCGCCGACCTTGAGGGTGGCGAGCACCGCCTCGACCGGTCGCCGGTCGGCGGCTTCCGACGCCTCACGGACCGGCGCCGTCAGGGGCCGGCAGCCGGTGTCGGCGCTGATGCGTACCTCCCCCGCGCCCTCGACGCTGCCCTTGAGGGCGACGAAGTCACCGGCGTCGGCGGTGAGCCGACGATCGCGTACCTGCGCGTCGTAGTCGCCGGGCAGCGCGGCGCGGATCCGATCCAGCAGCGCCCCCTCCTGCCCGGCCGGCACGTACAGGTGGGCGACCCGCTCGTACCGGGCCCCGTTCCGGACCGCCGTGACCGTGCAGCGCCCGCTCACCTCGTGGTACCCGCCGACCTGCGCCACCGCGCCGGCGGGCGCCGCGGCGGTGACCGCCTCGGCCACCGCCCGGTCGACGGTCGGCAGCGCCTGCGAGACGCTCGTCTGGGTCCGCACGGTCGACCCGCCCCGGTGCGCCGCGTACAGGGCCAGCCCGGTCACCAGCACCGCCCACAGGGTCGTGATGACGACCAGCCAGCGACGGCGCGAGGCCGGAGAAGCGGGCCGGGTGGGGCTGCCGTGGATCGTCACGTGGCACATGGTGGCAGGTGGCCGCAGCCGGCTCGCTCCGAGGCCGGCCCGAACCGGCGGGACAGCCCGGATAACGAGGAACGGCCCACCTCTCGTCAGAGGTGGGCCGTCCAAATGATCCTGGGGAGGATCCGTGTTCAGTTTAATCAGGCTGTGACGAAGACCGCAACCTCGTTCAACCCGCGGTCCGCGGCCACGGTGGCGTCGCCGTTGCCCGCTCGGGACAGCGCACGCAACGTCCAGGTGCCGGGCGCCGCGAAGAAGCGGAACTCACCACCCTGGGACGTCACCACCTCGGCGGTGAACTCCCCGGTCGAGTCGAGCAGCCGCACGTACGCGCCGGGGACGGGTGAACCGTCCGCCCGGACCACGCCGGTGATCACGGTCTCCTTGGCCAGGTCGACCCCGGCGGGCAGCGGGGCGCCCTGCGTCGGTGCGCCGCAACCGTCGATGCTCATCCGGATCCTCCTCAGGCCTCGCCGGGCTCGTCGCCCAGCGCGATCGGGACGCCGACCAGCGACCCGTACTCGGTCCACGAACCGTCGTAGTTGCGCACGTCCGAGTAGCCGAGCAGCTCGTGCAGCGCGAACCAGCTGTGCGAGGAGCGCTCACCGATGCGGCAGTACGCGACCGTCGGCTTGCTCTCGTCGATGCCGGCCGCGGCGTACAGCGCCTTCAGCTCCTCGTTGGACTTGAAGGTGCCGTCCTCGTTGGCGGCCTTGCTCCACGGCACGCTGATCGCGGTCGGGATGTGGCCGTTGCGCTGCGCCTGCTCCTGCGGGAGGTGGGCCGGAGCACTCAGCCGGCCGGCGTACTCGTCGGGCGAGCGCACGTCGACGAGGTTGTGCGAGCCGATGGCGGCGACGGCGTCGTCGCGGAAGGCCCGGATCGACAGGTCCTGGTCCTTGGCGGTGTAGTTGGTGGCCGGCCGCTCCGGCACCTCGGTGCTGTAGGGGCGCCCGTCCAGCTCCCACTTCTTACGGCCGCCGTCGAGCAGCCGGAGCTGCTCGTGACCGTAGAGCTTGAAGTACCAGTACGCGTACGCGGCGAACCAGTTGTTGTTGCCGCCGTACAGGACGACGAGGTCGTCGTTGGCGATGCCCTTGCTCGAGAGCAGGGCCTCGAACTGCTGCTTGTTGACGAAGTCCCGGCGGACCGGGTCCTGCAGTTCGGTCCGCCAGTCGATCTTGACGGCGCCGGGGATGTGGCCGCCGTCGTACGCCGTGGTGTCCTCGTCGACCTCGACGAACACCACCTTGTCGGCGTCGATGTTCTTCTCGGCCCAGTCGGGCGTGACGAGTACGGATTCGCGACTCATGTTGAGCTCCCTCGAATGACGATTCGGGTTGAGAGCCGCCGCATGCGCTGGAACTTCCCCACACGCCATGGACGACCCAGGGACGGATCACAGGGGCGGGTCCGGAGTCGCGACACGGGCTCAAGCCGCGTCAGGCGGCACCCACGTCAACGACAGGGGCGCACGAGAGCACACGCAATCGGCCCGCCGTCAGGCGAGGCAACACAGACAGGCGGCGACACGGCACAGATCAACCGTGCGCCTCTTCGTGAGCAGCGTGCCCATGGACCGGAGCCTAACATCGAGGACACTTCCGGCCCAGCGCTGACCGACCAGCGAGACAGTGGTCACTGTCCCTGACCGGCGAGCACGACGTTGTTCGCGGTGGCGGTGACCACGACCCCGTTCGAGGTGCTCTCCACCTTGTTGACCACCAGGCTGTACGGGAGGCTCGGCACCGCGATCTTCACGCCCAGCTGCCGACGGTACGACTCGAGGAACGACTGCGGGATCGTCAGCCCACCGGTCGGCGACAGGGCCTGCAGGTCGTCGAGCTGGAGGTGCACCTCGCCCTTGGTCACCGCGAGCGTGCCGCTGGCCTGGAGCTGGAGGCTCACACCCGCGAACGCGACCGGCGCCGCCAGGTTCACCTTGTTGTCCCGTACCGTGATCTTCAGCTTGGAGATGTCCAGGCCGGGCACCTGGCGCAGCGGCGTCGTGTCGACGAGTTCCCGAACCGCGTCCCAGCCGATCGTCGCCGTGCCCTGGACCGTGTCCGCCGTGACCTTCCCGTGGCCGGACGTGACCGTGTTCAGCGGGGCGTGCACCTGGTTGGCGTCGAGGGTCAGGTGGTCGAGCGTCACCTTGCCGTTACGGGGATGGTCGACGTCGATCGTCACCTTCCGGTAGGTGCCGCCGAGCACCTGGGTGAGGAACGGAAACCCCGCGATGCTGGCCCTGGGCTTGGAGTCCGAGGCGATGCCACGGTTGCGCATCTCGTTGGCCGCCTGGGCGGCGATCCGGTCCTCGGCCATGTTCGCCGCGACCCGGTCGACCACGACGAACAGACCGACCAGCACGACCACAACCACCGCAAGCACGAGCAACGATCGACGTCCGCGTACCGCCACGCCATCCTCCTTGATGGAACATCCTCGACAGCAGTTACACCCGGTCCCACAGCACCAGCGCGCTCGCCGCGTACGCCACCGGCGCCACCAGCGCGAACGCCAGCAGCGGGCCCAGCGCGCGCCGGGCCGGCGTCGGCGCCGGAGGTTGACCGGCCAGTTGCCGCCCGACCTCCGCGTAGCACACCGCCAGGTCCACCACGACCGCGATGAGCGCGGTGGCGAGACCGGCGGCCGCGGCCGGACCGCTGGCCAGACCGCCCGCGAGCGCGCCCGCGACGGCCGCCACGACGGCGCCTGCCAGCACGCCGAGCAGCACACCGGCACCGCCGCGCGGCACCTGCGGGGCGAGCCGCGGCAGCGGCGTCACGCTGTCGGTCAGCCTCGCTCCCATGACGGCGACACCGGCCGCGACGACACAAACCACGATCGATGGGGTACCCAACGGGTGCCGGCTCAACACGACGAGGCTGGCGAGCGCGATCACACCGACGACCGCGGCCATGGTGCAGCCGAGCGACTCCGTCACCCGCTCCCGCCCGGCCGGGCGGGCCAGCTCACCGACGACTCCGGCCACGAAGGCCGCGGCCGTGACGTACGCCAGCGGCGCGAGCGATACCGGATCGGCCGACAGCGCGGCGAGGTCCGCGGCGGCCGCCGCGGCCAGGCCCACACCGGTCGTGATGCGGGGCGCGGGCGGCCTCGAGGTGGCGACCCAGGCGAGCACGAACAGTGCCTGGACCACGAAGACCAGGATCGCGTACGGGCCGGGGCCGACCACCGCGCCGAGCGCCAGCGCGACGGTGAGCAGCGCGGTCAGGCCGGCGACCGGCAGCGGCGCCCGGTCCGGCGGCGCGATGGGCTCCTGCGGCGCGGCGTCGTCGCCGTGGCCGGTCACGGCCGGCACCTGCCCCGTCGGCTCGTCGACGGGGCCCTCGTCGTACCCGGTCGGATCACGCAGCGGCCGGGTACGCGACCAGTCATCGCGAGCGTCGTCACCGGGGAAGGTCGCAGGCACGCCACGATCGTGCCAGAGCGCCGCATCCCGAGCGAGCCGCGCCCGACAATGATCCATCGCATTCGTCACACGCCTGTTTTCCCTGGATCTCCGGTATTCTCTGAAGCTACCGCGCCCGTCAGCGACGCCGGACGATGGCGTGACGATGCTGCCGACCGGCAGCGACGGAGGTGACCGCGTGGAGATCCTGCTCCTGACCGCCGCTCCCACCGGGCAGGTCGTGCTACCCGGTCTCGACCTGCTGCCGCACGTGGTCCGCACGGCGCCGCGCGATGTCCGCACCCTGGTCGGCGGCCCCAGCCCCGACGTCGTCCTGGTCGATGCCCGCACCGAGCTCGCCGACGCCCGCGCCACCTGCCGCATGCTCCGCGCGACCGGCCTGGGCATGCCGCTGATGGCGGTGCTCACCGAGGCCGGGCTCGTCGCCGTCCACGCCGACTGGGGCGTCGACGACATCCTGCTGGCGAGCGCCGGCCCATCCGAGATCGAGGCGCGACTGCGGCTGGCCGTCGGCAGGCTCGCCCCGGCCGCGGCCGGCAACGCCGGATCGCTGGTGAAGGCCGGCGAGTTGACCATCGACCCGGACACCTACGCCGCGAAGCTCAAGGGACGGCCGCTCGACCTGACCTACAAGGAGTTCGAGCTGCTGAAGTTCCTGGCGCAGCACCCGGGCCGGGTCTTCACCCGGGACCAGCTGCTGCGCGAGGTGTGGGGCTACGACTACTTCGGCGGTACCCGTACCGTCGACGTCCACGTCCGGCGACTGCGCGCCAAGCTGGGCTCCGAGTACGAGTCGATGATCGGCACGGTGCGCCAGGTGGGGTACAAGTTCGTCGTACCGCCCTCGCGCCAGCTACCCGACGTGGCGACGGGCGAGATCACAGAGTACGCACGCAGTCCCCGTACGTGACGATGACCAAGGGCCGTTACCGTAGTCGACGTGACGGCAGTGGAGCGCGTGCAGCGTAGTGACCGGTTGACCGCCGGTGAGGTGGCCGAGGTTCTGGACCTCATGCGGGCGGCCGGCGACGCGGACGGTGTGTACCCGCTCTCCGAGCACGTCGTACTGCACCTGCGCCCCGGTGGCGACCCGCGCGCCGTCCACCTGCTCAGCCGGCACGGCGACACGCTGGTCGGGTACGCGCACGTCGACACCACGGACCCGGTCGAGGGCGCGGCCGCTGAGCTCGCCGTCCACCCGGCGTACCGCCGTCGCGGCCTGGGGCGGACGCTGGTGACGGAGACGATGGCGGTCGCCGACGAGCGGGCCGGGGACTCGCCCGGCCGGTTGCGGCTGTGGGCCCACGGCGACCACCCGTCGGCCAGCGCGCTGTCGATGTCGCTGGACTTCGAGCGCTCGCGGGTGCTGTGGCAGATGCGCCGCTCGCTGGCTGTACCGGTACCCGAGCCGCGCCTGCCCGACGGCGTGAGCCTCCGGCCGTTCCGGCCCGGTACCGACGACGCGGCGTGGGTCGCGCTGAACGCCGCCGCCTTCGCTGACCACCCGGAGCAGGGCAAGTGGACCATCGACGACCTGCACCTGCGGATGAAGGAGCCCTGGTTCGACCCGGCCGGCTTCCTGCTCGCCCAGCGCGACACCGACGGTGAGCTGCTGGGCTTCCACTGGACGAAGGTCCACGGTGCGGCGCGCGGCGCCGCCGCGACGCACCCCCACGACCCGATCGGCGAGGTGTACGTCCTGGGTGTCTCGCCCGCGGCGCACGGCGGCGGGCTCGGTACCGCACTGACCCTCGCCGGCCTGCGCCACCTGCGCGACCAGGGCCTCGACCAGGCGATGCTGTACGTCGACGAGGCGAACTCGACGGCGGTCGCGCTGTACCGCAAGCACGGGTTCGTCCGCTGGACGACCGATGTGTGCTTCCGTCGCCGGGTCTGACGCTTTCCGATTACGGGCGTCCGTGCATTATACGGACGAACGGCGGCCCTGATCCGGGCGGTTTACCGATCGGCCATCGTCCGTACGGTCGAGCGTTATACGAGGTAGAGAGGCTATTCACCCGCCGTTCACGTGAGGCCGGACGGCCGGCAACCTCGCGCTCCTAGCGTTCGCATCAGTTGATGACCAACGTCAACTCCAGGCCTCGCCGTGGACAACTTCGGGCGAGGTTGGACGTACCCTCCGAAGGGACAGCAGTGAACCTGAAGCGCCCCGGCATCTTGGCCGCCATCGCGGCCGCGACGCTCGCGCTCGCGGCGTGTGGCTCGGACAACACGAGCAACGCTCCGTCGGACAGTGGCAGTGCCGCCAAGCCGACCATCGACTGCAAGACCGGCTCGTTGACCGCTCAGGGCTCCACCGCCCAGGGCAACGCGATGGACGAGTGGATCAAGGCGTACGGCCAGGCCTGCTCCGGTGCATCCATCAACTACAAGGGCACCGGCTCGGGCGCTGGTATCCAGGCCTTCACCGCCAACACCGCCGACTTCGCCGGCTCGGACTCGGCCCTCAAGGCCGGCGACGAGCAGACCAAGGCCGACGCGCGGTGCACCGGGGGTAAGGCGATCAACCTTCCGATGGTCATCGGCCCGATCGCCGTGGCGTACAACCTCGACGGCGTGAAGAACTTGCAGCTCAAGCCGGCCACGCTCGCGAAGATCTTCGCCGGTACGGTCAAGACCTGGGACGACGCCGCGATCAAGGCGGACAACCCGAGCGCGAGCCTGCCGTCGACCCCGATCACCGCGGTGCACCGGTCGGACTCGTCGGGTACGACCGAGAACTTCACCAAGTACCTGAAGGCCACCGCCCCCACCGACTGGACGACCGACGCCAGCAAGGACTGGAAGGCCGCCGGCGGTCAGGGTGCCGCCAAGTCCGACGGTGTCGCCGCCGCGGTGAAGCAGACCGCGGGCGCGATCGGCTACGTCGAGTACTCGTTCGTCCAGGTCAACAGCCTCAACGCCGCCAAGATCCAGAATGGCGCCGGTGAGTACGTCGCGCTGGACGACAAGTCCGCCGCCAAGGCGGTCGCGGGTGCCCAGGTGGGCGGCACGGGCGACGACCTGAGCCTGAAGATCGACTACGCCACCAAGGAGGCGGGCGCCTACCCGATCGTCCTGGTTACCTACGAGATCGTCTGCAGCAAGGGCACCCCCGCCGACAAGCTGCCGCTGCTGAAGTCCTTCCTCGGCTTCGTGGCCAGCAAGGACGGCCAGGCCAAGCTCAGCCAGTTCGGCTACGCTCCGCTGCCGGACACGCTGCAGACCAAGGTCACGGCCTCCATCAACAACATGGCCTGACAGACAGGACACGACAAGTGAGCCAGCAATCGCTCACCACCACCCCCGCCGGCGCCCAGGGCGCGGGCGGGGGTGGTGCGTTGCCCAGGGGCAGCCGCCTGGGCGCCGAGAAGCTCTTCCGCGGCCTCGCCACAGCGGCGGGCTCGACCGTCCTCGTGATCATCGTCGCGATCGCCGCCTTCCTGATCGTGCAGGCGGTACCGGCGCTGCGCGCGGACTCGGAGAACTTCTTCACCTTCCAGTCGTGGTTCGCCAACGACGACCCGCCGAAGTTCGGTATCGCCGCCATCGCGTTCGGTACCGTCCTGACCTCGGCGTTGGCCCTGATCATGGCGGTCCCGGTAGCCCTGGGCATCGCCCTGTGCCTCACGCACTACGCCCACCGGCGGGTCGCCAGCACGCTCGGCTTCTTCATCGACCTGCTGGCCGCCGTCCCCAGCGTGGTGTTCGGCCTCTGGGGGCGCGACTACTTCCGCGGCCCGGTCGGTGACTTCTCGAAGTTCCTGCACGACCACTTCGGCTGGATCCCGCTCTTCGGCGGCGGTGGCCCGTACGGCAACTCGATCCTGCTCGGGTCGATCGTGCTCGCCATCATGGTGCTGCCGATCGTGACCTCGCTGTCGCGCGAGGTCTTCGCGCAGACCCCGGCGCAGAACGAGGAGGCGGCGCTGGCCCTGGGCGCCACGAAGTGGGAGATGATCCGCACCGCGGTCCTCCCGTACGGCAAGCCGGGCATCATCGCCTCGGTCATGCTGGGCCTCGGGCGGGCGCTGGGCGAGACCATCGCGCTCGCCCTGACCCTCGGCGCCGTGTACAACGTCTCCTTCGACCTGCTCGGCACCGGCGGCAACACGATCGCGGCCAACATCGCGCTGAAGTTCGCCGAGGCGAACCCGACCGGCCGCAGCGCACTGATCGCCTCCGGCCTGGTGCTCTTCGCCATCACTCTGGTGGTCAACATGACGGCTCGGGCCATCGTGTACCGGCGCCGCGAGTTCGTGGGAGGTGCGGCATGACGGTCGGGTCCCACTCCGCGAGAACGCGGGTCAACCTGAAGGCCCAGCGGCTGCCGAAGTGGGCGCCGGCCGCGCTCGGTGCCGGCGCGATCGGCGTCGCGGCCCTGGCGGTCCACGCCACGGGCTTCGGTGGACCCGTCCTCACCGGTGTCACCGCCGCGCTGCTGTTCGTCGTCGGGCTGGCGGTCCTCTCCGCCGTTGTCGAGGGCGGACGCACGTCCCGCGACCGGATCGCCACCTCCCTGGTGTACGCGGCGTTCGTGCTGGCCCTGGCGCCCCTGCTCTCCATGGCGTTCACCCTGCTGAGCAAGGGCACCGAGCGGCTCAACGGGTACTTCCTGGGCGTGTCGATGAAGGGCGTCAGCGCGTTCGACGACGCGGGTGGCGCGTACCACGCGATCATCGGCACCCTGGAGCAGGCCGGCATCGCCACCCTCATCACGGTGCCGCTGGGCGTCCTCGGCGCGATCTACATCGTCGAGTACGGCCGCGGCCGCCTGGCCACGCTGATCCGCTTCTTCGTCGATGTGATGACGGGCATCCCCTCCATCGTGGCCGGCCTGTTCATCCTCGCGTTCTGGGTGCTCATCGTCTCGCCGTACCTCAACAACGGGCGGCCCGAGTACTCCGGCTTCGCGGCGGCCCTGGCACTGTCCGTGCTGATGCTGCCGACGGTCGTGCGCTCGACCGAGGAGATGCTGCGACTGGTACCCGGCGCGCTGCGCGAGGGCGCGTACGCGCTGGGCATACCCCAATGGAAGACGATCGTGCGGATCGTGCTGCCGACGGCAGCGCCCGGCATCGTGACCGGCGTCATGCTCGCGGTGGCCCGTGCCTGCGGCGAGACCGCGCCGGTGATCCTGGTTGCGTTGGGTAATCCTGCCATCAACTTCAACCCCCTCTCGGGCGGCCAGTCGTCGCTGTCCCTGTACGTCTACGAGCAGGCCGGCACCGCGTCGAAGTACGCGCCCGGCCGAGCCTGGGCCGGCGCGCTGACGCTGGTGGTCCTGGTCCTCACCCTCACCGTCGCCGCGAAGCTGCTCGCCCGGCGTAACAAGTTGGCTCGATAGGAGTGCGCACCATGGCCAAGCGCATCGAAGCCGTCAACGTCTCGGCGTACTACGGTTCGTTCCGGGCGATCGACAACATCACGATGACGATCGAGCCCAAGTCCGTGACGGCCCTGATCGGGCCGTCCGGCTGCGGGAAGTCGACCTTCCTGCGGTCGATCAACCGCATGCACGAGGTACTGCCGGGCGCGAAGGTCGACGGCCAGTTGATGATCGACGGGCAGAACATCTACGACCGCGACATCGACGTGACGGCCGTACGCCGCACGATCGGCATGGTGTTCCAGCGGCCCAACCCGTTCCCGACCATGTCCATCTACGACAACGTGGTCGCCGGGTTGAAGCTCAACGGGGTGCGCCGCAAGGCCGCCCTGGACGACGCCTGCGAGAAGGCCCTGCGCGGCGCCAACCTCTGGAACGAGGTGAAGGACCGCCTGAACCGGCCGGGCGCCGGCCTGTCCGGTGGACAGCAGCAGCGGCTCTGCATCGCCCGGGCCATCGCGGTCGAGCCGCAGGTCGTACTGATGGACGAGCCGTGCTCGGCCCTCGACCCGATCTCGACGCTCGCGATCGAGGACCTCATCGCCGAGCTGAAGAACCAGTACACGATCGTGATCGTGACCCACAACATGCAGCAGGCCGCCCGGGTCTCCGACCGGACCGGCTTCTTCTCGATCGACTCCACCGGCGAGCCGGGTCGCCTCATCGAGTACGACGACACGGCGAAGATCTTCACCAACCCGTCGGTGAAGCGGACCGAGGACTACATCACCGGCCGCTTCGGCTGATCCGCGCCGTTGCCTGACGGCGGGGCCGCACCGGGTGGTGCGGCCCCGCCGCCCTTGTCAGTCCCAAGGATGACGCTGTCAGTCCGTCGGGATCACCAGGCGCCCCTCCGCGGCGTCGAGGTCGATGTAGGGCCGCACCGGCGTCGTCACGTCGCGCTCCGAGCGCATGGCGTCGTCCACGGTCGGGTACCCGCGCAGGCCGCGCAGCGTCACCACGGTCGGCGGCAGCATGAGCAGGTTGGTCAGGTCCTCCGGCCGCCCCCAGACGACGTGCTCGGCCTCGCCGCCCACGTCGCGGGTGACCTGCCGCTCCGGCAGCCGGGCCAGGAAGAAGTACGTGTCGTAGCGCCGGGGCTCGAACTCCGGCGTCAGCCACCGCGCCCACGGCGTCAGCAGGTCGCTGCGTACGACCAGGCCACGCTCGGCGAGCAGCTCGGCGAAGCCGATCTCGCGCGCGATGAGCGCCACCCGAGCCGACTCCCACTCCTCGCCGGAGACGTCGCCGACGACCGTCGAGGCGTCCGGGCCGGCCAGCAGGACCCCCGACTCCTCGAACACCTCGCGGACGGCCGCGCTGACGACCGCGCGGGCCGACGGCTCGTCCAGCCCGAGCCGGGCCGCCCACTCGGCCGGGGGCGGCCCCGCCCAGGCCGGCTGTACGGCGGCGTCGCGAGGGTCGACCGTACCGCCGGGGAAGGCGTGCATGCCGGCGGCGAAGGCCATGGTCGAGGCCCGGCGCATCAGGTACACCTCGGGGCCGAGGTCCCCGGTGCGCAGCAGCAGGACCGTGCTCGCCAGCTTCGGGGTCACGGGCTCCGCGCCGGCATCGTAGAAGTCGAGGGCATGCTTGCGCAGCCCGGCCGGCACCGGGAAGTACTCAGTCACGTCGCGAGCCTATCGTTCTTGATCGTCACGACTTCCCTTGAGTTGTGGCCCCGCCGGGCTGCGGCGACCACGACTTTCGACACGTTGTGACGATCTTCGACGGCTAGGGTGTGACCATGAGCGATCCGATCCGCTGGGGGATCCTGGCCACCGGCGCCATCGCGCGCGCCTTCGTCGCCGACCTCTCGCTGGTGCCCGACGCCGAGGTGGCCGCGGTCGGCTCGCGCAGCCAGGAGGCGGCCGACCGGTTCGCGGCGGCGCGGGGGATCCCCCGCGCGTACGGCTCCTGGCAGGACCTCGCCAGCGACCCCGACATCGACGTCGTCTACGTGGCCACCCCGCACTCGGCCCACTACGCCGCCGCCCTGACCTGCCTGCGGGCGGGCAAGGCGGTGCTCTGCGAGAAGCCGCTGACCCTCAACCTCGCCCAGGCCGAGGAGCTGGTGGAGACCGCCCGCGCGGCCGGTGTCTTCCTGATGGAGGCGATGTGGATGCGGTGTATCCCGGCGATCCACACGCTCTGTGGCCTGATCGCCGACGGGGCGATCGGGGAGGTGACCGCGGTCCACGCCGACTTCGGCATCGCCGACCCGGTGGAGGCCACGCACCGGCTACGCGCCCCCGAACTGGGCGGTGGCGCCCTGCTGGACCTCGGCGTCTACCCGGTGACCTTCGCGCACCTCATCCTCGGCGCCCCCGACCACGTCGAGGGCTGGGCGCGTCTGTCCCCCGAAGGCGTCGACGAGAACACCGGCATGACCTTCGGGTACGCGTCCGGAGCGCTCGCCTCGCTCACCTGCTCCCTGGTCGGCGACTCGGCCCGCACCGCCACCGTCACCGGTACCCGCGGGCGCGTCGAGCTGCCTCGCGACTTCTACCGGGCGGCCGGCTTCACCCTGGTACGGGGTGAAGCCGCGCCCGAGTACATCCCGGTCCCGTTCGACGGCCTGGGGTACCACTTCGAGGCCGCCGAGGTGCAGCGCTGCCTGCGTGAAGGGCTCACCGAGAGCCCGGTCGTACCGCTGGCAGAGACGCTCGCGGTGATGTCGACCCTCGACGCCGTCCGGGACCGGATCGGCGTCGAGTACCCCGCCTGAGCCGCCTTACCGGAAGAGCGGGCGGACCAGGAAGTACGCCAGGACCGCGATCGTCGCCGCCGCCGGGAACGTCAGGATCCACGCCGCCACGATGTTGCCGGCGACGCCCCACCGTACCGAGGACAGCCGCTTGGTCGCGCCCACACCCATGATCGCGGAGGTGATGGTGTGCGTGGTCGAGATCGGCGCCTTGAGCACCAGCGCGTTGAAGAAGAGCACCGCACTGGCCACCGTCTCGGCGGCGAAGCCCTCGGCCGGGCCGAGGTCGATCACGCGGCGGCCGAGGGTACGGATGATGCGCCAGCCGCCCGAGTAGGTGCCCAGCGCCAGCACCGTGGCCGACGTGATGAACACCCACCAGGGGATGTGGTCGCGGCTGGTCTGGAAACCGCCGGTGTACAGCGCCAGTACGATGATGCCCATCGTCTTCGCCGCGTCCTGCATGCCGTGGCCGACCGCCATCGCGGTCGCGGAGACGGTCTGCGCGACCCGGAAGCCCCGGTTGAGCTTCGCCGGGTGACCCTTCCGGAAGATCCACAGGACCGCCAGCATCACCAGGAAGCCGAGGACGAGGCCGACGATCGGCGACAGCACCATCGGGATGATCACCTTGGTCGTGATGATCTCCCAGTGCACCACGCCGTCGGCGGCGAACAGGGTGGCGCCGACCAGTCCACCGAAAAGCGCGTGCGACGAGGACGACGGCAGCCCGAAGTACCAGGTGATGAGGTTCCAGGCGATGGCGCCGAGCACCCCGGAGAACACCACGCCGAGGCTGGCCGTCCCCTTGGGCAGGGTGACCAGCCCCTCGCCCACGGTCTTCGCGACCCCGGCGCCGAAGTAGGCGCCGACGAGGTTGCCGACGGCCGCCACCGCGAGGGCGACCCGCGGCGTCAGCGCGCGGGTCGACACCGAGGTGGCGATGGCGTTGGCCGCGTCGTGGAAGCCGTTGGTGTAGTCGAAGACCATCGAGACTGCGATGACCGCGAGGACCGCGACGAATGCTGCGGTCACGCGTCAGGACTCCTTCACTGCGATGGTCTCGACCGTGTTCGCCACGTGCTCGAACGCGTCGCAGGCCGCCTCCAGCTCGTCGGCGACCTCCTTCATCTTCAGGACGGTCAGCGCGTCGTACTCGCCGGAGAACAGGCGCACCAGCAGCATCCGGTAGGCCCGGTCGCCCTCGTTCTCCAGCCGGTTGCACTCCACCCAGTACTCGCTGAGGTCCTTCATGGTCTTCAGCCGCGGCATCGCGGCGGCGGTCAGCTTGGCCTGCTGGTCGAGCACGTCGACGATCTCGTGCACCTCCCGGGGCAGCGACGGCAGCTTGGTCAGCCCGTACAGGTAGAGCAGGCTACCCACGGCCTCCAGGTGGTCCATCACGTCGTCGAGCAGCGACCCGAGCCGGTAGATGTCCTCCCGGTCGAACGGCGTGATGAACGACGTGTTGATCTTTTTGTACAGCTCGTGGGTGATCGCATCACTGTCGTGCTCGACCTCGACCAGCCGCTCGCTGATCGACTGCACGTCGGCGCCGGGTAGGGCCAACTCGTTGAGCAGCTCGGTGCCCCGGACGAGGTTCGCCGCGGCCTTGCTGAAGAACTCGTAGAACGCGTCGTCACTGGGACGCAGCTTGAATCGCACGGTCTGACCTCGTCACGACGATGGGATGCCGTTTGGCACGATGGGGCTTCACGAATGCTAGGCAACGCTGAAATCGTCCGTGCGCCCGCCTTCACCGGTCCATTCCAACACCCGGACAAATACCCGTAGTTGGCACCGGTCCCACAGCTCATGCCGCGGCCGGCGCCGCAGCCGAATGCGTGGCAGGGAAGTCCTCCTCCATGAACGGTCACGGGGAGGAGGGCGGCGGCGCTACGGATGTGACGTGTCGCGCGTCACGCGACGTGGATCTGGCCGAAGTCCCGGGCCACCACGTCCAACCAGCGCTGGTACACGCGATCGAAAGGCTCGATGCGCTCGGTCAGGGCGGTGGCCAACTCCTCGGCGGCGGCCCAGGCCCGGTCGATGACCTCGGGTGGGTACCCGTACCGCACCTGGTGCACGGCGAACTCGTCCTCGTCGAGGATCTGCACGGTGCCGGTACGGCGCCGCCGCACGTCCAGGTCGAGATCCACCATGGTCACCACGTCGGGGGTGGGCCAGGTCGGCACGGTGGTGATGTCGCAGTACACGTCGGTGCGGTGCGGGGCGGCGTTGAACAGCGCGGTCCACCAGCCGTCCCGGGGGAACAGCATCACGTGGTCGTGCTCGGCCGGGTTGACCCGCTGCTCGCCCCGCGACACCGGCGTGCCCGCCGCACCGCCGACCCAGACGCCGAACTCGTCCTCGCCCAGGAGGCGACCCGGTTGGTTCCAGTGCAACGAGCCGTCGTACTTGCGATACACCACCCGTACGAGATCGCCTGCCACGAGACCACCCTATCGATCATCCTCGCTGACCGGACGCGCCATGAGGCGCGCATCGACGCATGTTGACCAAGATTCGCGCGTGCGGGTTACGCGCGTGCACACGGCCGCAAGACACCATGCCAAGCGTACGCGTCGCGCACAAGTCGGTACCGAACGTGGGTTTGGCCTGTGGACAACGAACACCACGCTGTGGACAACCGACCAACGGTCGTGTTGAGCGGGTAGCCTGCCTTCCCGTGACCGCCGCGACCACCTCCCCCGCCGCCCGCCGTGACCGCCGCGATCGGCCCGGCGTCGCAGAGTTGCTCGCCGCCGCCGTCGGCGCGGTGCCCAGCGGGGTCGACCGGCCGGGCCAGCGGCAGATGGCCGAGGCGGTCGCGCACGCGGCCGACTCCGGCGAACACCTCCTGGTGCAGGCCGGCACCGGTACCGGCAAGTCGCTGGCGTACCTGGTCCCGGCGCTGCTGGTGGACGGGCCGGTGGTGGTGTCGACCGCGACGCTCGCGCTCCAGTCCCAGCTCGTCGACCACGACCTGCCGCGGCTGACGGAGGCCGTCGAGCCGCTGCTCGGCCGTCGCCCCACCTTCGCCGTGCTCAAGGGCCGCCACCACTACGTGTGCATGGCCCGGCTGGACAACAGCTCGGCCGACGAGCCCGGCGACACCCTCTTCGGTGGCAACGACGGCGGCGGCACCAAGTGGCTCGGCGAGGCCGGCCGGCTGGGCAAGCAGATCCAGCGGCTGCGCGACTGGGCGATGGAGACCGACACCGGCGACCGGGACGAACTGGACCCGGGCGTCGACGACTCGGCCTGGCGGCTGGCGTCGATGCCGGCGCGCGAGTGCGTCGGGGCCGCCCGCTGCCCGTACGGCAACGAGTGCTTCGCCGAGGCGGCCCGGCAACGGGCCCGGGAAGCCGACATCGTCGTCACCAACCACAGCCTGCTCGCCATCGACATGCTCGCGGGCCGGCACATCGTGCCGCCGCACAAGCTGCTCATCGTGGACGAGGCGCACGAGCTCGCCGACCGGGTCTCCTCGGCGGCGCAGGCCGAACTGTCGCCCGACGCGCTGGACCGGGCGGCCCGGCGGACCCGTACCCACATCGACGCGGAGAACTACGAGGGACTGGTCGAGGCGGGCGACGCCCTCGCCGTCGGGCTCGCCGACGTGCCGGCGGGGCGGCTCACCACGGGACTTCCCCCGGCGCTCGCGGAGGCGCTGACCCTGCTCGACGGCGCCACCCGGCGGTGCCTGGACAACATCGGGGAGGTCAAGTCCGACGACCCGGACCCGGTGCGCAAGCAGCAGTCCAAGGCGGTCCTGACCGACCTGTCCAACACGGCGCAGCGACTGCTGGAGTTCTCCGCGCACGACGTCGCGTGGGTGGAGAAGGACGACCGGGGCCGGCGCGCGGTCGTCGTCGCACCCCTGTCGGTCGCCGGTACGCTCTCCACCCACCTGTACGACGAGCGCACCGTCGTCGCCGCGTCGGCGACGCTCGCCCTGGGCGGCAAGTTCGACACCGTCGCCAAGGGCCTCGGACTCGACGACGAGACCGACTGGACCTCGCTCGACGTCGGATCGCCGTTCGACTATCCCCGCCAGGGCATCCTGTACGTGGCCGCGCACCTGCCGCGCCCGACCGCCTCCGGCCTGTCGGAGCCGGCCGCCGAGGAGATGGTCGGGCTCGTCGAGGCCCTCGGCGGGCGTGCGCTCGGGCTCTTCTCCAGCCGCCGCGCGGCCGAACGCGCCGCCGAGGTGCTGCGCGAGCGCACCGACCTGACGATCCTCCTGCAGGGCGAGGAGGCGCTGCCGCTGCTGGTCCGCCGCTTCCGCGAAGACCGCAACAGCTGCCTGCTCGGCGTCATGTCGCTGTGGCAGGGCGTGGACGTACCGGGCGACGCGTGCCAACTGGTCCTCATCGACCGGCTGCCGTTCCCCCGCCCCGACGAGCCGCTCGCCGCGGCCCGGTCGGCGGCGGTCGACGCGGCCGGCGGCTCGGGCTTCGCGGCGGTCAGCGTGCCGATCGCGGCCGTACGCCTGGCGCAGGGCGCCGGCCGGCTGATCCGGAGCGCCGGCGACCGCGGTGTGGTCGCGGTGCTCGACTCCCGGCTCGAGACGGCGAAGGGGTACGGCGGCTTCCTGCGCCGCACCCTGCCGCCGTTCTGGTACACCACCAAGCCCGAGGTGGTACGGGCCGCCCTGAAGCGACTCGGCGCTAGTTGACCGTCGTCTGGGCCGGGCGGTCGTTGGGAGGCAGCACGACCTCGTCGGGTGGCATCACGACGGGCTGCGCCACCGTCTGACGGTGGTGGCCCACGAGCCGCCGGATCGCCGTGTTCAGGATGGCGACCAGCGGCACGGCGATCAGCGCACCCATGATCCCGGCCAGCAGCAGGCCGGTCGCGATGGCGAGGATGACCGCGAGCGGATGGATCGCCACCGCGCGCCCCATGATGAGCGGCTGGAGGATGTGCCCCTCCAACTGCTGGACGAGGACGACCGCGGCCAACACCAGCAGCGCCGAGACCCAGTCCTTGGTGACCAGTGCCACCAGGACGGCGACCGCGCCCGACACGGTCGCGCCGACGATCGGGATGAAGGCGCCGAGGAACACCAGCGCGGCGAGCGGGAACGCCAGTTGCACCCGCAGCCCGGCCAGGGCCAGGCCGATGCCGACCGCGTCGATGAACGCCACCAGGACGGTGGCGCGCACGTACGAGACGAGCGTCGACCAGGACGCCTCGCCCGCCGCTCCCAACGGTTCGCGGGCCATCGACGGCAGCAGACCGACGACGAATTGCCAGATACGTCGGCCGTCGCGCAGGAAGAAGAATGTGGTGAACAGCACCAGAAGCGTCGTGAAGAGCACATCGACGGCGGTGGTGGCGGTCGACAGCGCGCCGCTCGTCAGCGTGTCGCGGTGGCTGTTGAGCCAGTTCTGCGCGGCGTCGGCGATGCCGGTGAGCTGGTCGTTGGACAGGTGCAGCGGCCCGGTACGCAGGCTGCGCTGGATGGTGCGGATGCCTTCGGTGGCGTTCGCGGCCAGCGCCGGGAACGAGTTGACGAACTGGGTGACCACGAGCGTCAGTACGCCACCGACTGCGGCGACGCCGCCGATGAGTACGACGGCCACCGCCAGCGACCGCGGTAGCCGCACCCGTCGGCGCAGCCAGCCGACCGCCGGCGCCAGCAGCGCCGACAACAGCAGCGCGATGCTCACCGGGATCAGGACGTCCTTGAGCCGCCCGACCAGCCATAAGACCAGCGCGGCTGCGGCGGCCAGCACGAGCAGCCGCCACGACCAGGCGGTCGCGATGCGCAGACCTCGGGGCACTGCCTCGTCGTCGCGGCTGGTCACCGTGGGCGGCGCCAGTGGCGCAGGCGAGGGCTCGACCGGTACCGGATCCACGGCGGGCTCCTGGAGATCGGGGGGCGTCACTTCACGGGCGGGTCTAATCGCCGCATACGCCCGACGAATGTTCGCGCGCACTTGCTCAAACTGAGCCAACGGGACCTCCTCCCCCTCACAGTAGTGGTTGGGGGCACACCTACCGGATCGTGAAACACCGGTGGCGAGGTACCGTCACTTTCGTGACTGCCGCACCATCGCCCGCCGAAACCGAGAACGGCCTCCCGATCCGGATGCTTCACGACCGCGTCCTCGTCCGCCTGGAGGGCGACGAGGGCGAGCGCCGGTCGGCGGCGGGCATCGTCATTCCCGCCACCGCAGCCGTCGGCCGCCGGTTGGCCTGGGCCACCGCCGTGGGGGTCGGGCCGCACGTGCGCTCGATCGTCACCGGCGACCGGGTCCTGTTCGACCCGGACGACCGCTCCGAGGTCGAGCTCCACGGCAGGCAGTACGTCCTGCTGCGCGAGCGCGACGTGCACGCCGTTGCCGCGCCGCGGGTGGAGCCCGACGCGACCGGCCTCTACCTGTAACCGGTCTGCCAGCCCGGATACCCCGGGTATGCCTGTGACGGGTACGCGGGGGGCGGGTACGCCGGGGGCGTCAGCACCACCGGCACCGGCACGACCGGCTGCTCCGGGGCGTCGAGCGCCCGTACCGCGCCGTCGGGCAACGTCACGTGGTACCGCGCACCGTCCCAGACCGCGCGAGGCGCGTACGGGTCGCGGCCGGCGAAGACCTTGCGGTACGCGTCGATCGCGGTGAGCAGCCGGCGCTCCTCGGCCAGCGTTTCGTCGACCTCGCCGGGCCCGAGGCCGACGCCTCGGCGCATCCCGTCGCGCAGCAGCGCCAGCCTGGTCGCGTCGAACTGGTACGCCCGCATCGCCTTGGCGCCGGGGTCACCGGCGACCCGGCGAGCCCAGCGGCGGGCGGCCAACCGCCGGCCGAGGGTACCGAGCGCCGCCGCCTCCGGCGGGGAGAACCAACCCGCGTGCACGTAGTCGCCGATCACCCGCTCGGTCAGCCTGCCCTCGGCGCCACGCAGCCACAGGACGAACCCGACCATCCCGAGGAAGATCGGCATCATCACCGCGAAGTACCCGTACAGCATGATCAGCATCTGCTCGGACTGCACGGCGAGCGTGGACATCAGGTTCCAGGTGCCGTGCAGCATCATCGCGACGATCAGCCCGGCGAGCGGCGCGAGCCAGCGCACCCGGCGGTCGGCGGCCCGGGCGGCGACGCCCAGCCCGATGCCGGTCATCGAGGTGAACAGCGGATGGGCGAAGCCGCTCATCAGGATCCGGGCGATGAACACCGCGACCACGGCGGTGGCGCCCGCCAGCGGGCCGTTCTTGTCGGCGTTCGCCGCGTACCCGTGCCCGCCGAGGTAGAGGATGTTCTCCACCATCGCGAACCCGGTGGCCGACAGTCCGCAGTAGACGATCGCGTCGATCAGACCGGAGAAGGTACGGCGTCGCACGGCGAACAGCAGCATCGGGCCGAGCGCCTTCATCGTCTCCTCGACGAACGGTGCCACCAGCACGGCGACCAGCCCGTCCGGCAGCCCCCATTGCGAGAACAGCCTGCTGGCCATGGTGTTGACGAGGAGGGCGATGCCGGTCGCCACGCAGGCGCCCCAGCCGAAGCAGAACGCCAAGTACTTGACCGGCTCCGGTTCGTAGCGGTCCAGCCAGAGGAACGAGAAGACCAGCAGCGGTACCGGCAAGATCGCCGCCACGATGCCGACCGTCAGCGCGACCGGGCCGATCTGCCATCCGACGTACGTCAGCACCGCGAGACCGCTGAGTGCGATCAGGGCGATCACGCCGCCGAGCAGCGCGCCCCGGCGCCAGTCCAGCCGCTTCGGCGGCGGGGGCGCGGCGGCGAGGACCATTCCCGGGCTCGGGTACGCCTGGGTCGGGTTGGGGGTCCCGCCGGGTGGAAGGTCACTCATCCCGTCAGCCTAGTCAGGGCGGCCGTGCGGCAGGTCCCCCGCACGACCACCCTTCGTCAAGCCGGCACCCTGGGACCCGGCTCGCACAGGCCGGCCATCAGGTCGCCGTACTTGTCCACCCGCTTGAGCACGGCCGGCGCGGTCAGCTTGGCCGGTACCACCCTCATGGACTCGACCTCTTCCCACCGCAGCGGCGTCGACACCGTCGGCGTCGGCTGGGCCCGCAGCGAGTACGGCGTGACCGTCGTCTTCGCCGCGTTGTTCTGGCTCCAGTCGATGAAGACCTTGCCCGGGCGCAGGCTCCTGGTCATCCGGGACAGAACCAGATCCGGATGGGCGCGCTCCAGCTCCCGCGCGATGCGCTTGGCGTACGCGCTGACCTCGTCGGCCGACTGCTCCCCCGAGATCGGGCAGGCGAGCTGCATCCCCTTCTTGCCGGAGGTCTTCGGGTACGAGTCGATCCCGTCGTCCGCGAGGCGGTCCCGCATGAGCAGCGCCACCTGGCAGCACTCCTTGATACCGGCCGGCGGGCCCGGGTCGAGGTCGACGATCAGCCGGTCGGGCCCGTCGGAGTCGACCCTCCACTGCGGGGTGTGCAGCTCCAGGGCGGCGAGGTTGGCCAACCAGACCAGGGTGGGCAGGTCGTCGCAGACGACGTACTCGACCATCTCCCGCTCCTTGGTGGAGCCGGGCGAGGGCAGCGTCACGGTCCGGACCCACTCCGGGGTACCGGCGGGGGCGTTCTTCTCGAAGAAGCCCTTGCCCGCGACGCCGTTCGGGTACCGGATCCGGGTCACCGGGCGGTCGCGCAGGTGCGGCAGGATCGCCGGGGCGACCCGGGTGTAGTAGTCGATGACCTCGCCCTTGGTGAAGCCGGCCTCCGGGTAGAGAACCTTGTCCAGGTTGGACAGCTCCAACTCCCGGCCGTCCACCTTGACCGTCACCCGATCACTCATCGACCACTTCTTCCGGAGCCTTGTCCCGCCGCAGCCGTAGGAAGCGGGGGAACCTCAGCCGCCCGTCGCGGGTACGCTGCGAAAACTTGACCTCGACCACCACCTGGGGTCGTACCCAGATCGCGGTCCGGGAATCCTCCCGGGGCAGCGGCTGCTCGAACGGCGGGGCGGCGGTGATCAGCGGCCTCAGCTCCGCGACCAGCTCCCGCTGAGCCGCGTCGGAGATCCCTCCGCCGACCCGCCCCCGGAAGACGAGGCCGCCCGGCGCCGGTACGCCTACCAGCAGCCCACCGATGGGGCGGACCCCCGGTCGCCAGCCGCCCACCACGAAGTCGCCGGTCAGCTCCGACTTCACCTTGACCCAGTCCGGCGAGCGCAGTCCCGGCCGGTACGGGGCGGCCAGCCGCTTGGCGACCACGCCCTCCAGCCCGTGCTCGCGGCTCGCCGCCCGGGTGGCCGGGCCGTCGTCGAACGCCGGCGGCACCAACCACCGGCCGCCGGGCGGGCCCAGCTCGTCCAGCAGGGCGCGGCGCTCCGCGTACGGCACCTCGAGCAGGTCGACGCCGGCGAACCGGAGCACATCGAAGATCAGGTACGTCACCGGGATCGTGGCCGCCAGCCGGGCCGCCTTGTGCTTGTCGCGTACGTGCATCCGCTCGGCCAGGTCGCGAAAGGACGGCCGGCCGGCGGCGTTCATGACGACGATCTCCCCGTCGAAGACCGCGTCGCCCACGTCCGTCGCGGCGGTGAGCTCGGGGTACCCGGCGCTGATGTCGTTGCCGCGACGGCCGAAGAGCCGGACGCCCCGCTCGTCGCAGACCGCGATCGCGCGGACCCCGTCCCACTTCAGCTCGTACCCCCAGCCCGGACCGGCCGGGAGCGCACCCGCCGTGGCGAGCATGGGCGCGAATGGCGAGCCGGACACACCTCGATGCTAAGGGTTCACCGCGAGCCGTCGATGGATGGTCAGAACGGCGAATACCTCGCGCTGAGCGCGTCTCCGATGCGATCCTGGACAGGCTGGCTGCTCAGGGGACGTATCGGCGGCGTCCGGCGGGGGTAGTAGCCAACGGCGGGATTGAAGGGGGTAACGGGGATGCGGTCCATCTGGAAGGGGGCGGTCTCGTTCGGGCTGGTGTCCATCTCGGTCAAGCTGTACTCGGCCACCGAGGAGAAGGACATCCGCTTCCACCAGGTCCACCGCAGCGACGGTGGCCGGATCCGCTACAAGCGGACCTGTTCGGTGTGCGGCGAGGAGGTCACCTACGACGACATCGCCAAGGGGTACGACCTCGGCGGCGGCGAGATGGTGATCCTCACCGATGAGGACTTCGCCGACCTGCCCCTGACCACGAGCCGCGCGATCGACGTGCTGGAGTTCGTACCCGCCGAGCAGATCGATCCGATCCTGTACGCCAAGGCGTACTACCTGGAGCCCGACAAGTCGGCAACCAAGCCGTACGCGCTGCTGCGCGATGCCCTGACCAGCACCGACCGGGTCGCGGTCGTGAAGGTGGCGCTGCGCCAGCGTGAGCAGTTGGCGGCCCTGCGGGTACGCGACGGCGTGCTCGTCCTGAACACCATGCTGTGGCCCGACGAGGTGCGCAAACCCGACTTCGAGTTCCTCGGCGACGACGTCGAGGCGCGGCCGGCGGAACTGGCGATGGCCGGCTCGCTGATCGAGTCGATGGCGGCGGACTTCGACCCGGACCAGTACACCGACAACTACCGGGCGGCTCTGCAGGAGGTCATCGACGCGAAGGTCGACGGCCGTGAGGTGGTCGCTCCCGAGGAGGAGGAGCCGGCCCAGACCGGCGCGGTCGACCTGATGGCCGCGCTGCGCGCCTCGGTCGAGCGCGCCCGGCGCGCCCGTGGCGAGTCGGCCGGCGGCGACGCGGGCGAGCCGACCCCGATCAGCTCCGCCCGCTCCGCGGCCAAGAAGACCGCGAAGGCCGCACCGGCTGCGGCAACCAAGAAGACGGCGGCAGCCAAGAAGGCGACCCCGGCCAAGAAGACCGCGGTGGCAAAGAAGACCGAGCCGGCGAAGAAGACGGCAGCGGCGAAGAAGGCCGAACCCGCCAAGAAGAGCGCGGCGAAGAAGGCGACACCGGCCAAGAAGGCAGCCGCCCGCAAGTCCGCCTAGAGCCGACCGTCGGTACCCATGATCCTGAAGGATTCGGTCAGGAGAAGCGGGCGGCCAGGTCGCGCAGGCGGCCGGCGGTCGAGGTCAGGTCGGTAACCGTACGGAGGGTCTCCGCCGATACGCCGCGCACCTCCTCGGCGGCCCGCCCGGCGCCCCCGATCGCGTCGCCGATCCGGGCCGAGGTGTCGCTGACCGTACCGGCGCCCTGCGCCATGGCACCGATCGCAGCGGTCTGCTCCTCGATCGCGCCGGCGATGCTGACCTGGTGCTCGCCGATGAGCCGGATGACGTCGGCGAAGCCGGTCACCGCGGCGACGGCCTCGTCGGTGTCGTGCTGGATGGCGTCCACCCGCCGGGAGATCTCCTCCGTGGCGTCGGCCGTCATCTGCGCCAGCTCCTTCACCTCACCGGCCACGATCGCGAAGCCGCGCCCGGCCTCGCCGGCCCGGGCCGCCTCGATGGTGGCGTTCAGGGCCAGCAGGTTGGTCTGGGCGGCGATCGCGTTGATGGACCGCACCACCTCACCGATGGCCAGGCTGGATTCCCGCAGCCGGGCCACGTTGGCCGTGGCCTCCTCGACGTTCGCCACGGCGTCGTCGGTCGAGCGGGACACCGCGGTGGTGTTGGCGCTGACCTCCCCGATGGCCTGACGCAACTGCTCGGTACCGGTGGCGATCGACTCCACCTCGTGGTTCGCCCGGCGGGCCGACTCCGTCGCCGTCCCCAGCTCGACCGCGGTCGCCTCGGCCGCCGAGGCCATGGTCGCGCTGACGGCCTCCAGGTCGACGGACGACCTGTCCAGCTCATCGATGGCCTGCCGCATGCCGCGTACCGTCGTCTCGAACTGGGTGATCATGGTGTTGAACGCGACGCCCATCTGGTGCAGCTCGTCCTTACCGGCGATGGTCATCCGGGGTGACAGATCACCGGTGGCGGCGATTGCGATCACCCGGGCGGCGTGCTTCAGCGCCCCGATGACGCTGACCCACGTCGACGCCTGCATGAACAGGCCGACCGGCACGAGCACGATCGGCACCCACAGCGCCAGCGCGGCCAGGAGGTCGAGCTCGGCGCGGGCGGCCGAGCCGGCCGGCAGTGCCGCGGCGATCGAATGCGCGACCGACCGGGCGTACAGGCCGAAACCGATGAAGCCGCCGACGAGCAGGAGTATGGCGATAGCGGAGCGCAGCTTGACCGGTAAACGGCCGACCAGAGCGAACACGGGAACCTCCACCGGGTACGGGTTGATTGGATATCGACGGGACCCGTACCCGACAGTAGGTCATGTGAGACAGATCACTCCCGTACCTGAAGGACGTCCAGCGCGCCCTCGGCGTACTGAGCGCGCAGCACCTTCTTGTCGAACTTGCCGACACTGGTCTTCGGCACCGCCGCGATGAACGCCCAGCGCTCCGGCAACTGCCAGTGGGCGACCTTGGCCCCGAGGAACTCCCGCAGCTCGTCGGCGGTCGCCGTGGCACCCTCCCGGAGCACGACGGTCGCGAACGGACGCTCGCTCCACTTCTCGTCGGGCACGCCGACGACGCACGCCTCCAGTACGGCCGGGTGCGCCATCAGGGCGTTCTCCAGGTCGACCGAGCTGATCCACTCGCCGCCGGACTTGATGACGTCCTTGGCCCGGTCGGTCAGCGTCAGGTAGCCGTCCGCCGACAGGGTGCCGACGTCACCGGTACGCAGCCAGCCGTCGTGGAACTTGTCCGGGTCCGGCTCGCTCTCCCCCAGGTACCGCTCGGTGATCCACGGTCCACGGACCTCCAGCTCACCCACGGCCTTGCCGTCGGAGGGCATCGCCTCGCCGAGCGGGCCGACGATGCGGGCCTCCACCGCGGCCGGGACCCGCCCCTGGGTGTACCGGTAGGCCCACGCCTCCTCGCCGGTCGCACCGGCCGGCGGTCGGGCGACCGACCCCAGCGGGGACATCTCGGTCATGCCCCAGGCGTGGACGATCTCGATGCCGTACCGCTCGGAGAAGGCGTGCATGAGCGCCGGCGGACAGGCCGAGCCGCCGACCACCACCTCCTTGAGCGACGAGACGTCGGCCGGGTGGTTCTCCAGGTACGCGAGCAGGTCGGTCCAGATCGTCGGTACCGCGCCGCCGTGGGTCGGCTTCTCCTGCTCGATCATGGTGGCGAGCGGGGCGGCCTGCAGGAACCGGTCCGGCATCAGCAGCGACGCGCCGCCCATGAAGGACGCGTACGGCAGGCCCCAGGCCATCGCGTGGAACATCGGCACGATGACCAGCTCACGGTCGGTCGGGCCGAGTCCGAACGTCTCGGCCATGCACACCTCCATCGAGTGCAGCCAGATGGAGCGGTGCGAGTAGGCCACACCCTTGGGGTTGCCGGTGGTACCGGAGGTGTAGCAGAGCGCGGCGGCGTCGTTCTCGTCAACGGCCGGCCACTCGTACCGGTCCGGCTTGCCGGCGAGCAGGTCGTCCCAGCGGTGGACGGTCACGTGCGACGCCGCCGCCAGGGGCGCGGCGTCGCCGGGGCCGACCACGATCACGTGCTCGACCGTCGTCAGCTCCGGGAGGACCCGGGCCAGCAGCGGAACCAGCGTCCCGTCGACGATGACGACCTTGTCCTCGGCGTGGGTCGCGATGTAGGTGAGCTGCTCCGGGAAGAGCCTGATGTTGAGGGTGTGCAGCACGGCGCCCATGCTCGGCACCGCGAAGTACGCGATGAGGTGCTCCGCGTTGTTCCACATGAACGTGCCGACCCGCTGGTCACCGGTGACGCCGAGGTCGTCGCGGAGCGCGTGGGCGAGCCGCGCCGCCTGGCGACCGACCTCCGCGAAGGTGGTCCGGCGCGGGCCGGACTCCGCACCGGTCCAGGTGATCACCTCGGCGGTGCCGTGAACCGAACGGCCATGCTCCAGAAGCCGCGAGATCAGCAGCGGCGAGGGCATCATCGTGCTCTTCATACCCAGAAGTTAGTGGTCGAGGTCACAGATCCGGAAGGGCCGATCGGTCAGGTCCACCAAATGGTGATCAAGCAAAACGACGGGCTGTGCGGCACCCGCACAACCCGTCGTCGACGTTCTCCGTACCGTCACATCATGGACGCGGCCTTGGCCTCCATCTCGGCGGCGGCATCCGCGTCGCCCGCGGCCGGCGTGGCGCCGCCGCCCTTCAGTTCGCTGTCGGGCAGCGCGACGCAGAGGACCACCGCGATCAGCGACACCGCGGCCGAGACGAGGAACAGCGGGTGCAGCGCGGTGACGAAGCCCTCCTCGATCGCCCGGCGTACCAGGTCCGGCAGCTCCTTGATCGACTTGGGGTCGTTGATCGAAATGCCGTGGGCCATCGCGCCGGCCATCTTCTGCTGTACCTGCGCCGGCAGCTGGCCGATCGCCTCAGCGACCCGGGGCTGGAGCTCGGCCGCCAACCGGTTGGTCATGATGGCACCGAGGGCCGCCACGCCGAACGAGCCGCCGAGCGACCGGAAGAAGGTCGCCGCGGACGTACCCGCGCCCATGTCCCGGATGTGGAGGCCGTTCTGCACGGCGAGGACCAGCGGCTGCATCGCGAGGCCGAGGCCGAGGCCGATGACGAGCATCGGGATGAACGATTTCCACAGCGCGGTGTCCACCCCGATAGCGGCGAACATCGCCAGGCCGCCCGCCATCACCAGCGTGCCGACGACCGGGAACCACTTGTACCGGCCGAGCTTGCTGATCATCCGCCCGGAGACGATCGAGGCGAAGATGATGCCGATCGTCATCGGCAGCATCATCAGCCCGGAGCTCGTCGGGGTCGCACCCTTGACGATCTGCAGGTAAAGCGGCACGTAGATGATCGAGCCGAACATGCCGAAGCCGAGGATGAAGCCGGCGAGGTTGGCGATGGAGAAGGTCGAGCTGCGGAACAGCCGCAGTGGCAGGATCGGCTCGCTGGCGCGCGCCTCGACGAACACGAACATGACGCTCAGCACGGCGCCGACAGCGAGCAGGCCGATGATCACCGGTGAGCTCCACGGATACCCGTTGGGCTCCTTCTGGCCGCCCCAGGACAGGGCCAGCAGGATCGCGCTCACGCCCGTCACCAGGAGCGCGGCGCCCAGCCAGTCGATCTTGTGCTCACGCCGCTCGTGCGGCAGCAGCCCCAGCACGTGGTTGGACAGGAACAACGCGACGATGCCGATCGGCAGGTTGATGTAGAAGATCCAGCGCCAGTCGTGCTCTGCGAAGTACCCGCCGACCAGCGGGCCGGCCACCGACGACAGGCCGAAGACGGCGCCGAACAGGCCCTGGTAGCGGCCCCGGTCCCGGGGCGGCACCGCGTCCGAGATGATCGTGAACGCGAGCGTCATCAGGCCGCCGGCGCCCAGACCCTGGATGCCGCGGAACGCGATCAGCGACACCATGTTCTGCGAGAGGCCGGCGAGCAGCGAGCCCACCAGGAACGTGACGATCGCGAACAGGAAGACCGGGCGCCGGCCGTACAGGTCGCTGACCTTCCCGTACAGCGGCGTGGAGGCCGTCGAGGCCAGCAGGTAGGCCGTGACCACCCAGGAGTAGTGCTCGATCCCGCCCAGCTTGCCGATGATGGTCGGCAGCGCCGTACCGACGATCGTCTGGTCGAGCGCGGCCAGCAGCATTCCGGCCATCAGGCCGCTCATCAGCAGCAGGATCTGCCGATGAGTGAGTGGGGGACGTTCGGTCGTGGTCGTCATTCGCTCTCCATCCCGGCACCAGCCGGCGAGTTCTTTTCCATGGCCTCGGTCAGCCGGGCGAAGAGTCGTGCGAACTCCCGCCGTTCGGCCGATGTCCAGTCCGCCAGGAGCCCCTTGAGGGCGCCCAGCCACGTGTTCCGGTGCGCGACGAAGACGTCCATCCCGGTCGCGGTTGCTTCGATCAGGCTCGCCCGGCGATCCGTCGGATCCTGCGTACGCCGTACCAGGGCGGCCGCCTCCAGCGCCGCCACCTGGCGACTCACCGTCGACGGGTCGACGCACAGGCCTGAGGCCAGCGTCGAGAGCCGCTGCGGACCACCACCGGCGATCCGGGCGAGCACCCCGTACGCGGCCCGCTCGAGCGAGGGGCCCGGTGCGTCGAGGTGGGCGGCCTGGTAGAGCCGCTCCGCGCGGCGAAAGAAGAGGCCGAACTGCTGACCGATCGCGATGTACTCGTCGTCGGTCACGCCCACCCCCCCTCGATACTTGGTTGATACAAGCATCGGCAGAGCGGACGGTGGGCTCAAATGATTTTGGTGCGAGCTACATCACCGACGGCCGGCCGCTCCGGTGGCTACCCCGTGGCTGCCGGCTTACCCGCGACGCCGTACATCGCCCTCCCGATCATCACGATCGGATTCCTCGGCTGGATGAGCGTCCTGTACCTGACCGTACGCCGGCGCAGCATCGCGATCGCCCGCTCCTCGGCCGGCTACTTCGCACTCGTCGCCGCGTACGTGATCTCCACATCGGACGACCCGGCCTGCCGCGGCGCCGCCTCGCCGGCTTCCCCACCCCACGAGGCGTCTGCCGCGCCAGCGGTTGCGATCAGTCACGCCCGGTGTTGGAGTGCTGGTGTCCTAAAAGGGCGGAAAGGAAACTAGATGACACTTATTGGATATAGACGTAATTCTAGGAAACTGATCCCATGGCTGAGGACCGCGGCGCTGCTGACCATGCTGGCGGCCCTCGCAGTGCCGGCGGGCATGGCCGTTCCGGCCCCGGCCAGCGCCAGCGTGTTCGACCCGGAGATCGCCTACGTCGCGAACGGAAACTCCGGCACCATTTCGATGATCGGCACGCGTACCAACACGGTCATCGGCACCATCCCGGTCGGCAAGGGCCCGTTCCGCATGGCGGTCACTCCGGACCACCGCCGGATGTACGTGACCGATCAAAGCCCTAGTCCTGGCCTGGTGTCGGTACTCGACATGGCGACCGGCGCCGTCACCGCCACCATCCCCGTCAGCGGCATGGCCCAGGGGGTGGCGCTCACTCCGGACGGCACCCGCGCCTACGTCGCCACCTTCATGGACAGCAAGATTTGGGTGATCGACACGGCGACCAACACCGTCACCGGCACCATCGACGTCGCGAGGCGGCCGGTCGAGGTGGTGATGGCGCCGGACGGCAGGCACGCCTACGTCAGCGGCCTGTTCGGCAACGCCGTGTCGGTGATCGACACCAGCACCAACACGGTCACCGCCACCATCCCGATCGACCACAACCCGGTCGGCCTCGCGATCACGTCGGACAGCAGGCACCTCTACGTCACCAGCCTGTACGGCAACACCGTGTCCGTGATCGACACCAGCACCAACACGGTCACCGCCACCATCCCGGTCGGCAACAAGCCGGTCGGCGTGACGCTCCACCCGTGGGGCCATCGCGCCTATGTCACCAACGTCCTCGACGACACCGTGTCCGTGATCAACACCTTCACCAACACCGTCATCGCCACCATCCCGGTCACTGACAGCCCCGTCAACGTGGCATTCACGCCGGACGGTATCCAGGCCTACGTCACGACCTGGTACAGCGAGACCCAGGAGCACGGCACCGTGACGGTGATCAACACCCTCGTCAACAGGACCGTCAAGACGATCCCCCTGGGCGTGCGCCCCGAGGGCGTGGTCGTCGTCAAGAACACCCGATGCGGCTGCCTCTGATCGCCGCCCACGAGCGGGCCTCGGCAAGCCTGGCTGCTACGCCGAGGCCCCCGTTGGCGCCCGGCGGCGCTCGTTTTGCACCGGCCGGCGTACCGCCGCTGTTGCGATCAACCACCCGGCATGGTGCAGTCCGGGGGATTTGATGGTTCAAGGGGGTAACGTGGAATATATACGCAAGTGGATGATTATCGACCGGTTCAGGGCCAGGATCGCCGCGTTCATAGCCGTGTCGGCGGCACTCACGGTCCTGGCCGACCTGAGCACGGCACCCCCGGCCAGCGCGGCCGGGTGTGGACAGTTCGCGTACGTGGCCAACCTCCGCAACGGCACCCTGTCGGTAATCGACACCCGCACCAATGCCGTCAGCGGCATCGCCGGCTTCGACTATCCGGCAGGCGTGGCGGTCACCCGGCGCGGTACCCGCGCCTACGTCACCAACCGCCACAACAACACGGTCTCGGTCATCGACACCCGCACCAACACCGTCACCGCGACCATCACCGGCTTCAACGACCCGTGGGCGGTGGCGGCCGCCCCGGACGGCGGCCGGGTCTACGTCACCAACCGCCTTAGCGGCGCCGTCTCCGTCATCGACACCCGTACCAACACCGTCAGCGCCACCATCACCGGCTTCAGCGACCCGTACAGCGTCGCCGTCAGCCCGGTCGGCGGCCGGGCCTACGTCGCCGACCGCCTCAGCGGGACCGTGTCAATGATCAACACCCGTACCGACACCGTCGGCGCCACCGTCACCGGCTTCCACGAGCCGTACAGCGTGGCCGTCAGCCCGGTCGGTGGCCGGGTGTACGTCACCGACCGCGGTGACAGCACCGTATCGGTGATCGACGCCTGGACGGGCACGATCACCAATACCTACCTCGGCCTCCACGACCCGTACAGCGTGGCCGTCAGTCCGTACGGCGACCGCGTGTACGTCACCAACCGGGACGGTGGGGTCGTATCGGTGATCGACACCCGCACCAACGCGGTCACCACGATCGACGGCTTCCACGACCCGGTAGGCGTGGCCATCGCCCCGGACGGTCGTCACGGGTACGTCACCAACCCCGCCGCCGGGACCGTGTCGGTGCTCGACATCCGCACCAACGCCGTCACCACGATCAACGGCTTCAGCCATCCGCTCGGGGTGGCCGTCGCCTGACCGTCATGATCCACTCATCGGCCGCGCGCCGCCGACGGCGAAATCCGAGCACGACTCTCGAGCCGATGAGCTCCGCCCGCGCTGCCGGGCCCGCCCGGTTTCGGCGTTACTTCCATTTGAAATGTACGAACAGGCGCCCGAAGTTCTTGGAGTCCTTCTCGACCCGGTGGTACTGGGCCTTGATCTCCTTCTGATCGAGGAACCGCAGGACCCGCTTCTTGAGCTGACCGGAGCCCTTCCCCGGGATGATCTCCACGAGAGCGGCCTTCTTCGCGACCGCCTCGGCGATGATCCCGTTCAGCGCCCGCTCGATGTCGCCGCTCCGGTTGTAGATGTCGTGCAGGTCCAGCTTGAGCTTCACGCGCCCCCCTCCGGCATCCGCCCAGCTTACGCGGCTGGCAAAAACCGTTGCGGGCCTCCGGAGCGCCTCATAGGGTGGGCGTACACGGGAAAGGAGGTGGTCCAAAGTTGTGTAGTTGTTGGACTCGTGAGGTGACTGCGCGCTAGTCGCCGTCCTCTGGACTCTCAGTAGTCGGACCGCACGGCGGCTCGGCTAATTCGAAGCAGTTACCCGACCCCCGGGGTCCGGCCCTTGTCCAGCCGGTCCGTGCACCAGCGTGTACGGAGCCCCGGGGGTCGCCCTATTTCCCGACCGCTTTCCCGTCCGCGGCCGCCAGGCTCTCGTAGACCCCGGTCACCTCGAGCACGTTGCGAACGCTGCCGTGGCAGTTCTGTACGCCGAAGCCGGCGCCCCGGTCGCGCGCGGCGTGAAGGCCACCGATGATCGCGGCGATGCCGCTCGAGTCGAGAAATCGCAGCGACTCGAAGTCGAGCATCAGTTGCTTCACGCCCTGCTCATCGAGGATCTCGCTGATCGCGCCGCGTAGCTGGTCGACCGTGCTGATGTCCACCTCGCCGCTGACGCTCAGCCGGATCACGCCGTGACTGGTGGTCGACCGGGCCAGGCCCAACCGCCTCGACTCCACCCCGTAATCCGCGGCACTCATCGACACTCCTCGCACGAGCGGCGGACCGCCTGTCGACGGTCACGGATCCGAACAGTACCGGCTCGCCCCGGTCACGTCGGGTCATTCGATCAGGTGCGTTCCGTACGAAGAACGCGTCACAGCGTTGCCAGCAGGTCGTCGAGCCGGCGCCGAAGCCCGTCACGTCGAGGTCCGCCCGGACGACCACATTGCCGTCCCAAAGATTGAAACGTACGAGTACCGCTGCCACCTCGTCGAGCACGGCCGAACGTCGCTCCACCGCAGCGGCGATCCGGCCCGCGGGAGCGCCGCAGGTCGACCCCGAGACGGCCAGCTTGTCGATTTCGGTCTCGGCGAGCCAGCAGCTCGTACCCGCCGATGTCCTGCCTCCACGTGCGGGCACTCCTCGTACGAATCCGCCGGGAGCGGACCGTTCGAGTGCGGTTCGGTTGCGGCGCCGCTCGGCACTGAGGCTTTCGGCCGCGATACAACCGGCTCGCAACTGAACGCCACCGGAAGCAGCACCCAC
>NZ_BOON01000007.1 GCF_016863255.1 Planosporangium mesophilum
CCCGAGACAGGCAGCGTTCGAGACAGGCAGCGCGGGTCACGAGCCCAGGTACAGGCTCCGTGACACCACGCCCACGTCGGTCTGGTCGGTGAACACGCCGTCGACGCCCGCCCGCAGGAAGGCGAGGTGCTCGTCGATCGCCTTGCCGTACGCGCCCGGGTCGGTGCCGAACCGCAGGTCGGTCGGCAGGAACGTGTTCTCCGCGCGCAGCGTGTACGGGTGCACCACCAGCCCGGCGGCGTGCGCGTCGGCGACCAGCGACGACGGGGCGGCCAGACTGCCGTCGGCGTTGCGCGGGATGACCTGGTTCTTGTCCGGCCCGATGCCGTTCACGTACCCGGACAGCTCACGCAGCCCGGCCGGGGTGAGGTAGTCGGCGTACCGGCGCGGGTCCCCGAACGGGGTACCGGAGCCGCCGGTCAGGAACACCTTGCGGGTTCGGAGCCGGTACCTGTCGTGGAGCATCCGCAGGTTCGAGGCCTCGAACGACTGGACGAAGGCCGGGGCGTCCGGCCGGTCCAGCCCGTACCGGCGCAGCGTGCTCACCAGCGCGTCCTCCAGCGGCCGACCCTGGGCCCGGAAGTACGTGGGGTGCTTGGTCTCGGGGTAGACGCCGATCTCCCGCTCCAGCTCCTTCGACAGCGTCATCCGCAGGTCGAGGACCTCGGTGAAGGTGGGGATTCCGAACAGTCCGTTGTAGAGGGTGTTGTGCTGGCGTACCTGCGGCAGCCGCTCGACCGCCCGCAGGGTCCTCAGCTCGGCCAGGGTGAAGTCCTCGGCGAACCAGCCGGTGACCGGCACCCCGTCCAGCAGTTTCGTGGTCCTGCGGCTCGCGAAATCGGGCCGGTTGGCGACGTCGGTGGTACCGCCGATCTCCGGCTCGTGCCGCACGACCAGCACGCCGTCCTTGGTGATCACGAGGTCCGGCTCGATGAAGTCGGCGCCCATCCGGGCGGCCAACTCGTACGAGGCCAGGGTGTGCTCCGGGCGGTACCCGCTCGCGCCGCGGTGGCCGATGACCAGCGGCCGGCGGTGACCACGGCGCTGCTCGGCCGCCTGTGCCGGGCCGGCCGGCGACACCCCCGTCATCACAGCCGGCGCCGCGATCAGCGCACCCGCCTGCAGGACGGCTCGACGACTTGCCACGTCTCCTCCACGGAGCCGTGACGGCGTACCTCGCCGGCCGGCCCCGGAAGGTGAGTCGAGTCGATGCAGGCATACAAATGGCGACGGCTCTGTATCGGTCGGGCGAACTTTTGCGACGCTTCACCCGGGCGCGTGGACCCGTACCGGCCTGAGGTGCTCGAGGAACCACTCCCGCGCCAGCCGGGCCACCTCCTCCAGCGCGCCCGCCTCCTCGAACAGGTGCGTCGCGCCGGGGATGATGTCCAGGCGGGTCTCGCCGGGCAGTTCCCGCTGCGCCTGGCGGTTGAGCTCGATCACCACGGGGTCCTCGCCGCCGACGATGAGCAGGACCGGCTGGTTCACCAGGCGCAGGAATTCTCCGGCGAGGTCCGGCCGGCCGCCCCGGGACACGACCGCCTGCACGATGTCGGGCCGGGCGGCGGCCGCGACGAGCGCGGCCGCGGCACCCGTACTGGCGCCGAAGATCCCGATGCCCAGGTCGGCGGTGCGCTCGTTCTCGGTCAGCCAGTCGGTCAGCCCCGCCACCCGCGTCGCCAGTAGCCCGATGTCGAACCGCAGTTCGGCGGTGCCCAGGTCGACCTGCTCCTCCTCGAGCGTGAGCAGGTCGGCGAGCACGGTCGCCAGGCCGGCCTCGTTGAGCTGGCCGGCCACGTACCGGTTGCGGGGACTGTGGCGGCCGCTGCCGCTGCCGTGCGCGAACAGCACCAGCCCCTTGGCGGCGTCGGGCACCTCGATGTCGGCGTCGAGGATGACACCCGCGACGGGGATTTGTGCACTCTGGTGGTCCACGTCCACAGCGTCCTCCCGGCGGCTCACACGGTGAAGGGGTACGTCTCGGGCACCTCGCCGCGCTCCCAGAGGGCGGTGCGTTCGAGGGGCTCGACCGCCCGCGTGTCGTCGATGTGGATCAGCGCGTCGAACTGCTCGGACGCCCGTACCTGGAAGTAGTGGCTCTGCCGTTCGGTGTCCGGTCGGTAGATGACGCCGATGGCCCGCTCCAGGCGCGCCGCGCGCAGCGCCTCGGCGGCGCGGGACGCATGGCCGAACGACAGCAGGAACTCCTTCTCGCCGGCGGAGTGGAACAGTTCCTCGACGCTGTCGGGCAGCGCCGGCCGTACCCACTTGCGTTCGGCCGGCGAGCCCCAGTCGTCCGCGGCCGTCACGGTACCGGTGTAGGTCGTGAAGCCGAGCAGGCGGCAGTCGCCGGGGTGCCGTTCCCGTACGAGCTGGCCGACGTCGACCTCGCCCTGGCTGCCCAGTTCGGTGGCGCGGGCGTCACCGATGTGCGAGTTGTGTGCCCACACCACGACCTTGGTCGGCTGGCCCTGTTGCCGGCTGAGGTGGCCGACGAGCGCGTCCAGGGTGTCGACCATGTGGGTGTCGCGCAGGTTCCAGGAGGAGACCCGACCGCCGAACATCGACCGGTAGTACTCCGCCGCCGCCCTGACGACCCGGGCGTTCTGCTCGGCGTAGAACGCCTCGTCACCGGCGACCAGCTTGTCGCGTCGCGCGTACTCCGCCGCGTGCCGTTGCAGGTCGACGAGCTGCTCCACGGCACCCTGCTCGCACGTCTCGCCGGCGCCGAAGGCGGCCGCGAACCCGTACGCCTGGCCGTCGTCGCCGCTCGCGTGGTCGAAGCAGGAGTACCGTTCCCGGGCCCGTTCGGCGGCGGCCGGGTCGACGCGTTCGAGGTACGCGATGACCTCCTGGGCCGACCGGTGGAGGCTGTAGAGGTCCACGCCGTAGAAGCCGGCCTTGGCCCGCTCGTCGCCGCCCAGCCGGTCGTTGTACTCGCGCAGCCAGCCGACGAAGTCGAGCACCACGTTGTTGCGCCACATCCAGGTGGGGAAGCGCTCGAAGCCGCGCAGCGACTCCTCGGCGGTCTCGTCGTGGCCACGGCCGCGCACGTACCGGTTGACCCGGTACGCGTCGGGCCAGTCCGCCTCGACGGCGACCGCCCGGAACCCCTTGCGCTCGATCAGCCGCCGGGTCATCGCCGCGCGGGCGGCGTAGAACTCGTGCGTACCGTGGGACGCCTCGCCGATACAGACGAAGTGCGCGTCGCCGACCAGGTCGAACAGCGCCTCCTCGGACGGCACGCCCTCCTCGGTCTGCATCGCGTCGGCGCGTACGACCGCCACCTCGGTCGGGCCCTGTACGCCGGCCGGCGCCCGGGTGGTCGCGGCGGCGCGCAGCAGGTTGCGCACCTCTTCGTCGGTGGTCTGGGTGAAGTCCCAGTACGAGGCGCCGACGGCGAAGAACGGCGACGGGGTGGTCGCGCACACCACCTCGTTGAGGACCATGGACAGTTCCTGGCAGGTCGAGGCCGGTGCGGCCGGCACGGCGACCACGATCGAGGCGGGCCGTTGCCGCTTGATGGCCTGGATGGCGGCGCGCATGCTCGCGCCGGTGGCGAGCCCGTCGTCGACGAGGATGACCGTCTTGCCGCCGATCTCCGGTGGCGGCCGGCCCTCCCGGTACGCCTGCTCGCGGCGCAGCAGCTCGCGACCCTCCTGCTCGGCCACGTGCTGGATCGTCTCCGGCGTGATCCCCAGGCCGCGGACCACGTCGTCGTTGAGCACGACCACCCCGCCGCTGCCGATCGCGCCCATCGCGAGCTCCTCGCGGCCGGGCACGCCGAGCTTGCGGACTCCGAAGACGTCGAGCGGGGCGCCGAGGGCCATCGCCACCTCGTACGCCGCGGGTACGCCGCCCCGGGGCAGGCCCAGGACCAGCACGTCGGGCTGGCCGCGGTAGTGGTCGAGGAGGCCGGCCAGGACGTGACCGGCATCCCTTCGGTCGCGGAACAGGCGGTCGGCCATGCCGGCCCTCCCGAAGTGAGCGGAGGTGACCTACGGTGTCGGCGCTACCCGACGCCCGCCCGCCAAACCCGTTCCGGCCGGTTTGTGGCGATGCGCGCGGCGATGCTCACAGCGCGGGAGTGATGCGCGTGCGGCCAATCTCCTCCGCCGTGCAGGTTAGTTTCTCTTTTTCGCGGCAAGGCGACACGGGGAAAGTCCTGGAAGGAGGTTGTCGCCATGGTACGACCAACCGTGTCGATCGACGATCACCCGGAAATAGCCGAACTGCGTGATCGGTTCGACCGGGTCGCGGAGACTTCTACCGCGAAGTCGGTCGATGGGCTCGCGCTGCTCTCGGGCCTGTACCTCGCCCTCTCCCCGTGGGTGGTGGGGTTCCGGCCCATAGCCGGCGATCTCGCCTCCAACAACCTGATCTGCGGACTCGCCGTGGCGTTGCTGGCGTTGGCGTTCGCCACCATGTGGGGTCGTACCCACGGCCTGTCCTGGGTCGTACCGGTCATCGGGGCGTGGACCATCGTCGCCCCGTGGGTGATCCGCGGTCGTGCCGTCGACGCCGGCATGATCGCGAACAACGTGATCACCGGCCTCGTCATCCTCGCCCTCGGTCTGGCCGTGACCACCATGGCACGCACCAGAAGGGGAGCGGGCGCACCGGGCGCCGGAGCCGGCGGGCGTCGCTGATCCGGCCGACCAGCCGCGGCCGGGCTCCGGCGGCCGGTGGTGATCCCCGGTCGGCGGAGATCGGCGCCTGGGATGATGGGCCGATGCGAGACGTGACCATTCGCGACGACATGATCCGGCTGGGTCAGTTCCTGAAGCTCGCCGGGGTCATCGACTCCGGCGGGGAGACCAAGGAGCGCATCGCCGCGGGTGAGGTCGAGGTCAACGGTGAGGTGGACACCCACCGCGGTAGGCAACTACACCGGGGAGACGTCGTCACGGTGGACGGCGAGGACATCCGGGTGGCCTGAGTGGCCGGTCCCGGCCGCCTGAGGGGCGTACCGGGACCGGCCCGTGTGTACGGGCCCTACGGGCTCGTACAGGTCAGGTTGTTGACGGAGGTGGAGGAGGCTCCGCTGCCGTTGAACCCGAACGTGGTCGTGGCGTTGCCGCCGACGGAGCCGTTGTAGCTGGCGTTCTTCACCGTCACCTGTGACCCGGACTGGCTGTAGCTGCCGTTCCACAGCTGGCTGACCGTCTGGGTACCGGGGAAGGTCCACTTCACGGTCCAGCCGTTGATGGCGGACGCGCCGGAGTTGCGCACCGTCACGTTGGCAGAGAAGCCACCGTTCCAGGAACTGCCCACCGTGTACGAGGCGGTGCAGCCCGAACCGCCGGACGGCGGCGGGGTGGTGGGCGTACCGGTCGGCGTGGGCGTCGGGCTCGGCGACGGGCCGGGGCCACCGCCGCCGCCACCGGGGCCGACCCCGGTCACCTGGCCGTTGCCGCCGTCGAACGTGACGTCGGAGCAGCCGTAGAACGTCTCCTGGCTGTCCGAGCGCGCCCAGACCGAGTAGATGAGGTGCCGGCCGCTCTTGCCCGACGGCAGCCTGGCGGTCCAGTAGTAGTGGCCGTCATTGGTGCCCGGGCCGCCGACGTCCGGTGGGTTGGTCACCTGGTCGAACGGCGCCGACTCCAGGTCGCTCCAGGCCAACGGCCGGGTGGGGCTCCAGCTGTCCTTGGTGATGTACAGCGAGAACGTACCGGGGTGCTTGGCCCAGTTGCTGTAGTCGATCTCCATGCTGGCACCGGAGGTCAGGTGCGTCACCGGCCAGTCGTTGCGGGCGAGGTTGAATCCGGTGAAGTCGTACGGGCCGCCGGTGCCACCGCTGCAGAGCTGGCCGTCGGGAATGAACCCGGCCATCCGGCCGGCTCCGTTGGAGCGCAGCACCGCGAACCAGTTGTACAGCGAGCCGGCCCCGCTCTGGTTGACCGCAGCCGCGCACGCCGGGTTGTTGGGCACGATGTTGCCCTGTGGCGTAAGGCCGTCCTGCCAGCAGAGGTACGTTCGGCTGCCGGGTTTCATCATCGCGCCGTGCGCCGCCGCGCCGGTCGGCACCACGAGCGCCCCGACGCCGGCCGCGAGCACGGCTGCCGCCGCGTACATAGTGAACTTGCGTCTGATGTGCACAACGCCCTCCTTACATCGGTACGTGCGGGGTGGGCGGGGCCGGGCCGCCCGCCCACCCCGGGCTCTCATCCGTTGGGGAACAGTCGGGCGAAGTCGGCGAAGCCGGTGGCGACGTCGACCTGGGCCCAGAACCGGTGGTAGTTGAAGACCGGCGCGGAACCGCCGTTCAGGTATGCCTGAACCTTGGGCCAGTCCGGGTCGTTCTTGTAGAAGGACCGGATGTCCAGGAACGAGTCGCCGGCCTTGATCACGTCGCCGTTCGGCATCTTGCCGGTCCAGCCGGGCGGGATGTACAGGCCCTGGCCGGTGCTGGCGTCGTACGGGTCGTCGAGCCGGTTGTAGTCGGTCTTGGTCTCCGGTACCGACACGCCCTTGCTGTCCTTGTGCAGCCAGATGCCGTCGAGCAGTTGCTTGGCGAGCGTCTTGGCCTGCGTGTTGCCGGACTTGGCGGCGTAGTAGGCGAGCAGCTTCGCGTACGAGCCGGCCACCCCCACGTCGTTGGTGTAGTCCTTGATCGACACGTGCAGGCCCGTGTTGGCCGCGGGGCTGCTCGGGTTCCACGTGTTCGGCTGGCCCGACCAGGTCAGCGTCGACGGGATCTGGTAGTCGCCGTTGCTGCCGATGGTGGTGTTGGCCATCGCCCAGGCGACCCACTTGTCCAGGACCGCCTTGGCCTTGGCGTCGCCGGAGGCGTAGTAGTACTCCGCCACCCGCTCCACCGACCAGGCCTGGAAGCCGAACCACTGGTTGGACGGCGGGTCGTGGTAGACCGGCTGCCAGTCGTACGCCAGGCCGTAGAAGGTCGGCGTGCCGGCCGGCGGGGTCGCGTAGTGACCGTCCCAGCTGTTCGTCGCGCCGCCGGCGATGGCGCCCTCGGCCGACTGGAGCCAGGTGTAGAACTCGATCTGCCGGTTCAAGCTGGTCTGCCAGTCCGACTTGCCCGTCGACGACTTCGGTGCCAGCGCGGCCACGTTGGACAGTGCCCACGCCGCCATCGGGTTCTGGTACCCCTGGTGGTCGTGGCTGGAGCCGATGCGCCACGCCCAGCCGGCGGACGAGTCCATCGCGCCGCCCCAGGCGTAGTACCACGACAGCAGGTAGTTCGAGCTGCTCTTGCCGGTGCCCGCCGGGCAGGACGGCGTGGTGCAGCCGGGGTTCTTGAAGTACTTGTCGAAGAACGAGTACCTCAGGTAGTCGCCCATCTTGGCGGCGTTCGCCACCGCCGACGACACCTGCGAACCCTTGCCCTGGGCGTTGGCCCAGGTGTACGCCCAGTACGCGGCCTGGACGGCGCGCGCGTCGGCGTCCGGGGCGTTGGTGTACTTCCACTGCTTGGCGTACGAGCTGTCCTTGATGAACAGGTCCAGGAAGCCGTTCGGGCCGCCGGCGGCGAACGTGTCGCAGGACGGCTGCGGCACGGTCTCGAACACCGACTCCTGCGGGCCGCGCTGGTAGGTGTTGATGTACGTCACCCGCGAGGTCTTGTCGCCGCAGTGGCCGAACCCGTACGTGTTGTCCACGTCCAGCAGCCAGTGCATGCCGTAGATGTCGTCGGTGCCGTACGCGCTCTTCAGCTCGGCCGAGATCGGGTCCTGACCCGGCGTCACGCCACTGTCCATCTGCGTCGGGTACTGGCTGGGCTGCGGCCACTCCGGCGCGTACGTCGCCGGCTTGCTCGGCCCGTAGAAGCTGTTGGTCGGCTGGTCGGCATGCGACGGGATGATGTACTTCTCCATCGTCTGCCAGGCCGTGTTGAACGGTGCCCAGTCGCCGGTCGCCTGGCCGTGCTCGGCCTCCAGCCACAGCCAGTAGCTGAACGCCTCGGACGTGGTCTCGTGGCCCTGGTCGGGCGCCTCGACCATGAACGTCTCGATCGAGTGGTACGGCACGCCCTCGGGGCTGAAGTACCCGTTCGACGGGTTCTTGATCATGTTGTACATCTGGGTGAACCGGTCGTCGGTGCCGCCGCCCGGTGCGGTCACCGTCGCGGTGACATTCGCCGAGCCGACGCCCGTGCCGCTGACCGTGAACGTCGCCGAGGAGTTGGCCGTGGCGGCCGCCGTGGCGGAGACCGTCACCGTCTGCGGGGTGTTCCAGTTCGCCGTGGTGAACGCCAGCGTTGCCGGGGTCGCCGAGATCGTGGTGGCGCCCGCGCTGCGGGTCACGCTGACCGAGGTGTTGGCCGACGGCTGCTTCGACAGCGAGACCTTGAACGTCGCCGAACCGCCCGGCTGGAGGGTCACGGCCGTCGTGTCGGTCACCACGGCCGGCCCGGTACTGGCGTCGACGAAGACCGGCACGTCGGCGGTGCTGCTCTTCACGCCGGCCGCGTCGTACGCGATCGCCTGCAGGTGGTACGCCGCGGTCTGAGCCGGTACGCCGGTCCAGTCGTACGTGTAGGGCGCCGTCGTGTCGGTGCCCAGCAGCAGGCCGTCGTGGTAGAACTCGACCTTGCTGATCGTGGTGCCGGACCCGGCGGTGGCCGAGGCCGCGATGGGGATCGTGGCCGGCGCGGTGAACCGGGTGTTCGCGGCGGGGCTCGTGATCTGCACCGTCGGCGCCGCCGTCGACCCGTTGCAGGCGGTGCCGTTGAGGGTGAAGGCGGTGGGTACGGGGTTGGATGAGCCGAAGGTGCCGTTGAAGCCGGGGTTGACGGTGGCGTTGGTGGCGAGGCTGCCGTTCCAGCTCATGTTGGTGACGGTGACGTGTTTGCCGCTCTGGTTGAAGGTGCCGTTCCAGCCCTGGCTGACCTTCTGGGCGGCGGCGTCGGGGAAGTCGTACTCGAGCTTCCAGTTGGTGAGGGGGTCACCGAGGTTGGTGATGCTGATGTTGCCGGTGAAGCCGCCGCTCCACTGGCTCTGCACGGTGTAGACGACCTTGCAACCGGTTGCCGCCAGCGCCGGCTGGGCGGCGACGGCGATCAGTCCGCCGCTCAGGGTGACCGCACCCGCCGCGGCGACCGCCCGGCGTAGTCGCGACCGTCTGGCGCGAAGCGATGGGAATCTCATGAGGGGTACTCCTCGGGCATCCGTGTCGAGGCGTACGGGTCGCGCCTCGAGGCTGGGGAGTCGGGGTGGACTGCGTCGGCCACCGGGGTGTGGCCGGGAGGGTCGCCGCTGCCGTTGCCGGTTGCCCTCGGCGACCGTCGAGCTGTGCTGGCTGTCTCGTGTCCGGCGCGCTTGCCGGGCTGTCGTCGCTGCTGGGGTGTGCTGGTCGCGTCCGCACGAAGTGATGGATATCGAATTGACCGCAATCATTGCATGGGAGCGCTTCCATTACAACGGTGTGCGCTCCGACCGCTCCCCGGCCTCGCCCTGCCGCCCCGCCTCCCATGATCACGGAGACTTGTCCGCCCTGGGGACGAGCGACAGCTCCGTGATCACGGGAGGGGATGGCCGGGGAAGCTACCGAGGGGAAGGGGGGCTTCCCTTCGACCTCCTCTCGGCTTACCGTGGGAAACATTGATGGGAGCGTTCCCACCGACGGTCCGCCGCCGATGCTCCCACGCGGCACGCTGGCAGTGGCGACCGCTTCCGCCGCCTCCACGTGCCGCTCCGCCCCGACACCAGGAGGTGAGCCGCTCAGACGGCGCAGGGGAGCCCGCTCGAACGATCGCCCCGCACGCACGAACGTCGGTCGACACCGGCGGCGCGGCACGCCCTCCGCCCGCCGGCGCGACCGCCGTACCCACGCGGGCTCCGCCGCGCACGACGGTGGAGACCGGCGTGCCCCACGCCGGTCTCCACGACTGGCTCCCGTCCGCCGCACGGTGTACCGACGCCGATGTCAACGCGCGCGTCGACGGCGAGCCGGACCGCTACCACCGGCAGGTGAGCCCGGACCTCGCCAGCTCGTGGCCGCCGAGAGCGCCGTGCGCTCTCGGCGGCCATTCCGGCGGCCTACGACGACACCGTGGCCAGCCGGTCCTTCAGGCCCTGACCGAAGGCGGTGGCGGTGCCGTTGTAGTCGGAGATGAGCGAGGGCCCGCTTGAGCAGTTCCAGGTGTTCCAGGTCCAGCCGAGGTACCCGACGCCGTGCGAGTCGGCCCAGTTCATCAGCGTGTCGATGAAGCCGTGGGCGCAGTCGTTCTCACCGATCTCGGTCAGCGACAGTGGTACCTGCGCGGCAACCGGGGCTAGCTGGCTGTCGAAGCAGGACGTGTTCGCGCAGCTGTTGAAGTTGTAGATGTGCGCGAAGGCGGAGAGGTTGTTCAGCGGGTCGGCCGGCTTGTACTGCAACCACTGGGTCAGGTCGTTCGAGTACGCCAGCCCGCCGATCATGATGACGTTGGTCGCGCCGGTCGCCCGTACCGTGGTGACCAGGCTCTGGAAGCCGGCCACCTGGTAGGAGATGCCGTTGCAGGTGCCGCCGTCGCGCCAGCACTTCCAGCCCGACGTCGCGTCGCCGGTCGCCCGCTCCGGGTACGGCTCGTTGAACAGGTCCAGGATCACCGCGTCGTTGCCCTTGAACGCGTTCGCCACGCCCGTCCAGAACGACGGCGCGTACTGGGCGTCCGGCATCGGCTTCTGGCAGGTGGCCTTCACGTCCGAGCAGCCCGCCGACGGCCCGGTGTACTGGCCGTAGTTCCAGTGCATCTCCACGATCGGCGTGATGCCGTTCGACACGAGCAGGTTGACGTACGCCTTGACGGCGTTCTGGTACGCGGCGCCGCCGTACTGGGCGGGCACGTCGGAGGTGCCGAGCCAGCACTCCTCGTTGAGCGGTACCCGTACCGCGCGCACCTTCCAGGCGCGCATCGCGGTGATCGACGCCTGGTCCATCGGGCCGTCCCAGATGCCGTTGCCCTGGATGCAGGCGAACTCGCCGCCGGATCGGTTGACACCGAGCAGCCGGTAGCCGGCGCCGGCCGAGGTGACCAGCTTGTTGCCGGACACGCGGAGCGCGGGCGCGGCGCCCGTCGGCGGTGGACTGGTGGTCGGTGGGCTGGTCGGTGGCGGTGTCGTCGGCGGCGGTGGTGTCGGGGTCCGCGTCGCGGTGGGGCTGGGCGACGGGGCCGATCCGTTGCAGGCGGTGCCGTTGAGGGTGAACGCGGTGGGTACGGGGTTGGATGAGCCGAAGGTGCCGTTGAAGCCGGGGTTGACGGTGGCGTTGGTGGCGAGGCTGCCGTTCCAGCTCATGTTGGTGACGGTGACGTGTTTGCCGCTCTGGTTGAAGGTGCCGTTCCAGCCCTGGCTGACCTTCTGGGCGGCGGCGTCGGGGAAGTCGTACTCGAGCTTCCAGTTGGTGAGGGGGTCACCGAGGTTGGTGATGCTGATGTTGCCGGTGAAGCCGCCGCTCCACTGGCTCTGTACCGTGTAGACGACCTTGCAACCGGCCGCGGCGTGCGCCACGGTGGGCAGCAGTACCGCGGCGGAGAGGCCCACCAACGCGGTGGCCGTGCCCGCGATGAAGGCGGAGCGTTTTCTCATCGACTCTCCTAGCCATTGACAACAGACGATGAAAGCGCTCCCATTGTCGCCCTCTGACCTGCCCTGTCAAGGCGTGGAGACCGACGCGTGTCGCATCGAGGGAATCGGCAAGGATCGATTTTTCCGGTACGGTAGGAGCGCTCTGCGCCTCAGCGAAGGAGCCGCCAGTCATGCCTGACGATCACCTGGCCACGCCCACCGACCTCGGCACGCCCACCGACCCCGGCCCGCTCAGCCGCCGTGGGGTCCTGCGGACGGCCGCGGCAGCCCTGGCCGCCGGTGCCGCCGCGTCATTGGCGGCGCCCCCCGCCGCCGCGGCCGGCGCGGACACCGCGGGCCGCGGTCACGACCGGGTACCGAGAGACCGCATCAGCATCCAGCTCTACACGCTGCGTGACCAGCTCGCCGCCGACCTTGCCGGCACCCTCGCCGCGCTGCACGCCATCGGGTACCGGCGGGTCGAGCACGCCGGCTTCGTCGGCCGGACGGCCGCGCAGTTCAGAGCCGCCCTCGACGCGGTCGGCCTGCGCGCGACGTCGGGGCACGTCGGGATCCCGCAGCCGTTCAACGAGGTCGCCTGGCAGGCCGCGCTGGCCGACGCGCGGGTGGTGGGCAGCACCTACGTCGTCCACCCGTTCTTCGGCCTCGACTCCGGTACCGGGCAGCCGATCCGCAGCGCCGCGCGGTACCGGGACTTCGCCCGCGACCTCAACCGCGCCGGCGCGCTGGCCAGGCGGGCCGGACTGCGCTTCGGGTACCACAACCACCAGCTGGAGTTCCTGCGGACGACCGACGAGCCCGGCCGTACCGGGTACGACATCCTGACCGCCGAGACCGACCCCGAACTGGTGCACCTGGAGATCGACCTGTTCTGGGCGTTCCGCGGCGCGGCCGACCCGGTCGACCTGATCGCCAGGCACCGGGGCCGGATCCGCCAGGTCCACGTCAAGGACCTCGCGACGTCGGGCAGCTTCGAGGATCCGGGCCGGGGCCTCATCGACTTCGGGCGCGTCTTCGCCCACGCCGGCGAGGCCGGCCTGGTGGAGTACATCGTGGAGCGGGACGACGCCGGTACACCGCCCCGCTCACCGGCGGACGCGCTCAGCACCGCCCGCGTCGGATTCGAGTACCTGTCCGCCGTCCGCTTCTGACGGGCCGGACCGTGCGCTTCTCCCGGCCTTCAGAAGCGCACGGTCCGTCAGAAGCGGTGGTTCAGACGTCGTAGTACAGGGCGAACTCGTGTGGCGTCGGGCGCAGCCGGACCGGGTCGATCTCGTTCTCCCGCTTCCACGCGATCCAGGTCTCGATCAGATCGGGCGTGAAGACGCCACCCTCGAGCAGGTACTCGTTGTCGGCCTCGAGCGCGTCGAGGACCTCGGGCAGCGAACCCGGGGTCTGCTTGACCGCGGCGAACTCGTCGGGCGGCAGATCGTACAGATCCTTGTCGATCGGGTCCGGCGGCTCGGTCTTGCTCCTGATCCCGTCGAGGCCCGCCATGAGCATCGCGGAGAACGCCAGGTACGGGTTGGCCGACGGGTCGGGTACCCGGAACTCCACCCGCTTGGCCTTCGGGTCGTTGCCGGTCACCGGGATCCGGGCGCACGCGGACCGGTTGCGCTGCGAGTACACGAGGTTGACCGGTGCCTCGAAGCCGGGCACGAGCCGGCGGTACGAGTTGACCGTCGGGTTGGTGAACGCGCAGATGCTCGGCGCGTGGCGGAGCAGGCCGCCGATGTACCACCGGGCGGCGTCCGACAGCCCGGCGTACCCGGTCTCGTCGTAGAACAGCGGCTCACCGTTCAGCCACAGGCTCTGGTGGGTGTGCATGCCGGAGCCGTTGTCACCGAACAGCGGCTTGGGCATGAAGGTCGCCGTCTTGCCGGCCACCCAGGCCGTGTTCTTCACGATGTATTTGTACAGCTGGAGGTTGTCCGCGCAGTGCAGCAGGGACGCGAACTTGAAGTTGATCTCGGCCTGGCCGGCGGTACCGACCTCGTGGTGCGCCTTCTCCACGGAGAAGCCGGCCTCGATCAGGTGGCGGACCATCTGGGCGCGCAGGTCGACGTAGTGGTCCACCGGCGGCACCGGGAAGTACCCACCCTTGTACGGCGTCTTGTACCCGCGGTTTCCGCCCGGCTCGTCACGGCCGGAGTTCCACCAGCCTTCCACCGAGTCGATGTGGTAGAACGCCTCGTTCGTGGCTGTTCTGTGCCGGATCGAGTCGAAGATGTAGAACTCGGCCTCGGGGCCGAAGAACGCAGAGTCGGCGATTCCGGTCGCGGTCAGGTACGACTCGGCCTTCCTGGCCACGTTGCGAGGGTCGCGGCTGTACGGCTCGCGCGTGAACGGGTCGTGCACGAAGAAGTTCAGCGCGATGGTCTTCTCCACCCGGAACGGGTCGATGAACGAGGTCGACACGTCCGGCAGCAGGAGCATGTCCGACTCATGGATCTCCTGGAAGCCCCGGATCGACGATCCGTCGAAGGCCACCCCGTCGCTGATCAGACTTTCGTCGAAGGATTCCGCCGGCACGTTGAAGTGCTGCATCACGCCGAGTAGGTCGCAGAAGCGGACGTCGACGAACCGGACACCCTCACTGTCGAGGTACCGAAGGAATTCCTCTGAATTGGCGAACACACGTCCTCCCGGCATGGGCACAACATGGCGGCTGGTCGGCTCGTGGCGGGTCAGAGCCCGTCAGGCGCGACGATAGGACCGGGGGATTGCTCCCGCGTGTCCCTTCGATTTCCGACGTGTTTCGCACCGCCTCGCATCGCCTCGCGACCGGCCGAGGGCGTCGGTGGCCCCGTTGATCGGCCGCGTCGGGGTACCGGCGGCCCGCCCCCGCAGGGGGGCGACAGTACGCTGTCGACCGGAGAGGGGACGTAATGACTTCCGAGCGAAACCGGTCGACGGGACGGCCGACCCTGGATCAGGTGGCTTCGCTGGCCGGGGTGGGTCGCGGCACGGTGTCCCGGGTCGTCAACGGATCCGAGCAGGTGAGCAGCCGGGCACGCCAGGCCGTCGAGCAGGCCATCGCCGAGCTGGGCTACGTGCCGAACCGGGCCGCACGGGCGCTCGTGACCCAGCGGACCGACTCGATCGCGCTGGTGGTCCCGGAGCCGGGGGAGCGGTTCTTCAGTGAGCCGTTCTTCGGTCGGATGGTGCAGGCCATCGCCGGCGGGCTGTCCGGCAGTGATCTACAGATGCTGTTGATGATCGCCCAGTCGGCGGAGGAGCGTCAGCGGCTGGAGGGGTACCTGACACGCCAGCACGTCGACGGCGCGCTGCTGCTGTCCCTGCACGGCAGGGACGACGCGCTGCCGGCGCGGCTGGAGGAGCGCGGGGTGGCGACGGTCCGCGTCAGCCGGCCCGCCCATCCCGGGCCCGCGTGCTTCGTCGACGCCGACAACCGCGGCGGCGCGCGCAAGGCGGTGGAGTACCTCGTCGAGCGCGGTCGGCAGCGGATCGCCACGATCGCGGGCCCGCTGGACATGGCGGTGGGCATGGACCGGCTCGACGGATACCGCGACGTGCTCGGCGGCGGGCCGGTCGCGGTCGGCGACTTCAGCGAGGAGAGCGGCGTCTCGGCGATGCACTGGCTGCTGGAGCGCCACTCGGACCTCGACGCCGTCTTCGCCGCCTCGGACACGATGGCGGCGGGCGCCATGCGGGTCATCAAGGAGAGCGGCCGCCGCGTCCCCGACGACATCGCCGTCATCGGCTTCGACGACTCCGTCATCGCCCGCAGCACCGACCCCCAGCTGACCACGGTGTACCAGCCGCTCGAGGCGATGGGCCAGGAGATGGTTCGCCTGCTGCTGGCCAAGATCGGCGGCGAGTCGCTGGACAACTACGAGGTCGTTCTCGAGACCCACCTGGTGGTGCGCGACTCGGCGTGAACACGCCACCGACCGCCCTATTGACACCGACTGATCGAGAGGAAACGATGTGGAAACGCTTCTGCGTGGAAGCGCTCCCAACACCGTTGTTCATCCACTTCGTTTCCCAACCGAGAGGGGCCCGGGATGCACGTCCCCTCGCGCCGGCTGCGCAACAGCGCGGTCGTCGCCCTCACCGCGGTCATGGCGTTAGGCCTGGCCGCGGGCTGTAGCAAGAAGAACGACGCACCGGCCGGGGACGGCCAGCTCAAGCTGGTCGTCGACACGTTCGGCGAGTTCGGTTACAAGGCGCTGGCCAAGGAGTACGAGAGCGCCCACCCGAACATCAAGGTCCAGCTCAGGTCCATCGAGAAGCTGGACGACTACAAACCGAAGCTCACCCAGTACCTTGCCGCGGGTAGCGGCGCGGGCGACGTCGTCGCGCTCGAGGAGGGCATCCTCACCGAGTTCAAGACGCAGCCGCAGAACTTCGTCGACCTGAACCAGTTCGGGGGCGGCGACCTGGCCAAGGACTACCTGCCGTGGAAGTTCGAGCAGGGTAAGGCGTCGAACGGGCAGCTGATCGGGCTGCCGACCGACGTCGGCGGCCTGGGCGTCTGCTACCGGCGGGACCTGTTCGAGAAGGCCAAGCTGCCGACCGACCGGGCCGAGGTGTCCAAGCTCTGGACTACCTGGGACGACTTCATCGCCACCGGTCAGCGATTCAACGCGGGCGGCAGCGGCGCGGCGTTCCTGGACTCCACGACGACGGCGTTCAACGCGATGCTCGCCCAGTTCGGGGACACCAACTTCTACGACCGCAACAACAACCTGATCGCCGACAGCAACCCGTCGGTCCGTAAGGCGTGGGACTACACGATGTCCATGATCGACAAGGGCATCTCGGCCAAGGTCACCACGTGGAGCAACGAGTGGCAGGCCGGCTTCAAGAACGCGTCCTTCGCGGTGACGTTCTGCCCGTCCTGGATGCGCGGCATCATCAAGACCAATGCGGGCGACGCCAGCACCGGCAAGTGGGACATCGCGGATGTGCCCGGCGGCGGAGGCAACTGGGGTGGCTCATTCCTGGCGGTACCGAAGCAGAGCAGGCACGCCAAGGAGGCGTACGAGCTCGCGAAGTTCCTGACCAGCGCACACGGCCAGATCGGCGCGTTCAACGAGTCCGGGCCGTTGCCCAGCAACCTCGGCGCGCTCGACGACGCCACGTTCAAGGCGACGACCGACCCGTACTTCAACAACGCCCCGGTCGGCGTCATCTACGGCGCCGGCGCGAAGGCGCTCAAGCCGGTCTACCGAGGGCCGAAGCACCAGGCGGTGCTGGACCGCGCGTTCCAACCGGCGATCCAGAGCGTGGAACAGGGCAAGGCCAAGGCGGACGAGGCCTGGAAGAACGCCCTGGACGCGGCGAAGAAGGAAGCCAAGTAACCGCTGGAGGTTCGCCGGTGGCACCGCGCAGTGGAATCGGTGCCACCGGCGCACTCCGCCGCAGTCGTAAGGAGTCCGCATGAGTCTCCGGACCGCCCCCGCCGCCCCACCTCCGCAGGCGCCGGTAGGCGAGCCGCCCGCCCCGGGCCGCCCGGCGCGGTACCGGCTGGCCCGGTGGGATCTGAAGTACTCGCCCTACCTGTACATCGCGCCGTTCTTCCTCCTGTTCGGCGCGTTCGGCGCGTACCCGCTCGTGTACACCGCGTGGGTCTCGCTGCACGACTGGAACCTCATCGGTAGCAGTTCATTCGTCGGCCTGGACAACTACCGGGCCCTGATGGTCGACGCGGACTTCTGGAACGCCGTCGTCAACACGATGGGCATCTTCGTCATCGCCACGGTGCCGCAGATGGTCCTCGCGCTGGCGCTGGCCAACCTGCTCAACCGCGGCATGCGGGCACGGACCCTGTTCCGGATGGGGGTCCTGGTACCGAACGTCACCTCGGTCGCCGCGGTCGGGATCGTGTTCGGCCAGTTGTTCGGGCGGGACTTCGGGCTGGTGAACTACCTGCTCGGCCTGTTCGGGGTGGACCGGGTGGACTGGCAGGCCAACACGTGGTCGTCCTGGATCGCCATCGCGACCATGGTGGACTGGCGCTGGACCGGGTACAACGCGCTGATCTTCCTTGCCGCGATGCAGGCGATCCCGCGCGACCTGTACGAGTCGGCCGCCATCGACGGCGCCTCCCGCGGGCGCCAGTTCTGGAGCATCACGATCCCGATGCTCCGCCCGACGATCATCTTCGCGGTGATCATCTCGACGATCGGCGGGCTGCAACTGTTCACCGAACCGCTGCTGTTCGGCAACGGCAGGATCCTCGGCGGCTCGCTGCGGCAGTTCCAGACCGTCGCGATGTACATGTACGAGAACGCCTTCCAGCGCTTCAACTACGGGTACGGGTCGGCGGTGGCCTGGACGCTGTTCATGCTCATCGCGCTGATGTGCGCGGTCAACTACCTGCTCGTACGGCGCTCGGCGCGGTGAGGAAGGGTCATGCTCTCTGCTTCCCGAAGGCTGTGGCAGGCCAGCCCACTGACCTATGTGGCCCTGGTCTTGGCCGTGGCCATGTCGGTCTTCCCGATCTACTGGATGTTCGTGGTGGCCACCCGCACCAACGACACCATCAACAACGTACCGCCGTCGTTGCTGCCGGGTGGTGAGTTGACCACCAACGCCGGTCGGGTGCTCGCCAACGACCACGCCGCCTTCCTGTACGGGCTGGTCAACTCCGTCGTCGTGTCGGTCGCGGTGACCGTCTCGGTGGTGTTCTTCTCGTCGCTGGCCGGGTTCGCGTTCGCCAAGCTGAGGTTCCGGGGACGCGGGCCGCTGCTCATGGTCATCGTCGGCACCATGATGGTGCCGGTGCAGCTCGGCATCATCCCGCTGTACATGCTCATGGTGAAGCTCGGATGGAACGGTCAACTGCAGGCGGTGATCGTTCCGTTCCTGGTCACCGGGTTCGGCGTGTTCATGATGCGTCAGTACGCGAGCCAGGCCGTGGCCGACGAGCTGATCGAGGCCGCCCGCGTGGACGGCTGCTCCACCTTCCGCGTCTTCTGGAACGTGGTGATGCCGGCGCTGCGCCCGGCCGCCGCCGTCCTCGGCCTGTTGACGTTCATGCAGACCTGGAACGAGTTCCTGTGGCCGTTCGCGGTGCTCGACCCCGACACCCCCACGGTGCAACTGTCGCTGAGCCTGCTCGCCACGGCGTACTACACGGACTACTCCCAGGTGTTCGCCGCAACGGCGATGGCGACGTTACCGCTGTTGGCAGTCTTCGTCCTGTTCGGTCGCCAGATCATCGGCGGCATCATGGAAGGTGCAGTCAAAGCGTGACCGCTTACCCTCAATCCGAGACCGACATTCAGCCCCGTTTCCCGGCCGACTTCCGTTGGGGTGCCGCCACCGCGGCGTACCAGGTCGAAGGCGCTGCCCGCACGGACGGTCGGGGACCGTCCATCTGGGACACCTTCTCCCATACGCCCGGGCGAGTCCTCAACGGTGACACCGGCGACGAGGCGATCGACCACTACCACCGTTACCGCGACGACGTCGCGCTCATGGCCTCACTGGGTCTGACCGCGTACCGGTTCTCGGTCTCCTGGCCGCGCGTGCAGCCCACCGGCCGCGGGCCGGCGAACGCGGCCGGCCTGGACTTCTACCGGCGCCTGGTGGACGAGCTGCTGGCGCACGACATCGAGCCGTGGCTGACGCTGTACCACTGGGACCTGCCGCAGGAGCTCGAGGACGCCGGCGGCTGGCCGGCCCGTGACACCGCCGCCCGCTTCGCCGAGTACGCGAGCCTGGTGCACGACGCACTGGGCGACCGGGTGAAGCGCTGGACGACGCTGAACGAGCCGTGGTGCTCGGCGTTCCTCGGGTACACGGCCGGGGTGCACGCGCCCGGCCGCCGGGAGCGTGCCGCCGGCGTGGTGGCCGCGCATCATCTGCTGCTCGGCCACGGCCTGGCCACCCAGGCGATCCGGTCCCGCGACGCCGACGCGCAGGTCGGGATCACGCTCAACCTGTACGCGATGGCCACCGCAACCGACTCGGACGCCGACCGGGACGCGGCGCGCCGCATCGACGGGCTGCAGAACCGGTTCTTCCTGGATCCGGTCCTGTGCGGCCGGTACCCGGGGGACGTGGTGGCCGATCTGGCGGGCGTCACCGACTTCGGGCACGTGCGCGACGGCGACCTGTCGACCATCTCGACGCCGCTGTCCATGCTGGGCGTCAACTACTACACCCGGTACGTGGTGACCGCGGCGGAGAGCCACGCCAACGTCGACGGCCACGGCGGTGGCGGCGACGGATCGGCCGGTTCGCCGTTCCCGGGTAGCGAGCACGTCGCCTTCACCCACCGCGGGCTGCCGGTGACCCACATGGACTGGGAGATCGACGCGGCCGGTCTGGGGGAGGTGCTGCGCCGGGTGGCGACCGACTACCCGTCGGTGCCGCTGTACGTCACCGAGAACGGGGCGGCGTTCCCCGACGAGCCCGGCCCGGACGGGGCGGTGGACGACCCGAGCCGGGTGGAGTACCTCGACGGCCACCTCCGGGCGTGCGCCGACGCGATCGCCGACGGCGTGCCGCTGGGCGGGTACTTCGCCTGGTCGCTGTTTGACAACTTCGAGTGGAGCTGGGGGTACGACCGGCGCTTCGGACTCGTCTACGTCGACTACGCGACGCAGCGGCGTACCCCGAAGACGAGTGCGAACTGGTACGCCGACACGATCCGCCGCTGGGGCAACGGCGGGCGGTGAGCTGACGGCGGGTCGCCGGCTCGGGGCCGGCGACCGTACGAACCCGGGCGCGGCGAGGCCGGCCACCGTCACGGTGGCCGGCCTCGCCGCGCCCGGGTCGTTCACCTTGATCGTCTTGCTCGCCTTGATCGTCACAACGTGCCGGAGTCGGGGTCTCCGGGGCCCGCTTGGGTACAACGTCGCCGACGTGGTGACGGGGTTTGCACCCTGGTTCACGGGAGCGCTCCCAGATAAAATAGACGCTCATCGTTCTATTTTGTATCTGGAGGTGCCATGTCATCGTTGGCGCACCATCACCGTCCCGCACTGCTGCGCGCCCTCACCGTCGCGGCCGCCGCCCTGGTCCTGCTCGCGACCGCCCTGACCGACGCCGCCTTCGCCCACGGCTCGGCGACCGACCCGCCGTCGCGCAACTACGGCTGCTGGCAGCGCTGGGGCAGCAAGTTCCAGGACCCGTCCATGGCCACCCAGGACCCGATGTGCTGGCAGGCCTGGCAGGCCGACCCGAACGCGATGTGGAACTGGAACGGCCTGTACCGCGAGCAGGTCAAGGGCAACCACCAGGCCGCCATCCCGGACGGGCAGCTCTGCAGTGCCGGGCGTACCCAGGGCGGTCGCTACCAGGCACTCGACGCGGTAGGTGCCTGGCAGGCCGCCCCGAAGAGCAGGAACTTCGCGGTGACCGTCTTCGACCAGGCCCGGCACGGAGCCGACTACATCCGGGTCTACGTCACCCGGCAGGGCTTCGACCCCACCAGGCAGAGCCTCGGCTGGGGCAACCTCGAACTGGTCAGCCAGATCGGCAACACCCCCGCCTCGCAGTGGCAGCAGGGCAGCAACGGCGTCACCATCTCGATCCCCGCCAGCGCGCCGGGACGTACCGGTCGCCACATCGTGTACACGATCTGGCAGGCCAGTCACATGGATCAGTCGTACTACTTCTGCAGCGACGTGACTTTCTCCTGATAGAGCCGTTCGGAAACCATCTAATCAATCGATGGCCTTTACTTTGGGAGCGTTTCCATGCCACGATGGCCATCGATGTGGACAGTGGGGTGAGCCGGGACATTCCGGGCCGCCACGGCGCCGAGGCCAGCCGGTCCGATGGTGGCTCGACACCTCCCTCGCCAAGCCCACCCCGCTGTCCACACCTCGCCGTTGACGCGGCGAGGTGGCCCGTACACCCCACACCGCGCACCTCACGCCCCAGGCCTCGTCGTCTCAGCAGGCGAGGCGGACCGCACACCCCACGCCAACCGCTCGCCCAGCGGGGACGCACGATTCCAAGGAGTGCCCCTCCATGAGATTGAGCTTCCAACCCGGCGCCCGACGCTCCCGCACCGCGCGGGGCCTGGCCGCCGCCGGCGCGTTGATCGCCGGCGTCGGCATGGTGACCGTCGCCGCCACCCGCGCCAACGCCGCCGCCGGTTGTTCGGTCAACTACACCGTCAACCAGTGGAACACGGGATTTACCGCCAACGTGGCGATCACCAACCTGGGTGATCCGCTGACCAGCTGGACGCTGGAGTGGGACTACTCCGGCAACCAGCAGATCACCTCCAGCTGGAACAGCTCCTACGCACAGAGCGGCCAGCACGTCACGCTCAAGAACGCGGCCTACAACGGCAGCCTCGGTACCAACGCCACGGTGACCCCGGGCTTCCAGGCGACGTACTCGGGGACCAACACCGCCCCGGCGAGCTTCAAGCTCAACGGGACCACCTGCAACGGCGGTACCCAGCCGACGCCTACGTCGACCCGCCCGACCACCGCACCGCCGACGACGACTCCCCCCACGACGACGCCGCCGACCACCCAGCCTCCCACCAGCCCGCCGCCGTCCGGTACCCATCTCGACAACCCGTACGTGGGCGCCAAGCCGTACGTGAACCCGCTGTGGTCGCAGAAGGCCGCCGCCGAACCGGGCGGCACCAAGGTCTCCAACCAGCACACCTTCGTGTGGCTCGACCGGATCGCGGCCGTCAACGGGACCGGCGCCTACACGATGGGCCTGCAGGCCCACCTGGACGCGGCCGTTGCGCAGGGCGCGAACCTGGTCGAGGTCGTGGTCTACGACCTGCCGGGCCGCGACTGCGCCGCCCTCGCGTCCAACGGCGAGCTCGGCCCGACCGACCTGCCCCGGTACAAGAGCGAGTACATCGACAAGATCGCGTCGATCGAGTCGCAGGCCAAGTACGCCGGGCTGCGCATCGTGCACTTGATCGAGCCCGACTCGCTGCCCAACCTGGTGACCAACGCGGGCGGCACCGCCGGCTCCACCGACGCGTGCGCCACCATGAAGGCCAACGGCGGCTACGAGCAGGGCGTCGCGTACGCGCTGGGCAAGCTGCACGCCGTCGGTTCGAACACCTACAACTACGTGGACGCCGGGCACCACGCCTGGCTGGGCTGGGACTCCAACCTCAACCCGTCCGCGCAGGAGTTCGCGAAGGTCGCGCAGATGGCGACCGGCGGCTACGCCACCGTCGACGGCTTCGTCGTCAACACCGCCAACTACTCGGCCCTGCACGAGCCGTGGATCCAGCCGAGTGTGACGATCAACGGCCAGAGCATCCGCCAGTCGAAGTGGATCGACTGGAACCAGTACAGCGACGAGGCCACCTTCGCGGTCGGCCTGAAGAACGCGCTGGTGTCCGCCGGGTTCCCGGCGCGGATCGGCATGCTGGTCGACACCAGTCGCAACGGCTGGGGCGGAGCCAACCGGCCGACCAAGGCCAGTACGTCCACCGACGTCAACACCTACGTCGACCAGTCCCGGATCGACCGCCGCATCCACGCCGGCAACTGGTGCAACCAGTCCGGAGCAGGCATCGGTGAGCGGCCGAAGGCCAACCCCGAGTCGGGTATCGCCGCCTACGTGTGGGTCAAGCCCCCGGGCGAGTCGGACGGCGCCAGCCAGCAGATCCCGAACGACCAGGGCAAGGGTTTCGACCGCATGTGCGACCCCACGTACACCGGCAACGCCCGTAACGGCAACAACCCGACCGGCGCGCTGCCCAACTCGCCGCTGGCCGGTGACTGGTTCTCCGCGCAGTTCCAGCAGTTGGTGCAGAACGCGTACCCGCCGCTCCAGTGACCGTATGACCGGGTGAGCGCCCGGCGACAGGCGCTCACCCGACACAGGCCCCGTCACCGCCTCGTTGGTGGTGGCGGGGCCCGTGCCGTTCTGGCTGGTGGTCACGGGGATCGCGCCGGTTCGGCAGGCGGGAATACACCCGCCCTGATCAGTGGATCGCCTATTCCGATCATCGATGTCCGTCGCTACGATGTGGGAGCGCTCCCAAGCGTGACGCGCCGGTCGGCCTGCTGAAGGGCGCCGGCCGGCGTAGTCGACACCCCCACTTCCGTCCGGGAGAGCTCATGAAAATCAGCGAACGCCGCGGTCCCGTCACGGCGCTGGCCGTCACGGCCGCGGCGCTGACCACCGCCGCCGCCGTCACCATCGGACTCTCCCCGGGCGCGGCGGCCGGGCAGGCGGCCCATCAGACGGCGGCCGTCGCGGCGGCCGGTGGCACCGGCACCGGTTACCTCAGCGCGAGCGGCAGCCAACTCGTCGACGCCACGGGCAGCCCGGTCCGGCTGACCGGCCTCAACTGGTTCGGCATGGAGACCGACAACAAGACCTTCCACGGCTTGTGGTCGCGCGGGTACAAGGACATGCTCGACCAGATGGCGAGCCTCGGATACAACACGATCCGGGTGCCGTACACCAACGACGCGCTCAAGTCCGGGGCCACCGCCAACAGTGTGGACGCCGTGTCCAACCCCGACCTGGTGGGTCTGTCCCCGCTGCAGATCCTCGACAAGGTCGTCGACTACGCCGGCAAGAAGGGCATCCGGATCCTGCTCGACCGGCACCGGCCGACCAGCGCCGGTCAGACCGCGCTGTGGTACACGTCCACGACGCCCGAGAGTACCTGGATCAGCGACTGGCAGATGCTCGCCCAGCACTACAAGGGCAACCCGACCGTCATCGGCGCCGACCTGCACAACGAACCGCACGCCGACGGCACCGATCCGAACGGCACCGGAGCCTGCTGGGGCTGCGGCGACCAGGCGCGGGACTGGCGGCTGGCGGCCGAGCGGGCCGGCAACGCGATCCTGTCGACCAACCCGGACTGGCTGATCGTCGTAGAGGGCGTCACCTGCGCCAGCGGCGGCAACCCGAACACCTGGGACAACGTCCCGGACACCGAACACTGTGGATGGTGGGGCGGCAACCTGTCGCAGGCGGCCCAGTACCCGGTGCGCCTGAACAAGCCCAACAAGCTGGTCTACTCCGCGCACGAGTACGGCCTCTCGGTCTACCACCAGCCGTGGTTCGACGACCCCTCGTTCCCGGCGAACCTGCCGGCCATCTGGGACCAGCAGTGGGGTTACCTGGAGAAGCAGAAGGTCGCCCCGGTCCTCGTCGGTGAGTTCGGCACGACGCTGGCCGACCCCAAGGACAAGGTGTGGCTGCAGGAGCTGATGAAGTACATGGGCTCCGGTACGTCCGGGATGGACTTCACCTACTGGTCGTGGAACCCCGACTCCGGCGACACCGGCGGCATCCTCAACGACGACTGGAAGACCGTCAACCAGGCCAAGCAGTCCATCCTCCAGCCGTACCTGATCCCGCCGGTCGGCGGTGGCAGCGGTGGCCCGACTCCGGGGCCCAGCGGCACGCCGACCTCCACCCCGACGGTACCGTCCAGCCGTAGCTGCACCGCCACCGTGAAGATCGACAATGCCTGGCAGGGTGGCTTCCAGGCCACCGTCACGGTGCGCAACACCGGCAGCGCGGCGATCAGCCCATGGCAGGCGACCTGGACCGTACCGTCCGGCGTCACGCTGGTCAGCGGGTGGAACGCGACGGTCACCCAGAGCGGCACCACGATGACCGCCGCCGCGCCCAGTTGGAGCCCGTCGCTCGCGGCCGGTGCCTCGGTGTCGGTCGGCTTCACCGCCAACGGGCCGTCCAGCCCGCCGCCGGGCGGGGTGGCCCTCAACGGAACGGCCTGCGGGTGACGCGATGAGAAAGACACTGATCGCCACCCTCGCGGCCACCCTGCTCGGGGGAGTGATGGCGGTGGCCACGCACGCCCCGACGAGCCAGGCCGCGGCGGCCGATCCGTACTCCTGGCGCAGCGTGGAGATCGCCGGCGGTGGATTCGTACCGGGGATCATCTTCAACCAGAGCAGGAAGGACCTGGTCTACGCCCGTACCGACATCGGAGGCGCGTACCGGTGGAACCCCGCGACGGGCCGGTGGATCCCGCTGCTGGACTGGGTGGGCCAGTCCAACTGGGGCTGGAACGGGGTGGCGAGCCTCGCCACCGACCCGGTCGACCCCAACCGGGTGTATGTGGCCGCCGGCATGTACACGAACTCGTGGGACCCCAACAACGGCGCCATCCTGCGCTCGACCGACCAGGGCAACACCTGGCAGTCGACGACCCTGCCGTTCAAGGTCGGCGGCAACATGCCGGGCAGGGGGATGGGTGAGCGACTGGCGATCGACCCGAACTCCAACAGCGTGCTGTACTTCGGCGCGCCGAGCGGCAAGGGGCTGTGGCGCAGCACCGACTACGGCGTGACCTGGTCGCAGGTGACCAACTTCCCCAACCCCGGCACCTACGTGCAGGACCCGGCCAACGAGTACACCGCCGACAACCAGGGCGTCACCTGGGTCGTGTTCGACAGGTCGACGGGTACGTCCGGAAACACCACCAAGGGCATCTACGTCGGTGTCGCCGACAAGAACAACACCGTGTACCGCAGCACCGACGGCGGCGCCACCTGGCAGGCGATCCCCGGGGCGCCGACCGGTTATCTCGCCCACAAGGGCGTGCTCGACCCGGTCAACCACTACCTGTACATCGCGACCAGCGACACCGGCGGCCCGTACGACGGCAGCAAGGGTGACGTGTGGAAGTACGCCATCACGACCGGCACCTGGACGCGGATCAGCCCCATCCCGTCGAGCAGCTCCGACGACTACTTCGGCTACAGCGGGCTGACGATCGACCGCCAGCACCCGAACACGCTGATGGTCGCCACCCAGGTCTCCTGGTGGCCCGACATCATCATCTTCCGCAGCACCGACGGTGGCGCCACCTGGACCCGGATCTGGGACTTCACCAGCTATCCCAACCGGTCCAACCGGTACACCCAGGACATCTCGTCAGTGCCGTGGCTGACCTTCGGCGGCAACCCGTCACCGCCGGAGACCGCGCCGAAGCTCGGGTGGATGACCGAGTCGCTGGAGATCGACCCGTTCAACTCAGACCGGATGATGTACGGGACCGGCGCCACCATCTACGGCACGACCGACCTCACGAAGTGGGACTCGGGCGGCCAGCTCACCATCAAGCCGATGGCCGGTGGGCTGGAGGAGACGGCCGTTCTCGACCTGATCAGCCCGCCCACCGGCGCGCCGCTGCTGTCGGCGCTCGGCGACATCGGCGGGTTCCGCCACACCGACCTGGTGAAGGTACCGATGATGTACACCTCGCCGGTGTTCACCAGCACCACGAGCCTGGACTACGCCGAGACCAACCCGTCCTACCTGGTGCGCGTCGGTGACCTCGACAAGTCCGCGCGGCCGGGCGACAACCGGATCGCGTTCTCCACCGACGGCGGCGCGAACTGGTTCCAGGGTGCGGAGCCCGGTGGCGTCTCCGGCGGCGGTACGGTCGCCGCCGCGGCCGACGGCAGCCGCTTCGTGTGGGCGCCCAAGGGCGCCGCGGTGTCGTACTCGGTGGGCTTCGGCACCTCGTGGGCCACCTCGACCGGCATCCCGAACGAGGCGGTCGTCGAGTCCGACCGGGTCAACCCGAAGAAGTTCTACGGCGTCTCCGGCGGGAAGTTCTACGTCAGCGCCGACGGCGGCGCGACGTTCAAGGCGAGCGCCGCGACCGGCCTGCCGGCGGCCACGGTGAAGTTCAAGGCGGTGCCGGGGCGCGAGGGCGACATCTGGCTCGCCGGCGGCTCGCCCGGCCTGCTGCACTCCACCGACTCCGGCACCACGTTCACCAAGGTGTCGAGCGTCGGGTCGGCGATCAACGTCGGCTTCGGCAAGGCGGCGCCGGGCCAGAGCTACCAGGCGCTGTACCTCATCGGCGCCGTCGACGGCGTCGACGGCGTGTACCGGTCCGACAACGCCGGCGTGAGCTGGGTACGCATCAACGACGACCAGCACCGGTACGGCAACGCCGGCGAGGCGATCACCGGGGACCCGAGGGTGTACGGCCGGGTCTACCTCGGTACCAACGGCAGGGGAGTGCTGTACGCGGACCGGCTCGGCGGTGCGACCACGCCACCCACGGCACCGCCACCCACGGCACCGCCACCCACGACACCGCCACCCACCAGCGCACCCCCTACGACCGCGCCGCCCCCGACCACGGCGCCTCCCGGAACGGCTTCGTGTGCGGTCACGTACACGGTGGTCAACGAGTGGTCGACCGGCTTCCAGGCCGACGTGCGGATCACCAACAAGGGCAGCCAGGCGGTCAACGGCTGGACGCTGGCGTGGGCATTCCCCAATGGACAGCAGATCAGCCAGCTGTGGAACGGCAGCTACACCCAGACGGGCGCGGACGTGACCGTCCGCAATGCCGACTACAACGCGACGATCGCCCCGGGCGGGTCGGTCGGCTTCGGGTTCAACGGCAGCAAGGGCGCCACGAACGGCAAGCCGACGGCGTACACGCTCAACGGCTCACCCTGCGGTTGACCTGGTGTCCATGATCACGGAACTTTTCCATGCCAGGGCACGGAAAAGTTCCGTGATCATGAGGCGGCGGGAAGGTTGCGGCGCATGGTCTCGGCCGTGACCGCCGGGTCGTAGCCGGGCCCGATGCCCTCGACGAGAATGGCGGCCCCGTCGATGTTCCGGGTCCGTAGCGGCAGGATCTCCTGGTACGCCGGGGACTCGTACCAGGCCCTGGCCTCGGCCGTGCCGGGGAACTCGATGATGACGATCGTCCCCGGCCAGACGCCCTCACGGACCTCCACGCCGGCGCCGTGCACGAGGAAGCGGCCGCCGAACGGGTCCAGGGTGGCCTGGATCCGCTCCAGGTATTCGACGATGTCGGGGTGCGGCCGGGGATTGTGCAGGTGGGCGATGGCGTAGGCGGGCATGGCTCCTCCGGTACGGGATCAGTGCGGGGTTGCCAGTCTGTCGCCGCGCGCCACGAGCGTCGATTACCTGGCGGGTAATGGACTTCTCGTCGCGGCGGCGATCCCTACGGTCTTGGTCGGCCACCGCCGGACCGAGGAACGCCGGCCTCGATGCGAGAGGCGCTCATGGGTCACCGGGCGCGGCGGCCAACGAGTTGGCGGACGTGATCCGGCTCGGGCCAGCGCCGACGTCGGCAACCGTCGTGGTCGCGGGCTACAGTCGCGCGAATGAGGACGGCACGGCCGACAGCGCCCCGGACTTCCCTGCTGGCCGGCTTCGCGGTGGCCCTCGTGGTGATCGTCGCGGTGTTCGCGGTCGTGCAGTTGACCCGCTCGACCGGTGGCTCCCCGAAGGGCCCTCCCGGCGGCGCCGCGCCGGTGCCCGGCGTGCTGGCGGCGACGCCGGTCACAGGCCACGTCACCGGCCAGGTGCCCGCCGCGTGCCACGAGCGCAAGGCCGGCAACGGTCAGCCGCTGCCCGACCCGGCGTGTACGCCGGGCGTGATCAGTGCGGCGGTCACCCAGGACAACCTCGGCCGGACGATCTGCCGGCCGGGGTACACGAAGACCGTCCGGCCGCCGTCGTCGGATACCGGTGCGTACAAGCGGAAGGTCATGACGGTCTACCACGAGCCGGGACCGCCGAGCGACTACGAGTTCGACCACCTCGTCAGCCTGGAACTGGGCGGCAGCAACGACGTCGGCAACCTGTGGCCCGAACGCAACGATCACCCGCCGGGCGCGGCCAACAGCAAGGATCCGGTGGAGAACGCCCTCAACCGGGCGGTCTGCAAGCACACCGTCACCCTCGCCGCCGCCCAGAGCGCGATCGCGACCGACTGGACCACCGCGTTGGCCAGGCTCGGCCTGCCGCCGGTGCGGTAACCGCCGCCCGCGTCCCGTGATCGCCGGAAATGGAGCGCTACCGCGGGCGCTCCCGGCGTACCGTCGTCTTCCTGCCCTTGATCGTGGCTCCGCGCAGCGCCGCGATGACGTCGTTGGCGGCGGACTCCGGTACCTCGACGAGCGAGAAGCGGTCGGCGATCTCGATCGACCCGATGTCGCGGCCGCTCAGGTTGGACTCGCCGGCGATCGCGCCGACCAGGTCCTGCGGCCGGACCCCGGCGCTGCGACCGGCGCCGACGAAGAGGCGGGTCATGCCGCTCGTCGGGGGACGCTCACGGCGCTCCCGGCGTCCGCCAGGCTCCCGGCCGCCGCCCTCCCGCCGGCCCCGCGCCTCGCGGGCGGCCCGCGGCGCGACCTCCGGGATCTCCTCCTCGTCGTCGGCGCCGGCGCCGCCGGCCTCGTGCGCCAGCTTGACGGCGGCCAGCGCCACCTCCATGACGTCGAACTCGTCCGCGAGGGACTCCACCACGACCCGGAAGCGCTCCAGATCACCCTCGTCGACGATGCTCTCCTCGATCGCGGCGCGGGTCAGCTCCAGCCGCCGTGCCCGCAGGTCGGCGACGGTCGGCACCTTCTCGACGGTGATCCGGCGCTTGGTGACCCGTTCGATGGTCTGCAGCATCCGGTGCTCGCGCGGCTCCACCAGGGTGATCGCCACGCCCTCGCGGCCGGCACGGCCCACCCGGCCGACCCGGTGGACGTACGACTCGGGAGCGGGTGGGACGTTGTAGTTGACCACGTGGGTGAGCTGCTCGATGTCGAGCCCGCGGGCGGCCACGTCGGTCGCGACGATCAGGTCCGCGCTACCGCTGCGCAGCCGGGCCATCACCCGGTCGCGCTGCTCCTGGCCCATGCCGCCGTGCAGCGCCTCGGCGCGGTACCCGCGCCCGTTGAGGGTTCCGGCGAGGTCCTCCACCTCTTCCCGGGTACGGCAGAACACGATCGCCGCCCCGGGCGCCTCCACGTCGAGGACCCGCCCGAGCGCCGCCGGCTTGTACGCCCGCGGCACCAGGTACGCGCTCTGGCGCACCCGCGGCGCCTCGCCGGGGGCGAGCGTGGGGCGCGCGATCGCGATCCGGACCGGGTCGTGCAGGTGCTGGCGGGCGATGCTCTCGATGCGCGGCGGCATGGTGGCGGAGAAGAGCAGCGTCTGGCGGTCCTGGGGGGCGTCCTGGAGGATCGTGTCGATGTCCTCGGCGAAGCCCATGTCGAGCATCTCGTCCGCCTCGTCCAGGACGACCGTCTCCAACGCGTCCAGCCGCAGGGTCCGGCGGCTGATGTGGTCGAGCGCCCGCCCGGGTGTGGCGACCACCACGTCCACGCCCCGGTCCAGCTCGCGTAGCTGCCGGCCGATCGGCTGCCCGCCGTAGATCGGCAGGACCCGGGTGCCCAGGTCGTGGCCGTACTTGTGGATCGCCTCCGAGACCTGCATGGCCAGCTCCCGGGTCGGGACCAGGATCAGCGCCTTCGGGTCCCGGCGCCCGCCGTCCACCGTCAGCCGCTGGAGTACCGGAATCGCGAACGCCGCCGTCTTACCCGTACCGGTGGCGGCCTGTCCGAGCAGGTCACGGCCGTTCAGTACGGGCGGGATGGCCTCCCGCTGAATCGGCGTCGGCTCCTCGTAACCGAGTTGGGAGAGCGCGTGCAGCAGCTCGGGGCGCAGATCCAGATCGGCGAAGGTGACGCCGCCGTCGGTGGTTTCGTCGACCGGGGCGACGGTGGTCTGGGCGGTTGCGCCGGCGTGGGGATCGTCGGCTGCGTTCGAGTTCATGATCAAGTCCTCGTTCCGGATGGATGAGCGGCGCCGCACTCACCTTCCACACTTCCACCACAGGAGCCGGACTACCGCGCAGCCCCGTGACCAGTTAACCCGGAGTAAACCGGAAGAGATTCCGACCGTACACCGTTGAAGATCTTGTGATTGACGTACCCCTCTCTGTTCTTGATCTTGCACCGGTCGCCGCCGGAAGCACCGCCGGCGAGGCCCTACGCCATACGACCGAGCTCGCCCGCCGCACCGAGGAGCTGGGCTACCAGCGCTTCTGGGTTGCCGAGCACCACAACATGCCCGGCATCGCCAGCTCGGCGCCGGCCGTCCTGATCGCGCACCTCGCCGCGGCCACCTCCACGATCCGGGTCGGCTCCGGCGGCGTGATGCTGCCCAACCACGCCCCGCTGGTGGTCGCCGAGCAGTTCGGCACCCTCGAGGCGCTGCACCCGGGCCGGATCGACCTCGGCATCGGCCGGGCCCCCGGCACCGACCAGATGACCGCGCTGGCGCTGCGCCGGACCATGGAGGGGCTCTCCGCGGAGGACTTCCCGCAGGAGCTCCAGCACCTGATGGGGTACTTCGCCGGGGACCCGAGGCTGCGGATCACCGCCACGCCCGGTAACGGCGAGGCGCCCGCGATCTGGCTGCTCGGCTCGAGCGGGTTCAGCGCCCAGCTCGCCGGCCTGCTCGGCCTGCCGTTCTCCTTCGCCCATCACTTCAGCTCCGCGAACACGGACGCCGCGCTGGCGCTCTACCGCCAGAACTTCCGGCCGTCGCAGTGGCTGGACAAGCCGTACGCCATGGTCGCGGTCAGTGCGGTCTGCGCCGACACCGACGAGCGGGCGGAGCAGCTGTCCTGGCCGAGCGTGCTGTCGTTCCTGCGGCTGCGGCAGGGCCGGCCCGGCCCCATGCCGAGCGTGGAGGAGGCGGCCGCCTACCCGTACACCGAGCTGGATCTGGAGTTCGTCCACTCCCGCCAGGACGGGCAGGCGATGGGCTCGCCCGAGACGGTCCGTCGGCAGCTGACCGGGCTGCTGGAGCGTACCGGCGCGGACGAGCTGATGCTCACCACCCAGGTGTACGACATCGCCGACCGGGTCCGCTCGTTCGAGCTGATCGCGGAGAAGGTGGCAGGCGGCCTGCACCGGCCGAACTGACGACTGGCTGGTCTCCCGGCCGTACCGGCGCGGTCGCCAACCACCGATCGGGGTGGTGGCGACCGCGCCGTCGTTCGTGCCGCCACTGCCCGGCAAGCGGTCTGCCGGACTGAGCAATCCAATGAATTTGATCTTTATCTTAGCATTGCTAACTGACTGGAATGGGTGTTAAACAGGATGGAGCGTCCCGTTTATCCGTGTGGCGCTTCCTTTGAGCGACCTGGGGATTTTGATGTGTGGAGTTGTAGGTTGGGTTGATTTCGGGCGCTCGCTGGCCCGTGAGCAGGCGGCGATGCGGACCATGACGGCGACCATGGCCTGCCGGGGGCCGGACGCCGAAGGCCTGTGGTTCGACGAGCACGTCGCACTGGGTCACCGGCGGCTGGCGATCATCGACCTTGCCGGTGGCGCGCAGCCGATGCTCGTGGAGGGCGATGGAGCCACGGGTTTCGCCGGCGCCTCGATCGGCAAGGGTTCGGCGGCCCGTGACGGCGCGGAGCGCGAAGGTTCCGTGATCGCGGCGCTGACCTACAGCGGCGAGGTGTACAACTTCCGGGAGCTGCGTCAAGAGCTGCGCGCCCTGGGGCACCAGTTCCGCACCTCCAGCGACACCGAGGTGGTGCTGCGCTCGTACCTGCAGTGGGGCGACGAATTCGTGGAGCGCCTCAACGGCATGTTCGCGTTCGGGCTGTGGGACGGCCGCCGGCAGCGGCTGTTGCTGGTACGAGACCGGATGGGGGTCAAGCCGCTCTTCTACCACCCCACGCCGGGCGGGGTCCTGTTCTCCTCGGAGCCCAAGGGCATCCTGGCGCACCCGGAGGTCGACGCCGTGGTCGACGCCGACGGGCTGCGTGAGCTGCTGTCGTTCGTCAAGACGCCGGGGCACGGCATCTACCGGGGTGTCCACGAGGTGCGCCCCGGCCACCTGGTCGTCGTCGACTCCGACGGCGTGCACCCGCGCCGGTACTGGGGTCTGACCGCCCGGCCGCACACCGACGACCTCGACACGACCGTTCGTACCGTGCGCGAGCTCCTCGAAGACATCGTCGCCCGGCAGCTGATCACCGACGTTCCGCTGTGCACGCTGCTCTCCGGCGGTCTCGACTCCTCCGCGATCACGGCGCTGGCAGCGGCGGCGCTCCGCCGTGACGGCGGGGGACCGGTGCGCTCGTTCGCGGTCGACTTCGTGGGCCAGACCGAGAACTTCCAGCCCGACGCCCTGCGCGGCACGCCCGACGCGCCGTACGTGCACGAGGTCGCCAAGCACGTCGGCGCGGAGCACACCGACATCGTGCTGGACACCTCGGCGTTGACCGACCCGCTCTACCGGACGGGGGTGGTTATCGCCAGCGACCTGCCCAACGCGATGGGTGACATGTACACGTCGCTCTACCTGCTCTTCCGCGCCGTACGGCAGCACTCGACGGTGGCGCTGTCGGGCGAGTCCGCCGACGAGGTGTTCGGTGGCTACGCGTGGTTCCACGACGAGCAGGCGGTCAACGCGGATACGTTCCCGTGGATGACCGTCATGCGGCGCGGAGCGAGAGACCCCGAGACCGCCCTCGAGCTGCTCGACCCGGACCTGGCCGGGCTGCTGAACCTGGACGAGTACCGCGACGCCGCGTACCGGCAGGCACTGACGGAGGTGGACCACCTGCCGGCCGAGGACCCGCGGGAACACCGCATGCGTGAGGTGTCCTACCTGCACCTGACGCGGTTCGTGCAGATCCTGCTGGACCGCAAGGACCGGATGAGCATGGCGCACGGCCTGGAGGTGCGGGTGCCGTTCTGCGACCACCGCCTCGTCGAGTACGTCTACAACACCCCGTGGTCGATGAAGACCTTCGACGGCAGGGAGAAGAGCCTGTTGCGGGCGGCCACCGCGGACCTGCTGCCCGAGTCCGTCGTGAAGCGGGTCAAGAGCCCGTACCCGTCGACGCAGGACCCGGCCTACGAGCGGACGGTTCGGCAGCAACTCGCCGACATCGTCGCCGACGCTCAAGCGCCGGCGTCCGGCCTGCTCAACAGCAAGCGGGTACACGAGCTGCTGGAGGAGCCGACCGACCGCACCGGCTTCGGGCAGGCCCGTCGCGCCGCCGAGCTGGCCCTCGGCCTGAATCAGTGGCTGCGGCGCTACCCGGTCCGGATCGCGGTGTGAGGCGTTACCGGCCCACGAGCACCTCGCGCGTCTCGCGGGCGATCTGAAGCTCTTCGCGGGTCTCGACGACCAGTACCGGCACGGTCGCGCCGTCGGGGCTGACCGGCCCGTCGTCGGTGCGGTTGCCGACGGCGGGCACGGGCACGCCGAGCAGGTGCAGGCCGGCGCAGATGTCGCGGCGTACCTCGGGGGTGTCCCAGCCGATCTCCCCGGTGAACACCAGCGCGTCGAGCCGGTCCAGGTTCGTGCTGGCGGCGGCGATCTCCCGGCGTACCCGGTGGTTGTACACGTCGAGCGCGAGCGCCGCGTCGCGGTCGCCCGACTCCGCCGCGGCGACGAGCTCGCGGGTGTCGGACGAGCGGCCGGCGGCCAGGCCGAGCAGGCCGGAGCGGCGGTACAGGCCGTCGCTCAGTTCGCGCAGGCTCATCCGCCCGTCCAGCAGCCACAGCAGCATCCCCGGGTCGATCGCCCCGCTGCGGGTCGTCATCGGTACCCCGTCGAGCGGGGTGAACCCCATCGACGTGTCCACGCTGCGGCCGTCGCGTACCGCGCAGACCGAGGAGCCGCCGCCCAGGTGCGCCAGGACCATGTGCAGTTCGGTGGCGGGCCGGCCGAGCAGCTGCGCGGCGCGGCCGGTCGCCCAGGCGTAGGACAGCCCGTGGAAGCCGTAGCGGCGCAGCCCGTACGCGGCGCGCCAGTCGGCGGGCAGCGGAAAGGTCGCCGCCGGCTTCGGCAGCGTGGCGTGGAAGGCGGTGTCGGGGCACAGCACGTGCGGCACGTCGGGCAGGGCGCGGCGCAGCGCGTCGACCAGGACGAGGGCCGGGGGTACGTGCAGCGGCGCCAGGTCGGCGACCCGGCGCAGGGCGGCGAGCAGGGCGCCGTGCATCGCCGTCGGCTTGCGGACGACGTCGCCGCCGTGGACGAGGCGGTGCCCGACCGCGTGCGGTCGCGGCACCCCGCCGAGGAAGCCGGCCACCGCGTGCAGCGTCTCGTCCGACGCCGGCGGCTGGTCCAGGTCGAGGCGGTCGCCGACCTTGTCCTCGTCGTCGACCAGGGCGAGGTGCAGGCTGTGCGAGCCGCCCACGACGACCAGGACGCTCACGGCCGACGCCTCCGGTCCGGCACCGGCTCGAACGGGTGGGCGCCGGGAGGCCGGTGGACATCTGGCGTTCGTTGCCGGGTGGTGCGGCGGCCGGAGAACACATCGGTCAGCGCCGCGGCGAGCGCGACCAGGACGAGCCCGATCGCGACGATCAGGGCGACCCGGAACGCCTGCGACCAGTGGCCGCCGGTGGCCGCAAGGTCGGCGAAGAAGACCGAGCCCACGACCGCGATGCCGACGGCGGAGCCGATCCGCTGGCAGACCTGCATCATGGCGCCCGCGCTGCCGCCCATGCGCGGCGGTACCTCCGACAGCGTGATCGCCTGGTTGGGTGCGATCACCAGGCCGCTGCCGAGGCCGGCGAGGAGCAGCGGCGCGGCGGTGGCGAGCGGGGCGGCGTGTCCGGGGACGAGGCTCACCGCTCCGGCGATGCCGGCGAGCCCGGTCACGACGAGCGCGAGCCCGACGGCGACCAGCGGGCGGCCGAACCGGTTGACGACGCGGCCACCGACCGTCGCGGCCACGGCGGAGCCGAGCGCGAACGGGGTCACCGCCAACCCTGCGAGCAGCGCGCTGTAGCCCAGGCCGCTCTGCAGGTACAGGGTGTAGACGAAGAAGATCGCGGTGAAGCCGGCGAAGTACAGCAGCCCGATCAGCGCGCCGAGCGCGTACGAGCGGAGCTGGAACAGGCCGAGGTCGACGACCGGTTCGCGGTGCCGGGCGTGCCGGCGTTCCCAGCCGACGAACCCGGCCAGGACCACCGCGGCGGCGATCAGTAGCAGCCACTTCTCCTGGCCGGGCCACTGCTGCTCCTGTACCAGCGGCAGCAGGACGAGCAGCACGCCGGCGCCGAGCAGCGCGACGCCGACCGGGTCGAGGCTCTCCCGGCGGCGGCGCTCCTTCGGCCGCGGTGGGATCAGCCGCCAGCCCAGGACGACGGCGGCGATGCCGACCGGGACGTTGACGTAGAACACCCAGCGCCAGCCCTCCTGCGCACCGGCGAACTGGATCAGCAGGCCGCCGAGCAGCGGACCGATCGCGGTCGAGATCCCGACCGTGGCGCCCATCAGCCCGAACGGCCGGCCGCGCTCGGCGGGCGGGAACAGTTGCTGGATCAGGGCGACCACCTGCGGGTTGAGCACACCGGCGGCGCCACCCTGTACCAGCCGGGCGGCCACCAGCCAGGTCGCGTGCTGGGCCAGCCCGGCTGCCGCGCTGGCGACGGTGAACAGGGCCAGGCCGGCGATGAACACGTTGCGCCGGCCCCGGGCGTCCCCGTACCGCCCCGCGGGTACCAGGGTCAGGCCGAACGCGAGGGCGTACCCGGACAGGACCCACTGCACGTCGCTCTGGGTGGCGTGCAGACCGGTACGGATCGACGGGATCGCGACGTTGACGATGCTCACATCGAGCAGCGTCATGAACGACGCGACCAGGCAGACCGAGAAGGCGCGCCAGCGAACTCTGGGATCGTGGACAGCTGGCGGGGTCATGACCCCGCCAGCTGTCCACGATCGCGAAAGGTAGCCATGGAGCGTCACCCCTACCCGGGTGGCTCAGCGGCAAACGGTAGGCGAGGCGCGTCACCCCGCGGCGGGCGCGAGCGCCTCCATGATCTCTTCGGCCCGGCGAGTCGCGGACGCCGGATCGACGTCGGGTGACCCGACGAGCGGGTCCCAGTTCAGGTCGTAGAAGAGTTCGGTGACCCCCACCTCCGCGAGGCGCCGGGCGTCGGAGCGGATCTGCTCGTACGACCCGGAGAGCGGCGCCCGCTCGCCGTCGCCGGCCGGCTCGCCGGCCCGTACCACCCCGCGCGAGACGATCCGGACCGCCGCCGGGTCGCGGCCGGCCTCGCGCGCCGCGTCGCGGACCACGGCGATGCTCTCGGCGACCGTGGTGAGGTCGGTGCGGCTTGCGCTGACCCAGCCGGCCGCGGCGCGGCCCGCCCGGCGCAGGGCGCTGCGCGCGGTACCGCCGAGGAGCACCGGCGGGCCGGGGCGCTGGACGGGCTTGGGCTGCATGCTGCTGGGCGGGACGGTGTAGAACTCGCCGTCGAACCGACTCACCTCGTCCGCCCAGAGCGTACGCAGTACCGCCAGGTACTCCTCGGCCCGGGCGCCGCGCCGCTCGCTCGTCGCGCCGGTCGCGGTGAACTCCACCGGCGACCAGCCGCTGCCCAGCCCGAGGTCGAGCCGGCCGCCCGAGACGATGTCCAGGCTGGCGGCCTGCTTGGCGAGGTAGACCGGCGACACGAACGGGAAGTTCACCACCGCCACACCCAGCCGGATCCGGGACGTGTGCGCCACCGCGTACGCCAGCGACACCAGTGGATCCAGCACGCTGCGGTACACCGGAGCCAGCTCCTGGTCGGCGCCGACCAGCAGCCGCTGGAAGGTCCACAGTGAGTGGTAGCCCAGCTCCTCCGCCCGCGCGCCGAAACGTGCGATGTTGTCCGGGCTGGCCCACGCGCCCGCTACCGGCAGGCCGAATCCGATGCGCATGGCTCCACCGTAGGCGATCGGCCGGGCCGTCCGGCGTGGTCGGGTGATCGGTTTGGACCGTGGCAGGTACGGGCATGGGGGCCGGCATGGCCAGACTCGTGACCCGGCTGGAGCGGCTGCCCCTTCTCGACAGCGTCGCCGACCGGGCCCGGAAGCTGGTACGTGCCGCGCTCGGTTCCCAACGGGTACGCGACGTGCTGCACGGGGTCTGGCTGGGTCATCCGCTGCATCCGGCACTGGTACAGATGCCGATCGGTGCGTGGCTGAGCGCGGCGGTCCTGGACGTCCTACCCGGACAGCGGACCGCCGCCACGGCGCTCATCGGGGTCGGTACGGCCGGTGCCCTGCCGGCGGTGGTGACCGGAGCCAATGACTGGGCGTCGCTCTCGCGCGAGCAGCGCCGGGTGGGGTTGGTCCATGCCGGGACCAACACCGTCGCGCTGGCGCTGTACGGCGCGTCGCTGACGGCCAGGCTGCGCGGGCGTCACACGATGGGGCGCGGCCTGGGCTACCTGGGCCTCGCCGTGGTCGGCGCCGGTGCCTATCTCGGCGGCCACCTGTCGTACTCGCTCGGCGCCGGGGTCAACCAGGCCGTACCCGGCCTGTGGCTGATGCGGGGGACCTGGCAGCGCGTCGGCGCCGTCGAGGAGTTCTCCCAGGGCGAGCCGGCGGTGCGCAAGCTGGGCGGTACGCCCGTCCTGGTGTACCGGGAGGCGGACCGGTTCACCGTGCTGCTGGAGCGCTGTGCGCACCACAACGGGCCACTCAGCGACGGCACGATCGTCGAGATCGACGGTGACTCCTGCGTGGTCTGCCCCTGGCACGGCAGCACGTACCGGCTGCGCGACGGTCTGGTGGTGCACGGCCCGGCGGCGAACGACCAGATAACGCTGCGCACCCGGGTCGTCGAGGGTCAACTCGAGGCGTCGCCGGTCTGAGGTGCGGGCGGCGTCGCCGTCGCCCACAATTGAGGCCATAGCCCGTGACGACTCTCCGCCGCCGCCCACGCGGCGGCGGTCCGGGCGTATCCGACAACAGACAGGCGCGTGACCGGGGCGTCCCATCCCTTGTGATGGCCGTGGATGCCGTCGGTCCCCGACGCCATCAGGACGAACTGTGCGGTCCGGACAGACGCCGATGGGCGCCCGGGCGGACCGGTACGAGAACCGGCTCGCGGCTACCGATGTGGGGGAGGGGGCCAGAGATGGCCAAGAAAGCTGTCACCTGGGCTGCGATCGCGTTCCTCGTGTTCTTCGTGGCCTTCCATCCGGACGCCGCTGCCCATGCCACGCGGAACCTGGGCGGCCTGATCATCAACATCGGGAAGGGCTTCGGGGACTTCTTCACGAGGGTCGCGACCTGACCGGGGGTACGGCACCTTTAGTTGTACTATGCTAAAGGTTATATCCGTACAAGTATCTGAGGTTTTCGCGTGCCTGAGCTCGACCGCCGCGGGCGGCTGCTGGTACTGGCCATCTGCTGCATGAGCCTGCTGATCGTCAGCCTCGACAACACGATCGTGAACATCGCTCTCCCGTCGATCCGGCGGGACCTGCACGCGTCGATGTCGGGACTGCAGTGGACGATCGACGCGTACACGCTGGTGCTGGCCAGCCTGCTGATCCTCGGTGGCTCGACCGGCGACCGGGTCGGCCGGCGCCGGACCTTCCAGACCGGACTGGTCGTCTTCACCATCGGCTCGCTGCTGTGCAGCGTCGCACCGAGCCTCGGTTGGCTCGTCGCGTTCCGGATGGTGCAGGCGGTCGGGGGCTCGATGCTCAACCCGGTGGCCATGTCGATCATCACCAATACCTTCACCGAGCCGAGGGAGCGGGCCCGTGCGATCGGCGTCTGGGGCGGCGTGGTCGGCGTCAGCATGGCCCTGGGGCCGGTCGTCGGCGGAACGCTGGTCGCGGCGCTGGGCTGGCGGTCGATCTTCTGGATCAACATTCCGGTCGGGCTGGCCGCGCTGCTGCTGACCGCGCGGTTCGTGCCCGAGTCCCGGGCGGCCCACCCCCGCCGCGTCGACCCGGTCGGCCAGGTCCTCGTCCTCACCCTCCTGGCGTCGTTGACGTACGCCATCATCGAGGGTCCGGCCGCCGGCTGGTCGTCGCCACGGATCATCGCCTTCTTCGCGCTCGCCGCCGCCGCGTTCGTCGCCCTCCTCGGGTACGAGTCGCGCCGCCGGGAGCCGCTGCTCGACCTCCGGTTCTTCCGCAGCGCGCCGTTCTCGGGAGCCACCGTGATCGCGGTCAGCGGGTTCGGCGCGATGAGCGGTTTCCTGTTCCTCAACACCCTTTACCTCCAGGAGGTCCGCGGGCTCTCCGCGCTGCACGCCGGGCTGTACACGCTGCCGATGGCGGTGATGACCGCCGTCTTCGCGCCGCTGTCCGGGCGGCTCGTCGCCGCCCGTGGACCGCGACTGCCGCTGGTGCTCGCCGGCGCGGCGATGACCGTGAGTATCCTGCCGTTCACGCGGTTGACAGCGGACGTGCCGGTGGGCTGGCTGATGGCCGGCTACGTCGTTTTCGGCTTCGGCTTCGGCCTGCTCAACGTCCCGATCACCAACACCGCCGTCTCCGGGATGCCGCGCTCGCAGGCCGGCGTCGCGGCGGCGATCGCCTCCACCAGCCGCCAGGTGGGCCAGTCGCTCGGCGTCGCGGTCATCGGATCGGCGGTGACCGCCGGCCTCGGTGGCCCGATGGCGGCGCACTTCACGCAGGCCAGCCACGTCGGCTGGTGGATCGTCGCCGGCTGCGGGCTGACCGTCCTGGCTTTCGGCACGCTGACGACGGGGCGCTGGGCGCGTCGTACCGCCGAGGAGGCGGCGGCCCGCATCGCCCCGGCCAGGACCCCGGCCCAGGTGGGTGCGCGATGAAGACCCGCCCCGGGACCGCCGACAGCGCCGGGACCGCCGACAGCGCGGCCGGGCGCGCGGAGGCCGCGGCCCGGGTGTGGCGGGGGATGCGGACGCTCGTCCTCGACCTGCATGACCGGCGCAGGGAGGTAGGCGAGGCCCTCGGCCTGAGCTTCGTCCGGGCCAAGGCGCTGCGGTCGCTGGCCGCGGGCCCGCTGACGATGCGGCAGCTCGCCGAGCGGTTGGCGACCGATGCCCCGTACACCACCGTGGTCGTGGACGACCTGCAGCGGCGCGGGCTGGTCCGGCGTGGTGCGCACGCCGGCGACCGGCGGCTGAGGATCGTGACGCTGACCCTCGCCGGGGCGGACGCCGCCGAGGTGGCCGAACGCATCCTGGGGCGCCCGCCGGAGCCGGTTCTCGACCTCGACGACGCGGACCTGGCGGCGCTCGACCGGATCGTGGCGAAGCTGCTGGGTACGGGCCGGGTTCCCGACTCCGCTGTGGTCGCGGCATCCGTGCGCCATGCTTGACCGATGACCGATCGGATCGGTTGTGAAATGTCCCACCTCGAACGCACCGTGCTGGACGACCCGCCGATGTCCGGCGTCGTCGGCCTCGACCAGCTCAGCCTGGTGCGGTTGCCGTTCGTGCCCGAGGTACGCCTGCATCTCGCCGTCGACCCGATCATCTTCGGCGCGCGGATGGAGGCCGAGCGGGGTACCGGGCTGGCGCCGTTCTGGGCGTCCGCCTGGGCCGGCGGCCAGGCCGTATCGAGGTACGTCCTCGACCATCCCGAGGTGGTCGCCGGGCGCCGGGTACTCGACCTGGGAGCCGGTTCCGGGCTCGTCGCCATCGCGGCGGCCGTCGCCGGTGCGGCGGCGGTGACCGCGAACGACATCGACCCGTACGCCCGGGCCGCCGCTACGCTGAACGCGCGCGCCAACGGCGTCGTCGTCCACGCCGACGGTGCCGACCTGCTCGGCGGCGACGGTGCCGGTGCCGAGGTGGTGCTCGTCGGTGACCTCTTCTACGACGGGTCGCTGGCGGCGCGGGTACTGGCGTTCGTCGAGCGGGCCGCGGGACGCGGGGCACGGGTCCTGGTCGGCGATCCCGGCCGGGCGTACCTGCCGCACGGGCCGTTGGAGGTCGTCGCGAGGTACGAGGTGTCGATGATGGGACCGCCCCAGGACGCCGAACTCAACGAGGTCTACGTGCTCCAGCCGCGTGGCTGATCACCGCGGGGCGCGAGTTGCGGACCGAGATCTTGGCCGAACCCCTGCGGAGAGTCGCGCGTCGTGGTTGAGTCGAGGCGTCCGATCTGGCGTTTGCGGGCGTACGCGGTCATTCGCACGATGAGGCGATCACGCGCGCGATGGGGCGGCGCGTGTACGTCCATTTTTTGGGTAGGCGGACCGCCTTGTACCAGCCGGCTTACTGCGGTCACGCACCAGGCGTCGCCGCCGTCGGCGGGTTGGGCGATGTGGGCCGCAGGCCAGAGCGGCTCCTGATCTGCATCCGCAGGTCATCGGGCCTGACAAGGGAGAACGGCAATGGCACAGGGCACGGTGAAGTGGTTCAACGCCGACAAGGGTTTCGGCTTTATCAGCCCGGACGAGGGCGGCCCCGACGTGTTCGTTCACTTCTCCGCCATCGAGTCCGGCGGTTACCGCTCGCTCGAGGAGAACCAGCGGGTCGAGTTCCAGGTCACACAGGGCCAGAAGGGCCCCCAGGCCGAGCAGGTCCGCCCCCTCTGATCTCCGGCGGGGCTCGCGCCTGCCGCCGACTCGACGAGCCGGTGCGGTCCTTGAGCAACGATCGGGTGCGCCGGTGCGGTCGGCCGGCGCACCCGATTTCCCGTACCCGTGGCGGCTGGTCCGTGCCCCGTACCGCCGGGGGGACGGCCGCCGGCTCGGCGCCCGCGCCGCCCGTCACCGGGGGTGGATACGATGCGGGAATGGCGACCGAACCGGAGTCGCTCGCGGCAGCCCCCGGCTGGCAGGGGCCCTCGCTGCCCCTGTCGCCCCTGTCCCGGGTGCGCCTGGACGAACTGCTGCACGAGTTGCTGAACCGGGTCGGCGAGGTGGCGGCGAGCCGGGAGCGGCTGCGGGCGCTGCTGGACGCGGCGGTCGGCATCGGTACCGATCTCGACCTGCGCAGCACGCTGGAGCGCATCGTGATCGCGGCCTGCCGGTTGGCCGACGCCGAGTACGGCGCCATCGGCGTGATCGGGCCCGACCGTACCCTCGCCGATTTCATCACCCACGGCATCAGTGACGAAGACCGTCGCCGGATCGGAGCGCTGCCTCGTGGGCACGGCGTACTGGGCCTGCTGATCGAGGATCCCCGGCCGATCCGGCTGACCGACATCGCCGCGCACCCCCGCGCGTACGGCTTCCCGGATCACCATCCGATGATGCGCAGCTTCCTCGGTGTCCCGGTGCGCATCCGGGAGCAGGTGTTCGGCAACCTCTACCTGGCTGAGAAGCGCGGCGGGGGCCAGTTCACCGACGACGACGAGGAACTGATGACCGCGCTGTCGGTCGCGGCCGGCGCCGCGATCGAGAACGCCCGGCTGTACGCGCAGATGCGCCGGCGCCAGCGTTGGCTGGAGGCGGCGGGGGAGATCACGTCGGTGCTGCTGGGTGAGGTCAACCGCACCCAGGCGCTGCAACTCGTCGCCTCCCGCGCCCGGGAGGTCGCCGAGGCCGACATCACGCTGGTGATGATCTACGACGAGGCGACCGACGCGCTCACGGTGGAGGTTGCCGCCGGCAACGCGCCGCCCGACCTGATCGGCGCGACGGTGTGCGGTTCCCGCAGCGAGTTCGGCACCGTACTGGCCGACCGGCACATCGCCGTCGTGGAGGACCTCGGGAAGGCCACCGACTGGTCGGTGCCGCTGGCGACCGGCACGGCCCTGCTGGTACCGCTCGCCGCGGCCGGCGAGACTCTGGGGGCGCTCGCCGTGGCGTACCGGCGGGGCAGCGTCGCGTTCGCCGAGGACCCCGACATCGCGCTGGTCGAGACGTTCGCCGGGCAGGCCGCCCTGGCGCTGGAGCGGTCCCGGGCCCAGGACGAGCGGGAGATGCTCGCGGTGCTCGGCGACCGCGAACGCATCGCGCGCGACCTGCACGATGTGGTGATTCAGCGGCTGTTCGCGGCCGGCATGCAGTTGCAGGGAGCCGCCCGGTACGCGACACCCCCCGAGGTCGGTTCCCGCATCGAGGCCGTGGTGGACGATCTGGACACCACGATCCGCGACATCCGGGGCACGATCTTCGAGCTGCGTACCGGCGACGCGGGCGACCTGCGGCACCAGATCCGCGCGCTGGCCGACGAGGCGCGCTGCGCGCTGGGCTTCCGGCCGCACCTGAGCCTGGGCGGGCCGCTGGACAGCGCCGTACCCGAGCCGGTCCGGCCGGCCCTGCTCGCGGTCCTGCGGGAGGCCCTGTCGAACGTCGCCCGGCACGCCAGGGCCGGCGCGGTCGAGGTCAACGTCGTCGTCGACGGCGGGCGGCTGGCCACCACGGTCGTCGACGACGGCGTGGGCCTGGGCGAGGTCGACCATCACAGCGGGCTGGACAACATGCGCCGCCGCGCCGAGGAGCTGGGCGGAACGTTCGAGATCGGGCCGGCGCGTCCGTACGGCACCGCCCTGACCTGGGCCGTGCCGGTCTAACGCTTGCCGAGCAGCTTCGCCGCCAGCACGGCGGCCTGGGTACGCCGCTCCAGGCCGAGCTTGGCCAGCAGGCTCGACACGTAGTTCTTGACGGTCTTCTCCGACAGGAACATGCGCTGGGCGATCTCGCGGTTGGTCAGCCCCTCGGCGACCAGCGCGAGGATGCGCCGCTCCTGCTCGGTCAGGTCCCTGAGCTCGTCGGGCTGGTCGGGGCCGCGGCGGATGCGGTCGAGGACCCGGGCGGTGACGGCGGGGTCGAGCAGGGACTGGCCGGCGGCGACCCGGCGGACCGCGTCGACGAGGTCGGTGCCCCTGATCTGCTTGAGGACGTAGCCGGCGGCGCCGGCCATGATCGCGGCGAACAGCGCCTCGTCGTCCTCGTAGGAGGTGAGGATCAGCGCCTGGATGGTCGGGTCGATCGACCGGATCTCCCGGCAGACGTCGATGCCGCTGCCGTCGGGCAGTCGGGCGTCGAGCACGGCGACGTGCGGACGCAGCGCCGGGATGCGGTGCCCGGCGTCGACCGCCGAGCCGGACTCGCCCACGATCTCGATGTCGCCGTCGGCCTCGAGCAGGTCGCGCAGGCCACGCCGGACGACCTCGTGGTCGTCGAGCAGGTACACCCGGATCATGTGGCTTTTGTACCTGACGCCGGAGGGCGCGGAAGGGGCCGAAGGTCCCGAACCGGCCGTGCCCCGCCCCCGGCTGGAGCGTGCCGGCCGTGGGTGCAGAGAGGCGAGGACGGGCCGCACTGCTCCACCCGACGGGCCCAACGGCCCTGTCGCCCGGGCCGGACACGCCGCACAGTGGGGACGGGCGCAGCGGAAAGGTGGCGGCCGTGCGACCGGTCAGGGTCAGGGACGTCATGACCGACATGGTGGTGGCGGTACGGGAGCAAGCCGGCTACCGGGAGATCGTGGACGCCCTCGTCTGGTACGGGGTGAGCGCCGTCCCGGTGATCGACGCCGACGACCGGGTCGTGGGGGTGGTCTCCGAGACCGACGTGGTGCCGAAGATGGTGTTCGACGGCGACGACCCGCGGGCACGCCTGTTCGGCCGGGGCCGCCGCCGTACGGCGAACCACGACGCCTCCGGCGACACCGCCGCCGAACTGATGAGCAGCCCGGCCGTCACGATCGGCCCTGACGCGTCCATTGTGGAGGCAGCCCGGTTGATGGAGGCCGAGTCGATCAAGCGCCTGCCGGTGGTGGGCGACGAGGGCCGGCTCGCCGGGATCGTGAGCCGCCGGGACCTGCTGCGGGGCTGCCTGATGCCGGACGCGGTCACCGCCGGGGACGAGCCTCGTCGCCGTCCCGACGTGGCGGATCGCAGCAGCCGCTACATCTTCGAAGCCGGCCTGTGATGGAGACCGCGTACGACCTGCTGGCCGCGCAGCCCTTCCTGGCCGGACTGTCACCCGAGCACCTGCGGCAGCTGTCGTACCTGGCGAGCCGCACCGTGATCCACACCGGGAGCCGGGTGTTCTCGGAGGGCAGCCGGGCCGACCGGTTCTGGTTCGTCAACCGGGGACGGGTCGAGCTGTCCACCCATGTACCCGGGCGGGGCGACGTGGTGGTGGAGACGCTCGGCCCCGGCGCGGTACTGGGCTGGTCGTGGCTGTTCCCGCCGTACCAGTGGCACTTCGACGCGTACGCGGTGGAGACGACGTTCGCGGTGCGGATGGACGGGTTCGGGGTCCGCCGGCTGTGCGACGCCGACCACGAGCTCGGTTACCAGTTGATCCGGCGGTTCATGCAGGTGGCGGTGGACCGGTTGCAGAAGACGAGGATGCGCCTGCTCGAGCTGTACGCCGTCCGGTCGGAGATCAGTTGCGGGTACGGGCGATCAGCACCGGACAGTCGGCGTGGTGTAGCAGGTGCTGGCTGACCGACCCCAGCAGCAGCCCGTCGAACCCGCCGTGGCTGCGGGCGCCGACGATCAGCAACTGCGCCTGCCGGGACCGCTCGGCCAGGATGGCGGCCGCGGCGCCCCGGACCACCTCGCACTCCACGACCACGTCCGGGTACCCGTCGCGCCAGGTCGCGAGCCGGCTGGCCAGCTCCGCCCGCAGATCGGCGTCGAGCCGCTCCGCGTCGTACCCGATCGGCGGCATCCCGCCGGTCCACGGCGGAAGGGGCGCGGTGTAGGCGGTGACCGCCACCAGCGGAGCCTGGCGGCGCAACGCCGTCTCGGCGAAGGCCGTACGGAGGGCCTGCTGCGCGGAGTGTGAGCTGTCGACGCCCACGACGACCGGGCCGATCGCGGTGTTGGCGCGCCCCCGCACGACCACCACCGGGCCCGGGGAGTGCGCCGACACCTGGGCGCTGGCCGACCCGAGCAGCAGGCCGGTGAACCCGCCCCGGCCACCGTCGCCCACGACGACCAGTCCGGCGTCGCGGGCCGCCTCGAGCATCACCTTGACCGGGTGGCCGGCGACGGTACGGCCGCGCACCTCGGACGTGATCGTACGGGCCGAGGCCACCGCCTCGTCGACGATCTCTCGCGCGCGCTGCTCCGTCACGGGCGGGCGGGCCTCACCGCGGCCGGGGAGGTGGCCGCCGAGCGGGCGCCACCGGTAGCTGGCGAGCACGAGCAGCTCCACCTCGCGCAGCCAGGCCTCGGCGGCGGCCCACTTCAGCGCGGCGGTGCTGGCCGGTGATCCGTCCACGCCGACGACCACGACGGTCATCGTTGCACCACCGGCCGGCCGGCGGCGCGGTACGACGACGGGGAGCCGTCCACGTCGATGACGATAGGCCGGTCGAACGCCGTTGTCACCGACCCCGTATCTAGTCGCTCGGATACTTGGCGAGGATCTCCTTGAGCCGGGCGACGAAGCGCAGCGACTCGTCGTGGTCGCGCTGCCAGACGTTCCTACCGAAGATCAGTCCGGTGGCGCCGGCCTCCATCGCCTCCTGGGCCTTCTCGAGCATGGCCTGGTCGCCGGCCTTCTCCCCGCCGGAGATCAGTACCAGCGTGCGGTTGGCCGACCGTACGACCGCCTCGACGGCCTGCTGCTCGGTGAACTCGGCGTCGTAGCCACCCGGTACCCCGGTGCGCCGGTCCGGCTTGGGGAAGTTCACCTTGACGACATCGGCGCCGAGCTCGCTCGCGGTACGCGCCGCGTAGTCGACGGCGTAGAAGGAGTCCTTGCCGCCCTTGGCGTCGATCGCGTCGCCGCGCGGGTACGCCCACACGATCAGGGGCATCCCGAGCTGGTGCGCCTCCTCGCGGACCGTCCGGAACTGGGCGAAGTCCTGCTCCTGTACGGGCGAGCCGACGTACATCGTGTAGCCGACCGCGTCGGCGCCCAGCCGTACCGCGTCGGCGACGCTCGCATGCAGCGGCGAGAGCGGCTGCGCGTCCGGGGGGATGTCGGTCTTGCCGTTGAGCTTGAGGATCAGAGGTACCTCACCGGCGTAGTCCCAGTAGAACTTCTCGGCCAACCCGATCTGCAGGGCGACGCCGTTGAACCCGCCCTCGACCGCGAGCCTGACGATGTAGCCGGGATCGGCGGCCGCCGGATTGGTGAAGAAGTCGCGCGGCCCGTGTTCGAGCCCCTGGTCGTACGGCAGGAACAGGGCCGTTCCGTTGCCCAGCCCGTGCTTGTACAGGATCCGGTGCAGCCGGCCCTTCTTGCCGGTGTTGAGCCCGATCTCGGTGAGCCGGGGTCGACGGGTCATGGTGGCCTCCAAATGTCCCAGCGGGTCAGGCGTTCTCCGGTGACCGGGCGATCAGGACCGGGCAGTCGGCATGGTGGATCAACTGCAGCCACACCGCCCCGGGCAGCGCGCCGGTGGTCGCCCCGTGCCCGTGACAGCCGACGACCAGCAGTTGCGCGTGGCGCGACCAGCGGGTCAGTACCGCGGCCGGGCTGCCCTGGTCGACGACGTAGTCGACCGGTACGTCCGGGTACTTGTCGTGCCAGCGGGCGACGTGCCCGACCAGCGCCGCCCTCAGCTCGTCCTGGATCCTGCCGGTGTCGTACTCGGCGGCCGGCGCTCCCGCCGTCCACGGCGGCGTCGACACGTCGTACGCGAACCCCGCCACCAGCCGGCAGCCGCGCTGGGCCGCCTCCTCGAACGCGAGACCGGTGGCGGCGTCCGCCGACGCCGACCCGTCCACGCCGACGACCACGGGGTCGGTCTCGTCGCAGTCGTCGTCGCGCCCCCGGACCACCGTGACCGGGACCGGCATCCGCGCGGCGAGCTGTACGCTCACCGAGCCGGCCAGCAGCCTGGCGAAGCCGCCGCTGCCGCGGCCGCCGACCACCAGCATCTCGGCGTCGTTGCCGGCCTCCGAGAGCACCCGCACGGGTTCGCCGAACACCGCCGCGCCGTGGACGTGCGCGTGCGGTGCGACGGTGCGGGCCTCCGCCACCGCGGCTTCCATGATCGACATGGCCAGGTCACGCACGTACTCCCCGAACTCGTGGCTGACCTGGATCTGGACGGTTGATGTCCGCCAGTTGTAGACCACCAGCACGACGAGTTCGGCGCGCCGGCGCTCGGCCTCCCGCGCCGCCCAGCACAGCGCCGCCTCGCTGGGCGGGGAGCCGTCCACCCCGACGACGATCCGCGTCGTCACCCAGGGTCCCCGGCGGCCGTCGAGGTCGGCGCCGGCAGCAGCGCCGATCCGGGGCGGGCGGGCGCCGTACCCCGCGGTCCAGGGCCGGTCGTTCATGACCGGTGCTGTCTCCCGCCGGTGTCGTGCCGCCACGGTCGCCGTACCTCCCGCTCTGTACCTCCAAGCCTCCGTACCTCCAAGCCTCGGCGCGCGCCGGGTGAGGTGGCGGTGCCGTTGGACCCGACCCGGGCAGTCTTTGGTCACCGGTCGACGCCCGCCGGGAGACCGGGACGCCCGTCGGGAGACCGACCGGACGGGGGCGAAGGTCCCCGACCGGGTGGGCGGGCGGCCCTGGCGCGGCCGGCCGGCCCCGGCGCAGGCTCGGTTGGAGAGGGGGTTGCGGTGAGCGTTCGTTGGGCCGCCGGCACCGTACGAGCCCGGATGCTGCCCGTACGTCGGGTGGGCAGCGCCGGTGCGCGCGAACTCGCCGCCAGCGCCTCACTGGACGACGCGCTCCGGGGATTGGCCGGCTCGCCCTACGGCCGGAACGCGCCCCCCGACAGCTCGCTGGCCGCCGCGCAGCGCGGCGTCGCCGCGACGCTGCTGGACAGCCTGCGGGTACTGGCCAGATGGGTCCCCGCCGACGGGGTGGCTCTGCTGCGGCTGCTCGCGGGTTGGTTCGAGCTGGTCAACATCGACGACCGGGTACGGGTCCTCACCCGGCCGGGCGCGCCGCAGCAGCCCCCGTTGCGGCTGGGCGTGCTCGCCACCGCGTGGCCCCGCCTGGCCGGCGCCGGGTCCCTGCCCGAGCTGCGGGCCGTGTTGGCCGGGTCGCCGTGGGGCGACCCGGGCGGGGACGGCCCGTACGAGCTGTCGCTCTGCCTGCGCCTGCGCTGGGCCGAGCGGGTGGCGGCCGAGGTGCCACCGGCGCGACCGTGGGCCGCCGGCGCGGTGGCGCTGCTCGCCGCCCGGGACCGGATGGTCCGCCAGGCGTGCCTGCCGGAGCCGGCCGCCCGCAGCGTCGGCCACCTCCTCGGCGGGCGCTGGTGCGGTACCGCATCGCCGGCGCACCTGTCGGACCTGGCGCCCGCGGCCGCCTGGGTGCTCGCCGGCGTCCGGGACCCGGCCGACCTGCGGCAGGCCGAGGCGCGATGGTGGGCGCGGCTGCGCACCGACGGCGCCCGGTTGCTGGCGTCGCCCGGGTTCGGCCCGCGCCCGGTGATCGGCGCGGCGGCGTTGCTGGCGGTTGACGCGCGGCTGGTACACACGGCGCTCCAGGTGGCCGCGGGTACCGGCCGGCGCGCCGGCGTGCTGGCGCAGGACGATCCTCCGATCCGCCCGGTATGGGGCCCGGCCGGCAGCACGGCCGCGGAGGTGCTGTACGAGCTGGCGTGAACCGCCGCCGACCTTACCCCTTCCCACCGCCGCATCCGCGCCATGTCGCGTGGTCGTCGGCGTGCCCGAGTGCAAAGCTGAAACTAGTGCCAGGTTGGAAAGGCGCCAGGCTGGCTCGTGGGGCCTGCGGTCGCGGTACAGCTTGGGGGGCACGGTCGCGGAAGGGGGTGGCCCGCATGGGCGATGACCACCCTCCGCCCTCCGCCGGCCCCGCCCGCCGGGCGTCGCCCCCGGACCCGGCCGCGGAGCTGGCCTTCCCCGGCGCGGCGAAGCTCGAACTCGACGAGCTGCTGGAGCAGTTGGTGGCGCGGGCCCGTGACGTGCAGGACACCCAGGGGCGGCTGCGCGCGCTGCTGCGGGCCAACCTGAAGGTCGCCCGGGGCATCGACGAGGGGGACGTGCTGCGGCGCCTCGTCGACGCCGCGCGCGAACTGGTGAACGCGCGCTACGCCGCCGTCGGTGAGGTACGCGACGGTGATCTGGTCCAGTTCGTGCACGCCGGCATGGACGAGGGGACGGCCGCCCGGATCGGCCGGATCCCCGAGGGCAAGGGGCTGCTGGGCCTGCTGGTGCAGCATCCGCAGCGGCTGCGACTGAGCGACCTCGCCGAGCACCCCTACTCGGCGGGCTTTCCCGAGCACCACCCCCCGATGCGGTCGTTCCTCGGCGTACCGGTACGGGTCCGTGACCGGGTGTTCGGCCACCTGTACCTGACCGACAAGCAGGGGGCCGAGGAGTTCACCGCCGAGGACGAGGATCTCCTGGCGGCGCTGGCGGTGGCGGCCGGGATCGCGATCGAGAACGCCCACCTGTACGTCGAGAGCCGGCAGCGACAGCGGTGGCAGGCCGCCATGGTCGAGATCATCACGCAGTTGCTGACCGGCAGCGACCTCGATCAGACCCTGCGGCAGATGGTGCGGCTCGCGCTGTGCGCCAGCGACGCCGACGGCGCCGGCGTGACCGTGCCGACCGACGACCCGGGCTTGCTGCGGGTCGCCGCCGCGGCCGGGAACTTCTGCCGGTGGCAGGGCGAGGTCTTCCCGAAGGAGTGGTCGGCGTCGGCGATCGCCCTGCACGAACGGCGGCCCGTGCTGGTGACGGATCTGCGCGACGACCCGCGGATCCGGATCGCCGGGCACTGCCCGGACGAGGTGGGTGCCGCCCTGATCGCACCGGTCGCCGCTGAGGGCCGCGCGGCCGGCGCGCTGATCGTGTCCAAGTTCCCGGAGAACGGGTCGTTCGACGGTGCCGACCTGGACATGATCAGCGGTTTCGCCGCGCAGGCGGCGCTCGTCCTGGAGCTTGCGGAGGCGCGCCGCGACAACGAGCGGCTGCGGTTGCTGGAGGACCGGGAGCGGATCGGCTCCGACCTCCAGCACAGCGTGATCCAGCGCCTGTTCGGCCTCGGCCTGTCGATCCAGGCGATCGCCGCGCGGGTCGCCGACCGCGGTCTGGAACGGCTCATCACCGACCGGGTGGAGGAGATCGACGAGATCATCCGGGACATCCGCGAGACGGTCTTCGCGCTGCGCGCGTCGGCCCGGTGACCTGACCGGCTTCGACTCGGCACGACCGGGTAGGGAGGGCGTTGGAGTCGAAGGAGAAGACACGGGCCGTCGGGAGGTGGACCATGTCGACGGTGAAGCGGTGGACGGTCGACGTTCTCGTCAACGACGACGAGGGGCGCACGTACGCCGAAGCGTGCCTGCACAGCGGAGAGGCGGATACCCGGTTGGTCGGGATCGGCCGGGCCAAGTTGAATCCGGCCGACCGCGACATCCCGGAGATCGGCGACGAGCTCGCCGCCGCCCGGGCACTATGCGATCTGGGGCAGCGCCTGTTGGTGGAGGCCGCCAACGACATCGAGGCGGTCACCCACGAGCCGGTACGCCTCAGGCGGTGAGACCGGCCGGCGGGGGCGGGACCGTGGCCGGCCCCCGCCGGGCTGAGCCCGTCAGTCCTTGATGATCTGTCCCTTGCCGATCACCACGATGCCGTTCGGGGAGACCGTGAAGCGTTCGCGGTCGCGTTCGAGGTCGACGCCGATCTCCATGCCCTCCGGGATGCGCACGTTCTTGTCGATGATGGCGTTGCGGACAACGGCGTGCCGGCCGACGTCGACCCCCTCGAACAGGACCGAGCCCTCGACGTGCGCCCAGGAGTGCACGTGGACGTTCGGGGACACGATCGAGTTCTCGACGAGTGAGCCGGAGACCACCGCACCGGGGGAGACCATCGAGCCGATGGCCCGCCCGAGGCGCTCCTGCCCGCCGTGCACGAACTTGGCCGGCGGCCACGGCCGGTTCTCCGTGTAGATGGGCCAGTCGTAGTTGTACAGGTTGAAGACCGGGTGGATCGCGATGAGATCCATGTGCGCGTCGTAGAAGGAGTCCAGCGTCCCGACGTCGCGCCAGTACCCCCGGTCCCGCTCGGTGCTGCCGGGCACGATGGTGTCGCGGAAGTCGTAGACGTTGGCGTCGCCGCGCTCGACGAACATCGGGATGATGTTGCCGCCCATGTCGTGCTTGCTGCTGATGTCCTGGGCGTCCCGCTGGAGCGCGTCGATCAGCGCCGCGGTGGTGAAGACGTAGTTGCCCATCGAGGCGTAGACCTCGTCGGGGGAGTCAGACAGCCCCTGCGCGTCCGTAGGCTTCTCGCGGAACGACGCGATCCGCCGGCCGTCGTCGGTCACCTCGATCACACCGAACTGGTCCGCCATGGACAGCGGCTGGCGGATCGCCGCGACGGTGGCGCCGGCGCCGGAGGCGATGTGGGCCTCGACCATCTGCCTCGGGTCCATCCGGTAGATGTGGTCGGCGCCGAACACGATCACGTAGTCCGGGCACTCGTCGTAGATCAGGTTGAGGTTCTGGTAGATCGCGTCGGCGGAGCCGGCGAACCAGCGCGGCCCGAGGCGCTGCTGCGCGGGTACCGGGGTGACGTAGTTGCCCAGCAGGTTCGACATCCGCCAGGTGCGGGTGATGTGGCGGTCGAGCGAGTGCGACTTGTACTGGGTCAGCACGACGATCTGCAGGTAGCCGCCGTTGACGAGGTTGGACAGGGCGAAGTCGACCAGCCGGTACAGGCCGCCGAAGGGTACGGCGGGCTTGGCCCGGTCAGCGGTCAACGGCATCAGTCGCTTGCCCTCGCCACCGGCGAGGACGATAGCGAGGACCTTGGCAGCCATACATCCGACGCTAACGATCCGATCGGCCCGGCACCACTCGGACACGGCACTTGTCAGGCTAAGGTGCCTTGCATGGCAGCGTTCACCGGCCGGCTCCGCGTCGATCTCATGACCCGCGAGTACCCGCCGGAGGTCTACGGCGGCGCCGGCGTCCACGTCGAGTACCTCGCCCGCGAGCTGCGCCACCGCGCCGACACGCGGGTCCACTGCTTCGGCGCGCCCCGGCCGGAGCCGGGCGTGACCGCGTACACCGACCCCCCGGGCCTGGACGGTGCCAACCCGGCGCTGCGCACCATGGGCGTCGACCTGGAGATGGCTGCGGGGGCGGCCGGCGCCGACGTGGTGCACAGCCACACCTGGTACGCCAACCTCGCCGGCCACGTGGCCAAGCTGCTGTACGGGGTGCCGCACGTCGTCACCACGCACAGCCTGGAGCCGCTGCGGCCGTGGAAGGCCGAGCAGCTCGGCGGCGGGTACGCGCTGTCGTCGTGGGTCGAGCGGACCGCGATCGAGGCGGCGGACGCGGTGATCGCGGTGTCCGAGGGGATGAAGCGCGACGTGCTGGCCGCCTACCCGGAGGTGGACGCGAGCCGGGTACGGGTCGTGCACAACGGCATCGACACCGAGCAGTACAAGCCGGACCCGGGTACCGACGTGCTGGAGCGGCTGGGGGTCGACCCGGGTAAGCCCAGCGTGGTCTACGTCGGCCGGATCACCCGCCAGAAGGGCCTGCCGTACCTGCTGCGCGCGGCCCGGTCGCTGCCGCCCCAGGCGCAGCTGGTCCTGCTGGCCGGCGCCCCCGACACCCCCGAGATCCTCGCCGAGGTCGAGGCGCTCGTGGCCGAGCTGCGGTCCAGCCGGGAGGGCGTGGTCTGGGTACAGGCGATGCTGCCCAAGGACGAGGTCATCCAGGTCCTCACGCACGCGACCGTGTTCGTCTGCCCGTCGATCTACGAACCGATGGGCATCGTGAACCTGGAGGCGATGGCGTGCGAGACCGCCGTCGTGGCCACCGCGACCGGCGGCATCCCGGAGGTCGTCGACGACGGCGTGACCGGCCTGCTGGTACCGATCGAGCAGGGCGCCGACGGCACCCCGCTGCACCCCGACCGGTTCGTCGCCGGGCTCGGCGAGGCCGTCACGAACCTGCTCGAGGAGCCCGGGCGCGCCGCCGAGATGGGCCGCGCCGGCCGGCGCCGCGCCGTGGAGCACTTCTCCTGGGCGTCGATCGCCGACCGGACGGTGGAGGTGTACCGCTCGGTGCTCGGCTGATCAGTCGGTAGCCGGCCGCAGCCAGAGCGCGCCCAGCGGCGGTACCCGCAGCGAGGCCGACGCGGGCATGTTGTGCCACGGCACGTTCTCCGCCTGCACGGCGCCCAGGTTGCCGACGCCGGAGCCGCCGTACACGTCCGCGTCGGTGTTGACCACCTCGGTCCAGGTGCCGGCGCGCGGCAGGCCGATGCGGTAGTCCTCGTGCGGCACTGAGGCGAAGTTGACCACGCACACCAGCGGTGAGCCGTCCGGGGCGAGGCGGACGAACGAGAACGTGTTGTTGGCCGAGTCCTCCGAGCTGATCCAGCGGAACCCGGCCGGGCTGGTGTCCTGGCTCCACAGCGCCGGGGTGGACCGGTACGCGGTGTTGAGGTCCTGGACCAGGCGCTGGACGCCGGCCCGGGCCGGGTCGGACAGCAGGTCCCAGTTCAGCCCGCGCTCCTCGCTCCACTCCCGGTCGTCACCCAGCTCCGAGCCCATGAACAGCAACTGCTTGCCCGGGTGCGCCCACATGAAGGCCAGCAGGGCGCGCGCGTTGGCCAGCTTCTGCCACAGGTCGCCGGGCATCTTGCCGACCAGGGAACCCTTGCCGTGCACGACCTCGTCGTGGCTGATCGGCAGGACGTAGTTCTCGCTCCACGCGTACACGGTCGAGAAGGTCATCTGGTGGTGGTGCCACTGCCGGTGGACGGGCTCCTTGCTGAGGTACGCGAGGGTGTCGTTCATCCAGCCCATGTTCCACTTGAAGCCGAAACCGAGCCCCTGCGCGTGGGTCGGCCGGGTCACGCCGGGCCAGGAGGTGGACTCCTCGGCGACCGTGACGACGCCCGGGTGGTGGCGGTACACGGTCGCGTTCATCTCCTGGAGGAACTCGATCGCGTCCAGGTTCTCCCGCCCGCCGTACTTGTTGGGCGTCCACTCGCCGTCGGCGCGGGAGTAGTCGAGGTAGAGCATGGACGCGACCGCGTCCACCCGCAGGCCGTCGATGTGGAACTCGTCGCACCAGTACAGCGCGTTGGCGACCAGGAAGTTGCGCACCTCGTGGCGGCCGAAGTCGAAGATGAGGGTGCCCCAGTCGGGGTGTTCGCCGCGCCGCGGGTCGGCGTGCTCGTACAGCGGGGTGCCGTCGAAGCGCGCGAGCGCCCACTCGTCGCGCGGGAAGTGCGCCGGCACCCAGTCGACCAGGACGCCGATACCGGCGGCGTGCAGCCGGTCGACCAGGTACCGGAACTCGTCCGGGTCGCCGAAGCGCGCCGTCGGCGCGTAGTAGCCGGTGACCTGGTAGCCCCACGAGCCGCCGAACGGGTGCTCCATCACCGGCATAAACTCCACGTGGGTGAAGCCCATCTCGGTGACGTAGTCGGTGAGCTGGTCGGCCAGCTCGGTGTAGGACAGTCCGGGCCGCCACGAGCCGAGATGCACCTCGTAGACGCTCATCGGCTCCTGGTGCGGCCGGTTCTTGGCCCGCCGGGCGAGCCAGTCGGAGTCCTTCCAGTCGTACCGGGACTCGAAGATCACCGACGCGGTGTGCGGGGGCACCTCGGTACGCTGGGCTAGCGGGTCGGCCTTCTCCCGCCAGACACCGTCCTGCCCGAGGATGCGGTACTTGTACCGCTGCCCGACCGCGGCCTCCGGTACGAAGATCTCCCAGACGCCGCTGCCGCCCAGCGACCGCATCGACCAGCCGTCGTGCGGGTCCCAACCGGTGAAGTCGCCGACCACCCGCACGCCGCGGGCGTTGGGCGCCCACACCGCGAACGAGGTGCCGCCCTCGCGCGGGTGCGAGCCGAGGACGTCCCACAGCCGCTCGTGGCGACCCTCGCCGATGAGGTGCAGGTCGAGCTCGCCCAGGGTCGGCGGGTACCGGTACGGGTCGTCGCGGACCTCGCCGTCGACCTCCAGCCGGTAGTCGGGGACCCAGCCGGGCAGCGTCGCCTCGAACAGCCCTTCCGCGTGGCACCGCTTCATCGGGTACCGCCGCGCGCCGTCCCCGGTCTCCACGACCACCTCGACCACGGTGGCGCCGCGCCGCAGCGTCCGGATCACCGTCTGGTCGTCGACGGGGTGCGCGCCCAGGATGGCGTGCGGGTCGTGTACGTCGCCGTTGATCAGCTGGTCCATTCCACGTCCTTAGGGGGTGGCGTGAGAGAGGCGTTAGCCGACGATCCGTTCGATCGCCTGCAACGGTATCCGCATCCAGGTCGGCCGGTGCCGGGCCTCGTAGGCCACTTCGTAGACGGCCTTGTCGAGCTCGTACGCGCACAGCAGCGCCTGCTGCTCGCGGGGGTCGAAGCCGGCCCCGCCGGCGTACCCCTCGCAGAACGCGGTCCGGTTGCGCTCGATCCACTCCCGGGCCCGGTGCGCGAGCTGCGTGTTGTCCGGCTCCTCCACGAGCAGCTGGTACGCGGCGTACTCGTACGAGCGCAGCATGCCGGCCACGTCGCGCAGCGGGGAGTCGAGGCGGCGCCGCTGCTCCAGGGGCTGGCCCGGCTCGCCCTCGAAGTCGATCAGCAGCCAGGCGTACGGGGTGCGCAGCACCTGGCCCAGGTGCAGGTCGCCGTGGATGCGCTGGACGGCGATCTCCTGGTCGGCGGCCTCGCGCAGCTTCGCGGCGATGGCGGGCAGGTACGGGCCCAGCTCCGGTACCGCGCCGGCCGCGTCGGTGAGCCGGGAGATCATGGCGTCGGCCGGGGGCGGCGCGGTCGACGTGCCCAGCTCCTTGGCGAGGGTCCGGTGGACCGCGGCGACGGCCTCGCCGAGCCGGTACGACTCGGCCGCGAAGTCGCCGCCCACCTCGTCGGCGTGCAGGTCCGCCTCGGCGAACAGGTCCCGGGCGCTCGTGGTGGCCATCGCCCAGCCGTCGGCGGAGTTCTCCGCGTACTCGGTCACCATGGCCAGCGACACCGGCTGCCCGTCGTCGTCGGTGCTCTCGATCGCGCCCAGCAGGCGGGCAACGTGGGGGCAGCCGGCCCGTGCGAGCACCCGGTTGAGCTCTAGGTCGGGGTTGATGCCGGCCGACACCCGGCGGAAGACCTTGAGGATGGCCGACGTGTCGTAGACGACGCTGGTGTTGGTCTGCTCCGCGTCGCCGACCCGGGCCGGCGCGTCCAGCGGCACCTGCGCGCCCGGCTCGAGGATGAAGCGCAGGCGGTCCACTGCCGCGCCGACGGCGATCATGGCCAGCAGGCGGCGCGCCACGTCCTCGTCGTACAGCGCGTCGTACGCGGTGCGGTCGCCGTGCGACCCGATCGTCGCGACCTGGGTGAACTCGGCGGCCGGCACCCGGTCCCAGCCGACGAGGACCTGGTAGCGCTCGCTCCCGCCGTCGGCGTAGGTGACGTCGAGCAGGACGTGGTCGACGTCGTCGTGCAGCCGGGTCAGCGACCCCGGCCGTACCCCGGCCAGGGTCCGGTTGCGCCCGGCGTACCAGCGCTGGCGCGGCAGCCACTCGGCGAAGGGCAGCGTCATCGTCTCCTCGGGGGGAGTCATGCGTTCTCCTCGGACGGGCACAGTTGGAACCAGTAGAACCCGTGCCCGGGCAGCGTCAGCAGGTACGGCAGTTGCCCGACCGGCGGGAACGGGACGCGCCCGGTCAGCTCGATCGGCTTGTACCCGGCCCAGGGCTGCAGGTTCAGCTCGATCGGCTGGGGGAAACGGGACAGGTTGTTCACGCACAGCACCACGTCGTCGTCGTGTTCGCGGATGAACGCGAGCACGCTCGGGTTCGAGCCGCCCAGGTCGTGGAACGTACCGAGAGCGAACGCCTCGTGCCGGCGCCGCACCGCCAGCATGGTGCGCGTCCAGTTGAGCACCGACGTCGAACTGTCGCGCTGCGCCTCGACGTTGACGGCCTGGTGGCCGTAGATCGGATCCTGGTTGATCGGCAGGTAGAGCCGTCCCGGGTTGGCCCGGGAGAACCCGGCGTTGCGGTCGGGGGTCCACTGCATCGGCGTGCGGACACCGTCACGGTCGCCGAGCCAGATGTTGTCGCCCATGCCGATCTCGTCGCCGTAGTACAGCACCGGGGATCCGGGTAGCGACAGCAGCAGCGCGGTGAACAGTTCGATCTGGTTGCGGTCGTTCTCCAGCAGCGGGGCGAGCCGCCGGCGGATGCCGACGTTGGCCTTCATCCGCGGATCCTTGGCGTACTCGGCGTACATGTAGTCGCGCTCTTCGTCGGTGACCATTTCCAGCGTCAACTCGTCGTGGTTGCGCAGGAAGATGCCCCACTGGCAGTTCGACGGGATGGCCGGCGTCTGGGCCAGGATCTCGGAGATCGGGAAGCGCGACTCCCGGCGGACCGCCATGAAGATGCGAGGCATCAGCGGGAAGTGGAACGCCATGTGGCACTCGTCGCCGCCGGTCTCCGGGTCGCCGAAGTACTCCACCACGTCGGCCGGCCACTGGTTGGCCTCGGCCAGCAGCACCCGGCCGGGAAACTCGTCATCGATGACCTTGCGACAGTTCCTGAGGAACTCGTGGGTGGCCGGCAGGTTCTCGCAGTTGGTCCCCTCGGCCTCGAACAGGTAGGGCACCGCGTCCAGTCGGAACCCGTCGATGCCCAGGTCGAGCCAGAACCGCAGGACGTTGAGCATCTCCTGCTGTACGGCCGGGTTGGCGTAGTTGAGGTCGGGCTGGTGGGAGAAGAACCGGTGCCAGTAGAACTGCCGGCGCACCGGGTCGTAGGTCCAGTTGGACTCCTCGGTGTCGACGAAGATCACTCGCGCGTCGGCGTACCGCTCGTCGGTGTCGTTCCAGACGTAGTAGTCGCCGTACGGGCCGGTCGGGTCGTTGCGCGACTCCTGGAACCACGGGTGGGAGTCGGAGGTGTGGTTCATGACCAGGTCGGTGATCACCCGGATGCCGCGCTTGTGCGCCGCGTCCAGCAGGGCCACGAAGTCGTCGACGGTGCCGAACTCCGGCAGCACCTTGTAGAAGTCTCGGATGTCGTAGCCGCCGTCGCGCAGCGGTGAGTCGTAGAACGGCGGCAGCCAGAGGCAGTCGACGCCGAGCCACTGGAGGTAGTCCAGCCGTTCGATCAGTCCCCGCAGGTCGCCCAGCCCGTCGGCGTTGGAGTCGTAGAAGGCCCGGACCAGGACCTCGTAGAAGACCGCCCGCTGGAACCAGGTCGGGTCAGCGGGCAGAATGCGCGCGTGGCCGAAGTCACCGGCGGTCGGGTGTTCGACGACTCCATCGGAAGCGACATGGCTTCCGATCGCGGGATCGGGCTGCTGATCCGTCGCTTCCATATTGTGTTACCTACCCGCGGTTGTCAGAACACTAAACGTGAATATGGACTAAACGCGCCGACGGACCGTGAAGATGTGGGCGGGCTGCAGGAACGGGTCGAGCCGGACCGCGTTGTGCTGCCCCCAGTCGTAGCTCGTCCCGGTCACCTCGTCGGTGACGGTGAACCGCTCGTGCCAGTCCATGCCGAGCGCGGGCATGTCCAGCGTGGTGTTGCCCCACTGGACACCGCCGGCGTCGAAGGTACACACCACCAGGACCGTGTTGCCACTGTCGGGATCGCGCTTCGACCAGCACAGCAGGGCGTCGTTGTCGACCTCGTGGAAGCGCAGGTTGCGCAGCCGGTGCAGGGCCGGGTTCTCCCGCCGGATCTCGTTGAGCCGCGCGATGAACGGGGCCAGCGACCGCCCCTCGGCCTCGGCGGCCGCCCAGTCCCGGGGGCGCAGCTGGAACTTCTCGTTGTCGAGGTACTCCTCGGCGCCCGGCCGGGGCAGGTGCTCGAAGAGCTCGAAGCCGGCGTACATGCCCCACGACGGCGACAGCATGCTGGCCAGGACCGCCCGGATCTTGAACATCGGCGGGCCGCCGTGCTGGAGCGTCTCGTGCAGGATGTCCGGGGTGTTGGGCCAGAAGTTGGGTCTCATGTGGTCGGCGGAGGCGACCAGCTCCTCGCAGTACTCCCGCATCTCACGTGCGTTCGTGCGCCAGGTGAAGTAGGTGTACGACTGGGTGAAGCCGATCTTGCCCAGCCCGTGCATGATGGCCGGCCGGGTGAACGCCTCGGCCAGGAACAGCACGTCCGGGTCGACCTCCTTGACCTTCCAGATCAACCAGTGCCAGAAGTCGAACGGTTTGGTGTGCGGGTTGTCGACCCGGAAGATCTTGATGCCCTGCTCCACCCAGTGCAGCACGACCCGCAGGATCTCGGCGCGGATCCCCTCGGGGTCGTTGTCGAAGTTGAGCGGGTAGATGTCCTGGTACTTCTTGGGCGGGTTCTCGGCGTACGCGATCGTCCCGTCGGGCTTCGTGGTGAACCACTCCGGGTGCTCGGCGACCCACGGGTGGTCCGGCGCGGTCTGCAGCGCGAGGTCCATCGCGACCTCCAGGCCGACCCTGGAGGCAGCCTTGACGAACGACCGGAAGTCCGCGAGGGTGCCCAGCTCCGGGTGGATCGTGTCGTGGCCGCCCTCGCTCGAGCCGATCGCCCACGGCGAGCCGACGTCGCCCGGCTCGGTGGTCAGGGAGTTGTTGCGGCCCTTGCGGTTGACCCGGCCGATCGGGTGGATCGGCGGCAGGTAGAGCACGTCGAAGCCCATCTTCGCGACCCCGGCCAGTCGCTGCTTGGCGGTGGCGAACGTGCCGTGCCGCACGACCGTGCCGTCGTCGGAGACCTTCGCGCCCTCGGAGCGCGGGAAGAACTCGTACCACGACGAGTACAGCGCGCGTTCGCGGTCGACCCAGATCCGGTGCTCCTCGCTGGTGGTGACCAGTTCCCGTACCGGGTACTGCCAGAGCAGCTCGGCCAGGGCCAGGGCGGGGGCGACCCGCGGGTACAGCGCTTCCCCGTCGCGGAGTGCGGCGATGGCGTCCAGGACCTGTGCCTGCGACTCCTCCGGGACGATCTTCACCGCCCGCTCCAGGATCTGCGCGCCCTCGGCCAGGTCGTTGGCGAGGTCCTCGGCGCCCTGACCGGCGTCGATCTTCTTGATCACCGAGTCGCGCCAGTACCGGTACGGGTCGTCGAAGGCCTCGACGGTGAAGCTCCACCAGCCCACCGCGTCGGGCTTGATCGTCGCGCACCAGAGGTCGTCCTCGGCGGGCTCCATCCGGGTGAACGGCCTGGGTCTGCCGTCCGGGCCCTGCCAGACGACATTGCAGCCCAGCGCCTGGTGACCCTCCCGGTAGCAGCGTGCCGTCACCGGCACCAGCTCACCGACGACCGCCTTGGCGGGGTAACGCCCACACGCCACTGACGGCGTGACATCTTCGATCATGAACCGACCGGTCATGATTGTTACGTTAGCCAGCCTGAGACGAATTGGCGCGGCCAGATGCGGAATCGTCTTGGTCACGTTCAATTCGTCCGGATCTTGGGAACGTAGGTCCGTGCGACCCGTACCGTTGTCGCGCCGCGAGGAGGTCCATCCATGTCACTCCATCCCCGTGCCGGTCAGCCCGCCCAGCCGGCCGACCTCGTCGACGTTCCCCGGCTCATCACGGCGTACTACGCCGAGCACCCCGACCCGTACGAGCCCGCGCAGCAGGTCTCGTTCGGCACCTCGGGGCACCGCGGGTCGAGCCTCAACGCCGCCTTCAACGAAGACCACATCGTCGCGATCAGCCAGGCCATCTGCGAGTACCGCGCCGAGCAGGGCACCGACGGGCCGCTGTTCCTCGGCCGGGACACCCACGCGCTGAGCGAGCCGGCGACGGTGAGCGCTCTGGAGGTGTTCGCGGCCAACGGGGTCACCGTCCTCGTCGACAGCCGGGACGGGTACACCCCCACGCCCGCGCTGTCGCACGCGATCCTGGTCCACAACCGGCAGCGTTCGTCGGGGCTGGCCGACGGGGTCGTGGTCACGCCGTCGCACAACCCGCCGCCGGACGGTGGCTTCAAGTACAACCCGCCGAACGGCGGGCCGGCCGGGACCGACGCCACCCGGTGGATCCAGGACCGGGCCAACGCGCTGATCGCGGACGGGCTGAAGGGGGTGCGGCGGATCCCGTACGCCCGCGCCCGGGCCGCCGACACCACCGGACGGTACGACTTCCTGTCGGCGTACGTCGACGACCTACCGTCCGTGGTCGACCTCGACGCGATCCGCTCGGCCGGCGTGCGGATCGGCGCCGACCCGCTCGGCGGCGCCAGCGTGGCGTACTGGGCGGCGGTCGCCGACCGGTACGGGCTGGACCTGACCGTGGTCAACCCCGAGGTCGACCCGACGTTCCGGTTCATGACGCTGGACTGGGACGGCAAGATCCGGATGGACTGCTCCTCGCCGTACGCGATGGCGTCGCTGATCGAGCAGCGGTCGCGGTACCAGGTGGCGACCGGCAACGACGCCGACTCCGACCGGCACGGCATCGTCACCCCCGACGCCGGCCTGATGAACCCCAACCACTACCTCGCCGTCGCGATCCACTACCTGTACCGCAACCGCCGCGACTGGCCCGCCGACGCCGCGGTCGGTAAGACCCTGGTCTCCTCCGCGATGATCGACCGGGTCGCCGCCGACCTCGGCCGGCCGCTGCTGGAGGTACCGGTCGGCTTCAAGTGGTTCGTACCCGGACTGCTGGACGGCTCTGTCGGGTTCGGCGGTGAGGAGAGCGCCGGCGCCTCGTTCCTGCGCCGCGACGGTTCGGTCTGGACCACGGACAAGGACGGCATCATCCTCGCCCTGCTCGCCTCGGAGATCACCGCCGTCACCGGGCGTACCCCCAGCCAGCACTACGCCGACCTGGTCGAGCGCTTCGGCGACCCGGCGTACGCCCGGATCGACGCCCCGGCGACCCGCGAGGAGAAGGCGGTGCTGGGCAGGCTGTCACCGGAGCAGGTGACGGCGACGACCCTGGCCGGCGAGGCGATCACCGCGACGCTGACCACCGCGCCGGGCAACGGCGCGGCGATCGGCGGGCTGAAGGTCGGTACCGAGTCGGGCTGGTTCGCCGCGCGCCCGTCGGGCACCGAGGACGTGTACAAGATCTACGCGGAGTCGTTCCGCGGGCCGGAGCACCTGGCCCGGATCCAGGAGGAGGCCCGGGCCCTCGTCTCCGGGGCACTGCGCTCCTTGTCATGATCATCGAGAGTCTGCGGTGTCCCAGCACCGCAGACTCTCGGTGATCACGCGAGGGTGCGGGCGATCGCCAGCGCCTCGGCGGCGCTCGGCGCCCCCTCCAGTCGGTAGCTGACCGTCCCGTCGGTCCAGACGAGGGTCGCCGCCGCCAACCGGCGGGTCTCGGTGTGGCGCACGCCCTGGCGGTCGACGTACTCCAGCACGTGCGGATCGGGGAGCCACAGCGCGGGGCGCCCGGCGACCTCGTACCACTCGGTCTGCGGCCCGGCCATGGACTTCACGAACCCCGGTTCGAGCCGGCCGTCGAACTCGTCGAGCCGCACGCCGCCGCGGTAGACCAGCGACACCACCCGCGGCGCGCCGTCGCCCGCGGGGTCGGCGAGCAGGACCTCCCCGGGTACGCCAAGGCGCGCCGGCACGAGGACCGGGAACCGGGCCTGGCGGCGGGCCTCGTCGAGGGCCGCCGACCGGATCGACGGCAGCGGGCTCGGGGTCGGGTTCGGCGTCGGCCCTACCGACGGCTGCCCCCGGTGCACCTCGATGCCGGCGAAGCGGAGCAGACCGGTGACCGCGTGCGCGACCGCGGCCCGGCCTGGCGGGAGGACCGCGAGGGTCAGGGCGACCAGGAGGGCCGCCGCTGCCACCAGCCAGCGCCGCCGGAGCGACGGCAGCCACCGTACCCCCGGCAGCGGCCGGAACGACGGCAGCCGCCGTACCCTCGGCTCGTCCGCCGTCAGGCGGGCCCGCACCGCCGGACGCAGATCGGGCGGTTCGGGCGTGTCCAGCCATCCGCCGAGCGCGCGCAGCTCGGCGGCGAGGTCGACGGGTCCGTCGCGGCGCGGCTCAGCCATGGGGCACTTCCCTGGACAGGCCGGCCGAGAGACGGGTACGCAGCTTCACCAGCGCCCTGGCGGTACGCGACTTCACCGTGCCGCGCGGCCAGCCCAGGACCTGCGCGGTCTCGGCCTCGCTGAGATCGAGCAGGTACCGGCAGACCACCACGTCCCGGTCGCGCTCGTCGAGCTGGCGTACCGCGTCCAGCAGCGTGGCCCGGCGCTCGGCGGCCAGGGCCGCGTCGCCGGGCAGGTCGGGAGCCTCGGGGCCGGGCCCGCCGAGCGCCGCGGCCCGCAGGGCCAGTCCGTCGCGGCGGCTCCGGGACCGGTGCAGGTTGCGCGTCTCGTTGCCGATGATCGCCAGCAGCCAGGCCCGGAACGGCGAGTCGCCCCGGTACAGGCGGAGCCTCCGGAACGCCTTCACGAACGCCTCCTGTACTACGTCCTCGGCGTCGTCTCCGGCGCCGAGCAGCCACGCGGTCCGGTGCGCGAACGCACTGTGTCGCGCGACCAGCACCTCGTACGCGTCGAGGTCACCAGCGCGGGCGCGGTCGACGAACTCGGCGTCGTCCAGTTGTCCACCTCCGAACCCGGGTTGTCGCCACTGTAGACACCGGCCGGGTCCGACGGGTTCCGCCGGAACCCGTACCGGGCGTGCGGTGTCAACCGGGCATGACCACACGGCGGCAGTTCCTGACGATCGCGGGCGGGGCCGCGTGCCTGCTCGGTGGCGGCGCGGCCCTCGCGGCGAGCCGGCGGCCGAAGCGGCCCGGCGACCCTTCCGGCGTACCCGATCCGCTGTTGGTGGAGACCACCGGTGGGCTGGCGACGGTACGGGGTACCGACATCCGCGCCGCCGGCGCGGCGGTGTGCGCCCCGGATGGGAGGACGCTGTACGCGGCGGCGTCCACCGGCGCCGGCGCGACCGACCTGACCGGCGTCCACACCGCCACCGGCCAGGTCATCCACCGGCACACGCTGGCCGGGCGGTGGGTGCCCCGGGTCGCCTCGGCCGGGGGAGCGGTGGCGCTGACCGCCGCGGACGAGCCGGCGGGGCGCGAGCGCACCACGATCGTGATCGCCGACGGGGCCGGCGAGAAGCGCCGCCTGGAGCTGCCCGGAAACTACGAGCCGGACGCGTTCCGCACCGACGACGAGGGTCTGTTCGTGCTGGACCGGCTGCCACCGACGGGGCCCGACCGGTACCGGGTACGGATGGTCGACCTCGGCACCGGGGCGCCCGGCCCGCTGCTGGGCCGCGACAAGACCCCCGTACCGCAAGGGGCCGAGGAGGAGATGCGCGGCGAGCGGCGACAGGCGGTGTACGCCCCGGACGGCGGGACGCTGTACACGCTCTACACCCACCAGCCCGACCACCAGCACACCCGCGATCTGCTGGCGGGCGGCCGGCGCAGCGACGTGCACGCGTTCGTGCACGTGCTCAACCTGGTGCAGGGCTGGGCGTACTGCCTCGACCTGCCCGAACCCTTCGGCCACGGCCCGGCGGCCGGCCACACCCTCGCGGTCAGCCCCGACGGCACGGCGCTGTACGTGGCGGACCTGACCAGCGGGCGGCTCACCGTAGCCGACACCGAGTTGCTGACCGTGCAACGGGTCGTACCGGTGCCAACCGGCTCGGGTACCGCCTGCACGGCGGTCTCCCCGGACGGCGGCCGGCTCTTCCTCGGCGCCGACTCCCGGGTGTACGCCGTCGACCTCGCGACGCCGGCGGTCGCGTCGACCTGGCAGCTGGGCGGCGAGGTGCGCGGACTGGCGACCAGCCGCGACGGCGCCCGGCTGTACGCGGGCCGTCCGGGGGCGGTGAGCTGGCACGATCCGGCGACCGGCGCCGAGCTCGGCCGGCACCCGGTCGCCGGCCTGACCGGGCTGCGTCGCGCCCTGCTCCCGCTCCTGTGATCAGCCCGCGCCCCCGCTCCGGTGATCACGGGGAGGCCGACGGTCAGACGAGCGCCGGTACCTCCTTCGTGATCGGTACCGCCAGGATCGTCGGGCCGTCGGCCTTGGTCGCCACGGCCACTGCGTCACCCAGCCCGTCCGCGTCCTCGACCCGCTGGCCCTGGCAGCCGTACCCGCGCGCGATGGTCGGCACGTCCAGGCCCGGCAGGTCCAGCCCCGGTACGCCCGGGGTGTGCTCGAAGTCCGCGAACGCCTTGAGGATGCCGTACTCCTCGTTGACCGGGACGACGACCACGATCGGCAGTTTGTGCTGCGCGGCCGTCCACAGGGCCTGCACGGAGTACTGGAACGAGCCCTCGCCGATCACCGCGACCACCGGCCGCCGCCGGCCGGTGTGCCGCTCGCCCAGCGCGATCCCGGCCGCCGCCGGCAGCCCGTAGCCCAGGCCGCCGCTGGAGGCGGTGAAGTACGACGCCGGCCGACGGAGACGCAGGTGTTGCTTGAGGATCTTCACGTTCGACGGGCTCTCCTCGACCAGGACCCCGTCGTCGGGCCAGACCCGCGCGAGGGTGGCGAAGAGCGCGTCCGGCGACAGCGGCGTGCCCAGCTCCGGGGTCGGCGGCGCCTGCTGCGGCTCCGGCGCCGGCCGGTCCGACGCGGGTACCGCATCGGCGAAGGCGGCGCAGGCCAGGGCGGCGTCGGCCAGAAGGCTGTCACCCACCGGCGCCCGCGCCGCCTCGTCGGCATCGTCGGTGACGTGCAGCAGTCGGGTGCCCTCGGGCAGGAACTCGCCCGGCACGTACGGGTAGTACCGGAAGACCGGAGCGCCGATCACTGCGACGACGTCGTGGCCCCGCAACTGCTCGCCCAGCGGCCCGATCGCGGGCGGCAGCATGCCCCGGTACTGCGGATGGTCCTCGGGGAAGCCGGTGCGCTCGTTCAGCGGCGGCGCCCACACCGGCGCGCGCAGCTTCTCCGCCAGACGTACCGCGTCGTCCCAGCCGCCGCTGCGGTCCACGCCGCCGCCGATCACCAGAGCCGGGCTGCGGGCGCCGGCGAGCACGTCGGCGAACTCGCGCAGCCGCTCCGGCTCGGGGGCGACCCGGGTACTGACGGTCCGCAGGGTCGGCGCGCCGTCGGCCGGCTGGTCCCAGTCGTCCATCGGGATCGACAGGTGGACCGGGCCGGCGGGCGGCTGTACCGCCCGGGCGTACGCCTGCATGAACGCCTGCGGCACGTCCTGGGCACGGGCCGGCTCGTAGCTCCACTTCACGTACGGCATCGGCAGCAACTGCGCGTACCGGTTGGTCAGCAGCGGTTCGAGCCGGAGCATGTCGCGGTGCTGCTGGCCGGACGACACGACGAGGGGGGCCCGGTTGTGCCACGCGGTGGCGAGGTTGCCCATCCCGTTGCCGACGCCGGGCGTGGTGTGCAGGTTGACGTGGGCGGGCACGCCGGTCACCTGCGCGTACCCGTCGGCCATCGCCACCGCCGAGGCCTCCTGGAGCGCCAGCACGTACGTGAAGTCGGACGGGAAGCGGGTGAGGAACGGCTCCTCGGTCGAGCCCGGGTTGCCGAAGACGGTGGTCATTCCCAGGCCGCGCAGCACCTCGTAGGTCGCGTCGTGGACCGTACCCATGTAAATCCCCCTCGGGTCGCCGGGTGAGGCCTCCTGGCACCTCACCCTTTGTATGACCCCGAAGCGGCGGGATTATCCCGAGGAACCGGTCTCGCAGGGGAGCAGGACGCCGGGGTTGAGCAGCCCGGCCGGGTCCAGCCCGTCCTTGATGCGGCGCATGGCGGCAACCTCCTCGGGCGAGCGGGACAGCCCCAGCCACGCGACCTTGGCCCGGCCGATGCCGTGCTCGGAGCTGATGCTGCCCCGGTGCGCCGCGACCAGGCGCAGCACGGCGTCCGTCACTTCGGAGTACGCGTCGCCGACGTCGAGCACGTTGACGTGGATGTTCCCCTCGTTGACGTGCCCGAAGAGGATCGGCCGGGCCCCGGGCGCGACCGCGGCGATCGTGCCCGGAAGCTCGCGTACCAGACTGGGCAGCTCGCCCAGGGGGACGCTGACGTCGAGCTTGACGGGGATGCCCGCCGCGCTGATCGCCTCGGTGTGCGTCTCCCGGAACGCCCAGAGTCGGGCCCGGCCGGCCGCGTCGGAGGCGACCGTCGCGTCGCCGACCGCCTCGCACTCGGCGAGCGTGTCCAGGATCGCGTCGGTCGGGTCGGTACGGTCGGTGCACTCCAGCACCACGCAGGCCGGGAACTCCTCGGCGAACGGCGCGGGCAGCCCCGCGTGGTCTCGTACGAGCCGCAGCCCGTCGGCGTAGAAGATCTCCGCGGCCGACAGCGAGGCCAGCCGGTCACGGGCGACCGACAGCAGCTCCAGGGCGGCGTCGGTGTCCGCCAGCCCGACCAGCGCCACGGCGCGGGCCGGCAGCAGGGGCACCAGGTGCAGCCGTACCCGTGTGACGATGCCCAGCGTGCCTTCGCTCCCGGCGAGCAGCTGGGTCAGGTCGTACCCGGTGTTGTCCTTGGTCAGGCCGGTCAACCGGCTCACCACCGTGCCGTCGGGCAGTACCGCCTCCAGCCCGGCGAGCTGGGTGCGCATGCTGCCGTAGCGCAGCACCCGGATGCCGCCGGCGTTCGTGGCCACCAGGCCACCGACCGTGGCCGACGAGCGGGAGGCGAGGTCGACGCCGAAGTCCAGCCCGGCGGCGCGGGCGTGGTTCTGCAGGGCCTCCAGGGTCACCCCGGCCCCGACCGTCACCTGCGCCGCCATCCGGTCGACCGGCTCCAGGTCGCGCAGCCGGGTGAGGCTGACGAGCACCTCGTCGCCGCGCGGTACGCCGGCTCCGACCAGGCCGGTGTTGCCGCCCTGGACCACCATCGGGGCACCGGCCGCCGCGCACGCGCGGACGACGCCGGCGACCTCCTCGGTGCTGGCCGGGCGCACGACGCAGGACGCCTGGCCGGTGAACCGGCGGGTCCAGTCGGTCTCGTACGGTGCCCGCAGGTCGGCGTCGACGAGGACGTGCGCCTCACCGACGACGGCGCGGAGCGCCTCGATCAGGTCAGCCACGGGAGCACCCGCAGCCGGATCGTCTGCTTCATCGTGTGCAGCCTGGTCAGCACGTCTTCGGGGTAGTCGCAGCGGATGTCGGTGAGCAGGTAGCCGACCTCGCCCCGGGTGCCCAGCAGCTGGCTCTCGATGTTGACCGAGTGCGCGGCCAGGATGCTGTTGACCTCGGCGAGGACGCCGGGGACGTTGTGGTGGACCAGGGCGAGGCGATGCAGGTCCCGGGGGAGCGGAAGCGCGAGCGAGGGCAGGTTCACGCTCAGCGTCGTGGCGCCGTCCACCACGTACCGGTGCAGCTTCTCGGCGACGAAGGAGCCGATGTCGGACTGGGCCTCCTCGGTGGAGCCGCCGATGTGCGGGGTGAGGATCACGTTCGGCAGGCCGCGCAGCGTGGAGCGGAACTCGTCGCCGCGCCCCTTGGGCTCGGTGGGGAACACGTCGACCGCGGCGCCGGCGACGTGGCCGGAGTCGAGGTGCCGGCGCAGGGCCTCGTGGTCGATCACGAAGCCCCGGCTGAGGTTGAGGAACAGGCTGCCGGGCCGCATTCGGCCGAACTGCTCCTCGCCGAAGAACCCGCTGTTGCCGGGGCGCCCGTCCACGTGCAGCGTGACGACGTCGGAGACCTCGAGCAGCTCGTCGAGGGTCGCGCAGCGGTGTGCGTTGCCCAGCGCCAGCTTGTCGGCGGTGTCGTAGAAGACCACCCGCATGCCCAGGTTCTCGGCGAGCACCGACAGCTGGGTGCCGATGTTGCCGTAGCCGACGATGCCCAGGGTGCGTCCGCGGATCTCGTGGCTGCCGGTGGCGTCCTTGTTCCAGACCCCTTCGTGCATCGCCGCGTTCTTCTCGGTCAGCCGCCGGGTCAGCGCGATGATCTCGGCCACGGCCAGTTCGACGACGCTGCGGGTGTTGGAGAAGGGGGCGTTGAACACCGCGATGCCCAGGCGCGCGGCGGCGCCGAGGTCGGTCTGGTCGGTACCGATGCAGAACGCGCCGATCGCCCGCAACTCGGTGGCGGCCTCGAGGACGGCCGCGCTCACCTGCGTCTTGGACCGGATGCCGAGCAGGTGGACGCCGTCGAGCGCCTTGATCAGTTCGTCCTCGTCCAGCGCCCGGGAGACGGTCTCTACCTCATGCCCCTGCGATTTCAGCAGGTCCACCGCGACCGGGTGGATGTTCTCGAGCAGGAGGGTACGCACGGGTTCGTTCTTGAGCACGCGGTCGTTGAGCACGCGGTCGAGAATAGTCCAGGATCCGGGACACAGATCGGCCGTCCGCAATATGGTCAGTGATCTCACTTACTGAGAGGATGGAGTGGTCGCCCGCATCCCCACCGAGGAGGCGACATGGAGCCGATCTGGCGCTGGAGCGACGACGCCACGCTGACGTTCGCACCCGACCGGGGGCGGGTGTTCCAGGTACGGGTGGCGGGGCGCGAGGCGTACTGGACCGCCCCCGACGCGGCCGACTGGAACGTCGGGGGCGACCGGCTGTGGTTCGGGCCGGAGTACTCCTGGTTCTGGCGGGACCCGGCGCTCGACCCGGCGCGCGATCACGTCGTACCCGACGAGATCGACCCGGGGCACTGGCACGTCGAGGCCCTCGACGAGCGGTCCTGCCGGCTGCTGGCCACGGCGCACCTGCGCGACCTGCACGGGGCCGGCGACATGACCGTCGTGGCCCGGCGGGAGTTCGAGTGGCGGCCGGGCGGCCCCGGCGAGGCGGTCTACGCCAGTACCGCCAGCCTGGAGGTGGTCGACGGGCCGGACGGCGAGCCGGTGAGCGCGTGGAGCGTCCTCCAGGTGCCGGCCGGCGGCCGGATGTTCGTCGGCTACCAGGGGGTTCCGGCCTACCGCGACTACTACGAGCCGGTGACCTCCGGCCACCTGTACGTGGGCGACGAGGCCCTGGAGCTGGACATCTCCGGCCTGGACCGGTTCAAGATCGGCCTCCGGGCACCGGTCGCGACCGGCCACTGCGCCTACCGGCACCCGGTGCCCGGCGGGTACGTGACGATCGAGCGCCGGTTCGACCTCCATCCCGGGCTGCCCTACTGCGATCTGCCCCGGTCGAAGACGACCGGCCCGGACGGCGACGCGGTCCAGGGGTACAACGACGCCGGCCGTCGCGGCGGGACGTACGGGGAGCTGGAGCACCACACCCCGGCGGTGATCGTCGGCAGTGGACCGCAGACCGCGACCGGCCGCTGTCTGACCACGGTCCGCTTCGAGCCCCGGGCGGAGTGAGCGGCGGGCGTTACCGGTCGGCATCTGAGGGAAGGCACGCCGGGACTAGGGAGGTATATGTGACCATGCCGTCGAATCCCGCAGACCGTCCGGCGCCGGGCGTACCCGGCTCCGGATCCAACATTCCGGCCGGCCCGGCCGGGGTGCCATCGGCGCCGGGCGGCAGCATGGGTGGCCCGAGCTCCGGGCGCCCGACCGTGACCGTCGCGAGCTTCCCCGACTACGAGTCGGCGCAGCGCGCCGTGGACTATCTGTCGGACAACCAGTTCCCGGTCGAGCACACCACGATCGTCGGGACCGACCTGCGGTTGGTCGAGAAGGTACTGGGCCGGCTGACCACCGCCCGCGCGGCGCTCGCCGGCGCGGGTACCGGTGCCTGGTTCGGCCTGCTGATCGGCCTGCTGCTGAGCATCTTCACCGTGTCGGCCTGGTGGGCCCTGCTGCTCACCGGCCTGATCATCGGTGCCCTGTGGGGCGCCGCGTTCGGGGCCATCGCGCACGCCATGACCGGCGGCCGGCGGGACTTCGCCTCCCGCAGCGAGATCCAGGCCGGTACGTACGCGGTGGTGGTGGACGACGACTACGCCGAGCAGGCCCGGCAGTTGCTGGGCAGGCTGGGCTGGCAGGCCAGCGGCGTGGGCGGCTGAACGGAGCGCACACCAACGGCGCGTCGCGGCCGCGACGCGCCGTTGGGCGTCACGGCGTTGTCACACGCCGACCGGGTAGGTCTCCGGCTCCTCGGTCGAGACCCGGTAGACGTGCAGCGGGCGCACGGCGCGGGACTGCTCGAACCAGCAGAACGCGTCGTAGCGGTCACCGAGCTTCGTCGGTACGTAGTTGCCCCAGTGCTCCCGGTCGGGGCGGTACACCACACCGATGGCCCGGTGGTCGAGCCAGTCGGTGAGCAGGCCGGGCCGGTCGCCGCCGGCGGGCGGGAAGACGAACTGCGCCCGCGGCGGTGCGTCGGCGTGCAGGGCGTCCTCCAGGGAGCCCGGCCGGGCGGTCGGTACCCGCATCACCTCCATCGGCGCGCCCCACTCGGAGCCGGCCATGACGGTGCCGCGGTGGGTGCCGAACCCGACCAGGACCACGTTGTCGCGCCCGTAGCGCTCCCGGCCGAGCTGGCCGAGGTTGAACATCCCGGCCCGGGTCATGTCGGTGGCGCGGGCGTCCCCGACATGGGTGTTGTGCGCCCAGACGACGGCCTTGGACGCCGGCCCGTAGTGCGCCAGCAGCCGGTCCAGGGTGTCCATCATGTGCTGGTCGCGGACGTTCCAGGAGTTCGCGCCGCCGGCCACCATCGCCCGGTAGTACCGCTCGGCGCCGGCCACGACCTCGGCGTTCTGCCGCACGGTGAACTCCTCGCCGCCGCCGCCGGTGGAGGCGTGCTCCCGCGCCGCGCGCAGCAGCTTGACCACGTCGTCCTCGCAGCTCATGGGCACGAACCGGGTCGCCATGGCGTACCGCTGCGGGTCCTCGCCGAACGGCTCGAAGCACCGGTACGCCTCGATCGCCATGGCGACCCGTGCCGGGTCGTGCTCGCGCAGGTGGAGGATGAGTTCCCGCATCGACTCCCACAGCGAGTACACGTCGAGGCCGTGGAACCCGGCCCGCTGGCCGGGCTCCAGGCCGACGTTGCGGTCGCGCAGCCACCGGCAGAACTCGACGACCTCCTCGTTGGCCCACATCCAGGTCGGCCACCGCTCGAACGCCTCGAGCGCCTCGTACGGGTCGTCGGGCGCGTCGCCGCGGCAGCGCACCGCCCGGTCCACGCGGTCGCAGTCGGGCCAGTCGCCCTCGACGCCGACGAACGAGAAGCCCCGCTCCTCGATCAGCCGTCGGGTCAGCAGCGCCCGCCACTGGTAGAACTCGTGCGTACCGTGGCTGGCCTCGCCCAGCATCACGATCCGGGCTCCGTCGATGCGGTCCAGTAACGGGTCGAAGTCGGCGGCATCGTTCAGCGGCGCCGCCAGCTGTCTGATCTCGTCCCCGTAGCGCCCCATCCCGGGCACCTCCTCACGCCTGGCCGGCACGGTCCGCCGACACTCGGGCGGGGGTGCCTACCCGGTCATGGTCCGGTAAACCTGCGGGGCCGACCGGATCTGTTCAGGATCTGTTCAATTCGCGGTCGCGGTGGTCGTCGCGTCGACCTTCTCCACCTGCGACACCAGTTCCCGGCAGAAGGCCGGTAGGTCGTCGGGATTGCGGCTGCTGATCATCGGGAAGGACCCGCCGGTGCACACGACCAGCTCCTCGTCGACCCAGTCGGCCCCGGCGTTGCGGTAGTCGACGGCCAGGCTGGGCCACGACGTGATCCGCCGGCCGCGCACGGCGTCGACGTCGATGAGGACCCAGCCGCCGTGGCAGATCACCGCGACCGGCCGACCGGTGGCCACGAACCGGCGTACGAAGTCACGGGCCGGTTCCTGCCAGCGCAGCAGGTCGCCGTTGGCGACCCCGCCGGGCAGCACCAGGGCGCTGTACTCCTCGGCGCGGGCCTGCTCGGCGGGCTCGTCGACGCGGAACTTGTCCGCCGGGTCCAGGTGGTTGAACGCCTGTACCTCCCCGGACTCCACCGAGATCAGCCGCGGCGTGCCGCCCGCCTCCTGGACCGCCTTCCACGGCTCGGTCAACTCGACCTGCTCGATTCCTTCCTTGGAAACCAGGAACGCTACGGACTTTCCACTGATGCTCATGGCTACCTTTCGTCCGGTGTCTATGCCCTTTGCATAACCACCGATCCATCGGCCTAAACGTTGAAGGGTCAAGGGCCGTGCTGCCGGTACCGCCGGCCGATCCCGGGTCGACAGGCCGGCGCGGGTAACCGGCCGGGGCCGGCCACGGCGGATCGTCGATGCGTCGTTCGCGGCGGATTCTCCGCCGGTTCTCGTCGGCTCTCCGTCGGCTCTCCGTCGGCGACGCGCGGGAGTGGCGCCCCGACTATGAAAGCTGCCGGGTTCTTGCTAGCGTTACCGAGGTTTTTGGGTAGGGGTTCGCCTTATCGCAGCCGTTTGACGGATCGCGCTGTTGGGTTGCTGCTGTCAGTGGGTTAGGCGATGTGGGGCCGCTAGACCAAGACGGCTTCAGATCTGCGATCGCAGATCTCCGCGCCTGACAGGGAGTTTCGTGATGGCACAGGGTACCGTGAAGTGGTTCAACGCCGACAAGGGCTTCGGTTTCATCAGCCAGGACGGGGGCGGCAACGACGTGTTCGTTCACTTCTCCGCCATCGAGTCCGACGGCTACCGCTCGCTTGAGGAGAACCAGCGGGTGGAGTTCGAGATCGTGCAGGGCCAGAAGGGCCCCCAGGCGGAGCGGGTCCGCCTCGTCTGACGCACGCCGGACGCCGGTTTTCGGCGCTGGTCAACGACCGGTTGCGCCAAGGCGGTCGCCTTGCCGGTAACCGTACGCGCTCGGTCCCCGTATCTTCCGATACGGGGACCGACCCCTTTTCGGTAACTGCTCGTCACCGCGAGAAAGCGAACAGCGACGGAGAAACGTTACTAATGAATATTCTCGTCGGCTCGCGCTCAATGGGCCGACGATAAACATGTCTTTGCGCTGTTGTGGATTGGCCGCTATCGTTACTCGACGGTAGGCGGCATATTTTTGGAAGGACCACCCTGATGGCTAAGCGTACGATCCACATGCTGGTCGACGACCTCGACGGCGGCGAGGCCGACGAGACCGTCAAGTTCGCTATTGACGGCGTTCAGTACGAGGTCGACCTGTCCAAGGAGAACGCCGCGAAAATGCGTGACGCGCTCGCGCCGTATCTCGCCGCCGGGACGAAGGTCGGCCGCTCCGGCGGGATCGCGGCCCGTCCGGCCGCGCGTGGTCGCGGCACCGCCAGCGTGGACCGCGACCAGAACCGGGCCATCCGCGAGTGGGCTCAGGCCAAGGGAATCGCCGTGTCCGACCGTGGCCGGATCAAGCAGGAGATCGTCGACCGGTACCACGCCGAGGCCGGTCACTGACGCTTCTCCGGCGAAGCCGCGGCCGGCATGGCCGCACCCGCCCGATTGCCCCTCCGCGAACCTGAAACAGCCGAATACGCCGGGCCGGACGCCGCGCTGTCGGTCGTCCGGCCCGTATGCGTAGATATTGATGCTCGCAATGGCGGGGGACCTTCCTCGACAATGGGGCCATGGATCGGTCGAAGGTCGAGATGCGCGCGTCGGACCGGGAGCGTCAGGAGACCGTACGGGCGCTGCGGGGACAGTTACGCCAGGGGCGGCTGTCGGAGGTCACCTTCGTCCGCAGGCTCGTCCTCGCGCTCGACGCCCGGCGCCGGACCGACCTCGACGCCCTGGTGGCAGACCTGCCGCCGGGACCGACCCTGCCGGTACGGGTCACGGGGCTGTACCGCCGGTGCGCGGCGCGGCTGGTCCGGTGGCTGCCCTGGCGGCCCGGCTCGGCGCGTGGGATCCGCGAGCTGGCTCTTCCGCCGGTTCCCGGCGAGTATGTGATCGGCCGGGGTGACGACGTCGACCTGCACCTCGACGAGATCTCCGTGTCGCGCCGGCACGCCCTGATGATGTACGTCGGCGGTAGCTGGGTCGTCACCGATCTCGGCTCGCGCAACGGCACCTGGGTCAACGGCTGGAGACTGCCCGGCCCGGCCCCGATCACGCCGGGAGACGTGCTGGACTTCGGGTCCTGCCGGTTCGTGGTCGTCGACCGGCACGGTACGCCGGCCGGGCCCGTCACCGGGCCGGCGGTGACGCCCGTGGAGGTGACCACGCCTGCGGAGGCGACCACGCCCGCGGAGGCCTGAGGTTTTGCCCGGTGCCGGCGGGGTAGCGCGTCAGGGAACTCCGGTCGACGAGGGGGCCCCTGATGACGACCGTACGCGAGGTCATGACCCGCGATCCGATCACGATGGACGTGAACACCGTTGTCTCCGCGGTGGCCCGGCAGATGCGCGACGCGTCAATCAGCGATGTGCTCGTCACCGACCGCGGCCGGGTATGTGGCATCGTCACCGAGCGCGACGTCGTGGTCCGTGCCGTGGCGGAGGACGCCGACACGCGCGCCGTGACCGCGGGCGACGTGCTGACCCGGGACCTGGTGACTGTCGCCCCCGACGACGATCTCAAGGCGGCCGAGGGGCTGATGCGGGTACACGCGATCAAGCACCTGCCCGTGTTCGACGGTGACCGCCTGGTGGGCATCATCGCCCTCGGTGACGTCGCTGTGGAGGAGCTCCCCGACTCCCTCTTCGCCGAGATGGCGGTCGAGGACCCCAACGGCTGACCGAGGCGGAGGTGCGGGTCGGATGCGTGTCGGAGTCGTCTTCCCGCAGACCGAGATCGGGCCGGAACCGGCCGCGATCAGAACGTACGCGACGGGGGTCCAGGACCTCGGGTACGACCACATCCTGGCCTACGAGCACGTCGTCGGCGCCGATCCGGAGCACTACCACGGCTGGACCGGCCCGTACGACATCCACACCCAGTTCCACGAGGCGATGGTGCTCTTCGGCTACCTGGCCGCGATCACCTCGGTGGAACTGGTCAACGGGATCCTGATTCTGCCCCAGCGGCAGACCGTACTGGTGGCCAAGCAGGCGGCCGAGGTCGACATCCTGACCGGTGGCAAGTACCGGATGGGCGTGGGCGTCGGCTGGAACCCGGTCGAGTACGAGGCGCTCGGCCAGAAGTTCTCGCTGCGCGGCAAGCGGATCGAGGAGCAGATCGAACTGCTGCGCCGGCTGTGGACCGAGCCCAACGTCACCCACGTCGGCACGTTCGACCGGATCACCGCCGCCGGGATCAACCCGCCGCCGGTACAACGGCCGATCCCGATCTGGATGGGCGCGGACTCGCCGCCCGCGTTTCGCCGGGCCGGGCGGATGGCCGACGGCTGGTTCCCCCAGATGCGCCCCGGTCCGGACCTGGCGGCGGCCAAGCGCATCGTGGACGACGCGGCCCGCGAGGCCGGCCGCGACCCGGACCGGATCGGCATGGAGGGCCGGATCCAGTACGGTCCGCACGGCTCCGACGCCGTCGCCGACGAGGCGTTCGAGTGGGAGAGGCTCGGCGCCACCCACATCTGCATCAACACCATGGGCGCGAAGCTGCCGAACCTCGACGAGCACCTCGCCGCGCTGCGGGCAGTGTGGGAGAAGATCGGCAGGCTGACCAGGACGCCCGCCTAGGCAGGGTGCCCCGGCAGCCGGACGGTGACCACGAGGCCGCCGCCGTCCCGCGGTACCGCGGTCACCTCTCCGCCGTGGGCGCGCGCCACCGCGCGCACGATCGACAGCCCGAGACCGGAGCCCCGCTCGGACCCCACCCGGTCCCCGCCGAGCCGCCGGAACGGCTCGAAGATCGCCTCGACGTCGTACGGGGCCACGACCGGCCCGGTGTTGGTGACCGTCACCTCCGCGCGACCGGCGTCGGTCCGCGACGACACCGTCAGCCAACCGGACGGCACGTTGTGCCGCACCGCGTTCTCGACCAGGTTCTGCACCAGCCGCTCCAGCAGTACCGGGTCGCCGTGGGTGGGTGCCGGGCTCAATGCGGGCCGTACCGTCAACTCCCCGATCGGGCACTGGTCGAGTACGTGTGCGGCGACGTCGCGAAGGTCCACCGGTGCCGGGTCGGCCACCACGGTCTCGCTGTCGGCCAGCATGAGCAGGCCGTCGATGAGCCGTTCGTGCCGGGCGTTCACCGCGAGCAGCGTGTCGCCCAACTGCCGGATGTCCGGGCTCGCGTCCGGCCGGGTGACCGCGACCTCCACCAGCGCCCGGTTGATCGCCAGCGGGGTACGCAGCTCGTGCGACGCGTTCGCGACGAACCGCCGCTGCCCGTCGAAGGAGCGGTCCAGCCGCTCGAGCATGTCGTCGAAGGTGTCGGCCAGCTCCTTGATCTCGTCCCGGGGACCGGACAGCCCGATCCGTTCGTGCAGGCCCCGGTGTGCGCTCGCGCCGGCGGCCACCCGCCGCGCCGTGGCGGTTATCTCGTGTACCGGCCGCAGCGCCCGCTCAGCGATCAGCCAGCCGAAGCCGGACGCGGCCACCCCGACCACGACGAGCGCGACCCCACCCTGGGTCAGCAGCGAGTTGAGGGTGTCCTGCCGGTACCGGGCCTGCCGCTCGTTGAACAGGCGGGCCGCTTCCTCGATCGTCATCGGCTCGCCGCCGTTGACCTTCACCACGGCGTCGGTACCGGCCAGCAGCTTCGCCTTGGACACGTCGACGGCGACGCCCGACTTGAGGTCGCGGGCAGCCAGCCGCTGCCCGACCAGCAGGTACGTCACCCCGAGCAGGGTCACCCCGGCGAGCAGGAACAGGCCGCCGTACAGCACGGTCAGCCGCATCCGGATGGTCAGACGTTTCACGCGATCCGATACCCCGCTCCCGGTACGGTCTCGATCACCTGCGGGTCGCCCAGCTTGCGCCGCAGCTTCATCATCGTCACCCGCACCACGTTGGTGAACGGGTCGATGTTGCAGTCCCAGGCCCGTTCCAGCAGGTCCTCGGCGGACACCACGGCGCCGTCGGCGCGCAGCAGCTCCGTGAGCACCGCGAACTCCTTGCGGGACAGCGCGACGTGGTGGCCGTCCCGGCGCACCTCCCGCCGCGCCGGGTCCAGCCGGATCCCGCCGCGCTCCAGGACCGGCGGGTCGGCCGGTCGGGTCCGCCTCAGCAGCGCCTGCACCCGCGCGGACAGTTCCACGAACGCGAACGGCTTGATCAGGTAGTCGTCGGCGCCGAGGCCCAGCCCGGTCACCCGGTCGCGGACGGCCGTGGCCGCGGTCAGCATCAGGATCCGGGTACGGGCGCCCGACTCGACCACGGCCCGGCACACGTCGTCACCGCACACGCCGGGCAGGTCCCGGTCGAGGACCAGCACGTCGTACTCGTCGACCCCGAGACGCTCCAGGGCGGTGTCGCCGTCGTAGGCCACGTCGACCGCGAGGGCGTCGCGTCGCAGCCACTCGGCCACCGCGTCGGCGATGAGGGGTTCGTCCTCGGCCACCAGGATCCGCACGTCAACCATGGTGACGGGTACCGCCGTAACGCCGGCGTAAAGGTTGGCGGTTACGCCCGGTTGACGCCCGGGCCCTTGTACTGGCCGTCATGAGACGAGTATCGAACGTGCTGACTTGCCTGCTCCTGCTCGGCCTGGCGGCCGGCTGTGGCGGCACCACCAAGGGGCCGGGCGTCGCCAGCGCCGGCGGCGCGCGCGCAGGCGCGTCCGCGAGCGCCGCGGTCGACGACGAGGAGCGGCGGCGCCAGTTCACCCAGTGCCTGCGCGACCACGGCCTCCAGGTCGACGACGCGGACCCGAACGGCGACGGGAACGTACGGGTGCAGGCGTCGGCCGGCGCGGGGGACAAGACCAGGAGTCTGGACGCGATGAAGGCGTGCGAGCGGTACCTGCCGGCGGGCAAGCTGAGGACGCCGGACCCGCAGCAGATGGAGCAGCTACGGCAGTTCACCGCCTGCATGCGCGAGCACGGGGTCGACATGCCCGACCCGGATCCGAACAACGGCGGCGGGTTGATCATCCAGAGGGGCACCGGCCCGAACAAGATCAGTCCGGACGACCCCACCTTCAAGGCAGCCCAGGAGGCGTGTCAGGACAAGCTCCCCGGCAAGCGGGGGAGCGGGCGGTGAGGCGAGCGCTGCGGATCACCGCCGGCGTGGGCGGGACGGCCCTGATCGCCGGTACCGTCGCGGTGGCGGCCGTCGGGCTCGGGGGCGGCGACAACCGGCCCGCCGCCGTCCCCGAGCTCCCGCCGGCCACTGCGCCGGTCACGAAGACCACGCTGGCTCAGACCCAGCGGATGACCGGGACGCTGGGGTACGGCAATCCGGTACCCCTCTCGGCCCGCGGCCGCGGCACGCTGACCTGGCTGCCGGCCGCCGGTGCCACGGTCCAACGTGGACAGGCGGTGTACCGCGCCGACAACGTGCCGGTACCGCTGTGGTACGGAACCCTGCCGCTGTACCGGGCGCTGCAGCCGGGTGCGACCGGCGCCGACGTACGCGAGGTCGAGGAGAACCTCGCCGCGCTCGGCTACACCGGGTTCACCGTGGACGACCGGTACACCGCCAACACGGCGAGCGCGGTCCGGCGCTGGCAGCACGACCAGGGCGCGGCCGAGAACGGTACGGTCGACCCGGCGGCGCTGGTGGTCGCGGCCGGTGTGATCCGGGTCGGCACCGTGCGGGCCGGGCTCGGCGACCCGGCGAGCGGTCAGGTCCTCACGTACACGGCCACGACCCGGGTGGTGACGGTACCGGTGGACGTGGCCAAGCAGGACCTCGCCAAGCAGGGCGCGTCGGCGACCGTCACGCTGCCCGACAGCCGGAGCGTGGCCGGCACCGTCGCGAGCGTCGGCACCGTCGCCGCCGCGGGCCAGCAGGGCGCCCCCGCGACCATCGAGGTCACCGTCACGGTCGCCGACCAGGCGGCGCTCGGGACCCTCGACCAGGCCCCGGTCGACGTGACCCTGGTGGCGGCCAAGGCCGAGAACGTGCTGACCGTACCGGTGTCGGCGCTGGTCGCGCTGGCCGAGGGCGGGTACGGCGTCCAGGTGGTGATCGACTCGTCGAGCCGGTACGTGCCGGTGAAGACCGGAATGTTCGCCGGCGGCCGGGTCGAGATCAGCGGTACCGGCATCGCCGAGGGCACCGCCGTGGGGGTACCGAAGTGAGCGCGGTGGTCAGCCTGGCCGGGGTGACCAGGAGCTACCCGGGCGGCGTGACCGCGCTCGACGACGTGACCCTGTCGATCGGGTACGGCGAACTGGTCGGCATCGTCGGGCCGTCCGGCTCCGGAAAGTCCACGATGCTGCACGTCATCGGTACCCTCGACCGCCCGTCCGGCGGCCGGGTCGAGATCGCCGGGCACGACGTGTCGAGCCTGTCCGACCGGCAGCTGTCGGCGCTGCGGGCGCGTACCGTCGGCTTCGTCTTCCAGCAGTTCCACCTCGCGGCCGGGGTACCTGCGCTGGACAATGTGGCCGACGGCCTGCTCTACAGCGGGGTCGGCCAGCGGGAGCGGCGCCGCCGGGCACTCGCCGCGCTCTCCCGGGTCGGCCTCGACCACCGCCTCGACCACCGGCCGCACCAGCTCTCCGGCGGGGAGAAGCAGCGGGTCGCGATCGCCCGGGCGATCGTCGGGGAGCCACCGCTGCTGCTCGCTGACGAACCCACCGGCAACCTGGACTCCGCCTCGGGCGCGGGCGTGATGGAGCTGCTGCGGGGGCTGCACACGGGCGGCACCACGGTCGTGGTCATCACCCATGACCGCGACATCGCGGCCGGTCTGCCGCGGCGCGTGCGGATGCGCGACGGGCGGGTCGAGCCGTGAGGCGACTGTGTGCGCGTGACGGGGCGGACCGTCACGCGACCCGGCTGCGACCGGCGCGACTGCGCCCGACCGACGTGGCGCGGGTCGGCGCCGCGGGCCTGCGCAGCCGGCCGCTGCGGGCCGTGCTCTCCGCCCTCGGCATCGCGATCGGCATCGCCGCGATGATCTCGGTGGTCGGGATCGCCACCTCCAGCCGGGAGAACCTCGACCGGGAGCTGGCCAGCCTCGGCACGAACCTGCTGCGGGTCGCCCCGGGGCAGTCCATCTTCGGCGACGCCTCGCACCTGCCCGACGAGGCGGTACCGATGATCGGGCGGATCGGGCCGGTGAGCTCGGTGAGCGCCACCGGCGTGGTCCGCGGTGCCCGGGTGTACCGCAACGACCACATCCCGGCCGGACAGACCGGCAGCATCGCGGTCCTCGCCGCGCGTACCGACGTGCTGGGTACGGTCGGCGCCTCCGTCGCCAGTGGACAGTGGTTGAACGCCGCCACATCGGCGTACCCAGCGGTCGTCCTCGGTGCCAAGGCGGCGTCCCGGCTGGGGGTCGGCGCCGCGACCGGAGGGGTACAGGTGTGGCTGGGCGGCCACTGGTTCACCGTGGTCGGCGTGCTCGCGCCGGTACCGCTGGCGCCCGAGCTGGACACCTCGGCGCTGATCGGCTGGCCGGTGGCTGTTTCGACGTTGGCCTTCGACGGCCACCCGACCACTGTCTACACGCGAGCCCGGCAGGACGCCGTCGAGGCGGTACGGTCGGTGCTGGCCGCGACCGCCAACCCGGAGCACCCGAACGAGGTGCAGGTCGCGCGCCCCTCCGACGCGCTCGTCGCCCAGCGGGCCGCCGACGCGACACTGAGCGGGCTGCTGCTCGGGCTCGGTGCGGTGGCGCTGCTGGTCGGCGGGGTCGGGGTGGCGAACACGATGGTGATCTCGGTGCTGGAGCGGCGCGCCGAGATCGGGCTGCGGCGCTCGCTCGGCGCCACCCGGGGGCAGGTCCGGTTGCAGTTCCTGGTGGAGTCGCTGCTGCTCGCCGGGTTGGGCGGGGTCGGCGGCGTGCTGCTGGGGATCGGGGTGACCGCGGCCTACGCCTCGTTCCAGGGGTGGCCGTCCGTGGTGCCGGCCTGGGCGTCCTTCGGCGGCGTCGTGGCGACCGTCGTGATTGGAGCGACCGCCGGCATCTACCCCGCCTGGCGGGCCGCGCGGCTGGCCCCGACCGAGGCGCTCGCCGCTGTGTAGCGGCGGCGCCGTCCCACGCGGCGGGGCGGAGCGGTGCAGCGCTCCGCCCCGCCGGTACGGCTACTTGCTCTCTTCGGACGCGGACTCCTTGGTCTGCGCCGTCTCCGCGGGGTCGGAGCAGATACCGGTACCGTCGGTGCTGCTGCCCCCGTCCTTTGTGGTGTCCTTGGGCGCCTTGGTCGTGTCGGTCATCTCGTCCTCCAGGCCGGTGTCGGGTCGTGCGACCGCGACGGATGGTGAGATTACCTTCAATTAGGCCCCCTACCGGATTACATGTCGGAGGCTTGACATATTGATGGAGCCGGACCGCGAACGGCGATAGCGTCGCGATACCTGCCGATCCGCGCCGAGGCGAGATGATTGACCACATCTGTCTGCACTGCCACACTCCGGCCGACCCGAATTACCGGTTCTGCGGCCGCTGCGGCGCGCCGCTGCACGTGCGGTGCGCCGCCTGCCTGGCGCTGATGGCGCCGGGCCTGGAATTCTGCACGGTCTGTGGTCATCCATCGTCACCGGCTCCGCCCACATCGGACACCGGACGCGAGGAGCGGCGTACCGTCACCGTGCTCTTCCTCGACCTGGTCGGCTTCACCCGGATGGCGGAGGGGCTGGACCCCGAGGACCTGCGGCAACTCCAGATGTCGTACTTCTCGACGGCCAGCGCGGTCATCCGTCGGTACGGCGGGATCCTCGAGAAGTACATCGGCGACGCCGTCGTGGCGGTGTTCGGGGTGCCGGTGCAGACCGAACACGACGCCGTCCGGGCGGTGCGCGCGGGACTCGACCTCCAGCGCGCGCTCGACGAGCGGCCGCTCGCCGGCCGGTACCCGATGCGGGCCAGGGTGGGTATCGCCACCGGCGAGGCGCTGGTCGATCTCGAGGCCGCCCATAACGCCGGGGAGGCGATGGTCTCCGGCGACGTGGTGGCCACGGCGTCACGGCTGCAACACCACGCACCCGACGGCGGAGTGCTGGTGGGTGCGGCGACGCGCCGCGCCACCGTCGGTTCGATCCGGTACGCCGAGGCGCCGCACCACGTCACCCTCGCCGGGAAGGCGCAGCCGGCGGAGGTCTGGGTGGCCCATGGCACCGTCGGGCGGGTGCAGATCATCGACGACGACAGCGTCCCGCTCGTCGGCCGCGGGCAGGAACTGGACTTCGTCACCTCCGCTCTGACCCGGTGCGTGGCGGAGCGGGAGACCCGACTGCTGTCGGTCGTCGGCCTGCACGGCATCGGCAAGAGTCGGCTGGTCCGCGAGGTGGCGCGCCGGGTGGAATCCTCACCGGACGTCGTGGTCCGCTGGCTGACCGGACGATGTCTGCCCTACGGCGAGGGCGGGCCGTACGCGGCACTGGCGGAGATCGTCAAGACCCAGGCCGGCGTGCTGGACACCGACGACGAGCAGACCACCCGGAGCCGGCTGACCGCGGTACTGGCGGAGATCGTGCCCGCCGCCGACGTCGACCGGCTCGCCGGACTGCTCGGCCCGCTCGCCGGGCTGCCCGGCCGGCCGGTGAACCCCGGTGAGATCGAGACCGCCTGGCTGGACGTGCTGGCCGCCACGGCCCGTGACCTGTCGACCGTCCTCGTCGTGGAAGACCTGCACTTCGCCGACGAGGCGATGATCCGGTTCCTCTGCCGGCTGGTGCAGAGCGTCAGCGACGTCCCGCTGTTCGTGCTCTGCACCTACCGGCCGGAAATGCTGGACGACCAGCCCGTCTGGGGCGGCGGGCCACCGGGGACGCTGACCGTGTCCCTCGCGCCGCTGCGCGGCTCGGCGCTGCGCGCGCTGGCCGGCCAACTGCTGCGCTACCACGAACTGCCGGAGGCGCTGACCGACCGGCTCGCGGCCATCACCGACGGCAACCCGATGTACCTGGTGGAGTACGTCCGGATGCTCGCGGAGCGGGCGGCCGACGGTGAGCTGGACCTGGAGGCCGACATCACGATGCCGGAGACCGTCCACGGGGTCGTCGCCAACCGGATCGACCTGCTCGACACCGCCGAACGTTCGGCCCTGAACGCCGCGGCGGTGCTCGGCGACACGGTCTGGCCGGGGGCGATCGCCGCGATGCTGACCCTCGGGCTGGACGACGTCAGCCGGGCGCTGCGCGGGCTGCGCCGGCGCGACATGCTGGTCGCCACCGCCGGCGGCGAGGCGGAGCTGGCCTTCCGGCACCAGTTGGTGCGCGACGTCGCGTACGGGCGGCTGCCCCGCGCGTCGCGCGCCACCCTGCACCGGCGGGCGGCAGAGTGGCTGCAGGGCCAGGCGGTGGCCGGGCGCCACGACCTCGCCGCGGCCGTCGCCCGGCACCGGGTGGCCGCTCTCGAACTCACCACCAGCCTGGGGCTGGACACGGCGGCCGACGCCGAGGCCGCCCGTCAGGCGCTGGTGTCCGCGTCCGAAGCAGCCTTCGCCGTGTACGCAGTCGGGCCGGCGCTGGCGCACCTGGAGGACGCGCTGACGCACTGGCCGCGGGACCTGCGCCCGGCGCAGCGGCTCGCGGTCGAACTGCAGCGGCGTCGCCTGGAGTTCCTGGCCGACGGCGAGCGGTTCTACCGGGAGGGTGGTGCCAAGGACGTGCTGCGGATCGCCGAGCGGATGCTCGACGCCGGTGACCGGTACGGGGCGGCCCGGGCCCAGACACTGCTCGGCCAGGCCGAGTACATGCGGGCCGACCAGGAACGCGCCGCGGAGCACCTGGGCCGGGCGATCGAACTCTTCGCCGACCTGCCGGCAAGCCCGGCCAAGGCCGAGGCGTACGGCGAGCTGGCCCGGCTGCACCTGATGCGGTACCGGTCGGCTGAGGCGGCCGAGCTCGGGGGCATTGCCCGGGAGCTTGCGGAGCGGCTGGGACTGGCGGACGCCATGGCGAGTGCGATGGTCACCGAGGCGCTCGCGCAGCACCTCGACGGTGACGTGGCCGGGCTTGAACAGTTGGAGCGGGCCGTCGCGCTGTGCCGGGCCCAGCGACTCCCCACGCTGCGCCGAGCCACGCACAACCTGTCCGGGCTATTGCTGGAGGAGGGCGACCTGCGCCGGGCGGCGGAGGCCGCGGCCGAGAGTGCCGCAGCCCACGCCATGCAGGTCAGCCTCGTCATCAGCCACTCCCGAGAGGCGGAGTGGGCCTACTTCACCGGCGACTGGCGGACCCTCCTGCACGCCGCGGATGCCTACTTCGACGCCGACGACGAGACCCGCGAGTGGGACATGCAACTGCGGGCTCGCCGCGCGTGGATCCGGGCACTGTGCGGCGAGGACTCCGGCGTCGACATCGAACGGTGTCTGGACACCGCCAGACGCTCCGGGCTCGACCGGCTGGTCTTCAACGCCTGCGCGCACAGCGCGCTGTACCACGCGATCCGCGGTGAGGAGACCCACGCCGTGACGCTGCTGGGGGAGCTGGTGCAGACCTGGCGCGAGGCGCCTACCACCATGACCGTCGAGTGGCTGTCCGCCGTCGCACACGTCGCGACGCTCAGCCCGAGCGCCGCGCTGCTCGCCACCGAGGTCGTCGCGACCGTGCCCCGCCGTACCCGGTGGGTGGAGGCCGCCGACCTGCTCGCGACGGGGGCCCGGGCCGAGGCGGACGGTGACTACCACCTCGCCGGCCGGTCCTGGGCCGAGGCGGTGGAGCGCTACGACGACATCGGCGCGGCCAGTGACGCGATCCTGGTGGCTGCGTCCGCGGTGCGGGCGTTCCATGCGGCCGGCAGCGAGGCCAAGGCGCGGCCGTTGCTGTCGCGCGTACGGGCGTTCGCCGAGCGCAACCGGGCCCCGGGACTGCTACGGCTGGCGGGCGAGGAAACGTAGCACCTCGCGGTGCGCGTCCGGCTCGAAGGGGTTAACCTACGGGTACGTAACCGTAGGCCCGTGGGAGGACACCGTGCCGTCGCAGACAGAGCTGCTGCTCGAACTCGAGCCGGTCGTCGAGGCCAACCTCAACCGGCACCTTGGGCAGGCAACCGAGTGGTTCCCGCACGAGTACGTGCCGTGGAGCGCCGGTCGGAACTTCGACGGCGTCCTCGGCGGCCAGCCCTGGGAGGAGTCCCAGTCGGCGCTGTCGGACGTGGCGCGCACGTCGCTGGTCGTCAACCTGCTCACCGAGGACAACCTGCCCAGCTACCACCACGAGATCGCGACGCTGTTCGGCCGCGACGGCGCCTGGGGCACGTGGGTGCACCGGTGGACCGCGGAGGAGGGCCGGCACGGCATCGTCCTCCGTGACTACCTGCTGGCCACCCGGGCGGTCGACCCGGTGGCGCTGGAGCGGGCCCGGATGTCGCACATGTCGGCCGGCTACGCCAACGCGCACGACGACGACGCCCTGCACTCCATCGCGTACGTGTCGTTCCAGGAACTGGCCACCCGCATCTCGCACCGCAACACCGGCCGGTTCAGCGGCGACCCCGTCTGCGAGCAACTGCTGGCGCGGGTGGCCCAGGACGAGAACCTGCACATGGTCTTCTACCGCAACCTGCTGGCCGGCGCGTTCGACCTGGCACCCAACGAGACGATGCGGGCCGTCACCGACGTCGTGACGACGTTCTCGATGCCGGGCACCGGCATCGAGAACTTCGGCCGCAAGGCGGCCCAGATCGCCCTGGCGGGCATCTACGACCTGCGCATCCACCACAACGAGGTACTCGCGCCGGTGCTGCGCCACCTGCGGGTGCTCGACCGTACCGGGCTGAGCGGCGACGGCGAGCGGGCGCGGGAGGAGCTGGTCGAGTTCCTGGCCGGTCTCGACGCGAACGCCACCCGCTTCGAGGAGCGCCGGGAGGCCAGGCGGCAGCGGGTCGAGGCGCGTACCGGCTGACCGGCTTCACGTTCGCGCGTTCACGTTCGCGCGGGTGGGGGCCGGGGTACCAGACCCGGATGGACCTCCGTGCGGACCGGCCCGACTACACGCGTGACCTCGTGCGGCTCGGCGACTACATGGTCCAGGACGACGGCGACGACGACCCCGTCCTGCTCACCAAGGACGGTAAGCCGGTCGAGACGTGGCGTGAGGGGTACCCGTACGAGCAGCGCATGTCGCGGGAGGAGTACGACCGCGACAAGCGGCTGCTCCAGATCGAACTGCTCAAGCTCCAGAGGTGGATCAAGGAGTCGGGGGAGAAGCTGGTCATCCTGTTCGAGGGGCGCGACGCGGCCGGCAAGGGCGGGACGATCAAACGGTTCATGGAGCACCTCAACCCGCGCGGCGCCCGGGTCGTGGCGCTGACAAAGCCCAGTGAGCGCGAGCTGACCCAGTGGTACTTCCAGCGTTACATCGCCCACCTGCCGGCCGCCGGTGAGATCGTGCTCTTCGACCGGTCCTGGTACAACCGGGCAGGCGTGGAGCGGGTGATGGAGCTGACCTCCCGGACGGACTACCTGGAGTTCATGCGCCAGGCCCCGGAGTTGGAGCGCATGCTGGTGCACTCCCACCTTCGCCTGATCAAGTTCTGGTTCTCGGTCTCGCGTACCGAGCAGCGCACCCGGTTCACGATCCGCCAGGTCGACCCGGTACGGCAGTGGAAGCTCTCCCCGATGGACCTCGCCTCGCTGGACAAGTGGGACGACTACACCGAGGCCAAGGAGGCCATGCTCTTCTACACCGACACCGCCGATGCGCCGTGGACGATCGTCAAGAGCAACGACAAGAAGCGGGCCCGGATCGAGGCGATGCGCTTCGTGCTGAGCCAGTTCGACTACACGGGCAAGGACTCCGAGATCGTGGGCGCGCCCGACCCGAAGGTCGTCGGGCGCGCCTCGCAGATCTTCGAGGAGGGTGAACAGCCCGGTACCCTCCAGGTCCGCCTGTGAATCTCCGCGCCTGTTCCGTGATCACCCAGAGTGTGCGGCGCCACGGCACCCGAAACTCTCGGTGATCATGCGGAGTCGTCGGGTGTGCCGAGCTTGAGCGGGCGCAGCCGCATCCAGAGCAGGAACCCCGCGCCGAGCGCGAGCATCGCCAGGCCGGTCCAGAGGTTGATGCGTACCCCGGCGGCCTTCCGGATCTCGGCCGGGCTGTCGAACAGGCCCACCACGGTGATCACGAGCCCGTACAGGACGAACAGGCCCCCGATGACCCGGCGCACGTCGAACAGGCGGGCCTTGCTGGTGGGGATCGGTTCGTCGGTGTTGTCGTCGGCCATCACAAACCCCTTACAGGAACGGTAGGTACAGCGCGGCGGCCAGGACCAGGGCGACGGCGCCGAGCACGATCGGGTTGCGGTACCAGGCACGGTCGGCGGCGTCCATGTCGCCGGTTACGTCGATCTTGTCCACGCCGTACACCAGTCCGCTCAGCTCCGACGCCGGCTTGGGGGTGGTGAACAACGTGACGATCACCGAGACGACCATGACGGTCACGAACGCGATGCCCGCACCCCAGAAGCTCTGGTCGAGGTCGGAGCCGTAGTGCACGACGCCGGAGCGGTACAGCACGTAGTTGGTGACCGCTGCCAGCGTGCCGGCGAGCAGGCCCCAGAATCCGGCCCACGCGGTCATCCGCCGCCAGAACATGCCGAGGATGAACGTGGCGAACAGGGGCGCGTTGAACACGGCGAACAGCGCCTGGATGTAGTTCATGATGTTGCTGAACCCGGCCGCGATGAACGCGGTTCCGATGCCGATGATGACGCCGACGACCGTGACGATCCGTCCGGTCTTCAGGTAGTGCGCGTCGCTGCGGTTCTTGCGGATGTACGGCTGCCAGATGTCGTAGGTGAACACCGTGTTGAAGCCGCTCACGTTGGCGGCCATGCCGGCCATGAACGACGCCATCAGGCCGGTCACCGCGATGCCGAGCACCCCGTTGGGCAGCAGGTCGCGCATCAGCAGCGGAATGGCGTTGTTGTACTGCAGGTCGCCGGCCTTCGAACCGAGGCCCTTGACGGTCACCAGGGCGATCAGGCCGGGGATGACGGTCACCGCCGGGATGATCAGTTTCGGGTACGCACCGATGATCGGCGTGAGACGGGCGGCGGTCATGTTCCGGGCCGACAGCGCCCGCTGCACCTCGGCGAAGTTGGTCGTCCAGTAGCCGAACGACAGCACGAAGCCCAGCCCGAACACGATGCCGATCCAGCTGGCACCCAGCGGGTTGTGCGAGGTTCCGGTGCCGACCCAGGTGTGCAGGCCCGCGTCGCCGAGAGGGGAGTGGCGGACCTTGTCGAACAGCCCGGACATGCCGCCGACCTTCGTCAGGCCGACCACCGTGACCGGGATCAGACCGGCGAGGATCACGAAGAATTGCAGCACCTCGTTGTAGATCGCCGACGACAGGCCACCGAGGGTGATGTAGATGAGCACGAACGCGGCCGCGACGATGATCGACAACCACAGCGGCCACCCCACGAGCGCGCGCATGACCAGGGCCAGGGCGTACAGGTTGACGCCGGCGATGAGCACCTGGGCGACCGCGAACGAGATCGCGTTGAGCAGGTGGGCCGGGGCGTTGAAGCGCCGCCGCAGGTACTCGGGGACGCTGTGCACCTTGGAGCCGTAGTAGAACGGCATCATCACGATGCCCAGGAACACCATGGCCGGCACCGCGCCGATCCAGTAGTAGTGCACCGTCATCATGCCGTACTGCGCACCGTTGGCCGCCATGCCGAGGATCTCGATCGCGCCGAGGTTGGCCGACACGAACGCCAGCCCGGTCACCCACGCCGGGAGGGCCCGGCCGGAGAGGAAGAAGTCGGCGCTCGTGGAGATCGCCCGCCGTACCGCGAACCCCACCCCGAGAACGGTGACGAAGTACATCGCGAGCAGTGCGTAGTCCAGTGCGTTCAGGTTCAGGCGCAGTCCGCTCTGCGCAAGGGTTTCCACCGTTCCTCCTGCCGCCGGGGGGAGATCCCGGTCGCCAGGGGGGTTTCCCCAATCCCCGGAAATTCAATCACGCAAGATTCTTTATTATCTGCTTGCCGGCTCCTCGGCTCGTTGGAACATGAAGAAGAGCCAGATCAGAGACGGTATGAGCAGCACGGAGCTGGCCGCGACGACGCCGAGGACGGCGTGCAGTACGACCGGGCTGGCGGCGGCCCGGTCCACGGTCAGATCGGGGTACAGCAGGACCGGGTACTGTGCCGCGCCCCAGCCCCACAGCAGCGTGGCGACGGTGGCGGCGGCCGTGGCCCGGGCCGGGAGGTACCGCCGCCGCGCGACCAGGACGATCGAGGCCACTCCGCACAGCAGCGACAGGATCACGATCGGCAGGCCCCGGTGGGTGATCCCGTGGAGCAGGCCGGGCGCGTCCGCGCGCAGCACCGCCAGGCCGGCCAGCGCGACGACGCCGACGGCGATCCCGGTCCCGACCGACCGGCGCCGGAACGCCTCGGCGAGGTCGGTCTCGCCCGCGCGCTCCGCGTCCCTGGTGAGGTAGACGGCCGCGAGGTACGCGCAGCAGCCGACCGCGAGCAGGCCGCAGAACAGCGAGGTCGGGTTGATCCAACTGCTGATGATCGCGCCCGACCCGATCACCGGAGGCACCCGGCCGGACGCGAGGCCGCCGGCGATCGTACCGAGCACGAACGGGGTGAGCACCGACGAGATGCCGAAGGCCAGCCCGTACGCCTTGAACTGCCAGCCCCGCTCGGTCGCCTTGCGGAACGCGTAGGCGGCGCCGCGGGCGATCACGCCGAGGGCGACGATGGTCAGCGGGATGTACAGGGTCGCGGCGAACGGGCCGAACGCGGGCGGGAAGATCGTCCAGAACAGCGTGATGACGAAGATCAACCAGACGTGGTTGGCCTCCCACACCGGGCCGATGGTGTGCTCCAGGAGTTCGCGCTCCAGCGCCGGGTCGAGTCTCCGGCCCCGCCGCCTGGTGGCCAGGTGCCAGATCCCGGCGCCGAAGTCGGCACCGGCGAACACCGTGTACAGGGTCAGTCCGATCCAGAGCACCCCCAGCAGGAAGACAGCCTCGGTCATCGGCTCCTCCGGGCCGGCCGGTTCTCACGGCCCGGTCGGCTTCGCTGCGCCGGCGCGCCGGGGCCCGGCTCGCCCGGTTCTGCCGGCTCCGGTGGCGCCGGCTCCTGCGGAGCGAGGCCCACGGACACCAGATCGAGCGGGATCCGGGCCAGCCGGCGCAGGACGACGACGGTCGCGACGGTGAGCACGGTGTACACGGCGAGGACCGCGATCAGCCCTGCCCGCAGGCCGGGTTCGGGGTTGACCGCCTCCATCACCCGCATCTGCCCGAACACGATCCAGGGCTGGCGGCCGACCTCGGTGGTCACCCAGCCGGCCTCCAGCGCCAGCACCGCGGCGACGCCCGCCACGCTGCCGGCCCTCAGGAACCAGCGGGAGTGCGCCAGGTCGCGGCGGCGCCAGCGCAGGAACGCGTACCACAGTGCGAGCGCCACGAACCCGGTACCGATGCCCACCATGACCTGGAACGACAGGTGTACCGGGGTGACCGGTGGGCGCGCGTCCGGGGGTGCGATCTCCAGCCCGTACACCACGGCGTGCGGATTCCAGTGGGCCAGGAGCGACAGCGCGTTCGGGATGTGGATCGCGTAGCGCAGTTCGCCGTCGATGTACACCCCGCCCAGCGACAGGGGCGCGCCCGCGGTGGTGTGGGTCAGCCCCTCGATGGCGGCGAGCTTGGTCGGCTGCCATTCCGCGAGGAACTTCGCGGCCCAGTCACCGACCAGCAACTGCACCGGGGCGAGCGCCGCGGCGACGGTGAACGGGATGGTGAAGCCGAGCCGGTGGTACCGGTCGCGCCGGCCGCGCAGCATCGCCGCGGCGTACACCGAGGCGATCCCGAACCCGGCGACCATGAAGGCGGCGATGATCATGTGGGTGGTCTGAGGCGGGGTCGCCGGGTTGAACATCGCCTTCCACGGGTCGGCCCCGACCACCCGGCCGTTGTCGAGGTTGAAGCCGCGCGGCTGGTTCATCCACGCGTTCGCGCAGACGACGAAGAACGCCGAGGCCACGCCGGCGATGCACAGCGGAATCGCGGTCAGGATGTGCAGGGTCGGCGGCAGCCGGTCCCACCCGTACAGGTAGATGCCCAGGAAGATGGCCTCCAGGAAGAAGGCGGTGCCCTCCAGGGTGAACGGGAAGCCGATGACCTCGCCGTACACGGACATCAGCCGGGGCCACAGCAGCCCCATCTCGAAACTGAGGATGGTGCCCGAGACCGCGCCGACCGCGAAGAGCACGCCCATCGCGCGCGCCCACCGGCGGGCCAGCAGCGTGTACGCGGGGTCGTTGCGCCGTATGCCCCGCCACTCGGCGAAGACGGTGAAGGCCGGCATGGCGACACCGAAACAGGCGATGATGATGTGCCAACCCAGGGACAGCGCCATCTGGGTACGGGCGGCGACGAGGTCACCGGGGGTCGCAGCGGCGGCTAAGCCCACGGGTCCCATAGGTCCCCCTTCGACGCACAGGGGCGCCCTCGGGGTGTCGCTACCCCTCGGGGGATGGCCGAAACCGCATGATCACATGGTCGTCCGCGCGGGATCGGGTGATCGTCGGGCGACCGGGCGCCGGCGTCGACTATCGTCGCCTTCCTGTGACTACCGAGTTGAATACCCAGTGGTGGCGCGACGCCGTGATCTACCAGATCTACCCCCGCTCGTTCGCCGACGCCGACGGCGACGGGCTCGGAGACCTGCCGGGGATCACCGCCCGCCTGGATCACCTGGTCGAGTTGGGCGTCGACGCGGTGTGGCTGTCGCCGTTCTACCCGTCCCCGCAGGCCGACGCCGGCTACGACGTCTCCGACTACCGCGACGTCGACCCGCTGTTCGGCCGGCTCGCCGACTTCGACGCGCTGGTGGCCCGCGCCCACGAGCTGGGGCTGCGGGTCATCGTGGACCTCGTCCCCAACCACACCTCCGATGAGCACCCCTGGTTCCGGGCCGCCCTCGCCGCCGGCCCCGGTAGTCCCGAGCGGGAGCGGTACGTCTTCCGGGACGAACCCAACGACTGGCCGAGCATCTTCGGCGGCTCCGCCTGGACCCGGGTCGACGACGGCCAGTGGTACCTGCACCTGTTCGACGTCAAGCAGCCCGACCTCAACTGGGACAATCCGGCGGTACGCGCGGAGATCGCCGACGTGCTGCGGTTCTGGCTCGACCGCGGGGTGGACGGCTTCCGCGTCGACGTGGCCCACGGCCTGGTCAAGACGTGGGAACCGCCGAGCGACACGGTCGACGCGCCGCCGCCGGCGGTGCCCAACGGACCCGAACCGATGTGGGACCAGGACGGCGTACACGAGATCTACCGCAGCTGGCGGAAGATCCTCGACGAGTACCCGGGTGAGCGGATCCTCGTCGCCGAAGCCTGGGTCGACCCGGTCGAGCGGATGGCCCGCTACGTGCGGCCGGACGAGATGCACCAGGCGTTCAACTTCGCGTACCTGCTCGCGCCCTGGCGCGCCGACCCCGTACGCGAGGTCATCAACTCGTCGATCGCGGCGTGCCGGAGCGTCGGTGCGCCGACCACGTGGGTGCTCTCCAACCACGACGTGGTGCGCCACGCCAGCCGCTTCGGGTACGCCGAGACCAACAACGAGCGTGTCGGCATCGGCGTGGACGACCCGCAGCCCGACGAGGCGCTGGGGCTGCGCCGGGCCCGCGCGGCCACCACGCTGATGCTCGCGCTGCCCGGGGTGGCGTACCTGTACCAGGGCGAGGAGTTGGGCCTGCCCGAGCACACCACGCTCCCCGACGAGGTACGCCAGGACCCGACGTGGGTGCGGTCGGGCCACACGGTGCGCGGGCGCGACGGCTGCCGGGTGCCGATTCCGTGGACGCCGGGCGGCCCGTCGTACGGCTTCGGCCCCGGCGAGGCGAGCTGGCTGCCGCAGCCGGAGTCGTGGGACCGGTACGCCCTGCAGAAGCAGCAGGGCGTCGACGGCTCGACCTACGAGCTGTACCGGCAGGCGCTGCGGCTGCGCCGGGAGTACCGGCTCGGGGCCGGAACCGTGGAGTGGCAGCCGGACGCCGGGACGGATGTGGTGAGCCTGCGTAACGGTTCCGTGCTGGTACTGGCCAACCTGGGTACCGAGCCGGTGGCGTTGCCGGCCGGGGCGCGGGTCCTGCTGGCCAGCGGGGAGCTCGACGCCGACGGCCGGGTACCCGCCGATACCGCGGTCTGGCTCCTCTGACCGTATCGATGATGACAAACGGCGGGGGGGG